>NZ_JBALDC010000084.1:0-49487 GCF_036917575.1 Nostoc sp. | reverse complement strand
TGCTAAATGAAGGAGGTCTTGTTATTAAATGGGAGCGTAAGATTAAAAACAAAGGTAATGCTGTTTATTAAATTTAGCTGCGTAGCAGCTTATGATGTAAAGAAGCAATATATTGCTTTTCTACTGTCTTTCAGGTATCTAAATGTTTGAGAATCAACGAGCAAACATCTGTCGCCTCGATTTGATGTTCGTCAACCAGGTGAGTTTGATGGGTGATAAATAAAGGCCCTTCAGATGGAGATGTGGTGATGTTACCGTGAGAACCACGCACCAGAGAAGCATCCAGAGGAATCACATCCATCAGGTAGCGAAAACCAAGTTGTTTTTTGAGTAACTTGAGAGCAACTTTTCCTTGGGGGAATTTAATCTGTGGATCGAGGAAAAGTTCTACAGGATCGTAACCAGGTTTGCGGTGGATATCTACAGTTCTAGCAAAATCAGGCGCTTTGGCATCATCGAGCCAATAATAATAGGTAAACCAAGCGTCAGATTGAGCGATCGCCACTAACTCTCCCGATCTAGGATGATCGAGATGGTAGGCTTGTTTACCCTCTTCATCCAATACTTGCGCTACGCCTTCAGTCGCTTCTAGGAGCGATCGCACTTTCGGGATATACGCCGGATCGTTCACATATACATGAGCAATTTGGTGATCGGCAACGGCAAAAGCAATGCTAGCACCAAAATCGAGCAGTTCTCGCCCTAATTCTTCTCGCACAGCAATTAAACCATTTTCCCGTAGTACGCGGTTCAAGTCCACAGCTTTAGAAACTGGCGTAATACCATACTCGGAAAGAATAATTACCTGAGTATTTCGTGCTTGAAAATATTCAATTAAATCGCCACAAACAGCATCAATTTCTTGCAAATCTGCTTTAATCTTTGTTTGATTGTTACCAAATTTTTGCAGACAGTAATCTAAATGTGGTAGATAAACTAGTGATAATGTCGGGCTATAACGTTCCTCAATCCATTTTGCAGAATTGGCAATCCATTGACTAGAACTAATAGAAGTTTTTGGCCCCCAGAAATCGAATAGAGGGAAATTTCCTAAATCAGATTGAATTTGCGATCGCACATCAGCAGGATGGGTATAAATATCAGGTAATTTTCGCCCATCTGCGGGATACATTGGGCGCGGCGTAATCGCATAATCTACTGAAGAATACATATTGTACCACCAAAAAAGGTTGGCACAAGTGAAGTTTGAATCGATTGATTTAGCTATTTCCCAAACTTTGGGAGCCTGTACGAGTTTATTAGATTGTCGCCAAAACTTCACTTCGCATTCATCGCGGAAGTACCAGCCATTAGCGACAATTCCATGTTCATCAGGCAATTTTCCTGTTAAATAAGTAGCTTGAACTGAACAAGTTACAGCAGGTAGCACTTTTTTGACGGGAAGCACTTGTCCTTTAGCCGCCCAAGAAGATAAAAACGGTGTATTTTCTCCTAGTAAGCTAGGCGTTAATCCCACGACATTTATAATAACTGTTTTTTTCATAAATTTAGTTTCTTCTTAATTTACGGCAAATTCTTTTAATACCCACTCATATTCACGCTGAATAGAAGTTAGCAAATCTATTTTCATTTCTGATGGCAATACATCCCAAGTGTAAGTCTCAATTTCTAAATGGGAGCAAGCATCGTTTGTCTGAAGTAGATGCAAAACAGTAGCAATATCATCTTGGGTAGATTGCAAAATTTGATAATCATGAATAAAAATTGGGACATGAAAGTGAGTTCGCCATTCTTCAGCTAGAGATTGCTCTAAATTTGGTAATGCAGTTATTAAATCAGGATAGTGATGGAGTGTACCATCGCTGCGACGTTCGATTACTTGATGAAGATAGGTAGATTCTGCAAAAGGACGTAACCGTTCAACTATCAAACTCCGCTTCTCAACTTCAGCAGGTATTTTTACTTTAATTGCAGCACTGATTTGAATTTTACCAATTTTAATTCCTGCCGATTGCAAACGTGTAAATACCGATTGTGGCTGCTCATATTCAACTGAGAAATGGCAGGTGTCATAGCAAATACGAACGTGTTCTAACAATTTAGTTTCTACTAAGGTTTGTTCAATATTTAAACTTTCTGATAAATAATTACCACCAATGGGCAATAACCAATTTTGATAAAAATCAATTACTTCTGACGTATTTTCAACTAAACCATCAGGCTCAGGTTCTAAATCAATATGAAGTATCTTGCCTGTTTCTTCGCTGATGCGAATCATTTCTACAACAACTGATGCTATATTCAAACAACTCTTTTTCAGAACTGTCTCGAAAGTTGCTTGGTCTTTTACCCACCAAGGTTTATAGGATAGTGGTAGTGTAGAAATTCCACCATCAAGTCCTTCGGGTAACAGAGCAGCTAAAATCTGTGCCAAGTTTAATGTATAATTTACACGTTCTTGTATAGACCAATCTGGTGCATAAACGTGGTCTTTTACTACCTGTCGATGGAATCCGCCATAAGGAAATCCGTTTAAGGTAAAAACATATAAATCTTCTTGAGTCAGCCACGCTTTAAATTTAGCTAAATTATTACTTTCTAAAAGTTGTTTGGCGGCAATATCAGCTAATCTCAAACCAATACCAAAAGGTTCTGTAGGCGATAAACGTGATTTGAGTTTGGGAATATAGTTTTCTAAATTGGCGAAAACTTCTAGCCAACTTTCACCAGGATGAATATTGCTGCAATAGGTTATGTGAAAATTATTGTTTTTTGTAATTTTCATTTTTTAGCTTATCCGTTGTATATGTAATCTGTTATCTTTGACTTAAACTATTTCGCAAACTACTTGCGACTTATTCATAGTTAGAGGCGCATAGATGTGCGCCTCTCTAGCCGATTAATGCTATTACTAGGTGTATACATTCAAATTTAAGTAACAGCAAATACTTTTGCTAACTTCATCGAAAATGGTAGCAAGATTAGAACTAGTAAACCGTAGTACAAACCAGCAAAACCAGATGCAATGGTTGCATCTAAGACTATCAAAGATAAAACGCCTATTTTCACAGCATTTCGGATATTTTCAGCTATCGGTTCCCGCGCAGCTTTAATAAAATTAGGCAAGATTCTAATAGCTAATAAAATGGCGAATGGTAAGGCTGCGATCGCTGTATACTCTTCTAAGAATCCTAAAGCTAAAACTGCTGTCAAAACTATTGCAATTAGCAGTAGCGCGAGTACTCCCGTAATCTTCTTTCCTCCGTGAACTTCACCCTGACTGATTGCGGTGATAGCAGCAATATAAAGAACAGGAATCAGCGCTAAATACCAACGTTCTCCGATGATTTCTGGTACAGCACTTACACCTAATAATAAGTTACTACCACGGCACAAACCCATATTTAAAGGGCCGAAAAAAGGATGATGTTTAGCGAGTGAGTTATAGAGGAGGCATGAAAGAGTGATAAAAATAGCGATCGCAGCACTCAACAACGATACTTGAAATGCAGCTATAATTCCAATTGCAAACAGTATACTTCCTAATAAAATAGCATTTTGACGAGATACGCGACCACTAGGAATTGCTCTATTTGGTCGCTCTTTTGCATCTAATTCGCTATCGAAAACATCATTAAAAACTATTCCACCGCCATATAAACCAGTTGTAGCTAATAACAACCAAGCTAGTGGAATTAGTATGGCAAAAGTTACTTCGCCATTGATTAATTGAGTAAAAATTATTCCAGAGCCAGAAGCAGCAAAACCAACAAGAATATCCGCCCAAGCAGTAACAATATTAGCCGGACGCATCAATTCTAGATAACCCCGCCAGCTTTGAAAATTTAAGCTTGCAACATTCACTTATCTGCCTCCATGCCTAGTAATTTCTCAAAATAAACTGCATATTACAGATGAATTAGATATTTATGCAATTCCTTTTTCACACTCCCCATTCTCCACCCCCAATTTTCTACTCAATCAACACATAATCTGAAACTGATTTAATTCCTGGTTCTTGTCCCCGCAGCACAGAATTACCACTGAACAATTGACGCTGATCGACAGATTGGGGATTGAGCCAGTCTGAAGCTTTCATCTGCCCAGTTTGACTGTAAGCAGCTAGGGCATTTTCATAACAAACTGCTCGCACATTTTCTTCAGGAATGCCCCTATCTAACATCAACTGAGCCGTTTTTGGGACTGCTAAAGGATCGCTAATACCCCAATCAGCACTACTATCTACAATGATGCGATCGCGTCCATACTTACGGACAACTTCAACCATCCTAGCGTTACCCATCTTTGTTTGTGGGTAAATTGTGAAAGCCGCCCAAAAGCCGCGTCCTAATACTTCTTCAACAGTTTCTTCGTTGTTGTGATCGATAACTACTTGTGAAGGATCTAAGCCATATTCAATACAGCGATCCATACTCCGACTAGCACCCGCCTTCTTGTTACGGTGAGGAGTATGAATTAGTACCAACATATCGAGTTCTTTGGCTAATTCTAACTGTTGACAAAAGTATTTATCTTCTGCTTCTGTCATATCGTCATAGCCAATTTCACCAATGGCAACAACTCCTTCTTTACAGGCATAAAGTGGTAGCAATTCCATAACTTCAGTTGCTAGCGCTTCATTGTTAGCTTCTTTCGGATTTAGGCCGATTGTGCAATAGTGTTGGATGCCAAACTGACTAGCACGAAATCGTTCCCAGCCCACAAGACTACTGAAGTAGTCTTTAAATGAGCCAGCGTTGGTTCGGGGTTGTCCTAACCAAAAGGCTGGTTCAATAACGGCAACAATTCCATATTCACGCATTACTAAGTAATCGTAAGTAGTACGGGAACACATGTGAATGTGAGGATCGATGAACATGATGGTTTTAATGATTGGGGATTGGGATTGGGATTGGGGACTGGGGATTGGGGATTGGGGACTGGGGATTGGGGATTGGTTATTTTCTTTGTCCCGCTTATCCCTACTCCCTTTTATTTGTAAACAAAAAGGCGATCGCGGCTAAAACTGCTCCAAGTCAAATTACCTTGTTGAATGGATGACTGTAAATCTGGGTAATGAGAAAGTAATGCTTGCGCTTGGGGTAAAGGAGACTCAGCACAAGCTAAGGCTGCTGCTTCTTGTTCTTGTATATCCCCATTAACCAGTACTTTTTCCAAATCTGTGATGATTGCGCTATCGGCAAACCGCCCTACAGACCGCCAAAGTTCTGGCGTAACTGTGCGTTTAGCTGCCCAACGTTCATGAGCATAGTTTGTTAACATCCTCGCCAATTCAGGGTTAGCACGCTTATCTAGACCCGAAATTAAATGCAACGGACTGCCGACAAATACAGCCTTCAGCACCATCTGATTCCAAGCAGCATTATCTAAATAATTCGCTGGATAAGGGTTACGTAGTGCTATGGCTTGGAATACATTGCTCATATTGCTGCGAATTCCTTCAGCAGTACGATGGCGATGTAACTCTGGATGTGGTAAGAGTGGCAAACTTTGATAAAGAGCAACTAACTCCCCCATATCAGCAGTGGAGAAAACTCGATCGAGCGATCGCACATAGCCTTGGGGATCATCGTGGGACAATGTTAAAAGCAAAAGTGTGCGACCTGCTTGATCTACACTCCAATTACCAGGATACCAGCCGGGGATCGCATTCTCTGCTGCTTCCAAGTCCTGGAATGTTAATTGCAAATCCTGTTTACCTAAATAACGCGGCACAGCACTAAAAGCCGTAAAAAACACTCTCTCAGCAGCGCCGCTAGCAATCTGTGCCTGTTTTTGTGACAACCAAGTAAAAGCTTTCTCTGAAACAGACTTTAACAGCCAGTGATGTAGTAATTGGTTTACTTTACTCATGATAAATTCAGGATTAAGTTGCCCAACTTTTTTGTGACAACTAAGTATAAAATATACCACTAAACCTGATATTTAGGGCTTGAAGCAGTTAGATAATATCCTACTAATATCGTAACTTTACTGAATCTATAAAAATATCTTGACTTTAAAGAAGATACTGTAAAGATACGATTTTAATTAGATAAATCATAAAATTATCTTACGGAAAAAAATTAGAATTTTATGTAATAATGATCTTCATTACAAACTTCAGATATGAAATATATACAGCAATAAAAAATATATATTGATGAATTTTAGTTTTAACTTTATCACTAGGCAAATACACTTATAAACTCTGAATTAAGTAAACAAATTTATTTAGTAATTTATTTCAACATTGAATTACTTAATGAATTTGTTATGCCTATTTTGTGATGATTTTAAATTACAGTAGTAGATATATTTACAGTTACTTAAAAACAATAATATTCAGATGATTATTCAACAAAAAAGCTCTCTAAATCTGCAACCAATTAACCAAAGCGTCCGTGTTACCTTCAATTATGATGTTCACTTCACGAAAGGTCTGTTTCAGTTAGATAATCCTTTACTTGCACAAGCGATCGCCGCAGATGGAGAGACAACCCCAAAACAAGTATTAGCTGTGGTAGATGGAGGATTTTTACAGTATCAAGATGGGCTGTTAAAAAAATTATCACTATATGCTCAATGTTATCAAGATGTACTAACACTGAGCGGTGAGCCGATAATAGTTCCAGGTGGAGAAGCAGTCAAGAACGATTCTAGATTTATAGAGCAAATTCATCAGCAAATCAATACAGCTGGATTGTGCCGTCACTCCTACGTTTTAGCAATTGGAGGTGGAGCCGTCCTAGACATGGTAGGATACGCAGCAACAACGGCTCATCGAGGAATTAGGCTACTACGAGTACCGACAACAGTATTAGGACAAAATGATTCGGGTGTAGGAGTAAAAAACGGAATCAATGCCTTTGGTAAGAAAAACTTTTTGGGCACATTCATGCCACCTTATGCTGTCTTGAATGACTTTGATTTTCTCACTAGCCTCGACGATCGAGATTGGCGATCGGGTATTGCAGAAGCAGTGAAAGTTGCGTTGATTAAAGATGCAGATTTCTTCAATTTCATTATGACTAATGCCGAGAAATTGGCTAATCGAGACATGGACATAATGGAAACATTGATTTATCGCTGTTCCCAGTTGCACTTAGAGCATATTGCTGGTAGTGGCGATCCCTTTGAAATGGGTTCATCACGTCCTTTAGATTTTGGACACTGGGCTGCTCACAAACTAGAGCACTTAACTAATTACAGCCTACGTCATGGGGAAGCTGTTGCGATCGGCATTGCTTTAGACACGACCTATTCATATTTAACAGGTAAACTCTTGCAATCTGAGTGGCAAATGGTTCTAACTACACTCAAAAAATTAGGTTTTATCTTGTATGTATCGGCATTAACAGAGCAATTAGATCGACTAGACCATCCGCATTGTCTATTTAGGGGACTTACGGAATTCCGCGAACACCTGGGAGGAAAATTGACAATCACCCTTCTACAAGGAATCGGAGAAGGAATAGAAGTTAACCAGGTGGATTTCTCTTTGTATAGAGATGCTATTTTGATGCTGCAAGATTGGGAACTTTTGCAGTAATTCTCCTTTGGATGCAATCAACAGAAGCGATGTCTAACAACAAGCCACTACGCTTTTTCCATTGCTTACTAAAAAAGTTTTCATTGGCTAAGTCATTGTATTTGATACTCAACACTTTAATTTGATCAAACTGAAAATCTGGAAGCTGCTGACATACTTCCTTTGTTATTACAAAAAGTTCACCATCCCCAAACGCAAAATTTCTCGGGTAAAGTCACAGGAATAACCGATAGTTGCATCGGCAAGAAACTTGCCAGCCAAACACTCTTTTGTCACCCCATAGCCCCCAAGAATTTCAACGGCTGTTTGTGCGTTTTTGATTGCAACATCCACTGCAAAAGTCTTGGCAGCTGGTGCTTTGATTGTGGCGGCAAGTTGGGGAGAAGTTTCTGCTGTAACTGCTGCATCCCATACCAGCAGTCGTGCAGCCTGGGTGTTAATCATCATATCTGCTAATTTTAAAGCCACTGCCTGATGTTCGATAATCGGACGACCCCAACTGACTCTTTGCTTGGCATAACTCAAAGCATACTCATAAGCAGCACGAGCCAAACCAACATAAGAAGCTGCCAGCCCAATAGCTACTTCTGGAAGCAACATTAGTAGTTTTCCGGCTTCTCCTTCTTGTCCAATCATATTTTGTGCAGGGACTGGGACATTATCTAGGCTAATCTCAGCATGATGAGAGGCTTTCCAACCAATCATCTGTGTCTTTTTGCCAAACTTAATCCCAGGTGTATCAGTTGGAACGAAAAAGATAGACAAACTTTCGCGCAATGGTTTATCCATCGCTGTACGGGCAATAATGAAATACGCATCCGCAATTCCAGCATTTGTGACTAACGAGGATTTTGTCCCATTAAGGATGTATGTATTGCCCTCACGCGCTGCAAAGGTCTTCATCCCAATATTCGAGTCTGGGAGCGCGCAGAACATATCAGAGGTGGCGACATTAGGTTCACTCTCTGCGGCGCTAAACAGATGGGGTTTTCCAGAATTAACAAAAGATAGTATTCGTTTTTGTTGTTCTGTGGTTGCTGCCCTAGTGACAAACAGTGACATTGCTGCGGTGAGATTGAAATAACTACAAGCAATGCTGACATCCACAACGCCTATTTCTTCTAGGACTATAGCCAAATCTATACACTTTCGCCCCACACCTCCTAACTTTTCTGGAAGCATCAAGGATGTAAATCCTAATTCAGATCCCTTATAGAACAAATTTTGGCAAAATTCCCAAGGTTCTATCTCTAGATTGTTAGACTCTTCGATTATACGAACAATAGGCTGAATTTCATTTTGGGCAAAGTCACGAGCTTGTATTTGCAATATCTGCTGTTCTTGAGTCAGGTTGAAGTCAATCATGTCTTGTCTTTTTTTCCCATATCGCGAATATCTAGCTTTGTTTCAATTATTAAAAAATAAATTTTATAATTGTATTTTGCCAGATAATTTTTGTATATAATAAATAGAAAAACTATTAAGATAAAATAGTTTTAGAATCCACTCATCTATACTCATATTTATCTTCAATACCTATAAAATATTGTCTGATATCAGATGAATGTCAACATTAGTGCGATAGTTGTCAGTAAACGGATATATGGTTTGTGCTGTTGCTATAACTGTATCTAAGCAAATATTAATTGAAGTAAAAACTAGTTAAACCAGCTATATATTAAATAAACATCGTACAATTTAAAATCTCAATTTTAAAAAATTGTTGAGTTTTATAAAATCTTAAATTCAATTTTATTAAATATCTTAATTAGTCTAAAAACTCCTTAATTTGTGTAACTTACATTATTTCTTTTTATAAAAGAGACAATTAAAATATTGTGTAAATAAAAATTTAACTAAATATCTTCTACCTTTTTAAAAGGTACAGTATTTAAACTGCGATCGCAATGAAGAATCCTTTGATAAACTTGTCAATTCTTTATTAGTACTGAATAATTTACTTATACTGACCAAACATTTGATGCCGTAAGGCGTTAAGCATAATATTTTAATATGTAACCCCGTATTTTTTCTCTATCACACTCAACAGCCTTTCCTCAAACTCAGTCAAATATGGGCGTTTCAACTCTCGCAAACACTTCAAAACTGCCTAGAGTGGTTCTTCTAGCTTGCTACCGTCCCGTAGTCTGTTGATGCGTAGGCGTAGCCCGCCGCAGGCATCGCTAATGTGCTGCATCTGTCGGGACTTATCAGATACTTATTCTTACAGCAGAAATATACAGCATCGGTTGGTATATGAGATCATTGAATCCGAGCAAGTAGTCAAGATAATTCGTCTGTGTAGGCATTACAAGTAAGTTATCTCGTCAGTCCTCCTTGGTGTTCACAATGAAAACCTCGTTGCTCCCAAGCCTGCATATCTACATCAGTAAGTTTTGTGACATTTGAGCATTGCGGTTGAATAATTTGACTTAAAATCGCCCAAAATAAGCTGCGTGTTACATCTAATCCAGTTTTAGCCCAAGATTCATGATTACCAGGAACACCCAACTCTTGAACAATCTCTGGCTCTACCCAAATACCATGAGCGCCTAAAAGAATCTGTGCCATCCATTTAGCTCTGGGTAAATGACTGGTCGAGGTAATCAACATGACTTTATGCACTCCCCAACGGCGCAAAATTGGAATACTATAATAAAAATTTTCAAAGGTAGAATTCGCGCAGTTTTCTAACCAAACGTTTTGCAACTCTGCTAATTCCGCCTGAAAAATTAACCGTATACAAGGATCTGGGGAACCATGAGAAATTAAAATTGGGATTTGTGGGTATTGTTTTGCCTGTTGAGCAACATAAGTTTCTCGACTAATACTGCCACCTAGCACAAAGAAGGCATCTATCGGCTGCGAAGAAGCAAAAACTAAGGTTATAGTAGTAAAAATCAGCCAAACACCCAGGACAACACACAATCCACCACTGAGTTTTTGTAACAATTGCCACAGATTAGCAGATTTTTTTTTAATAGAAATTAATGATTTGATGGGAATTTTGCGTTTCATGACTTAAGTAAGAAAAGCTGATTTTACTGCTGTCTAACAAGACTGCAATTGAATGAGCAAAGTGCTATCTTATAAAAGTAATCTAGAATGCAAACATGACGCTAATTAAAGTGTCACACGCTCAGTATAGCCTTCCGGAGAAGACTAACAAAGTGAGAAATGATTGTTAATAACTAATGCGGCATTTTTGGCATCATTAAAAGGATAAAAATGATGAATAAGCATAGTTTATTCTGGGGTATAAAAACTTAAAAATTTCTGTAAAGCCTGATTGCTAAACTGTCAACAACACAATTATTCCAGCTAAGTATACATGAACCAATCTGCGAAAAGTTACTCACCGCTCCAAGTAGCCTTGATTGGTGGAGCGATCGCCACAACTGCTACCATATCCGTGTTCGGCCCCGCTTGGACTCGTGGTGTCCGTGCTGCTCTAGCCCTACAAGACAGCCCAAAAGTGATAGTTGACCAAGTTTGGCAACTGGTAAATCATGAATATGTTGATGGTAAATTTAATCAACAAAATTGGCAAGCAACTAGGCAAACCCTGTTGAGCAAAGATTACTCTTCTAAGGAAGAAGCATACACTGCCATCCGCGAAGCTTTACAAAAGTTGGGAGATCCTTACACTCGGTTCATGGACCCCCAACAGTTTGAAGCTCTGACTAGCCAAACGTCTGGGGAAGTCTCTGGTATTGGCGTTCGGATGGAAGTGAACGAAAAAACTCAGCGTCTCACCGTTGTCGAAGCCATAGAAAATTCTCCGGCGCTGAAAGCTGGGGTAAAAGCAGGCGATGAAATTTTGGCAATTGACGGCAAACCCACGCTCAAAATGAAAGTGGATGATGCTTCTAAGCTAATCCGTGGCAAAGCGGGTACTCCCATCAAGCTACGGCTCGGACGCGCAGGCCAAAATGCCTTTGATTTGAAGCTGACAAGGGCAAGTATTGAAGTCCCAACAGTTCGCTATACCCTCAGACAAGAAGGGAATCGCCGCGTTGGCTATATCCGTTTGCGAGAATTTAGCGCCCACGCCGCAGACCAAATGCAACGAGCTATCCGCGATTTGAACACTAAGAAAGTTGATTCTTATGTCTTAGATTTGCGAGGAAATCCTGGCGGTTTGTTGCAGGCGAGCATTGAAATTGCTCGGATGTGGTATGATAACGGCGGAATTGTCAAGACAATAGACCGTGTGGGCAGCAGTGAGGAAACTAAAGCCAATCGTACTGCTTTGACAAATCGTCCTTTGGCGGTCTTAGTGGATGGGAATTCAGCTAGTGCTAGTGAAATCCTTACAGGAGCGCTCAAGGATAATAAGCGGGCGGTAGTTGTAGGTGGTCAAACCTTTGGCAAAGCCTTAGTCCAGTCAGTTCATGAACTCGCAGATGGTTCCGGCTTGGCTGTCACCATTGCCCATTATTACACCCCGGCGGGAACGGATATTAACCACAAAGGAATTACACCAGATATCAAGCTAGACTTGACAGAGGCACAAGAGCGTCAATTGGCTTCTAATCCAGATTTAATCGGAACTAAAAGCGATCCCCAATATGCTCGAGCGATCGCAATTCTATCAAATAACAACTTTGCCCAGCCGCCAGCAAATCAACCGACTCGACCCATGAGCCGCGCTGGTGACTTGAAACTTTAAGTGAGTTATTTGTTACCAGGTATTTACATATTCCCAAATCCAGATTTTTGGAGTTATGGAAACTGCTTGATATTACCGTTCCAAGATTTCGATTTGGGAATACTAGCTAGTAATCCCATCTCCAAAATCTCAGATTTATGAATCATCAGCCAGTTGATGCAACCACCGCCACCAGCTTTTTACCAATTGTGTCGGTGGTTGTTCCTATTTATAACGGTGAGGCGGATTTACCAGAGTTAATCAATTGTCTGTTGTCTCAAACTTACCCAAAAGACTGGGTAGAATACTTGTTGGTGGACAATAACAGTAGCGATCGCACCCTCTGCATCCTGAAAACATCTGCCGAAAATTGCCCAATTACAATTCGCCCCTTGAGCGAAACCCAAATTCAAAGCTCTTACGCTGCTCGTAATACCGGGATTCGTGCCGCTACGGGTGAAATTATCGTTTTTACCGATGCAGATTGTCGCCCACAACCGCAATGGTTAGATGCATTAGTTCAGCCTTTCATCAACCCAGAAGTAGTAATTGTTGCTGGTGAAATTTTGGCACTACCAGGCACAACTCTGCTAGAACAACACGCAGACCGTCAAGAAACTTTATCGCAAAAGCATACCCTTAACCATTCCTTTCGTCCTTATGGTCAAACAGCTAATTTAGCGATTCGACGCATTACCTTAGAAAAAGTGGGTTTATTTCGTCCCTATCTGACTACTGGTGGCGATGCCGATATTTGTTGGCGGATTTTGGGGGAAAACATCGGGCGTTTAGAATTTGCCCCAAATGCGATCGTTCAACACCGCCACCGCGCTACACTTCAAGAGCTGCAAAGTCAATGGCGGCGTTATGGATGCTCAAATCGCTATCTACACGAACTGTACGGTGTAGATTTAATGCGAGAGATGATACCTAAAGAATACGGCTATCGTTTAGCACGTTGGCTATTGAAGGAAGTACCAAGAGATATAAAAAAGGTGATTGCTGGTCAAGCCACCCTTGTAGATTTATTAAATACTCCCATTGGTTTGTTCACAGCTAGGGCGCGTACTGCTGGACAAAGAAATACCAAGCTACCAGAGAATGCCAAGATAATTGCTCGACTGTAACTAAGAAAAAGGGCGTTACTGATTCTGATTAAATAATATAAATTTTGGTGTATAGAGGTTGTAGTTCTTAGTACAGTACGGTGTAAATAAGCAGATTATTGAAAAGCTCTAAAGAACTTATTCTATATAACTTTTGAATGAGTGATTTTTGACTTCCGCCTTGCAGTACTAGTCTCTACAAAGGTTTTGAAATCATGCAAAATCATTTTTATCGCTGAATTCAGTAATACCTAAGCAAAAATGCTCTTGTAAGTCCAGAAGCATTGACTCAGATGTTTATTCTTTCCTTAGCTCACAAAAGCGAATGTATCTTAAGAAGTATTTTCAAAATTAGGTAAAGCAAATATGCTGTTATTAATGAAGTTTTAACTTTAGTACTTTGTATTTAATAAAATAAAAATTAAATAAAAATTTCAGTAGGTAGGGCTTGTTGCCATTTAGCACTTTAGTATTATTAGACAAACTTGTGGTACTAAATAAGGCTAAATGTTGATTTCTCCCTCATTAGAGAGAAATTAGTAAATCAAAAAACCAAGTTCCGTCATATTTTCTTATAGAGGGTTCGTTCTTTTAAGTAACCTTCTCTCCTTGCCTGCTCAATAGCGTCTGAAGTCTTGAAGAAAGCATGAAATTTGTTTTACCTGCTCTCTTCATTTACAGTTACACTTCATCGTATTGTAAATTGAGCAACATGAAAGTGAATGTATTTAATCAACAGATAGATAAATTGTGCTCACAGATAGAGGCACTATTAAAATGCTATGGAACTAAACTGAACTCACAACCGGAGATGATAACAGAAGCTTTCGAGGAACTTAACATTGCAATGGAAGAACTATTGATAGCTTCCGAGGAGTTAAATGTAACACGAGCGGCAGTAGAGAAAGAGCGCCAGCGTTACCAAGACTTGTTCGAGTTTGCTCCAGATGGTTACTTGGTGACTGATACCAAGGGGATAATCCAAGAGGCTAACCATGTAGCAGCAACTTTGCTTGGTGTCCAACAAAAATATTTAGTAGGTAAACCATTAATTCTTTTCATTGCTCAACAAGACCGCCAGTTCTTTAGCTCTCAAATAAACAATTTGCAGGAGATACTGAACTGGGAAATTCACCTACAACCACGGAAAGGAACCTCTTTCCCTGCTAATCTGAAAGCGTCTGTAGTATACGACCTTCAGGGGAAGCACCTTGGCTGGCGTTGGCTGCTGTGCAACATCAGCGAACGTAAACAGGCTGAAGAAATGTTGTACCGAGCTTACAGTGAATTAGAAATACGGGTGGCGGAACGGACAGCGGAACTGGTAAAAGCAAATCAGAAATTGCTAAATGAAATTACAGAACGTAAAAGAGTCGAGTCACAACTACTACACCTTGCTTTTCACGATACATTGACAGGTCTGGTAAACCGTGTTGCATTTATGAATCGCCTAAAACATGCGATAAATTATTCAAAACGGCATTCAGATTATCTATATGCTGTGCTATTTATTGACCTAGATCGGTTTAAGTTGATTAATGACAGTCTTGGACACCTAAATGGAGACAAATTGCTGCTTGCTATTGCAAGTAGACTAGAAATATGTGTACGCTCCATAGATACAGCAGCACGGCTTGGAGGAGACGAATTTACAATCCTGCTTGAGGGAATCCAGGATGTGTCAGACGCCATCAAAGTAGCTGAACGGATTCAAAAGGAACTGACATTACCCTTTAAGCTTGACGGACAAGAAGTCTTTATCACGGCAAGTATTGGCATCGCCTTGAGTTCGACAGTAAACTATCAACACCCTGAAGAACTTTTGAGGGATGCAGATACAGCAATGTACCGAGCCAAGGTGCTAGGCAGAGCGCGTTATGAATTATTCAACTCAGATATGTATGCTAATGCTCTAGCAAGATTACAGTTAGAGACTGATTTGCGCCGAGCAATTGAACGCAAAGAATTTCGAGTTTATTACCAACCGATTGTTTCACTCACTAGTGGCTCTATTATAGGTTTTGAGGCTCTATTGCGCTGGCAGCATCCAGAGCGTGGTCTGCTTAATCCAGCAGATTTTATTCCCCTAGCAGAGGAAACTGGACTAATTTTCTCCATTGGCAAATGGGCTTTGCATGAAGCCTGCCGCCAGATGCAAGTTTGGCGGGTATGCCATTGTTCTAAATTACTAGAGAAAATTAGTGTTAATCTCTCCATCAAGCAATTTTATCAACCGGATTTGATAGAGCAGATTGGGCAAATTTTGCATTTAACTGGCCTTGATGCTGATACTCTAGTCCTAGAGATTACTGAAAACGCAATTGTGGAAAATGGCGATCAGGTAACTGCCGCAATCTTACAACTTCAAGAGATGGGTATTGAGTTATCAATTGATGACTTTGGTACAGGCTACTCCTCATTAGGTGGTCTTTATAATTTTCCAATTAGTGTGTTGAAAATTGACCGTTCTTTTATCAGCCTGATGGGCACTAATAGTAAGAATTTAGAAATTATTGAGATAATTGTCACTTTAGCACACAAGCTAGGTGTGGATGTGCTTGCCGAAGGGGTAGAGACGAAAGAGCAACTATCACTTGTAAGAAAGTTAAACTGTCAATATAGCCAGGGACATTTTTTCTCAGTTCCGTTAAATAGCTCGGCAGCAGAGGCATTAATTCTGGAAAATCCTCAATGGTAAGGGTTATTAAAAAATTCGTACGTGTGGTGATACTGCTGGGTATGGATGGTATGGGCAAAACCGCACTTTCAGTAAAGTTAGCAGAACAATTACAGGGAGAATTTCAGTATCTCATTTGGCGATCGCTGCGGCACGCGCCTTTTTTTCATGAGAAGCTGACGGAATTCATCAAAATTATTTCTAAGCAACACTGCGAAATTCACACAGCAAGCTGTCGTCATGGAATACGTCACAGATTGCTTGATTGAGCCTCAGTCTGATCCACGACGAGCAAACTCTCTTCAGCAGTAGCCAGGATGAAACAATCAATTGTTGGGATATGACTACAGGGAAATACTGGACAACTTTGCACCCAGCCCCTCTCTATGAAGGCACGATGATCGCAGAGGTTAAAGGGTTGACAGAGGCACAGATGTCAACTTTAAAAGCTTTGGGGGGGCAATAGAGGTGAATTCAAGTTGCTCAATGCCTACCAACTTTCGCTAAATTGGAAAAAGGAAAACTCAAGGGAATTTTAAATGTCAGCACAATTGTTACTGGTGGATGATGAACCAGGGATACGGGAAGCCGTGAAAGACTATTTGCAAGAGAGCGGTTTCAGCGTTCAAGTCGCCAGTAACGCCCTAGAAGGTTGGGAATGGATGCAGCTAAATACACCTGATTTAGTGATTTCCGATGTGATGATGCCTCAAGTGGATGGCTATCAGTTCCTGAAGCAACTACGAGAAGACCCCCGCTTTCAAGCACTCCCGGTAGTATTTTTAACTGCTAAAGGGATGACAGGCGATCGCATTCAAGGCTATCACGCTGGTGTTGATGCCTATCTACCCAAACCCTTCGATCCAGACGAGTTAGTAGCTATAGTTGAAAATTTGCTATCCCGTCGCGCCGCTAAGGCTGCGAGTACGGGAGATGATGCTGAAACTCCCGATCTTGCGGAACTAGCCAATCAGATTGCCCAAATTAAAGCATTGTTAACTCAAAAAAATGCTATTTCCCAATCGCCAGCCCCTTTTAAAATTGATTTGACTCCCAGAGAACAAAGTGTTTTAAATTTGGTCGCGGAAGGGCTGATGAACAAAGAAATCGCCCGTCGTTTAGAAACCAGCGTCCGCAATGTTGAAAAATACGTCAGCCGTTTGTTTAGTAAAACCGGTACAAATAGCCGTACAGAGTTAGTTCGTTTTGCTCTAGAACATGGTCTTGCTAAATAGGCATTATTGGGTATTGGTCAAACAGGGTATGGAGAAGAGACTTGGGGACTCTTGAGAATTGGGGACAAGGGGAAGGGAAAGACTTGTCGCAAGTTCTGACTTTAGTCACCTTGTCCCCCTTCTCCTCCCTGCTTTTTTGTCCCTTGCTCCCCTACTCCTGAGTAATCGGTAATAAGTAACTGGCTGCTAAACCATGATCTATTACTAGTAATAGATCAAACATAAGTATTTCAGCAAATCAGGCACTTAGCTTCAGCAAAAAGCTCAAAGAAAGGTTATTTATTTTTACTTTGATCTTTTAGGTTTTCATTTGATTTGCGCCTGTTGTCCAATTTTCCATCTGTAAAGATACAAGGTTTTATTATTCTGGAATGTTTTGATAAAAACTCGGTAAAATGCACCCGGCTGAATTACTTTCAGATTCTACCAGTACCCTTTGCTACAAAGTTTTTAATAGCGGAAACTGTTTCTGGGACTTTGTGCTGCTAAATAAGACTTTCACAAAGTAGAAATCAAAATATTTTATGAAATCTACTGATTGCTTAGTTTTTATGGCAACGGGGTATGGGATCAACATTTAATTGGATACCAAATTCACGTTTTTTGCTAGTTAAATTACACCTTTATGTTGGAGGATTTTCAGCGACATTACGCAAGCGCATTAGCTGACGCCGCATTTGATGTGAGGCTTGAAACTCAGACACTTCTTGCGCTTTAACGGACGCTTGTAACGTTTCTAGAAAGTCATCAGAACCTTCAGTTAAAGCATCAAGTAGCACCTGTAATAGTTGCTCGCGATCGCTCAATAGACTCTTTTCCTCAATTAACCGGAATTTGAGATGTATTTCACACTCATAAACACCTACTTCGAGATTATTTATCTGGCGTGGTAATGCTTTGGAGTTCATAGCTATTGAGATTCCTTTACTTGGATTGTCATGAGGGCAAGGAGGTAGATGTCCAGCAAAAATTCTTTATATCTCTTTTGAATCCAAAGTGCTTGAATTAAGAATTTTTCTTCATCAATCACCTTTGTATTCTATTTCACTCTGCTTTGGTGTATTTTCAAGCTAAATTTTCAGTGTGTAGATTTTGAGGTTTTTGTGCCAGATGTAGCTTATGGTAAGCCATAACTATTATTCAATTTTTAAGATTCTACACAATAAAGTTTCTGTAAGAAGTTGTTCAACCTTTTTAAAGCTTTTTACATCAACTTTATGTGAACGTCAATAACAGTTTAACTTGTTACTTTAATTTTAGTGTTTATACGTAAGTAAAACCTCTGACTTTTTTGGAGTTTATTAAAGCTAGCGGTCGATGTAGCGCTATTGCGTGAAATTACTTGATGTACGTTTTTTGCAATAGAAAATTCCGGATAAATTGATTGGCATAATTATTAATGTCAAAACTTTTGTTCTCTAGAAAAAAAGTACACAGATCAAATTATTTCTGCTGAGTGGCTAGCTATACCGTCTTTTGGGCTTGATTGAGTCTAAAAATCTTAGCAGTAAGTCAGATTCAAAGACGAAATAAAAATACTGTAACAATTAATTTTTACAAAAAAATAATTCGACTACTGTCAGTACTAGCAGTTAAATATATCTTCAACTCCTAACAGAAGTAGCAAACTCATCAGTAAAGGTGATATTTTTACTTATGCCTAGTCAATATACGCTTTTGAAACTGTATTCAAAGCTTTGAAATTAAGAGCATTCAAGCTCGGATATAACGTCTACAATAATTTCAGTGTAATCCACGCAAATCTTACACCTTTTTATGAATAACCCGATGCTGCTCAAGTCGACAACCCGACATATCCGCATTTTTGCAGGTGAAATTGACCAAGATGGCGATCTAGTTCCGAGTCAACAAGTCTTAACCTTAGATGTTGACCCAGATAACGAATTTAACTGGAATGAAGATGCACTGCAAAAAATTTATCGAAAATTTGATGAACTAGTAGAAGCATCTAGTGGCGAAGACCTCACAGACTATAACTTGCGCCGTGTAGGGTCAGATTTAGAGCATTATCTGCGATCGCTTCTACAAGTTGGCGAAGTCAGCTATAATCTTTCTGCCCGTGTTACTAATTACAGCATGGGAGTCCCTCAAGTTGCCATTGACGACAAACAATAAGCCAATGAGTTGCAAGTGGGCTGCCTGAACCCTTCTATAAAAAGAGTGCTGAGTTTAAAAGTATCTTGAGTGAGAGTGAAAAACTCATAAGTCTACTTCTTAACTCAGCACTGCCTGACCCCCTGCCACTAACAGCAGTCCGAAAGAAATTTTTAGAGTCACTGCATCAATCGGGTACTTTTGCCAAAATGAATCTTTGCTATTCTTAATTATTAAATTAAAGTTAATTCTTGCTGTCCTACTTATAAACTAAATAAATACCAATATTCTCCACCTGTTAATGATGGGGTAATTTAGTAAAAACAAATCGCGCAGTTATGCTTGGGTTATGCTGTGGTGACAGGGTTGGAGTTAGTTGCTTTGGTGATGGAGAGTCACAGGGCAATAGAAGCTATGATTAGGCTGTATGGTTGAGTTAGGAGCGTATTTTTGGGTTCGGATAAGTATTAGCACCTGCCGATATCCGCCAGCTAAAATCATCATCTAAAGTCTGGGTATGTCAAGTTTAAGAAAGATGAGCGGTCTAGATTGTCCCTACTAATGCTATTAAAGAAATTGCCAATCGCTGATCGGTGCGAAAACTATGGAAAATGACGCGGCAACGCTCTACTGTCCAAACGAAAATTGTCAGGCTGCCAACCCCCTGACTCACAAGTTTTGTCAGCGATGTTCCACGCCCCTAACCAAAAATTATCTCTGGGCTGTGGTAGATAGCCCAAATGTGGGTAGCCCTGGAGAAATATTAGCCGATCGCTATTTAATCCTTGATAAATTTGTTCTTTTAGATACGAAACCCGGTTTATTAGCGCTAACGCCAGAGTTAGATAATTTGCAGCCTCTAAAAGCCTACCTGAGACTGATTCCCTACCGTTTACACGTACCGCAGGTATATGGAGTGCTTTTTGTTGCTGACGGGTCTTCCCACCGCGAAATATTACTTTTAGAAAAACCACCGCTATTAATAGATGATACTAGCCAACAAGTGCGTTTGGGCAACGAGTTAACCACTGCTTGGCGTAATGCAACATCAATGCGTCAACTAAATTGGTTATGGCAAATAGCTCATCTGTGGCAACCTCTGGTGAGTGAAGGTGTCGCTTCTAGCTTACTTGACTCTTATGTATTGCGGGTAGAAGGATCGTTAGTACGTTTGTTGGAATTGCGTTTTGATGGCGCTACATCACCAGAATTACCCCAATTAGGTGAATTTTGGCAGCAGTTGATCGGCACTGCCAAACCAGCGATCAGGGAATTTGTCGATTGCCTTAGCCTCTCTTTAATTCAAGGAGAAATTAATTCAACCGATCAATTAATCGGAGTTTTAGATCGGGGACTGGCTGGGTTAGGGCGATCGCAAACACCCACCATCCAAATTATCACTAAAACTGACACTGGGCCAAGTCGTCAACGTAATGAAGATGCTTGTAGCCCTCCCTGTGGAACTCTGGTAAGCAAACCACCCCAGCCAACAGCCTTAGCTATTGTCTGTGATGGCATCGGCGGACACGAGGGCGGCAATGTGGCCTCAAATTTAGCCATTGAAACCATCCAGCAGCAGGTACAACAACTAACAAAGGTTCCCTACGACCACATAGACCCTTCAATGTTGCTGAATGACTTAGATAAGGCAGTGGCAATGGCCAATGACAAAATCAGTCAGCGCAATGACGGTGAAAATCGCCAAGGGCGTCAACGCATGGGCACGACTTTAGTTATGGCATTGCCTGTTGCTCATGAAATGTATATTACTCACGTCGGCGATAGTCGTGCTTACTGGATTACACGCCACGGCTGTTATCAAGTTACCCTTGATGATGATGTCGCCTCCCGCGAAGTGCGACTAGGTTATGCCATTTACCGCGAGGCAGTACAACAGAGTGCGGCTGGCTCTCTTGTCCAAGCTTTGGGGATGGGATCTAGTACTTCATTGCATCCCACATCGGGACGATTTATGCTCGATGAAGATGCTGTTTTCCTGCTTACATCCGATGGTTTGAGTGACTTTGATCGGGTGGAAGAGTACTGGGAAACAGAAATTTTGCCGATTTTAGTTGGGGAAGCAAATATAGCAACTGTTGCCGATAGATTAGTCGAAATTGCTAATACTAAAAATGGACACGATAATGTCACCGTGGCTTTAGTTCATTATCAAGTCCAATATTGGGAACCAGAAATCACCATCCAAGCAGTGATTCCACAGAGTTCTTCTGCCAAAACTGTTGATTTAGCATCTAGGGCGACAGATGCGACAGTTTTAGGCAGCCCAAACCACAAGACTCAGGTGATTCCAGACACTGAGCATACCAAAACTCGTCAATTCCCCCTACAGTGGATAGTTCCATTAATATTTGTGGTAGCAGCAGGTTTTTTAGGATTGTTCGTCAAGCAACTGCGATCGCCATCAGGGGCTTTTCCAATTTTTTCCAATCCCTTACAAACTCAAAATCCTGCCATTGAAGCAACACCCGTACCGCGATCGCTGGCGAATCTTTCTCCTGGCTGGGTAATTAAAACCAATAATGACATCTCCTTGGGAAACAACCAATCACTCCCCCGTGGGACTTTTTTAGAAGTTATTGAGAAAAAATCAAATCCAAATCCTGCTTCTGGCAGTTTTCTGGTGTCTATGCGAGTCTGTGTCAATAAAAGTACCCAAACCCCAGCTAATCTGAATAACCCAGCTGTAACTACCTCAGTTCCACCAAATTCAAAACCTTTGCCAGCAAAAGTATTCCTAAACTCCTCCCAACTCAACCGTTTTGGCATTGTTTTACAATCAGACGCAGCAAATCCATGTATAACTGTCACGCAACCGCCAGTTACCGAACCATCTGACACCAGTCCAACTTAATCAAATACTCGATAAACTTGTAAAAACCTGGAATAATAACAGGTAACAATCATAAAAAACTTACAAAGTCAAAAAAGTAGAAAATTTTCACCTTGGACAATTGTTATTTGAAATTATTTTTTTAGCTTTTAGTTTAATGAATCCATGCAATCCCTGAATTTGGCGATCACTCGTCTCGTAAATACTGGCACTGACAACTTCGCAATTTGGGTGGTCAAGGCTCCCTATCCCAGTGGCTACGTTTTACATGACTGTGTATGGCCTGTTGAACTGACTCAAGTCTGGCAAGAATGGCAGCAGATGTTTGCTGGTCATGGTAGCCTAGATATTTCCCCAAACTCAACATCTCAAAAGACCAACCCATTGCCTATAGATTGGATTTCATCTTCTTCAGGTCAAACTACTGGCCCCTACAGCAGTCGTCTGATGCAACATTTGGGAATGAATTTATGGCACTGGGTATTCGACGGGCAAATTCTTGGTAGTCTAGAACGCAGTCACGGTATGGCTATGGGTGAGCATACACGTTTGCGCTTTCAACTAGAAATTCGCGACCCGGATCTGATCGCTTTCCCTTGGGAAATTATGCAGCGTAAGCCTGGTCAATCGGCAATGTCTCTGTCGCCAGATTTACTATTTAGTCGCACTACTACTGAAGTAGACGCGTTACCGTATTTGCGAACTGACCAAGCTTTAAGTATCCTGCTGGTTTTAGGTCACGATCACAAGCTGCAATTAGAACAAGAAGCCGCTATCTTACAGCAAGCTCTTGCAGATACGCCTGATAATGCCCAAAGATATGCACCTTGTGTCGTAAATCAACTCATTCAACCAACTCCACAACAGTTGATTGATGAATTAGAAACCAAAGAATACAATATTTTCTTTTACGCTGGACATGGTTTGCCAGACCCAGATGGAGGGTTACTGTTTTTGCGACCAGATATGCCTCTCAATGGCATAGAATTGGCGCAAGTATTAACTCGTACAGGTGTGAAATTAGCAGTTTTCAACGCTTGTTGGGGCGCACAACCAGCCGCGATCAATCATCAAGCTATCCCTGCCAGTAGTTTAGCAGAAGTACTGATTCGTCATGGTGTACCCGCAGTTTTGGGGATGCGCGATGAAATCGCTGACCACGAAAGCCATAGTTTTATTCAAGCTTTTACCGAAGCTTTGCGATCGCACAAGCCAATTGACGAAGCCGTAGCACAGGCTAGGCAAGAGTTATTAACACTGTATAAATTTAATCAACCTGCTTGGACTTTGCCTGTTCTCTATCTGCATCCAGATTTTAATGGCGAACTGATTAAGAATCTGGATGAAGGTATTACCGAACTACCAGATACAGCCATTCCTGATCTAGGTTCCTCGCTTCCAACTGCAAGTTTACGATCGCTCACTCCAAAAGGTAAAACCTGGTTACTGCGTTATGGAGTTACCCGCATCGGCCGCACGAGAGATAATGATATCATCATCCCCGAACCATCTGTATCCAAGCGCCACGCAGAAATCTTCTGCCGCAACACTCTCACTGATGCTACACTGATGCGAACTTATTACTTGCAAGATTTTTCCACCTATGGGACAACCTGGTTTTTAGGCCCTAATGGCTGGCAACAAATCCTCCGAGAGGAAGTCCCTTTGAAATCAGGAATGCAGTTAAAGTTTGGAAGTGCTAGAGGTGAAACCTGGGAGTTTATGATTGAAGACTCATAGCAGAGATATTGCGTAAATGAATTTGAGTCTTTAGCATCAGCTTTTGAAATCTGTTTTTTTGGAGAAAAAATCAACTTTTTTTGCGGAAATCTCCTCTGAGAACTTGTAGCTGTCAATACCACCAAATAATCATCAGGTAAGAAAATATGGCTGACAAAATTAATGACTCAGACACTTTCTCTTTTTTGCCATCTCAAATAGATTTAGAGTTATTAGAAGCGTTACTAGAACCAGAGGATGCTAATTATCCCTGGAATCCAGGTGATGAGGAATCAGAAGCTTATTTTCAGGAATTAGAACAACAGTTCGGAATAGAAGATTTACAGGGCGTTGAACTAATGAGACGATCAGAAGATTTTTACGGACATCTAGATACACTTTGGTCTAGTATTACTTCTACACCTGACCATAATCATAACCGACAACAGGCAGTAGTGTTTAACCTTCAACAAACACTACGTAATAATTTTTCCGCCTGTGTCCCCCAAATATTGCTCAACACCATCGCCACCAAAGCTGCTGAGATATTTGCGGCTCGCCAATTAATCAGTGAGCAACTAGTTGAGTGCGTTCAGACAATACTACCAACTTGGGGAACAGAGGATCTTATCGTTTTGGCTCGTCCTTTCGCTTACGCTATGCGAAGTAGCGAATCACAAAACGCGGCATCTGCACTCAGTAATCTTCAAAATAGCGAATGGAAAGCTTTATCAGAAGTAGAGAAAGCAAAGGTTAGTTTAGCGATCGCTTCTTATGCTTTTACTGAACTTAACAAATCTCAACCTGAACTATGAATGGTGAATCAGGATTAAAAAGTAGGGAATAAAAAATTTTTCATTACGTCTTGTATTCGTGTAACCCGCGCTTTACATTCACTTTGTTCACGAGTATCTATTGCAAATATGTTGATTTCACTTACCTAAAGATATAAAATCGGAAATCAAGACTTTTGCAGAAAAAGCTTAATAATTTTTGATTTTTTTAAAATTTTTTACCCCATAAGAAAATAACAATACGCTGATATTCAAATTAGGCCATCTATCCCAAGAGGTAAATACTCAAGCATTACTTGTTCTCTCCTGCTCTTCTATTTTGGCCCTAGAAATCGGGTAGCAAAATTTTGCGATCGCGTTGGTGAGAGCGCCCGTGCCTTGAGAATTGCCGCCATCAAAAAGGCGTAAGATAACACTCCAACAATTACCAACAGTAAGGCATTGATTGACCCTGTAGCATTCCAAAGAGCGTGGAGCGCAGAGGCACTCAGATAACCAATAGACAGAATTTGCCAACTTCTACTGGGTTTGAGGACAGCCAAACCGATAAAATAACCCAGGTAGCCACTATAAGCCATGTGTCCGGCTACGGAGCCTAAAATTCGCGGAATTAGCAGTTGTAAACCTGCCAGTTGACCAGCAGCTCCTATACCCACCTGTTGCGTGACATTTTGAGTTATATCAGGCACATATTGACCGAGGGTTTCCAAGAGAGTGAAGCCCACAGCAGAAGCTGTTCCCAGGAGAATACCATCTAGAGGTTCCCAGATACCGATGCGTTCCCGCCAAGGTGAAGACAACATTCTACCGATGGCAAAAGCTCCTAGTACAGGTAATGCCTTGAGTAATTCCTCCATTAACCCAGCGCCAAAAAACATCCGCACCAGTAACTCTGTGAAGGTAATAGATTCTTGGGGTGTGGGCAAGCTTCCAGGTAAGATGCCGCGAAATACGAAAATAAATAGATTCAATAGCGGACTGAGCAAAATCAAGATTGTACCCAATGACGTAGCCATTAGCACCCACCAAGGCTTTTGTTTTCCGCAAAGTTGGTAAACAAAATAGTAGGCAGCAAAGGCAATATAACTTGCTACAATCACTTGATTAGCTTGTGGCCGTCCGACTGTAGCGAACATCAGTACCACAAAAATTACCGTCAGTATTCCCGGTACGAGGTAAGCTTTACTAGTTAAATCTTTACCAGTGGAAATAATCGGAAAAAGCTGGGTGAAGCTAACAGAATCTGGCTGCTTTAATTGCGTGTGGTTGTGGTAGTTCGTCGCTGAAGGCAGTGGTGTAACTTGGTTGACTGTCGTCGCCGGAGTCAGTGAGGTATACTCGTACTCAAAAATGTATTGCGGCCCATCAGCACCTAGAGAAATGCGATCGCCTGGGTGCAATTCCTGACATTCATACAAGCGTTGTCCATTCAAGTAAGTGCCATTAGCACTATTCAAGTCACAAAGCACCCAACTAAATTTGCTATCTGGGGATAGAGAGAGGGGACGAACCACTGCATGACGACGAGATACCATTCGGTACATCATGGCATCCAAGACAACTTGGCAGCTGGGGTCGCGTCCAATTACCATTTCTTTACTGGGGGGCAGCGAGTAGCGAGATTCTGCTCCCAAAGCTACCCCATTACCAGACACTAGCCGCAGAAATGCATTATGTCTTGCGTTTTTGCCTGTCATCGATAAGAAGTGCGTTTCTAAATTAATTCTTCACATAATTTGGCAGCAGGACTAACCTTAGCCACATTAGCAGCAGCATTGCTAAATCCACTATAGCTTCACTTACTGCTAAGAAATTTAAAATTATTGATGCAAAATTTCAAATTGTTTCGCCTCATGTAAAGAAGTATTCCATCTGCTGAGAGTTTGTCCTAAAACTGGCTTGTTAAGCGGATAAATCAGATTGTCTTAATGCTGTACTTTTGACATCGTAGCGGCAAATTAAACTTACTGCAAATTATTAAAAAATAGTATTTTTTACTGCATTTAGTTTCATTTCAAAAATATATAATTTTCAGTCGTATGTTGTGAGGCAGTACGGTTTTACTCTCAAGGGAGAGGCGATCGCCTTTGCTTCTGTACGAGATGCTACACGAACGGAACGCTACGCGATCGCATCCCGTCTCATAGAAAAGCAGTAGCGACATGGGAGTGTCACCTAAAAGATCAGTTGTTTGTTTTTGCCACTGATAATTAACTAAGCTCTTTTGGAGTGGAGAGTAGGTAAAGAAACTCTTCTGAAGTCTTGAATCAAAAGGTATCCGCTATCTTGCCTCAAACAACTGTAGCTAGTTCTGGGTGTTCAATCTTGGTTCCAAGTACTACAAGGAACTCTGCTAGCCAATGCGGGTGAGCAGGCCAAGCTGGTGCTGTCACCAAGTTACCATCAACTATTGCTCGATCGACAGAGATATCAACATAGATCCCTCCAGCACTATTGATATCTGGGCTACAAGCAGGGTAGCCAGTACATCTCTTCCCTTGCAGTACATCAGCAGCTGCCAATATCTGCAAGCCGTGGCAAATGGCAGCAATCGGTTTATTCGTTTGGGCAAAGTGACGGGTGATTTCTAGCACCTGCTGATTCAAGCGGATATATTCTGGTGCTCGTCCTCCGGGAATGACTAAGGCATCGTAGGTTGCGGCTTCTATTTCTGTAAAGGTAGCATTTAAAGTGAAATTGTGTCCAGGTTTTTCACTGTAAGTCTGATCTCCTTCAAAGTCGTGAACTGCTGTCCGCACACGATCGCCAGCTTTTTTGTCGGGACAAACTGCATGGACAGTGTGTCCTACCATTTGCAACGCTTGAAAAGGAACCATCACTTCATAGTCTTCTACATAGTCGCCAACAAGCATCAAAAGTTTCTTTGCAGCCATATTTTGTCACCTTCATCTTTTGTCAATAATTGTTTATAGCGGTTCTTAGGTACATGACGTGAAGTAAATATTGAAACCCCTCTGGCAATTCATGGAGAGGAAAGATAAAACTGTGTTTTATGCAGGTGAGGTACAGCTTAACCCCACTTTTATTGGAAAACACTATATAAAGTAAATGTTAGTTTAGAGTCAGCTATTTTAGACGTTAGCATCCCGATGAATTTTTGATATATTACAACACATTTAGTTTTGTAATGTCATTAGATTCTCTTATAACGAAGACGAAACATATTCAAACCAGTAATCAACAAGATAGTGGGAGATAATCCGACAAATACATACAAAATTTTGGTAGATAACCCACCAAAAACACCATAATGCAGGGGTGTTGAGTAGTTGGACAAACGACCTAATAAAGACTTTATTTTAGTTCCATCAACGACTTGTAAAATCTCACCCGTATATTGATCGATATGCACCTCACTATCCCAGGATTGCGTTCGTGGAGAAACCATCCGAAAGTCGTATGTTCCTGCTTTCGATTCATCGGGCACGTCTATGCTAAATATAGAGAAGTTCGGTAAGGCAGCTTGAGCTTTTTGAACGATCGCATCTAAGGGAAAAGGCTTTTGACCTGGAGTCGGAGTAGAAGCAGTAACGGGATCTACTGTCTGAGGTGTTTGAGGCGTAAAAATCGAAGCAATAGCATCAACAACCAAAAAATCTTTGCCTATCAAGTTTTGTATCAACACCAAACAGCGCTTGATGAGCGATCGCATATATATGGAAACGGGATTTTTTTAAGCGGAATCGGGATGTCCTTTTTGCTATAAGCCTTTGTGATAACGATATTCTCTGGGAGTCATGCGAAATTTTCGCTTAAACAGATAGCCGAAATGACCTATGCTCTCGTACCCTACTTGAGAAGCAAGCAATTTCTGCAACTGTGAGATTAGTGCGTGGAAGTAGCCGTTGTGCTTGCTCTAGTCGTAAAGATTGCACATATTCCAACACCGTAGTCCCAAACACTTCTCGAAATCCCCGCTTGAGTTTAAAGTCATTGAGTCCGATTTCTTTGGCTAAATTGATTAAAGAAGGTGGATGCGGCAGCCTTTGATTTAAAATAGCTTTAGCATGATGCAAACGTTCAATTTCATCAGGGCGGAAATGGAGCGATCGCTGTAATACCTGATGATTTCCCCCCACTGTGCAATTTTAAGTACCAGTAGTTCCAAAACTTTTGCTTCTAAATACATTTGTCTTAGCGTTTCAACAAACGGACAGTGCAATATTTGTTTGAGTACTAACTGCATTGCAGGTGTAGTCACCCCTAGGGGCTGATGGAAAGGTTGCTTAATTGGATTTTCTTTTAACTGCTCAAGCAAAGCAGGCAAATTTTCAAAGCTTCCCTGAAAACTGTCAAGTAAATTAGGATGCCAATAAATTTTAATATTTTGAGCGCGCTGGTTCGCCCTATGATACTCAAACTCTCGAACATCAGGTAAAGAGAATAAGTAGTTGTAGCCTGCAACTTCTTCATAATCGTCACTGACTCCAGCTACATTTGGTGTCACAGTTCTTGTACCACCAGACACAAAAAATTTAGATGTCAGCTCA
Source organism: Nostoc sp. (assembly GCF_036917575.1). GTDB lineage: Bacteria > Cyanobacteriota > Cyanobacteriia > Cyanobacteriales > Nostocaceae > Nostoc. The sequence continues at coordinate 20,315 of NZ_JBALDC010000084.1, read as the reverse complement.
GGCGAATCATCGTGTTTTTCTTCAGAAATCACTGGTTGAGAATACTCATTGTCACAGATTGATAGCACAAGGTTACGGTGAAGTATAGTCCAGCGATGGCTGCTTTGACCAAACCAAGTAGATAATTGTGATTTTCCCTCATACTCATTAAACTGCACATCCTGGCAAAATTCCCCAAAGTCTTCTGTTCCAGTTAAGTGAATAGTCATGGTGATACTCTCAACTAATTATTGAGAAATAGTATCTATTAATAAAGAAAGCGAGTACAACTGATATCGTGTCCGGTAAAAGACTTACGCTCTGTAGATTTTTTCTTTTAAAGACTATTGTCTAATTAAAACAGATGAAATTCTGCGATCGCTCTCGGAAAATTTTTGTTTTCATGTCCTGGGTGGCTAAGTTTAATCAAGGCAAAACGCTGTAAAGGCGTTAAACCTGCCCAATTTTGCTGTGTTAGAGTTACACCTATTTCTTGAGCTTTTTCTTGAAGGCTAGCTGGTACTATGGCAGAGTCTAGCCATGCCGGATGAGGCTCGATGGGTAATTTTTTAGCTGGTGTACCTGTGTGTTGTATGATTAATTGCTCGATATACTCGCGATAAGACTGAATTTCCGTTTTTGTTGTGCAAGGTAATTCCACTAAAGCTTGACGCTCATTTGTGGTCATTTGATTCCAATCAGACAATTTTAGCTTGATGCCACAGGTATCTAATTTACAACGCACCTGCATGGGTATGCAACGCAGAGAATCAACAAAGTCTGCTTCAAATTCAAAGAAATCTGTCACGTCGCTTCGCTCCGAATTCAAAATTTAAAATTTAAAATTCAAAATTAATAATTTATACTGTTGCTCGATAAACCCAAAATTGCTGTGTCTCTAAGAGTGGTCTGTATTCCATGCAATTGAGAACCGCTATAGTTAGTTAAGCATTTTATTTAAACCGCGCTTACCTTAAAAACTGTAGTTCTTTCGGTATGAAAACAAAGGGGAGCATCCCCCAGCCCCTTCTCCCAATAATAGGCAGAAGGGGAGCCGGAAAGGAGTCCCTCTCCCAATACTAAGGAGAGGGATTTAGGGTGAGGGCAAAAACTACGGCTTTCAACATAGATGAGGTTTAATTTGCATCTTTGTAATTACTGAGACGAATTATTAAATAACTAATTGATAAAGCAAGAATAGCTATACCTAGACCAATTATATCAATACCTGGAACTTTTTCTAAGTCAAGAATAATAATTTTTCTAGCAACAGCTATTAAAGAAGTGACAATAACTAATTCAACCTGAAAAACGTGTCGTCGGAGATAGGCGGTAATATTTTCTAAGATTTCTAAAGCAATTAAAATGTTTAAAAATAAACCAAAAATTTTATACAATATTGAGTTAAATTTTCCATAAGGGGCTGTAAATAACTCTTTCAAAATAAAAATTCCTAAATCTCCGATCGCTACCAAAATTACAACCACCATAAAAATAGATAGAGCTTTAGAAACTAGCACTTCTATATTTTCAATGAAGTGCATGAAGTTCTCATCTTTGGTCGCTGTTAAAAATCGCCTCATTAGCTTTTTCATCTGCTGCACCCAATTATCAAATAAAACAAAATCCTATAGATAAATCTAAAGGATTAAAAAAGATAACTTGCCAATACTTGGTAAGTTTTATATCTGTTTTTTATTCTTTATCCATCGCTAAAATAGACGCTAGTAAAACCTCTGTTTAATAGAGATTTAGCCTCTTTAGATATGGTAATTGGTAACAGTCAAAATTAGAGAGTCAGAAAAAATGATAATAACTATTGACTATTGATTATTGACGAAATTACCTGTTGCTGGTTATAAATTACTACTTTGCAGCTTGCGATTGTAAGGACTGGAGTTGATGATTTTTGGTTGTAACTTCCAGAGAAATTGGGATCAACTGCACTGCACAAGCTTTTAATTCTGGTTGCAGCGAATCAGGGCAAGATTCTGGATGGGTGAGGGCGTTGGCTTCTGCATTATCTGCCCAGAGTGAACCCCAGTGCATAGGGACAAAAACTGTACCAGGTGCGATCGCTTTTGTGACTTTAGCAGGAAACTTCGCTTTACCCCGACGCGATCGCACTTCTACATACATAGTATCTACAATACCTAACCGAGCAGCATCACGGGGATGAATTTCGATAAACGGTTCGGGATGCATTTTGCAAATTTTTTCAATTCGACCGGTGCGTGTCTGCGTATGCCAGTGTCCGTAAAGTCGCCCATTAGTTAACACAAACGGATAATCTGAGTCTGGTGGTTCTGCTAGTCCCTTTGAGTAATATGCCCCAAATCGAGCGCGTCCATCAGGGGTGTGAAAACGTAAATCAGTGTATAAACGCTTTCGATAAGTTTCTCCCCCTGCTTCCCCTGCTCCTCTGCTCCCCCTGCTCTCTTCAGGATGAGGCCATTGAGTCGGGCCTTGTGTCTGTAATTGCGCGTGACTAATACCTGTCATATCGCAGGGGCGAGTTTTAGTTAGCTTGACAAACTCAGCGTAAACTTCGGCGGAGTTAGCAAAGGTAAATTCTTTTTCAAAACCTAATCTACGTCCAACTTCGGCAAAAATTTCCCAATCTGCTTTCGCTTCTCTTGGTGGTTGGCGAAATGCTTGACATAAAGTTACCAATCGTTCGGAGTTCGTCATTACACCAGTTTTTTCACCCCACTGGGCTGCTGGTAGCAGAACATGAGCGTAAGCAGAGGTTTCTGTAGGATAATATGCGTCTTGGTAAATAGTGAAAGGCGATCGCAACAACGCCTTTTTAGTTCGCTCCAAATCTGGCATACTCACAGCAGGATTAGTAGCTGCAATCCACAGTAACTCTACAACACCATCTTCCAACCCAGTAATCATATCCCAAGTAGTCAAACCGGGATTGGGCGAAATTTGTCCCGGCTGAAGTCCCCAAAACTCCTCAACTTCTGCACGATGCTGGGGATTTTTCACCGTCCGATAACCGGGTAATAAATGCGCCAAACCTCCAACTTCCCGTCCTCCCATCGCGTTCGGCTGACCGGTGAGGGAAAATGGGCCAGCCCCAGGTTTGCCAATCTGTCCAGTCATCAGGTGCAGGTTAATGATAGTTCTGACCTTAGCCGTCCCTTCTGACGATTGATTTACACCCATTGACCACAAAGACAATACCCGCTCAGATTCACCCCAGTAATGTGCTGCTGTTTCTAAATCTTCAATACTGATTTCACATTGACGAGCGACTATTTCTGGGGGATAGTGGCGAATCACCTCAGCATAAGCCGGAAAGTTGCTGGTGCAGTCGTCCATGAACATCGTATCAATGTAATTCCAGCGCATCAACAAGTGAGCGATGCCGTTTAACAAGTCGATATCTGTACCGGGACGAATTGCTAAATGCAAGTCGGCTGCTTCTGCGGTTGGTGTGCGACGGGGATCGACCACAATCATTTTGACTTTGCGGTTCTTTTTATGATATTTCTCTAAGCGGTTAAAAACGATGGGGTGACATTCAGCCGTATTAGTACCAATTAAAAATGCACAGTCAGTTAACTCTAAGTCTTCATAACAGCAAGGCGGGCCATCTGAGCCAAAGCTTTGAATGTAACCAGCCACAGCACTAGACATACATAAACGAGAATTGGCATCAAAATTATTAGTACCCAGACAGCCTTTCATGAGTTTCTGAGCTATGTAATAATCCTCGGTTTGAAACTGACCGGAACCATACATACATAAGGCTTCTGACCCTTGGGTAAAGCGGATAGTTTGAATACGTTTGGCGATTAGATCAAAAGCTTCATTCCAAGTCACGCGCCGAAACTCTTGATCTAAGGAGTCTCGCACCATTGGGTAATGTAATCTATTTTTATCTAAAGATTCTGCGATCGTTGCACCCTTGACGCAAACCATTCCCTGACTGGATGGATGGGCTTTATCACCGCGCACTCGCCAAGTTGGAGTTCCTTGGCTATCTCGATTAGTTGCTTTGCCAAGTTGCGCTGGGGGTGAAACTTCTAATCCACAGCCAACACCACAGTAAGGACAAAGGGTTTTGGTAAATTCACTCATGGCTATTGTACCATTTTGTTATTTTGATTTTGTAACCTCAGATTTAGTGGCAGTTTAAGAAATTTGTGCGTAATACAAAAACTCTTTGAAATACAGTAGAATTCAGAATTAAGGAGTCACAATTCAGAAGCAAAGCAAGCTTCATGTCTGGCATTGAGACGAATCGTTGTGTACTTCACCTTCCTTGAAATCTGCTGTAAGAAATTTTTATGAATTTAGACTGCTATGGAAGGATAAGGATGAAGTCTAAAGTTCCCTAATTCAGATTTGATAGTGAATTTTCTACTTCATCCTTCAGTTGATTATTCTTCCGTTAATAAAATAGAGTTTTTAGTTGCGGTTTCTGGTAATTCACCTTCATAAGTGGCCGCAAAGGAACCTTTTGGTTCTTTGAGGAAGAAGGCACACATGAAAGCGCAGACTAAAGCAGCTATAGCCATTGTAGAAAACAGTGTAGAAGCGTCGGTTAAGCTAAAAATTGTCAGGTAAACTACGCCGCCAAAATTACCGTAAGCTCCGACATTACCGGCAATTTGTCCAGTGGCTTCTTTTTTAATTAGAGGGACGATGCTGAAAGTTGCACCGCAGCCAGCTTGGGCAAAGTAAGCGGCAAACATTGTAACTGCGATCGCTAGCGGAATCGGCCAGCTACTATTAATAAAATGTGCAATCAAATAACTAACGCCAATGCCAGCGCTGATTATTGTCATTGTCCACTTACGGGAGTTAAATTTATCAGAAATTAAGCCACCACTGGGACGAGAAACCAAATTTAAGAATGGATAGGTAGCAGCAATCATCCCAGCTATAACGTGTTCTAAAGCAAAGGTTTTTTCAAAAAATGCCGGGAGCATGGAAACAACTGCCAATTCGCTGCCAAAGCTAGTTATGTAAGTGAATTCGAGTAACGCTACTTGACCAAATTGAAAGCGTTCAGATGCAGCGTAAGTTTTCTTACCAATTAAAAGTTCTCGATTTACTTCCCAAGCTTTATAACTTTGGTAAGCAAATAATCCTGCTAATAGCAACCAAGTCAAATACATTTGACTCAGAGTTAAAAAGTGAATGTTCTTTTGTTCTAAACGCCAAGCTAATAAACCCAAGGCGAAAATCAAACCAAAATTCGAGATAATCATTGCCCAGAAGCTTTTGACACTAGTCACTTCCAGAGAACCGTTCTTTTTAGGTTTCTTGTAGACTTTCCCTGTGGGCGTATCTTGGACACTGTTGTAATAAATTACGCCGTAAATAGCAGCAATGATCCCTGTAAGTGCGATCGCAAACCGCCAGTTAGAAGCACCACCAGCGAAAAAGCTCGTAGAAACTGCAAGTATCGGTAAGGCAAATTCTGCACCAAAAGCCCCAAAGTTACCCCAACCGCCATAAATACCTTGGGCAATTCCTATTTCCTTCGGCTGGAACCATTCTGCCACCATGCGGATACCGACGACAAACCCAGATCCGACAATTCCCATCAGCAAACGACTGATAACTAGTTGATTAAAATCTTGCGCTAGCGCTGTTGCTAAACAAGGAACAGCCGCAAACATCAGCAGGATTGAGTAGGTGATTCTGGGGCCAAAACGATCTAGAAGCATCCCAATGATTAATCGGGCGGGAATTGTGAGGGCGAGGTTACAGATGCCTAAAGTTTTAATTTGCTCTGGTGCTAGATGTAGTTCTCTGCCAATGGTTGTAGCGAAGGGAGCAAAGTTAAACCAACAAACAAAGGTAAGAAAAAAAGCAAACCAAGTCTGATGTAAGATCCGGTAGCGATCGCTGAACGAAAATAAGTTTTTAAGCATTCTAATCTTTCTAATTGAATGAAATACGTAGAAGAGGTATGGCAAGATGAGGCTTTAAACTCGGAAGTTGAGCCTTTAAACTCGGAAGTTGAGCCTTTTAGCTCGGAGGTTGCACCTTTTAAGCTTGAAGTATGAGTTTTGCCCTACGCCCTATGCCCTTCAGGAGTGCTGTTAGCGGTAGCGGGGCGTTTAGCCCGTACTCAGTGCTAAGTGGGGAATCTCACTTAATTTACTCAGAACTCAGAACTATTTTGCCCAATCAGTTACTAACTACTAAGGCTTCTTGCTTGAGTTTTGCCCCAAAGTTTTTGATGAGTAAATCTTGTAATATTGGTTGCAAGTCTTCGCATGGTATGCCTTTCATCACACAAGTTCCCAAATGAGCATCTTTGCCAACTTTGCCACCCATATATATGTCAACGCCTTCGAGGGTTTTGCCATTTTTGCGAGTTTTAGTTCCCATCAAGCCGATGTCTGCAACTTGGGGCTGTCCACAAGAGTTGGGGCAACCTGTCCAGTGAATTCGTACTGTTTTAGTGAAGGTTAAATCTTCTTCTAAGGCTTTAATCATTGCCAAGGCGCGGTTTTTGGTTTCGATGAGAGCAAAGTTGCAAAATTGTGCGCCTGTGCAGGATACTAGCGATCGCGTCAGCAATCCTGGATCAATAGAAAATCTTTCCAGCAATGGATCTGTTAAAAATGTTGCTAAACGCGAGTCAGAAATGTTGGGGATAACGATGTTTTGCTCAACTGTAAACCGGATTTCGCCACTGCCGTAAACTTCAGATATACGGGCAATTTCAAACATATCTCCGGCATATAGCCGACCGACAGGAATCTGCAAGCCTACGTAATTTAATCCTGGCTGTTTTTGTTTATATACCCCAATATGGTCACGTTTTTCCCAGTCGATTTCGTCTTTTGCTGCTGCGGGTAATAATGATTTACCCAAACGGCTTTCTACTTCTGCTCGAAACTTTTCTAAACCCCATTCATCAATTAGCCACATTAAGCGGGATTTTTGCCGATTAGCACGCGGCCCATAATCACGAAAAATTTCCAAAACCGCTCTACATACAGCTACCACATCTTCAGGAAGTACCCAAGCATTCAGAGGAATCGCCGCTTCACAACGTTTAGCTGAGAAAAAGCCACCGACGACGATATTAAAGCCAAATATTGGAAACTGGGGATTAGGGATTGGGGATTGGGAAAATTCTTGCCCAGTCCCCAGTCCCCAGTCCCCAGTCTTTTCCTTAAATGCTGGCACAAAAGCCAAATCATTAATTTCAGCATGAACTGAATTGTCTCGTCCACCTGCGATCGCAATATTAAACTTCCGTGGTAAGTTGCTAAACTCTGGGTTTCCTTTGCCTTTGTTGGTGAGCATATCTTGAATTTGCTGTACCAACTCTCGTGTGTCGTACAACTCATCTGCATCTAACCCCGCCACAGGATCGCCTGTAATATTGCGAACGTTATCCATGCCTGATTGAACGCTGGTTAAACCAACTGTGTCAAATCTATTAAAGATATCTGGTAAATCTTCAATTCTGATCCCCCGTAATTGAATATTCTGTCTAGTAGTGATATCAGCGCAACCATCATCACCGTAACGCTGCACTACTTGGGCTAAAACACGCATCTGGCTGCTGTTGAGAATCCCGTTAGGCATCCGCAACCGCATCATAAACTTGCCTGGAGTAACTGGACGAAAAAATACGCCTACCCATTTGAGTCGATGATCGCGATCTGTTTCGTTCATTGCCTCCCAGCCAAGGGCAGCAAATTTCTCTATCTCATCCTTGATGGCGAGTCCATCTTTTTCTGCTTTTAATTTCTCGAACTTATTGAGACTAGTAGTAGGTGCTGTGTCTGTCATGAGGCTGAATCTCGTTGCAAATTACTGATACGATCAAAAAGTGTGGTCGTAATTAGCCAATATCAATCAATCCGTAGTTACATTAGGTGCTGTATCTACGAGGGCTAGGAAATAAAAACTCAATATTTAATTACGGCTGATTATTTTTACTCAAGAGCATTCCAACGCGAAATTTAAAATCCGTGGTTAGTTAAGGAGAATTTGTCGCCATTTACATTTTGGGAATTTGTCAAGCAGGTTTAGATAATGTTCATGTAACAATTTCGATACTCATAACTTAAGATGAGATTTTTGTTAAAATCGTATAAATTGTTACGTTTTTTGGTAGTGAGTAGCAAAAAACGCATGAATACTATGTATTATTTGCATTAAAGTCACCAATGAACGATGTAGAAGCTTTAATCAACGGTATTTGAGATGACTGAAGCAATTTTGGAGCGCCATAGATTAATCTAAAATCCAAAATTGAGTGGCAGATGTTAGTTAAAACTTAGATATTATTTCAACAACTATGAAACGTCGTGATTTTATTAATTGGGTAGGTTTGGGTTGGATTGCCAGTTCTCTACCTGTAGCGATCGCAGCTTGTTCTTCTCAAACAACTTCAGCATCTAAAGATTGGCAAACAGTAGGTACATCAGCAGAATTAGATAAAACTGGTCAATTGCTGGCGAAAAACTCACCTGCTGGGCCTGTATTGGTAGTCGGCACATCTAAAGTCGGAAATCTAACTGCTGTTAACCCTACGTGTACTCATGCAGGTTGCACTGTAGCATGGAAAGCTAATACAAAAAAATTCGCCTGTCCCTGTCATGGTTCGGAATTTGGAATTGACGGTAAAGTGCAAAAAGGCCCGGCGACAGAAGCGCTTAAAACTTTCGTTGCTAAGATTGAGGGTAATTCAGTTGTAGTCAAGGCAGGTTAGTGGAGGCAGGGGGCAGAAAATCGATAATTTAAGCAAGAGATTGTGAATAACATCAAACAGCTTTTGGTGCAAGCTGAGTCAGCATATTATGCAGCTGATTGGTCATCACTAATTCAATATTTGCAACAGTTAATTTTAGGGGCAGATTCTGAGCATCCAGAAATAGTTAAAAACCGAGAATATCTCCTGAAATTAACACTTTCCATCTTAGAAATGGGGGATTTTCAACAACGCTGGGAAATTACCAAAGTGTTGACTCACTTGGGAAATATTGCCATCCCACCTCTGACTGAGATATTAGAAGATGAAGACGCAGAAGAGGAATTGCGCTGGTATGCAGCCAGGACTTTGGGGGAATTTCAACACCCAGATGCGATCGCCTCAATAGTTGAATTGTTGAAAAATGATCAAGATGAAGAACTCAAAGCGATCGCAGTTACAGCACTGGGACAAATGGGTACTGTTGCGATTAGTTCACTAACTGAACTTTTAGCAGATGAAAATACACGGCTTTTAGCAGTGCGATCGCTTTCCTATATTCGGCATCCAGAAACCATCATACCGCTATTGACTGTAGTGCAAGATCCACAAGCAGCAACCCGCACAGCTGCAATTGAAGCCCTCAGTAGCTTTCATGACGAACGTGTGCCACCGATCTTATTAAACGCTTTGGATGATATAGCCGCTACAGTTAGGCGTGCATCAGTCCTTGGTTTAGGTTTTCGCCCCGACTTATGCGAAGCCTTAGATTTGGTGACAAGACTGCAACCCATGCTTTACGACTTTAATCTTGATGTTTGTTGTGCAGCCGCAGTTTCCCTTTCTCGGATGGGTTGCGATCAAGCAGCCCAGCAATTATTTAAGCTGCTAATATCACCCCATACACCGCTACCACTGCAATTAGAAACCATCCGCGCTTTGGTTTGGGTGGGGACACGATTCAGTTTGGAATATTTGCAAACAGCATTTTATCAAAGCACTTCAGAGACACTTTGGCAAGAAATTGTTACTGTTTTGGGGCGAGTGCAAAAGCCGGAAACTACACCAGCCACAGAAATATTATTGCAAGTACTGCGATCGCAGCATCCAGCCACAGCGATTACCAGTATCAAAAGTGCGATCGCCTTGTCTTTAGGACAGTTAGGCGAAATGCAAGCCATTGAACCATTGATTTTGCTCTTAGGTGATTCTAATGTATCGGTGAGACTACATGCGATCGCCGCACTGAAAAATCTGGATAGGGAAGCCACACATCAACAATTGCAGCAATTAGCAAATAATGATGCAATCACACCAGATTTAAAACAAGGAATAGCGATCGCTTTAGCCGAATGGTAAATTTTAGTCTCAACTTTTAATTGCGTAGCCTCTGGTAGAGAAGAGAGGACTAAAGTCCTTATTATAAACCTTTAATAATTTTACCATCCTATTTAACTGACAATAAAAGTATTCCTTTAGTCTAAAGTAAGACACTCCTGAAGTATGAAGTTATAAGTTTTCAGGTGAAATAGTATTGTGAAGTATTCTATATAGAGTCTCAATCGTTAGTAGCATCTGGCTGTTTAAAGTTTTTAGTTCATTTATATCCAAATAACTAAAGACTAAGTTAATAAATGAATTATATTTACGAAATGAAAATCCTGTTTAACTTAGCGATCGCTTCTACTTCTGAAATAAGTCAGTTTATTTAACATACAAACTCTAAAACGCTCTACGCTTATAGACTAACTTAATATCAATACCAAATTCATTCTGGCGATATAAGTAGTTTTACTCTTATGGTAGAAGTTTGGTGATAAACTAACACTTATATTATCTCATAGCAGCAAAACAATTCACAGTAAAGATAGGATATAGAAGTTATAATATTTAATTTCTATTTTTAACATGTAATGTCCGTAGGTTATTACACTATGAATTGATTACTGACTTATGATTTATTTTGCTTGCTTAATCTGAAGAATAGTAAATTGTAGTATTTTCAAATCATTTCAGATTTTCCAGAAGAAGCTAAGTAAAACACTCCTCAATTTTTTCTATGTCAGAATTTACCTAATTTTTCAGTAGATTGTCGAGACAATATCACTTTTGAAAATCAATCAAACACAAAAATCTAGAACATAAAAGGAACTATGAGCATGAAGCCTTTCAAATTATCTAAAGCTGTTTTAGCTACTGTCTTTGCCATCAGTTTTGCTTCTGTATCTTTACCTCTTTTAGTTTCTGCCCAAAGTGGAGGTTCCGGCGGCGGAGGCTCCGGCAGCGGAGGCTCTGGCAGCGGAAGCTCTAGTGGTAGCACAGGTTCAGGTGCAGGCGCTAGTGGAAGCACAGGCACTGGAGGCACGGGTGCTGGTGGAAGCACAGGCACTGGAAGCACGGGTGCTGGTGGAACCACAGGAACTGGTGGCACAACAGGTACTGGCGGAAGCACAGGCATTGGTGGAACCACAGGAACTGGTGGCACAACAGGTACTGGAAGTACAGGTACTGATTCCACAACAGGTACTGGTGGAACCACAGGAACTGGTGGCACAACAGGTACTGGAAGTACAGGCACTGATTCCACAACAGGTACTGGTGGAACCACAGGAACTGGCGGCACAACAGGTACTGGAGGTACAGGCACTGATTCCACAACAGGTACTGGAGTTACAGGCGGTGGTGGTACAACAGGTAGTGGAGCTACAGGTACTGATTCCACAACAGGTACTGGTGGAACTACAGGTACTGGTGGCACAACAGGTACTGATTCCACAACAGGTACTGGAACTACAGGCAGTGATTCCACAGGCACAGGCACTGATGCCACAGGTACTAACAGAAATACAGGTGTCGCAGCTTCCGAAAGAACTAACGATGGCGGTTTTGATTGGGGTTGGCTAGGTTTGCTTGGTCTAGCTGGTTTAGCAGGACTACGTAATCGCGAAAAAGTCCGGGCTTATAGCGATCCTGATGAAGTCACAGGTTCTCGCTCCATAAAATAGCATTCACAACACTCTAGTAGTTCGCTTTCGTGACTTGGCGGGGTAAAGGGTAAGGGGGAAGGTGGGGCCCCCTCTGGGGATAAGGGGCAGGGGGAAAGGTTTTAAATCCCTTACCCTTTTCCCTTTCCCCTTTCCCCAGCCCGAAAAAGCGCATCTTTATCTTTGGGTTGGCAGACTACTAGGAGGGTACAGCCGTAGTTTGTGCCCTCTGTATCTCTTGCAAATCTGATGCGATCGCAGCCGTATCTGTAAGTTGTACAAAATTCTGTCTTGCTTAGACCTGATAGCGTTTTTTCATCAGAGTTAGGTTAAATTGTACTTCACCCTCAAACCCTTTTTAAACTCACAAAGAGGGTTTGGGGGTAAAGGTTTTGATATGATTACTTCATCAACTTGCAAACTATAGCAAAGTGCTGAGTGCTGTTAGCGGTAGCGGGGCGTTTATCCTGTGCTGAGTGCTGAGTATAAATCCAGTGAAATCAAGGCTTTTAGCAATCAACATTGTCCTAACCTATGTGGTTACAGCTATACTATATAATCTGTCTTTTAATACGATCGAGTGAACTACCATAGTTAGCTACGGCTGAACTATCAGCTTCTGCGATCGCAGAAGAGCGCTTCAGAACGATACCGTTAAAAATATTATTTAAAAATTTATATTTTTCAGCAGAAAATAGTCAATTATTTTTTTGGCGAAATTTACCGGGAAAATCAGTGCAAAGCGCATAATTGACGACAAAGGCAGTAAAATCTAATTTACTTAAATGTAAATAAAAGAAAAAACCTGTAACAAATTTTACTAAATTGTAGATAAAAATCCGTTAACTTTATAAAACTGATAAATGTAATTCGGGCTACATAAAAATGCGCTTAGAGCAGTTGCAAGCCTTTCTAGCGATCGCCCAAACCGGCAGCTTTCAACAAGCAGCGCGAACATCTGGAGTTACCCAATCGACGATTAGTCGCCAAATCCAAGCATTAGAAGCAGATATAGGGATAGAACTGTTTCACAGAAGCACTCATGCCAAACTGACGCTAGCAGGTGAACGTTTGTTACCCCGCGTTCGCAAAATTTGTCAAGAGTGGCAGACTGCTACAGAAGAATTAGCCGATTTAACTGCCGGAAAGCAACCAGAACTTTGCATTGCCGTGATTCACTCCCTATGTGGATCTTACTTACCACCAGTGTTGCAAAAATTTTGTCATGATTATCCAAATGTGCAATTGCGGGTGACATCATTGGGAAGCGATCGCGCCTTGAAAGTCCTCAAAGATGGATTGGTGGATTTAGCAATTGTGATGAATAATCGCTTTTTAACCACCAGTAGAGAAATGGTGGTAGAGGTACTTTATGATGAGCCTATAGAAGTTTTAACCGCAGCCAATCATCCCCTAACCCAATATGAATTTGTCCCTTGGTCGGAACTAATTCGTTATCCCCAAGTAGTTTTTAAAGATGGCTATGGGATGCAGCGCTTAATACAAGATAGATTTGAGCGAATGGAGGCTACACTCCAGTCGGCTTTAGAGGTAAATACCCTGGATGCCTTCCGGGGAGTCGTGCGCCAAGGAGAACTGATAGCTTTACTACCTCAATCAGCATTACTGGAAGCTCGTCTTGACCCTACCCTGGCGATTCGTTCCTTAGCTGGCAATAATACTAGTAGTTTAGCAGATGGTTCCAGTTTGACTCGTCGAGTAGTTATGGTAACAACTCAAGACCGTCTGCAAATTCCCCCCATCAAGCACTTATGGCAACTAGTGCGGGAAAATATTCCATTGCAAATTGACCAGCAGCGATCGGCTTCTTAAGCGTTATTAGTCATTATTCAAGAGTCTTTTATTTCTGATAAGACTTTTGCAAGATAATTAATAGTTTATAAAAACTAACTATGGTGTGGTTCTTAGCCAGCCCTGAGTCTTGTTGGGATAAACTCATGCTCTATTATATTGTTATTCTCGCACGTTAATTGCTGTACACCAGTTAGCCACTGTTGCGACCCCCGTAACCCGATTTTGAACTTAACAGTGCGGGATTTATACTCTTGTGTGATTGTGATCTGCGGCGGATCAAGAAATCTAGCCGTGAGCGACTTACCTGGATCTATAATCATGCCCTGAGTTCCGAGTGCGTAGCTACGGAAAGTATTAGAATTTGGTCTGTTTGCGTACTGATCGAGCGATTCTGTTTCCGTAATTCTATTGCCGCCGTTGTCTGTGGTAATCTTTGTTATTTCCTCAAAATATTCCAGTGGTGGCGGTGTCAAAAGGCGCAATCTTTTCTGCGATTTGTTATACCATCTGATATTTATATATAAATTATGCCCAAATTGCCTGTCCGTTATGATATCGCTAGGCTGCATTGTCAAGATATCTAACTCCATGTATTTTTTCCAGTCCTCCCCTTTCACCTCTATTTCTTCTATTTGCTCGCCACCGTTATCTATATCGCCACCATCTTTGGAAAAGAATTTTTTAACCTTATCAAGAGGGTTACGTTGGATTACTGGTTGATACCCAGAAGGGGAGTTAAGAAGGGATTTAGCTTGGATGTTGTTTTTAATCTCCTGTTCAGGAAGCAATTTACGTCCAAGCGCACTACCATTTTGTTGGACAACGTGAGTTAACTCATGGGCAAGTAATTCTTTTCCTCCATGACTCTCAGGAGCATATTCTCCTTGACGGAAGAATATATCCTGTCCTGTAGTGAAGGCACGAGCTTGGATAGATTGGTTGAGTTGGTCAGAGCGGCTATCTGTGTGGATTTTGACACTGCTAAAGTCAGTCCCAAAAGCTTGCTCCATTGGTTGGCGGATATCGTCTGAGAGTGGCTGTCCACTTCCCCGTTCTTGTTGGATTGAAGTTTCCAAGTCAGATGTGGCTGCAACCCCATCACCCTGACGTTGTAGTGAAATATTGGTATCAGCCAGAGATTTCATTTGTAATTCTTCTTCTGACTCTGGCAATGCTTCCCGTTGCAGCGAAATATTGGCATCCGCCAGAGATTTCATTTGTAATTCTTCTTCTGACTCTGGCAATGCTTCTCGTTGCACAGACTGTTTACTTACAGGGTCGCTCATCGTCTGCATTACTTGCTGTGCTACTCTATCAGCTTCCTGCTCGTAAATATCTCCTGGCTGGTTAACCGTGAGTTTTGTTTGTGAACGCAGTGATATTCGACTGATGTCGTGCATTAAAGGTTTATTTTGCGATCGCACCTCATTTGCTGCTTGGGATGAAGCACCAGAGGACTCTGAACCAAAACCACGTGTTGGTTGTTGGAGTGCAGGTATTGAGAAGGAAGCAGTGGTAGCTTTTTTGGGCTGGCCTATGCGTTCTCTCATTTTTTCTCCTGATGCCTAAGCAGTAGGTGGATAAATATTTTGCTATTACTAATATCTAGAGTACAGCGATCGCACTTACAACACAATTTATCGAAAGTCTAAATTTTCAAAAACCCTATAGTATCGGGTGATCGCACTTCAAGAGGTGTAGGATGGGCAAATTCCGATACTTTCATGTCCATTTACCCAACTTAAAACAGATGCGATCGCACTACTGCCTTGCCTAAAGTAACTTCTGCCTTCACGTTTCAGTGTTTCGCGCAGTCTGTAGCAACTTCTGTCTTCCCAAAATTAACTTCTGCCTTCACGTTTCGGTGTTTCGCGCAGTCTGTAGCAACTTCTGTCTTCCCAAAATTAACTTTTGCCTTCACGTTTCGGTGTTTCGCGCAGTCTGTAGCAACTTCTGTCTTCTCTGAAGTAACTTCTGTTTTCAAGTAAAGAAACTCCAAAAAATAAATTATCGAATTTTACCGAATCAAAAGCACTTTCTCTTCCCCTGCTAAGAAATCCCTGCTCCCCTACGATAAAAACGGTAAAGTATTTTTTTAATTGGAAGTCACTAACCGAAAACTCTAAAGCAAATGACGATCGCTTGACTTTCAAGACAGTCTCTACAAGGTGAGCAATCGCACGCATGTTTTCGCACTATACAATAGTGGCGATCGCTAACGCATTCTACAAAACCAGCATAGGCGTAGCCCGCCACCTGATTGAAAACTTTTTTGCCAAGCTCAAGCAGTACTGGGCAATCACTACCCGCTATGACAAACGTGCTACCAACTTTTTGGGTGCGATTTATTTAGCTGCTTCTGTTATCTGGTTGAATTGATGACACACTTTAACTTTTCACGAATGATTTAAAATTCCTATAGTACAGTAACTATTTTCTGTTTCGATAACTCTGACTTTAACTCCTTGATTCCGTTATCAAAGTCTTCGCGCGTCAATAAATTGTTATTTTTAGTAATGTTATTACGTCCTCGAGAAAACGAGTTATTCTGATTACTAGCAGTAGATAGCAAGAATTCTAGCCTATCCTCTAATTTTTTGGCTAAACCTTCTTCATTCCAATAGCTATCTAATGAACTTAAAATCCCTGTTCCTCCGCCAGGTAAGGAGCTTTTCACCTTGATTATGTCATATACGTCTGTAGCTACTGAGTCATATTTATTCTTGGGTCTCGATGCCGCCGCTTTAGCCTTATCTAATAATATGGCGAACTGTCCAATTGATTCCAATCCTGGTTTTGCTTCTCCCCTGGTCAATGTTTTTTCAGTGGAAGGTTCACTCGTTATGCTAACTTCCACGTTATTTACCTCTCCTCTGATCGTCGTTGTTGTCCTTTCCACTTTAGTAAAAGCTTTTGTAATATTCAATTCTTTCTTTAGCAATGCGTCACTGATTCTTCTAATTAAATTATCCCCATTATCTCCATCAAACGCGTTTCTTTGTTGCTTGTCTAACCTAAAATCTAAATCGTTAATCTTACGGGTCTTAGTAAAAAGTGTTGCTGCTGCTGCCCCTCCTAGAAATACATTAATTCCCACCCCGTTGAGCGCTTCTGATATATTCCTCGCAACATCTTCTTTTGGCGTATCTTCTTTCGAGTCGGGTGGCGCAACCACCCGCTGCACTGCTTCCCCATTCTGCTGCACAACGTGTGTCAACTCATGCGCCAACAACTCCTGACCGCCCCAACTCCCAGGATTATATTCCCCTTGGCGAAAAAACACATCTTGTCCCGTCGTGAAAGCCCGCGCCTGAATTGACCGATTCAACTGGTCAGATTGACCATCCGTGTGAACCTTCACCCCACTGAAATCTGCGCCAAACGCTTGTTCCATCGGATGGCGAATATTGTCCGCCATCGCCATTCCTCCACCCCTTGCTTGGTTAATGGACGTTTCCAGGTCTTCTGGCGCAGCAGCCATAAAAGACTCACCTTGACGCTGCACCATCGACTTCATTTGTAATTCTTCTTCATCCTCTGGCAATGCTTCTCGTTGCAATGTGCTAATGTCCAGAGGTTTCATTTGCAATTCTTCTTCCTCTGGCAATGCTTCTCGTTGGATAGACTGGCGATTTATAGGTTGCGCTATTGTTTGCATTACCTGCTGTGCGACGCTATCAGCTTCCTGCTCATACTGATCCCCAGGTTGGCTAATTGAGAGTTTTGCTTGGGGGCTACGCAGGGGTATGCGACTGATATCGTGAGTAAGTGGTTTATGTAGTGGTTGTATTTCAGGAACCGCTTGGCGTAAAATTGCCGATGACTCCAAACCAAAGCCGCGTGTCGGGTGTTTCAAGGATGGAATTGAGAAGCTTGTAGTAGTTTTTTTACCTTGGCTGATGTGTTCTCTCATTTTCTTCTCCTGTTGCCCAAGCAGTAGCTAGGTGAATATTTTACTGTTACTAACATCTAGAGTACAGCGATCGCACTTGTAACACAATTCACCCAAAGTTTAAATCCAAGCAAAAACTAAGTTCGACTTTTGGCTACTTTTGATTCTGATGCAGTACCTTTAACCTGTATTTAGGGAGAGTTTTTTATTTATGGACTCAAATCAGCAAAAAACTTTTTTCACCTTCGATGGAGATGTTGGCGGTACTGCTGGCTACGCTGGGGTTTTGGCAACATCTGATGTTAGCAAGATGGCTAAAACGGCAAGTAAATACCTCAATGATTCACTGCTGCTGAACCAACTTACAGAACATGTGTATAAACTCTTGCTAGAAGACTTGCGATCGCAGCGCGAAAGGCTAGGCAATTATAATTCCCAAAGGTGGTTGTGATGGCTACAGGTGCTAATAATGGCAACATTACTCACGAATTAAATTATGTTACTACTAATCGTTTCTACGTTGAGATAGACAGTTCTATTGCTGCATCTTTCGCTGAATGTTCAGGATTAAGTATTCAAATTAAGAAAAATGTGTTTCAGGAAGGTGGTGTTAACGACCAGCAAAGAGTTTATTTAGGTCATACAGAATTTGCAGACATAACTCTCAAACGTGGAGTTACCGATCATCCAGGTTTTTGGAACTGGATAAATGCAGTTTTTGATGAAAAAAAGAAAACATCTCGACGCAATGTCAATATTCTGATTTTCAATCAAGCCGGTGAGACAATGATGAGTTGGACTTTGATTGGTGCTATTCCTATAACCTGGAAAACACCCGCACTCCAAGCAGATGGAAAGGCAGTTGGGATTGAAGAATTAACTTTAGCTTATGAAGGTTTACAGGTTGCAAGAGCTACAGGTGGAGGTACTTCTGTACAACGAAATCAAAAAACTGGATATTTCGTTTCTAGTTAATTGGCTATTTTGAAACTATAATTATGCAAATTAATCAATCTCCACTAGGAAATAATGTTCATCCTCTTGGGATAATATCATCTTTATCTGATCCTCAGAGAATGTTATTGAGAAAAGAGTCTCATTCTCTGCATTCACGAAGTAATTTTATTAGTCTCATACAAACTAAACCACCATTAGTTACATCATCTAAGTTTTTATTGTCTAATGAACATGAACCATCGATGCAATCATTAATAGGTTGGGATACTCAGGATATAAATAGTAAATTTTCATTGCTTGATTTTGATTCTTCTGATTCAACCACTCCATTAGAAAATAGTAATAGTAGAGAATCAAGAATAGACAGTATTTCAGAAATAATGCCAACTCGCATTGATAAAAAGACGAGTAATCATACTTTAGAAAAACCAAACATTCAAGGTAAAGCTAACTCAAAAAAAACAAATAAATCTCAACAGCCATCAAAAACAAAATCAAAATCCAGAACTAAAAAGCCTATCCAATCGTCTGCGGCTAAAAATGTTGAGCAATCTTTTGATGAAAACAACATTACTGTTAATCGTAAGAAAGATAAATTATTAGCATCAAATGAGCTTTTGTCTGTTGAGAATAATTCAGAAATCCCCATTTTAAAACAGGATATTGCTTCAGGTAATACTACAAACGATAGTGATTATATTAGTAGTACAATGCCTAGTACAACAGCACCAACTTCCCCTATTGTTGAAGACTTGAGCTTATTAAATAATATTAATAATAATGAGTTGCAAGGAAAATTTGAGGTAATATCTAGTGTGCCTAGTGCAAATTCCTCTTTAACAGAAAGCATTTTACCTTTACAAAAAAATATTGAATTAGAGAATAATACAAGTGAATTGGTCGAAAACTCGCCTAGAGAATTTCCTTTAGATAATAATGTGGAGGAAATATTTACCTCAGATAGCAACTTGACCAATAAAGTAATTACTGAAGCATCACAAGTAGTCAATATCCCAGATGTCCCAGTCAGCCCAACACCATCAGAACAGGATATAGAAACATCTCAAACTACTTCTATAGTTGATAATCAAACCACTGCTTCCCAAACCAATTTAATCCAAGCAAAAGAGGTACCATCAAGCGTAACCTCTCCATTACAGCAAGAATCACCACATACAAATAGTAATTTTGAGGCAATTACAGCCGTTGAACCCAATTTAATATCAGAAAGTATCGGAAATAATTTTGTTAGAGATAATGCTATTGTTGATAATTCTCTAACTTTATCATCAGCACTGAATTCACCTGATGTTGATGATGCACCTAGTTTATTTACTCCTTTGATAAATGATAAAAATACTGTATTGACGGATGTTGCTATATCTAATTCTGAGTCTTCAGTTGCAAAAAGCCCTATTACAATACAACAAGAAATTGATTCCAGTGTTCTGAGTGAGTTTCCAGCCAGTACGCCTGTTCAATTAACACCTACATCAGCCGAGATTGAAGACACACCTAGTTTGTCAAAAAACTCTGAAAATAATGAACAGTTAGTAACTTTAGAGTCACAATCTGCTATGGCGGTTAATGTTTCAGATGTCTCAGCAAATGTGACTTCACTGCAACGTGACAGCTATCTTGATAGTACTAACGAGTTTACAGAAAGTCAGCCCATCTTAGCACTACCTTCCATTGGTGAAACAGCGCTCGCACCACTTCCCACAACATCACCTGAAATTGGTGAAACACCAACAATTAGCGCCACATCACCGGAAATTGGTGAAACAGCGATCGCACCACTTCCCACAACATCACCTGAAATTGGTGAAACACCGACAATTACTGCAACATCGCCTGAAATTGGTGAAACACCAACAATTAGCGCCACATCACCGGGAATTGATGAAACTGCGATCGCACCACTTCCCACAACATCACCTGAAATTGGTGAAACACCGACAATTACTGCAACATCGCCTGAAATTGGTGAAACACCAACAATTAG
>NZ_JBALDC010000083.1:0-14273 GCF_036917575.1 Nostoc sp. | reverse complement strand
TTGTTTTTCCGGGTTCATGCTTTAGACGGACGGCTTGTGTATTCTCATACATTCTCCCAGAAAAGGTATATCCGCCAAAGTGGGATGCTCCCCATGGCCACTCTATCCGAAACCGTTGTATGTATTTGTTTACCTCCAGATTCCAACCGCACAGCTTAAAACGATAACCGGATCTGTTCGGCGTGCTGAAATACTTTCTCTTATGTCAGTCCAAGTAAAACCAATACAAACTCTCAACACCATATCTATAGACAATGTTTTGAGAGTCACTATAGTGGCGAAGAGAGTCTGCAAATACTTGAATTATGGGTAGGCAATGCCCGCCGCAGGCATCGCCAGCCTGATGAACGAATAGACTTATCCGAAAATAGTAAATGTATACAGCAAAAAGATTTCAGCGATTAGAAGGGAATGTGCGATCGCTAGTATCATCGAAATTAAAGGCTTGCTAGCCAAAGAAATTAAGCGACGCTGCCAAGCTGCAAACGCAACAGTAGTTGAGATGATTACAGTAACGCTCAGAATGACAAAGCATTTAATAGCTGATCTCAACCTTATGAGATAAGTTTGAGCAAGTCATAATGTTCCAGTAATTTTTATAATTACTTTAAAGCGGTCAAGTTATAGCAAAATTATGAATTCTTAATTTTTACAGAAAAACTATTGCTTTTTAGAAATAACGTTCCTGATTCCACTTTTAGAACTAATAGTATCACCTTTGTAACGAGGGATGATATGAATACTGGCGTGCATAATATTTTGACCTGCGGCTCTATTGATGTTCATTCCTACATTAAAACCATCAGGCTCAAATTCAATTTTGAGAATTTTTTGTACTTTATTCACCATAAACCAGCAAGCAGATTGCTCTTTAAATGGTAGCTCAAAATAGCTATTAACATGACGTTTGGGAATAATTAGAACATGTCCTTTACTTATTGGATAGCCATCAAAAATAGCATAAGCAGTTGCTGACTCAGTTAATAATTTAAGAGTTTTATGGGGATTACAGAATATACAATAGTTAGATGAATTTTGCTGGTGATTATAGTGAATATACTCATAGACTTCCCGATATTCATCTAAGCAAATTGAAGTAAAGGGAAGTTTAGCAATACACTGATAAGTTAGTTTTTTATGAACATAATGTTCTCGAAACCCTTCTCTTTTGATATCCCTTCTTACAGCATAATAAGCTTTACCTCCTGGTTTTAATAAGTGGGATATTTCCATAAGAACATTAGTTTGTTCTTCAGTAAACAAAACATTTAAAACATAAAAGCAAATTATTGTATCAAATTTAGTATCAGGATATTCTGGAAAATAGTAAGGATCATAGCCTGTAATATCGCAACCTTTTTGGCGCAATATTTTAACATCATTACCAAAACCACAACCAAAGTCTAGTATTTTGCCTTGGAGAAGGTTTTGATTTAATAAAAACTGTGCCGGAAATGATAGATAACTTCTTTCGATCGCAGTAAGATGACTAAATTGATTTTTTTGCTGTTTCATAGAATTTTGGTGCTGATGTCCCAAAATTATTATTCCCAGCATTTGTTGAGGTTATGCAATGTCTACGACAGCCTACGCCTACGCATCAGGGTCAATACCTAGCTCACGTAACTTAGCTACTAAGATATCAGCACGTTGGCGTTCTTGTTCAGCACGTTGGCTTTCCTGTTCGGCACGTTGGCGTTCTTGTTCAGCGCGTTGGCGTTCTTGTTCAGCGCGTTGGCGTTCTTGTTGGGCTTGTTCGCTGCTCCACAACAGCAAATTTCCTTCTGTATCCCACCAGCGTAGCCAATTCATAGTTTGACATAATCTTTCACCTTGCCAAATTCCCAGAAATAACTCTAATTCAGGAATCCAATAACGTCCATTAGCGTCTGCTTGCTGCAAGGTATATTGGCCATTTTGCAAGCGCCGTAGTTCTATGCTTGGTTCGTAGGGGTCGTAGGTTACGTAGGTTGGAACTTGGAGAATCTTTTCGTAATAATAGAGTTTACCATAGGGTGGAGTTGAGCGGACTGATAGTTCTCCCCCTTCTGTGTCTGAGAGAAATTCCATAACTACAGCTATAGCAGCGCCTTCTAAATTCGGGGTATAGCTGCGACGAACCACATTTGTCCCTACAGACTGCACTTGAGGAACGTAAAACCAATCAGGGGCTTTAACGACAATTTTTTTATTGACTGTGGCTACAAGTCCAAAATTAGAGCCAATCAGCATTTGAGGTTGGATGCGTCCTGTGCTTCCCAAAGCATCGGTAAGCGCAGCAGCGATCGCGGGTTGTTGAATATTTTCCACTGGATCGTCAGGTAAAATGAAGTCGGCTGGAAGTGCTTCCCAAGTAACAATTGGTTCTTTTTGGATAGGGTTAACTTGTAGAACCATAAACTACTCCTAATATCAATGCACAGTTATTAGTTATTTTTAACAAATCTTCAGTCAGTATCGCTCTTAAGCTTAGAAGTAAAGATAATGTTCTTGTTAAGTATATCTTTGTGCGATCGCAGCATATAAAACCAGATAATCTTAAATTTTGGATGAGTAGACTCGCACTCTCTAAAAACTCAGAAATCTGGAAATATTTCTTTAGCGAGTGTATATACTCGTAGTCAAGCACTTAGCAGGCGTGAGTATGATAGTTGAGTGGTTCACTCTCTGGATAGGTCAAAAAACGGTTGGATTTCTTGTCAAAACTATTATCAGCGAAGAGTTTGTCAAGGATTTACTCAAGGACTACGCTAAAGATTTTTTCAAAAATATCTTTAATAATGCTGTAACCGCGCCTTTTAAGCGAGAACCCCTGGAGAAAGCTGTTGTCATGGCTGTAACAGAATTTTTGGAACTCATGCAGCAGGATTTAGATGATAGTGAACTTGTTGTATATGAAATTAAAAAGTATGAGCAGCCGTTAAATAAATTTCTGAAGCATCCAGAAGTCAAAGGAATTTTGGGAACTGCTTTTAAAGATGACTCTCAAGCTATAGACACCAAGGCATTGGAAACAATTTGGTATCAACTTAATGCTTCATACCCGTTACCAGATGATTTTAACTGGAAATGGATTGCTAGGAAATATCTGCAAAAGGTTAAAGAGATTATTATAGGAGTTCCTGAACTGCGAGAGATTCTGGATTCCCGAAATTTAGACAAAATCCAGAACAACACAACAGAGATAGCCGGGATTATTCCTGATTTTGATTTGGAAAGATACCAAGAAGCTATTAAAGAAACTTATAGCAATCTGAATTTAGACAGTTTAGATACGAGTACCTATGATTATCGAGATAAACTCAAAGTTTGGGATATATTTATAGCACAAAATGTCCGTGAAATTCATCAAATTATTCCCCAAATTCACGAGCTACCGAAAGAACATCTCCGAAGATTGCGAGAAACTAATGAACTGGAAGCAGAACTTCAGTTAGAAAAATTAGAACGCAACAAACGAGTTTATTTAGAACAACCGAAACGTTCTGTTGTGGATATTGTAAATGAGCAGCAGACTAATAAATATATCGTGATTCTGGGCAACCCTGGTTCTGGGAAATCTGCTTTATTAAAATACTTGGCATTAAATTGGGCTAGGAGTCCTCTGAATAATTCTTTTTCTCTAGCGATTCCTGTGCTGATTGAGTTACGCACTTATATGCGGCGGCGGGAGGATAAAGAGTGTGGTAATTTTCTCGAATTTTTTCACAAATGTAGTGGTGCGATTTCTCACCTCAACCAACATCAACTGCACGAACAGCTAAAGAGTGGTAAGGCTTTGGTGATGTTCGATGGTTTGGATGAGGTATTTGATCCTGCTCAACGAGAAGATATAATTACTGATATTCATCGCTTCACTAATGAATATCGTGATGTGCAGGTGATTGTAACTTCTCGCGTAATTGGCTACAAACCGCAACGTTTACAAGATGCTGAGTTTCACCACTTTATATTGCAAGATTTAGAACCAGAACAAATTCAGGATTTTATTTACCGCTGGCATGAGTTAACTTTTATCGATACAGCGGATAAAGAGAGAAAACGCAAACGGTTGCAAAGAGGAATTGCAGCTTCTAAATCTATTGCAGAATTGGCGGCAAATCCTCTGTTGTTGACGATGATGGCAATTCTTAATCTCAAGGGAGAAGAATTACCCAGAGATAGAATTAAACTGTATGAAGAGGTTTCCAAGTTACTGCTGCATAATTGGGATAATAGACGCAATTTAAAATCAGATAAAAACCTAAAATATATTAATCTTAAAGATAAACAAGCAATATTGCGTAAAGTTGCTTATAAAATGCAAACCCGTGAAAAAAGTTTATCTGGCAGCATTATAAATGAGGATGATTTAGATGAAATATTCAGTACTTATATGCAACGCCTAAGCATACCATTGTATAAAGCCAAATATAAAGCTGAGAGGTTGAAAGAGCAACTAAAGACTCGTAACTTTATGTTGTGTTCCGGGGATACAGATGACTATGCCTTTGTGCATCGGACTTTTTTAGAATATTTCTGTGCTTGGGAGTTTGTCTGGCAGTTTAAAGAGGAACGCAGCATTACAATTGAGGATCTCAAAACTGAAGTTTTTGGCAAACATTGGCGAGATGAAAGTTGGCGTGAAGTTCTACGCTTGATAACAGGAATGCTTGAGCCAAAGTTTGCAGGTGATATTATTGATGATTTAATTGAAGAATATGATGAACAAATAAATGAATGGTGTGAAGTAGAAGTTATTGATATACTTATTCTCGCATCTGAGTGTATGTCAGATGTAAGAAACCGCTTGGCGATTACATCAACTGATAATAAATTAGTTGAACGTCTAAAAAAATTAGTTGAGGTTTATGCTCCGTACAGCAGAGAAGATATGGGTTATACCTTCCCAGAAGAAGCAGCTAACTTAATCGAGATAATTAGTACTAAGGTGATTTCAATCATTACAACTACATGGAGTAACCACGTAGAGACATTACCTTGGCTAAAAAATTTAGCTAGGTATGGTTATGGATATATGGCAGCTATGGCAGTGCGGGAGTTAGTACGAGGTTGGAAAGATGACCTAAATACTTTACCAATACTCAAATCTCTTGCTCAAGCTATTCATTATGGAGAGAACACATATAGAGAGAACACATCTGCCTACGCAGCAATACAAGAATTAGCGCGAGGTTGGAAAGATGACCCAGATACTTTGCCAATGCTCAAATCCCTTACTCAATTTAGTGAGGATACGAGCATACAAACTATGGCAGTGCGGGAATTAGCACGAGGTTGGAAAGATGACCCAGATACTTTGCCAATGCTCAAATCCCTTACTCAATTTAGTGAGGATACGAGCATACAAACTATGGCAGTGCGAGAATTAGCACGAGGTTGGAAAGATGACTCAGATACTTTGCCAATGCTCAAATCTCTTGTTCAGTCTACTAATGATTGGGTAGTACAAAATACAGTACTGCAAGAATTAGTACAGGGATGGAAAAATGAACTTAATATTTTATCTTTTGTCTTATCTTTCCTCAAAGAATCTGCTCAACTTGATAATTTCGGCTATCTAAAACACGATGTGATGGAAGAACTGATTAAGAGTTGGCAGACTAGTCCTAAAATTTATGATTTTCTTTATGAGTGTGCTGTTGATGATTCTTTTAATCCGATATTTTGGGATTTCTCAACTGATAGCACCTCTAATAGGAATCAGGTTCCTTCCCGGCAAATAGCACTTAAGGCAATCATTGAGCAATATCCTCAGCATCCCCAGACTTTACCACTGTTGCGTGACAAAGCGGAGAATGACCCAGATGAGCAGGTGCGAGAGTTTGCTCAAGAGAAGTTGGCAGAATTAGAGAAGTAAAAGAGTTTCAAAAATATGAACAACACAGAAGTTCGTCAACAAATCAACCAATATTATGAAATAGATGAGTGTTTTGTTGTGAGTCTTCCCGAATGGGGATTTTGTCATACTCACGGAGATACTTATGAAGAAGCTTTCAAAAATGCTCAAGAAGTTTTAGAAATGCTGATTGAATCATCTTTGGCTGACGGTCAACTTCTACCAGAGCCGAAAACACTAGAAAAGTCGTTAAAATAATTTGTAATTTTTTAAATTAGAGAAGCATACGGCGATGCCTTCACGATAGGCATCGCGGATTTTAGATTTAATCTAATCTAAAATCCCAAATCGAGTTACCGATTCACCGCCGCAGCTTCTCTTGCTGCTGTTGCTTGATCTGGGTGAATACCCAAACGGGTGAGATTAATCCGACCTTTGTTATCAATTTCGCGCACTTTGATAATCACTTCATCGCCTACCGCTACTTCATCCTCAACTTTGCCAACGCGGTAGTCAGCTAGTTGAGAAATGTGAATCATGCCTTCTTTTCCAGGCAAAAATTCCACAAATGCACCTATCGGTATAATCCGAGTAATGCGTCCTGCGTAGACATCCCCTTCGTGTAACTTGCGGGTCATGCCTTGGATGATATTTCTAGCTTTTTTGGCCTTGTTCTCATCCACAGCGGAAATTGTCACGGTGCCATCATCTTCGATGTCAATTTTTGCACCAGTTTCCTCTGTGATTCCCTTAATAGTCTTGCCTCCAGGCCCGATGACCAAACCAATCATGTCTGAATCAATCTTGATTGTTAACAGACGTGGGGCATAAGGTGAGGTTTCAGTCCGCGGCGTGTCAATGCAAGCGAGCATTTTTTCCAGAATGTGCAACCGAGCTGATTTGGCTTGGTGGACGGCTTGTGCTATGACATCCAAAGACAAACCGGAGATTTTCATATCCATTTGCAAGGCGGTAATCCCGGCATCTGTCCCGGCAACTTTGAAGTCCATGTCGCCCAAAAAGTCTTCAATGCCTTGGATATCGGTCAGAACTCGTACTTCGTCCCCTTCTTTAATCAGACCCATTGCTGCGCCACTGACGGGTTTGAGAATTGGTACACCAGCATCCATCAAGGCGAGGGTGGAACCGCAGACTGAACCCATTGAGGTGGAACCGTTGGAAGAAAGTACTTCCGATACGATGCGAATTACGTAGGGAAATTGTTCTTTTGAGGGTAGCACAGGTATCAGCGATCGCTCTGCTAATGCCCCGTGACCAATTTCGCGCCTTCCTGGGGCACGCATTGGCTTAGTTTCTCCGACTGAGAAGGGCGGGAAGTTGTAATGATGCAGATAACGCTTGTGCTGATCTAGCTGCATGTCATCGTTGAGATTTTGAGCATCCCCAGGTGTACCTAGAGTACAAGTGGATAATACCTGAGTTAGTTCCCGGTTAAATAAACCGCTACCGTGGACTCGCTTTGGTAAGACATCAACTAAACAAGAAACCTGACGCACTTGATCGAGTTTACGACCATCAACGCGGACGTTATCTTCGATGATTTGTCGCCGCATGAAGTGTTTAGTTATATCTTTAAAAGTGTTACCAAGTGCCTTCTTATTTGCAGTTGCGGCAACTCGAATGGGATCTTCTTCTGGCAGTTCGGTAATCGTCGCGGCAATTCCATCCTTGACGACATCTAAAGCTGCATCACGTTCCGGTTTGGTGAAACTAAATTGAGACAGGATTTTCTTAATCTCGCCGCTAGCGCGATCGCGGATATAATTTTCTAGGGTTTGGTCTACTTGTGGTGGTGCTTCTTGCACTATTACTAGACCCAGTTCGGCGATTAAATCTTGCTGCGCTTTGATTAAGTCCCGCACTGCTTCATAACCAAAGTCAATTGCCTCAAGAATATCTCGCTCTGGCAACTGATTGGCTCCCGCTTCCACCATGATCACGCCATCTGGTGAACCTGCTACTACCAGATCCAAGTCTCCGGCTTCGATTTCTGCATAAGTGGGGTTAATAATGAAATCATCTCCCACTAAACCAACCCGCACTGCTGCCATTGGGCCATTAAAGGGGATTTGAGCAATCAGGGTAGCGATGGAAGCGCCTGTAACTGCTAACACATCGGGTGGCACTAACTCGTCCATCGACAGCGTTAAGGCAATAATTTGTAAGTCATCCCGCAACCATGACGGGAACAAGGGACGCATGGGACGGTCTATAAGACGGCTGGTGAGAATTGTTTTTTCTGGTGGGCGACCTTCTCGCCGCATGATCCCGCCAGGAATCCGACCAGCGGCATATAGCCTTTCTTCATAATCTACAGTCAGGGGAAGAAAATCAATGCCTTCTCTGGCTTGCGATCGCGTAGCCGTCACTAAAACGGATGTATCCCCCGATTCTATCAAAACCGACCCACCTGCCTGGGGAGCTAGTAGGCCTACTTTCAGTCGAATATCCCTTCCATCGAAGGATATTGACTTATCAACTTCTGCCATTCAGTTTTTTTTCCTTCTCTTTCGCTATTCTCTTTCTGTGGCAATCCTAACATTTATGCCCTATGACTGACTTCTATTACATACAAAGATAGACAAGTCGTTTAACGCAAAGTGTGATACAAGATTAAAGCGTCTACTACCTGCCCATTCTCTAGCTTCACCGCGCCCGGAATTCGCCCAATAATCTCAAATCCTAACGACTGCCAAAGTGTAATTGAAGGTATATTAGTCTTAAAGACTAAATTAAACATCACTGCTTCATAGCCCCGGTTTGCTGCTATCGAAAGCATAGCCTCTCCCATGAACCGTCCTAAACCCTGACCGCGTAATCCAGGTTGTACAATAAAACCAGCGTTGCAAATATGGCTACACCGACCGGGAAAGTTTGGCTTTAAATAAAACGCCCCTAATATTTCTTTCGGCTTGTGTGTAGGATCTACAACAGATGTCCTGACAACAAAGGCATCCTTGCTTAACCAGTAAGCTGAAAATTCTGTCAATGAGAGAGGTTGCTTTTGAGGATAAGTTTTACCTTCAACAATTACATCATTGAGTAATGATCTTACAACCTCTTGTTCTTGAGGATGTATATAATCTAGTTCCACTAATATGCCATTTTTTAAAACTTTAATTATGGGAAAATTAATTATTAATAATGTTTATATTAAATAATTACTTAAGTTATATGCAAAATTGATTAAAAATTATTAAATAACATGTAAAAATTAGAATAATTACAATTGTAATTGTTGACTTTTGGGAAAATCTGAGTAATTAGGAAATGGCGATTTTACACTGTAATTGGTTACTAAAAAATCAAAATGGTTGTTTATTTATTTGGGGGGAAACTTGGCGATCGCCACGAGTGAATTTAGAGTCTAGTGGATCTGGAGATATAGCACTACATCCATTGGCAATGACATCAATTGAGTTGAGTGAGTGGTTGCGATCGCAGAATATGGCAATTACCAACTTCATTCAGCAACCCCAAGTTGCGATCGCGACTACTAAACGAACGCGCAAAGCCCCTACAGCCACCCAAATCAGTTTGCCAATACATTCCCATATAATTGCCCTACCAACTCATATCTTAGAAGAAAGCGATCAAGGAACAACAGCGATTTTCCCTGTACATTCTGCTAGCTTAGGGCTAGACACAGATTCCCCGCAATATTTGCAACCTTGGCGAGTTGAAGGTTTTTGTCTCAACTCCAGCGAAGCAGTAAAATTTCTCGCTGCTGTTCCCCTAAATGCTGCTAAAGGGGAAGATGCCTTTTTGGGTGGAGATTTACGCTTTTGGTCGCAGGTTGCCCGTTGGAGTTTAGATTTAATCTCACGGTGTAAGTTTTTACCAACAATTGACCAACAATCAGATGGTGCATTTGCTACTAAGTGGCAAGTACTCGTAGATAGTGCTGTAGATGGAACCTGCCTAGAAAAATTTTCTGCGAATATGCCTTTGGTTTGTCGTACTTATCAGGATGGACTAGGGACTGGGAACTGGGGATTAGGGACTGGGGAGGAGTTTTCCCAATCCCTAATCCCTAATCCCCAATCCTTACTTTATGTAGACTTCCCAACCGAACCTCAAGAATTACTTTTGGGATTTCTCAACAGTACGATAGATGCCCAAGTGCGAGAAATGGTAGGTTCTCAACCTCCAATTGAAGCTAAGGCGATTGCATCTTTACCATCTGGGGTGCAGCAGTGGTTGCCAGCCTTAACTAGTGCATCTGGTACAGTTAATGCAGATGCAATTGAAGTGGAACGACTGGAAGCGGCATTAAAGGCTTGGACTATGCCGCTACAATACCAGTTAACTCTTAAAACTCTATTTCGTACCTGTTTTCAACTACGTTCTCCAAAGTCTGGCGAAACAGATTGGACATTGGCGTATTTTTTGCAAGCGGCTGACAATCCAGAGTTTTTAGTGGATGCAGCAACTATTTGGAACAATCCAGTTGAACAATTGGTTTATGAAAATCGCACAATTGACCAACCACAAGAAACATTTTTGCGAGGTTTGGGGGTAGCTTCCCGTTTATATCCAACAATAGTAACCAGTTTTGAAACCGAATATCCCCAATTTTCTCGTCTTACCCCTATCCAAGCTTATGAGTTTATCAAGGCTGTAGCTTGGAGGTTGGAAGACAGTGGTTTGGGAGTAATTTTGCCTCCCAGTTTAGCTAATCGTGAAGGCTGGGCAAATCGTTTGGGTTTGAAAATTACAGCCGAAACTCTAAAGACAAAGCAAGGACGTTTAGGCTTGCAGAGTCTACTAAATTTCCAATGGCAATTGGCAATTGGTGGGCAGACTATTTCCAAAGCCGAGTTTGATAAACTTGTGGCTTTAAATAGTCCGCTGGTAGAGATTAACGGTGAGTGGGTAGAATTGCGACCCCAAGATATCAAGACAGCCCAAACTTTTTTCACCACTCGCAAAGACCAAATGGCCCTTTCCCTGGAAGATGCTTTGCGTCTGAGTACAGGAGATACTCAGGCAATTGAAAAGTTACCAGTGGTCAGCTTTGATGCCTCTGGGGCATTGCAAGAGTTGATTGGGGCACTAAACAATAATCAGGCGATCGCACCTTTACCTACACCAACAGGCTTTAAAGGGCAGTTGCGACCTTATCAAGAACGTGGTGCTGCTTGGCTGTCCTTCTTAGAACGTTGGGGTTTGGGTGCGTGTCTGGCAGACGATATGGGACTCGGTAAAACTATTCAGTTTATTGCTTTTCTGCTACATTTAAAAGAACAAGATGTACTAGAAAATCCAACACTGCTAGTTTGTCCAACTTCGGTTTTAGGTAACTGGGAAAGGGAAGTCAATAAATTTGCACCAAACTTGAAAATTTTGCAATATCACGGTGACAAACGCCCAAAAGGGAAAGCGTTTTTAGAAGCTGTGAAAAATCACGATTTAATCGTTACCAGCTACTCACTGCTTCATCGAGATATTAAGTCATTGCAAAGTGTTTCTTGGCAGATAATTGTTTTAGATGAAGCCCAGAATGTGAAAAATCCAGAGGCGAAGCAGTCAAAAGCAGTGCGCCAATTAGAAGCTACATTTCGGATCGCCTTGACCGGGACACCAGTAGAAAATAGACTGCAAGAATTATGGTCTATTTTGGATTTTCTGAATCCTGGGTATTTAGGCAATAAGCAATTTTTCCAGAGGCGGTTTGCCATGCCAATAGAAAAGTATGGTGATACTGCTTCTTTGACTCAGTTACGTTCATTAGTTCAGCCATTTATACTGCGACGATTGAAAAGCGATCGCGACATCATTCAAGATTTACCAGATAAGCAAGAAATGACCGTATTTTGCGGTCTGACTAGCGAACAAGCCGCACTTTATCAAGAAGTTGTAGAACAATCTTTAGTAGAGATAGAATCTGCTGAAGGGTTGCAACGCCGGGGGATGATTTTGGCTTTACTAATCAAACTTAAGCAAATCTGCAATCATCCAGCCCAATACTTGAAACAAGCGACATTAGAGGAACAGAATTCAGCCAAACTTTTGCGGCTAGAAGAAATGTTAGAAGAAGTTTTAGCAGAAAGCGATCGCGCTTTAATTTTCACACAATTTGCTGAGTGGGGTAAATTACTTAAACCCTATTTAGAAAAACAGTTAGGGCGAGAAATATTCTTTTTATATGGCAGCATCAGCAAAAAACAACGTGAGGAAATGATCGACCGTTTTCAACACGACCCCCAAGGCCCTCCAATTATGATTCTTTCTTTGAAAGCGGGTGGAGTCGGACTGAATTTAACACGAGCAAATCATGTATTCCACTTTGACAGATGGTGGAATCCAGCCGTAGAAAATCAAGCTACAGATAGAGTATTTAGGATTGGTCAAACCCGGAATGTGCAAGTACATAAATTTGTTTGCACTGGCACTCTAGAAGAAAAGATTCATGACATGATTGAAAGTAAAAAACAATTGGCTGAACAAGTTGTGGGTGGTGGTGAAGAATGGTTGACTGAATTAGATACAGACCAACTCCGCAACTTATTAATACTTGATCGCAATGCTGTAATTGATGATGATGCAGAATAAGTTTTTAGTAAGGACTTTAGTCCCTAATTTAAGCGCTTTATCCCCGAACACGAACTCGCAATTGGTGTGAAAAATTACTAAATTTTTGAATTGATTATGACTAATGACACATTGCAAGCAAGCCGCGAATGGTGGTCACAACAATGGCTAGATTTACTAGATTCCTATCGCTTTAAAAAGCGTTTAGAACGTGCAAGAAATTATGCTCGTCAAGGAAATGTTCTCAGCATCGAATTTAAAGGTGCGAAAGTATTGGCTAGGGTGCAAGGTAGTGAAGTAGAACCCTACAAAGTTTCCCTTTCCCTTGAACCATTTACCGATGAACAATGGGGTTATGTAATTGAAACCATGTCCCAAAGGGCAATTTTTGCTGCCAAGCTACTAGCAGGAGAAATGCCACAAAATATAGAAGAAGTTTTCACAGCTAATGGTCTTTCGATATTTCCATTTACCCTTGCTGATGTCCAAAGTAAATGCTCCTGTCCTGATAAAGCAAATCCCTGTAAACACATTGGTGCTATATACTATCAGTTAGGCGATCGCTTCAGTGAAGACCCCTTTGTACTATTTCAATTACGCGGACGTACCAAAGAGCAAATTATCAGCGATTTGCGTAAATTACGTAGCGCCAAGAATGAACCCAACACTACAGAAACTCTTGATATTCAACAGTCAATTCCTAATAACAAATACTCAGTAAAAATTGATTCTTTCTGGCAATACAATGAGCCACTAGAGTCATCCTTGGTAGTTATTGTGCCCTCCAGCGGCGAGACGATATTAGATGTATTGGGAGCGATTCCCTTAGCAAAGGAAGAGGAAAATGCAGTAAAATCTAATTCGAGTGATGTGGTAATGAAGTATTTGAATACTGTTTACAGAGATGTAAGCCAGAAGGCTGTTTTAGCAGCAATGGATGTAGGTAGAAGTTGATAATAATTGGTAATTCGTAATTATGAATTAAATTGATTGGAATATTCTCGCCTTAAAAGTCTATCCCTTTATGGGTAGAGTATTTACCAATTCTGTATTCTGACTTCTGACTTCTGATTTATTGTCCAAACTCAAGCCTAGCCTGTTCTACCAAATCATCAGTCACAACGTCTTGGCCTGCTTCACGAGCTAGCTGTTCAATTCTGGCTTTAGCTTGAGAACGGGCAAAAAAGGGAATATTTTGTAACTTTTCTTTAGCTTCAGATGTCCATCGCAAAGCATCAATAAAATTGGAGTCATTCATCGATTAGTTACCTTAAGCAAGTCGCTCACTTTAATTAATAGATTATTAAGTAAATCGGTGTGAATATTTATCATCAAGAAAAGGCAGAAGGCACGAGGAAAGAAAATTTTAGCCTACTTTACTTTTGTTAACATAGTTTGATTTTTCTACTCGTTTTACTTAACTGACTTTAGACTAAGGGACTTCCAGAAAATAAATTATCCAATTTTCTCAGATAATATTTTTCTTTCTCCCCCTGCACCCTTGCTTACACAGCGATGGGATATTTTTTTGTTGGAAGTCCCTAAGAAGCACAAAATCACTAAGGGAAGCTGAGATGAGAAATAAAGCAGACTTGTGCCCTGATTTAAATGAAGTGAAAATATGCATTTTAACAATAAAATAGCGAATTCTACACCTACACATTTAAACAAAAAGCGCCCTCCTTTTACGGAGGGCGCTTTCTTATTTAGCTAAACTTCAGAATTAACCGTTGATAGCAGGAGCACTTAGAGCTACAGGAGCAATATCGCCAGCAGCTAAATCTAGAGGGAAGTTGTGAGCGTTACGCTCGTGCATTACTTCCATACCCAGGTTAGCGCGGTTGATTACGTCTGCCCAAGTGCTGATGACGCGACCTTC
>NZ_JBALDC010000082.1:0-26986 GCF_036917575.1 Nostoc sp. | reverse complement strand
TGTAATTCTACATCCATTGCCCTACCTCCCTTGCAGAGTTTTTTCTTCTAATCCTTTTATTTAGAATAACCGGAAAGTGACAGAAGAGGGATATACCGCAGATGAAGCATCAATCGAAGCTAGTGAAAAATATATTAGCAAGTTTTTAAGGGATTGGATAGAAAACACGGAAATCCAAAAAGTACATATTATTGCTCATAGTATGGCAAATAGAGGTTTACTTAGAGTAATGCAGCGAATTTTTGATCAAGTTCAGACAAAAACTAAAGTATCTTTTGGACAATTGATTCTAGCTGCTCCGGATGTTGATGCATTTCGCATCGTCAATGACGAAGATGGTACGGGTACGTTAGAAATTCTTTGTCCTAATGAAGTCGTAAGACAACGCCTTTCTAAGAAAAAGCGCAAAATTACCAACAACATCAACACCTGCTGGAGCCATATCAGATGGTTTTCGCTATGCATTCAGCAAGATAATGAGTTGGATTGCCAGAAGTTTACCCGTAACGGTGATTTGGTGACATCTTAAGGTGGGGAATTGGGCATGGGGACATGGGGCATTGGAAGTAATAAAAAGTGACAAATGACAAATGACTAAAAAACAAAAATTTCCTTACCTAGTTGGTTCTAAGTGGACAGCACAGCGAAAAGTTGATGGCTGGCGGCATTTCCAAGTCGTTAACCGCAAAAATCAGGCTAAGTGGGTTTACGCGGAAATGGTTTCTGCTTGCGATCCGAAAGTCCGTTTTTGGATAAATGCCAAATTATTACAAGATAGCTCCCAGTGGCAAGCTGGCTGGCAAACATTACAGGAAATCCAGGAAATTGAAACTGAGGTGTCTTAATTTGACTCGTTCCCAGTTTAAAACTGGGAATGCCCATTAGTGGGCTGCCGCCTCCTTCACTAGCGGCAACCAAAAGATTTTAATCAGCTTAGATAATATTTGACAATTTAATAATTTTTTACAAAATCACACTAACTTACTCTCAAGCAGCAATTAAATGGTTATGACTAACGACTGAAAACTGGTAGTTTACCTGCGATACCTTCTCTACGAGACGCTACGCGAACGGTGAGCTACGTTAACGCAAATTCCAGTAGTATTATCCAGCATCAGACTGCATATACCTCTGTGCCCCTGCGCCCCAATGCCTTAAAAACACGTTGTCTTACCATCAGCTAATTCTATGAAAAGTATTTAAAAAAGCCAATTTTAGCTTTTTTTATTTTGTAACTTTTTTTATAAAAATAAGTAATAAAAACTTTTTAATGACTCTTATGAGAGCTTTTAAAGGATTTAAAGTTGATAAAAACCTAAATAGACTTAACTAATCTTTAATTAATCGAATAATACCGTTTTACAAATTAAGAGCCACTTTCTTTTCTATGTAATTTGCCTAATAATGACATCAACAGACCTCACGCATCGCCATCTCAGGAAAGGTGAAGGCAAATGTTTGAGCCACAAGTTTGACAAAAAGCTATAAGAGGCAAACAAAAGTGAAACTAGCAGTCTACGGAAAAGGTGGTATCGGTAAATCCACAACTAGCTGTAATATATCCGTCGCCCTAGCTAAACGTGGCAAGAAAGTGCTGCAAATTGGTTGCGACCCCAAACATGACAGTACCTTTACCCTGACTGGGTTTTTGATTCCGACAATTATCGACACCCTTCAAGAAAAAGACTATCACTACGAAGATGTCTGGCCGGAAGATGTAATTTACAAAGGCTACGGCGGTGTTGATTGTGTAGAAGCTGGTGGCCCACCTGCGGGTGCTGGATGCGGTGGCTACGTAGTCGGAGAAACCGTGAAATTACTTAAAGAACTCAACGCCTTTGATGAATACGATGTAATTCTCTTTGACGTTCTAGGTGACGTAGTTTGTGGTGGTTTTGCAGCACCACTCAACTATGCAGATTACTGCCTGATTGTTACAGACAACGGCTTTGATGCTTTGTTTGCAGCTAATCGGATCGCTGCTTCAGTCCGCGAAAAAGCAAGAACTCACCCACTACGTCTAGCTGGGTTAATTGGCAATCGCACCTCCAAGCGCGACTTAATTGAAAAATATATAGAAGCAGTGCCCATGCCAGTTTTGGAAGTTTTACCTTTGATTGAAGATATCCGTGTTTCCCGTGTTAAAGGTAAGACTTTGTTTGAGATGGCAGAGCAAGATCCTTCCCTAGACTACGTTTGCGACTACTATCTCAACATCGCCGACCAAATTCTGGCGCGTCCAGAAGGTGTTGTACCTAACGACACACCAGATCGTGAGTTGTTCTCTTTGTTATCTGATTTTTATCTAAATCCGGGTAAACCCCAGGTTCCTAATTCAGAAGAGGAACTAGACTTGATGATTGTATAAATCATCAAGTTCTCAGGATGGGGGACAATAACATGGCATTCTTTGACAGCTTTACAGACTCATTAAAGCAAAAGTGGTTGCAATTTTTCCAGAACAATCGGGACTGGATTACGCTGCACATGCAAGTGGAATCGGTCTACACCCCTGATGGCGGGAAGCGACCACCTTCTTACCTCATCCTGGGAGTTGTTAACGCCCTAGAGCCAAAGCTAGCGCAGTTAATGTTGCCCTTTGCCAAACTTAATCCTGATGCCGATACCCTAATTGAGGTGCTGGATTTGCATTTTGACCCAGATTTAGCTCTCGGTAATCGCATCGTCGTCAGCCCAGAAGTAGAGACATACGTAGAAACACCAGTAGATGTCATTAATGAAAAGCCTGAAGATGAAACATTGACACATGCTCACACAAATGGCTTTGCATCGGTGGTGGTAGTTGAAGAGTTCGCAATCGTGGATTTTGAGGATGAAAGCCTGGGAATCAGCGAGTTGGGAGAAACGGAAAATGGCTTTGGCGATATTTCCTTAACCAACGGACACGATTCAAAAGATCAGTCTCTCCAAACCTCTAGTTTAGAACCAGATGAGTTTGGAGATATAGACTTCGATACAACAGCTGCAACGGAAGTCAAGCTGGATGAAGACGAAGCGCTTGAAGATAATCCGCTAGATGAGAATGCGTTTAAAGACGTGTTATCAGATGTCTGGGGTGATGAAACAGCTTTGCAAAAGGCTGAAGAAAATAACGATTTATTAGGGGAAGAACTGCCAGCAGGCGTTTTTGACGAATCAGAAATTGCCCGTCTCTTCCCCAACGCTTAATTATTGCCGTTCTTCGCAATTTTAAGTTTTAAGTTTGGGGTTTTGGATTAGAAATTAGGGAAATTGTCATTAGACAAAGAATACTTTATTTGTCCCAGTCTTCAATCCAAAATTATCAATCTAAAATCTAAAATTGGTCGATCTGCCATTAAATATCAAGGGGAGAAAAAACAAAATGACTGTCGCTCAACAACCAGAAGCTTTAAACTTTGAATGTGAAACTGGAAATTACCATACCTTTTGCCCAATTAGCTGCGTGGCGTGGTTATACCAAAAAATTGAAGATAGCTTCTTTTTGGTGATTGGGACAAAAACTTGTGGCTACTTCCTGCAAAATGCGATGGGGGTAATGATTTTTGCTGAACCTCGCTATGCAATGGCAGAGTTGGAAGAGGGCGATATTTCTGCACAACTGAATGATTATGAAGAGTTAAAGCGGTTGTGCTTGCAAATTAAACGCGATCGCAATCCAAGTGTAATTGTCTGGATTGGCACTTGCACTACGGAAATTATCAAAACAGATTTAGAAGGTTTGGCACCAAAACTAGAATCCGAAATTGGGATTCCCATCGTTGTTGCGCGGGCAAATGGTCTAGATTACGCCTTCACCCAAGGGGAAGACACCGTATTAGCAGCAATGGCTAACCGTTGTCCTGATAAGGCTCCGGTGGCGGAAACAGAGAAAAGTGAACGCAATGCGATCGCAAAATTGCTCAACTTTGGTAAAAAGAAAGAAGATGTCGCCCAAGATGAATCTGAATACGTGGATCATCCACCCTTAGTTCTCTTTGGCTCCCTTCCTGACCCCGTGGTTACTCAGTTAACCTTGGAACTGAAAAAACAAGGTATCAAAGTTTCCGGCTGGCTTCCTGCGAAGCGTTTCACTGAATTACCAGTACTAGAAGAAGGGTATTATGTCGCTGGTGTCAACCCTTTCCTCAGCCGCACAGCTACCACCTTAATGCGCCGCCGCAAGTGTAAACTCATTGGCGCACCCTTCCCCATTGGCCCCGATGGCACTCGCGCTTGGATTGAGAAAATCTGCTCGGTGTTTGGTATTACTCCCAAGGGTTTGGATGAACGGGAAGCACAAATTTGGGCAGGGTTGGAAGATTACGTCAAACTGATTCGCGGTAAGTCTGTATTCTTCATGGGTGATAACTTGCTGGAAATCTCCCAGGCAAGATTCTTAATCCGTTGTGGGATGACAGTTCACGAAATCGGTATTCCCTACATGGATAAGCGCTATCAAGCTGCTGAGTTAGCATTGCTGGAGAAAACTTGCCAGGAAATGAATTCACCCCTGCCAAAGATTGTAGAGAAACCGGATAATTACAATCAACTTCAGCGAATTTATGAGTTGAAACCAGACTTGGTAATTACTGGTATGGCTCACGCTAACCCATTGGAAGCACGCGGTATTAATACTAAGTGGTCGGTGGAGTTCACTTTTGCTCAAATTCACGGTTTTACAAATGCGCGTGACATATTAGAGTTGGTGACTCGTCCGTTGCGTCGGAATAATAATTTGAAAGATTTGGGTTGGGATAAGTTGGTGAGAGAAGAAGCGAAGATTTAGATTTGGGTTTGGATTAAGCAACAGTATAAAACCCATGTGAGTAAGGGCGAACTTTTGAGTTCGTCCTTTTTTTACTTTATAAGACCTTCACTAATTTCCGAAGATTCAACGCCTGTAGAAACACGGTTTTCACGACATTGAGCAGGATCTAGCTCATATCGCAAACTTCTCGGCAGTTAAGACATTGTTGATTGCTCAAAACCTTGAAACAACTGGATTTTTTCTCAGCACGGGCTAAACTCCCGCTACCGCTAACAGCACTCTGTGCTCTGCTATATTAGCGATTGCCTTACTCATTCATTAAACATCTTTGAAAACTACACAAACATCCCTGTATCTCTGACTCCGTTAATACCTTAGTGCGTCCGTGTCGATTTCTTTTCATCGCGTTTACTGTAGACGCTGTGATCGACAGTCTACAACGTTTTGACCTCCAATTAGTTAGAATTGCTTAACCGATGTTATAGATATTACAGTGGTTCTGCTATTGCCATATTTCTCACTCAGTAGGTATAACCGAGAAAATATATAATTCATCATTTTCTATAAATAAAATTACAAGGAAAAAATAATGAGTGGTTTTTCTCAAGTTCAAGAAAAATGGATAAGTTATGAAAAAGATTATGAACCATATATAGAAATAATGACAGCAGATAAACTGGAAAAAGCTTTTGAAAGAACTGAAAAAACTTTTAATCAAGCTGTTATTGAAGATAACTCTAAAAGATTGCTTGATATTATGAGCAGTTTGAAAAAATATAATAAATTTTTCAGGCTACCTAGTATTGCATACGTAGAAATTGAAAGAGAAGAAGACAATGATGATGATAATCCTATACGAAACAATTAC
This sequence comes from Nostoc sp., assembly GCF_036917575.1. Taxonomy (GTDB): domain Bacteria; phylum Cyanobacteriota; class Cyanobacteriia; order Cyanobacteriales; family Nostocaceae; genus Nostoc. The sequence continues at coordinate 21,368 of NZ_JBALDC010000082.1, read as the reverse complement.
ATCATAGGAGGCAGGCATAGAGTAACGGCATTACTGAAATTACTGGAAAAGGAAAATAAAGATAAATCTCATTTTACAGTTCAGGTAGAAATGAGAAAAGTAAATAATTTTTTGGATATTATTGAATTAATCATTGCAGATAACGAAGGCAGAAATATGTCAAAAAGTGAAGAAATTTACTTACGGCAGCTTCAAGACATTTTACCTTTAATTCAAGATCCTAATATAACATTTGCGAAATTTATAAATCAAATTTTAAATAATAACGCAATCAATAAAAAAGGCAAAGAAAACATCATTTCTGCTTATGTAGATTACCAAAAAAATAATTTAGGCTTCAATACAATTATAAAACTACACGCAAGGAAAACATACACACAGCTAATAATTAAATCGCTGTTAAGTAATCTTTTAAATAGAAATCCTCAATTAGGACAATGGGATGGAATAAAGCTAGAACGTGTAATAAAATGGTGCTGGGGAGGTTACAAGCAAAGCCCAATTACAAACGTAATTAACAACTCAAATATTCTTTGGCGTAGTAAAAATAAGCCATTTATAGCAACATTGCGGGAAACTCAGAAATTAAGTAATGGTGACATTTACATAGGTAGATGCTATAAGGAGATAGCAGATTACGCGGTAGAAGAATGGGAGTTTGCTAATAAGCCTTGAAGCAAATAACTGAGAATCGAGCTAGTCAACAAAATGTTTGGACTAGTGATCGCTCTGTTAAAAAACCTCAGAATATAAAGATAGCGATCGCTCTTTTTTAACTAAAAGATGCAGGATGATCGCTTTGAGCATTTTGGCTGGAGTGAAGATGGTCTACGTATTGTTAGCAAAACGCCGACTGGTAGAGCAACTGTTGCAGTTCTACATTTGAGTGATGATGCAGATGCACTGGAAGTTCTTAGCTATTGAGTACTTGCAGGTTGGTATCCTCCAGAAGATTGAACAAACCGCAGATGAGAGAGCGATGCCTACGGCAATCCCTTTGGGGAACGCCCCATCTCCCAATAACTTCGATAAAATCACTATGGTGCTAGTTAACTCTGCCTAAATTTCATGAAAAGCGATATCTCCGATGGGCTACGCCTACGCTCCCCTGACCAACCCTCCCTTCAACGTCCTGAACTACTTGCACCAGCAGGTAATTGGGACTGTGCTAAAGCTGCTGTGGAAAACGGGGCAGATGCGATTTACTTCGGTTTGGATCGCTTCAACGCCAGAATGCGGGCAGAAAATTTCACTGAGGCGGACTTACCCCAATTGATGACATTCCTGCACCGTCGGGGTGTAAAGGGTTATGTCACTGTCAACACACTAATATTTCCCAAAGAATTAGCAGAAGCACAGCAATATCTCCGCACAATTATTGCAGCTGGTGTGGATGCGTTAATTGTTCAAGATATTGGTATATGCCGTCTTATCCGTCACCTTTCCCCCGATTTTCCCATCCATGCTTCCACGCAAATGACCATCACCAGTGTGGCTGGAGTAGAATTTGCTAAATCTCTTGGCTGTCAATTGGTGGTACTGGCGCGTGAATGTTCTCTCAAAGAAATCAATAAAATACAGCAGCAGATTGCCCAACAGGAAACTTCGCTGCCCTTAGAAGTTTTTGTTCACGGTGCTTTGTGCGTGGCGTATTCCGGTCAGTGTTTGACTAGTGAGGCTTTAGGCGGACGTTCTGCTAATCGAGGCGAATGTGCCCAAGCTTGCCGGATGCCTTACGATCTAATCGCTGATGGGGAAGTTGTGAATTTAAAAGAACGCAAATATTTACTCAGTCCTCAAGACTTAGCAGGGTTAGATGTTTTGCCAGATTTGGTGAAATCAGGAGTAACCTCTCTTAAAATTGAAGGCCGCCTGAAAGCTCCAGAATATGTTGCTAATGTCACCCGTGTTTATCGGCAAGCTCTGGATGGGGTAATGACGCAATTGCAAACACCTAACCCCTTAACCCCTTTGCCTACAAGTGAAGCGGGGAGAGGTCAATCAGACCAAGAACATTACAACCTAGAAATGGCATTTTCTCGCGGACTTTACACGGGCTGGTTTGGCGGGATTAATAATCAGGAACTAGTTCACGCCCGCTTTGGTAAAAAACGTGGGGTTTATTTAGGTGAAGTCACCCGTATTCACAACGAACAGGTAACAGTCAAACTGGAAGCGCCTGTAAAGCCAGGGGATGGAATTGTGTTTGACTGCGGTCATCCAGAAGCGAAGGAAGAAGGCGGCCGAGTTTATGGCGTGGTTTCCAAAGGTAAGGAAAGTGTGCTGACCTTTGGTCGAAATGACTTGAACCTGCGCCGAGTGCATATAGGCGATCGCATTTGGAAAACCAGCGACCCAGAACTTGATAAGCAACTGCGTCAGAGTTTTGCTGGCGAGAACCCACAATTTCAGCGTCCCATTGATATGGAGGTTTATGGAGAAACTGGTCAGCCATTGATTGCGATCGCCCGCGATCGACTCGGTAATATTGTCCAAGTAGAATCTGCAATTTTCTTAGTAGAAGCGCACACTAAACCCTTAGATACAGACCGTTTACAAGAACAATTCGGTCGTCTCGGTAACACACCTTTTTGTTTGGGAACGCTAACCAACCACCTTATTGGTGCTATTATGCTACCCGTCAGTGAGTTGAACCGGATGCGGCGGGAAATCGTGATGCAGTTGGAAGAATTGCGAAGTCAACCCAAACGTTGGCAATTACGTTCTAATGTCTCTTTCCAAGACCTACTACCCTCCTCATCTCCATCATTTCCAACCCTGCGGGAAGCTAAAGCTACCTCTCCTTCACTCATAGTTTTAGTACGAAACCTCAAGCAACTCCAAGCAGCACTCAAAGCGGGAATCCAAACACTTTACTGCGAATTTGAAGATCCCCGCGCCTATCGAGAAGCGGTGCAAATGGTGCGCCAACAACAGCAAAAAAACAAAGCAGAAAATTCTTCACTCCTAACTCCTTTTTGTACAGACGCTATGAATCGCGTCTCTCCTAACTCCCCACTCCCCACTATCTGGGTTGCACCTCCCCGAATTACTAAGCCTGGAGAAAATTGGATTTTGCAGCAAGTACGTGCTTGTGAAGCAGATGGATATCTAATACGCAACTATGACCAATTGCAATTCTTTGCTCAAGACCGTTGTATTGGAGATTTTTCGCTCAACGTTGCTAATCCTTTAACAGCAGACTACTTTCAGCAACACTTTGGTTTAGAACGGCTGACGGCATCCTATGACCTGAATATTACCCAACTACAAGACCTGCTTACCAGTTGTCCACCCCAGTGGTTTGAGGTGACAATCCATCAGCATATACCGATGTTTCACATGGAGCATTGTGTATTTTGTGCCTTTCTATCAACAGGTACAGACTATACTAACTGTGGACGACCTTGTGAAAAGCAGGAAGTGAAATTGCGCGATCGCGTTGGTAGCGAACACGTACTCAAAGCAGATGTAGGTTGCCGAAATACTGTATTTAACGGCACTGCTCAAACGGGAGCCGAGTACGTACAGCGCCTCATAGAACTGGGATTACGTCAGTTTCGCATTGAATTTGTGAATGAAACACCAGAACAAGTGAGTAAAACAATACATTGTTACAGTCAACTACTGCAAGGCAAGATTACAGGTTCTCAAGTCTGGCGTGAGTTGAAGTTGCAAAATCAATTGGGTGTAACTCGTGGCCCTATGGGAGTGTCTGCATTGCAGTCATAATTGATTTTCCGAACGCCCAGCTTGAAAAATCTGTTCAGCAGTTAAGTTTAATTCTGGGAAAGTAGGCGATACGATGCGATCGCTTCCCCGAAACAAGTTAACTTGATATTCACCATCCACCAAATAATAAACCGAAATAGTCGGTTGTTTGGGATTACCTATGTACCTTCTACCGCCCAAAGCTAAATAGTCAACAATCCAGTATTCAGGAACGCCAAAAGTTTCGTAGTCAACCAGCTTGGATGCATAATCATCCTTCCAATTAATATTGACAACTTCAAGAACTAAAGGAACCGATGCAGCTTGAGTAACCCTTAAAGACTTTTTCCACATCGGTTCTGACGAAAGATTCTTTCGATTTATCACTATCACATCAGGCGAGTAACCTGATTCTTTGTCAGGAATCTTAACTAGTGCTTGCTTGGGTATGAGGTATGGGAGTTTTAATCGTTTGAACTCTAAAGTTATTTCACCAGCTAAAAAACCATTAATCTCTTCATGATCTCCTACTGGCTGCATTTCAACAATTGATCCATCGTGTAATTCATACCATCCACCATCTGGCTTCCAATTTAGAAATTTTTCAAAAGCGATCGTTTTTGGTAAGGCTTGAAACATCACACTTGCTCCTGATGATGATTCAGAGTTTAGCAAATTACTTGGTATTACTCACTTGACCCTCAAATACCGAACTTCTTTAATAAGTCGGGGATCTGAGCCTCTCGGTGTTCCCAAATCAAATAAGATTGCTATACACACCGTAAAATATTATGAATAATATTTCTACAAGCAATAATTGGGACACTTCGCTTTACGAAGATAAACACGCTTTTGTCTGGCAATATGGCGAAGGCTTACTAAAATTACTCAACCCTCAGCTAGGAGAATCCATTTTGGATCTAGGCTGTGGTACGGGACAACTTACAGAAAAAATTGCCCAAGCTGGAGCTGAAGTAATGGGAGTTGATTATGCACCTGCGATGATTGAAAAGGCAAGACAAAACTATCCCCATATCCGCTTTGATGTTGCTGATGCTACAAACTTTCAAGTAAACAGGCCATTAGATGCTGTGTTTTCCAACGCTGTACTACATTGGGTAAAAGAAGCAGATAGTGCGATCGCTTCCATACATCAAGCTTTAAAACCCGGAGGGCGTTTTGTCGCAGAATTTGGGGGTAAAGGGAATATAAAGGCGATCGCCACAGCTTTATACAGTGCTTTAGAGTCCATTGGTATCCCTCAAGCACAAGTAGAGAATCCTTGGTATTACCCCAGCGTTGGCGAATACAGCAGCCTATTAGAACAGCAAGGCTTTGATGTAATTTATGCTATCCTGTTTCCTCGCCCAACTCCCTTAGCAGAGGGAGAAGCTGGTATGACAAACTGGATTAAAATGTTCGCCAGTACTTTCTTTGCCGGACTTTCACTTGAGCAACAAATACAAATAATTCCCGTCGTCGAGGAATATCTGAAGCCAACACTATATCAACAAGGAACTTGGACAGCAGACTATCGAAGAATTCGCATCGTTGCCATTAAACTATAAAATGTACGATTTTTTACTTATACCTTAATTACGAATTACGAATTACGAATTAGTATCATTTATGCATATACCTAAATTGTGCGATTGGCCTTGGCGCAGCCATCGCCAGATATCATTTTCATTACTACTAACCATTAGCCTCACCACTTTACTAGTCCCGCCTTCACTAGCGCAAACTCCCTCAATTCCATCGCCTTCTAGTGCGCCTTTAGAACTAGACTTATTGACCAAGCCAAAAGACTATATAATCACAGCTACCACCATTCATCCAGAACGATTAACCGTTCCCAGTTTATGGTGGGCACAACAAAACTTTGAAAAAAAGCTATTAGATAATTGGATTGCATATCCAGCTTCTAATAAAGAACCTGCACGAGTAGACTTGATCGTGAATCAGCAATTTTGGAGCTTACTAGACGATATACAGTGCTACGACTTCGTAAATCGCTTGGGTAGCGCTGCACGAAACTTTGGTTACAACGTCCGGGTATTTAATTATCAAAAAGAACCCTTGGCAACCTACACTTGCAACTTTAGTATAAGTCCAGCTTTATGCAGTATCCAAACCACTAATAAGAACAAGATAGGGTTACAGCGTTCTTTGTAGGGACTGGGGACTGGGGACTGGGGACTGGGGATTGGGGACTGGGGACTGGGGACTGGGGACTGGGGAAACATGGAGAATCTAATAACCCATGCCCAATGACGGCAGTTGCTTCTCCCTTGGCGCTAGCCTCTCCCTTTGGGAGAAGGGGAGACGCTGCGCGAACAAGTCGGGAAACCCGCCCAACGCACTGCCTCCCCCATGCCCAATTCATAATTAGACCTTAATTTTGGCGAATAAAGACTCGTATTGTTTTATCGCTGATGGAGGTAAGGGAAGTAAAAATTCACTTTTATCGAAAACTTTGCGATCGCTCTCTAACAAACTCCATAATGGTTCTTGAATATCGGAAACGGCAATATTTGTAGAAATTGGCGAATTACTTTTAGTCAGCACCGAAATTTGTTTAGCTGTGCTTGGTTGCCAACAAAAATCAATCCATTGATCTGATTCTGATAAAGTATCCTTAGTAATCCCTGCGGGACGTACCCATAAGTCCGCCCAAATTGCTGTTCCTGATTGAGGGATAACTGCGGCAAGCTGCGGATAACGTCCCAGAATAGGTAATACATCGCTTGACCAACCAACCGCTAACCAAGTGTCTTCGATAATTAGAGGTTCCAAATAGTTGTTAGAACTATAAAACTTCACCTGTTGGTTTAATATCTGTAATTCTTTTTCCAAGTCTGGTACTTGGTCAAGATTCTCTGTATTATAAGATTTTCCCAGCTTTTTTAAGACCAAACCAATAACTTCTCGTGGTTGATTGAGTAGGGAAATACGCTGCTGTAATCCATCTCGCCACAAATCACTCCAATCTTTGGGCGTCCATCCCAATTTTTGCAACTTGTCACGGTTATAAACAATTACTGTACTACCCCACCTGTAAGGCGCACCCCACACCTTCCCTTGAGTATCCAAAATACCTTGCTCGTTACGTGTTACCAGTTGTTTCCACTTTTTATCTAAAGTAGACCACTGCTTTAATTGGTTTCCCTGCACTTCTTGGAGTGGTTGAATCAATTTCTGTTCAATAGCTGCTTGTAGCCAGTAATCTCCCAATGTCACTAAGTCTGTGTCAGCTGCTTTTTCACCTTGTCTAAAGGGTATAAAGCGACGCCATCCCTGCTCATCGCTAGTCTTTGGCTTCTGCTGCCAATTTTGTAATTGCTGAAATAAATCCTGTATATGCCCAACTGGAGTAAACTTTAACTGCACCCGTTGCTGTAAACCTTTGTGAAATTGATTCACCACCTGACCAGGTATAGAACCTTTTAATAACTGTACTTTTAATTGCGTCTGCTTGTTTCCACCACAGCCAAAAAGCAGTTGTGAAAGTGCCAGTGTGCTTGTACCTAGCAAAAAAGACCGTCGATCCATTGATTTTGGATTTTGAGATTTTTGATTATACCTAATATTAAGCAGAGATTCAGCAGTGCCTGACCACCTGAAAAAGTGGAGCTGGAGAATTATCGGTATTTTTTCTTGATAATACTGTTAGTTTTGAATATTTGACTCAAATTAGCGATTTTTTGGTAATTTTCTACTTAAAGATTAATTTTTATCCATAAATTTACTTGGTGGTACTTATGGTGAAACCTTACTTGTATTTAGAAGTAATGATCTAAATGTCACATTTCCACCAAAAATTATCAATACTTAAATAATCCATAAGTATCGTTAAGGTTGGGAGTAAATTGAATAACATATAGAAAATGTACGAATAAAGGTATTAAATGGAGCTATTACAGCAGCAAATCCTGACTTTAAGCCAAAAGTTAGATGCCGTGTGCCAAGTAATTGAGCAGCTTGATGGTAAAGTCACTCAAACTTTCTCAGAGTGTTCTTTAGCGAATACACAAGCAAAGGATAATTGCCAACAAAATGGTGCGGCTGGAGGTTACCAGTTTAAAGGACGTAACAATTTAAATCCAGAAATGGAACACAAGGATGTGTTGACAGATGGCATTTATCTAGATATGCATCGTCAAGGTGGAGATAATATAACACCAGAAATTCAAATACAACGACTGACAGCCCAATTAACAGCAGCGTACAATCGCATTGCTGCTTTAGAAGAACAATTACTTAGAGAGAGAATTCATTAAATTTAACCTGAAGTTCAACGAATTAAAAAATGGATCGAGGTAGGTAAGATAAGCCTTTAGGTTCAATATCGAGTGATGGTTTTATGAGTATATACTTAGAGACGAGTAAGTAATCCAGCCATCAAATTGATAAAAAAGTTAAACACACTATTACATATCTTTACGTAATAGTGTGATATATCTACCCATAGGTTTTTAGTAAATACCTCACTATGAAACAAAAAAAAATAACCCTAAGACTGGTGTAGTTAGGGTATTGTATCGTTCAAAAACCAAGATTTTTTTATTAATCTGCGTTTTTCTCATTAGCGTTTTTGGCATCTTGTTATCAAATTGGTTGATGACAAGCCAGACAGCTTTTGCAAAAATTGACCTTTTGCAACCTGCTCCTACTCAATCGTTAGGCTATTACGACTATTTCGGCAAACTGCTGAGTCCTCAAGAAGCATCACAACTAGTTGTAAATAAAGGATTTGACCCTAAAAATCCCATTTCCTATCAGCGGATAGGAGCAGTTAAAATTACTAAAGAATTAATTGCAAAAGGCGAAGATATATTCTTCAACCGTAAGATTGGAGACACATTTGGTTTACAAGGGGCATTTGGTTTTGGACTTGGCATTGCTACGATTTTGCCAGAATTAAAGACAGCAATAGTTAAGTTGCAAGGTCAGCCGACAACGAATTTACAAATTATTCTTGAGAAGGATATAGCGCTAGGTAGTCGAACTTTTCCCAAAGGAACTGTCGTCAATACAGGCTTAAAAATGGAAAAGGGAGGGACTTTTCCGATTGGGCTGGGAATCACACCTAACATTGATATTAGCTGTGCTGCTTGCCATGTATCTCTTTCAAATAAAGGTGAACGTCTTTTAGGAGTACCTAATGGCGAAATAGCTACGCCCCTGCTGGTTGCTTTAGCACCAAATTCTTCTGCGGCGTTTTCGCGGTTAAACTTTAATCCCCTAAGCCCTCAATATCGAGGCAATGGGAAAATTATTCTAGACAGTAAAGGTAATAAAGTAGAATTACCTGATCCTGAAAAGTTTGAAAAAGCTTTCGACGATGCAGTATTAGATGTGCCTTTTGGTAATTTTGAGAGTTCTTCAGATAGTATCAACAATACTACTCAAATTCCCAGTATCTTCACATTTAAGAATCATCCTTATTTTCTTGATGGACAGTTTGCTGTGGGGCCATTTGCTGGACTGAGCGCTGTCAACAATGGTGTTCATTCTTCAGAAATTAATCTGTTGGCAGCCGCTCAACTCAGTGCAGACACTCTTGGTATTGACCCAGAAGTTTATATTGGTACATTTCTTCAAAATGCTGCCGTTAAGAGCCTACGTTTACCAGAAGGAGTGATAGTAAAACCCTCTGAATGGCTACGGGGGGTAATTGCACCGAATCCTACACAAGCAGAATTAGAAGACCAAATTCCTGCTCCTGGCACAGGAACTTACCCAAACCTGCGCCCCAATTTGTTTACTTACAACGGTTTAGTTTTCAGCCCAAATACTCAAAAGCCCGGTGATATTGCGAGTGGTCCTTTCTTATTTGCTGCCAATGCTATGTCTGCTTTCCAAAATAGCTTAGTACCACCTGCCAACCAGACTTCAGAAAACTGGCAAGCTTTGAACAATAATTCTGTTAAGCGTGGGGCAAAAGTATTTGAAAAAGCCAATTGTGCAACTTGCCATATTCCGCCATTCTTCACTGACAACAAAATTCATCCAATTGATGAAATTCGTACTAACCCAGCTCGTGCCCAGTCTCGTTTGGGGCTGAATAATTTGTTAGTACCACCTAAGCTATACACTTTTAACACTCCTGTTCCCATACTTGCTAAGGCTGAAGTGCTGGATGTACCAACACAAGGTATCTCTGATACTCCCACAACTCTACCCAAAGGTATATTGCCAAAAGGTGGTTATAAAACTACTGCCTTGCGTGGTCTTTATGTTAGCGCACCATATTTGCACGATGGTGGTGCAGCTGTACGAGCAGGAAGCCTAAAATTTGATTCAAATGGTGGTTTCACAGTTGTTGACAAGAGTGGCTTAGGGCTATCGGGCACTCTCAGTCAAGGTATACCTGCCGATCCTGCTAGCAGCTTGCGTGCCTTGGTCGATCGCGATCTTCGTGCCTCAGTTGTGAAAGCTAACAAAGCTAACCCTAGTTTAGTGCGTAGTAACCTTGATGGCACAGGTCATTACTTCTACGTAGATAGACAGTCTGGGTTTAATTCCAACCAGCAAACAGACCTGATTAATTTCTTGCTAGCACTTGATGACAACCCTGGAAGTTTTTAATTAAGCTACGGTTGATATCATATTCTAACACCAAGTCGTTTAGTGATACATCATGAAGGCGACTTGGTATTACTTTAAGTAAGAGTAAGATGGCAGGCATAACGCAATCTAGATCGGAAATACACTGTAAACCTTACAGATAGATACCTTTATGAGACCGCTTCTGGGAAGCTAGTGCTTGCTTTCGCTTTGTCCACCAGCCAAAACCAAGAGCAACCAATGAGCCACTTACTGTGTAGGGTTCAGGAACAGGACGTGGAGTGACAACACTAAAGCTGCCATAATCTACGTTGCTTGAAAGCTCTGAATAACCTTCATCCAAACTACTGTAAAATACGTTAACGTTGCCATTTCCGTCTTCCCCGCTTCCAGAAACTAGGTAAGAAAAACCGTTCTTGGTTAGCAGCGGCGTACTTATATTTAAAAAATTATCATTGATTCCGTATGTACCTGGTGAAAGCAGCCCGATGATTTTCTCAGTAATTCCTTGGGCTGTTCTTGTCCCAGTTATTCCGGTGATTGTGTAATTGTTTCTTATCGGATCTAGATCGGTGGTTGTAAAGGTGCCGCTAGCGGAAATCGCTGTACCATTTGCTTGATAACTGGGAAAAGAGTACTGAAAATCAAATAGTTGTACAGCTTGGGCCGCAGAAGATGCACCGACACAAGTGATACCTATAACAGCACTGACGGTAGCAATACCAAGATTTTTGACTAATTCCATCAGAGAATTCTCCTGAAAAACTAGAAGGTAAAGAAAGTTCTATATAGCAATCCTATTTGATTTGCTCTCCACTTAAAGGCTCAGAACCCCTAACTTCTTCAAGAAGTTGAGGTTCTTTTTGTTCATAACTCTTGCACGGATTACTATAGTTCAAATTGCTAGAAAGACGATCTTACGTACAGACACGCAGAAAAAGACCTCTTCCTGGTTTCACTACGTAAAACTATCCCTCTCCGAGTTGGAAAGGGACAGACTTTAGTCTTTAGTTCAAGGCAGTACTTAGCCGTTCAAGTTGGGCTTCAATAGCTGCCAAAAGTTGGTGTTGCTGCCAATTTTGGCTAAGATGGGCGGCTATGCAAGCGGCTCCAGCACCCATACCTTCTTTGACAAAGCCCTGCTCATAAGCTCTCAGTTGGGGATAACGAGAATCAGCAAAGCTCAGATGAGTTGCTAATAAAGGAGGGGTTTCTCCACCCTGAGTTAAGCTGTTTTTTCCTAAGTTAAGGGCTAAGTCAACTGTTGCGCCAGTAGGATCTTCAGCCACCCAACGGGTTGTGCCTACAACCACTGCTTCTGGTTGCCATGATAAGGCGTAAGCTTGAGCGATCGCACTCATCAACGCATAAACCGCCAGCATCTGCGTCCCTCCAGCCAGCATTACACCACAACTACGGCTAGCAGCGATCGCCATCCCAGCTACCACAACTTGCATCGGATCGCCCACGGCGGCGACGAGTTGTAGGGGATCTACAGAATTTCGGATTTGAGATTGAAATATCTCATCCTGCTTCTTACTCTTCCTCATTTTCTCCAGTCCAGCTTGCACTAGTGCCCACTTTTGTGCGTGGTTACAAACAGGGTGGCTACTGTTAACTTTTCCGGCAGCATCTATACCTAAACCAGTTAAGATTGCCAGGGCAGTTGTAGTACCTCCGACGACGCACTCACCGACAATCAGATATCCTTGTTGGATATTGGCAGCTAGGCGTTCTCCCCAAAGTAGCCCTTGTTCAAATAAGTGATGTACCGTTGTAATTTCCATCGCAGCACCTCTACTTAAACACTTAGCAGCAGCGCCACCTAAATCAATTACTGGTACAGCAGGAGTCTGGGGTAAACCAGCATTAAATAAATGAACTGGTATCTTTAGTGACTCAAATACAGCGCGAGAAATCAGCACGGGTGAAGCTCCAGCCGCCAATGGTGGTAGGGGATATTGGGCTTTATGTTCTGGGCCGTAATACAAAAATTCGGCATCGGCACAAGCAGTATATTTCCGATCCTCTGGAGTGCGACCGGCTGCTGAAATGCCTGGAATTAAACCTGTTTCAGTAAATCCTAAAACACAAGCAAATACGGGTAGACAACCACGATACCGTCGCAGCCATTGTTCACCCTGTTCTTTTTGAGTATAAATACTGATTTGGGAATTGGGCATGGGGAATTGGGCATGGGGCATTGATTATTAGTTAAAACTCATCATTTAACCAATAACCAATGACTAATGACTAATGACTATGCTTCATAATCCATGAGAACTTGTACCCATTGTGGTGGGCGGGGAATCGGGTTGCCCAAACGGTCAAAAAGTAACCATGCTGCTAGGTGTACCACAAAAAGGTAGATAAAGTTGTTGAGTATAATTAAAGCGATCGCTCCTACTTGAATCAAAAATACACTGGGACTCGTCAACAAACTCAAGTTAAAAAATACCCACTCAATGAACTCAGTCACCTGACTAATCACATAAATCCACAGGTCTTCACCCGACAAAACAGACAGCAACCACAGCCGAAAAAAGACTCCTAAAGTACCTAACAGCGTACCCAAAATGATAGAAACAATCCAGGGAACACGACGACGATACCACGTCGCACCCAAAAGCACGCCCATGAACCCGTAGGGCATGACAAACAGCAAACTGCGGGCTGGGCCCATCAATACCGTTAGCAGTAACCCAGAGGTAAGTGCTGCCATCCATGCCGCACGTTTGCCCCAACGCAGATAAACTAGAGCGATCGGCACTGGAAAAAATATCCGCAAAACTGGGCCTAAAGGAAAGTAAAAATTAATAAACCAAATTAGACTAGCGGTACTGGCTAAAAATGCCGTTTCTACCATCCTCAAGGGCGCATCAGCTTTGATTTGAGGAGGCATTAACTGCTGTTCTTTATCTAACCAATGATTCTGAGGAGTTGGAGATTCAGAAGATGAATCTTCCTCCGGTTCATCTGGGAGAGAATCTGAAATACTCATATCTGACAAGTTTTTAAACAATCATTCTTTCTAAGGCTGACAAATCGGGAATACAAATAGTGTCTTGATCCCGTTTAATCAAGCCTTTTTTTTCTAGCCTTGTCAATACTCGTGTCACTGTTTCCCGCGCCAGTCCGCTCAAACTACTCAATTCCCGATGAGGTAAATTGGGGATTTCGGTTCCGGTTTGGCCTTTTTTTCCCTGTCCTTCTGCCAAAAATAACAACGTATCTGCTACCCTTGACTGACTATCAGATTCCCGCAACCGTAATCGGCGATTTACTTGCCGTAAACGTCGTGCCATTAGTTGCGCCAATCGAACTCCCGCCAAGGGTTCTATCTGAAGTAATTTGACAAAATCCTGAGCAGGCATACTACCAATTACCGTTGGGGCCAAGGTAATTACATCCGTGGATCGAGGTGCTTCATCTAGCGCCGCCATTTCACCAAATAATTCACCTTTGCCGATAATATTCAGCGTTACCTCTTTTCCTTCCAGATTGTAGGTGCGAATTTTTACCCATCCGTCCATAATAAAATACACAGAACCACCCCAGTCATTTTCCAGCAAAATCACCTGATTGGCTGGGTGAGTGCGGGTAACGAGATGGGTAAGGGCTGACTCCACAGCAGTTTCTGGCAACCCTTGAAAAAAGGGAGCAGAGGCGATCATCCAGGAATTAGCCTGTGCTTGCAAGCTATATCGATCTTCCATTACGACATCTTTAATTCAAGCTGCTATGTACACACAATAAACAAGAGCGCCATTTGTAGCCTAAGCTATCATTGCACAGCTCCCTTTCAAATAAAAAACTAAACTATGCTAAACAAGAAAGCGACAAGAAGTTTTTCTAAATAATTTTTACCTATAAGTTTAAAGGGGTAAGAGTTTTGCAAAAAGTAGCTTATAGCCTGCGGTTGTATTTCTTAGAGGCTGGCTGCACTGCAAACTTGATTAGTTATGAATATAGCCAAACAACATTAATGATACTAAAGGGAGTAAATTATTGCTCAGGTATTTTAGCGATTTTCAAAAATAGGCAACCAATGACCTGCAAAATTAAGCTTTTTGAGCAAAGGCTGTCTGAAGAGGACAAGGAGAGGGGGAGACAACGAGAAACTTGTCTGCTTGTTCTCTTTGATGATTGAAGATTGCCACGACTCCCAGTAATCCATAACATAATGACAGTCATAAGTCCAAGCAGCGGCTTTGGCCACTCAAAACTTATCCTATGGTAGACACTGCGCGTAGCAAGATCGCCATAGGAGTAGGGTGATTATAAAGTAATTGTCACAATTAGTTGACATACATTTCTAAGTAAGGTGACAAAAGTGACTTTTAGTACAGATGAAATTCAAAAGCTGATCGCAGACATTGACAACTTACTTGCCAGCGGTGGCAAGCGCCTGTCTAGATTTCTGTCTGGTCAGGCGCAAGAGCCTAAAGAAGTTTTAGAGCGAATTCGCGACTTCTTGGTGAGGTTACAAGAAAAAGAAGTATTAGAGAGCAGCATCTCAAAAGAGTTTTCTGAAGAACCGCGATCGCCTTTGTTAACAAAATTTATCGAGCGCGATTACAACCAATATCCACTACCGCAACCTGAACTCAGTCAGGAACCGAGTACTATTGGCGCAGGAGAATTAAATAATGAATTTTCGAGATTGATTCAGCCGTTGCGATCTGAATTAGAATTGCTTTTGCAAGAGCGAGCCACGCTCATACAGGAAATTCGGCAGCTAGAGCAAAAGCGATTGCAAAACTACTCCTTAGCGCAGCAGTTGACAAACCAGGAGCAAATGATTACCGAGTTTTTACAGGTACTCATGAGTCACCTTGTGCCAACTTTAACACCACTGATTGGACAAACAAAGGAAAATTCCGCTAGTTCTTCAGGAGGTATTAATTACGCAACCTCTGCAAATCAATCTTTATTAGAATCCTCTAACGATGTGGAGCGGTTAACTAAGTTAGCTAGGGAGTTGGATCAACGCCTATTATCACTGGATGGGACGGTGAATGTAGTCTTTGAAGCACTACAGCGCAACATTAATACTTATTACGAATCTCTGTCCCAAGCACTAGCAAGAATGCATAGCAAGGGGATACAAGGCGAACAGCTGATGGCCAGCTTTGTCAACAATTTGACCCAGCATTTGCAACAAGAATCCCTTAGTTCGCAGTCATCTTTGCTGGGAGGAAAATCTGAGACACTACCATCATTAACTGAACCAGCCGAGATTGCTGCTGGAGTTGCGCCTCAACCATTGGAGCTTATACAGCCAGAAACTTCATCTCCACTCACAATTACTTTTGAACAACAGGAGACTACCCTCACAGAGGATCTAGATGCAGTGCTGTTGCAACTTGGTGTAGACTCATCTGAATCTGAATATTCTCAAACCCCGACCGAATTACCGCAAGATATTTCTGCGGCAATTGGTGATGAAGTAGACCAACTTTACGCCAGTTTGTTTGATGCTGGTGATGTTAATAATTCCAGCCTCGATGTTCCTACAAATGAATTATCTGCTTTCACAACCTCTCCATCACCGTTGAACATCACACAGACTCCGCCTGTCTCTTCAACCGTCGATTCTGCGCTTATGACTCCAGATATGGGTCTTTCAACTCAAGAGACTTTAAGCGAAACCACTGATTCATCAGAGCCACAGGAAGAACTATTTTTTGCAGAGGATACTGACCTAGACTCACCTCCTAGCAGTTCGCCAAGTGAACTTGGCGGGGAAAAGGGTAAGGGGGAAGGGGGAAAGGTTTTAAATCCCTTACCCTTTTCCCTTTTCCCTTTCCCCAGCCCTCACCCAGCATCTTTGGGTTGGCAGACTACTAGCTTCTATACTCCACAAATAGACAGTTTGCCACAAATCAGTACTCAGCCAGCTAATGTTGATACAATTAATACCCTATCTGACTTATTGCCTGATGCTGATAGCGAACCGCAATTGCTGGAAGTCTCATCTTTTGGGGATAATGCCACATCTACAGCAACTGACCTATTGCCTGATACAGATAGTGAACTGCAATTGCTAGAAGTCTCTTCTTTTGAGGATAATGCTATAACTACAGCACCAGTTACTCCCGAAGTACCAGAAATTGCGTTGGCAGAGCCTACCGTACCCCTACAGGGAAGCAAGCTACGCGAAGCGAACGCACCAGAAAGTATCGCTACATCGGAAGTATCAATTAACAACGATCGCTCCGAACTGTCTTCAGATAACTACATTGCTGCTTCACCCCAGGAAAACTTACTTTTTATTGAGTCAAACCAGTCTCCAGCCGTACCAGATATTTCTTTAGATCAAGAACAGTTGCAACAATTAGATCAGGATTTAGCTAATTTTGATCGGCAGCTAAATTCTGAGTCACAGCCAGCTACCAACTTGGATGTTTTCTCACAACCACTTGATAACATTCAAGACACAACTTCCCTTGAAAATCTTCAAATAGCAGAGAATACATCAACTACTGCTTTCTCCGGCTTGGTAGTTCCCCAGGTAGAAATTGAAAAAAAGGAAGTCACAACTCCTGTTCTAGAAAGTTCTTTACCTCCAATTGCCAACTCTATAAACAATTTAGAAATCTCGCCCAATATTCTAGAATCAGTCTGGTATTTAGGAATTGATTTAGGTACAACAGGAATTTCCGCCACATTATTAAATCGCTCTACTTTTGTTGTACATCCTATTTACTGGTCAGCAGAAAATCCGTCGGGAACAAGTTCTTTTCAGCAATCGTTTCGTTTACCAACAGAGGTTTATCTGCCTACAGCTTCTGTACCCCACGGTGAAAACGAAACCATCGAGACACACGAGCAGACAGCACCTGCGGCTGTTGCCCAAGATAAAGTGCCCGATCGCTCGACTACCACTCCTGCAACACCGAAATCAACAACAGATCAGAGGAAAAATAATCTTTACTCGGCGCAGTTGAAGCCTTATCTACAAGTAGCCATTCCCTACAAGAGCGAAAGACAGAAATGGGAACCTGTTTTGCAATTAAATGACTTTTCGGCAGGGCCTTTAATTTGGGTTGTGCGATCGCTATCTAAATTACTATTAACCCTCAAATCCGAAAAAACAAGTACCACTCCTAGTTTAATGGCTGCTGCTGTTGGGATCGGCGAACAAAATTTTCCCCAAATTATCAATAATATTGCTGGTGTAATTTGTACCTGTCCATCTAGCTGGTCGGAACAATACCGCTTTAACGTGCGGGAAGCTTTACTCACTAGCAAACTCATCCAACATCCGCAGCAAGTCTTTTTTGTCGAAGAAGCGATCGCTAGTCTACTTTCGGAACTCGATGCTGCTAATGGTGAGCAAGTAAAACTAAGCGATGCTCAAGGTTCTCATCCAGCAAAAACTAGCGAACATCCTATTGTTGGCAACACTCTTGTGATTAATATTGGCACAACTGCTACAGAAATGTTGCTGGTGAATCTACCCGAAACCTTGCAGCAATTGTCATACAATGATTTCATGCTCCACAGTTTTGCTTATGCTGGCAAGGGTATCGAACAAGATATTATCTGCCAACTGCTATTGCCACCTAAATCTCGGCAATCACGCCTAGAAACACCAAGCGATGGCAAAACTACCACGAGTAATCCTTGGCAATGGCAACCGTCGATCCCCGGTTTAGACCAAATGCGTTGGCAGACTTTAGGGTTGGAAGAATTAGAACTACCCAGAGTCGGAGAACCAGATATCACCGCTCGAATTCGTCTCCAGCAGCGTCTAGAAAGTTCTCTACTAGGACAAGCGGTATTAGATGCAGCATTAGCCCTAAAGCTGATTTTGCAACACCAAGACTCTTTTACTTTGGAATTAGCCGATCAGCTGTGGGTTTTGCAGCGACGAGACTTAGAAAGCCAGGTATTTATTCCCTTTGTCCGCCGCCTGAACCGAGAACTTAACAAGTTATTGGTAGCTCGTGGCATCCCCACAGAAGCTATTAATCAAGCTATCCTGACTGGTGGAGTGGCTTGTGTTGGGACGGTGAATCGCTGGTTACGCCAAAAACTTCCTAGCACTAAGATTATTCAAGATTTATATCTCGGCGAAAACGGCGCTCCCAATTGCAGCCGAGTTGCTTATGGTTTGGCGATGCTGCCTCTGCATCCTCAGATTTTAGATATACCCAGGCAACAATACACTGATTATTTCTTGTTTACAGAATTATTGCGACTGCTACCAGACCGTCCCTTATCTTTCAGTGAAGTTATCCAGTTATTTGAGGGTCGTGGGATTAATACTCACATTTGTCAGCAACGGCTGCTGGCTTTTTTGGAAGGTGAGCTGCCTTCCGGTTTGATACCTTCGGTTGCAGAATCAACCTGGCTTACCCAGAGTTCGCAAGAAAATCCTGACTATCAGGCGATCGCCACAGCACCACTTTTTGAAAAACAAGGAAATCTGACTTATCGTCCTAATTCTCAACAACTGTTGTCTTGGCGTTGCTATCTAGATGCAATCAAGGCTAGTAATCAGCAATCACTGGAGGAACCATATATGGTAAATTTCGTCTTAGAGGTTGATCGTTGAGACTAGTACATCGCGCTAGAAAAAATAAGAATATTACTCAAAATTCCAAATGCTGATAACGTAAGCATTTGGAATTTTTCAAAAAGGCGGAATTAAAAATTAAAAATTAAAAACTAAAAATGAATACAGCATAAGCGTTTCATTTATTTTGAATGAGTAGTTTATTCACACCGTATTTTAACACTAATAATACTTTATTTCAGTAACTTTTTAGATGTGTACAATATTAATATCTTTATTTATTAAATGGCGAAAATACCGTAGATTTACAATCTATTAGTTTAATTGAAAGATTCTGTAAATTTTGAGCTTTTGGTTTTTATATTGGTTAAAATATGCGTATCTTCGAGATTTAGGAGTAACAACAATCGTAGTAAAAATCGCTTAAAAATTATGTCTATGTCTACACTATTGATGTAAAAATTACTCTTATAAAACTAAGTTAGCCCTTGTGAATAATCTTTATCTTTATTCAGTTAATTGTTTAGAACAGCCTTCACACCCGTCAACGTTAAGCGTCAGAAAACGATTAATTGACATTGTTGGAGCCATTGTGGGGCTGATTGTTACATTTATGATAGCAATTCCCGTAGCAATTGTTACCTTTATTCATGAGCCAAGTCCAATATTTTATTCCCAAATTCGCTGTGGTTTAAACGGAAAAACTTTCCGCATCTGGAAATTCCGCTCGATGATAGTCGATGCTGACAAACTCAAGCATTTGGTTGAGAACCAAGCCAAAGGTCACATCTTTAAATCCATTGACGATCCTCGCATTACTCCTGTTGGTAAATTTTTGAGGCGTACTAGCTTGGATGAATTTCCTCAATTTTGGAATGTTTTGTTAGGGGACATGAGTTTAGTTGGTACTCGTCCACCTACTGCTGATGAAGTCAGTAATTACGATCCACACCACTGGGATAGATTGCGAGTCAAACCAGGAATTACTGGAGAATGGCAAGCTAATGGGCGTTCTAGCATTACAGACTTTGAAACCATTGTCAAAATGGATATCGATTATCAACACAAGTGGTCTGTAACTTATGACCTGAGTCTGATTATTAAGACTATCTGGGTGGTATTTAAAAAGACTGGTGCTTATTAAATTTGTTATTAGTCATTAGTCATTAGTTTTTGTCCAGGTTCGTGCATCTCCATTTTCTTATTCAACCCTTGACCCCGCTCCCTGTTTCTGTAGGTACAATGTAACGTTGTAAAAACAAAAATAGTAATAATACTGGGGCGATCGCAATCACTGAGCCAGCAGCTACCAAGCGCCAGTCAAGAGAGAATGTCCCTGCTAGCTTTGCGACTCCCAAAGGAAGAGTGTATAAATTTTCATTTTGGATGACAATTAAAGGCCATAAAAAGTCACTCCAAGCACCAATGAATACGAAAATAGCTAAAGTTACCAGTGCTGGGCGAATTGCTGGTAACATAATATGCCACCATAATCCTAACTCTGAGCTGCCATCCATCCGAGCGGCTTCTTCTATCTCTTTGGGGACACTCATAAAAGCTTGACGCAACAGAAAAATACCAAAGGCAGAAGCTAAACTCGGAAAAATCATCCCCAAATAACTATTTATCAAACCCAACTGAACTGTCAAAATATAAAGGGGAATCATCACGATTTGGAAGGGAATCATAATCGTAGAGACAATCGCCACAAAAATCCAGTCTCGCCCCACAAACGACAATCTGGCCAACGGATAGGCAGCCAAGGCGCAAAACAGTAGGTTTAAGCCCACAGTCAATACTGATACCAAGGTACTGTTATACAGGTATTGTCCAAAAGGTAGAGAGTTCCACACATTAGAGAAGTTATTTAGTGTCGGTTGACTGGGTAGCAACTGTGGCGGCGACTGAAAAATATTTTCCGTCGGCGATTTCAATGATGTACTAATTAGCCATAGTAAAGGAAAGAGCATCAACAGTGCGATCGCTCCCAATAGCGCATACATTAGTAGAATCTGCGATCGTGATTTTTTCCAGTTCAGCATTTGATTAATAACTTTCCGATTTTTGTAAATATTTATGACAGCTTACTTTATAAGACTACAACTTGCTTTTTATATTTTGCACTTGTTCAAATATTTGGTGGATGTTCACCCATTCTCACCCACATTTTCCGCACACGAGTCAATTGCAAACGATTCATTTTTAAAGTAGAAATTGTTGCTCTCCCAATGGTTGTAAGCCCTACAATTTCTGTAGTATCTTCACTCCAAGTAAAATGGTCTGTCCATAATTGCTGTTGTGGATTAAATAGTTTAACCTCATTCTGAGTATTAGGGTCAATTGCTGTTTGACGAGTTGCTTTATAACGATTACAAGATGGGCAAGCCAAGCAGAGATTTTCAAATACAGTTTCCCCACCAGATGACAAGGGAATGATATGCTCAAATTCAAAGGTAGTGACTGTTAAAGGGGAGCATCCCACTTTGGCGAAAACATCAAATAGTGAGTGTTCCATTAAGGTAAGCACAACGGACAGAAAGTACCGAATTAACGTTCTCAATTT
>NZ_JBALDC010000081.1:0-75391 GCF_036917575.1 Nostoc sp. | reverse complement strand
GCAGAGTTTTTTCTTCTAATCCTTTTATTTAGAATAACCGGAAAGTGACAGAAGAGGGATATAGCCGCAGTCACATAGGTTAGGACATTTTAAAATAGTGAAAGCTAGGAATAGTAATAGTTTTACCTCCAGCATAGCTGCCTCCTGCTATAATTTAGGATAATTTATTTTTTGCAAGTTATTAACGCATATTTGACTGCACCAAATGTCTAATCATTCGTAAATAATCACCTCACTGACTTCTCTAAGAAGTCGATAATCTTATTGATTGTGAATGATTCAGGATTGTTATATATATAACTTTTATATAGTAGATTTAATATTTAGCTCATTTTATCCGTGTTTTTACTCTATCATAACTTGGCAGATACTCTTAGAATCAACCTAAATTTATTTCCGTAAGGAGTCAGATATGAAGACTTATGACATGTCTTTCATGAAGACCAATGGACTCGCAACTTTATTGATATTTGTCTCAGTTATATTTATTTTATCATTCACTCTAATTATATTATTTTTTGAAAATATTCAAGGATTTTCAAATCAAGAAAAAATTGAATACATCACTCAAGCATTAACAATAATTGCCATAATTATTGGGGGATTGGCATTAATTCTTAATGGTTACTATACTTCCAGACTTTCTTTAGATGAGAATCACAGCTTTTTAACGCAACTCCTAGCTGGAACACTAGCTTGGGATAACAATATTGTAAATTGTATTAATCAGACACAATCAACTCCACAAGAAATTGTTTCCGAACGCTTTTCTAAAGCGATTGAACAACTGGGAAATGAAAAGATTGAAACGCGATTTGCCGCAATTTATGCTTTAGAACAAATTGCCAAAGATTCTCCAAAAGATCATTGGACAATCATGGAAATCCTCGCTGCTTTTATCCGCGAGAATGCCCCGGTGAATATGGAATACGAGAATGATTTACTGCAATCATCAAAACTTCCTACAGATATTCAAACAGCCTTAACTGTCATTGGTAGACGCGACTCATATAAAGATCCGGTCAATCAGAAACTCGACTTACGCAATACAGACCTCAGTAATGCAGACTTAACAGAAGCTAATCTCTCTAGAGCAATTTTTGTCGGAGCTAACTTGCAATGGGTCAATTTTACCAGAGTAAACCTCTGTGAAGCAGACTTATCAGTGACCTATCTTTGTGGCTCAATCTTCTATGAAGCCAACCTGCAAAAAGCAATCCTCCCAGAAGCCAATCTCCAAGGCGCAGCTCTTAGAAAAGCGAACCTTTCCCAAGCAATCCTTTACGATGCCAACTTGGAAGGAGCAATCCTTTGTGATGCCAACTTGGAAGGAGCAGTTCTTTGTGATGCCAACTTGGAAGGAGCAATCCTTTGTGATGCCAACTTGGAAGAAGTCAACTTCGAGGGTAGCAATCTCCAAGATGCAAACCTGATTGGTAGTAACTTACAAAGAGCAAAACTGGCTGGCGCTAATCTAGAAAGTGCATTACTGAGTACCGCTGACCTCCAAGAAGCTAATCTCCAAGAAGCTAATCTCTGTGGAGCAAACTTGAGCGGCTCAGAAAATGTAGAATCACAGCAGATTGCACAAGCAATTGGCGATCGCACAACTATCCTACCGGAAAATCTGAAAATACCCCAACATTGGCGATAATAAAAACTAAAGTTTCAGCATCTAAAACTTGATTACACGATAGGGACGTATAACTATGCATCCCTATCGTGTTTAATTTATACCAATTCTCGAAAATGAGGCAATACATTCAAACCCTCAAACCCAGATATAGTCTAGCTTTCTTAATTACGAATTACGAATTGGTATTAGTACCCAAAACTAAAAAATTGCCAAAAACCTGATAAATATTCTCTATCAGTCTAAATTTTTTGCAATTTAAATCACTAACAATTATGAAACACCGAGAAGTTTTTAACACAGTTGCCATCGCGCTGACATAGTAGGTATAGCCGTAGTCACATAGGTTAGGACATTTTAAAAGAGTGAAAGCTAGGAATAGTAATAGTTTTACCTTCTGCCTCCTGCCTCCTGCCTCCTGCTATAAAATTTAGAAAGGGGTATTTTCAATAATTATTGGTTCAATTGGTTCACTCAGTTCAAAGGAGAAAATACGTGAATAAAAGTAGAGTTCAGCTTCTAGTGATTTTTTGATATTTTCGGCTTTGCGAAAGCCATGCTGCTCACCCTCAAAGGGAATGTAAGCTACTGGCAGACCTTTAATCTGCAACGCTTTTACCATTGCTTGTGTTTGATTTGGTGGAACAACTTTATCTTCTAGCCCTTGGAAAAAAATGATTGGGCAAGCAAGACGATCGGTATGGTTGATTGGTGAGCGCTGTTGATAAATCTGACGCTGTTGTGGATAAGCACCAATTAAACGTTCCAAGTAACGCGATTCAAATTTATGTGTATCCTGTGCTAAAGCTTCTAAGTCACTGACTCCATAGTAGCAGGCACCGACTTTGAAAGTATTACGGAAAGTCAAGGCACAAAGTGTTGTATAACCACCCGCACTACCACCAGAAATTGCCAAACGCTCGCCGTCAACTATACCCTGGTTTACAAGGTACAACGCAGCAAAGACGCAATCATCAACATCCACAATTCCCCACTGACCATCTAATCTTTGGCGATACTCTCGCCCATAACCTGTACTACCACCATAATTTACGTCTAAAACTGCTATACCTCGGCTAGTCCAGTATTGAATCTCAAAGCTGAGGTCACTAGAAGCAGCTGCGGTTGGGCCACCGTGACTTTTGACAATCACAGGAGGCTTTTCAGTTTCAGGAGCAGTGTAATCACGGTTTTGGGGCGGATAAAATATAGCATAGGCAGTTTGACCGTCGGCTGTCGGGTACTCAATTGGCTGTGGCAGGGAAAGATAACCAGGATCAATCGTGACATCACTAGAGCGGCGTAACACTTCTAATTTTTCAGTAGCCAAATCAAGTTGTACAATAGCTGTTAACTCAGTTGGAGAACTGGCGCGAAAAACTACTTTTCCTGTAGTTGCTTTGACACCACTAATTTCTGTATATGGAGTTGGCAATAGTTTCAATTGATTTGTTGTTGTGTCAAGACTTGCTAAGTACCAAATACCTTGTTGGCTATATGTGCAGATAATGCGGTTAGCAGACTCGAAAGAATATGTCGACGCGCCTAAAACCCATAGGGGACAACCAAACTCTGCCTCCATTTGTGTCAATGCTTCGATATTTCCATCTTGCCAACGGTAGAGATTCCACCAACCACTGCGATCGCTGACAAAGTACACTTTGCCATCGCTAGACCACTCCGGTTGGAATATGGATTCATTGACATCACCTGCAATTTGTTGAGTATTACCTAAACTGCCATCTGCTAAAAGTTCTCCTACCCACAGTTGAGTTCCATCCCACGGCATATTTGGATGGTTCCAAACCAGCCAAGCCAAGCGTGAGCCATCAGGACTAAGACGTGGTGAAGCGTAAAAGTCGTTTCCTGAGACTAAAGTTCTGCTATCTCCTTCTAATCCCAAACTCACTAGTGTATTGATCGGCTCACGACCAGCAATAGTATGATCCTCAGATACACAAATAATTTGGTGGCGTTGACGGTCAAAAATTCCGTCTGCATAGCGCACAGCAGTTTCTGGTGTGATAGCTTGTGGTTCAGTATTCATCTCCTGACGATAGAGACGTTGATCTGCAAAATTGCTGAAGTAAACAGTACCATCAACGACTAAAAAACAGTTACCACCATATTCATGAACACGGGTACGTACATTGAAAGGGATAGGAGTTATATCCTGAATTTGATGGTTGACATTCTGTTTTACAATTACAGTTTTACCTTGTTCAGACGGTCGTAACTCGCTCCAATAAATGTCTTCGCCATCAAGAGCTATTTGCCCCAATCCGATTGTACGGGCAGTAATTAAGTCTGTTGTAATAGGAGATTTCCAAGAACCGTAAGATGCTATTTTCGGTTGAATCACACACTAAAGCTCCTTAAATTCAATAATTAATCCTATTATCGAACGTACCATCACCTAATGTTCGATTTCCTAAAAAATAGAAAAAACTAAGATGTAGTCATAGGATTGACTTGTTCACATCAATAATTTTCAACAAACAAAGTTTGTCCACTATACAACGATAATCTAAATCCAATTCCTGTGCTTCTTCCAAGGCTTGTGGGTATTGGTAAAGATTCAGGTAGTGGAGTATTGACAAGTATGAGATTGGAAGCAGAATATAGCAATTATGGAAAAGATGATCATTGAGCAGGCGATCGCTATAGAGCAGTTAATATGATGACCCAGGTTTAGAGACATTCATACTTACTGTTGATTTTGTAAACTTTGAATCGTAGCGATCGCATGTTTCGCCACAATATCAATCTCTTCTTCTGTAGTAAACCGTCCAATACCAAACCGCACTGAGGCATAAGCTAGCTTTTCTGAATATCCAAGTGCTGTAAGAACATGGGAAGGTGCAGTAGTTGCTGACGAACAAGCAGATCCAGAAGAAACTGCCATTACTGGCTGCAATCCTAACAAAAGTGCGGCTCCATCCACTCCCTCAACACTGATATTCAAGTTTCCCGCCAATCGCTGTTGAGGATGTCCGTTGAAATGAATTCCTTCAACTTGCGAAAGCTGTTGCCACAATCTTTGTCTTAACTGGGTGAGGCGTTGGGTTTCTGTCTTTTGTTCAGCCAAAGCGATTTCTATAGCTTTGCCAAAGCCGACAATTTGCGGTGTATACAATGTACCAGAGCGCATCCCCCGCTCGTGTCCGCCGCCGTGCTGCTGGGGAGCTAGTTGCACTCTGGGGTTGCGCCTGCGGACGAACAGCGCTCCAATACCTTTGGGCCCATATACTTTATGTGCTGTGAGCGACATCAAATCAATTTTCATCGCTTGCACATCCAAGGGAATTTTACCAATAGCTTGGGCAGCATCGGTGTGAAATAGGATTTGGTGTTCATGGCACATTTCCCCAATTTCTGCCAATGGCTGTAATACGCCAATTTCGTTATTTGCAGCCATCACCGATACTAAAATAGTCTCAGGAAGGAAAGCATTTTTTAACTCAGTTAAATCAATCAATCCATCTTTTTGGACAGGGAGAATAGTAATTTCAAAACCGAGATTTTTTAAATAATTATAAGGATCGATCACTGCACTATGTTCAGTGGCAATAGTAATAATATGCTGACCTTTTTTAAAATAAGCTTCGGCAACACCTTTAATAGCTAGATTATTTGCTTCTGTTGCCCCACTCGTAAAAACAATTTCTTCTGGTGTAGCGTTGATTGCTGCTGCTAAAATTTCTCGTGTTTGCTTCACAGCAGCTTCTGCTTCCCAACCGTAAACGTGACTAATACTAGCTGGATTGCCAAAGTGTTCTGTAAAATAAGGAAGCATTGCTGCTAATACCCGTTCATCTACAGGTGTGGTAGCGTGACAATCAAGGTAGATAGGGCGAATAGACATAAATTAACTCAAAATTTGACTCAAATTTCTTAATACACTTAGAACCTGATACAGTTCGCTTTTTCGTTTCAAAAGTGTAAATTCATCAGATAAAGCATACTTTGGTATATTTTCTTTAGTAAGTTTTACAAAAATAAAATCACTACCATTTGTTACTAATCCAAAACTAGGTTTGTCTTGATTAGGATTAGCTAGCATATAAACAAGTGCTTGAGGTATGGCTTCCAAAAGAGAAAAGCTAGACCTTTTAGATTCAATTATTAACAACCATAATTGTTCTTGAATAACTAAAATATCAATTATACCTCTAATAATTTCTCCTTCATCTTCCGTAGAAATTTCTATTGATTGCTCGCCTCTCATATAAAAAGGCTCATCATAAAATCCAGCTAAATTGAGTAAAGGAGATAAAACTATTAATTTCACCGTTTCCTCTGATAAAGGAGGACGCTTAATTAAACGTAAAAAATGAAGTTTTACTCTGTCTAAATCTTGGTTTTCTAAATCTGTAATTTCCGGTAAATTTTCAAACCATTCTGTAAAGAATGCCTCATCTTCGGCTAGCTGTAGATTAAATCTTTCTTCCAAATAGGCAAGCCCGACATTTTGTGCTTGGATAAATTGAACCATAATTTATATAATTAATTTTCGCTTGACCTTAATTATCACGCTGGCAGTTTCTAGAGCAATATTACGTAGCATTGCTGTAACTATACCTGCATTCAGTTGCGTTAGGTGGCTGCTAATTCCTGTAATTTAGTTAAAACTGCTTGAGCGTGACCTTTGGTTTTCACATTAGGCCAAGTATAGACAATAATTTTATCAGGTGAAATTAGAAAGGTTGAGCGAACAACACCCATATATTCTTTGCCCATAAATTTTTTTAAGCGCCAAGCACCGTAGGCTTCTGTCAAAATATGTTCTGGGTCACTTAAAAGGGTAATTGACAAGTTATGTTTGCTGATAAATTTACAATGGGATTTACCTGAATCTGGGCTTACACCTAAGATTTTTGCTCCCAGTTCGCTGAAGTCTTGATACAACTCGGTGAAATCTTTCGCTTCGGTGGTACAACCGGGTGTGTCATCTTTGGGATAAAAGTAGAGGACAACCCACTGACTGCTGAGGTCGTCGAAAGTAACTGCATTACCATTTTGGTCAGGGGTGAAGAAATCTGGCGCAGGTTGTCCGACTTGGGGAATGTTGCTCATGATGAGGGTCTGAGAGATTGTGAGCGTTTTATAATTCTACATATATTGAGCGCTCGTTATTATTTGTCAGTGTCTAAAATTAATTAGCAGCTTCTCAATTCATATAAATAGGTCTGTTACTTTTGTCTCTAGCTAATATATTCGCCACATCTTGATCATATTGTCCCCACCACCGCTAATAACAATTTGTCCATCAAGGCTAAACACAAGTGCATTCACGCTACCTGAATGCCCATTGCGAGTACAAATATCTTCTTTGGTACTGAGATCCCAAAGTTTAATTTTTCCGTCATCACTGCCACTCACTAAATTCTTACCGTTAGGACTAAATGCTACACTCAAAACTAGTCCTGTATGTCCTAGAAGAGTACAAATTTTCTCCCCAGTATTGAGGTTCCATAAGTTTATTGTTTTGTCATCGCTACCACTAACTAGTATTTGAGAATCTGGACTAATGGCAAGACAATTAATGCACTCTGAATGCCCGATTAGAATGCGTTTTGGCCATACCTGTATTGTTTTGTCACTTACCTCAAATGTTCTAGCAAAGCCACCTTTGCCTATAGGTCGTGTTATTTGATAACATCCTTTTAGTAGCAATTCAGAGGCGCAGCTTTGACAGCGTAGTAGATTATCAGGGTTGTCAGTATTTTGGCAGTTAAGATTGATGCACAGGCTTATCGTCTTGAAAAGTGACAGATTTATCTGATATCTTAGCTTTACTTACTGATAAGCTGGAGAAAATAGGCATCAATGCGATCGCACTCATTCATCTTTGCTTAAGTTCTCTCATCAGGATGAGAGCGATCGCTTATATTGATCCGCGATAATAATAACTTAACCTACAGATATTTTTATTTATTCCCACCCTTTAAAGTTCACATGACTAAAGATATGCAACGCCAATTTACCAACCGTGATGAGTTGGTGGCCTACCTGCGCGAACAATTCCCAGGTGCAGCAGAACGCGATGACCACATCAGCGAAACTGTGGGAGGACACAAAGCAGCACAAGAAGCGCTGCAAAAAATCGACCCACTTCGCTACGCCCAAACACGTAATTTTTTCACAGGTGCAGTCACGCGACTTTCGCCTTATATCCGCTATGGTGTTTTGAGTTTACAAGAAATTCGAGATTACGTCCTTGACCAGGTACAAAACCAAGATGAAGCTACGAAACTAATTAATGAGTTAGGTTGGCGCGACTACTGGCAACGATTGTATATCAAGTTAGGGGATGGAATTTGGAAAGACCAGGAAGAGTACAAAACAGGTTACAGTGTGAGCGAATATGCACCAAAATTGCCGCAAGATATTAGAGAAGGAACTACAGGCAGAGTTTGCATTGACAGTTTCAGTGGTGATTTGAGAGAAACTGGCTATTTACATAACCACGCACGAATGTGGCTAGCTGCTTATATTGTCCATTGGCGGCGTATTCGTTGGCAAGCAGGAGCCAAATGGTTTTTGGAACATCTTTTAGATGGAGATCCTGCTAGTAATAATATGTCATGGCAGTGGGTTGCTAGCACTTTTAGTCAGAAACCGTATTTTTTCAATCGTGAAAACTTAGAACGCTATACCAAAAACATTTATTGCCATAAATGTCCCCTTTATGGTCATTGTGATTTTGAAGGCAGCTATGAAGAATTAGAACAGCGACTTTTTCCTAAAGGCGAATTTAGTAAACGAGCTAATAGCCAAAGTTGGCCACGTGGAAAGAAAAGTAAAAAATGAATAAACCAATTGTTTGGGTACATGGAGATTGCCTCAGTCCAAATAATCCCACATTGCAAAAATACCCTGATGCCCCAGCTATCTGGGTTTGGGATGAGGCTTTGATAGAGGAATGGCAATTGAGTTTTAAACGTCTGACTTTCATCTACGAATGTTTGCTAGAGTTACCTGTTATTATTCGCCGTGGCAATGTGGCACAAGAAATTTTAGCTTTTGCTCAAGAACATGATGCCAATTTAGTTGTCACAGCCGATAGTCCCAGTCCTCGATTTGATGATATCTGTAATCAAATTGAGCGTTCTATAGCAGTAGAAGTTTTAGAGGTAGAACCGTTTTTTGACTATGACGGCTATATTGACTTGAAACGGTTCTCGCGCTATTGGAAAGTGGCTCAAAATTATGTTTATCAAAAGTCCTCACCTTAAATATCTCTCTCAATTTGGGAGAAGGGTTGGGGGCTAGCTACGATAATAATTAGTGAAAGAGCGAAATTAATGTGTGAAAAACGACATTAATTTGTGAATGTACAGATGACTAGAAGCTGAACACTCCTATATTTTTGTTTTTAAAGTGGCTCAGGTCGGAGTTGAACCAACGACCCCAGGCTTATGAGTCCCGTGCTCTAACCAACTGAGCTACTGAGCCAGACTTTTTGAAATCATTAGCTAATATAGCATACAAATTTGCTCAATACTAGCTCCTTTAGGAATTTTGTTAGAACTTCTATTCCTATTGAGTTAATAGGAATAGAAGAGGGAGGTAAAGTCCCTCTTCTAACAAAGCAATGATTTAGTTAAAGACAACTAAGAATTACAGGCGTTGCGGTAGGAAGGCTATTGGATTAACAGCACCTTTACCTGATGGATGAATTTCAAAGTGGCTGTGTGGGCCAGTGCTGTGACCAGTAGTACCCATTAAAGCAATTGTTTCTCCTTGGTGTACCTGTTGACCCGGTTGCACCAGAATCTTGCTGTTATGAGCATAACGAGTGCTGCTGCCATCAGGATGATGGATTTCGACGAGGTTGCCGTAGCCACCATTGTTCCAGCCAGCTTTCTCTATTGTACCGTCAGCAGAGGCAACAACTGGCGTGCCAGTGGAGTTAGCAATATCAATTCCCTTGTGCGGTCTTCCCCAGCGCATACCAAAGCCAGAAGTGAGAGTACCCTTCGTTGGCCAGATATAAGCCAAGGTTGAAATAGATGGAGGAGGTGTAAGTTCGTCAATGGGTCTAGGAAGATATTGATCCACTGCTGCTAAAGGCGGCATTATCTGTGGAGAAACTGTGGTTCCTCGCATCTTTCCTAAAGAGTCAGAGGCATTTACTCTTCCAGAAGGCGTTGCGACCCTTGTGGCAGATTGAGTGCCAGATGGAGTCCACTGACTAGCAGAACCTAGATTAGGCAAGAACTCTGGGTTTACTGCTTCGGTAGCACGTGCAGTAGTCTGGAATTGGGGCTTAACTGGCTGAACGCTATAGTTGCCTTGAATCGGTGTCGGAACTGGAATTGGTATTGCTACTCTATTGGTTCTAGAAACAGGGTTAGGTGCGGTGAAATTATTGGGAGTAGAAATAGGAGTGAGTATTGCAGCATTATTAGCTTCAATCCCTGTTGCTGGCGCAATTAAATTACCAGACTGTTGAGCGCGATATTTCTGCTGTAATCTCTGGATTTCCGTTTGTAATCCCCGCAAACGGTCATTATAGGTATTGTTTACCCTTGCTACTCTATTTACTGGTGTATTAGGCTGTTGCATTTCTGCAAAAGCTTGCGGCGTTGGAATATCACCACCGATGCCATAAGACTTAGCTGTAGGGGAGGCAGTTTCTAAGTCGGTCGCACTATTTGCCTGAATCTGTACAGTTACTGGTGTAGGGACAGCAACGCTACTTTTGTTGGCAATAGTTGGTGATGGTAAACTAGGTAGATATGAGTTGGCACTACCAATATTCAAAGCGGAGGTAGCAACATGAGGAGTTTTGCTAGACTCCACAAAAGTGGGCTGACTCGCTATAGTTGCCTCAACTTTAACAGCAGGAATAACTAGTTTTTGACTAATATGCAGCTCATTGGGATTATTGAGGTTGTTCGCTTTAACTAGTTCTGATACTGAAGTATTGTATCTGCTGGCGATCGCTGCTAGTGTATCTCCAGGCTTAACTTCGTACGCTGTATGTGTCGAGGAGGCAATCACTATTGGCGCCGATGGTACAGATGCACTTGTCTGTGTCTTCTTTTTTAACTTCGATATCAGGTTCGCTTGGCTTGCATTGCTAGAAGTGTCTAACTGGACTGCTAATGCAGTTTTCTCAACCACAGTTGTCGGCAGCGCCAATTCTATATCAGCTTGTGATAAATTTTGGGTCTCTCCAGACTGTGACTGCGCCAGACTTTTTCTTAAACGGTTTGACTTTTCTTGTAAGCGATTTAGTGCGAACTCTTGTTGCGCCTTCAGTTGTGCATTTATTTCACTGTTAGCTGCGCCAGATGTTGCCACTATTTGTGGCTGGACAGTTAGTGATGCGTTTGTACTATCAACACTATAGTCAGACAGATTATTGACTGTTGGAAAACTAGTTTCGGCTAAGGTATTGTTCAATCCCTGTGCCACTTTGGGCTTTAGGTAAGTGGAATTTTTATAACCTACGTTTGTTTGAGAAAACGTGTTTGATGCAGGAACTTGCAAAGATATTCCACTTGCCGCGACTTGCCATTTAGCTTCAAGCCCAGGCACTTGTGAGACTGCCGTTGGTTCCACGATTACAGGATTTTCCGGCACGCTCACTGATGAGACTGCTTGGGACTCGAGCTTAGTGGAGGCGAATTTCACCTTGGTGTCAGGAACAGCAGGAATTGTTGAGGTTGCCTTTTGGCTGCCTACTGGCACTGCTGCTTGGGCTTGATCGCTTTGTCGAGTCACCAAAAGGCTGGTTGCTCCCATAGAGATTGCCAAGCCAATCATTGCTGCTTTTGTCCGCACCCGGCTGTTCACTTTTGGATTCATCACATTTAGCAGTTCTACCGGGGCATCATCGCTGCTGGGGTTATTGTTCAACACAGCTTTTACTCTCTTTTTTAATGCTCGTTTCAAAGACGACCTCCTATTGATCGCTAGCGCTTAATTGATCTCGATTTTTCAGTTGGATACTAGTCAATGATTTAGATCGCAACGAACGATAGATCGAGATCACATTCACCAGAGATGCTTACGCAAGATTAACCTGTTTCTCTGATGTAGACAAGTTCACAACACCTGCTAGCAAAATTTAAATTTTGCAGTGTTTACTTGTCTGAACCACTCCTAACACCACTCCTAACACCACTTAGGACGATTTATCTTAACTTTTTACCATTATCCGCGCTTGTCTTGCGTCAATTGCGGGGACTAGACAAACTATTTGCCAAGTCCAAGTCGCTGCTGAGAATTAAATTGCGGCGACTTCTGGAAAAGTTATGCCCCCTGCTGTAGATATCTTCAAGATATTTCTACTCCATCCGCCTTCTCAACATGAGACTTTACGTTGATTATTCCCTAAAAAACAACCGTATTAACTATCGGCTACTTTTGGGCTGATTTCTGTCCTTTATTAAGCCAAAATAGCTCAAATATAAGACATGACTGGATTTTAGCAATTTCGTTCCTAGTTTAGGATGTTTTAAATTCATCAAAATCTATCATTCAAATTTGGCAATATCCCAAGTTTCATATACAAATTTCTTATAATAACTTTACTATACTTGTAAGTATCTTCCACTACATTTTGCCAATAAATACAATTTTTGGTATATTGTTTTACATATTCTTGCTATTAGAGAAAATTTTTGCAGTCATAAAATAAATTGTTTAATAAGTTTCTAGAATATTATTAAGTATATTTACTTAATAATATGAATGTATATAATTATTGTAAACAACTATTGTAAATAACCTAACTGACGACGGGTTTCAAATAAGCCAATTGCTACACTTACTGACAGATTCAAGCTGCGAACCCCCGATTGGCTCATGGGAATATATAGGGTAGCATCGCAATCTGACAGAATTGCTGGTGGTAAGCCCGTGGTTTCACTACCAAACAATAGCCAATCATCAGGTTTAAACTGAAAGCTTACATAATTACAATTCCCACCAACTGTATAACCCAACCATCTGCCGCCACGCCCCTGATGTATGCTTTTAAAGGCTTCGAGGGATTCGTGATAATGTAGTTTTACATAAGACCAATAATCTAAGCCAGCTCTTTTGAGGTAGCGATCGCTAATTTCAAACCCCAAAGGGCCCACCAAATGCAACTCTGTACCCGTGGCTGCACAAGTACGGGCAATATTACCCGTATTAGGAGGTATCTGCGGGTTAACTAAAACTACCTGAGGCATTATCCGTACAATTTAAGTATTTGTATAAAACAATTTATTGCCAATTTTAAACCTACCAAAAGATAGAGGCTATTCATAGGTTTTTTTAATAATAATCAAGTATCTTCTACCGATTAGATTTTTCAAACCGAGTACAAATCATTCTAAAGCAATGGCTGAGAGGATATTTGACTAAAATCGGTAAATATTAAGTTTTGTGTAGAAAAAGTAAATACTTATGTATTTTAAAGCTGGTAGTGACTGCAATAAAATCTACCATTTGTATGAAGACAAGAGTGGGGAGATGAGGAGGCAAGGGGATAAACAAAGCGTTTTCTCAATGTCCAATCCCCAATGGCTATTTGAGTTAACCCAAAAGAGAAGAACATAATTTGTCTTCGAGTTCAATTTCGCGCTCTTGGGTGGCAATAATAGCCTGAGCGATCACGCACTGGCTATCAAAACCGACTGCGTGTAACTGCAACCACTGTTGAGCTTCATTGCCTTCGCAGAGAATTTTATGCAAAGGGGAAAGGAAACAACTAAAACCTTGTTGCTTGGCGATCGCCCAAACATCTTGGTAAATTTCAGTAATCCAATCTCTTGCTACAATGTTTCTGCCATCTTGCCAATGCCTCAACTGAGCATCAAGACTACCAGCAGCAGCAGCAGCTTCGTTGTCAGCAGTCAGAGTTACAAGTTCTTCAGCAGAGAAAGTACTTTGGGTTAACGGATCGATGCTGGGATTTTCGATTATTTGCAACAAACGCGCTTCTAATAAGGCAGTAATTGCTAGTAAGGCAATAGGATCTGTGACTAAATCGCAAATTCGCAATTCTAGGCGATTCAAGTCATAAGGACGGCGATCGCCATTTGGTCGCACTGATGCCCATAAATGCCGCACATTCTGCATGGTTCCGGCAACGAGTTGATCTTCCACCCACCGGATATGATCGGCGTGGCTGGCAAATAAGGGGACATGGCTGGGCGTTTGTGGAAAGACGCCCCAACGGGTGGAGTGATAGCCAGTAGCTTTACCATCTAAGAAGGGAGATGAGGCGCTGAGGGCGAGAAATAGGGGCGCTTCCATACGAATGACTCGACACGCCCGCATTAATACTTCTGGGTCGCTGATGCCTATATTTATGTGTACGCTAGCGGTAACTACTTTTGTGCCGTAGGTGTTTTCAATATAGTCATGATAGGGATTTGCTGGATCGGAACGTTGAAAGCGATCGCTTCCACCCAAAGATAAAGTACTCCCTGGTATCAAGGTGTAATTGCCCAAACGATTGAGGTAGTTTCGCAACTCTCGCCTGGGACGCAGCAAGGCACACAATAAATTTTCGTAATTGTGAGATGGTTGGGTTATGTATTCAACGTTGCGGCTATCTGGTTCGCGCATAAATCCATCTAAAGCCGCAACAATATTGTCGGAGAGACCGACGATTTCACCTTGAGGCGTGCCAGTGTATATCTCAATCTCAAAGCCTTTTAATAAGACCACCTTGTTCTCCTCGGCTCTCTCTACTTATAAATTGTATCGAACAAGACGAATCTCTGGATCTATCTTTAAGTCTGTCAAAGGTTAAGAATCATTTAATTGCCAATTCTTGTGAAATCAAACGGTATATTTATGGGCTGTATTATGATAAATTATTACTATTGGAGTATGAAAAATATCCTAGTGTGGGTTAAATAAGTATAAAATAAAATCATTGGGTGAATCACTCTCTCGAACAATCTTGAGACGTATAAATTGCGCCCATACCTCATCACTAAGTAAGTTGAATGCAGTTTCGGGATTGTTAATTGCGATCGCGCCGATGACTTTATGCCATCTCTGTTGTAATAACTCAATAAAAGCTTGTTCAAGAGAAACTTTACTCAGCAATGAAAGTGCTGTTTGAAAACTTGCTGAATCAGGTTGTATCTTCTTTGACCTTAATCCTTGAAGTGCTACATTCAACCATACAGGCAGAAGTGCCAGCCAGTTATTTTGCTCTATCTTTTGGAGTACAACATCTTCCATACCTAGCGCACCCCACACACATAAAGATTCTACAGCTAGTTCATAATCGCGGTTTTCTAGAGCGTTTTGCCATAATTTTTGAGCGTGATTTTGGAAGCGATTAGCAAGAAATTCATAAGCTTCCTGGACTTGATGGGGAATTGTAACTTTATAAACTGACTCGCCTCGTGGTAGGTAATCACCGCGATAAGATAGCCAGTTATGAGAGCCACAAAGATGGATTTCTTGATCAACTATTACTTCTTTGACATGGGAATCTCCCAACCAAAAAATCTGTACAGATGGTAAACCATCAGGCGTTTTTACCGCTCGAAGTTTTTTCTCTACTTCTGGTGGAATCGGTTTATCTTCATCTTCTTGTCGCCGCGAAATTCCATGTCCAATTAAAATCCAAACTCCGCGATTCGCTAATTTCTGTAATAGAGTTATAAAATTTTCATTTACGACTACCTGATTCACCCACGGAGAATAAATCAGAAGCTGACTTTTAGCCGAATTTAAAATTTCTGAAAAAGCTTGGCTAATTTGTCCATCTCGTAACTGTACGGCTTCACCTATCGCTTTATGTTTATCTACTTCAACACTGACTTTTGTGGCAGTTTCTAGCGCTTTTTTACGAATATTTTCGAGTCTAGCCTCTATTTCAGTATTTTTCTGCTTGAGAATGGCTTCACGTTCCAAATGGATGGTTTCAGTTGATAATTTACATAATGATTGCAAGGAGATTTTACCTTCAACGTGTAGAATTTCTAACCAATTGGATGCTGACTCTAAAATTTGCTTTCCATTTCTTATTTGAATACTCAATTTATCTTCAAGAGCATCGAAGATAACGAAAAATGATGTCTTTTTCCAAATTTTTTGAGCCGAAGCTATTACCTTACATGAAGTGACGATTTTTCCCTCTTCTGGTACATGAAGTGCTAAATCTGAAGTTTGAATTCTTTTTTGTATTTCCTCAAACGGTAAGGAAGCAATATCGGCAATTGTATTATCAATAATTATAAAGTCTGCCAAATCAGGCAAATTTATCACTGTCTCGTTTAATGATTCAGATTGAAAGGTTATTTTATTGCTTAAAGGGTCTGTAATAGCATTAATTTGTATAGGATATGGCGGCTGTGGTACAGACCCTTTTTCATAAAATAAGCGACCTTCAGGAGTAACTGTTAGTGGTGATGTTGGTAATAGAGTTTGTAAGGAACGAAGAGTTGTAGTAGTAGTTTTAATAAATACAGAATCAAGTCCAAGTACAGAGGCTAATTCCTCTTCTGTTGGCGGAGGTTCAAATTCAATAGCAGCGCGGATGATAAATTCTTCGAGTACGTTAAACTGGCGGGGTTCTTTGATGCTTACTTCTAGTGGAGTTTGACGCAAGCTATAACGGAATTGACGTGCTGCTAAAACTGATAAACTAGGACTTTGGACTTCTATTTCGTCTACCAATTTTTTGAGGTTTTCATCAATCGGTTTAGCAGAAGAGGCGAGAAACATCAATGAAACCTCCATGTAGACGCACGATGTTTGAAACATTGGAGTACATACTCCCGACTTGTCCACGCTGTTGAGTAAATAGCGAATGACAACCCACAATTATTAGTAATTCTTGAGCGCGGGAAAATGCAACGTTAACTCGTTCTGGTTTCTTGGCAAATCCCACATCTCCTCTATTATTATTGCGAACCATACTTACAATTACAACAGGTCGTTCCATACCTTGAAATCGGTCTACTGTACCAGTGGTGATTTGTAGCGATGGAAAATGTTTAGATTGCAAGCGTTCATCAATTTTCCTGAGTTGAGCGCCATAAAAAGTAATCACGGCGATTTCTTTTTTTGGTTCACCATTAGCAACTCTAAAAGCCCAAGTAGTCTCAAATTGCTTACATAGACGTTCAATCGCATTAATTTCTGGAATATTAAAGAATGAAGTACCTGTAGTTTCCTCTTTAAACTCATTACTTGCAGGCGTTTTTACCCAGATAAGATGGTGATATTCTTGGATAATTTCGCCTGCTAAATTATGTGCACGTTTTGTATCCGGCTCTAAAATCCCACATTCTAGTTTACCATTATAAAACTGATTGATTGCCCCCATAATTATTGGGTGCATTCGATATTGAATATTTAACATTTCTTTGATGTTATCATTAGCAGTTTCAAACTGAATTTTGAACAGTGACTCTTGCAATAATTTTAGTTCTGTATTTGTGCTGCCAATCTCTTGAGAAACTTCCTCTAAAGTATTCGTATCAAGCATGGGTGGTAATTGTCGATGATCGCCTACCATGACTAACTTTTTGCCTTTCAACGCTGGGATTAATAACTCTGGAGGAGTACATTTACTTACTTCATCAATAATGACAACATCAAAGTATTGAAATTCTTGTGAAAAATCATAATTTGCGGCTTGAACGCAAGTGATACCGACAACGTTAGCATTATCTAGATAAATCCGCCTTAAATCTGTGCGTAGGCGTAGCCCGCCGCAGGCATCACCTTCCGTTGGCTGTCTTAATTTTCCTATCCAATCTTGGACAAAGTGCTGATATCGATTGAGATAAATTTCTTCATTTTGGAGTTGCTGTTGCCAAAATTCAAACTGAGTCTTGATATTGCGTAACAATTCCAGATTAAACAAGTCTGTAGAATCAACTTCAGGCTTGAATTCCCCAGGAATAGCTTCCCAAATTGACTGCCACCAAGTTCGCTCATTTGAGATATATTCTAATTGCTGCTGTAAATGCTCAACAATTTTCTGTCTTTGACTTTGAATTTCTAAAAATTTGCTGTTGTAAGTTTCAGTTGTTGTCTGCAAGCTAGAAATGCGAATTACCAGCAGGCCTTCGATAGTCAAAAGTGTAGCAAAAGGATCGATTGAAGAAATCAAACTATCAAGTTGTTTTAGCCGATTTTCCCAGTTGCGTATTTTTGCTGTAAATTGTGGGGATTCAGTCAGAATATTTGAAGAATTATTGAGGTATCGTTGCACTAAAAGTCTTAATTCATTGGGTAAGTGTGGAAAGGATGAAAGTTCTTGTGAAAGTGCGATCGCTTTTTTAAATTTGAAGTCAGCTTCACTGCGATAATTTTCTAGCTGCTCTTGATTAGCAGATATTTTTTGCTGTTCATTAGTCGCTAACCTCATCTGTTCATTTAATTGAACCTCAAGCTGCTTTTGCTCATTTTCGGTTTCAGTCTGTAGTTGCTTCAGCCATGTACGCGCACTCATAACTATGCCGTTGACTACCACCTCTGTAATTTGGGAGATAGCCGATTCACTTTCAACAGGTTGAACTTTTTGACGTATAATCTGGGCTTGTCTCCTAATAGCCTCAAGAGTTACCACCGCACCATAACGGCGGCTATATGGACGTAATTTTTGAGCTATGGAATCCAAACTTGGCTGGTTGACAGCAACCGCAAGTATCCATTCGATAATCTGACCCCAGATCCCTAGTGGTTTCTCAATGTAATCAATGCTATTTTGTGCTAGTTGCTTCAGTTTTATGAGAGATTCCACAGGGTCTTGCGCGTTACTAACGCTCACCTGGGAAATAGCAGCTTCATTGATTGAGCGATTACCTAGTAGATTTCGTCCCCGCACGAGTAAATCTCTGATTTCAGTAACCCGACTGCATACTCTATCCCATTGGCGATATTTTTGAATTAATTCATTGACTTTCAACCGACACTGATCAATACTTTGTTGCCAGGGTAGATATTGATCTGCGATCGTCATGCTTTGTAATCCCGAAGGTAATGAGATTAAGTTAACTATAAAGTCTTGACGTTTTTGTAAGCAGTGCTTCAATACATTGACGATATTTAAATTAGCTGTAGACCGCCATATATCAAGGTCATTTATTGCTAAACTGACCTCAGATTCACGGTTATGTAGATTTTTAATTCTTGATTGTAAGCTTTGCTGATTAGTAAGAAATTGTTTGTGATTTGACTTTAGACGAGCAAGAGATTCTGAATTTTGTGTGTAAGTTTGTGCAGTTAACTCCGCTTCGGTCATTGCCATAGCTATATCACTGGCGTAGGCTAATGCTGTGCGAACTTCAGTAATCCAAGAAGCTACAGTGTTGTACAACCAACTAGCTAAATCAAATAAGCCGTGATTTGGGTGAACCATACCAAGTTCAGAAGCCAAATCAATTGCTAACCAAAGATTTGCAGCAAAGTTTCGCAATGAAGCGTCTGTAGATGTGTATTTATTCAGACCCGCCCACAAATTAAGAAGTGCTGGATCTTGCCAGTTTACTGAAGGTGCTTGATTCAGCAATTCTTCTAAAGCAGTTTTCAGAGATTCAACCTCACCTAGTTGAGATGC
Organism: Nostoc sp.; assembly: GCF_036917575.1. Lineage (GTDB taxonomy): Bacteria > Cyanobacteriota > Cyanobacteriia > Cyanobacteriales > Nostocaceae > Nostoc. The sequence goes on along the minus strand of NZ_JBALDC010000081.1, from coordinate 56,216 downwards.
GGTTTGATTGTATTCATTTATTTGGATCGTACAAGCTGACTCTAAATTAGCTTTACGTATCTGTAATAAATCCTGCTCTCTCTTAAACACCTCTTCTACTTTCAGGTATGCTGTGAATCGTTGTGATGATGCCAGCAATTGACGTAAAACTTTTACATTATCGAGGCGTTGAGCAAGATTTTTTTCGCAGTCAGTAGCAGTATTTTCTAACCATGTGCCAATCACTCGATTTTCTAAAAATGGCTGTCCTTGTACTCCAACTTTTTCGGCGTTTCCCTTTCGCACAGCCCGAATCACTGGGTTATGAACTAATCGACTCAGGGCGTTATCTACTGCTAAATTGGCTTGAGAAGTAATTAGAGTGCGTCCACCCCGCAGAGCAACTTGATAGCAAATCTCGGCAATTACGGTAGTTTTCCCAGTACCTGGTGGCCCTTGAATTAGAACTAAATCCTCAGCTGCAAGCACCATTTCTACTGCTGCTTTCTGACTTGGATTAGCTGAGGATAACAACAAATCCTCTGGTTGCAATTCGACAGTTTTTTGAATAGGTCTTGCTTGGGAAGCGTCGAATAAAAAGTTTCCCAAATAGGGATTTTGGGTACGTCCTTGTCTTAATTGTGCTAAGGCTTCTTTTTTGCGTTTAATCTGTTGGATGTTACCAACTTCCTCGAAAAACAAAAATCCGGTAGCTGGTAGCTGATAACGCCCTGCTGCCATATAGTCAGCTAAATCGCTTTCTAGACTCACACGAATAATGCAACTGTTTGGGACAATTTCTTCAATAGTTCCTAATAGGCGGCTATTGCGCCAGCTTTGTCCTGTGGGAGTAGTCTCGAACAGTTTAACCTCTTCATTTTTTGCTCGTTTTACACGTTCCCAGAAGTTTTCCACAGCTAAGGAATTTTCATCAGAACCATCAAGAGTAGCTGAGGTTACGTCAATCTTAAAAGTGATCGGTCTTCCAAAGCCATTGTGGCTGAAAAAAGGTACACAAAATTGGCCTGTTTTAGCGATTTTTTCCTCAATCTGTAAAAATACTTCCCAAATCCGCAGATGATCTTCTGTAGGTAGATGGTGGCCGCATATAGGCATGGCTGCCATCCGTGCCAATGCCGTTGACGGAATATTGATGTGATACTGATGATTAGGCAGCAACCGTAAACGATAAGGTACAGCATAACCATCAGCATTTCCTTGTGAAAGTTGTAGCAACTTAGCAGATAGTACCTTTAAACCGTCCCTTCCATCTTGTTCTACAACTGCTATGAATCTTAGTGTTTTTCCTAGCTTCTTAAGTCTTGCAGGTAATTGGAAATCATCTTGATCTGTTGCTATGATTAAATCCCAAATTTCTTCTCCAGGATTTCTACCTGCGCCCTTGCGGCGTACATAGACTAGGCGAGGCTCTTGGCCTAGTAAATCAAATATTAACTCGTTAGCACGCTCTCGTCGCTGCCAAAAGTCGGGATATGATTCAAGGGCTGTTTGACTTTCAATATTGCTGATCAAACTATCAATTGTCGAACTGACTAATGTATAGCCCCAATCTTCAGAATCTATTTTATGGAAAGATGTAGTAATGGATAATTCTAGGGTGTTAAAGGGGCGATAGATTCTGACTTGGGCGTTGTTCATCCACTGCTTGCCTTTGGAAACAAAGTTTTCTAAGTCTAGTATTCCCAAATACTCTGAAGGAACAACATCTTCAACTTAAGCCTATCGCGCTACTACAAATATTATTGAGTGTTTAACCGAACCTGATATTAGAGATAATTTATAAAGTCAGGACTTACGCAAAATTTGCCGAAAAGCTTAATTTATCAAACCGCCAAGAACGCTAGGAATTCGTAGAGTGTGCGTAAGTCTTAAAAGTTATAAATCAAATGAGCTATAGGGTAGAATAGCACTTACTTAAACTAGATTTAGATACCCGACTTATTGAATAAATCGGGTATCTGAACAACAAGTTGGGTTATTAGAAGGATGGAGCATACAACTTATCGCCGACAATCTGGCGAATTGTCTCTACTAGTTGGGTGTATGCAAAGTTAGATAAAACTGGTTGTGCTGTTTGCAACTGAATTTGTCGATCTAAATCAATCCATGACTTGCAGCCAGCGTATTTGGTGTAATAGGGAATTTCTTGCTCTTGCGGTAGTTTATATGTCCGCAGGAGGAGGATATAAAGGGGTTGACGTGCTTTCCATTTAAGGCGATCGCTAATAAAATGCTCGTTCCAAATATGGAAGGGAAGTAAACTGTTGACAATAGACTCATCACTACAAGGCAAAATATCTGTAATTTCAGCCCAACTGCCAATGCGAACAGTTTCAGGATGCCAGCCTGATGTTACTGGATAAACATTATTGGCATACTCAGCTTTTAGCATGAAAGCTTGTTGGTGCTCATAAGTAGGGTAAAGCAAAATTTGCTTGTGGGCAACTTGGAAATGTCCATGTCGTTCGTGGATTCCGCCTTTGCGGAGCAACATAATTGTTTTGCCACTTTCCAAGGCATTTATAGCAACTGCCCATTCTTTGAGAGCATGAAAAGTTGTAGTCAATTCCATCGGCATCTACTGTAACTCTGATTTAATTTGAAGCTAAGACTGATAAAGTATGAACCTGTCCAAGGAATGAATTAGGTAGCGGTTATGGAAAAGCGAACGCTAGGTACGAGTGAAGTCAAAATCACACCCATCTTAATGGGAACTTGGCAAGCTGGTAAAAGAATGTGGGTGGGAATTGAAGATGCTGACTCGATAAAAACCATTCGAGCCGCTTATGAAGCTGGGATCACCACAATTGATACTGCTGAAGCTTATGGTGAAGGACACTCTGAGCGAATTGTCGCTGAAGCTTTATCTGATGTCCGAACTCACGTGGAATATGCTACGAAAGTTTTTGCTAACCATCTCAAGTATGAACAAGTGATTGAAGCTTGTGAGCATTCCTTAACTAACCTGAAAACTGATTACATCGATCTTTACCAAATACATTGGCCCTCCGGCGCTTTCAATAGTGAAATAGTACCTATCGAAGAAACTATGAAAGCTCTTAACCTGCTCAAAAAGCAAGGTAAAATTCGAGCAATCGGTGTTTCCAATTTTTCTGGCGTCCAGTTAGCAGAAGCAGCAAGTTATGGACGTATTGATAGTTTACAACCACCCTATTCTTTATTCTGGAGACAGGTAGAACAAGATGCATTGCCCTATTGTATCGAAAACAATATTTCTATCCTTGCTTATTCGCCTTTAGCGCAGGGGTTATTAACAGGAAGATTTACTTTCGGTCATAAATTTGACCCAACAGATAATCGTGCTAAAAATAAACTGTTTCAAGGCGAAAACTTTGAACGTGCCCAACAAGCGCTAGAAAAACTGCGTCCTATAGCCCTTCTTTATAATTGTACCCTTGCTCAGTTAGCTTTAGCCTGGTTAATTACTCAACCTCAAACAAATGCGATCGCTGGAGGGCGTTATGCCGAACAAGCACGAGACAATGCATTAGCCGCTCAAATTAAGCTTTCTACCGCCGAATTGGCAGAAATTGATGCCATTGGCCGTATTGTCACCGACCATCTGGACAACAATCAGATTATGTGGGATTGATGACAATGCAGTTTGGTTACTATGCTTAATCTATCCAAGATCCCTTTAACTTTCTTCAAAAGAGGGTTAGGGATCAAATTTCTAGCTCTAGATTGCAAAATATAACAAAACGTCAACTTTAATAAACCAAAGATTGCAACTCACAAATTAAGTGATAATTTAGATAGTAGGACACCGAAGAAAATAAAACCAAACAAAAAGGGTTAATGACTTAGTGTCCCCTTGTCATCAGCCCAAGCAAACTTCAGCATATCAAATGTAATATAAGTGGCAAAAAGCCTAATGTAGAAGGTAAAGCCAAATCCTAAAGCGGAAAAACGCAAGAATGCTGAGTTTGTTAGTTTTTCAGCCCACCTTAGTTATTAACCTCCAGTTAGTTAATTAGTTTAAAATTTGAAACCTGTAAACTCGATAAAACCTGGTCAACCTTGACCAGGTTTTTGGCATCTTATTGTAATATGATTTTCTCAGTACGGCAGCGAGTGCCAGTGGGGCTTTGTTAAGTTACGCTTTGCTTAATCCAATTTACAAGTTTTCTTAACTCAATCATATTGGATGGACTCTAGCTAATTTTTCAGCAGGGAATAAAATAGGACAGCAACATATCCTGCAAGGAAAATTTGATGAAAAAGTATCGCATTTTAAATAAAATTACTACAGTTACGATTGTAGCTGCCCTTTCTTTTTCCTGTAAGTCTTCTGTTATTAAAAATGTAGAACAGGTAAAAACAACTGAGAAACCGAAGCTGCAACCAAATCTTATCTATGGCGATTTAATTATCAAAGAACAATCAGATTATCTAATGATTCCTGTTAGTCTTGCAGAGCATAATGAAGATAAGGGAATTGATTTAAACCTTTCACGTTCTTATGAAAATGAAAAAAATAACCAATTGTATAACATCATCTTTTATCAAAAGCAAGGTAGTGAAGCTCATCTTTTATTAAATAAAAAAGCTCTTATCACCTCCTTTGATTTATTGGAAGTAAAAGCGGTAGAGAAACCCACTACCAGAGTTTGGTTATATAAAATCATTGACCAAGATACAAATACAGATAAAAAACTTAATAGCGAAGATGCTACTATTGGCTACCTTTCTGATTTATCAGGTAAGAACCTCCAGCAAATTACCCCAAATAATACTCGAATAATCAGTTGGGTTGTTGTTCCAAGTCAAAATGCAATTTTTCTAAAAATTATTAAAGACTCGGATAATGATAAAAAATTTACAAAAGAAGATAAAACAAATTTTGTGAAGGTTAACCTCAATAAAATTGGTATGGGAACTGAGATTATTAGTGACAAAATAGAGCAAGAAATTAAATCCTACGTTTTTAAATAATTAAATAAGTGTGTTTTAAACTTGACAAGGCAAATTTTAGCTGGTACTGCATGAGCCGCTAAAATTCCTTTGCTCTTTAGCGATCGCCCCTTCTGTAATGCGGTAGGTTCGTTCCTATTTGGATGGCCATCAACCAAAGTTGCCAAGACTTAATAATCCATAAAGTTGACAATTATTCGTAGATTGCGAGTAACATTGAAAACATGAAATTTACTACGCAAAATACAAGGTAATGTCTGAGGAGAACTATGTAAGTAGCTTCTGGCGATCGCATAATTTTCGCTTGGAGCCTTGGGGGAATGACTACGAGCCGCCAATTCAAATCAGCGAAGAGCTTTCACTGTCTGAAAGTGATGTTAACCCGACAGTAGAAACTGAGAATTGGGACTGTTTTCAGTCTCTCCAGCCGCGATCGCTTCGCTACCTAATCGCCTGATTTTTATCGACGGGCGTCGTCGCTTAGATGCTGCACTTGTAGGTGGGAATGGCAACACAATAACATACGGTGTTTTTGGGACAATTGCTGTGGGTGCTGTGGTAGTAGATAGAACTATCCCCAAAGCGAGTTGTATTGAAATTGATGTTCGTCGAGTTTTGGGTTTTGGCGGAGAGCAAGATGCAGTATCAACACCCATCCCTTGTCCTTTAGGAAGCAAAGCAGAATTACTCTACACAGCAATTAAAAGCAACCAACCAAATACTCCTGAAGCACGGGGTGCAATTGTTCAAAATGCCATGCTAGCAGCAGAGGAACAGCTAGTAGTAAAACTAAATGTAAAAGATGGGAATACTTTGGTAATTCGAGATGGAGCATTGCGATATGAATCGCCAACATCTACGTTGGGCTACATCAAGACAATGCACAAACAATACCTATCTGAAAATTATGCTGTTTTCTTGTGGAAATTGTTACCAGGACAGCGCACACCTATTTTCCATATTAAAGATAGATCCCAATACTCTTGGTATTTGAAATCTGGTGATTTTCAATATTCTCCACAACAACTTGGCTACCACGATTTACATGGCATCGTGCGGCTGGAGTTATCTAGCAAAATTGACATAGAAACAGCTAAAGAAATAGCTAATCAAACTTGCTATTTAATTCCCTATTATGCTTCCCATCCATCACGAGATCCCCGCGCACCACAAAACCTTGCACCTGTTAGCGCTTTGGAACAGGAATTAGGAAGAAGAATGGGTGATGCAATACTAATTAAGCGGCGGCTGCAATGCTTCCTGGCATCTTTTGGAGGTAATGAATGATATCTTCTGAAGCAATCGGTTTTGTACTAGGTACTAAAGAAGCTACTCCTTTAGAATTTTGGATAGCAGTGGATGCTAAAAAAGTTTTACGGCTAGATGATGTTGTAGAGGTGCAAACTCAACGTCCAGATGGTGGCGGAATTGTATGTTTTTACGGTGTGGTGGATTATGTCCGCACTCAATACGAAGGAGCGCAATTTGAGACTGATACTTTTTTAGTTGCTAAAGAAGGTATTTTACCAATCAATATTTCTTATACTGCTCACGTTCAAGTCACAAGAATTGAGCCAGAAGAGTATTTACCCCCACAACCAGGCGATCCAGTTAACCTCGCTCTAGGTAAACAGTTGGCATCGGCTTTGTATTTTGACAGCATGGATACCCCAATTCCGGCTGGTATTATGAATAACGGCAATGCAGCATATTTTAACTACTCATTTATTAATGGTGAAAAAGGTGCTCATGTAAATATCTCCGGCATTTCGGGAGTTGCTACTAAAACATCCTATGCTTTGTTTTTGCTATATTCTATTTTCAATTCTCCGGTTTTAGGTTCTTATAAAGCTAATACTAAAGCACTAATTTTCAATGTTAAGGGTGAGGATTTATTCTTTTTAGACAAACTAAATCAAAGTTATGGCAATTCTGAAAAGCAAAAGGATAAAAATAAATATGAACTGATGAAATTGCCAGTACAACCTTTTAAAAGTACAAGTTTTCGGGCTGCACCAAAAAGAGATTCCCGGACTATTGATTCTGATTTAGAACAGCGTTCTGAAGGGATATCAGTTTATTTGTGGAGTATTCGGGAATTGTGCCGCGATCGCCTGTTTCGCTTTTTATTCACTGGTGAGGATTTAGACCGGGGCAATTTATCCTACTTAGTAACGACAGTAGAAGAAAGCTTAGCACGGCTAGCAGAAGAAAATGACCAGAGCGATCGTCAGAGTCGGCGCAAAACGCAAGCTTATTTACAAGTAGAAGCGTTTGGGGAAGAAGGCAAAACACAAATTAAAACCTTTAGAGATTTAATTGACTTTTTAGAAGACAAACTTCTCAATGATGAAGATAGAGAAGAAAACAGGCGTTGGTTAGGGCGAAATGTTCCAGCTACGGCTGAAGCAATGATTCGGCGTTTGTATGGTATCAGTAGTGAAGTTAACCATTTAATTCGCGGGGATTTATCACCAGATGAAGTTGCTAAATACCAACTCAACCCCCTAGCTTCAGATGCTCAACTAACTGTAACTGATATCCACAAACTCAGTGCCCGCGCTCAAAAATTTGTTGTGGGTGTTTTACTACAAAAACTATTTTTTCAAAAAGAAAAACAGGGAAGAGAACCAGTTGTTTTTATCGTTCTGGATGAGTTGAACAAGTATGCACCCCGTGATGGACGTAGCCCGATTAAAGATTTACTAGTAGACATTGCAGAACGGGGGCGATCGCTAGGAATTATCTTAATTGGCGCACAGCAAACGGCCTCAGAAGTTGAACGGCGCGTTGTTGGACAAGCGGCTATCCGTGTTGTGGGTAGGTTAGATTCAGCCGAAGCAGAACGTCCAGAATATAACTTTCTTACAGGTTCTTGTCGCAAGCGAGCTTTATTTCTTAAATCTGGGACGATGTTTGTACATCAGCCAGAAGTCCCCGCACCAATTTTAGTTAACTTCCCTTTCCCCGCTTACGCCACTCGCAAAGAAGAAGTATTTTTGAGCCAAGCAGAAATTACCAGCATCGAAGCTGATATTGACCGTTTTTAGGAGGAATTGTGCGTTTAATTCATACATCTGACTGGCATTTGGGGCGTCACCTCAAAGGCAAGGATCGTACCCCAGAAATTGAATTTACTCTGAATGAACTTTTACGACAAGCTAAAGAATTAGAAGTTGATGCGGTGTTAATCGCAGGCGATATCTTTGAAACTCCAAATCCACCATCTGATGCTGAACGAGTCGCGTATCAGTTTTTTGAGGGGCTGCGAAATGCCAAAATTCCGGCGCTCGCTATTGCCGGAAATCATGATTCTGCTTCCCGCTTTGATGGAATAGCTAATCTTTTATCTTTAGCTGGCGTGCAGATTTTAGGAAAACCTCGTCGCGTCAATCAAGGCGGTTTGATTACCCTAGAAACGCCCAACGGCAAACTACGTGTAGCTGCGATGCCTTTTGCTTCCGAACGGCGGCTGTTGACAGTCGAAAATCTTTGGACAATGGATGAGTTGCAGCAAATACAGCATTACAGAGACAGAGTAGATTACTTGCTCAAAAATTTAGCCAGTGGCTTCCAAGATGACAGCATTAACATCCTCATGGCTCACCTTACTATCGATGGTGCTAGATTAGCTAACTCCGAAGCCCGTCATCATACCAAAGAAACCTACGCCTTGGCTGGACAAAGCCTACCGCCTGAAGCTCAGTATATTGCTCTCGGACATATTCATAAACCTCAACAAATTTTAGTTGCGGCTCCCACTTATTATTCTGGTTCTTTGATTCAAGTGGATTTTGGCGAAGCCGAGGAAGAAAAAGGATTTTATCTGATCGATGTTGAGCTTGGTTCTCCCGCCAAAAAACCACAGTTTATATCTATCCCCTGTCAAAAACCTTTGAAGATAGTCGAATGTGAATTGAGTGATTACGAGGAAAAACTAGAACCACAACGCCATCACCCAGGTTATCTAAAGGTAATTATCAACTTGCAAACACCTCAAATGGGGTTAGCTGACAAAATTCGGAAAATTTGTGGCGATAAAGTGCTGCAAATTGAGCCACGTTATCCAGAAATAGAATCAAAGCGGGAAAAATCTGTAAAGCAAGAAGAGTTTGACCCGGTAGAAGAATTTAAGCGCTACTTCCAAGAGGAATTAAACACTACACCTGCTCCCGCCGTTGTAGCGAAGTTCGAGGAACTATACAAGGAAATCAAGGAAACCCAAGATGCGACCACTTGAGCTAACTTTAGAAGGTTTTACCAGTTTTAGGAATCAGGCAAATATCCTTTTTGAGAAAATGGACTTATTTGCTATTACTGGCCCAACCGGCGCGGGGAAATCGTCTTTGCTGGATGCGATGACTTTGGCACTCTATGGAAAAGTAGCAAGAAAAACTCAACCCAAAGAATTATTGAGTCAGGGTGGCTTAAAATTACAGATATCATTACGTTTTTTGGTAGATCAAACTGAGTATCTAGTCTTTCGCTCATGGTCATATCGTACTAAAACAGCCCAGCTTACTTTTAAGTTAGAAAAGCGAATAAATGGTGAATTTCAACCTTTTGGAGAACAAAGAGAAGCAGAGATTAACGCCGTTATCGAGAAAGCTTTAGGAATGAATTTTGAGACTTTTACAAAAGTTATCCTTCTACCTCAAGGACAATTTGATGAGTTCCTCAAAGGTAAAAGTGCTGATCGGCGGAAGATTTTAAACAATCTGGTTGGATACGAAAAGATTTTTGCAGATATGTGTTCTCAAGCTGGGACGCAAGCTAACCGTATTGAAGGTGAATGTAACGCGATTCAAGAACAGCTAAAAAATTTAGATTTATCATTAAATATAGAACTGAATTCTCAACGACGCGCTCGCTCTGATTTTCTAGTACAAGAATTACCCAAATTACATAAAACAGTTACCAAAGAACAGATAGCTTTAGCCGCCGAAAAAGAATTATTGCAACGTCTGAGAGATTTAGCAAATTGGCAACAGCAACTTGATGAATTAAATAAAGAAGCTGCAAAAATAAGTGAATTAAAACAGCAATTAGAACAAGCACGAGTTGGCGATCGTCTATCTGCCGCTTGGACATCAGTCAATTTGGCTCGTAATCGATATGACAAAACTCAAACTGATGTTCAAATTGCTGCCAAAGCTTTGATTGAGAAACAATCAGCCTTCAAAATTCAAGAAGAGAGCTTACAGAAAATACAAACATATCAAGCTGAGATTACACCGCAAATAAAACAGCGAGAAGAAGCTCTTAATACTGCCAAAATATATGAAGAACAGCATCGTAAAATTAATGATGAAGTAAAACGCTTAGAAAAAATATTAGCAGAAAAAAATAAGCTGGCAACTGAGGCTGATAAAGCTCTAAAGAAAGCTGAAGCTGAATTCAATCAAAAAAATCAGATATTGACGATAGCTAATAATGAATTATCTCAATATTCTCCTGGTGGCTCAAGACTAGAGCAACTTAATCAAGTAACACCACTACTAATTAAATGGGAAGAAATTCAAAAGCAAGTTGAAAGCGACCGCACTAATTTACAACAAATAGTTCAAGAATTATACACTGCTGAGTCTGATTATCAATCTACTATTTTAAATTTCCAAAAGTCTGAAGCAGAATGCTATCAATATCGTGTTGAATTAGATACTGCTAGACAACAAAATCATGCTGCAAGTTTACGAGAATTTCTGCATACTGGTGATGATTGTCTAGTTTGTGGTGGAATTTATCCAGAAACCCACTTATTACCACGACTAGAATCTTCAGATAATATCAAAGCACTAGAAAAACGCGATCGTGCTGCTGAACAAAACCGCCAAAAAACTACTGATACTAAAATTAAAGCTGAAACAACCATCGGTAATCTAAAAAAGCAAGAAATTCAATGTCGCAAAGTATTAGCAGAAAAAGAAGCTGGACTGGAGGCAGAGACATAACAAATTAGTGTCATATTAAAAACAGATAAATGGAAAATTAAAGTAATTGAACAGGAGCACCAAGCATTATATGAAAGTGACGCTAAGTATCAAAAATATTTAAGAAACCAAGAGAAAACAGGTACAGAAGTTCAAATAAGCGAACAAAATTTAAAGTCTGCAAAAAGTCAATTATTAGATAAACAAACCCAGCATCAAGATGCAGCAGATGAAGTAGAACGTCAAAAAACACAACTTCAGGAAATATCAGGCAAACTATCCAAACTTACTGGAGGTGAGTCTTATGATAATTTATTTCAAGAGCTAGAACAAGATAAACGAGAGTTAGATAATCGTCTTCATCATGAAACCCAAAACTATCAAACTGCTCGTGATCAATTTAGTCAAGCTCAACAATGTGATATAAAGGCAAGAGAAGACTTTGATTTTGCTTTTAATGAAAAAGAACATTTAGAAGCTGAATGGCAGAATAGTTTACTCTCTGCATACTTTACAGAGGAAATGTTTCAGCAATCTAAAATATCCCCAGAAATGCAAAATAAATGGCAGCAAAAGATTGATGATTACAATACCAATAAAATTCAGTTGCAAACTAATGTTAAGCGAGAAACTGACGCAATTGGTGAGAAAACTACAAATGCAGAAATAATTGCCCAGTATGAAAAACTTTTTGCTGATGCTGAAGAAAAATATAAACAAGCGCAAGATGAACAGAACAATTTAAAACTTTTGATTGCTAAATCTGAAGAACAGCGAGAGCAACTAGAGAAATTTAAAACACAACTTTCTAGCAAACAACAAGAGCTAGAAATATATCAAATTTTGTCTAAAGAGTTGAGATCGGATCGTTTTCAAGACTATATTCTCCAGCATTTTGAGCGCGAATTAGTAGAAGTTGCAACAGTATTCCTGTTGGAACTTACAGAACAGCGATATGCATTAAAATATGAAAATAAAGAATATAAAGTAGAAGATAACTGGAGTTGTGGTGAAACAAGACGAGTGCAAACCCTCTCTGGTGGCGAAACTTTTGCTACATCTTTATCACTGGCTCTGGCACTTTCAGAAAAGTTGTCTAGAGGAGCCAAGTTAGGGAGTTTATTTATAGACGAGGGATTTGGAACATTAGATGCTGAAACTCTAAAAAGTGTCTCAAATATCCTACTATCTTTAGGGAAACAAGACAGATTAGTTGGCGTAATCACTCATGTTCCCGCCTTGGGAGAGGAGTTAGGAACACAAATTAAGGTAGAGAAGTTTTTAGAAGGCTCCCGGATTGTTGTAACAGGAATTTTAGCTTAATAGTAATTTCCTTTTTGTTACAAGTATTATTGTGTAGAGAAACTGCGAGTAGAGACGCAATTTATCGCATCTCCACTCAACATTTTCTAATAATATTTATCACCGGGCAATAGACAAAACCCAATTGCGTAAAAGTTGATTTACTCCATCGGGTACTTCATCATGGGGACAATGACCTGCTGTTAAAAAATGCTCTGCGAGTTGAGGACAATTTTGACGAAACTTTTGAGAACGTTCTCTAGCATTCATCCACGGATCGGCTTCTCCCCATAACATCAACACAGAACAAGTTAATTGCTTTAGTAATATATCAACTTTTTCTCCTTGAGGACTGCTAAAAACTGAAACAAATACATCCAATGCACCCGGATCAAAAGCAGGACGATAAATTTCTTCTACCAATTGCTCTGTAACTGCACTTTTATCAAGGTATACTTTTTCTAAAGTTTGGCGAATTACCCAACGTTGTCGCACGTATTGAAATAACACAAACTGAGCTAAAGGTTGTTGAAAAATCCATTTAACTGAGTCACCCAGAAGTTTCTCTAAAGAAGAGGGTTTTTTGGGTGGCTGAATTTCGCTTTGCAAAGCTTCCGGTTCAGATGTTGGCTGGTTTTCGCTAAAAGGCCCGGCACTATTAAGCAAGACTAAACCAGCTGCACTGTCGGGACGTTGTGCCGCAACACACAAGCAAGCATAACCACCAAGAGAATTACCGGCTAATACTGCTTTTTCACCAATCACTTCGCTGATAAAATCATGAAGTTGGTCGCGCCACAAGTCGCCACTGTACTGCAATTTTGGTTTTGCCGATCGCCCGAATCCCAAAAGGTCGATCGCAAATACTTCAAAATCTTGACACAATCCTGTGATATTCTTGCGCCAGTGGTCTGTAGAAGCACCAAATCCATGTACCAAAAGCAAAGGCGGACGTTGCATTTGCTTCTCTCCCGCACGCACGTAGTAAACGTTGTGCCCGCGCCACTGCCAATATTTGCCAGGAATTGGAGTTGTAGAGGAGGCTGTAGTTGCCTGCATGATTTAAAGAAATGTTAAGGAGCTTTTAATAATTGTAGGCTAGCTAAGGAGCGGAAGCAGGGGAGCAGGGGAGCAGAGGAGACAAGGGGACAAGGTGACAAGGAGAATAATCCATGCCCAATGACAAATGACAAAATTAATTACAGGTAAAACTAAACTACTAGGAGTGATTGGACATCCGGTAGAGCATTCGCTGTCGCCAGTGATGCATAATGCTGCGATCGCACAATTAGGATTAGATTACATTTATCTGCCTTTTGGGATTGAACCACAAAATTTAGAAGTGGCGATCGCAGGTTTAGCTGCTGTTGGGGTTGTCGGCTTTAATGTGACAATACCTCATAAACAAGCCATCATCCCTTTACTCTCAGAAGTTACACCCCTAGCTCAAACTATTGGAGCAGTGAATACTGTTAGTCGCAAAAATAACCAATGGGTAGGTACAAATACAGATATTGAAGGATTTATCGCTCCTTTGCAGACAACATATAAACAAGATTGGAGCCAAAAAGTAGCGGTAATTTTAGGCAATGGTGGTGCAGCCAGAGCGGTTGTCGCAGGTTGTATTCAGCTAGGTTTTGCCCAAATTCATGTTGTTGGGCGCAATATGCAGAAATTAGAAGAATTCCGCAATAATTGGAGCAATTCACCTTTAGCTGATAAATTCCAGGTTCATCAATGGGAGGAATTAGCAAAGCTCATTCCCCAAGCAAATCTGCTGGTAAATACAACTCCGATTGGGATGTATCCCAAAGTTGATGAATCGCCTTTGAGTGTAGAAGAAATAGCGAATTTACCAATGGGTGCGATCGCTTACGATTTGATATATATTCCTAAACCAACGCAATTTCTAAAGCAGGCACAAAAACAAGGCGCAATTGCGATCGATGGATTAGAAATGCTAGTCCAACAAGGGGTAGCAGCATTAAAAATCTGGTTACAGCAGGAAACTTTGCCTGTAGAAGTGATGCGCCAAGCGTTACAAAATCACCTGGGTTTAAAGGAATGATAAAACTTGTTACCCCCCTTAATCCCCCCGATGCATTGGGGGGAAATCATATATCCAGTTCCCTCCCCAATACATACGGGGAGGGTTAGGGTAGGGTAAAATTTAGCCTCAACTCAACCATTGACTAAATTTTCTATAGTATCGGCATCGTTTGGCAATGCGGCTGTTAAAATTTCGCTGCCTTCTGTAGTAACTAAAACATCATCTTCAATGCGTATTCCACGTACATCGGCAAATTCCGATAAACGCTGCCAATTCACTACATTCTGATATTTGGAACGCACATTAGCATCATTTAAAATTGCTGGTACTTGATAAAAACCAGGCTCAATTGTGACTAACATTCCTGGACGCAGGGGACGATTTAAACGGAGGTAGCTTAAACCGAAGCGATCGCTCCTTTGGCGTCCTTCTTCATACCCAGCTAAATCGCCCAAATCTTCCATATCATGCACATCTAAACCCAGTAGATGGCCGATACCATGAGGAAAAAACAGTGCGTGGGCATCCATTTCTACTAAATCTTCGGGATTTCCTTGTAAAATTCCTAACTCTACTAAACCTTCAGCGATCGCTGTTGCTGCTAGCAGATGAATATCCCCATACTCTACACCAGGCTGGATTTTGGCAATACAAGCATCATGGGCTGCTAATACCACATTATAAATATCTCTTTGGGTAGATGAAAACTTACCCGAAACTGGCCACGTGCGAGTTACATCACCTGCCCAACCCATCTCAGTTTCAGCGCCAACATCGGCAAGTAGCAAGTCACCTGGTTGCAAACTATGGTGATACTGATCGTTATGCAAAACTTCACCGTGAACGGTGACAATACTGTTGTAAGAGGTGGTCATATTCTGGGCAATAATTACCCCTTCCATCGCGGCTCGAACTTCCGCTTCTAATTTGGCTTGGGGTGTTGCTGCCATCCCCGCTTTGTGAGCTTTGACAGTGACAGCCGCAGCTTTTCGCAACTCGGTTAATGCACCATCATCGTGGGTGAGGCGCAGAGAAACGATCGCCTTAGCTAACTCCAAGTCAATTCCTTGGGGAAGACTTTGTGGTAAAACCCATCTATTTAATAGCTGCGATTGCTGCGTCCAAGTAGCAGCATCTTGGACAGCAAGTGTAGCGGCATCTTCTAGCCAAGACTCTAATTCTGCCATTGGTCGAGTTACATCCGCCCCAATCTTCTCGGCTATTTCTTCGCGCGTTGGTGTTTCTCCATGCCAAAGGGCGCTGCTGGGTGAGGGATCGTCGATGAATAGTTCTAGCTTTCCTCCTTCTAGACGAATTGCTGCCTTTGGTAATGGCAGTCCGGCAAAATAGAGGAAATGACTGTTAGCACGAAACGGAAAGGTATTGGCGGGAAAGTTGCGCGAATTGTTGCTACCCGACCACAGAATTGCTGGAAAATCAATCAGCTTGGCTAGTTGTTGCCGTCGGTGGCGTAAAGTATCGCCGAGGGAAGTAGAAGTTTGTTGAATAAGCATAAATGTAAACTCAAAGAAAAGGATAAAAGTTAGTCGTTATCGTCTTTATCGTCATCTTTTTTATCATTTTTGCGATCGCCATCTTTATCGTTGTCATCTTTGTCCTTTTGCTTTGTTTGCTGAGGCTGCTGGGTAGGTTGTAAGACTGGTTTTTGTTGCTCAGTGGGAGCAACTGGTTGCGGTGCTTCAACAACACAACTAACTAATCCTCCAGAAATTAGCGCTAAGTTGACAGCAGCAAAGATGCTTCTGAAGATTTTTATCCTCACGTTTTCGGTTTGCTTTAACATTGACCCTAGTTTTTGGAGATTGTATTCCTAATTTATAAGGTACTGTATATAGCGGTTCTCATTTGGATTAAGACAGGGTAGAAGCTCATGGCTATGCGCCCGAATGATATCGTGTCCGTATAATTAAGTAAGTCGGCGTGAAAATTTGCCGTGGCGTTAACTTTCAAGGTGAATCTAATGGGACAAATCATTACTCAAGTTGATGCTTTTACCAATACACCTTTCGCAGGTAATCCAGCTGCTGTTTGTGTTTTGCTTACTCCCCAAGACGAGCGCTGGATGCAAAGCGTCGCGCAGGAGATGAATTTATCTGAAACAGCTTTTCTAGTTAAGCAAGATGATGGCTTTAATCTGCGTTGGTTTACGCCGACGGTGGAAGTGCCGCTTTGTGGTCATGCAACTTTAGCTAGTGCCCATGTACTTTGGTCAGAGGGACATTTATCACCTGATGAAGTTGCACGTTTTTATACCAAGAGTGGCGTGTTGATTGCAAAGTTGCAAGGTAAGTGGATTGAATTGGATTTTCCTGTGAATCACTTACAAGCAACAGTCGCTCCTCCAGAACTCAAGCAAGCTTTAGGTGTAACGTACAAGTCTGTCTTGCAAAATTCATTAGGTTATCTAGTTGAATTGGAATCTGAAGAATTGGTGCGGCAAATACAGCCTAATTTTCAACTACTCAAAACCTTATCGATTTCAGATGTGATTGTCACTAGCCCTACTAACTCTGATTCTGAATATGATTTTGTCTCTCGCTTCTTTGCACCGGGATTGGGTATTAATGAAGACCCAGTGACAGGAGCGGCTCATTGTTGTCTTGCTTCCTTCTGGCGCGATCGCTTGCACAAAAATGAGTTTTTGGCTTATCAAGCATCTAGTCGCGGTGGAGTAGTGAAAGTGTATTATGACGGGGGCGATCGCGTCTTTCTCGCCGGACAAGCGGTAACTGTGCTGCAAGGTGAGTTAATTACCGCATCAACTTAATATTACAAATCAAGAATATCCGGCAAAAACTCACTATCAAGAACTTGGGCAATAGAATAAGGACATTCTACAGGAAACGTATTTATTGGTAGTTCAGTTTCATTATTAGCAGCTTTCAATCCCCGATGATAGCATTGGGCTAAAACTTCTTCTGGATAAGACTTGAGGCTGGGACTTTCTTGGAGTAAATCTGCAATTTTGTAGCGCTACTCATCAATAGTATTTCGCCAAGAGCCACTTTGCAAACTAGACTGATATTGCCACTTGAGCAAATGCTGTAATAATACTTCTAAGCGGCTTTTCAACTCTCGTCGTTCTGACCGTCCCAAGCTTTCAATCTCTTCAATCACAGCATCCCATTCTACTTGTCCAAATTGTCCAGCACGAATGAGTTGTACAGTTTTTTCTGTCCATGCTGCAAAATCTGTTTCATACAACTGGGCTGTGCTTTTCGGAATCTGGGTCATGAGCTTCCTGCAATCTACCGTATATTACCTAAATTGGAGATACTTTACGCCCATTTTAACTTCAAGAAAGCGATCGCATCTTTTTAGCCATACAAGCCGTAACGCGCTTATCTTAAACTGTTATTCTGAGGTAGCAGGCAGGGAATTTAACTTTTCAGACATCCTTTAATAAAAAACTTGCAAGTAAGGTGAAATTGTCAGCCAAAACAATCGCATTGTCAGCCAAAACAATCGTATTGTCAGGCGAAACAATCGCATTGTCATGCAAAACAATCGTATTGTCATGTAAAACAATTGTATTGTCAGGCGAAACAATCGTATTGTCAGGCGAAACAATCGCATTGCAGAAGATTGAGTTCATTTCCCGCTCCCTATCCCCACCTTATGAGTACATTGAAGGTGGGGATTTCCGCGATGCGTTAAAATTGTACGTCAATACAAACACTAAACCGCAAAAGCGGACTTTTGCGAAGAAACAACTGTCACAATATTTAAACAAACCTATATTTGTATTTCAAAAATGTCTGCTAAACACAAAGATAGTAGAACTACTATCCAATCTCGTGATTGGCCAATTGAGCAATTACCTGGACTGAGCCATGAGGAACAATCTCAACTTCAAAATTGTGGGATTAATAGCACAGTGGCTTTAGTCAAACAAGGTAAAACTCTAGAGTCAAGACTAGCGTTAGCAAATAAACTACAGATTCATCTTCAATATGTAAATAAATGGATGGCTTTAGCTGACTTGGCACGTATTCCCAGCGTCGGGACACAATATTGTGGTTTATTGCTTCATGCAGGTATTGGTTCTGTAGTACAGTTAGCTCAAACTCCCACTCACAGATTGCACCAACAAATCATGCGCTTGCAGGTAGCAACAATGCAGCGACGAGATTTGTGTCCAGCACTTGAGCTAGTACAACAGTGGAGTCAGCAAGCAAAAATAGTGGGGACTGGGGGCTAGGGACTAGGGACTAGGGACTGGGAACTAAGGCGATGAGGAAGATAAGGGAGAAATATTGAACAAGCTTCTTCCCAATCCCCAATGCCTAATCTTTAGCTAAAACACCATTAAGAAAAATATCAGCAAGTCCTTCGGCCATTTCCTGCATTTGTTGGGGAGAAGCATCAGGTTCGATGAGGGTGTTGTTAGAAAAACCTGCGATCGCAAACATTCCTAAGAAAACTTTTGCAACTAGCTTCGCGTCCCCTTGACGATAAATGCCTTTATCCATCGCTGTTTGAAAGAATGCTTCACCCACATCAGTCATTTTAGTAATCACTTCTAATTGAATGCGATCGCGCAAATCTGGGTGAAATTGCACCTCCATAAAACAAACACGCATCAAATCGGCATTTTTTTGGAAATTCCACATCCGACGGCGCATCACCTGAGCAACAGCTTTATAGCTGCCCATTTCACTTAATTCTGTGAGCAAATCTGTAAGAATCTCTACCCAGCCACTCGTGGCTACTTCCACCAAAATTGCTTTTTTATTCGGAAAATGACGAAATAGAGTACCTTCAGCTATACCTGCTGCTTGTGCTAAGTCACGGGTGGTAGTACCGTCAAATCCCTGAGAGGCAAACAACCGTTGCGCTGCCTGTAAAATCCGGGTGCGCGTCTGAGTCTCTGAGGGCGGGGAAGAATTAAAAACTCGCATAACAGTTATGGTTAGATATCCGTAACAAAACTTGTAGCATTATTGTCTAATGTCGAGTGTAAAGAGCCACTGAAAGCTTAATACAAGATTAACGTTCTTTTGCTGAGTATCCTGTTATTTAGGTAATGTAACTTTATCTTAATTTTCGCTTATGAACCAGAGCAGTCGGTCAATTTTAAATTTTAGATTGGGGATTTTCGATTGGTTAGATCGAGTATTTGTAATATTACGACAGTTGTTTGTCACTTTGTTGGCTTTAATTATCTTTTTGTGGGGATTACTGCCAGAAGTCGCTCTAGCTCAAACTCAGACAGCACCTCCTCAAGAAGCTAAAACTCAAACTCCACCAGTTGAAAGTTCAATCCAACCTTATCTCGATCGAGTTATTAAGCAGTTAACAGAGTTTCGTCTTGACAATGGTTTGAAATTCATTGTCTTGGAACGACATCAAGCGCCCGTAGTTTCTTTTCTTACTTATGCGAATGTAGGTGGTGTGGATGAACCAGATGGCAAAACTGGTGTAGCTCACTTTCTAGAACATTTGGCGTTTAAAGGCACAACGCGCATTGGTACACAAGACTACAAAAAAGAAAAACCACTACTAGATACCTTAGAGCAGTTGAATGCTCAAATTAAAACAGCGAAAGCCAATGGCAGAAAAGCTGAGGTCATTAGGTTACAAACTGAGTTTGAGCAAGTGGAATTGCAAGCAGGCAAGCTAGTCAAGCAAAATGAATTAGGGCAAATTGTCGAACAAGCGGGAGGCGTGGGTTTAAATGCCAATACTTCAACCGAAGCTACTCGTTATTTTTACAGCTTTCCTGCCAATAAGCTAGAACTGTGGATGTCGTTGGAGTCGGAGCGATTTCTCGATCCCGTAATTCGTCGTGAGTTTTATAAAGAGAAAGATGTAATTTTAGAAGAACGACGAATGCGGGTAGAAAATTCACCCATTGGACAGATGGTGGAAAAGTTTATCGATACTGCTTACAAAGCCCATCCTTACAGGCGTCCGGTAATTGGTTATGACGAAGATATCCGCAATCTGACACCAGAAGATGTCCAAAAGTTTTTTGATACTCATTACGTACCAAGTAATTTAGCGATCGCTGTTGTCGGAGATGTTAATCCCGCTCAAGTGAAAAAATTGGCGCAAACTTATTTTGGCCGTTTTCAAGCTAAAACCAAAGCTGTTGAACAAATCCCGGTGGAACCGCCACAACAACAAACACAGGAAGTTACTTTACAGCTACCTTCTCAACCTTGGTATTTAGAAGGTTATCACCGTCCGGCGATTACCGATCCAGATAATGCTGTCTATGAAATCATTGGCAGTTTATTAAGCGATGGGCGCACGTCGCGGCTATATAAATCTTTGGTAGAAAAGCAACGTTTGGCACTAAATGCTCAAGGTTACAGTGGATTTCCTGGAGATAAATACCCAAACTTGATCTTTTTCTATGCTCTCACAGCTCCTGGTCATACAGTTGATGAGTTGGCGGTGGCTTTACGCCAAGAAATTGACAAATTAAAAACTGAGCCTGTAGCGGCGGCTGATTTACAACGGGTGAAAACCCAAGCACGGGCGGGTTTGTTACGTACTCTCGATTCCAATATGGGGATGGCTCAACAATTGTTGGAATATGAGGTAAAAACTGGCTCTTGGCGGAATTTGTTTAAGCAGTTGGATGATATTTCGGCGGTGACGACGGCTGATATTGTGCGAGTGGCAAAGGAGACGTTTACGCCGAAAAATCGCACGATTGGTAAGCTGTTGTCGAAAGAATCTTAAGAGAAACCAACACGCAGAGGCGCTGAGGCGCAAAGGAAGAGAGATATGCAGAGGTCTAAGGTGAAAAGTAAAAAGCAAATCACATTCAAAATCCAAAACGGAAAAGGACTAATTTATGCTTTGATTGCTGTTTTTGCGTGCTTACTTTTAACTAGTAATTTTTCTCTAGCGGCGACTGCTGAGGCGAAACATTACACAGAATTGCAGCTACCATCGCTACCTGAGATTA
Source organism: Nostoc sp. (assembly GCF_036917575.1). Classification (GTDB taxonomy): domain Bacteria; phylum Cyanobacteriota; class Cyanobacteriia; order Cyanobacteriales; family Nostocaceae; genus Nostoc. The sequence goes on along the minus strand of NZ_JBALDC010000081.1, from coordinate 35,056 downwards.
AGTTACCCAAGTATGAGCGGTTTGTACTGCAAAATGGCTTGGTTGTGTATTTAATGGAAAATCACGAGTTACCGTTGGTGAATGGGACAGCGTTTGTACGCACAGGAAATCGCTTGGAACCAATGGAGAAAGTTGGGTTAGCTGGTTTTACAGGCGCGGTAATGCGAACTGGAGGAACTAAGAAGCATTCGCCTGATGAACTCAACGAAATATTAGAACAACGGGCGGCATCTGTGGAAGTTGGTATTAGTGAAACTTCTGGTAGTGCTAGCTTTGACGCACTCAGTGAAGATTTAGAAACGGTGTTTGGACTGTTTGCTGAGGTGCTGCGATCGCCTGTATTTGCTCAAGAAAAGCTAGACTTGGCGAAAACTCAAGCCAAAGGTGGTATTGCTCGTCGTAATGATAATCCAGATGGGATAGCTAGTCGAGAATTTAAGAAATTGCTCTATGGGAAAGATAGCCCTTATGCTCGCACGATAGAGTATGCAACGGTGAATAAGGTTGAGCGTGGAGATTTGCTCAAGTTTTATCAGCAATATTTCCACCCCAATAATATGATTTTGGGGATTGTGGGGGATTTTGAGAGTCAGAAAATGCGATCGCTCGTTCAAGCTAAGTTTGGCGATTGGCAACGTAACCCAGGTATTGCTAAACCCACATTACCAAAGGTTTCGCCAGCTAATACAGGTGGAGTCTTTTTTGTCAATCAGCCACAACTGACACAAAGTAGTGTGCTTATCGGGCATTTGGGCGGGCGTTTCGACAATCCCGATTATGCAGCGCTGGATGTGTTAAATGGAGTGTTAAATGGATTTGGTGGACGCTTATTTAATGAATTGCGATCGCGTCAAGGTTTAGCTTACTCTGTCTACGGGCAGTGGAGTCCCCGCTACGATTATCCTGGCATATTTATCGCTGGTGGAGAAACGCGATCGGATGCTACTGTCCAGTTTGTCAAAGCCTTACAAGCTCAAATCAAGCGCACCCAAACTCAAAGAGTGACTGCAAAAGAACTAGCTTATGCTAAAGAGTCTACACTCAACTCTTTTGTGTTCAACTTTCAAGACCCTAGCCAAACCTTATCACGATTGATGCGATACGAATATTACGGCTATCCAGCTGATTTTCTCTTCCGCTATCAAAAAGCTGTCGCCGCCACCACCGCAGCTGATGTCCAACGGGTAGCACGAGAATACCTCAAGCCAGAAAAGATTGTGACTTTAGTAGTAGGAAATCAAACCGCTATTCAACCGCCATTGACACAGTTAGCTAAACAAGTGACACCAATAGATGTCACAATTCCTGGTTCGCAGCCTCAAGTGAAGAATTAATAGCGTAGATATAGCAATCCGATTTGATTTCTGAATCATTCGTAGAGGTAAGGGACTGGGGACTGGGGACTGGGGACTGGGGACTCTTAAGAAGGAATAAAGGTGTACTGAGTTTTGTTCAAAAATCAAATATGAGTCCTATAGCTACAATACCTTTGCCAAAAAAAGGAGTATGAAGAGAGAGGGCTGCTGTAGTAGAGTTATTGTCTCTCAAAACGACAACTTAAAAACTACTGTTCAGCCCGTGCCCAATATTTTATCACTGCTACAATGCCTGTTACCTCAGATAAATGCTACAACCAGGCGGCAATGAATTAGATAATCCTGACTATATTAGCAATGAGTGGCAAAGTTACCATATTAGGCAGAAATTGGGCGTTTTTTCCTGTAAGTACCTAGTTCTAATTTATCAAGATTTAACTACCAAAAATGCTGGTACTTGCAATCGATAGTTGGTATTGTATTACCATTCCTGTTGCTAAAAGATAATGGCTGATTGCTGATGCGATCGCCATATCTTTAGCGTAAGTTCTAATCCAAATAAAATCACAAGGTTCAGATCCCCGACTTTTTAGACAGTCGGGGATCTTGTTGTTAAAATAATTTTCTCCATTATCAGGAAATGATTTAGGAGAAATTGGAGTAACAAGTAGAAACTAAATCAGGAACTAAAACCTCTGGAGTTCCCAGAGGTTTTTTTTTACTCTGTTAATCTTTTTCGGAGCGATCGCTCCAGTATACACTTCTATAAAGGGCTTCTTCAAGTAAGCGATGTCTAACGACAAGCTGGGGTGTATCTGAAAATCTAGCGATGAAGCAATAAAAATTGTCGCAGCGAATTAGTTAACTAGAGTAAGCTAAATCTAGGTTTCAACTACTGGGAGTGGAGATGATGTTGTTGGAATTAAAGCGCATCCATGTTCCACCAGGACAAAGAGTGCTACTACGAGATGTAACCTGGCAGGAATTGGAAACAATTCTAGAGGATTTAGGGGAACACCGGGTAGCACGAATTGCTTATGACAGGGGAATACTGGAGATTATGGCACCACTGCCAGAATATGAATATGACAAAGAAATTATTGGTGATTTAGTCAAAGCGCTTCTAGAAGAGTTGAGTACTGAGTTCATCAGCCTTGGTTCTACCACTTTCAAAAACCAAGTAATGGCTCAAGGTATAGAACCCGATCAGTGTTTCTATATAAAAAATGAATCTAAGATTCGCGGCAAGAAGCGGCTAGATTTAGCAGTAGATCCTCCTCCAGATTTAGCTCTAGAAATTGATATTACTTCTCGTACTCATCCTAATATTTATGAAGCGCTAAAAGTGTCTGAGCTTTGGCGTTTTGACCGAGGAAAGCTCCAAATTAATATTTTGCGAGACGGGCATTATGTCGAATCTCAACAAAGCCTAAATTTTCCTCTATTCTCATTAATTGAAGTGATTCCCCAATATCTGGAGCAAAGTACAACAGCAGGTAGAAATGCAACGCTCAAAGCTTTTCGGATTTGGGTACAAAAACAGATACAAAAGCAATAACTTATACTATCACCAGAATTTACAACATACAGTGGATTTCAGGTTAGTAAAGTACACAAGCTAAGTCTCAAGTTTAGGTATAATAAAATATATTAATAAATCCAAAACTCAGATGTGGAGACGCGATAAATCGCGTTTTGAAAGACCAATCATTTATACTTCTGACTCCTGGATTCTGCTGTATAAATATTCCTAACCTTACTATGAGCGGATAAATTGTGCTTTTTTGAAGTCATTATTACCGCATTTTAACCTATGTTTGTTAAACCCAAAATATTTTTATCATTGCTTGTATTAGTACTGAGTTTTGCAAGTTTATTTCTTAGTGCTTGGATTATTCTTCCTGCTCCGAATATGTTCTTACTCACGCTAGCAGTAGGAGTGCCAGAAGTTAGTCCTTGGTTATTATTATTAAATTTGCTCTTTTTATTGCTGTCTTTATTCTATATCCGTCGCCGTCAGCTACAACGTTTAGTTTGCATTTTCAGTTTAATCGGATTGCTAATTTGTGGATGGGTGTTAGTGAATATCCCACTAACTCAAATGCAGATGGCTAAAGCGATGAAACAAGGGTTGGGAGCAAATTATCTAGAGCAAATTTCACCCCAATTAAGGGCTAAGATGCAAACCTATCCTTTTAACTTAGTTAATTTCTTTCGGGGTATTGCATTAGGTAAAACGCGTCATCAAAAAGATATTCTTTTTGCTTCTCCTGGAGGATTGCCTTTAAAAATGGAAGTATACCAACCCCCAGACGTAGGAAAATATCCAGCAGTGGTAGTAATTTATGGTGGAGCTTGGCAATATGGTAATACTCATGCCAATTCTGAGTTTAATCAATATATTGCTAATCATGGATATACGGTGTTTGCGATCGACTATCGACACGCACCTAAATATCAGTTTCCATCTCAGTTGGATGATGTGCGTACAGCCTTGAATTTTATTCGCAAACATGCAACTGAATATGAAGCCGATTCAGAACGCATGGTACTTTTGGGACGTTCTGCTGGGGCACATCTAGCAATGCTAGCGGCTTATCAGCCCGATGCACCACCGATTCGTGCTGTGGTGAACTATTACGGGCCTGTTAACTTAACTGAAGGATATAAAACACCACCAAATCCCGATCCTATAAATACCCGCGCTGTTTTAAAAGCATTTCTTGGTGGTTCTTTAGAAGAATTGCCTAATCAGTATCAAATTGCTTCACCGATAAATTACTTAACACATCCTTTACCGCCAACTTTATTAATTTACGGCAGTCGCGACCATTTAGTAGAAGCGCGATTTGGCAGGCAGATGTATGAAAGTTTACATAAATCTGGCAATACTGCGGTTTTTCTAGAAATTCCTTGGGCAGAACATGCTTTTGATGCTGTTTTCAATGGTGTGAGCAATCAATTAGCGTTGTATTACACTGAGAGGTTTTTGGGTTGGGCGTTGTTCGGGCAATGATTTTATTCCCAAACTGATTCACAATTATTAAAAACTCAGCACTTTTTACTTTTTTTGAGGCCAACGCCAATTATAGCGATTCCATTCATACATTCCTTGTATTTCATATTCTGCGCCGTTAAAGAAGCGGACGACGCAATTAGTAGAGGAATAATCGCGCAGGCGTAGCCCGTCGTAGACATCGTCAATTTCTTCAACCCTAATCACCATACAGGGAAACCACTCCCGCTTACAAGGCCCATTTTCCTGCACCCATTCCCATAGTGCATTGGAAACTTCAATGCGATAGCCTACTCTTAACTTCAGTGCATCCTCAAAATAATAATACTTATCAAAATGATATGACTCAACACGATTCAACCACTGTAAACCATAGCGTTGGCGAATAAATTGTACCGTTCCAGAATCCTTTTCTAGCAACCAGTCGTTAAGTAATTGTACTTTCCAAGTGCGGTTGCGTTGTTCTTCATCCTTAACAAATTGTAAAAATGCTTCCAACTCTTCTGAAGTAAGTTCATCTAAAGGATTAGCAATATTTGATATCACAGAGGTAGAATTTCCCTGAATTTGCTCAACCACTTGCAGTAATATCTGTTTCTGCGTGTCAGTGAGAGGACAGCTTGCTGCATCACAATCATTAAAGGCTGCGAACATAGCTACTTCAATCTCATCTGGAGTCATAATTTCATAGCAATTGAGGGCTTATTCTCTTAATTATTACAAATGTTAAATTCAAGTCTCCAATCACCCCGTAGTTAAATATAGACATAATTAAATGTAAGATGCCTATTCAAAGAAAAATTTGATTCTGTCTCCTGTCTCCTGAGTTGTTGGCATCGGCTTGGTATTTTCTAGTGTTGACCTAGTTTGCAAGTGAATCGAAGGACAATATGAAGATACGGTCTTGAAGGGTACGGCGACCATGGCATCAGATATAGTCCCTGATTGGGAATTGCTCGTGGAGCAGGTATTTGCAGTGGTGAATTAATCAGGGAAGTAAAGAATAGAGAGTAGGGGTATGTTGTAAGCTGAGGTTATCAGTTAATAATTATTGAATTAAATCACGGGGTCTTTTATGCGGTTGCGTTCGCTCACGGTCGTTTTTATTTCATGTCTCATTACCTTTTTATCGTGGGTGATTGTTCCCCCAGCTGTAGCTCTGACACAGATTAAACTATTTGATGTCTCTTATAAAGATTGTCCATCAGAACTAGCACAAGGCGCTGTTATCAGCAGTGGTAGCGCTGCTGCCAATTGTTTTCTTGTCGTTGGCAAAGCAGAAAATGGCACTAATAAAACAGTCTACGATGCAGATATTTTTGGACGTATCTATGATGCTAATAATGACTCGGTGATGCAAAATCGCACTCGCTTAGGCTCTATTACTGAAGTACCACCAGGTATTAGCGATTTTGAATTGAGAATTTCTGTACCTGCGAATCAGCCTACTCCTTTAAAGCTAAAGCAGTTTAAGGCTGCCGGGTTTAGCGGTCAAGTGCGTAAATAATTCGTAATTCGTAATTCGTAGTTTGTAATAAATGGTAGAGACGTGAAATATACAAACGTCTCTACACAATTCTTTACCAAGGTAGTAATCAAAATCTTTCTATAAGGGCAGGTAAGCTGGAATGGCACTCAGAAGCCCAGTAACTAGATTAAGTGCTAAGAAAGCTAAGAACGGCGAAAAATCTATTCCGCCCAATGGGGGAATAATTGAGCGGAATAGATTCAGATAAGGATCGGTTATCTGGGATAAAGCGGCAAATGGCTGGTTATACCAGTTGATTGTCGGGAACCAGGTTAGCAAAACCCGGATAATTAGCAAATAGCTATAAAAGGTGACAAAGGTAATTAGTGTCGTAATCAGTAAACTCATGGATAGCTTTGTTTCCTACTAGGTGTCAAACGCGGTCTTATCTTTTAATTTTAATTTAGTCCATGTCATGGTACTTGCAGATTTCATATTTACCACACTTGACACTTTCACCATGCTTGAACAAACTTCAGGAGTCTTTAGTGAGAGAGCGGTCATTTCTTGGTTGGGGTGAACTACTATTCACGTTTCCCAGTTGATTTCGCACTTCATCAATTGTGGCATTTAACTGGGCAATTTTATCTTCTAGCGATCGCCTGGCCGTTTCTATACTGTTGCTCTCACTTTCTGAGGCTTTCATCTGACGCCGCTTTGCTGCTATTTTCTTCGCTTCGGCTTGGCTATCTGTCAGTTCTGTCTCCTCTTCTATTAGCAATTGGGGGTCGCGCCGAGAAGCAATCAGTGCCCCAACAACACCGCCAAAGACTCCACCAACAAACGCCCCTGCTAAAAAACCACTGCCAAAACCATCTCGCTGACTCATATTTTTACCGCCTTCAACAAACCTTGCAACTTTTACAGTAGTTATGCTATTTTCCTGCCCTAGCTGCATACTAGCTTAAGTCCCAAAGATGCGATCGCCTGCATCTCCTAATCCCGGTACAATATATCCCTTGCTGTCCAGTTTTTCATCAATAGTAGCAGTGTAAATTATTAAACCTGGATAAGCCTCACTCAATTTTTGCAAAGCTGGTGGAGCCGCTACTACACAAATAATCCGCGTCAGAGATGGGTCAGCACCCCGTTGTGTTAATTCTGCCATTGCTGCCATGATTGACCCTCCAGTTGCTAACATTGGATCGGTAACTAACACTCGTGTTTGGGGCTGAAATTTTTCTGGTAACTTGTTTAGATAACAATGAGGTTGGAGTGTCTCTTCGTCTCGCGCCAACCCAAGGTGGTAAATCGATGCTAAAGGCAGTAAAGTCTGCGCTCCCTCTAGTAATCCTAGCCCAGCCCGTAGAATCGGCACTACTGCCATAGGCACTTGCGGATCGATCACCGTTGCTGGACAGGTATCTAAGGGACTCTGTACTGCTGTTTCTTGAGTCGGCAACCAGTCTCGTGCAGCTTCATAAGTCAGCCATCTTCCCAACTCAATCATGGCACTGCGGAACAATACTGAAGGCGTGCCTGCATCACGGGCAACTGCTAGCCAGTGCTTGATCAGGGGATGGGGTGGAACATAAACGCGCAATTGTAGCGTCATAGCCAGAAATAGGCGCCTTTTTATTGTATAACAACTGAAACACCATAATACTCTTTCCTGCATCCGGCTGACAGCTTAAAATTAACGCTCTCAATTTTATTGATAAAACTTTTCATTACTAGTTGACATTAATTCTCAATCAAGGCTATATTCTTATACAGTGTTCTCCTCTCTTTTAAGGATCGGCAGACGGGATAAGTCAGCAGTAGCAGGCTCGTCCCTCTTTTTTTTTGATTGGGCATTAGGGATTGGGGATTGGGCACTGGGCATTTGGGGTTGGGCATAGGGGAGAATAACTAATGACTAATGACTAATGACCAAAATGCAAGATATTGATGCGATCGTAATTGGGTCTGGGATTGGCGGATTAGTAACAGCGACCCAGTTAGCGGCGAAGAAAGCGAAAGTGCTGGTACTGGAACGTTATTTGATTCCAGGTGGTAGTGCTGGTTATTTTGAACGCCAAGGTTATCGATTTGATGTTGGCGCATCAATGATTTTTGGGCTGGGACAGAACGGTACAACTAACTTACTCACCCGTGCATTATCAGCAGTAAATGTCAGCCTAGAAGCGATCGCAGATCCGGTACAGATTCACTATCATCTACCCCAAGATTTAGATTTGAAGGTTGACCGGGTTTATGAGAAATTTTTGCAAAATCTTATTGCTCATTTTTCCCATGAAGAACAAGGAATTCGTCGCTTTTATGACGAATGCCAAAAAGTATTCAAGTGCCTCAACAGCATGGATTTGCTGTCATTAGAAGAACCTCGATATTTACTGCGCGTATTTTTCCAGCATCCTTTGGCGTGTCTCGGTTTAGCTAAGTATCTGCCCCAAAATGCTGGGGATGTGGCGCGGCGCTACATCAAAGACCCGCAATTATTGAAATTTATCGATATGGAATGTTATTGCTGGTCGGTGGTTCCATCGGATATGACACCAATGATTAATGCTGGGATGGTCTTTTCTGACAGGCATTATGGTGGAGTAAACTATCCTAAAGGCGGAGTAGGACAAATAGCCCAAAAACTGGTGGAAGGTCTAGAGAAGGCTGGAGGTAAGATTCAATACCAAGCTAGAGTCACAAAAATTCTTACAGAACAAGGAAAAGCAGTAGGTGTACAACTGGCTAATGGTAAAGTATATCGGGGTAAACGCATAGTTTCTAATGCTACACGTTGGGATACATTTGAACAATTACTACCAGCAGAAGAAATCCCACATAATGAGAAAAATTGGCAACAAATTTATCAAAAATCCCCAAGTTTCTTGAGTTTGCATATAGGGGTTAAGGAGTCTGTTTTACCTGCGGGGACAGAGTGTCACCATATTTTGCTGGAAGATTGGGAAAAGATGACAGCAGCAGAAGGCACAGTTTTTGTTTCGATTCCCACATTGCTAGACCCAGATTTAGCACCAAGTGGATATCATATCATTCATGCCTTCACGCCTGACTGGATTGATCATTGGCAAGAACTTTCTCCAGGTGAGTACGAAGCGAAGAAAGAACAGGCGGCTTGGCGAATTATTGACCGCCTAGAGAAAATTTTTCCCGGTTTAGATGCGGGATTGGATTATTTAGAAGTGGGGACACCGCGCACCCATCGCCGCTTTTTGGGTCGTGAAGATGGCACTTATGGGCCAATTCCCCGGCGCAAGTTGTGGGGGTTATTGAATATGCCCTTTAATCGCACAGCTATTTCAGGACTTTATTGTGTAGGGGATAGTACCTTTCCCGGTCAAGGGTTGAATGCAGTCGCTTTTTCTGGGTTTGCTTGCGCCCACCGTATTGCCGTAGATTTAGGATTTTAATTACAGGAACAGTCAACGTAAAAAAGTGAAGCTGGTAGCTACCCCAACAATCTGAGTAACTCTCAATACGGTTCGGTAAAGAAAGTTATCTGTTAAAGCAAGTTGTTTGAGCGGAAGTAAAGGAAAGTGCTAGGCAAAAAAGAGTGTTTAAATTTAATCTCTTCACTTTAAGTGCCTCCAAGCCGCCTTTCTAGCTTATCCAAACCGTATTGAGATGAATAGCAAGTACAATCAAAAAGTTACTAGTTTTAGTACTTTCTTTTATATGATGATAAACTCTATTACTCCTTATCTAATATTTCTTGGTTTTTAAAATTAGCTAACTCTGATGCTAAACTCTCTTCTAATGCATCTAGAATCGCTTGCGGATCAACAGCTTCTTTCATCATTTCGGCTTGCTTATCGGAGCGATTTTTGACATTGGGAATATCTTGGCGTAATTCTTCAACTAAAGCGATAAGTTTCGCTATTTTCTGCTCAGAAAGCAGGTTAAGCTGAAGGCTAAGTTGCGCCCGTTGCTCTGCTAATTTTTCCTGACGTTCTTGTTTTATCAAGACCCCTGCTGTTACTAACAAAGAACCTGCGGTCAGTGAAAATTGTAGCCAAGAAAATGGCGGAGGGTCGAATCTTAATATGCCTAAACGTCGTGGTAAAACATTAGGTGTTACCCACAGAATAATTCCTAACAGGATAGTATACAGGAATGCTGGACGACCAAAAAAGGCTGATACTGTTTCTACAGCCCGTTGATGTTGAGATACGTCTTTTTCATAACGTCTGTGCAGTGCAATAATAGTATCGATATTTTGACTAATCGCTTCCGGCAATGGGGCAGTAGGCAAAATAGTTTGGTAAGGTGCTGATGACGATACTTGCGGCGAATCTTTTGGATTTAGTTTATCTTGGGAAGACATGGACAGTTTTTTATACTACTTATTTCTCTAATTTAATAACATCAAGTTTTGACATAAATCTATACTTTTAGGTAGATGAACAGATGAAAGTACCTATAGACAGAGATGTTCAATTGACATGAGCAGCTATTTTTTCCACGTACCAGCCATGTGCGTTTAACCTGATTACTTCGGCTCGGTCTTTGACTTTCTGTGGTACATCTGCTGTTTTTAGGTTTAAAAGGGTTCGGTCTTGCTCACGAGTTAAAAATACTCTTAAACGCGCACCCATGTTTTAGTTCCCTCAATAGATTCTTTCTCCGTATTTATTTATCTTCACATAGTTTGGTTTTTTCGTGCCTACCTACTTAGACCAATTAGAGTTGCAATTGCCTTGACTAACTCATCTGGTTCGACGGGTTTGGACAGATGCTTTTGAAACCCTGATTCAAATGCTTGTTGCTGATTGACTTCTCCAGCATAAGCAGTCAAAGCGATCGCCGGAATTTGTTTGGCTTGGTTTGCCTGTAATACTTTAACTTGGCGCATCAACATATAGCCATCTGTCTCTGGCATCCCAATATCACTGAGGAGCATATCTGGTTCTGACTCTGCCAAAACTTGCAATGCTTCTTTTGCTGATGTCACTGCTGTCACTATTGCTCCAGCCTGTTCTAGTACAAATGTGTGGAATTCACGGGTATCATCATCATCATCTACAACTAAGATTTGGATGCCTGTAAGGATTTCAGTTGGATAAGAAGGATTTAATGCCGCAATATTTATGTGTTGTTTTGGGGTTAAATCTTTTTTAATTAGTGGTAGCTTGACTTTAAAAGTAGCTCCTTGCCCTTCACCTAAGCTTTCTGCCCAAATCGTGCCGCCATGTAATTCTACCAAATGACGAACAATTGCTAACCCTAACCCCAAGCCACCAAATTTTCGGGTTATTGTACTATCAGCTTGGCGAAAATATTCAAACACATAAGGCAGAAAGTCAGGGTTGATTCCCTTACCTGTGTCACTGACGCTAATCTGAGCTTGAGTGTCAACACACTGTAATTGAATATCAATCTTCCCTCCTTCAGGAGTGAATTTAACGGCATTCGATAAGAGATTCCAGATAACTTGTTGTAAACGACCAGAATCACCCAAAACTTCCCCAAAAGAAATATCCAGCATCGTCTGAATTTGAATATTTTTAGCTTCTGCTGCCAAACGCACTGTTTCTAATCCCCCTTCAATCACAAATACTAGGTTGACAGGAAACATCTTCAGGTAGAGCTTACCTTGTAAGATCCGAGAGACATCGAGTAAATCTTCAATTAGTTGAGCTTGTAATTGAGCATTCCGCTCGATAGTTGCGATCGCTTTCTTCAGCGCTGTTGGTTCAAACTCACGAGTCTGCAAGAGTCTCGCCCAACCAAGAATCGGATTAAGAGGCGATCGCAATTCATGGGAAAGTACCGCCAAAAACTCATCTTTAATCCGGTTGGCTCTTTCGGCTTCAGCTCTAGCAGCTTGCTCAAGTTCCAAGAGGCGATCGCGTTCGGCTTCTGCGACTTTGCGATCGCTGATGTCTGTAACAAAGATGCTTACTCCTTCTGCAAAGGGGTAGATACGATTCTCAAACCAGCGTTGCCAAGCTGGATAAAAGTATTCAAACTGAACAACGGTGTGTTGTGCGTTCGCCAAAGGCGTTGGCAGAGCCATCGCCCGATGAACCTGGGTATCAAACTCGCTGTTAACCACATCAGGAAACACTTCCCAAACAATCTTACCTAACAACTCTTCCTTTGAAATGCCAACAACTTCTGCTACTTGATCGTTGACAAAGATATAACGCCACTCTCGATCCAACACAAAGAACTGGTCTTGGATGCCAGCGATCACAGTCTCTAGGCGTGCTTTTGCTACTTCAGCTTCAATTCGCAGCCCTTGCTCGCGTTCCATTGCCTCTTGGCGGAGACGAGCCATTTTTAGGGCTGCTTCTACCCGCGCCAACAATTCACGCGCAGAGAACGGTTTAATCAGATAATCATCGGCTCCCCCTTCTAACCCTTCCACTCGTGCCTCTTCCCCTGCCCGTGCCGATAATAGGATGATTGGAACTTTTTGCGTCTGCGGATCGGCTCGTAATGCTTGCAACAGTCCAAAGCCATCTAATCCAGGCATCATCACATCTGTCAGTACCAAATCTGGGACACGTCCACGAGCAGAATCTAAAGCAGCTAAACCGTCCGGCACTGATTCCACTTCATACTGCTGATTTAATAATCGCTTGACATAATCGCGCATATCTGCGTTGTCATCAGCCAGAAGAATCCGGACAGAGGGGGTAACACAAACGGGCAGAAGAGAAAATACTTCCTTCTCCCCTGCTCCCCTGCTCACGCCAGTTGCTACAACGGAGGGAACCTCCGCAACGCACTGGCTCCCCTGCTCCCCTACTTCTTCCGGTAGCCACCGCAGGGCTTCTTCTAGATACGGTGTTGCCCCTAATGCGGTTGAAGCTAAAGTTCGCGGGGCACTAATTCGCTCTGGAGGCAAATGAGCATATCCTGTTGGAATTGACACAGTAAAGCAACTGCCTACTCCGAGAAGACTGGTAACACCAACTCTTCCACCATGCATTTGCACCAATTCTTGCACCAGTGACAATCCAATTCCTGACCCTTCAAAAGTGCGTCCTTGCGCTCCTTTGACCCGATGAAATCGTTCAAAAAGGTGGGGGATTTCTTCTGCTGGGATACCGATGCCTGTGTCTTGAACTGCGAACTCAATATGATCGTTTAACCACTGCAAACTCACCGTAATTTTTCCAGCCATTGTGAACTTGAAGGCATTCGAGAGCAGATTAAGAACAATCTTTTCCCACATCTGGTGATCTACATACACTGGTTCTGGTAGGGAAAGACAATTAATTGATAACTGCATCTCTGCCCGTTCTATCGCTGAACGAAATACACTAGCTAGTTCTGCGGTGAAGGTGGCAAGGTTGGTGGGTTCATAAGATGCTTCAACCCTTCCGGCTTCAATGCGTGAAAAATCTAGTAAGCTGTTGACCAGTTTCAGCAGCCGGAGTCCGTTGCGTTGCACCATTTCTAGCTGGTCTCGCTCTTTGGCTGGAAGCAGCGTGGCACAAGTGGTTAAGGTGTCTTCTAATGGCCCCAACATCAGAGTAAGCGGGGTACGAAACTCGTGGCTGACGTTACTGAAAAAGACGGTTTTCGCGCGAGCAATTTCTGCCAAGGCTTCAGCGCGTTTGCGTTCTTCCTCGTAAGCTTGGGCATTAGCAATGCTGGCTGCAATTTGAGCCGCAACTAAATCAATGAATCCTTGATAATTGTCGTCGAATAGCCTGAAGGGGTTCAAACCAGCGATTAATACACCAGCTTTTCCGCTTTTACCGGATGGGGGAATGGGTACTGCGATCGCTTGATGAGGCGATCGCTGCCAAACACCACAAGGTAAATTACTAAAAGACACTTCCAAATTAGAAATCAGTTTTGCTCGATGTGTTCTGATAACTTCCGCAAAGGGCCAAACTTCATCAGCATCCAAAGCCACTGTTTCTGGAACTGCTACATGGTTTTGCTCAATGCGGGAGGTTCCAGCCAAAAAAACTTTCTGCTGATCTGGATCGACCAGATAAATCATCGCGAAAGGGAGATCGTAAGCATTGCTTTCCAGACAACTCGCACTCCGTGTACAGGCTTCATCGAATGTTCGCGCGTCTACTGTCCTCGCCGCGAGTTCGCGCAAAAGTGCCAACTGCCGTTCAGTGATAATCCGCTGCGTGTCGTCTGTGTTAGCGCAGATGATTCCGCCTGTGTCGCCCTGGTCATTAGGAACCGGGCTGTATGAAAAAGTATAATAGGTTTCCTCTGGATAGCCGTTGCGCTCCATAATTAGCAGCAGGGCTTCGTCGTAAGTGCCCTCATTCTTCACCATCGCTGATTCGGCTCGAGGCCCAACCTGATCCCATATTTCTCGCCACACGTAGGAAGCTGGTTGCCCAAGTGCTTCTGGATGTTTGCCGCCAATAATAGCTTTGTAAGCGTCATTGTAAAGGTTAATTAGTTCATCGCCCCACCAAACAAACATGGCTTGACGGGAAGTTAGCATAATCCGCACAGCAGTTTTCAAACTCTGTGGCCACTGCTGTGTTGGCCCAAGGGGCGTTTTTGACCAATCGTATTCTCGCATCCTCGCACCCATTTCACCCCCACCAATAAGGAAATTTACGTCGGCGTTGCTTGCTAACGTTGACTCGTTCTTCATTAATTCCTCTCGATTGGTCATGTGTCGGTTATAGGCTACATCGGTGGTTGTCTTTTAAGAAAAATCCTCGATAAATTAGACCTTTACGCTTCTAAACATTCATTTTAGAGGATATTCAAAGGCTTATACATACAACGTGAGATGCCAACTCTGCTGTAACTTTTCAAAGCATTGAAACTGCCCTTTCGGGGCAAGTTTTTATTTTTGCTATTTTTATTGTCTCCTTTATATCATTGATTATTTAAAGTTACCAAGGGCGATTCTCATTAGGTATATCCGAAGAAAGGCAGAAGGCAGTCTGTATAAAACAAATTTCAAAAGCTTTGAATGAAAGAATGACTGGAAATTGGTATAATTAATAACGCTAAAACCCTATTATCTTCTGCTTTCTGGCGACGCTCGCGGACTAAAATCATCACTATAAATCTTTGATTATTTACGCTGTTATACTTATCAAAAGTTTTCTATCTCCCCTTATAAAAACTCCTTTGCTTTATTTCCAGTGTTGGAATAGGATGCTTGGCAGATTGTTAATCGTGAAGATGATGCTACATATCGTTCACAGGCTCAAAGGTTTATTCAAGAGCATAATTTATTAGATACACGAGTCCTATACCCCATTGGGCATAACCACAGCCAACAACAAATATCTTTGTGTTTAATGCCCCATACCCAATTCCCAGTCCTTTGTATTTGCGATCGCAAACTGACTTAACTTAAATATATGCCTTTAGCAGAGGTAAATTCAAAGCAGATGTTCGATATTTAAGTAAATAGTAAGTATTAAGAAGAACGGAACTCAGTTTTAATCCTAGTTGCGATCGCCTTGTAAATTTGTCATTTGTTTATTCTTACAACAAATCTGGCTTTAGGGGGATTGATTACAAATGCTCCTAGATAAAGTATCAAAAGTTTTATGTCTTTGCTTATAAAAGCTCCTTTGCCTTTGCCTCATTTCGGCTCTTAGAAATGAGGCATTTTCTATGCTACACATCCACGCATAATTTTGTTATTGGGAATAGAGGCAAAATATTAGTGCTTAAATATATTTAGCCTATGTTAGTACTATTTATTGCAAGTTGAGTTACATTGACGAACTTGCGCTTTCAATTTAATATAAGGCGAATTTTTTACAACCTTTGAGAAAGGCTCTACTTTCAATATAACTAGCTTTTCTCCTTTTTTAAATTTAACGATTTTTTTTCCAGATAAAGATTTTTCATTCATTAGATTGACTTCATTTTTAATAGTTACGATTGTTCCTAATGATGGAATGACAGGAGGCTCAATACTAGGAAATTGTTTAGGATTTGATGGTTGAAGAACTAGTTTTTGTCCAACAGATAAACTACCTGATGTCTTATTAACCATACCTATCCATATCCAGCCAGTAGGATTTACTGTTGTTCTTAAATTTGAAGTTGGTTTAGGTGCTGATGAAGGTATCTCTAATATATCAGGTGGTTCAGAAATGAAGCGTAGAAAGATACTACCTAATATAAGGAAAACAACAAATTTCACAGTGATGTTGCTGACTCTACTCCGGCGACGAGACCTTGATTGTCTAAACAAATATGAAAAGGTCGCTCTTGTCACATATATAAAAGTGTTTCCAGCAGCTTTTGCAACAAGTATTACAATTACCCTAATCCAACGTAGAATTTTTTTAGTAGGAAAAGCAGAATCAGTAAGTTCCTCAGCTACTTCTCGAATACCCGTAGCAATATTTGCAAAAGCTTTATCATAAGGTCTCCATTCAGTTATGGGTCTTTCACCCTTTGGTAAAACTTTGACATTAGGGAATGCGACCTTCCAATAATTATCGACTGGACGAAGCAGAATAGTAATAACACGAGATGTTTTAGCTCTATGCTGTTCCATAGCTTGTTTCGCCAAAACATCCCAGTGATAATCTGAAGCAGTAAATTCTGAACTAATTAGCACCAAAATTATATCGGCCGTCTTTAAATTTGTATCAATTTCACTTTTCCATTCCTTTCCTGGGCTAATCATACCTTTATGCCAATTGCTAATCACACCTTGCCGCTCCAAAGTGCTGAGGTGTTTCTCTAGTTTTTGCCGCATTTCTTCATCTTGTACAGAGTCAGAGCAGCAATAAAAAACTTTGACTACTTTGGTATTCAGCATTAGTTTAAGCATATATTAGTATGAAATAATTATGATTTTTTCATACTACTTTTTGTTTAATTTTTTGATATTTTATTTAGTTTTATTTATGAAGTTTAAACAGTGATTATTTACGAATTTACTGCCAAGTCTTTTGCAACTAACCGGATACCTTCAGCAATACTTGAAAATGCATCACTACGATTTCCCCACTTTTTAACAGGTTTACCACTTTTGGGCAATGATTGAAGCTTTCCAAAGGGTGCGCTCTCCCAATCAACAGAGTCAATAATTATGGGGATAACTCTGGCTTCTTTAGTTTCATGCCGTTCCATTGCCCGTTTTACCTCGACATCCCAGCAATAATCTGAAGCGATAAAATTTGCACTTACAAGCAGCAAAATTATCTGAGATGAATTTAAGTGAATGTCTATCTCATTATGCCATTCTTTTCCTGCTCCAATTTTGCGATCGTGCCATTCTGTAATCACTCCTTCCCGCCTTAAAAGAGCGAGGTGCTTTTCTAGTTTTTCACGAAGTTTTTCATCTTCATGAGCATAAGAATAAAACACTTCAATAGCTTGATCAGGTTGCAATGACATAAGTTGTTTTATGACTCGAATCTCTGGAAGTAGGTTTAAATCTTTATCAAAGTTGTCTACTAAAACTTGCAGCTTTTATTTGAAGGTAGAAGGAATCACAAGATTGATTTGAATTTACAGAATAATTATTTCTAAAACTTTACCATATAGTACTACTAAAGTAATAGCACTTGTTCATCTATTCAAGCTTTTTACCGACACTATTTTATCAGCTTCATCTACTGTTATTTGCGCCAGCCCAAACTGTTCAATTACTGCTGCATTTGTTGTCAAATGCCTACTTACTTCAGCCACTCGATACTGACTTTTTTGTGAAGCTAAAGCTGCCGGCAATAATAACTGATCTGCTAAATGTTCATCTACTGGTGCGCCGGTGTAATGAAACTCAAGCAATTGCTGACAAGCAATCTCTGCAACTGTTTCTGCCGACAATCGCAAACGCCCAAATCCACCAAAGCCAGTTAAGCTATTCTGATACTGAGCAGTTAAAAAAATACCTGCCCCAGGAGCCACACCTTTTTCTCGCAAGGTCTGTACAGTAACTTTTAAATGGGCTAATCGTAACAAATTCTCGGCACGATTTGCCATCCGTTGTGGAATATGAGAAGGCAATTCCGTCACCACCGCTAGTCCTCGCACCTGTTGTAAATCGCCCCGTTCCAACAAGTCGATTCCACTTAGTTTACCACCGCCATCCACCTGTAACTCTACCTCTCCGCCACCTTGGGGATACCACCCCCAAGCGCCTAACTTGACTTGGGCCTCTATACCCATGCGTTGCAGTATGGGCAGATAAACTTGCTCAATGTACGTCGCTGTCGGGCTAAAATTCACATGAGTTCCACCCTTTAGTGTCACTAGGGAATTGCCAGATGCTAGTGCCAAAGGTAAGAGAATTGTTTGAAGAACTAGAGCGATCGCACCCGCAGAACCACCTTGTTGTGCTTTACTAACATCAAAGGTATAAATTCCAGCTTGCACAGCACTACCTGGGATGAATTCCAGCAGCATTGAACCTAAAGCATCACCTCGTAGTTGGGCATTACAAATTCTCGCCGCCGCCCAAACTGCTGTTAAGTGTTGTGCTGCTAATCCTGGCTTTTTGCGTCCAGCACGAATGCCTGTAATTCGTATGGGTTCGCCGGTGATGGTGGCTAGACTTAAGGAAGTGCGAAGAACTTGTCCGCCTCCCTCTCCGTAGGAACCGTCAATTTCAATCATGGGCGATTATTGGGATATTGGATTTTGGGTTATCCCCACGGCTCTTAAAATCAAACCACAAATTATAAACGCCCAACAGCGAGCTTTTTAAAGGGAGGTTACACAAATATACAGAGAAATTTCTGATATGTGTTTCTCTAATTTGCTAATTTGGAATTTGGAATTGAATAACCTTGCTTTTACCGGGGTTCATCAACCCATAAGGATCGACTATTTGTTTAAATTTTAACTGCTCAGGATCGATAACTTTTCTGCCGCTGTCTTCAATAATATACGTATGAGGATTGGCAATACTCACACCTTGTTCTTCGTGATAGCGGATAATCTCGTTGAGGCGTTCTTCTGTGGTGTAGCGCACAAGTTGCAATGCACCAGGAACGACGACACCATTCACCCGAAAAAATTCTAAATGCATCATGACCTCATCGCCGAAGTAATGATACATTTGCTCTACTAATTGCAAACTGCGTAGGCGCAGCCCGCCGGAGGCATCGCGAGGAAACATACTTTGTAAGTAAGTAATTGCAGTATCTACACTCCGGGCAAGTAAGGTAGTGTGGTTCCAGCTAAATTCTGCTAAATGTATACCTTTGGCTGCTTCCTCGGCTGGTTTTTTATATGTAATTTGTCCACCGTATTGCTGCACCAAAGCTGGTAAAAATTCCAAACTTGGCTCGGAAATGATCAAAAATACTGAGTGAGTTCCTTCAGGAATATACTCTTGTAGGGCGTGAAAGTACTGGGAAATTTGGGATGCAAAGACAGAAATCAACTTCTTAATCATCCCATCAGCATTACCCAATGCTTGACCAAACTTTGCTGCCGTCATAAACTCCTCAAAGGTGACAATGACTTCTGCCCAAGGATAAGCTGGCCCTAAAGGAATTTCCACTTCAGTGATAATCCCATTAATTCCCCAAGTATGAATCACCTTTTGTACATCATCGCCACGTAATTCGATCGCACGGGGTTCGTCTTCTACAGTTATCACTCGCAGTGCCAAGATATTACCGCGATCAGCTAATAACCCATATTGGATCGAGCCAATGCCCCCACTTCCCCCAGCAATAAATCCGCCAATTGTGGCTGTACGGTACGTAGAGGGTGCCATACGGATTTCCCAACCGATTTCTCGTATTTTTTTATCCAAAGCCGCCAATTTCACCCCAGCTTCTACCCGCGCTACTCCCGGTTTTACCCAAAGAATCTCTTGCAACCGCGTCATATCTAAAATTACACCACCGTGCAATGGCACACATTGCCCATAATTACCAGTTCCCGCACCTCTCACAGTTACAGGTATACGATGTTTTGCACAGGCGGCTGCAACTTTTAAAACCTCTGCTTCATTGACAGGACGCACTACGATATCCCCAACTTTTCCCTTTAGTTTTGACACTAACACGGGGCTAAAAGTGTGATAATCCTGGGATAATTTTGCGACTTGGCTAGAGTCAGTAATGGTTTCTATACCTTCTAAAGAATTAATCAGAGCATCTAATTTTGTCATCATATATATCCTTTTTTTAACTCAGAAGAACGCAAAAGTTTACGCAGATAATTAACTCCTCTGCGAGCCTTTGCGCTTCCCTCAGCGTCCCTCTGCGTTTTAAAATCTTAACTTCTTATCTTTCACAGCACTTTCAAGCCACTTACTTAATACAAAGTCAGATAAAGTAATTAAGCTGACAAAAATCAATACTTAGTTTCCTGTGTCTGTGCATCGATAATTACACTCCAGTCATCGTTTTTCACAGCAGCTTCAAGTTGACGCTGACGTTCGGCTTCACTTGCATCTATTGTTTCTAACTCTTTAGAAAGGGTTGTATCAGCCATTGCTTTCCGCAGTTTTAGCTTTTTCTCCTCGTAGGCTTGAAGTTGGGCTTCTGACATTACCGCTTTAGTCGCTTCGCCTACTGTACTAGCCCACATTCCGCCCTCAGTTGCATTACCAGGTGGCGTACTTTCGAGTTCTGCTATCCACGCATCTCGCAAATCTTCCATTTCTTGACGTTTGGGAAACTTGAATGCTTGCACGCGTACAAAAGTACACTTTTGCTCACCATTTTGGCGAAGATGGCTGTTTAAGGAAAGCAACACACTCCGAGAATAGCCGATATACTGCGTGCGGCGTTCTGCATTTAATACTGCGTAAACTCCTGCAACTTTAGCGTTCTGAGCAGCCACACTCCAAGCCTCAAAGTCAATGATTTCAGTACCATTGTTTGCCAGTTCAGGAGTTATACTCACCTCAATGGCAGCATGTTCGTTGTCAGAACTATACAAAAAATCATGCAGTCCACGGTGGTTTATGGGGACATTTTGATGTTCAATTGGCGGATTGTGCTGAGTTTCCATTGCAGTTGATCTCCGAGTTATTAATTAGCGACGTCTACGATGAGCTTTTTTATAAGAGGCTACACTAATACTTACGCAAGCAAATATATGCCCTTAAAATATTGAAGCTTAAATCTACTCACATCTCCAAATCCTTGTTCTGAAAAAGTAAAAACAACTATTAAACTTCTTATGAATCAATTGATACCTAAAAATTGGATATTCATCAAACAGCGCCTTACCCCTTATTTATTTTTACTACCCGCCTTAGTTCTTTTAGGCTTAACTGTCTTTTGGCCTGCACTGCAAGCGTTTTACCTCAGCTTTACTAACTATGAAGATATTGCCCAACCGCCACAATGGATAGGTTTCGCTAACTTTCTTAAGCTTTGGAAGGATGCAGTTTTTTGGAAAACCTTGGAAAACACTTTTTTATATCTTGTAGGTGTAGTACCAATTTTAGTAATTGCTCCCTTAGTACTGGCAATTTTGGTAAATCAGAAACTGCGGGGAATGAATTGGTTTAGAGCAGCGTACTACACTCCAGTAGTAATTTCAATGGTGGTTGCAGGAATAGCTTGGAAATGGCTGTATGCAGAAAACGGATTACTCAATCAGTTATTTAAAGCTTTAGGTCTTTTTTCAGAAGGTATTCCTTGGCTAACTAGCCCAGCAAAAATTTTTGGCATTGTACCAATTTCTCTTGCCAGCGTCATGGCTGTTACTGTGTGGAAAGGATTAGGCTACTACATGGTGATTTATTTAGCGGGGTTGCAATCGATTCCAGCCGATATATACGAAGCCGCAGCAATTGATGGCTCTGATGGTATCAGCAAACATTGGGATATTACCATACCTTTAATGAAGCCATATCTAGCATTAGTAGCGGTAATTTCGGCTATTTCTGCGACCAAGGTATTTGAAGAAGTCTACATTATGACTCAAGGAGGCCCGCTCAGTAGCTCAAAAACAATTGTTTATTATTTATATGAGCAAGCCTTTAATAATTTGGAAATTAGCTATGCTTGCACAATTGGGCTAGTGCTATTTTTAATAATTTTAAGCTTATCAGTTTTGCGGTTGATTATTAATCAGCAAGGTGATGATATTACAATTTAATATTGCCTTAATTAAATATATTAAATTTAGAAAAATCATCTTCTATTAGCTCTGATAAATTTAGAGATGCCACGAATGAATGGTTTTGAGTTGTTGAGTGATTTCCAATAATACACCAATTTCGCCAAAATATCTATCGTTTTTCTTACTTATAGCAGGAGGCAGAAGGCAGGAGGTAAAACTATTACTATTCCTAGCTTTCACTCTTTTAAAATGTCCTAAACTATGTGACTACGGCTATACTACTGCGCTGAAAAACATCGCCAAATTTTCCAATAATTAGGTACAAAAGCTTATTTAACTAAACTTTTTTTAGAACATGAGTTTATTTCTAAAATTAAAGAGTTAATGAACAGTAATGCAGATAGTTTAGCTAAGTTACTCATAGTTAAAAATAATTCAAAATTCGTAATTACGAATTACTAGGTAAATTATTTGGATCTAAACCTAGAGAACGTAAATACTCAGCTAACTGTTCAGCCCTTTGCCACTCTTGCTACGCCTGTTCTGCATCTGGTATATCGTCAGAACAGAGAAGTTCGTCAGTAGTTGGTAACGCATTTTTGAGATTGGGTGAGAGCATAACCTTTGTCTTGTTGGCGTTTGATGCCTTTATTATAGTGAGTGACCAAAAGTTTAGCGTTTGGGTGTAGCTTCCCCAAACTTAATTAAAAGTGCGATCGCAATACTAACAAGTAAAATTAACGTCATACTCAAAGCTGAACCAAATCCCCAATTTTGGGTTGCTCCAAGAAACTGATTATAGACTAACCGCGCCGCCGTCATACTAGAAGCACCACCGAGTAATTCTGGATCGACAAAATCTCCCAAGCCGGTAATGAATACAAGCATGGAAGCAGCCGCAATTCCCGGAAAAGTTTGTGGTACAGTTACTTGCAAAAAAGTTTCCACCGGATTTGCACCTAAATCAGCTGCGGCTTCTAGTAAGCGCTTGTCTAGCTTTTCGAGAGAAGCATATAAAATTAAAACCATATAAGGTAATAAGCTGTAACTCATGCCAATCAATACAGCTTGACTATTGTTGAGTAATTGCCAAGTTGGCAAGCCTAAATTGCTGAATAAACTGTTCAATAAACCAGTAGGACGAAGAATTGTAATCCAAGCATAAGAACGGAGTAAAGAAGAAGTCCACAAAGGTAAAACAAAGCCTAATAGCAGCAAATTTCGCCAACGCTGCGGTGCTATCTGAGCAATCCAATAGGCAACGGGAAAGCCTAATATTAAACAAATTATCGTAGTACCAAACGCAAAAAATAGCGATCGCCCAATTACTTGCACATAAAGTGAGTCAAATATTCGGATGTAGTTTTTGAATCCGTTGGGATTGACTAAATCTCCCGGTCGGATGTCTGCAACTAAACTTAACTCGAAAATTATCAAAGTTGGCAACACTAACAAAAGTAATAACCAAATCCCGGATGGTGCAAGCAATACCAAAGCTTGGAGCCAATTTTTGACAGGGTGTTGCAATTCTTCTATTTTGGAAATCTCATTTTCTGGAAAATTCATCACTTATATAGCAGGAGGCAGGGGGCAGGAGGCAGAAGGCAGGAGGTAAAAACATTACTCTTCCTGACATTCACGATTGTCATTATGTTCTAACTTATATGACTACGGCTATAACTCTGTCAATTTGAGATTTTGAGTCGCACCTTTGGTACGCTTACAGAGCAACTTGAATTTTGGATTGAATTAAAAATCTCAAATCCAAAATTTATTTAGCTACTAGTTAATTGAGTCCAATAACGATCGTAAACCTCTTCAAATTCTCCTACAGGTGTAACCCGTTCACAATTTTTTAACAGTGACTCTGGCGGAAATAAATTAGTATTGTTTTGGATTGTTTTTGGCAATTGCTCAAATCCAGCAATATTCGGTGTAGAAATATTCAGGCGTTGAGTGATTTGGGCTGCTATTTCTGGTTGCAAAATCATGTTAATCCAAGCATAAGCTCCAGCTTGATTTGGGGCTGTTTTAGGAATTACAATAGTGTCTGTCCATAATGAAGAACCACTACGAGGAATGACATATTTGAGTTTCGGGTTTTCTTGAGAGATTTTCACTGCATCTGCTGAATAACACATTGCCAATAATAAATCTCCTGCCAGAATTTGATTTTGCCAAGCGTCGGTGTCAAAACGGGCGATCGCAGGTTTTAGTATCTTCAATTTTTCATAAGCTTGTTTGATTTCTTGTTCATTTTTTGAGTTGTAAGAATAACCAAGTATTCGTAAGGTTGCACCCATAACTTCTCGAACATCATTAAGCAAGGTCATTCGCTGATTAAGTAGCTCTTGATTTTTCCAAAGGTAATCCCAGTCTTGTGGTGTATCTTTGATTTTTTCAGAATTGTAAAGTAAACCTGTTGTTCCCCAGTTAAAAGGGATACTGTAGCGGTTATTGAGGTCATAACTAGGATTTTGAAACCGAGGAAACAAATTCTCTAGACCAATTAAGCGATCGTGATTTATTTGTGTTAACAAGCCTTTGTCTACCATCTTTTGCACCATGTAATCAGATGGGTTGATGATGCTGTAAGCGCCACCGCCTCCAGCTTGCAATTTAGCCAACATGACATCATTGGAATCATACACATCTGCCAGCACTTTCATGCCAGTTTGGGCGCTAAAAGTTTTCAATAATTGGTTGTCAGTATATTGCGTCCAGGTAAAGATATAAAGTTGGTCACGCTGACTATTGGTATTAGAATTAGCACGTACTTCAGCCAGCCTCCAGCCACAACCACCCGAAGATAAGCTAGAAAGTGCTGCCACCCCTTTTAAAAATTGGCGTCTGTTAGTCATTAAGTTAATAGTTAATTATCTTTTGTATTGTTGTCGATTAATTTTAAATATGCCTTTAATTGGAGTGCCCATAAGTAGTTTAAAGATTAGCTTAAGTGTATCTATTTATGCAACTGTTAATAAGTTATACCAATTTTATAAAATAAGGCAACACATTAAAACCCCCAAACCCAGATATAGTCTAGCTTTCTTAATTACAAATTACGAATTATGAATTTGTATTACTGGTGTCAGATACTATTATGAACGGTTTTTAATCAAGCTTGAGTTACAAAAATTAACAAAGCAAGTACTCGTCAAATTATCAAGAAAACTCAGTGTGGCAAGCTGAACTGCACTTCTGTACTAACAAAAATCACAGGGTTTGTCCTTGCCCTATCAGTTAAAACTGTTACAGGAGTTTTAGACTTATAACTCTAAGCAGGAATCATCCAAATGTCTAATTAGTCAATCAAGCGATCGCCCAGCATTAGCCCTTTGAGCCTTTCTATAAAACTGCGATTTTAATGCTGTACCATAAAACCAACGCAAGAACCTGAATTATTTTATGCTGCCTGTTATTGAGACTATTGTATTACGTCAAATGGCTTCGGGCGATCGCCTATCCTTACAACTATACAAATTTATTGGCACTCAACCTGGTAAAAAGGTTTACATTCAATCTAATCTACACGGTGCAGAAATTGCTGGTAATGCCGTTATTCACCAGCTAATTGAGTTTTTATTAACAATAAATGATACAGATTTAACTGGAGAAATTTGGCTAGTTCCGGTTTTTAATCCAATGGGAACGAATGAACGATCTCATCATTTTTCCCCCGGACGTTACTGCATTTACGAAGCCAAAGACTGGAATCGCATATTTTGGGATTACGAGAAAAAAGCTGATGATTTAGTAGCTTTTACTAAATCTCAACTTCATATCGATCTAAAGGTCGTTCGACAAAATTATTTAACTATAATTAAGCAACAATTTGCGAAAGTTTTAGAAAAAATTAATTCTCCTAGTGCAGTGCCATACACTGAACTTTTTGGTTACAAACTACAAAATATGAGTTTAGATGCAGACTATTTAATTGATTTACATAGTTCTACCAATCAAGCTTTAGACTACGTTTATTACTTCCGAAATCGAGAAGACAGTGCAAAATATTTCCTACTTAATTTCGGAATCTTGCTTGATAAATACGATGGTGATGCTTTTGATGAAGCTTTTATCAAACCTTGGTTAGCACTAGAAGCTTGTTTTCAAGATTTAGGTAGAGATATCAAGTTTGATGTGGAAGCTTGGACGCTAGAATTAGGCTCAGGAATGCAAATGAACTCTGATTCAGTCGCTAAAGGTGTACAGGGTGTGAAAAACTATTTAGCGCAAAAAGGTGTACTGCAAATTCCTAATTTATCGGCTCATACAAAAACCCATGAAATGACCTTTGCATCTAGCAGTAACCGAAAAAAATATTATGCGATCGCAGGTGGTATGATTCAATCGAGAATAAAATTGGGTAGTTCAATAAAAGCTGGAGAAAAACTGTATGAAATTCTCAGTTTTAATAAAGAAGGTAAGTTACCCAGTGTAATTGATGTCTGCGCTCAACAAGATGGATTGGTTTATGATGTTGCAACCAATCAAGCTGTAAATGAAGGTGAGTTTGTATTGGGAGTTATTAGTTAGTTATTGGTCATTGGTCATTTGTCATTAGGAGTTTAAAGTTTTTTTAACTCCTCACTCCTTACTCAGCACTCACTTCAGTCTCCCAAATAAATACCCATACCACGAGCAGTTTTAACCAAAGTACCATTAGAATCAACAGCGCTATATTGAGCGATCGCTTCTGTAATTGGTACACTTAATACTTGGCGATTTTGCCATGTCACCATGCGATCGTATTTATCTTCGGCAATGAGATTAACTGCCGCTACACCAAAAGCAGTAGCAACTAATCTATCTAGTGGCGAAGCAGTTCCACCCCGTTGAATGTGTCCTAAAACTGTAACTCGCGTTTCTACACCAATCTGCTCAATAATTTTATCTGCTAAATATTCACCAATTCCACCGTATCGAGATTGACCTAAACGATTTGTAATTGTCACATTTTCCCCATCGTGGGTACGAACCGCTTCGGAAACAATAATCAAACAATAGTTTTTGCCTTTATCTTGGCGTTCTTTGATTTTGTGGCAAATGTGTTCAACCGTATAAGGAATTTCGGGAATTAAAATTACATTTGCTCCCCCTGCAATTCCCGCAGCTATTGCTATGTGTCCAGCATCACGTCCCATTACTTCCAAAATCATGACTCGGCTATGACTTGCAGCGGTAAAATGTAACCGATCTAATGCTTCCGTAGCAATATTTACTGCTGTATCAAAACCGATAGCATGTTCGGTAACACCAATATCATTATCAATGGTTTTGGGAATACCTACTAGATTAATACCACCTTGTTGAGCGAGGCGACGCAAAATTGCCAAGCTACCATCGCCACCGATACCAATCAAAGCGTCTAAACCTAGTTGATGATAACCTGCAATAATTTCTTCGGAGCGATCGCATAAACTTCCATCCGCCATCGGAAAGGCAAAAGGGTCGCCTTTATTGGTTGTCCCCAACATTGTGCCACCCGCAGTTAACAACGAGTCAACTCGATCGACTTCCAGCTTGGTGAATTGCGGCGGACGCGCCATTAATCCTAGAGTTGCTTGAAGAATTCCCAAAACCTCCCAGCCATAAGTATTGACAGCACAATTGACTACAGCCCTAATTACAGCATTCAAGCCAGAACAATCACCTCCACTCGTAAGAATTCCTATGCGTTTGGGTTCTCCCATATTTTTTATTGACATTTTGATCCAAATGTATGTATTAGATAGTCGATGAAAATTAAGCCAAAGTTAGCAACAGATTAAACTTAAGCAAAAATCCTCCCTGTTAATGCCAAAGTAATTTTATGTTTCTTTTGGATCTAAAGACAAAACAAAGTCTAAAAATTCAGCAACTTTTGAGCCAGAAGTAAGATTTTATCTGAGTTTGGTATGATTACCGATGAAATAAGGTAAACTTCAAGATTAATTTTTTTTATATTTTGACTACTGAATTCTGACTCCTGAATACTACAACTAAGGTTATCTCAGCTGTAAAATATAAGTGTAAAGCCAGTAGTAGATTAAACCTCGGTAAAAGCAATTCCTAAAAATGCCAGGGTAATTTTATGCTTGTTTTGTGTCTAAGAAAAAACCAAATTATCCTAGCTATAAAATATGGGAGTGGAGCCAAAGGTGACTAGTATTGAAAATTACACTTTCTCTTTTTCAGGAGAAGTAACAATTCCCCAGGCTCCTCCTGAATTCAAATCAGGTTTTATCGGCATTGTTGGTCGTCCAAATGTCGGTAAATCTACTTTGATGAATCAGTTAGTAGGACAAAAAATTGCTATTACATCACCAGTAGCACAAACTACACGTAACCGTTTGCGCGGTATATTAACTACACCAGAAGCGCAGTTAATATTTGTAGATACGCCAGGAATTCATAAGCCTCATCATCAATTGGGCGAAGTATTGGTGCAAAATGCCAAAATTGCCATTGAATCAGTAGATGTAGTGTTATTTGTAGTAGATGGATCCGTGGCTTGTGGATCAGGCGATCGCTATATTGCCGATTTGCTCGGTCGCAGCAAAACACCAGTAATTCTGGGCGTGAACAAAACTGACCAACAACCCGCTGATTCTCAGTTTCTAGATGATAGTTACGCCCAAATGGCCCAGTCCCATGAATGGGAAATTGTGAAATTTTCTGCCAAGACTAGTGCCGGATTACCGCAACTTCAAGAATTATTAATTAAACATTTAGAAATTGGGCCATTATATTATCCTCCAGACTTAGTAACTGACCAGCCAGAACGCTTTATTATGGGTGAATTAATCCGAGAACAAATTTTATTGTTGACTCGTGAAGAAGTACCCCATTCAGTAGCGATCGCCATAGACCTAGTAGAAGAAACTCCCAGCATTACCCGCGTGCTTGCTACCATTAATGTCGAGCGTGATTCCCAAAAAGGTATACTCATCGGCAAAGGTGGAGCAATGCTCAAAGCAATTGGTAGTGAAGCTCGCGAACAAATTCAAAAATTAATCGCTGGCAAAGTTTATTTAGAATTATTTGTGAAAGTCCAGCCAAAATGGCGACAGTCGCGGATTAGTTTAGCAGAATTAGGCTATCGCGTGGAAGAATAATATATTGGTCATTTGTCATTAGTCATTGGCAAGCAAAAAAAGCAAAGGACAAAGCGCAAAGTCTGAGCGGAGGTTTCCTCCGATCAGAACTTTGTAAGAGAGGACAAATGACAAATAACTCTTAATTAATAAAAATGTCTTTAGATACTCGCTATCCCTTAAATTTACCCGTCAATGCTCCGCCCTTGCGCGTGTTAATTGTCGAAGACGATCCGATGATGCAACTTGGATTAGAGCAATCATTAATGGCTCATCCTCAGTTGGAAATTGTTGGACAAGCTGAAGATGGTTATTTGGGAGTTCAAGCCGCACTGCAACTGAAACCTGATTTGGTGGTTATGGATATTGGATTGCCGCGATTGGATGGCATTGCTGCAACACAGCAAATTAAGGCGGCGCTGCCAGCAACTCATGTGGTGATGCTGACATCTCATCAA
Organism: Nostoc sp.; assembly: GCF_036917575.1. Classification (GTDB taxonomy): domain Bacteria; phylum Cyanobacteriota; class Cyanobacteriia; order Cyanobacteriales; family Nostocaceae; genus Nostoc. The sequence continues at coordinate 5,744 of NZ_JBALDC010000081.1, read as the reverse complement.
ACAGAGACAGAAATTATTGCGGCACTGTCTAGCGGTGCAGATGCGTATTGTATCAAAGGTGCTAGTGTAGAACGATTGTTAAGTGCGATCGCAGCCGCAGTTGATGGTGCAGCCTATCTCGATCCTCAAATTGCACGGCGAGTAATTGATAATCTCAAACCGCCTTCACCCACCACTAACACCGCCAACTTATCTGGGCGCGAGTTAGAAGTGTTAAAGCTGATGGTAGACGGGTTGAGTAACCCAGAGATTGCCGAAAAACTCTATCTCAGTCCCAATACCATCAAAACTCACGTCCGAGGAATTATGAATAAATTAGCAGTGGACGATCGCGTGCAAGCAGCAGTTGTAGCACTACGTTCTGGGTTGGTTTGATTACTAGAATCTGTGAGCATTGTAGATCAACACCAGCTTTCAGACCACCTGACGCACTTGCATATTATGGCGATCGCCCGCCAAGATTGTTTAAAAAATAGTCTATCTCAATGCATTTTAGTTAAAAGAGTTTGAGAATTGATTCGGGTCTATATTAGCAGGAAATAACAAAATTTCCTTACCTTCTAATTTTGCCTTGTGGTGAAGCAAAATTGCTTTTCCCAAAAAGCAATATTTAATTGGAACCCATCTGTCATTACTATAAAAGTAGACAGTTACTCGGCTCATCGCATACTCTTTCAACAGCAGTGGAAGAGACCAGGATGAGTCCACTGTTTGAACCTTACCTGTTGAGTCCATGCTTTGAACCTCAGTTGTTAAGTATATTTACTTTCACCCATCAGAATGATAAAAAGGAACTATCATAAGTAATAACAATCTGCCTTAAAAATACATCTTTAGATAAAAATTAGAATAACTAAAACTGACTTCATGCCCTTAGCGCTAAATACAATCGCTACTTTTTGGATCTCAGCAGCTTGGGTTATATCCACATCATCACGCTATGCAATAGTCATTACTGAGATTACCATTGCAAAAATAAGTAGAAATTTGATAGAAGAGTGCGATCGCATAACTTAGTTTTCTTACAGCGATTTCCTGCTAAATAGCTGTAAGCTCTATGCATCTAACTTTTAACAAATATCCACTCTAGTACCTTGATCGGGGCTTCTTGTAGTGCTTGAGTTAATTCAGTGCTGCTTTCAAATTTAACCTGCCAGAGGTCGCAAGCTTCGATGTTGACCGTGAATTTCTCTTCTTGAAAGGGCCAGGGTTTGACAACAACCAAGTTATCACTACGCTGCATGATGTCATAGCGCTCACCTTCAGGGCCCTTGCTAATTTCTAAAAACCTTTGATCGTCAGGTAGTTCTTGCTGACAGAGAATAAGCGAAAGGCGATCGCACCATTGCATAAATGCATAGGCTGCATCAACTTCCTCCTTTTTGATGCCCAGTTCTTTACGCCAATGTTGCTGGTTTTGAAGTTGCTTGTCTAAAAGTTTGTCTAATTTTGAAGACTTACCTCGGCTTGGCTCATTTAAACGGCTGATGTGCATGGAAATTAATAGAGCCACCCATCGTCCACGGTAAAGGGCATTCTTTGCCAAATTAGCCAATTTATCAACACCTGCATATAAATCGGCATTTGTGGATAGGGTAAAGTCCTTCGGCGCACCCGCTTCAGTCAGAATATCTTCTTCCCACTCTTTTTCTAGGTCATCGTGATGGGAAATTGCAGCTATTGTTTCATACAACCTTGCTGGAGCATCTTTGCGTCGCCATTGTCCCGCTAGTTCAGCGGCTAATAAAGCATGGGCACGATGATAAATGACTTCCCAACCAGTTGACGTAGCGTTGACAATCACAAGTCAATCTCCTGATTTTGAATTTTGAGTTGAATTAATTTCTGAAGTCAGAAATGTTAGGTTAGAAATTGAACCAGCGATCGCTCTAACTTTTTCAGTGTGGTTGAATATTTAAAGCTCTAGCTATTTTAAATCGAGTGTAATAGCTAAATACTCAGCTAAAATTCCCGACTTCTTAGAAAAGTCGGGAATTATTTTTTGCTTAGTAGATATAGCTAAACAACTCGAAAATTGCTAAATAAGGTGCGCTGTTTACTCAGAAGATGATTGGGAGTTTTTCAGAACTCCCTAAAATCTCTTTGCTCAAAATCAACCTATACTCTAATTGCAACCACTTATACAATTAAGAGTGGCTTTCTAGCGGATTAGCAACGTATTTGAATGTTGGCTCAGAATTCCAAGGGCCACGCTCATCTTTACCATCTCCGTCTGTAGATAGGTTGTAGTAGAGAGCAACAGTTTCATCTGGCTTAACATTACCAAAGAATGGATCTGTCAACTTACCTAGCGAATCTAGAGCTTTCATAAACATCTGGGTATGAGAAATTTCTCGTGTTAACAGATGTACTAAAGTCTCTTGGGTTCCTTTATCAGTTGCCAACTTAATCAATTCTTCGTAAGTCTGACGAGCACCAGCTTCGGCTGCAAGGTTAGCTCTTAAATCACGCACTACATCTCCACCTTCATTCAAATAATTTGCAGTCCAAGCATTACCTTGACTATCTAGAAAATGAGGCCCAACCCCTCGAATTGCAAAGAGAGTACTTTTATAAGCCTCTGTTTGATCAACATTTTTGGTATGACCTTCGATGAGCTTCCCAACCATTTCTAAATGGCCGAATTCCTCGATCGCAATGTCTTGGAGCATGTCTTTAATGCCAGCATTTTCGACATGGAACGATTGTACCCAATATTGAAGTGCTGCACTAAGTTCTCCAGTAGCTCCGCCAAACTGCTCTAAAAGTAACTGAGCAAAACGAGGGTTTGGTTCACTAATGTTAACTGAATGAATAAGCTCTTTCTTGTGAAAAAACATAGATTTACATTTCCCAAATTATGATGTTACAGAAAGGATCGGCTATTTGATTGTCTTTTAGTTTTTTTGGTAAGAGCTAATCTGATCTTTAATAGCTTCTCAAGTTGGGTAACTAAAAGACTAATAAAATACAGTATTCATGTGAGTGTTGATAACTGCCAATCAGCGATTATGCATTCCTGCTTATTCTGATTAATCCCCATATATAAATAGCAACAATTGTACCAAGCACAGCTACTAAAATACCAGGGATAGTTAAATCAGCGCCAGCTGAAGTAATTTGCAGAGTTCCTGTTCGTAACAAGGTAAATAGACTTCCACCAACGAAAGCACTAATGATACCCAAAATCATTGTAGAGAGAATTCCATCACCTTGAGAACCAGGATAAATAGCTTTAGCAATTACACCTGCCAAAAGTCCTAAAACTATTCAAGCAATAATACTCATAACCGCCTTAACAATTTCGCTTATATCTAAGCTATCAACTCTAATTCCAAATTCTTTCTACCAGATGGGGTAAATGCTAAATCCAAAAGTTATACAAAATAATTTATATCGAGTTATATCCAGATTTGATGAGAATTTACATTTTTTACAATTTATATATTATTAAACGAAAATTTCTGCATTTTTAAGTTATTAAATTCTTAAAAATATTTATCCTTAAATATAATTATTCTCAATAAAATAAATGCAAATTAATCTATTCTCTTTTATCTCTATCTTAAGGCATAAACCTTACATCTAACTTTTTATGGATGTATTAATAATCTTCATTATAAAATTATTACTTTATAAGAAATTATTTATCATAAATCATCTATATAATTAATCAAGCTTTTTGTTATACATTTTTTATTTAAAAATATAAATTTAATTAATGATTGCAACACATTATTGGGTGAAGACAAAATGAATTACGTTTATACAAATAGTGTATTTATTGCATTCTTTTTTACAATTGCTTTTTGACTACCTATCACGCTTATGTTAGGTTTCATGCACTACGCAAATAAGCTGAAAAAATTGCATTGCTATAGTCTTAATAATATCCCCTCAACTTTTATTTTTAAAGTAGATTGAAGGGATAATATGTATTAAAGATTTGCAAAAACAATATCAAATAGCGCGGGAAAACTTTGTCTGTCGCGTTCTCGCGTGAGTATCAAATATGACAACAATATTTCTTACTAGTAATCTACCGATATCTGTAATTTTGATCTGATTTTTTGATAAACTGACGAGACCATCGGCTTCTAGTGGTTTTAACGCCTCTAGTTCTTCAGAGAAATATTCATCAAAACTGATATAGTATTTGTTTTCAATATCTTGCTTATGAAGTTGAAAGTGAGACATAATACCCATAATTACATCCCGTCTAATAATATCATCTTGAGTGAGTTTGATACCCTTACTAATAGGTAAAGTGCCTGCTGCTAGTGTCTGATAATAATCCTTTAACTCCTTGTGGTTTTGAGCATAAGCATCTTCTAACATACTGATGGATGTGGCACCAAAACCAAATAATTCTGTCTCAGCGTGGGTAGTATAACCTTGAAAATTTCGTTTGAGAGTACCATTACGTTGAGCGATCGCTAATTCGTCATTAGTTTTAGCAAAATGATCCATCCCAATAAATAAATATTGGTTATTCGTCAATTCTTCAATGGTCATTTTCAGAATCTCTAACTTTTCCTCTGCTAGAGGTAGCGCCTCTTGAGGAATATTTTTTTGCGTTGGCTTGAGCCACGGTACATAGGCAAAGTTAAAGACAACAATTCGATCGGGATCTAATTCAATCGTCTTTTTCAGCGTCTCTTTAAATGTCTCGCGAGTTTGATAAGGTAAACCATAAATTAAGTCTACATTCATACTTTCAAACTTAGCTTCTTTAATCCAACTCATGACATCAAAGAGCATTTCTTCTGGCTGGACACGATTGACAGCTACTTGAACTTGGCGATTAAAATCTTGAATGCCAAAACTAATGCGGTTAAATCCAATTTGTCTGAGAAATAAAATGTAGTTTTTATCGATATAGCGGGGATTAATCTCAATTGAGATTTCTGCTTGGGGATCGATGTTGAAATAACGATTGATGTTTTTCCATAAAAATTCTACTTGGTGACGATCCAAGTAATTAGGAGTACCGCCTCCCCAGTGGATTTGCAGCACTTTTCTATCTGAATCAATTAAAGCTGCGGTGTTTTTAATATCTTGAACTAAAGACTCCACGTAAGGTTTAGCTATATTCTTGTTGTTGGAAATTACTGTATTACAACCGCAGAAGTAACAAGCACTTTGGCAAAAGGGGATATGGAAATATAAAGAAAGAGGAGTTTTGCGTTGATTCGAGGCGGCGATCGCGGCCTTAAAATCCGTTTCAGTGAATGTTTCGCTTAACTCTGTAACGGGTGGGTAACTGGTATATCTAGGTGCACGAGTATCGTACTTTTGAATCAGCTCCAGATCAAACTTGACACTAGGTAATAGAAAAACCATTGAGTTGCTTTCCAATGAATGAAGGGAGTGGGGAGTAGCGAGTAGAGAGCAAGAGGGAAATAAGTATATGACTAATGATTTAGGGTATTAAAGAGAATTTGACCAAGTGCTTTAATTAAACTTCCCTCGAACTCTTGAGCCATCTTTAAATTGAACCCAAAGGCATTATTAGCTTCTGCTGTTATATCATCAACAGGCAATGCATTTAATGCCTGACGATACTTATCCTTAAATGCCTTTTTGTCAGGAATTTACTCAAAGTTGTAAAAGAATGTGCCTTCATAGCCAGAAAGCTTCAGGGTTGACTGATATCCCTCTTCTGTCACTTTCCGGTTATTCTAAATAAAAGGATTAGAAGAAAAAACTCTGCAAGGGAGGTAGGGCAATGGATGTAGAATTAC
>NZ_JBALDC010000080.1:0-41984 GCF_036917575.1 Nostoc sp. | reverse complement strand
ACGGGAATTAAAGTTACAGACCAAGAGCTTGATACTATTGCAATCGAACGAAATTCTTTTCATGGCGAGTGGAACTATATTATAAAACCCAAAGTCGCCACTTAATTGTTCAAGTTATTTTTACATAACTCCTTAGTCTAAACTTCAGTACTTAACTTAGATGGAACGCAGATATGCTATAAAAAAATTGGGCGTTGCATAATTGAAGTATGAATTTAAGCGTTCAGGAGATAAAGTCGCTTTTTTAGTTAACATAATTTTTGTTTGATTAAAATTTCTGATAGAAATTGTTTTAAATTGTTAATACTGCTGCACTACTACCACGCTGTACTAGAAAAGGAGATAAAACGCGGTTTTCCACAGTTTTTTCTTCTAATAAATCGAGTAACATTTGCATGGCTATGCCACCAATTTCTAACATTGGCTGGCTAACTGTAGTTAATGCCGGCGTAACGTAACAACCCAGAGCAATACCATCAAATCCAACAAGGCTTAGATTTCGCGGTACTAAAATACCTAATTCTTGACAGGCTAATAAAGCGCCGATTGCTACCATATCGTTGTAACAAAAGATGCCTGTAACTTCCGCAGCCAGTAGTTTAGATAGCATATTTTGTCCGGTGCTAACATCGCTAGTTCTGGTATTATATTCTTCACTAATTGAAACCCAATCAGTATTTGGTGGAATCCCAGCCTCGGCAAGGGCGATTTGATATCCTTCTAGGCGCTGCTGGTTCGATCTGCTGCGATCGCCCACACCCAGATAACCAATAGCTGTGTGTCCCAAGCTGATTAGATGCTCTGTGGCTAATTTAGCGCCTAAGCGATCGTCTATTGCTACTGAGTGAAATATTTCGGATTGATTTTCAGTCTGGCTATTAATCAGAACTGTTGGTACAGCAATTTGTGTGAGTTGTTTAGTATGCTGTTTACTAATTCGCGAGTCGGCTATTAAGATCCCGTCCACTCTCCGGCGATGAAAGGTATCAATAGCTGCCATTTCTTGCTCAAAATCTCGGTGTGAAGCACTCAACAAAACACTCAAACCTGCTGGTTTAGCTATCTTCTCGATTCCCTCTACCACCTCGGCAAAAAAGGGATCAGAAATTGAAGTTACTACTACACCAATGGTATTAGTACGTTTATTTTGCAAGCTTTGAGCAATAGCATTCGGCACATAACTCATCTCCTGCGCTAGTCGCTTAATTTCTTCTCGCACTTTCGGGCTAATAAGAGTATTATCTCGCAAAGCACGTGAAACTGTAGAATGAGAAACACCTGCTTTGCGGGCAATATCTTCAATTGAAATTCTTCGTTTATTCATTATTTTATCTTAGCGTTAAAATATTGCACACGTGTGCAATCGTATGTATTATAGAAAATAATCCTTATTTATCAAGAGATAATACAACTCACATTTTGCATGGAAAATAGTTTGTCTATGAGATTACAACTACAAGTTACCAATTACAAATTCCCAATTAGTTGAACTTTTATTAAGAAAAAATGATTATCCTTGTAATGGGTGTCTCTGGTTCTGGGAAAACCACCATCGGAAAATTGCTAGCAGACTCTTTAGAATGGGAATTTAGCGACGCTGATACTTTCCACTCGCCAGAGAATATTGAGAAAATGCGGCGTGGTATCCCTCTGAGTGAAGATGATCGGATACCTTGGTTACAAGATTTGCAAACAGCCATAAAACATTGGCTACAAGAAAATAAAAATGTGGTACTGGCGTGTTCGGCTCTAAAAGATAGCTATCGGCAATTTTTGGTATTAGATAAAGAACGCATTAAACTAGTTTACCTCAAAGGGTCTTATGAGTTGATTAAAATGCGCTTGCAAGAACGTAGCAATCATTACATGAGCGAAAAACTACTCGATAGCCAGTTTTATACACTTGAAGAACCAGTAGATACTCTATGTATGGATATTGCACAGCCATCTCAGATAATCGTCCAAAACATTAGAACAGCTTTGGAAATTTAGCTTATTGCTGACAACCGTAATATTAAGATTAATCACGTATCTATAAAAACACGAACTTTTGGCAACTAAATCACATCAGATGTAAGTCTGAAGAAATATCAAAGCAAGCAGATAACTGTAATGGTAGGAGAAAACTAGTGTTTATAAGATTAGCGCAACAACATCAGCAATTCGTCCAAGACTTGGTAATGAACCTGCAAGCCTTGACAATTATACTTGAGCGGCGTGGTTATACTGCGTCTTGTTATACATGCGGCGACCAAATGAAAAGTGCTTCATTTATGGTTAGCCTGAAAGAAAAGCACCTGATTCGGTTTTTAGTATCTGATTATGGGATTACTTGGATGGAATTGTGGGACGATCGCGAATTAATGAAGTTGGAAGGTGCAGAAGCGATAAATCAGCTACAAGAGTTGGCTAATCTTGTTAAGTATTCCACAACTGTACAAGTAAAGAATTGATACTAAATTAGTTGAGTTAGACAGAAAAATTAATAATTATAGCTTTTGTATACTTGTGTTACCTAAAAGATTATCTTACATTTAGGCAATTAATGCACGGATGTGCAAAAAACATCTGAATCAAACAGATTGAATAAGACATTTAAGAAAGTGAATTGTATATAGATATGCAAAGACGCAATGAAACTTAATAATTATATTTGCACACGTGTGCAAATATAATTATTAAGACAGTTTTTGCACACCTGTGCATATAGTCCGAAAGTACCATTTAATAAATACAATATCGACAAGTAGGAAGATATGTCTCAAACTTTAAATAATGCCATTCTTCAGGTGCAAAACAATCCCCTACATTCACTAAAAGAATGGGAAGAAGACTTACTTAATCGCTATCCTGATCCAGATAGCATAGTTAAAGAAGGTAAAACTACCGAAGAATATAGGAATTACGAAACGACTATTAGAGATACAGTAAAAAAGTTTTATCGGTTAAATCATATTAATCAAACATATAATTTTGTACTTCAAAAAGAAAAAGAATATTTGAAGTTTGATAAAAAAGAAATGTCTGTTTGGGATGCAGTCGAGTTTTTGAATCAATTGGTTGATGATTCCGATCCTGATACAGACATGAATCAGTTACAACATCTATTACAAACATCAGAAGCTATTCGCGCCGATGGTCATCCTGACTGGATGGTACTTACTGGCTTCTTTCACGATCTGGGGAAAGTGCTTTGTCTATTTGGTGAACCTCAATGGGCTACTGTAGGCGATACTTATCCTGTAGGTTGTGCATTTTCTAATAAAATTGTTTTCTCAGAATTCTTTAAAGAAAATCCTGATTATAATAACCTCGATTACAACACTAAATATGGTATTTATGAACCGAAATGTGGATTGAGCAATGTACACATGTCATGGGGACATGATGAGTATTTTTATCAGATGATAAAAAACTATTTGCCTGAACCTGCATTATATATGCTTCGCTATCACTCGTTTTATCCTCAACATCGTGATAATGCCTATGAATATTTGATGGATAAACATGATAAAGAAATGTTTAAATGGGTAAGTTTATTCAATCCCTACGATTTGTATTCAAAAAACCCTATTCCTCCTGATTGGCAACAGTTAAAACCATACTATGAAGATTTGGTAGCTAAATATTTACCTGCAACATTAAAATTTTAAACTGCTTGAAAAAAATTCAAAAGTCAGAATTTAGAATAGTCTATCTTTGAATAAATATAGTAATAACAAGATATGATCTCTGTAAAAAATAAAATAGGTACACAGATTTTTTCTCCTCATTCAGGCTTAAAAGTATTATTATTTACTCATTCATTGCTTTCAAGTGATGGAAGATAAATAACAAATAAATATGATTAACAAGCAGATTTTATCTAACTTAAAAAATCTAACCAAAGGATGTTTACATTTATCAAAATTTAACTTTTGTAATCAAATAGTTCCCTACTATGACAGGATCTTTTCTGAAAGAAGTTGATTGAGAAATGTTAACATTTTTAACATTGACTTTAATATTGAATAGACCAATTTATACAGATGCTTTCAAATAAAGACTTTGGGTTTGATTGGAGAGATTTAAAATTTTTTACATTTGTAAACTTCAATAAACAAAATTAATTTTTGCGCAGGAGCGGGATAAAATGAAATAAAGTTAAAACAAATAAAAATTGACAAGTTGAATAAAACTAACTAATTTTTGAAAGTTTTACTTAAAAGCTATTTTTAGGCTATGCACTATGAAATAATTCCACCAAAAAACAATGCAATTATTTGAAGTAGTTTAATATTCATGATTTTGCTTTAACAATAAACTATTTAGTTTAGGAAGCTAATAGCAATTACTCCAATTAAGTCAAATCACAAAACCTTTAGAGTTTAAATTCCAAAATCTAGTGGGATCGCTAGGTTAGGTCTAAGTTTTTCAGACCTAGTTTAGATTGTGATGACATCGATCAAATTTAAATCCGTTGTTATAAATATGAAGATAATTTCATTGATAGTTGGCATATTATGTTTTACAGTTGTTGGTTGCACAAATAGCGCTCAAAATAACAACACTGCTACTAATACTACTAATAAGGCTACTAATATAAGTGCAGAGAATCTTAGTACTCCAAATAGAAAATTGCAAACAATCGGTATAGCTTTGGGTGACTTAGGCAATCCCTTCTATAATGCAGTGCAGAAAGGGGCTGAGACAGAAGCCGAGAAAATTGGGGGTAATATCAGAGTTAATGCGGTTTCCAGTGCCTTTGACCTAAACCAACAAAGCAACCAAATCGAAAATTTTACGGCTGCAAATACCGATTTAATTATCCTCAGCGCTGTTGACAAAAAAGGAGTTAAACCAGTTATCGATCAAGCAAGGCTTGCAGGTAGGGTTGTGATTGCAGTAGATTCAGCTGTTGATGCAGATGTAGATGCGATGATTAGTTCCAACAATACCCAAGCTGGTGAGGTTGCTTGTCAATATATTGGCGATCGCCTCAAAGGTCAAGGTAATGTAGTCATCCTCAACGGTACTCCGATGGACTCAATCAATCAGCGAGTGAGTGGTTGTAAGAATTCATTATCCAAATATCCTGACATAAAAATCATCTCAGACCAAAACGCTGAAGGGACTAGGGATGGAGGACTTAGAGTCATGAGCGATTTGCTGACAACTTTCCCTAAAATTGATGCCGTTTTTGCTACGAACGATCAAAGCGGTGTAGGCGCAGATTTAGCAGCTAGACAAGCAAAACGTAAAGAATTCTTTATTGTTGGGGTTGACGGCTCACCGGATGCAACCAAAGCAATGGAAGACAAAGATGGTGTATTTGCGGCAACTGCTGCTCAAAATCCCGCACAGATGGCGCAAAAAGCAGTTGAGATTGGCAACAATTTAATCCAGGGCAAAAAACCTAGTGATTCCGAGATTTTAATTCCAGTCAAGTTAGTCACCAAAGACAACCTCAGCACTTACGAAGGCTGGTAAGTATTTAATCACCTTGAGGAGATATATGAATGTGAAAAAAATTGCGATCGCAGCTAGCATATTAGGTCTACTCAGTAGTACTGTTATTGGTTGCACAAATAACTCTCAAAATGGCAACACTGCTAATACTAGTGCAGCGAGTAAGGGTGTCACTGGGGATGTAAAATTACGAGCAGTTGGCTTCACAGTTGGCGATTTAAGTAACCCCTTCTTCGTCGTTATGGGGCAGGCAGTTGAGGCAGCAGCGAAGAAATTTGGGGGTAATGATGTCAAAGTTATTGTCGCTTCCAGTGCCTATGACCTCAACCAACAAACCAATCAAATAGAAAATTTCATTGCGGCAAATACTGACATCATTGTTCTGAATGCTGCTGATAAAAGTGGCATTCAGCCAGCAGTTGAAAGAGCGAAACAAGCAGGCAAAATTGTAATCGCTGTAGATACAGGTGCTGATGGAGGTGTGGATGCCACCATTACAACTAACAATGTCAAAGCTGGAGAACTGGGTTGCCAATATATTGCCGATCGCCTCAAAGGCAAAGGCAATGTAGTCATAGTTAACGGCCCTCCAGTGGAATCGGTGCTTCAACGAGTTAGCGGTTGCGAAAAGGTATTGTCCAAATATCCCGACCTAAAAATACTTTCTAAGAACCAGAATGCAGAGGGAAGTAGGGATGGAGGACTTAGAGTCATGACTGATTTGCTGACAACCTTTCCGAAAATTGATGCTGTTTTTGCAATCAACGATCCGAGTGGGGTGGGAGCAGAACTAGCAGCTAACCAAGCACAACGTAAAGATTTCTTTATTGTTGGGGTTGATGGTGCGCCAGAAGCAATCAAAGCGATCGCTGACAAAAATGGTATATATGCTGCGACTGCTACTCAAAATCCGAGAGGTATGGCTACAGAAGCAGTCAGGGTTGGTAACGACATCTTGAATGGTAAAAAACCTAGTAATTCTACCATTCTGCTGACACCCAAGCTGATTACAAAAGACAACGTCAGCACAGAGAAAGGTTGGTAAGTAATCACAATTGTGAAAGTCACCGATCATCAGTGGTAAGTTTTCTAAAGATGATTTTGTAACGGCTTTCATTTCATATCAAACTATGATTTTCGGGAATTTTTAACTTAAAAAACGCAAATTTTCAATTGTTTTTAGAGGCACAGCTGATGACAACAAGTATTGAAACCTCTTTTCCTCATCTACCAACAGCTACCCCTGTATTAGAAATGCAAGGGATTGCTAAACGATTTAATGGTGTAGCTGCCCTGCAAAATGTCAATCTCACGATTTACCCAGGAGAGGTTCACGCCCTCATGGGTGAAAACGGAGCAGGCAAAAGCACATTGATGAAGATCCTGGCTGGGGCTTACATTGCTGATGAAGGCGAGATTCGCATCAACGGTAGCCCTGTAAAAATTACCGATCCAGCTTCAGCACGCAAGGCTGGTATCAATCTCATTTATCAAGAACTGAACGTTGCCCCTAATTTAACCGTTGCCGAAAATATTTTTATGGGTAGCGAGTTGCGCCGAGGTCAGTTTTTAGACCGCAAAGGTATGGAACTGGAAGCCCAGAAAGTGCTTCAAAGCCTGGGAGCGAGTTTTACACCACAAACAGTGGTTGGTAGCTTGGTAGTCGCCGAACAACAGCAGGTGGAAATTGCGCGGGCGCTGAAGGACAATAGCCGTGTTTTGGTAATGGACGAGCCAACAGCAGCACTATCTGACCGCGAAACAGAGCGCTTGTTTGAGGTAATTCGCAGATTAAAAAGCGACGGCATTGCCATTATCTACATCAGTCATCGCATGGAAGAAATATATGCATTGGCTGACCGGATTAGCGTGCTGCGTGATGGTCAATACATTGGCAGTCTGACACGGGATGAAATTTCTGCACAGCGATTAGTACAAATGATGGTCGGTCGCTCGATGCAAGACTTTTATGAACATCAACGGCAAACCAACCCAGGCCCAGTGAGATTGGAAGTCACAAATATCAGTGATGGACGCAAGGTTGAGCCAACTAGTTTTCAACTTCGCGCTGGCGAAATTGTCGGTCTGGCGGGGCTAGTTGGTGCAGGACGAACGGAAGTATGCAGGCTGATTTTTGGTGCCGATCGCAAAATAAGCGGTGAAGTCTTCCTGAATGGGATGAAACTTAATATTAATAACCCCGGTGATGCCATTGCTGCTGGAATTGGTTACGTCCCAGAAGACCGCAAAGACCAGGGTTTATTTCTGGAGATGAGTTCGCGTAAGAATATTGCCATTAACACACTCAAGCAGGATGCAAAGGCTGGTGTCGTCAATTGGGGTTCAGTCAATCTATTAGCGACGCAAGCGGTGGAAAACTTCAATATCCGGCTGGCGAATTTGGAAATCAGAGCGGTGGATCTTTCTGGTGGTAATCAGCAGAAGCTTCTATTGGCGCGTTGGTTAGCGATTAAGCCGAGAGTACTGATGTTGGATGAGCCGACACGCGGCGTAGATATCGGTGCTAAAAGCGAAATTTACCGAATTATCAGCGAGTTAGCAGCCCAAGGTGTTGCAATTCTAATGGTTTCCAGCGAACTACCGGAGGTTGTGGGCTTGAGCGATCGCGTTTTAGTAATGCGAGAAGGGCAGCTAGTAGGCGAACTCGACGGCAGTCTTGGTAAAGAAATTACCCAAGAAAATATTATGCACTATGCAACTGGAGCATCGGAGGTACCAGCATCATGAGTCAGACAGTAAGACCAGCCAATAATAGAACAGACAAGAATTCAACGCAGCGCAACCGCAAATCAATCAGCACTCTGCTTGAGGTTGCAGGTATTCTGCCGATTCTAATAATTATCTGCATCTTATTTACATTCCTTTCTCCCAGCTTCCTCACAGGCGCTAATATCATTAATATATTGCGTCAGGCATCAATCAATATTGTCCTAGCAACGGGAATGACGTTTGTAATTCTGACTGGAGGTATTGACCTTTCAGTTGGATCAATATTAGCTGTTTCTGCCGTAGTTACGGTGCTGGTATCGCTACTTCCGGCTATAGGTTGGGCGGCTATACCTGCGGGTTTGCTTGCAGGATTGCTTTTAGGTTTAATTAACGGCGCTCTGATCACTTTTTTGGATGTGCCACCTTTTATCGTCACGCTGGGTTCACTGACTGCCTTGCGGGGTGTTGCCTTTTTGGTTGCCAATGGTACAACGGTTATTAACCGTGAGATAAATTTTGCTTGGATAGGTAATAGCTATGTCGGCCCCTTGCCTTGGCTAGTAATCATTGCGCTACTGAGTATAGTAGTGAGTTGGTTTGTCCTGCGACAAACTGTTTTAGGGGTGCAAATATATGCAGTGGGTGGTAACGAGCGAGCCGCACGATTAACTGGGATTAAAGTTGATCGGGTATTGCTATTTGTGTATGGCGTCAGTGGATTACTGGCAGGTTTGGCAGGAATAATGAGTGCCAGCCGTCTTTATAGTGCTAGTGGCATCGTCGGTACTGGTTACGAATTGGATGCGATCGCAGCTGTTATTCTAGGTGGAACCAGCTTTACAGGTGGTATTGGTACTATTGGCGGTACTCTTCTAGGTGCATTAATTATTGCTATTCTCAACAACGGTTTAACTTTGTTGAACCTATCTTACTTCTGGCAACTAGTTGTTAAAGGACTAGTAATTATTTTGGCAGTAATGATTGATCGGTTACGCAGACGTTCTAGACGGTAGAGAATCAAAGTCTTTGGAAATTAATTGGGCATTGAGAATAGAGAATGAGCCTTTGAACTTCATTAATGAATCTTTGTAACTCCATTAATGAGCCTTTGAACTCCGTTAATGAGCCTTTGAACTCCGTTAATGAGCCTTTGAACTCCGTTAATGAGCCTTTGAACTCCATTAATGAGCCTTTGGTTTCTACTCTCCTGCTCCCCAATCCCCAATTCCCAATCCCCAATCCCCAACATATAAACTATGTCTTCCACTACTGTTCGTCGTAAAGCCAACACGTTTTATGTAATTTTGATTGCTGGTGCTGCGGCACTCGGCGGGTTTTTATTCGGTTTTGATACTGCTGTAATCAACGGTGCGGTTTTATCTCTAGAAAAAGCTTTTAACACCAGTAGTTGGCTGACTGGGCTAGCAGTGTCCCTAGCATTGCTGGGTTCTGCGGTAGGAGCCTTCTTTGCCGGACAGATTGCAGACCGTTATGGTCGAGTCAAGGCAATGGTGGTCGCTTCGGCGTTATTTACTATCAGTGCCATTGGCTCTGGGCTTGCCTTCACTATCTTGGATTTTATCTTTTGGCGAGTATTGGGTGGGATTGGAATCGGCGTTGCTAGCGTTATCGCGCCGGCTTATATTGCCGAATGTTCTCCCACGGATTTGCGAGGAAGGTTAGGATCTCTGCAACAATTAGCGATCGTAGTGGGAATTTTCGCCGCCTTATTGATCGACTACTTTATCGTCGCTCTGTCGCCAGGAGGTTCAGCAGATTCGCTGTTGTTGGGGATTGCAGCTTGGCGCTGGATGTTTTGGACAGCAGTCCCACCAGCAGTATTCTACGGGATGATCGCTTTAACAATTCCTGAATCTCCCCGTTACTTGGTTGCCAAAGGACGAGAAAAAGAAGCTGCTAACGTTCTGACCAAGATTTTGGGGGGTGACGTACTGCCAAAAATCGAAGAAATTCGGCAGACAGTGCTTCAAGAACGCCAGCCTAAATTTTCTGATCTTTTAAGCAGAAGTGGCGGACTCCTGCCAATTGTTTGGATAGGAATCGGCTTATCTGTACTCCAGCAATTTGTTGGTATTAATGTAATTTTCTATTACAGCAGCGTTTTGTGGCGTGCAGTCGGGTTTTCAGAACAAAGTTCCCTAAGCATCACGGTGATTACAGGAGCTGTCAACATTATTACAACATTGATTGCGATCGCCTTCGTGGATAAATTTGGTCGCAAGCCCTTACTCATAATCGGGTCAATCGGCATGACCATAACCTTGGGGACGATGGCTTATCTGTTTGGTAATGCTCCCCTCGATGCTGCCGGGAACCCCAATCTTACCGGAAGCGCGGGTACTGTAGCTCTCATCGCAGCCAACCTCTATGTGTTTTGCTTCGGTTTCTCCTGGGGGCCAGTGGTTTGGGTGCTGTTAGGAGAAATGTTTAATAACAAAATTCGAGCCGCCGCACTTTCGATTGCTGCTGCTATGCAATGGGTTGCCAATTTCCTCATTTCCACAACATTTCCTCCTATACTGCAATATTTCGGTCTAGGTTCTGCCTATGGACTCTATACAATTGCAGCAGCTACCTCATTCTTTTTTATTCTCTTTTTTATTAAAGAAACCAAAGGAATTGAGTTGGAAGATATGTAATTGGCATCCATCTATAGGAATCCGGTTTGATTCCTAAATTTACTTGCGTAGAGAGGGAACAGAGAACAGGGTACAGGGTACAGAAAAAAAGGGATAGATACGTACTGAGTCTTGTTTAAAAATCAAACATAAATCCTATAACACTGCTGTGCGTAAATTGTAATTTGTATCTCTGTATCCTCTGCGCCTGTGTGATTACATGATTAAGGGAGTTTGTAGTAAGCAATTTAGCAAATTTGTAGAGTGAATTAACTTTTAAACTTCTCTTCTTTTTTCTCTTTCTTATCCTATCAAAGACGCTACGCGAACGTGTACTTCGTGTACTTCGCGGTTCGTTCTTTTACCCCTCAGAATCAATTTGATAGACCACTAGAGAAAACATTCACAACTAATAACGACAACGTAATTGAACAATATGTAGTAGTGTGTTTATAAATGTATTTAGTGGCAGGTATGAAGCCTAACACACTTGATTGGTATACATAACCGGAAAGTGAATATAGCTAGCTGCATACAGAAAAAGACACATCGCTTCTCTATGAGATGCTGCGCGATCGCTCCGAATTCAAAATTAATGATCCCTATAAATAAATTCAGGGGCAAGTAAGCTTTACTTTGCGTTTTTCTCTCAAGAGACGCTGCGCGAATGCGTCTATGCAGTTTGTAATTTCATTTTCTGCCTAAGTTCAAATACCGTATAAAAATAAACTTGCATATTTGGGATGTTTCCATTTAATTTAAATGATCTAAAACCAGAGTTCCAAATATGTAGATTAAGTCATAAGCTGTAAGCTTTGGTTTAAGTGTAATCTCTTTCGTTACAAAGTCAAAATTCAACTATCTTCAACTAACAAATCAATGATTAAAACTCTTTTTTATAGTTTTTTTCTCCTATTTTTGGCAATTCCAGCAGTTTGGGCAGCACCTCCAGAAAATGATTCTAATGCAGCAGATACTAATCGGAATTTGCAAGGACAAGTAAATTCTGTTTCCCAGTTTTCTGATATACAACCAACTGATTGGGCGTTTGGTGCATTGCAATCGCTGGTAGAACGCTATGGCTGTATTGCAGGTTATCCCAATTCTACCTATCGCGGTAATCGTGCCTTAACCCGTTATGAGTTTGCCGCAGGTTTAAATGCTTGTTTAGATCGGATTAATGAGTTAATTGCCAAAGGTACTAGCGATTTAGTTAATAAGCAAGATTTGGCAGTGCTGCAAAAGTTACAGTCAGATTTTGGCGCAGAATTGACAACTCTGCGCGGACGAGTAGATACCCTAGAGGCACATACAGCAACATTAGAGACACAGCAGTTTTCCACTACTACTAGGTTGAATGCTCAAATTATTACCGCCATTAGCGATACCTTTGGTGATAGAGTCGGTGGCGAAGATGATCAATCCAATCTCTACTTTGCAAATCGGGGTCGTCTCAACTTTGAGAGCAGTTTCACTGGCAAAGATTTATTGCGAATCCGGCTAGAATTTGGTAACTTTGCGTCCAATGTTGGCAGCCAAATTGCCGCAGCCACAGGCACAGGGATGACACGCCTGAACTTCGATTATGACAGCAACGAGATACTTTATGTCCCCCACATCCGTTATTACTTTCCAGTCAGTGATTCCCTTAACTTCGTTGTTGGGCCTACAGGCATTGGTTACACCGACATTTCAACCACCGTCACTCCCCCCACAATTGCTGATGACGGCAATGGAGTTCCCTCACTATTTGGGTCATATAGTCCCTTATTCCGGCGAGGTGGTGCCGGTGCAGCCGCTAACTGGAACATTACCAAAGACTTGGTTCTCACTTTGGGCTATTTAGCAGGCAGTTCTAATGTGCCATCGCCTAGCAACGGATTATTTAATGGCGGCTACAACGCCCTAGCGCACTTAGCTTATTACGGTAAGCAAGGAGCAATTGGTGTTGCCTACTCTCATGGCTATAGCCCTGCTGGAGTAATTGAACTCTCAGCTGGGACGGGTAGCGTTCTGTCAAACGCTCCCTTTGGCAATAACATTGCTACTTCCAACGATATTGTCGGCACACAGGGATACTATCGCTTCTCCCCAAATTTCCAAGTCCACGCTTGGGGTGGATATATTTGGGCAAATGCCGAAAATTCTGGTTTGAGTGATATTTCCAATGGTAGGGGTGGAACAGATTCTCTGTTTGTGAACAATGGTGACAATGCCAATGCCTGGTTTGGGGCGATTGGTATGTCGTTTCCTGATGTGGGGGGTAGAGGCAATCTGCCAGGAATTCTCTTTGGTATACCACCCCATGTCTCTAACAGTGATGTCCGTCAAGACCGAGACAACGCTTACCATATCGAAGCATTTTATCGTTACCGCCTCAATGACAACATCTCAGTGACTCCTGGTTTTTGGGTGATTCTCAACCCGGAAAACGACAACAGAAATGATACGCAGTATGTGGGTGTACTTCGCACAACCTTCGATTTTTAACTGAATTAGAACTTACACACACTCTATAAGGGGAGGGTTAGGGTGGGGTAAAACTATTAAAAAATCAAGACTCCATCTCAGCCAATTCTAACCAGCGTTCAGTCGCCACATCGATCGCTTGCTTAAGATTTTCCACTTTTTCATACAATTTCTGCACTTGGCTATAATTCCCCGGTGAGACATTCGATAGTGTTTTCTCCGTTTCTGCCTTTTCAGCTTCTAAGTCGGCAATTTTACCTTCCAACTGCTCAAATTCTTTTTTCTCCCAATTAGATAACCTCCGCCGCTTGGTATTTTCTCCATCCTTGGGTGAAGCCGCACCATTTTGGACTTCGGCATTTTTAGGCTTCTCTTTAGTAGTAGCAGCTTGTTGCTGTGCTTCTTCAGCCTTTTTATAATCCAGATAAATCGAGTAATTACCTGGATATTGCCGGAGATTACCGCCTTCCTCAAAGGAAAATACTGTGTCGATGGTGCGATCAAGAAAGTAGCGATCGTGAGAAACTACAATTACACACCCAGCAAAATCTTCTAAATAATCCTCTAATACTGCCAATGTCTGGACATCTAAATCATTTGTCGGTTCATCTAAAATTAAGACATTGGGCGCACTCATCAAAACCCGCAACAGAAATAAACGGCGTTTTTCACCACCTGAAAGTTTATGAATTGGGGCATACTGCTGATTACCAGGAAACAAAAACCGCTCTAACATTTGCGAAGCAGTAATTTGAGTACCATCGGTAATTTTGACAAATTCTCCTTCTTCTTTGATGTAGTCAATCACGCGCTGATTTTCGTTCAATGCTGTGAGCAATTCTTCTGAATGTTGGTCAAAATAACCGATGTGAATCGTAGTACCAATTTCTGCAATGCCGGAATCTGGCTTAACCCGTCCAGTGATTATATCCATTAAAGTGGATTTACCAGCACCGTTAGCACCAATAATGCCGATGCGGTCTTCTGGACTAAATTCGTAGGTGAAATTATTAATCAGAGTGCGTCCATTGTATGCCTTAGAAATGTTATCTAATTCAATAACTTTTTTACCAATACGACGACCAACTGTGGAAATATCAACTTTACCCTGAACTTGTTTAAATTCAGTATCCCGCAGAGCGTGAGCGCGGTCAATTCTAGCTTTTTGCTTGGTACTTCTGGCTTTTGGCCCTTTTTTGAGCCATTCCAACTCGCGGCGCAACAAGCCTTGGTGTTTACGTTGACTACTTACAGCAGATTCTTCAGCTAAAGCTTTCTTTTCAAGGTAATATGAATAGTTACCTGTATAGGTGTAAATGTCGCCTCGGTCGATTTCAATAATCCGATTGGTAACGCGATCTAAAAAGTAGCGATCGTGAGTGATCAGAAAAAGTGCGCCACGATAGCGATTTAAATAACTTTGTAACCATTCTACAGAAAGAGCATCAAGATGGTTTGTCGGTTCATCCATGAGCAAAACATCTGGTTCTGATAGCAAGGCTGATGCTAAAGCAATGCGCTTGCGATAGCCTCCAGATAAAGTACTTATCTTGGCATCAAAGTCAGAAATTCCTAATTTTGTGAGGATGATTTTGGCATTAGTTTCTAGTTCCCAAGCACCAGTCGTATCCATCCGTTGCATCACCACAGAAAGGCGAGACATCAGTTGACTATCATCTGGATAGTGAACCAATTTATCAGAAAGTTCTTCATACTCACGCACCAAGGATGTATGTTCGCCACTATCAGCGAAAACTTGCTCTAAAACTGTGTGATTTTCATCTAAATCTGGCTGCTGAGGTAAGTAGATAATTTTAGAACCAGAGTTGATTAAAATTTGACCGCTATCAATGGATTCTAACCCGGCAATCATTTTTAATAGGGTTGATTTACCAGAGCCATTAGTACCAATTAATCCAACTTTATCAGTAGCATCAAGGCTAAAGCTAGCATCTTTTAAAATTTCTTTGATGCCAAAGTCCTTTTTTGCTGATTGTAGTGTAATAATACCCATAAGATTGAAGTCATTAATTATTTTTCATTAGTGAGTAGGCAAGGCTTATACCTTACCTACATTCGCCGAATTTATACAAATAAGTCCAAGGGAAGGTGTCCATACATTTCGTTGATTCCATCTTCGTCATAAGACTGGCAAGATACTAATACACCACGATGATGCCCATCATAAGAATCAAGATAACACAAGCCATTTTTACCATTTAGTTTGATATAAACTGGGCCTTCGGGTGTAAGTAAATTATTTGGTGGTTCATAACCCAAAGCCAGAGAATAGGTTTTCATGGCCAATATTCCTTCTTCTGCTGTATCACCACAAATTCCTAAAATTTGGTAATCAGTAAGCTTGGCGAGCAAAATTAAGGCATTACGAATTACTACTTTTTCTGATGATTTGAGGATAGGGGCAATGTCTAGACAGTTGAATTTATTCAATAATTTCTTCGCTTCTTCAACAGTAATATTTTGAGGATTGGGGATTGACATAAACTTTGACTATTATTTAGTTGGTTTTTTTCTGGTGTTTGAGTTGGTACTAGTACCGCCAGGCGGAAGTCAAAAGTCACTCATGCTTTAATTGTGAGCTTCCTGATTATAATCAAATGGTAAGTTTCCACCGACCTGTACTAGCCCAACTTATACCATTTTGGATTTTGGATTTTAAATTGGGAATAGTCCAATGTGTTGTAAAATTTGTCTGGAGCCAGAGCAAATTCCATAACTTTAGACTTTGTTATCTTATGCCCGCTTCCCTTCTACGGTTGATTTTGGACATTCCCAAGGTTGAATATGAAGGGTACGCCATTTTTGGAGTCACTACCCATAACGAGGACTTTGGGCATCTGAGCGCCGCCAGTCTTCCAAGCTTCAATTGCTTCTTTTTGCAGAACTAACTGCCCTCCTTGGGCTTTGAGTGTCTCTGCTAAGAGTCTTTGAGCTTCTGCCCTACCTTTGGCACGATTTACATCTGCTTGGGCTTCTTGTTCAGCTTCACGTGCTACATAAACGGCTCTTTGCGCCCGTTGTTCGGCAATTTGTTTTTCTTCGACTGCTCTGGCAAATTCTGGTGAGAATGCTAAATCAACTACGCTAGTATCTAACACAATTATCCCATATTTATCTAAGCGATCGCCTAAGGCATTATCAAAGTCTTCTTTCAATTCACTTCTTTTGGTAATCGCTTCTTCTACTGTTCTTCTGGCTGCGGCAATTTTAAATGCTTCTTGTGTTTGGGGTGCAATGATTTTTGATACAATATTTGCTAATGTTCCTTGTCTCCTTCTAACTTCAACAACCTTTATCGGATCGAGGCGAAAGTTAATTGCAAATCTTGCAGATAAATTTTGCAAATCTTTAGTGGAACTCTCTGCTGGTACTTCAAATTTTTGCACCGTCAAATCATACACATCTATCACAGTGATAAAAGGCGGTTTTAAGTGAATACCTTCCAATAAAGCACCATCTTTTGCTTTACCCAAGATGCTGATTACTCCTGCTTGTCCTGGGTTGATAATAATAAAGGAATTTAGCCCGATAATCACTAGTATTGCTAACACAATTCCCAAAACTGTGGTTTGCCAATTACCCAATTGCTGAATTTTCAAATTAATCTCTCCAATATGAGTTAGTCATTTGTCATTGGTCATTTGTCATTGGGCATTAGGAGTGCTGAGTGCTGTTAGCGGTAGCGGGGCGTTTAGCCCGTGCTGAGTGCTGAGTTAGGAGTTAAGAGTTAAGAGTTAAGAGTTAGGAGTTAAGAGTTAAGAGTTAGGAGTTTTGTTTATCTCCTTGTCCCCTTGTCCCCTTGTCACCTTGTCACCTTGTCCCCTTGTCACCTTGTCACCTTGTCCCCTTGTCCCTTTGTCTCCCAGTGCCCAACGATGCACCAAGCTTGTCGTTGGCGCAGTCTTTCCAAGAGTTGTGTTCTCAGTTATTGAATAAACTCAGTTACCAGTACAGCTTGGCGTAAATAAACATACCATTTCAGATGGCGCAAGAGCTTGGAATACAATTATGCGTGACTTTTGACTTGCGGTACTATTTTAAGTTTCAGGGTAACTGAAAGTTTGAGAGATTTCAAAACCCTTTATTTGGATAAAGGGTTAATAGCATTAGGTCAGAGGAATTATTTTACACAATTCTTGGAACAGTAAGTTTACTAGTTTTCTCATCAGTTTCCCTGGATATGCTTATCACCTAGCAATTCACCCTTGCTTGGATTTAGCTAAAAAAGTTTTTGGAATTCAATATCATTAAGTAGTCAATGAAAAGCGATCGCGCCAATAGGATTAAGTGCGATCGCGAATAGTTTTGAAGTTTTAGATTTTCAGCTTATTCTCTGGAGATTCTATTCAACATCTTTAATGCTGGTTTTCCGTTCTAAAATCTCCTTCAGCACCAAGGTTACTACTGCTAGCAACGCTAATAGTACAGCCGCAGAGAAAGCCGCTTCAGTTTCGTATTGTTTATAAGCGTCTTCTACAAACAGTGGTAGGCTTTGGGTTTGGTCAGCAATGTTGCCAGATACGACTGAAACTGCTCCGAATTCACCCATTGCTCTGGCATTGGTCAAAATTAAACCGTAGAGTAAGCCCCAACGGATACTGGGTAGGGTAATGCGCCAAAATATCTGCCAATCTTTCGCACCCAGAGTTCTAGCAGCTTCTTCTTGATCCTTACCAAACTCTTCTAAAACCGGAATCACTTCTCGCGCTACAAAGGGCATACTCACGAAGGCTGTAGCCAGCACCATACCTGGAAAGGCAAAGACAATCTTGATATCATGAGCTTGAAGCCAAGGGCCAAACCAGCCATTGCGTCCGTAAAGTAGTACAATCATTAATCCTGCAACTACGGGCGAAATCGAAAAGGGCAGATCAATAATACTCAAAACTACGGCGCGTCCAGGAAATTTATGACGAGCGATCGCCCAAGCTGCACATAGCCCAAACACTGTATTCACAGGCAAAGCAATCAAAGCCAACAACAGTGTTAGCCAAGCTGCATGTAGAAAAGCCGGTCGCGTCAGGTTAGATAGAAATGGCCCAACACCCTTACTAAAAGCTTGGACAAAAACGTTAATTGCCGGGATGTATTGAACTAAGGCTAAATAGGCGATCGCTATCCCAATTAAAACTATTGGCACCCAACTCTTCTGCTCTTTCGGCTTGGCTGTATCTGTATCAGATCCAGATGATGAGTGAAAACTTGGCTTATCTACTGTCATATCGCCTTGCCCATGCTTGTAAGAAATTAATCGCCAATAGCAGTACCAAGGAAATTGATAGTAAAACTATGCCAATTACTGTTGCACCAGAATAGTCATACTGCTCTAATCGCTGGAAAATCAGCACAGGTGCAATCAAATCTTTGAATGGTGTATTGGAAGAGATAATCACAGTTGACCCATATTCGCCAACTGCACGAGAAAAACCCAAGGCAACACCAGTTAAAATTGTGGGAAATAAAGGTGGCAAAATCACTTTCCAGAAGGTCTGCCATTGAGAAGCACCCAGACACCAGGCGGCTTCTTCAATTTCATGTTCCATTTCTTGAAGCACGGGCTGCACAGTTCTCACAATAAAAGGTAGTGAGATAAATATCATTGCTACCGCTACTCCCGTGCGGGTAAAAGACACCTTGATTCCCAGTGGTGCTAGTAGCGAACCTATCCAGCCATTATCGCTGTAAACTGTTGCTAAGGTTAACCCTGCTACGGCAGTTGGTAGTGCAAATGGTAAATCTACTGTGGCGTCAATCAAGCGCTTTAAGGGAAAGTCGTAGCGAACCAGAACCCAAGCAATCAAAGTTCCAAATACGCCATTGAGTAAGGCAGCAAATATTGCCGTCCCAAAAGTGACATTATATGTTGCTAATGCGATATCACTGGTTGCGATCGCCCAAAATCTTGCCGGAGGTTCCGTACTTGCTTTCAAGAACATGGCAGCAATCGGGATAAACAACATCACTGTCAGGTAGGCAATGGTGATTCGCCAAGTCCACGGAATCCGCCCCAATCTTTTCCAGAATGGCGTTTCCCGTTCAACTTCCACAGAAGGAGATACAGATGTCATAGTCAAAAATTCAAAATTTTAATTTTAAAAAAGTTTTTTGCCAGTGGTCGGTTGTTTTTTTTACTGACCACTGACGATTGACTAATGACTAATTACCGTTTAGCTTGGGCTTCAATCTTATCAAACAAGCCCCCATCTGCGAAGAACTTCTTATCAATTGCTCCCCAACCGCCTAAGTCTGCAACTGTACCCAGAGTTTTCAGCTTGGGAAATTTGTCTGTGACTTCTTTAGTTTGAGCTAAAGTCTCATCCACAGGACGGAATCCCAATTTAACAAACTCTTGCTGTGCTTCTGGGCTATAGAGGTATTTCACAAAACCTTCAGCAACTTCGCGGGTTCCGTGCTTATCGACGTTTTTATCTACTACAGCGATCGGATTGTCGATGGATATATTCACATCGGGAACGACATAATCAACCTTCTCGCCCTTTTGCTGTGCCAAAATAACTTCGTTTTCGTAGTTGATTAAGACATCACCTTGCCCTTGCTTGGCAAATGTATCAGT
The DNA here is from genome assembly GCF_036917575.1 of Nostoc sp. GTDB lineage: Bacteria > Cyanobacteriota > Cyanobacteriia > Cyanobacteriales > Nostocaceae > Nostoc. Next base: position 22,103 of record NZ_JBALDC010000080.1, on the reverse strand, counting down.
AGCTTCCCGCGCATCTTTAGGCAAGATTGGCACATTTTTGTAAACTTTAGTTACAAATTCAGTAGCTTTAGCCTCATCCCCACCAGTTTTAATTACAGAATCCCATAGTGCTAAGAAATTCCATTTAGCACCGCCAGAAGTTTTGGGGTTAGCAGTAATCAATTTCACACCGTCTTTGGCTAAATCTTGCCAGTTTTTGATGCCTTTAGGATTGCCGGAACGAGTGACTATTGCGGCAACAGATTTGGAAACAATACCATCGTTGGGAACTTCCTTCTCCCATCCTGGCTGAATCAATCCAGCCTTCTCAATCTTTGTGGTGTCTCCAGCTAGTGCCAAGTGAACAACATCTGCTTCCAAACCATCGATAACAGCACGAGTTTGAGAACCAGATCCACCATAGCTTTGCTTGAAGGTAACAGTTTGATTATGATCTTTCTTCCACTGTTCTACAAACTTAGGAATAATTGCTTCGTGAGCTGCTTTGGTGACAGCAAAGGAAACTAGAGTTAATTCAACATTATCTTTGCTTGCAGCCACAGGAGTAGCACTAGCATTAGGAGTTTCAGAGGCAGAATTATTCCCAGTTTCTCCACCAGAGCAGGCGGCAAGGGCTACACTCAATACAGTACCTACTAAAAAGAGTGATACAAAGCCTTTGAGCGAATTTAGTCTGAACCGATACGTTCGATTGAACGCGATCGCTTGTAATCTTTTCAGTAGGCGTTGCCACAAACTCATTCTACTTCCTCCACGAATTCTACAAATAATTGATGGGAATACAGTTATATACTGTTTATAATACTGGATGATTGCATCTATCTAGTTATAAACACCAAAAAACCTCACATTCTTTACCAAGAATATGGTGATTTTACCAGTTTTGTGAAAAATTAAAAATGCTTTTACTTTCAACTATTTAAGTTGTCATCACAATTGGCTACCTAATGTATCAAGCAAATTGCTAGAGAATAGCTAATTTTACAGAAAAGTCTATTCTAGCGATCGGCTATGTTCAATGCAGTACAGCAAAATCAAGCAACGTCTTGAGTGCAAGGGCAATTACTGTAGTGAGAAATATGCGCCGCAACCAGATGTTGCTTAGTCTGAGGGCAACCCGCGATCCGACAATTCCACCAATGAACATAGTAATACTCAGAATAATACCTAGCTTGTAATCAACTATTCCCTGCGTAAAGAAAATAATGGTGGCAATCAGCGAAGAAAAAATGTTGATAAACTTTGTGTTTGCTACCGCCTGAACAAACGTCATCCGAAATAGGCTGACATAAGCTGCTGTGAGCATAGTGATATAGCCACCACTAAAGAAACCACCATAAATACCAAGCAGAAAAGTTGCCACATATCCACCAATTTCTGCTATTGGTGATGGACTTTTTATTCTTGAAACGATTCCTGCATTCCGATTGGTGATCGAAAAGGCGGCAACCGCAATCATCAAAATCGAGATAATCAGAGGCATCGATTTTGATGGTACAACTAAAATAAATAATGCACCGATGATTGAGCCTAAAAGCGTTAGGAAAATCATTATTGGCAAGCGGCTGCGATCAATTGCTTTTTTACCTACAAAAGGCAATGTACCACCAACACTCATAAAAGTTAATGCCAGCATATTGGTGGCAAGAGCGGTACGCGGCTCAATATTCAATTGCAACATTGCAGGGACGGTAATTAAAGAAGTACTACCTGTAATGACACTTATGACACTTGTTATAAAGAAAATTGCAATTAGGAAGAGTAATTGAGTAGCAGTCATTAGAGATTTTATTTTTATGTTGTTAGCAATACATTTTTTTAAAGGATGCTTACAGGAGCTTAAATATATCTAAAGCTCTTCTTTTAAAAAGGTTACAGCCTTTTGAAACTATAGTAATATAGATATAATTTAATGTAAAGCTATAAATTTTATACCAATAAAAGCAGTATTTTTTAGATAAATTGGTAACAACTAAGTTGGGGTAAAGTTGTATAAATTGGTAAATTACAACAGTGAACCACATTTGTTGTAGAAAACATTGCTCATCCGTATCAACTGAAGGTGAACCCCTTTGAAAACCTCGTTTCCAGGTCTAAGAAGGAAATACTTGTCCTTGCGGTTCTGCCTTGAGGAAGTAAGGCAGAGGCTTACAGAGAGCATTCCTAATCAGAGACTAAGAACGAGGCAATATATTAAAGCTTTTTTGCTTACTAGCTTTTAACTTAAATTGACATGCATGAGTATTGCTTGCTATGCCCCTAAATAGCGAGTCTATTTACCTGAAAATAGCTGTAAATTACTCAATATGAAAAGTATCAAAAATAAAACCCATCTAGAAAGTATCTAAATGGGAAAAATCGAACAATTATTTATTATTAACTCAATACATATTTCAGGGGTAGCCCGTCCTGAAAAACTAGTAATTCTCCTGGTTGGATTTGTGTCCAAACTTCGTTGTCAGTCAGGGGTGTAGTAGCAATGACAGCGACGCGATCGCGTTCAGTAGTCACTTCCCGAAAATCTACAGTCATATCTTGGTCAATTAAATGAGCAGCGGCAAAGGGCGCTTGGCGAACAATATAGCTGAGTTTAGTTGAACAATAAGCAAACAAGTGTTCTCCGTCTGATAATAAGTAATTAAATATACCTATACTTGCAATTACAGCAGTAATTTCTTGCAGCACAGAGTACAGTTCCTTTGTATGAGGCTTACCTTTAGGAAAACGCGATCGCAATGTTTCTAGGATCATACAGAATGCTTTTTCGCTATCAGTATTACCTACGGCTTGATAAAAGCCCAAATTTTCTGGATCAAAATCTGGCAAATTACCGTTGTGGGCAAATACCCAATAGTGACCCCACAATTCTCTGCGGAAAGGATGGCAGTTGTGTAGGGCAATTTCACCCTGAGTAGCTTTGCGGATATGGGCTATGACATGGGTTGAGTGGATAGGGTAACTCCGCACAAACTCCGCTACCGGAGAAGCAACAGAAGGTTGAGCGTCTAAAAACATTCGACATCCCTTTGCTTCAAAGAAAGCAATACCCCAACCATCGCGATGGTCATCTGTTTTTCCTCCCCGTGCAGAAAACCCTTCAAAAGAAAAGCAAATATCCGTTGGAACATTGCAATTCATTCCGAGCAATTGGCACATTAGCTCTCAATTTTTGACTAAGGTTTTAGGATCAAGATACTTCAGAATGCTGCATTGATTCTGGAGCGATCGCTTCAATCTTAGAATTTAAAGCTGAGATATTCCAAACAATCCTCAAAAATAAATGTTTGTCATTGGTCATTAAGTCAAGAGTCAGGTACTTCTTTCGCTGCTTCTGCTGCTGCTCTGGTATTAATATTTATTAAAACATCTGCTGTAAATATTGCTCATAGCCTAGTTGTTCTAGTTTTGCTTGCTTGGCAATTACAGATTCACATAAGGTTTGGCGATATTGTTGCACTTTTTCTAGCAATTCTGGTTGATGAGTTGCAAGGATTTGTACTGCTAAAAGTCCGGCATTTTTGGCATTACCAATTGCTACTGTTGCCACAGGAATACCACCAGGCATCTGTAAAATAGAATACAAAGAATCTACACCTTGTAAGTTCCGAGTAGGTACAGGAACACCGATTACAGGAAGGGGAGTTAAAGACGCTACCATTCCAGGTAGATGGGCAGCACCACCTGCACCTGCAATAATTACCTTAATACCGCGTTGGTGTGCAAGTTGAGCATATTGCACCATCCGTTCTGGGGTACGGTGAGCCGAAACGATCGCTACTTCGCTCTCAACACCAAATTCATCACAAACTGCGATCGCATCTTTCATAGTGGGCAAATCGGAATCGCTGCCCATGATAATACCAACTAGGGGAGTCATAATAATTCAAAATTATTTGAGCTAGCTTATGGAAGCTAGGTGATGCGGATCATCATCTCATCTATATGGTGTTGTTGGAATTGATTCATTAATGTTGGTTGCATCTAAAATCAGATTTAGCTCTCTTCTCGTCAGTGTGATGACCCAAGCAACACAAAATCCTGTAGATATTATCAATGCTAGAGTGCCTGGTTACAAAGATTTGCAGATGCTCTTGGTTAATCAAGAGGGCATAATTGAGCAAATCTTGCCAATGGGTACAGTAGAGAAGGACATCTGTGCATCCGTGATCGATGTTGCAGGTGACTGGATTTCATTAGGTGGCGTTGATTTGCAAATTAACGGTGCGTTGGGTTTGGCATTTCCTGATTTAACGGCTGAAAATGCTCATGTACTCCAGAAAATAACCCAATTTTTGTGGGATGTCGGGGTAGATGGATTTTTACCAACACTTGTGACAACTTCAGTAGAAAAGATTCAGCGATCGCTTGCAGTCATTGCTAATTTTACTCCTCTTTCAGTTGACACAGAGGAGTTAGGGGTAAGGTCATCTGCCAAAATTCTCGGAGTACATCTAGAAGGCCCATTTTTGAATTACCAAAAGCGCGGCGCACACCCAGCAGAGTACTTGTTACCTTTAACAATTGACAAGGTAAAGCGGGTTTTGGGTGATTATGCCCATGTTATAAAAATTATTACCCTAGCGCCGGAGTTAGATCCCACTGGTGAAGTAATTCCATATTTGCGTTCTTTGGGAATTACCGTTAGTTTAGGACATTCTCAAGCAACATCAGCCCTAGCGCAACTTGCTTTTGAACTCGGTGCAACGATGGTAACTCATGCTTTCAACACCATGCCACCGTTACATCACCGCGAACCAGGTTTATTAGGGGCAGCAATTACCCATCCTAATGTCATGTGTGGTTTTATTGCTGATGGTGAGCACGTTTCGCCCACGATGCTACAAATTTTACTCCGTGCTAGCTATCAAGAAAAAGGGCTGTTCCTCGTTAGCGATGCCCTTTCACCTCTGGGGCTACCCGATGGCATCTATCCTTGGGACAGTCGGCAAATCAAAGTTCAAAACGGTACAGCACGACTAGCTGATGGCACTTTATCGGGGACGACTTTACCCTTATTAGTAGGAGTGCAGAATTTGGTAAAGTGGGGCATTTGTGATGTGGATACTGCTATTTTACTAGCTACAGATGCACCTAGACAAGCGATTGGTTTGCCTGCTGGAATTGCCAAGAGTCAACCCGCTAATTTATTGCGCTGGCATTGGGATGAAGCAACAAAAGAACTAGCTTGGCAGCGATTATTGGGCAAATTTCGCATCCAGGTAAAAGAATCAAGCTGATAGGGGAAAAAGCGTTAACATAATCCGTAAAAATATACATTTCAGAGATACACATTATAAACCAATGGATATAGCTCTACTCATTAAAGTTCTCGCTCCCTGTCTGCCGTTTTGATTGGTCAGCAAATAAATTAAGAAACCGAAAATTAGAAAAAATCAAGAGAGTAGGTACTCTTTTGATTTATCTTTGATAAAACTGTGTTGGTCGAAACTGAAGCAATTTCTCCGTAGCTGTGAGAAACGTACACTCGACTCACTCGACCTAGCAATGGCTCTTGCTGTCAACTATATTACTTAAGATGATGCCTTCGGTTAATTCAACCACTGTAGTTTATTTACCTGAAAATTGCTGTAAGATACAGACAGAAAAGTTTATTTTCGATTTATTATGAACCTTGCAAAAGGTCATTAATTGAACTGATACTCTGTTTGATTTCTTCTGTCAGAGAAGTTCTTAATAAATCCAGGTTTACTGTTGAAAAATTGAATAGCCCTAAAGCATATAATAGACTTGAAATACCAATAATTAAAGCCAAAATTCTTCCAAAAAAACCAGGATTTATTTCAATAAAAGCTAATTTAGATTGCCCGATAACAGCAATCGTTATAAAAACAATTCCAACTATTAAAAAGTTGCTGTTTGAAGTTAAATCTGTCATTTTTCGATTAAGATACCTCAGTACTTTTATTGTAGCTATTATTAGTTCAAATTTCTGCTCATGCTATATGCAAAAACCTAAAAATTTTGCAACTCAACTTCACCCTAAGCTAATAAAGCTTTGGCTATTGTAGTATCGGTGTTAAAACTCATCATGTGTTATTCTTTAGAAAGATATTTATTTTGAAACTTATTGAGCAATAAATAACGTTGATTGTCTCAATTGTGTATAAATTGTTTTATCTAAATCAAATATTCAAGGAAAAATCTAGATTCTGCAAGAAGCAAACTAACTGATGTGTCTCTAGCAGAAATTCAGATATCGTGAAGTTATAGTTGATTTAAACTCAATTTTGCTTTTTACAATTTTGCTGAGACTATCCAGTGGTAAAACTTTCAGCATTAAAAAGCCAAAATATCATCACTTGTGTACTAGACGTTAATTTAGTTTATATATTAAACTACACTAAGACGATAGGAATAGTGATTATTTTATGGAAAGCGTCCAAAACGTTAGTCAAGAGTTAAATGTAACAAGAGACACAGCATTAGAGCAATTACCACAGTCTACTCCAGTACAGTTCAAAAAAGACATTTTCAAAAAACTCAGAGGTGGATTTTTTTTAGTACTAGGATATTTATTATCACCATTGTGTTGGTGGAATGATTTACTATTCAATTTGCCAATAGCTTATGGTTTTGGGTATGTATGTAGTTTACTTTCTCCAAAATTGCTTCTACCTTGTTCAATTATCGGATACTGGCTCTCTAATATTGTGGGAATTCTCTTAATGCAGTTCGGTTCTAAAGACATTTTTCAAAAAGAACCTCAAGAGCATAGCCTCAAAAAAGAATTGTTCACAGGTTTAATTTCTTCGACAGTTTATACCCTGCTGATTATACTGTTGATCCAGTTGAAAATTATTGATTCTCCTATTTTATTCTCCAACAGTTAATTTAGTTTATCACCTTCCTAAAAGGAATCGATAGTATAGGTGCATATCTATACACCCATACTATATATATAGCAGATATAGCAATAAGTGGAGGAGTTACGAACAAAAAAACTGACTTATTCAATAAATCTGGCTTCTAATGCCAATTCATTATAAGCTTGCACTAAATGATTATCTCTCTTCCTTGGCGTTCTTCTCTAATGAGACGCTAATGCGTTGGTGGAAGCCTCTTGCAGAGAAGGCGGTTCGTTTTTTAAAACTAAGATATTCATAGAGAATTGGTATAAGTCTCTGGATGGAGAGCAAATCAGCTAGCGAGAAGATCAATTTTCGTCAAATTTTAAAAATTCACTCAAATTTAACAATTTTGGAGGCTCCTTACTTACAATTAATGGCAACTTACCATTCCATTTTTCTATTGCTTGCCTTTGCAGAATTTCTGGAGTTAAACCATCACGTAATAATCTGTGTGCCTCAGCCTCTCCTTTGGCTAAATTAACTTTTGCTTCAGCCTCTTTTGTTGCTTTGAGTGCGATAAACTCTGCTCGTTTTGCTTCTTGTTCAGCAATCTGCTTTGCCTCCACCGCCTCATCAAATTGTTCTGAAAAATGCACATGAACTAGAGAAATATCATCAATAGCAACGTGATAGCTACCTAATCGTGTCGACAATGCATCATCTACTCCACTTTTTACCTCTCCTCGTTTAGTAATAATTTCTTCAGCAGTATACTTTGCTATTACTGCTTTTAGCACTTCATTAACCGCTGGGTTAATAATCCGAACAACTACATTTTGTTCATCTCCAATTTCCTGAAAAATGGCATTTGCTTCTTGAGGAATAACATGCCAATTGAGAGCTACATCAGCAAAAACATTTTGTAAATCTTTGGAAGAAGCCTCAGCAGAGATTTCTTGTTTCTGGACTCGGATACTTAACTTTTTTACAGTATTGACTACAGGAATAATTAAGTGAAGTCCTTCTCCTAATATCTGGTTTTGTACTTCGCCAAATTTCATTAAGACACCACGTTCTCCTGCATTTACAATCACACAAGGTGTGAGAAAGAGAGTTATCAGGAACAAAAGAGCGGTCAGTTTACCAGCACTGTTGAAATTTGTAATTTTTCTCATTTGTGTGAACGGGAAAAGAGCATCAGTAATATTTGCAACTAAAGAAGGTAGTGATAATGTGGATGCGATCGCCAAGTAGAGGTGTATCGGCAAGACCAAGAGGTTGAGGTGTTGGAATCGCCTGTTACTTTGTCAGGAGAAGATGTTTTACACAGTTTATTTAAGCTTTGAGGCGATTTGGTAACTGAATAACCAATGTATTACAAACCAATAAAAGTAATTAATAAAACAGTATAAGTATTACATCCAAAGTGATAAGTATAATGCATAAGGACTTTAAATACAAAAAGACCAGCCTCCCACAGCCGGTCTAAAAAATGTTTTTGCGTTGTCTTCTCAAGAGAGTTAAAACCCAGTTGCACGTTCCCAAAATGCAACAGGCAACTTTTCTTAACAATATTGTAACAGCCAACACAGATTTTTCCAGAATATTCATCAAAAAAGGACATGGGCAAAGCTTAAAAGCCTCTATCTATCAGGAGAATTCAGCAGATTGCAAGGTATAGATAACAGAGATAAAGGCAGACAAGGGAGAAGATTTTATAGCCGTAGTCACACTCTTTAGGACATAAGGATGGGGTGAAAGAAGAGAGTTAGCAATAAATAGTTTTACCTCTTGCCTCCTGCCCTCTGCCTCCTGCCTCCTGCCTCCTGCTATACCTTGTCTCCCTTGTTCTTCTTATCCCAGCATCAGTCTCAACCGCTCAATTTCAACTTGACAGGCTACCGATGCTAGAAGCGATTTCTGCATCTGTTGATGTTTCTCCCACGCGGAGGATTTTAGCCCCTAATTGCTGCAACTTCATATCAAGTCGATCGTAGCCGCGATCGAGGTGCTGTAAACCTTGAATTGTAGTTTGTCCTTCTGCTGCAAGTCCGGCGATGACTAATGCTGCCGATGCTCGTAAGTCTGTACCTAATACTGGTGCACCAGATAATTTTGGTACTCCCCGAACGAAAGCAGCATTGCCTTTGACACGAATATCTGCCCCCAAACGATTCAACTCTGAGGCATGACGCAAGCGATTTTCAAAGACAGATTCGTTAATTACGCTGTCGCCTTCTGCTAGTGCCAGTAAAGCCATGAATGGCGCTTGCATATCTGTGGGAAAACCTGGATGGTATTGAGTTTCAATATCCGTTGCCTTAAGGGTTTCTGCTGGCAGAATGCGTAATTGATTGGGCTTTTCATCAATTATTGTTACTCCAATATCCCGCAGCTTGGCAATTACTGGGATGAGATGTTCTGGAGCAACCGGCGAGAGAATAAGTTCTGAGCGGGTAATTGCTGCTGCCAGCAAAAATGTCCCGGCCTCAATGCGATCGGGAATAATGCTGTAGTCAACAGAATGCAACTTGGGGACTCCTTCGATAATAATCCTGCTAGTCCCCGCGCCCTGAATCTTCGCTCCCATCGCGTTACAGAAGTTAGCTAGATCGACTACTTCCGGTTCTCTGGCAGCATTTTCGATGATTGTTTCACCCTCAGCCAGGGTAGCCGCCATCATCAAGTTTTCTGTCGCTCCAACACTGGCAATGTCTAAGTAAATCTTCGCACCTTTTAATCTCCGGCTGCTGCCAGGGATGTAGGCATTACAAATGCCATGCTCAATTTGTACTTCCGCTCCCATTGCTTGCAGTCCTCGAACATGCAAGTCAACTGGTCTTGCCCCAATCGCACAACCGCCTGGTAAAGGCATCTGTGCTACTCCCAGTCTTGCCAGAATGGCTCCAATGGCGAAAAAACTCGCTCTCAACTGGGTAACTAATTCGTAGGGAGCTTTTGATGTTTTAATCTCGCTGGCGTTGATGTCTAAAATGTCGCCTTGTCGGGTTAATTGCACACCCAAAGCTGATAACACCTGACCCATCCGCTCTACGTCCGCTAACAAAGGGACATTGCGGATACGACAATCGCCCGGACACAGCAAGGCTCCAGCCATGATTACCAGTGCTGAATTTTTTGCCCCGCTAATTTGTACATGACCCCGCAAAGGATGCCCACCCCAAATTTGCAAGACTGAGGAGTCTGCTTCTGGAGCAATTTTGGCATCTGGTAAGCTGGTAGAAGGATTAATAAGCCTACCTCCAAAAGTAATACGTATTTTATATGTTTGAAGTTGGTTTTGATTCTACAGTAAAGATTCAAAATGTCCACGTTTTAAAGCACTGTTTTGTATAAAAAATTGTTTTTTAAGTGAAAAATCCGGGCTGATAACAAGCAATGGCAAGCTTTTTAAGCTTTTTAAAAAATTTCAAGAAAGAATGAATTAGTAGTAGTTTTAAGCAAAAATAAATACTCAGTAAAAGAACTTAAGTGTTTTGTAAAAATCAGTGCTATATTTTTCAGTTAATATTTTGATTCCACCTCGTGCTTAAAAAACTCGTTTCCAGTTAGAGACTTTTAACGAGGCGTTATGCTTTTACTTGACAAAGGTAAAACATAACGCAATAATAAGAAATTGTCGATAAGCAAAAATGCCAGCGGAACTGGCGGAATTGGCAGACGCGCTAGATTCAGGTTCTAGTGCCGCAAGGCTTCCGGGTTCAAGTCCCGGGTTCCGCATACTATCTTAAGTTAGGAGTTACAAGTTAAGAGTTATGAGTTGAAAGATAACTAAATTAACTCCTAACTATTAATTTTTAACTCCTAAGTTTTTAATGTTGACCAGTTTACAAAATTCTCTAGTCAAACAAATTCGTAAGCTACACTCCACCAAGGAGCGGCACAAGCAGCAGTTATTTTTACTAGAAGGAACACACCTGTTAGAAGAAGCTTGTGCGGTCAATTACCCACTAGAAACAGTGTGTTGTACCCCAGATTGGCAAGTAACCCACCCTTTGTTGTGGGAAGAAGCTTGTAACCGATGCGATCGCGCCGAAATTGTCAGTCCAGAAGTATTGGATGCGATCGCCACCACAGTCCAACCGGATGGTGTGGTGGCAACGGCAAAACGAAGCAAAAGCCAAACTCAACTACCATTGACTGGTTTAGTGCTAGCTTTAGAAACAGTACAAGATCCCGGCAACCTGGGTACGATGATTCGCACCGCCGCCGCCGCCGGAGCATCAGGTTTGTGGGTCAGTGGAGATAGTGTAGATTTAGATAGCCCTAAAGTTCTACGTGCTTCCGCAGGGCAATGGTTTCGCCTAGCAACAGCCGTAACCAAAGATTTAAAAGCAACAGTCCAACAAAGTCAGCAAGCAGGAATGCAGGTAGTAGCAACCTTACCGAGTGCGACTTTAACTTATTGGGAAGTGGACTGGCGAAAACCCAGTATGATTTTACTGGGAAATGAAGGTGCTGGATTGTCGGCAGATTTAGCAGCGATCGCAGATCGGCAAGTCAGAATTCCTTTGAGTCCTGGGGTGGAATCTTTGAATGTGGCGATCGCAGCCGCTTTAATGTTGTACGAAGCTCAACGGCAATCGATTTGTCAGTAATGAATTTTAACTTTTTACCCCTTATTTGGTTTTTGTTATTTCTTCGAGATATTGTTCAATATCAGCAACTGCGTCCTCAAGAGCGGCTAAATCAATATCTATCAAGTCTTGATCGTCGAGTTCGACTTCAGTGAAATTACTAGTATGCAGTTGCGGGATCTTTTCTTCCTCAGTCGAACTTTCTTGTAAGATATCCTCCAACTGCTCGAGAGACTTTTGAAACACTCGGTCGGCCGCGTGCTGCTGTTCTGGCTGATTTTGCTCCATAATATTAGCTTGAAAATCCTGATTTACTGACTTAATTTTGATTCTAGTTCCTACAGATTTAAATTTTGCACTAATAACATCATAGTTGTGTGCTGTATCAACTTTAGCAGTGCTTATCAAGAATATCGATAGCTGTCTGCAATTGCTAAGATTGGAGATTTATTGCGATCGCTACGGGTAGACTAAATCAAGTTTGGCTAGCGTTTAGGTAAGTTTTATAAAACAGGTCTAATACTTAATTTGATAGACTATCCTAAATTTGAAATTATAAAAACTGGTAGCTCAGGGCTGATAACTAACTATGAGTAAAGCCTTATTCTGTATCGAAAATCTGCGAGTTGCCTATCCTGGGCGGAGTGGAGAAGAAGCAAATTGGGCGGTTGATGATGTATCTTTCACGTTGCAACCAGGTGAAAGAATGGGATTGGTAGGAGAGTCAGGTTGTGGGAAATCAACTCTCGGACGGGCAGTAATGCGTTTACTACCAGCCTCTAGCCGTATTGAGGGACGGGTAACATTTCAAGGACAGTCAGTGTTTGACTTGACACCTAACCACCTGCGGAAATTTCGGGGAGAGGCGATCGCCTTAATTTTTCAAGATCCCATGACACGCCTCGATCCATTGATGACGATTGGTAAGCATTGTATCGAAACCCTCCAGGCGCACTCACCACAATTATCAGCGCGCCAAGCTAAAGAAAAAGCACTTGCTACCTTGGCAAAGGTGAATATTCCCCCTAGTCGCTGGAATCAGTATCCTCATGAGTTTAGCGGTGGAATGCGCCAACGGGTAGCGATCGCTTTAGCTTTACTCCTCAACCCCAAGTTTATTGTTGCTGACGAACCCACTACTAGTTTGGATGTCACTGTCTCCGCGCAGATATTGCAAGAATTAACTCGCCTGTGCAGTGAAGAAAACATGGGATTGTTGCTGATTTCTCACGATTTAGCAATGGTAGCTGAGTATTGCGATCGCATTGGCGTGATGTACAACGGTAAGATCGTCGAAATGGGTTCTACAGAAACCGTATTTAGGCAACCTCAACATGAATACACGCGATCGCTCCTAAAAGCAGCTTTACACATTCAAGCAGTAACTGACAGTGGAGAATTGATAATTGCCAATGACGAAGAAAAGCAATTACCGATTATAAAGCAGCGATCTCCAATTTTGAGCGTTACAGAACTTAAGCAACACTACACCATAGAGCCTAACTTTATTGAACGATTGCTTAACACCCAAGCGCAGACAATTAAAGCAGTAGATGGAATCAACCTGGATCTTTATTCAGGAGAAATTCTCGGCTTAGTCGGAGAATCAGGTTGTGGCAAAAGTACATTATCACGAACAATATTGCAACTAATTCCTCCTACTAGCGGCAAAGTAGAGTTTTTAGGACAGGATTTAACTAAACTATCGCGTCAAAAAATTCGTTCATCGCGGCGACAAATACAAATGGTCTTTCAAGATCCTCATGCTTGTCTCAATCCAGCGATGACAGTGGGACAAAGTATTGCAGATCCTTTATTTATCCACAATATAGCCAATTCTGCCAAGGCAAAAGAACAGGTTTTGTGGATGCTAAATAAAGTTGGCTTAACACCGCCAGAAGTGTATTATGAGCGTTACCCGTCGGATTTGTCTGGTGGACAACAACAACGAGTAGCGATCGCTCGTGCTTTGATTACTCATCCGAAACTTTTAATTTGCGATGAACCCGTGAGTATGTTAGATGCTAGCGTGCAGTCGCAAGTTCTGGATTTGATGTTGCAATTAAAGCAAGAGTTTGAGTTAACTTATCTATTCATTACTCATGACCTTTGGTTAGCTAGATTTTTGTGCGATCGTATTGCCGTAATGAATGGCGGTAAAATTGTCGAACTTGGTCTTACAAAAAATATTTTTGCCAATCCTCAGCACCCGTATACCAAAACCTTACTAGCTGCTGCTCCCTTACTAGCACGCACTTAACTAAATAAAATTAGAAGTTAGAAGTTTTAAACTTCTAACTTCTGTACAGACATGATTAATCGCGTTTCCTAACTATCTTCTCTTTCCTCAAGTAATCTAGTTGGTTCTCCACTCGAACCATAAAGCTCAACGAATCTTTTAAACAGCAATGCAGTCTCGTGATTTGAAGTTTTATTTAAGTTGAATAAACGCCCGATGTTTTTCTCAGTTAAAGCTCTTAAATACGGCAAATCTTCAAATAGGGTCAAGCAAGAAGCAAAATGCAATATTATTTGCAATAATGGCTTTGGCCACTCTAAATCACTATAAATATCTATAAAAAAATGATGTTCTGAGTCATTTAATGGAAAAGCATAAAATATAACAATTATCCTTTTGTTATTATAGACTGGAATACTCAGTTCAATAGTGTAAGGGCTATGTAATATTAAATCCACCTCTACAATAGGTTGCCGCCAAATTCTCAAGGGATTAGCTGGTGAGTCTAATATTGTTTGAAATTTGATTATTCCACCAGTATTTGTGGGCTGAAAGTGACTAATTTGAAAAATCTTCAGGTTATTAAGGCTAAACTTATGAACTGTTTCCAAATGCTTTAAGCTCAATAGATGATAAATTTGGCAAATATAAGGAAACGGTAAAATATATTCTTGACTTATCATGTGGAGCTTTTTTATTTGAAGTTTGTTAGCTTGAGTGCGATCCAAATATTCTTGATATTGGCTGGGGTCTAAATCATTACTATTAAAGCTTTCTTCCGGCTTGAGATATAGCCAACTGACAAAAAAGAAAGAAGCTGTAAATAGCTGAAATATTTCTAGAGGAGAAAAATAACCATCGGCAAATGCAGCTATGCTTCTATCAGTTATCCCAAAAAGCCAAGAGGGAATACCAAAAAGCCAAATATTACTTTTGATTTGATCTATAAAAAGTGCTACGTCAACAACTTTTGAAATATTACTATTTTTATTGGTACTAAATTTATCATTAATCTTCAAACAATGAATGGACATAGTACTTTTACTTAATGTTAATTTATCTTTGCATTAATTTTAAAGACTAATATATGGTATAAACCTCTGTCTTTAGCTATATATAACTTGTCTTTATTAAAGCTAAGTTAAAACAATATATTGCCATGTATAAATTTGAAATAAAATATCTATGTGTTCATTCATAAGAGAATTCTTTCTAATCTATTCTGTTAAAGGAATTAAGGTTTTATTCTTTGATGTAAAACTTGTCAAAAGCGGTATATAAATATTTAGAGGAAAAATCAAACTTTTCCTGTGATGATAAGCTTATCTATTTATATAGGATGAATATTAAAACTTTCAGTTACCCAGAATACTGAATGATGCTTTACGAATAAAAAGTTAAAATTAAAAAACTTAGAAATAATACTAATTATCCGTGAAGATGCACTTTATTTTTAAAACGAACCGCCTTCTCTACGAGAGGCTCCGCCAACGCGCAGCGTTTCGTAGAGAAGAACGCCAAGAAAAGAGCAAGAAGAGAGATCAAATTATTTAGTGCAAGTTTATAGAGAATCGGTATAAGAAGTTATAAAGTTTTTCTGTACAAGAAAATACATTAGGTAGGGTGTTATAATTTTGCTCTGGTTATAACAGCTGTGGTGGCTTTGATAGTGGCACATTGCATACTTACTAGTAGGATTAGCCATTACCTTATTTAAGGTAGACTATCCTTACCTGGCAAAGTATTTGTGACAATTACGATAGAAACCGTAGAATTGACTACTGTTAACACTGTATTATTTTTGAATATTTTCTGAAGATTTTTTCCAAGACGGTAGCAATGACCATTCGCCATGCGACTGAAGCTGATTTGCCTGCAATTGTGGCAATTTATAATACTGCAATTCCGTCTAGAATGGCAACTGCTGACTTAGAAGCAGTATCTGTGGAAAGCCGTCTTGCTTGGTTTAAAGGGCGATCGCCTTCACAACGCCCACTTTGGGTAATCGAAGTTGAAGGAGTAATTGCTGGATGGCTTAGTTTCCAATCCTTTTATGGGCGACCCGCCTATAGTAAGACAGCTGAAATTAGTATTTATATCGCCCCTAGCTTTCATCGGTGTGGCTTGGGACGGCAACTCTTAGCACAAGCAATTAGTGAAAGTCCTAGTTTGGGTATAAAGAGCTTAGTATGCTTCATTTTTGCTCACAATCAGCCCAGTTTAAAACTCTTTGAAAGATTTGGTTTTCAACGCTGGGGACATTTGCCTAAAATTGCCGAAATTGACAGCGTTGAACGGGACTTAGTAATCATGGGACTACAAATTAGTAAACCTGTTGTTTGAGGCGATCGCTTTTTTCTGAGACTGCTACGGGTAATTTTTTAGAATTGATAACCAAATTGCCACAATTCAAGTAGATGATGAAGATAGTTGACTAGTTGGGCATATCTTTGGTAAGTTAACTGTAACTTTAGTTCCTTGCCCCACTTCACTTGACAAGGTAATACTACCATTATGTAACTCCACACAAGCTTTAGCGATCGCTAGCCCTAAGCCTGTACCAGGAATTGTGTCAACGTTGCTTCCACGGCTGAAGGATTGAAACAAATTTTCTTGATCTGCCATTGGGATACCAATTCCTTGATCTTTGATGTAAAAAACTGCTTCTGATTCTTTGCCAACAAGCTGGAATTCTACATTACCTCCATCTGGAGAGTACTTAATGGCATTAGACATTAAGTTAATAAAAATTTGCTGCAAAAGCCCGCGATCGCCCCAAAATCCATGATGATTACCAGTAACTTTAAAAATCAATTCGTGGCGATCGCCTATTGTTTCTCGCTCTTGTTCTAAAAGGTCAGAAAAAAATTGTAGTAAATCGACTGAGATTGGTTGAAGTTTAGGTTTTTCCAGTTCAAGTTGGTTAACCAGAAGCATATTATCCACGAGTTTGGACATATATCTTGCTTTCTGTTCAATGATTCCCAAGAACCTCTGCTGTTTGGACTCATCTAGTTGCTGACTATGTTTGACCAAAGTTGATGCCGCAGCCAGAATTGAAGTTAGTGGGGTTCGATACTCATGGGAAACCGTTGTAATTATTTGGGATTTAAATACATTGAGTTGCTTTTCTTTGGCAAGGGCTGCTTGAGTTTGGGCTAACAATTCTGCCTGTTGAATAGCGATCGCTAATTGCACTGATACTTCATTGAGCATTTCTGCATCATCAGTTTGCCACTGTCGTTCCCCAGAATTCTGGTGAGCAATCAATAAACCCCAAAGCTTAGGAGTTGGGTTGCCATTGTTACTTAGATTAATCGGAACTACCAGATTGGGCTTAGTATTAAATTGCTCTTTTAGGTTAATACAATTACATAAGCCAAGCTCATAGATATAAGGGATTGGGGATTGGGTAAACTCTTCTTTAGTCATCAGTCCCCTGTCTGTTTGTCTCCCTTGTCTCCTCGTCCCCTTGTCCCCAGTCCCCAGCCCCCAGTCGCCAGCCCCGACGCGATCGCACAATGCTACAGTGCAGTATGACTCAGCTGAGGAGGCAACTATCTTACCGTCAGTATCTGTGGCGAACTGATACACCATCACGCGATCGCACTTCAGAAGTTGCTGTACCTCAGCTACCGCTGTATTCAAAATTTGCTCTAGGTTAAGAGATTGACGAATTCGCAGAGCAGTTGTGGCAATTAGGCGCTGTCGCTCTTGAGTTTTGATCAGTTGGGCTTGCAAGCACGATTGTTTTATGGCGTTGCGGACTGCTAATTGTAGTACATCCTGTGTCAGGTGTTGCTTGACTAAATAATCCAAGGCACCCCGTTTCATTGCTTGCACAGCCACCTCTTCATCGCCACGCCCTGTCAACATAATCACAGGGACAGAAGTCTCAAATATCTCCTGCTGCATCCGATCAAAGAGTTCTAACCCACTCATATCAGGTAGACAAAAATCCAGCAGAATGACATCGCAATGTTCTTTTTGGCACAAAGCAAGTCCTTCTTCTGCACAGTCTGCCTCCAAAATCTTGTAGCACTGGTGCGGATCTTTCAAAAGATATCGACGATAGATTTTCCGATCTGCGGCACAATCATCGATGATAAGTAGCGTCCATGTGTCCAACATAAGGTTATGAGGATCGGGGAGCGATGTAGATCCCTTTTATCCAGATTGTGTTTTTATGGCATAATTCTAAAACTAATATAAAAGTAGTATAAATAAATAAATAAAATCTAAATTCTTTAAGTGATTTTAAAGCAATACAACCAGTCGAACAGAGTGGGAAAAATACAACGACGAGAAAACCCATCTATAAAAGATAAGCAGACACAGTGATTCAGAGAGGAAAATATGGCTGTGCCCTCTGAGCCGTCTTTCTTGTTGTCCTTTTGTCCCTACTGCTTCATCAACAGAGAATAAATAAATAAATTAATCGAAGACTGGCGGTATATTAGCTTCAAGCCAGTAGTCCACGAATGCCTGGATCGTCTTTTTTAGTTCCTGAGCATCCATCGGTTTTACCATATATCCATTTGCGCCCTTTTGGTAGCACAATTCAATATCCTTGGGGTTAGATGATGTGGTAAAAACAACGATGGGGATTCCCTTGAAACTCTTGTCTTGCTTGAGCCGATCCAAAATGTCACGGCCATCAATACCTGGCAAATTGAGATCGAGCAAGATCACAGAGGGTCGTAATGCTACTTCAGAATCGGGTCGGTCTTCGTTCTTAGGGTAGGCATCGTTTTCCTGTTGATAAAGCAACTTTAAAACCTCATCTCCATTAGTACAACGGTGTATGGGGTTCTGGACGGACATACGCTGCATCAGACGTTGTAGTATCCGAAAATCTTCATTGCTGTCCTCAACAACGAGCAGAGGTTCATGAAGTTTTTTAGTCATTTTTGGTCTTAAAAGAACTTAACAAAAATATATATTTAGTTATCATCTTAAACTATTGCAACGTAAAATAGAATATCGAGCCAACACCTACAGTAGATTTCACCCAAATTTGACCGTTGTGAAGCTCAACAATCTTCCTAACGATAGCTAGTCCTGCACCTGCTCCTCCACCGTATTTTTGCTGAGAGTGGAGCCGCTTAAATAATCTAAAGATGATTTTTAGGTGATGCTCTGGAATTCCAATACCGTTATCGCGGATATAAAAAATTGGGGAAGGTGGCGCCCCCTCTGGGGATAAGGGGTAATGATGATTAGGAATTGGGTTAAGAAAACTCTTCCTTAGTCCCCAGTCCCTAGTCTCCAGTCCTTCATCTAAGTAGCCAATCTCAACCCATTGCTCTGCCTTATCGTTGTATTTGAACGCATTGCCAAGCAGATTACTGAAAACTTCATTAACAAGAACTTGGTCGCACTGAACTGTTGGTAAAGGCCGAGGAATGCGAATATCGGCAAGTTGAGCGTCATAACGACTAGCACGAAAAACATCAATTACTTGGTTGAGTAATTCGTTGAGGTCAGTTGCTTGCAAGCGTAGTTGTGCTTGTCCTAACTGCGAGAGTCGCAATAGAGCATTAATCAGAGTTTCCATGCGTACAGACAAGGATACTACTGTTTGCAAACATTCAATCCCCTCATCATCTAATACTTGGGCATAGTCTTCTAACAGCACTGTCGAGAAATTATAAATACCCCGCAAAGGTTCCTTGAGGTCATGGGAAGCGGCGTAAGCAAAGGATGCTAGTTCTTGGTTGCTGCGCTCTAACTCGAGGTTGATTTTAGCTAATTCATCCGCTTTCGAGAGTACAATACCAACGATCGCATTACTCAGAGCGATCGCACTTTCAAGTTCACAAGGTTTCCAGGGTAGAGAAGTTAATCTAACCGTTTCTTGCCATTCTGCAAAAGATTTTCGCACAGGCACAGTAAAGCTACCATCTGCCTGTGCTTGCATAGATTCCTGTGGATTTCCTGCCCATTGTACCGTTTGGATAACTTCGGGGCGAAACCAAAGGATGTAATAGCGCCGGACTTTAGAAATCCGCAGTAACAACAAGCCACTAGCAGTATCTTTAAATATCAGCGCCTCTTGGTAAAGCTTCGGTAGAGAATCAGTAGAAAACAGGTTATCACTAACTTGACTATCCGCCCATTCAACGAGCGCCTTAACTTTATCAATATTCGGTGTTGTCCCCATAAGGGTAATTTCATTATCCAGACAAACCGCCGCTCCTGAAGCACTAACAAGTTCGAGCAAGCGCATTTCTGGTTTGATTAGGGCATCGATAAAATTGTCTGCTTGGGAAATAGATTCTAGAAACTCAGACTGTAGCGATTTGAGCTTTACCTTATAATCCAATTCTGAGTTACTAATTTTGTGTGCTAATTCTGAAGACGCAATCTGTCCCAAGAATTCGCACATCTTGCGGACTTCGTAAGAAATATACTTTGATGTTTGATGATGGCAGGATATTAATCCCCAAAGTTTCTGCTCTTGAATCAGTGAAATCACCAAAAGAGCCTTCACTCCCATATTTTGATGATATTCAGTACAACACCAATCAAAACTTCGGAGAACAGAGTAGCTTAAGTCAAGATGCTGATGTGTTGTTGGATTTTCCGTGGGAACTAGTTTGACAGGTTCGGTAGTCAAATCGGGGAGAAATCGCAGAAAGCAACGCGTGTATAACTCCCTAGCCTGCGCTGGAATATCTGTAGCGGGATAGTGGAGTCCTAAATAAGGTGATAAATCTTCCCGTTTAACTTCTGCAACAACAGAACCCGCTTCTGACTCGTCAAATTGATAGACCATCACCCGGTCGAAACCGATGATTTTTTGGATTTCTTCGGCAACCAGATGCAAAAATTCTCCCAGATTGGATGTCTTTTGCATTTTAGCGATCGCTTCACTCGCCAAACTATGAAAGTTTAAGAAACTCACCTCAAATTCCGAGTCAGTTGGTTCTAGCTCCAGAATTACAGCTTCTTCTATACGATGAGCGATCGCATTAAAAAATCTTTTCCCACTTAAGGTATTTATTAATACTTTAAAAGCATTAGCGCTGCCAATCTTTTTTACCAAGCACTGCTTGACAATTTCCACTGACTTAGGGTCAAGTAAATAGCTCAAAGGTTGACTGAGCAAATCTTCTGGAGCTTTACCCAAATACACTTGGGTATTGTTGCTAACTTGCAGTATCTCTAGCTGAGTACTGAGTGCCAGGAGAACGCCATGAGGTTGAATCGAGCCAGGTATATGAATCGGTAGGCGATCGTGATTAGTCAGGGCAGTAGCTTGGGCTGTAGTATATTCAGACTGGCTCATAACTGAACTTATGTAAACCTGACTTTTACAATAGCGCAATTAAAAGTCACATTTCTTTAAAGTTATATGCCGATAAGTACGAATGCGATCGTATATATCTGTGCCAATTATAGTTTTTACAGTAAGTAGGTAAGTGCAAACAATGAGAAGATGGTTTTCGGTGTATTACAGCTTTCGTAACGCACCGAAAAGAGAAATTATGGTATAGTTCTAATCTGTCCAATTACTAATCAAAAAAAAGGTCTTAACTTTGAGGTTCCGCTTCCTGATGGAATGATAACCAGTGGCGTAGTGCTAGCGGATCAGATCAAATCGCTGGACTGGAAAGCTAAGAAAATTTTGTTTGTAGAGAAAGTTGAACCTGAGCTAATTGAAGAAGTGCAAGCAAAAATTGAGCCTCTAATTTTATAAACCAATACGCTTGGGTTAAGGCTTAACTATTTGTGAGAGTCGATTTTTTCAATGAACTGCAAAAGAAGCAAAGGAAAAGAAGGAAGAAATGCTTAAGTGAACTTTAGTGAACTGTATTGTTCTATAAACACAAAAGAGAGCGTCCCAATTTTGTAAAAATACGAATAAATTGAGATAATTTTGCATATTTGGGATGTTCTCATTGTTTTAAAGTGCTAAAACTGGGTTTCAAAGCCTCTCTCCGCTCCGGGGAAAAGTTTGAAGAGGGGTAAAAAGCTATGCTGCGAAAGGAGAAATCAAGACTTATGTATTTCTCTTTTTTCGTATGAAACCACCGTGCCCTTCCCTTGAAGGGAAGGGGTTGGGGGTTAGGTCTGTATTGGACTCAATTTAATACAGCATTTCATAAATCCGTGACGAATCGACCGATGCTCCAGTAAGGCTTTGCGAGATTTAATAACGCTACGAACGAACTTGTGAAATACTGTACTTAGAACCGCTATAGACATCAAATGGGCAATTGAACAATTCGGCTAAAATCTAAACAAACTGAATATCCTGAAAATTTCAAAAGTCGGCTAATATATTCTCCATAGTTGCAAATTGAATACCGTGAAATAACAACTCACCTTCAGTGATGGCTCTATTATTAAATGAATGAACCTTGACCATTATTAATCCAACTTGTGGAAGAGTATACTCCTCCATCTTGCCAAACTTCAATTAAATCAGCATAACCATCTCGATTAACATCT
>NZ_JBALDC010000079.1:0-98027 GCF_036917575.1 Nostoc sp. | reverse complement strand
CAAGCTAAGAACATCGGGAGCCGTGTACACGGAAACGGGTACGCACGGATCTAACGGAGAGGTGCGAGGAATAATATCCCCCATCGACTCAACCAGACGCTCCACTTTTATTTTTTTCCTAAAAACAAATAAATATGTAGAAAAGTTGAGGGCGTACAGCTAGCTGCACGCCCCTACTACGTTTATCTATAAAATCACAGGTTTGTTGTGGAGGGGTCAAGTTTTAGCCGAGCCGTTTTGGGACGACAAGGACTTCCCCAACAAACCTGCCCAGAGGGCATATTAGTAAAAACACTACTCCGAGCGCCAATTACGGTATTAGCCCCAATTTGTACTCCTGGCCCAACAAAACAATCTGCCGCTACCCATGCACCATTGTCGATGGTGATACTCGCTGTTTTTAACCCAAAGGCAGGATCTTGGAGATCGTGACTACCAGTACACAAGTAACTTTTTTGGGAAACTACGCAATGTTCGCCGATGTAAATCTGATCGAGGCTGTATAAAACTACGTTGTCTCCAATCCAACTGTAGTTGCCAATAGTGACTTTCCAAGGGTAAGTAAAGCGGGCTGTGGGTCGAATTAATACACCTTTGCCGATATGAGCGCCAAATAATCGTAGCAAAGCACAACGCAGAATGTTTAACGGTTGAGGAGTCAGAGGAAAGGCGATCGCTTGTACAAACCACCATAACAAAACATACCAACTTGGACGCCCACGATCAAACCAAGATTGGTCATATTTGCGTAAATCTACGAAAGGTTGGTCATTAGTCATTGTCAGGAATCAATGGTCAATAGCTTTGCTTCTGCTTCTCTGCTTCCCTGCTCCTTTGCTCCCTCCTTCGGCGTAGTTGCAGTATTTAAGTGACCGCCACAGTTGCGTAATTCGTAAAGTTTAACGCCAATTTGATATTCATATTGACTCAGCAAACGTGCATAGATATATCCTGCTTTGCCATCTAAAAAACCGCGTTGAATTATATAAAACAAAACAAATCGCAGAATGGGTTTAAATGGTAGGTGTACCCAGACTTTTTTCAAAAATCGTTTGCGTTGTACGGCATCACCAAATAGATTAGCGCCGATAGTACCGCTATCATCTTTACCTGTAAGAATGTTAAAATAAACCCTAGCTTCCCAGTTAGAATAGCGGTTGTGCCGTTCTAACCAGTGGTAAAGGTCGCGGAAGTCTTCGTGGAGCATATCATTTTTGAGATACCCAACTTTCCCTTGCAAAATTACGTGTTCGTGAACTTCGTTATCACCAGTATTCGGAATATCTTCTGTATTTAAATTTTCGTAGCGACCTTTTTTATGTTGAAATAAACGTAGATTCCAATCAGGATATTTCCCACCATAACGAATCCATTTTCCTAAGAAAAATACGCGGCGGTTGAGATAATAACCTGTATATTCATCATTTTGAATTACTTGGTCAATTTCTGACCAAAGTTCGGGGGTGATGCGCTCATCACAATCTACAATTAGCACCCATTCATTACGAAAAGGTAAATTATCTAAAGACCAATTTTTCTTTTTAGGCCAGCGTCCATTAAAGTTGAATTGTACAACATTTGCACCGTAACTTTTAGCAATTTCAATGCTGTTGTCGGTACTTTGAGAATCTACTACAAATATTTCATCTGCTCTGCTGAGGCTAGTAAGGCAAGCAGGCAAATTGGCTTGTTCGTTTTTTGCCGGAATTAATACTGAAACTGGTATTTTAGATGACATATTGAGTAGAAATTATGTTACTGATTATTTCTTATTTGATGTAGATAAAAGACCCTGAATAGCAGCATTTAAGTAACCAATCTGACCGTAAGCATACACCAGTTTGTCAAACCGTTCTGCTGGATCGGAGAAATATTGTAATGCCTTATATAAGCCTCGTACAAACCGTTCGCTACCTCGCTGCAATTGAGCGATTCCAGCTTTACCAGCAAGTTGTTCTCGATAGCATTCACTGATACCCTGCCACCAGCCCCGGTTTAAAAACCAAGAGCGATGGAGGCGTTCTGGGGCTACATTGTGAGCGACGAGTGCTTCAGGAAGATAAGCGACTTGCCAACCACGCTGTAGTGCAAATTCGGTCATTTGCAGTTCTTCGTTAGATAATAAATTTTTCCCGACTCGACCAAGATGAGGATCGAAACCGCCAATTTCTTCAAGGAAACTGCGGCGGATGGAGTAATTTAAGCCTCTGGGTGTTAAGCCAGGTTGCTCAATGTAAATGTTACTGTCACCTAAGTCGTATGCACCCAGATTTGCAGCTAGCCCTGGAGATAACCACCGTGGTTGTTGAATTCCTGGAGGCCACAAAAGAGTGACTTTGCCACCTGCGATCGCTAGCTTAGAATTATTGTAATAGGCAGAATATAAAACTTGCAGCCAGCTTTTACTGGCAACTGCATCGTCATCTAAATAAGCAAGAATATCACCACTGGCTACCTTTGCACCCGTGTTACGGGCGACAGATAAACCAATGGTGGGTTCAAAAACATACTTCAGGCGCGGATTGTGAGTTCTTTGTTCTACAACCTCACGAGTGCGATCGCTAGATCCATTATCAACTATCACAATTTCAAAGTCAGCAGCAAAATCCTGTGCTAAAAGACTATCAATTGCAGCCCCTAAATAGGTATCTCGATTGTAAGTACAGATAATGGCAGAGATTTGGATGTCTGGCATAGATTGAATTTTGGATTTGAGATTTGGGACTTTCCTTCTCTTCTCTTTCAAAGACGAAGACAGCGAACGAGAGGTTGCGCCAACGGAACGTTAGATAACGGCTACGCTCAGTCGAACGATTTTAGATTAAAATCTTAAATCCAAGGCATAACTGCTGAGAGTTAATCTAAACCAAAATTTACCGACCTACCAACCGAGTTTCTTCGGAAATAATCTTTAAAACTTTACGTTTGTTGAATGTGACTATGTAAAACTACAAGAGTTTGGGCCAACTGACTAAGGCGGGTTTCCAAAGATTGCTTGCGCCCTAACAATTGACGTAACTTTTGGTAACGAGCGATCGCCATACTAACATTGGCAACCTGATCTGGTGGACATGGGCGCGACCAAACTTTACCAGTATCGTCTACACCACACAGGCGATAGCCAGTAATAGATGATTGATAAGATACTTTTCCACCAGTGGCGCAAATTTCTTCTACATAATTCATCAAACGGTCAACTTCTGCATGGCGCAGTGTCGCCGTTCCTCCCGATTCTGGTTCGGTGGGATTAGATTCTAACCAGCCATTGACAATTGGGCCTTCTAAGTAAATATCCTGAATTTGCTTCAAAATATTTTGCAATTCTGTTTGCCAATTGGCGACAGTTTCCTGAATTTCTTGCAATAGATTCATCGCCAATGCTGGATTCGCTCCGTGGCGATGGCTACTAAAGCTTGGAGTTTTCAACTTGGGTAGGCTGGGTGTTTTGCTACCATTCTCTTCTGCTTGAAAGGTCTGCACAGAGTCATGATGAGGAAAGAAATTTTGTTCAGAAGAATAATCACTCTCAGTTTCTTTGCCCAATTCAACGAGTTTCTCATCCTCAGAGGATGGAATTTGTGTACTTTCTGTGGGTTCGTTGGCTCCGACGCTGATTCTAAATGAGAAAGGTCGTTTTCTCGTCGAATCACCTGTTTCGGCAGTAGAGGCAGTGCCGCGATTTCCTAAATCGTGTAGAGTTGCTTCAATGCGTTTTAAGCCTATATTCATAAAGATATCCTAAAGTTTGCTTTCCCCAGTAGTGTTAAATAATTGAGAATGGGGTTGTTGAGATTTTTGGCTTTTGCCAGTTATAGCATCAATGATGCTGGTGCTAATTTTATCCCTTAAAAGTTATTTGAAACCAAAAATCTCACTGATGAACTAAAAAATCTGGTGATAAATTGCAACCGTAAGCATATTGTTAAAATACTCAGTAAAAAACTTTGGGTAAAATCATCTTAATAACAGGGCCAGCACGATCTGGTAAAAGTGAATGGGCGGAAACTTTAGCTATGCAGTCAGGAAAAGCAGTTGTTTATGTAGCAACAGCCACCGATAACCTAGATGATCAAGAGTGGCATCAACGCATTTTAGAACACCAAAAACGTCGTCCCCAAGACTGGGTAACTCTATCTGTACCAGTGGAACTATCTGCTACTCTCGCCGATGCTAAACCTTATACTTGCCTCTTAGTTGATTCTTTAGGGACTTGGGTTGCTAATTTCCTAGAACAAGATGAATCTAGCTGGGAAAATACCCTTGCAGAGTTATTAGAGACTGTGGAACTGGTTGCTGCTGATATGCTCTTTGTAGCAGAAGAGGTGGGTTGGGGTGTGATCCCAGCTTATCCTCTGGGAAGGATGTTCCGCGATCGCCTCGGTTCTTTAGTACGCCAACTAGCTTTACTCAGCGAAACTGTTTATTTAGTGACTGGCGGTCATGTTCTCAATCTCAGTATACTTGGTTCACCATTGCCAAATAGAGGTGATGCTGGAACATTCAGAAGTCAAGATTCTTAACTATTGATTCAAATTAATTTCAAATCTAAAATCTAAAATTGTAATATGGCAACCAAACAAGAAGTTAAACGATACCTTGCCTACTGGTTTCAGTTAGGTAAGAAAGTGATTACGGGCAACGGTGAAGCAAGCTTTTTGCCTCAAACGGTGCTAAATGGCGATCGCTATAGTGAAGAATTTGAAGAGTGCTGGCAAAAAATTATTTCGCCAGAATCGAGTGATTGTTACCTTGAGGGTACATACGAAACCATTGCTGAATTGTTGACACCAGCATGGAATATGCTCCCTTGCAGCCGATGCAGTATGCCAATAGCCGTGCGAAACGTCGGGATGCCGGCGTTGTTATGTCCCTGCAATGATTTACCTAACTGGCCGAATACCGAATTACCAGCACCACGAGAGCCAATTAAAACTCATGACCAACTCCAAACAATTCGCGATCGGCTTGTAAAGAATATTACATAAACAACCAATTTGAAAATAATTTTAATTTCTCCTGTAGTACTCTTGAGTCTCACTACAGAATTTTTATATATCTGTACTAGCCAGGGGAAAAATAATTATTGGTTATATAACTTCATTGCAAAGCAGCGATGTTTACAACGGTCTACGCCAACGCACCAACAAAAGTTACGAAAATCTCAAATTTTAATTAGCAGCACAAGATGTAGCGACAAGCGAGGAGTTATGGGGGGATGCAGTGGGTACTTGAGCAACCAAAACCACATTTCCATTGGCATCTAGAATCCACCCTTGGGCTTCTACAATTTGAGTCGGTTCATTGACAGAATTAACTTTCTGTGATTTCTCTTCTGTGTATCCCTGCGCCTGAATAACTACTCTTTTCTTAATACCCTCAACTTGATTGTGACTTTCTGGAGGGAGGGTAATCCAATCTGCTAGCACTGCATCATCGGCTATCAATGCCTCTGTGGGATCGGCTTGTATTCCTCCACGCCCAGTAGCAACAAACGAACTTCTTCCTATTTTTCCACTAGAACTACAACCAGCAACAATTTGCTGCGAAGCATCAACCAGATTTATGGGTAGTTGTACTAATCCTTTACTAGGGTCAGCATCTGGTGAGTTGATTTGTACTGTGCCACTTAATGAAGGGTTTTGCTGAGAAAATGCAGTGATGTCACTTGTTGGCAGGTTATTCGGGTTTATTTGTTTTGGATTGAGCTTCTCCACCTCTACACGAGTACGTGACACAAACCCAAAGGTATTCTTAGCGGTGATTGCGATTTTACCACCAGAACCAAGGTTGGCGTTGGCGGTAATATCGCTATTTCCAAAAGGAGCGGCGACAAGAAAGCCATTAGGTGCATTAATGGTGATATTACCGCCAGTTTTATCACCTCCGGCATTAGTAGAGATTTGACTGTTGCGACGCATCAGTAATAAATCCTGCACCTGTACCGCAATGTCACCACCCTTACCTGACTCACTATTAGATGTGAGTTTTCCTTTATCTAGCAGGATGGAACTAGCGCTGACATTGAGTTCACCTGCTAGACCTAAATTGGGTACACCCCCTTGATAATTAACATTTTTTCGAGCTTCACTGCTAACAGTTATTGCCGCCCCATCTTTGATAACCAATCGCCCTGTAGTTAAGGTCAAGTTGCCACCATTTCCAAGTCCTTGAGTGCCAGCAAACAAGCTACTGAGCCTAGAACCATTTGCTGAGGTTCCGATTAATTCTACGGACTCGGAGGCGTTCACTGTCAAATCTCCTCCATTTCCTGTGGCTGGTATAAATTGGTTAGAAAAACGCCCAAGTATACCCTCAGAACTTGTTGATATTGCTGCCCCTCCTTCGATACGTAACTTACCAGTATTAATTATTATGCTGCCAGCATTTTGAGCGCCATAAGTTGCACTAAATAATCCACTGGATATTAAATCACTACCATCTGGCAAAGGAGAAATGGGGCTACCTGCGATTATTTCTACGGAATCTGAGGCGTTGATGGTCAATTGCCCCGCCAATCCCGAACCAACATTAAATATTAAGACTTGCGCTCCATCTTTGACAATCAACTTTCTGGTAGTAATATTTATATTTCCAGAGTTTCCAGTGTCGAAAGTTCCAGTAGACAAGAACGCATTTAGTCCAAGTTCTACAGACTCAGAAGCGTTCACTGTTAAATTTCCTCCTGGTTGCGCTCTCAGAGTAAGAGCCGAAATTTGCGAACCGTCAGTTACCAGTACACGCTGTCCTTGCAGGTGGATATTACCACCACCTTTGCCACTGGTATCTACAGTAGATGGAATCTCACTTCGCTGAGTGAGTTCGATGTTCTGAAAATTTTGAACACCTTCATATCCGAATGCCCAACCTTGATTCGTCGAACTTAAACTAACCAAACTATTGCCAGCAACACTTCCTAACTCAATTCTTCCCCTACTTGCGGTTAAATTTCCGCCTTCTAGCGTTATATCACCGCCTATCAGTGCTAAGGTTTTCCCTTGATGCACTTTTAGACCAACACTTTGTCCGAAAGTATTAATTGCATTATTTGGACTTGCTTGGGATTGGTTGCGGATAGGTCGAGCAGTTGTTCCGAATTGTAAGCCAATAGGAACGCTTTCTTTGAGTAGAGGTTCAGTTTGACCAGATGTAGCACTAAACTTTGTACCATCAGCAAAGTTCAAACTACTCGCCGTACTCGCCACAAATGAACCGCCGATATTTAAAGAAGCATTGGGCCCAAAAACAATGCCGTTAGGATTAATCAAAAATACATTGGCTGTGGGGTTAGCTTTGAGAATGCCATCTATATTAGAAACAGAATTACCTGTCACTCGACTAATTATGTTCTGAATATTGATTGCATTGTTAAAATAGGCTATCCTTCCCGCAGAGACAGAAAACTGTTCAAAGCTGTGGAACAAGTTTAAACCACGAACTGCTCCACCATCAATCTGGTCTGTAGGCTGACCATTGATTAGCTTTGGTGTAATTATTGAGCTTTCAGATCCGAGCGTGGTATCTGTTTTAATTTGAGCTAAGGCAAAACTCTCAGCAAAAGTGAGCACTTCAGCAATTACTAAAGTACTCACTATTGCTAACTTCCACTCGCAACTGCTTCGATTTTGAGACATGAAAAACTAGCGCTCAAAAAGTCAGAGTTTATTAGAATACTACTTTCTGCTAATTAGTGACATTAATAAATGTATTTTTTATTACGTAGTCACTACGTATAAGCCAAGTATAGTATTTTTACATTCACTAGAATAAACTCTTTGCAGTCCGAAGATAAAAATATTTAGCAGTTACAGCCCCTTGGGTTGCCAGTTGATGGGCAAGGAATACATAATGCTTTTTTGACTAATACAATTTCTGGTATTGAAGCTGTTGAAGTTTTTGCCAATAATGCATTGGGTTGCTGTTCATCAACTGCATCAACAGATTTGAGTTGATTGGGATCGAGATTACACTGCCAATGAACTCTCAAGACTCTATATTCTAATAAGCCGTACTTTTCAAGCACTGAATGTAAGTCAGCGTTGTCTAGGCTTTCATTCATTTTCTGCTGAATTTCTTCTTGTAACTGCTGTAATATTTCAGGGTCTATAACTTGTTGAGAACTCATAAGTATTTTCGTTCCTGACGAAATATGTATAATTATTGCTTCAGTTTAGTTAGCAATGATTACGCTCAGTGTCATAAAAGTTCATATTTCCCTGTGGGATTTCCTTTGCAGCTTATTTTGAGATCATACCAATTCAAATTATTTATTCTAGAGTAGGCATCTCGTCTAGTAACTAAAATCAGGCTTCCATTTACCGCCTGTTTCCCTATTAATTCTTAATCCCCGTTGCAGCAATACCCTGAAGAAATTGACGCTGACCGATGAGAAATAATACCAGCACTGGCACTGTCGCTATTGTGACTGCTGCCATCATCAAAGGCCAATTATTCGTAAATTGCTCCTGAAACTCAGCCAATGCTAGTTGTACTGTCCTTAATTCTGGTCTTGTCGTAAATACTAGAGGCTTAAACAAATCATTCCACTCACCAATGAAGGTGAATAAAAACAGTGTTAACAAGGCCGGACGAGCTAAAGGTAACATTACCCGCCACAAAATTTGCAGTCGGTTCGCCCCATCTATAGCTGCGGCTTCCTCTAACTCTACGGGAATTGTCTGGAAATACTGACGTAATAAGAAAATCCCATATCCGCTAACCGCAGTGGGTAAAATGAGCGCCCAGTATGTGTTTATCAGGTGTCCCCACTTCAACACCAAAAAAATGGGAATTACCAATAACTGAAAGGGAATCACTAAAGTTGCTAAAACGACTAATAGCAGTGCTTGGCGTCCCCGAAACTTCAACCGTGCTAGGGCGTAACCAGCTAAAGCAGAAGTGACAATCTGAAACGCCGTCACAGCGATCGCTACCAAGGTAGAATTAGCAAACGCCAGCAAAAATTTTCCTTGTTGCCACGCAACGCGGTAATTTGCTAAAGACCAGTTATTTTTGGACGAATTTTCCAGACTGGCGGTCGTCGGTGCAAAGGAGGTGAGAAAGACCACAAACAGAGGTAGTAAAACAATAAATGCCCCTAGCAGTAAGATTACTAGGCTCAAAAAATCGCCAGATTTCAGATTCGGGTTTGATTTGAACATAAACTTAAACTGCAAAGCATTTATTTCGCTGTACTAGAGCATTGCCCTCAGCAACAATTAATCTATAAACATAGTCTACTTGTTAAGTTAAATTAAACCACATTAATTGTTACCCTCAGTTCATAGGGTAAATTCAATCGTGGTGTCAAATAATTCAGGTTTACAGGAGAAAAGATAACTATGCAGCAGCTTGCAGACCAATTTAAAGAATTAGATTTCAAGAGCGAAACATACAAAGATGCTTATAGCCGGATTAATGCGATCGTAATTGAAGGGGAACAAGAAGCCCATGAAAATTACATCACATTAGCCGAATTGCTGCCGGAATCTCATGATGAATTAATTCGCCTCTCGAAGATGGAAAGCCGCCACAAGAAAGGATTTGAAGCTTGTGGACGAAATTTAAATGTTACCCCAGATTTGCAATTTGCCAAGGAATTTTTCTCTGGACTACACCAGAATTTCCAAACAGCAGCAGCGGAAGGGAAGGTCGTCACTTGTCTGTTGATTCAGTCTTTGATTATCGAATGTTTTGCGATCGCAGCATATAACATTTACATCCCCGTCGCCGATGCTTTTGCACGCAAAATCACTGAGGGAGTAGTAAAAGATGAATATAGCCACCTCAACTTTGGAGAAGTTTGGTTGAAAGAACACTTCACAGAATCCAAAGCTGAACTAGAACAAGCAAATCGCCATAACCTACCCATTGTCTGGAAAATGCTTAACCAAGTAGAGGGTGATGCCCACACAATGGCAATGGAAAAAGATGCTTTGGTAGAAGATTTTATGATTCAATACGGTGAAGCATTAAGTAACATAGGTTTCACGACTCGCGATATTATGCGCTTGTCAGCCTACGGACTGATAGCCGCTTAAAAGAGTACTGAGTAACGAGTGCTGAGTGCTGAGTAGTTGAAATTCAGAACTCAGAACTCCCAACTCAGAACTCCCAACTTTACTAAATTACACGCCTCAAGACAGCATAAGCCTAATATCACTACATGTTTGGTCTAATTGGACATCTGACTAGTTTAGAACACGCTCAAGCGGTGGCTCAAGAATTGGGATACCCAGAATATGCCGATCAAGGGCTAGACTTTTGGTGCAGCGCCCCACCGCAAATTGTCGATACGATTGTTGTTACCAGTGTAACTGGCCAACAAATTGAAGGACGGTATGTAGAATCTTGCTTTTTACCGGAGATGCTAGCTAGCCGTCGGATAAAAGCCGCAACCCGCAAAATCCTCAACGCCATGGCCCACGCACAGAAGCATGGCATTAATATCACAGCTTTAGGCGGATTTTCCTCAATTATTTTTGAAAACTTTAAGTTAGACCAGTTTAGCCAAGTCCGCAATATTAAACTAGAGTTTGAACGGTTCACTACAGGAAACACGCACACTGCTTACATTATTTGTAAGCAGGTGGAAGAAGCCTCAAAAAAATTGGGAATCGATCTATCAAAAGCGACTATTGCTATATGTGGGGCAACTGGAGATATTGGTAGTGCAGTTACCCGTTGGCTAGATGCGAAAACAGATGTCAAAGAACTTCTGTTGATCGCTCGCGATCGAGAACGCCTCAAAGAGCTGCAAGGCGAACTAGGGCGAGGAAAAATCATGGGTTTAACAGAAGCATTGCCCGAAGCTGACATTGTAGTTTGGGTTGCTAGTATGCCCAAAGGCGTGGAAATTGACCCGACCACTTTGAAACAACCCTGTTTGTTGATTGATGGTGGCTATCCTAAAAACTTAGCAACAAAACTTCAGCATCCTGGTGTATATGTGTTAAATGGTGGGATTGTAGAGCATTCCCTGGATATTGACTGGAAAATCATGAAAATCGTCAATATGGACGTGCCAGCCCGCCAGTTGTTTGCTTGTTTTGCCGAATCAATGCTGCTGGAATTTGAGAAGTTATATACGAACTTTTCGTGGGGACGGAATCAGATTACCGTAGACAAAATGGAGCAGATTGGTAAAGTATCAG
The DNA here is from genome assembly GCF_036917575.1 of Nostoc sp. Classification (GTDB taxonomy): domain Bacteria; phylum Cyanobacteriota; class Cyanobacteriia; order Cyanobacteriales; family Nostocaceae; genus Nostoc. Next base: position 86,877 of record NZ_JBALDC010000079.1, on the reverse strand, counting down.
TGAAACATGGATTTAGACCGCTGCTGGTTTAGTCATTTGTCATTTGTTATTTGCAAAAGACAAAGGACAAAGGATAGATAACTTATAACTCGTAATTCATAACCCCTACGATGGCAACTACCGAGCGTAAACCGCTACTGTTAGATTTTGAAAAGCCCCTAGCAGAACTTGCAACCCGAATCGATCAAATTCGGCAACTTGCAGAAGAAAATGGCGTCGATGTTTCTGGTCAAATTCGTCAACTAGAAGCACGCGCCATGCAACTACGTGAGGAAATTTTCACTAGTCTATCCCCGTCCCAGCGATTGCAAGTCGCTCGTCATCCGCGTCGCCCCAGTACTCTCGATTACATTCAGGCAATTAGTGATGAATGGATGGAATTGCATGGCGATCGCTGTGGTGGTGACGATCCAGCTTTAGTTGGTGGTGTTGGTCGTCTGAGTGGTCAGCCTGTGGTGATGTTGGGTCATCAAAAAGGACGCGATACTAAAGACAATATTGCCCGTAATTTTGGAATGCCTTATCCTGGCGGCTATCGCAAAGCCATGCGGTTAATGGAACACGCCAATAAGTTTAGTATGCCAGTACTAACCTTTATCGACACGCCAGGAGCTTGGTCTGGGGTAGAAGCAGAACACCAAGGTCAAGGAGAAGCGATCGCTTACAACTTGCGGGAAATGTTTTGCTTAGATGTGCCAATTATCTGCACAGTCATTGGTGAAGGTGGTTCTGGTGGTGCACTTGGTATTGGTGTAGGCGATCGCCTACTCATGTTTGAACACTCCGTTTATACAGTCGCCACTCCCGAAGCCTGCGCTGCAATTTTGTGGAAAGATGCCGGTAAGGCTCCCCAAGCTGCTGTAGCGCTAAAAATTATTTCCCATGACCTGAAAAAGTTGGGAATTATCGACCAAATACTACCTGAACCCACTGGTGGCGCTCATTCCGACCCTTTAAAAGCTGCTACTACTCTCAAGCAAGTGCTGATGGAAAACTTAGACCAACTCAATCGTTTAACTGCTCCAGAACGCCGCCAAATGCGCTATGAAAAATTCCGCAAAATTGGTGTTTTTACAGAAGTTGCCCACTAACTACACTGCATAATGATTGATTAGTAAAATAGCAATGCTATAATTGCCTATGTGCTTAAAGATTTTTAACAATCTAGCCATAGGCATTTGTATGTCTGGCAAATCTACTCAATTTGATTGGGTGGATTTTGTATTATGTAAATAATCTAATTTAAATGTACGATGTACCGCGTGGTTTTGTAGGCAACAATTTGTTGTGTTCACTGCTAAAACCACAACATGGTAAATATTGTGCTGCATCATAGCATCTGCCTAATGAAAATCATCAGATTTTTAGATTCCTTTAATCTATTCAAACCGATAAGTGTAAATAATGGGGTGGTAATAGGCTTTGGGAACTACCAAAAAATTCGGAGACACCATGAGTGTTGAGCAAAAACGCCGCGCCCTGATTACAGGGGCAAGTAGTGGAATTGGGAAAGCAACGGCTTTAGTCTTTGCAAAAGCGGGAATAGATGTCGCTTTAGTCAGCCGTTCTTTGGATAAATTAGAGGCGGTAAGAGAAGCCATAGAGCATACTGGGGTGGAAGCGAAGGCTTACGCTGTAGATTTAGCAAATATCACCAAAGTCAAAGAAAAGATCCAAGCGATCGCCCTTGACTTTGGTGATATAAACATTCTGGTAAACAATGCTGGCATCGCCTATACAGGCACTTTGAGCGAAATCCCCCTAGAGGGCTGGCAGCAGGTAATTGATTTGAATCTCACCAGTGTATTTCAGTGCATTGTGGGGATTTTACCGTCAATGCGCGATCGAGGCACAGGTACAATTATCAATGTCGCCTCAATTGCCGCCAAGCAACCCTTTCCCGGTTGGGGAGCATACAACGTCAGCAAAGCTGGTTTGATAGCCCTCTCTCAAACCCTGGCACAAGAAGAACGCACTTACGGCATTCGTGTCACAGCTATTTGTCCTGGCGCAGTCAATACCGAACTTTGGGATACAGAAACAGTCCATGTCAACTTAGACCGTTCCAAAATGTTAACCCCGCAAATTGTGGCTCAGTCAATTCTTTACACAGTTTTGTTACCACAACAGGCAGTGATTGATGAATTGACTTTGATGCCTAGCGCTGGCGCACTCTAATTAGTCTTTTGTCTTTTGCAAATGACCAATGACCAATGACTAATGATTAAACCATAACCAAGACTGAATCATGACTATTGCTAGTTCCAACGGTTCCAATTGCTCTCAATCGCCTCTGATTCCCGACTTGGCAGAAGCCATAACTCCAAGACCCGATCGCAATACCCACAACGGGCGACAAGCGGATGTGTTCCCGCCAACAGAGGAACAGCTGGACGAAATGAAGGAAGCCGTGCGGACACTAATATTGGGAGTTGGCGAAGACCCAGAACGTGAAGGACTTTTAAAAACACCCAAACGAGTAGCCGAAGCAATGCGCTTTCTTACTAGTGGCTACAACCAATCTCTTGAAGAACTCGTTAACGATGCCATTTTTGATGAAGGGCATAGCGAGATGGTATTAGTTAGAGATATTAACTTTTTTAGTCTGTGCGAACACCACATGCTGCCATTTATGGGTAGAGCGCACGTTGCTTATATCCCCAACCAAAAAGTTGTTGGACTGAGTAAGCTGGCGCGGATTGTTGAGATGTATTCCCGTCGCTTACAAGTACAAGAGAGACTAACCCGCCAAATTGCCGAAGCAATCCAGACTGTTCTGGAACCTCAAGGCGTTGCCGTAGTCATGGAAGCTAGCCACATGTGCATGGTAATGCGTGGTGTCCAGAAACCAGGTTCTTGGACTGTCACTAGCGCAATGATTGGTGCATTTCAAGACGATCACAAAACCCGCGAAGAATTTTTTAACTTGATTCGCCACCAAGCGGCGTTCTTTTAAGGAATGGGCATGAGCCATAAGAAGCAGGGGAGCAAAGGGGCAGAGGGGCAGAAGGGAAAGACTTACCGCAACTTCTCCCCTGCTCCCCTGCTTTCCAATTTCTCAAACAACTTGGCTACTTTATCTAAATCCTTATCTCCTGGTGCGCGCTCCACACCACTAGATAAATCAACGCCACTAGGATTAACCTGATTTAAGGCTTCCACAATATTATCGGGTGTTAGTCCTCCTGCTAAAAACCAAGGACAACTAGGGCTAAATTGTTCTAACATCTTCCAATCTAAAGTTTTGCCTGTACCACCTAGTTGTTGCGGATGGTAGGCGTCAAGTAGCAAAGTATCTACATCTTGTGTATAATCAATCGCTGTGTCAAGATGCTCAAGACTACGAATTCTCAATGCTTTAATAATTTCGATGTTGGGTAAAGCTTGACGTAGTTGGTAGCAAAAATTTGAAGATTCATCTCCGTGTAACTGCACACCAGTCAACCCTGAATCAGTAACTATCTGATTGATTTCAGAAATACTAGAGTTGGCAAAAACCCCAATTATGTCAATATTTGCCGGGAGTTCTGCCACTGCTGCCCGAATTTGTGATGTAGTTACGTAACGAGGCGAGGTTGGCACACAAATAAATCCTAATGCCGTTGCGCCTAGAGAGGCGATCGCCATAGACTGCTGTGGTTGGGTGATGCCGCAAATCTTAACGCGCATGAATATTTAACAAATTTAAACTAATCATCAGAAAAGTCTAAACTATCTAAAAAACTTTTGGGCCTGGTAATTTTATAATCTTGTAGGTCTAGATTAACTTTTCCATTTAGGAGACAAAAGCTTGACTTACTCTATTTTACTAGCAGCCGCTGCTCGATCTGTTCCCGCAACACCTGCGTGGACTCCCACAGTAGGAATCATCATCAGTATTAGTAGCTTAGTAATAGTTTTACTAAGTACTAGGATTGAAAAACCCCTAGTTGGCCCCAAGTTCCCTATCCTACCGATTAGTATTCCCACATTCGCTGCTGCGATGGCTTTTGGTCATATTATTGGCGTTGGCATCGTTTTAGGACTAACTTACATCGGTCGTCTGTAGTTTGGTAATGACAGAGGTGTTACTTGTAACCCCGCTATCAAAAACTCCTAAAAACGATTTTGGGTAGGGGAGCAGGGAGGACAAGGGGACAAGGGGACAAGGTGACTAAAGTTAGAACTTGCAACAAGTCTTTCCCTTCCCCTTGTCTCCAATTCTCCTTGTCCCCAAGTCTCTTCCCAATGCCCAATTCCAAAGTTTTGCTCACAGGCATTAATTGTCTATTCTAGAAATAAGAGCATTTCGTTACTTGTTACTACCGAATTGATGCTCAATATAAATGTGTATACGAATATGCATAGCATTTTGGTATAAAAAGTACTAGCAATATCTAGTTTTAGGGCAGTGTAATGCAAACAAATTGGAGAATTGGGTCATTATTTGGAATTCCCCTGTTTTTAGACCCGTTATGGTTTGTGATTTTAGGGTTGGCAACCCTGAATTTTGGTGTAGCTTATCAAGAATGGGGAAATGTTATAGCTTGGAGTGCTGGAATAGTTATGGCACTGCTGCTATTTGGTTCGGTGCTATTACATGAGTTGGGTCACAGCTTGGTAGCCCGATCGCAAGGTATTAAAGTTAATTCAATTACCCTATTTATGTTTGGCGGAATTGCTGCTATTGAAGAAGAATCTAAAACTCCTTTCAAAGCCTTTCAAGTAGCGATCGCTGGCCCTTTAGTAAGTATCATCCTATTTTTCCTGCTACGTCTGGCAGTTTTTGTGATACCTGATACTAATTACCTCAGGATCATGGTCGGAGATTTAGCGAGAATTAACTTAGTGGTAGCTCTATTTAACTTAATTCCCGGCTTACCTTTAGATGGAGGGCAAGTGTTAAAAGCAGCACTATGGCAAATCAAGGGTAATCGTTTTGAAGCCGTACACTTGGCTGCAAGGGCAGGACAAATATTGGGTTATGGTGCGATCGCTTTCGGATTTTTTGTAGATTTCGTTACTAGAGAGTTAGTAGTTGGTTTGTGGATTGCGCTGTTAGGTTGGTTTGCTGTCCGCAACGCTAACACCTATGACAACATGACCACATTGCAAGAAAGCCTACTCAAAGTAGTGGCGGCCGATGCGATGACTCGTGACTTTCGCGTAATTGATGCTGACCAAACATTGCGTTCTTTTGCCGATTTATATCTTTTAGAGACAGCTCCCTCACAAGTTTATTTTGCTGCTTCTGATGGACGTTACCGAGGTCTAGTTTCCATTGACGATTTCCGTTTAACTCAAAGAAGTGAATGGGAAACCGAAACCTTACATAGGATAGTGCATCCTTTGACAGAAATACCTACCGTTGTAGAATCAACATCGATCGCTGAGGTAATTAACAAGCTAGAAAATGAGCAGTTACCTAGAATTACTGTACTTTCTCCTGCTGGTGCTGTAGCTGGTATCATAGACCGGGGAGATATTGTCAGGACGTTGGTAGAAAAGTTAAATTTGCAGATCAGCGATGCGGAAATTAAGCGCATCAAGTCAGAAGGTAGCTATCCAGCTGAGTTGCAACTGGGAGTAATCGCAAAGTCAACTATAAATTAAACGTCATACACTTGTCATAGGTTTGCAATAGATACGTCAAAAGCGTATGTGATATTTAATTTGGTATTTGGTTACAAAATGCTTTTTTTGGGTAAAAGGTAGGACTTCCTACCTTTTTTATTTTTAAAAGCATGACATCACCAAACAGCCCATCGTAGACATCGCCTCATGATGATGGGAAAATGAAATTAAAACTTCAAGTTTAAAGTGAGTAAAATGTAAGCACGTGATATACTACACCTCTGACTTACCCTGGTTTTATGGCACTGCCAATTGTTGCAATTATCGGACGCCCAAATGTGGGCAAATCCACCCTGGTTAATCGACTCGCCGGGGAACAAACGGCGATTGTCCATGATGAACCGGGAGTGACACGCGATCGCACTTATCTACCAGCTTTCTGGAATGATCGCGAATTTTTAGTCGTAGACACTGGTGGTTTAGTTTTTAATGATGATACCGAATTTTTACCACTGATTCGCCAACAGGCAATGACAGCCCTTGCAGAAGCGTGTGGCGCTATTTTTGTAGTAGATGGTCAAACAGGCCCAACATCAGCAGATTTAGAAATTGCTGAATGGATGCGCCAACAACCCGTACCTGTACTATTAGCAGTAAATAAATGTGAATCCCTAGAACAAGGCTTAATGCAAGCTGCTGAATTTTGGGAATTAGGACTAGGCGAACCTTACCCCATCTCCGCGATTCATGGCAGTGGCACAGGAGAGTTACTTGATGAGTTAGTTAATCACATCCCTGCTATTGAAGACATTCCAGAAACTAATGAAATCAAAGTAGCAATTGTGGGACGCCCAAATGTGGGCAAATCGAGCTTACTCAATTCTTTTGTCGGGCAAGAAAGGGCAATTGTCAGCCCCATATCTGGCACAACCCGCGATGCTATTGATACCGTCATTGAACGAGCCGGACAAACTTATCGATTGATTGATACTGCTGGCATTCGCAAAAAGAAACACATCGAATACGGCACAGAATTTTTTAGTATTAACCGTGCTTTCAAAGCGATTCGCCGCGCTGATGTGGTTTTATTAGTACTAGATGCTGTCGATGGAGTCACCGAGCAAGATCAAAAATTAGCTGGGCGAATTATCGAAGAAGGCCGAGCTTGCATCATCGTCGTTAATAAATGGGATGCTGTCGAAAAAGACTCTTACACAATCTACGACTACGAAAAAACTCTGCAATCACGGTTACATTTTACCGAATGGGCAGAAACAATTTTTGTGAGTGCCTTGTCAGGACAACGGGTAGAAAAGATTTTAGAATTGGTGAAAACGGCGGCTGAATCACACAAACGCCGTGTCAGCACATCAGTTATTAACGAAGTCTTAACAGATGCCGTCAGTTGGCATTCACCGCCAGCATCTCGTGGTGGGCGTCAAGGCAAGATTTATTATGGTACACAAGTAAGTAGCCAACCACCAACGATCGCTCTATTTGTCAATGACTCCAAACGCTTCAACGACAACTACCGCCGCTACATTGAACGGCAATTCCGCCAACAGCTAGGATTTAAAGGTACACCAATTATTTTACTGTGGCGAAGCAAAAAAGTCCGTGATGCCGAAAATGGTAATGTTAATAGAGCAACACGCGTCAAAATAAGTTAGGAGTACAGACGCGATTAATCGCATCTGTACAGGAGTTATGTAGTTGAAGTCAAAATTGCTAACTATAGAACTTTATCGACTTGAGTTTGATAGCGGCACAAGGTGAAAGTTATGAGTTAAAGTCAAAACTCCTAACTCCTCACTCCTAACTCCTAACTGTATAACTCTAAAATGGATTTATTGCGATCGCTGCCACTTGGACTTTATTTAGAACAACCCCAAACTTGGCTGCATAAAATCGATCCGCGAGTCAAGTTCGCTTGGTTAATGAGCTTTTTAACAAGCTATGTTTTGGCTAACAACAATTGGCGGGTGCTACTGGTAGTAATATTGATTATTGCTACCTTGATTGCCAGGATTCCCCGACGAGTATGGCAGCAGCAAATGGGTTGGCTATTAATGCTATCGTTTTTTGTCTTAGCGATCGCAGCCATCAGTCCTGAAGGACTGGGTGTAGATTATCAGCCACGGCTACCAGCTAACGAACAAATATTAACCCAGCCATCAAACTCTAATAATCTTGCTCAAGAGCAAGTAGTTGATAAAAAAAAATACAGCTACGTGCTATTTCACAAAGGCCCAGTCAAAGTGACTCGCTACTCCTTAGATTTAGCAGTACGCCTGAGTACACTTATATTTACCGTAATTTATAGCACCAACTTGTATCTGCTGACAACCGCACCAGAAGAAATCACATCTGGCATTGAAAGCTTAATGCAACCCCTACGACGCTTCAAGTTACCTGTCACAGAAATTGCTCTAACTCTAACCTTGTCCTTGCGTTTTATTCCCTTGGTTTTAGAAGAAGTACAAAACTTATTTCGCTCCGTAATGACAAGGGCAATTAATTGGAAAAAGCTGGGATTAAAAGGAGCATTCAAGGTTTGGCTGACAGTCGCAGAGAGACTTTTGGAAAATCTGCTCTTACGAGCCGATCAAATGGCGAATGCTATGATGGTACGGGGTTTTACCAGTCCTAACGAGCATCGAGTGCAGTGGCACGATTTACGATTAAAAGGACGTGACTGGCTGGCGATCGCAACTTTAATCTTATTCTGGGGAATACGACTAGCTATAGGAACTCAGGTCTAAATTTTACACCGAAAAAATGGTAAGAGATAATACAGCAGAATTCAGGAGTCAGAATTCAGGAGTCAGAATAGGAAATTGAACAGCTACCCACTGATAAAATTGATCCCCTACTATTTAGCGTAGATTTTTGGTCTGAACCAGCCTTACGCAAACCTACAAACTAATCTTAATATTTTTTACAGATTCCCTGATGAATCTTTGCACAAAACTCAGGTACAAATTGCACCACTGAAAATGCTAGATAATCAATAAACCTTTTGCATAAATCAAAAATAAAAATCCACCCCACTAAAGCTACACTTTTTTCCTAAAAGCTTGCCATATTGAGTGTCAGGGACTTTTGCAAAAAGTCTAATATAGCAAAAGCCTTGGTGGTTAGGACATTAACAGATGAGAAAATCTAGCCACCAAAAGACTTTTCACCCAGTACCCAGTCCCTAGTCCCCAGTCCCCTGCTATAAAAGATAGCTTTCTTTCCTGTACCCAATCCCCAATTAGGATTTTGTGCCATTGGGCGACAGTTGTGGCAGTATAGAAAGAAGTTGAAAATTCGCTGTTGCCGTTGGGAACTTCAAAGGGTGTTTTTCCTTCCCATATCGAACTTTCAACAAGAAGATCGGCGCTATTTTGTGCCTTGTCCCTACAGATTGATAAATCGAAATCACCAAAGCAGATGGTGATATTTGTCCACCAGCCTCTACTTTTTGAATCTACGCTTCGCGACTTCTCTTGTACCATTGCGCTTCACTATAGCCGTAGTCACACAGGTTAGGACATTTGGAAACGGTGAATGCTAGAGTTAGCAATAGTTTTACCTCCTGCCTCCTGCCCTCTGCCTCCTGCCTCCTGCTATACCACTAGCTTCATCTGCCGATTAGGAACTAGATCGAGGTCTTCGTAACCGCAGTTTCGCATTTTAAGCAAATATTCTGACGAATGTTGGTATTATCGTCTGAATGTTTAGAATTCCCTGCGAAAAGATATATATACTTCCACGTTGACTACACCTTGACTCTTAAATGAATCCAGAAAACGCAGAAACTTACATAAACCATCCAACTTGGGGTTTACTCTACAAAATCTGTATGGTTGATGAGAACCAGGATTTGTTCACCACACTTTATGCCCAGCGTTTATTTTTTTTGGTGGCAAATGACGTTAAAGGTGTTAAATTCCAGTCTCTAGGACGTACTGAGGCTAGAATGATGTTGGAAAATCGCTTACGTACCCTGCGGCGCAGTGGGCAATCTCAGGAGTACGATCAGCTTCAGAGTGTTTTCCAGCGCACCTTCCAATGAACAGTTCGATTTCCGAACGTATTGTTACTATTCGTTCCTCCCTGCCAACTTCAGTCAAATTGATTGCTATTAGCAAGCAAGTTTCTGCCCAGGCCATTCGGTCTGCATACAACGCAGGAATTCGTGATTTTGGGGAAAGTCGTATCCAAGAAGCTGCCAGCAAACAAGCCGAGTTGCAAGACTTACCGGATATTACCTGGCACTTTATTGGACATTTGCAAAGCAATAAAGCCAAAAAAGCCATCGAGCATTTTCCTTGGATTCACTCCGTGGATAATTTGAATCTGGCACAGCGCTTAGACCAATTGGCGCAACAGCTAGGAGTGAGTCCCCAGGTTTGCCTGCAAGTGAAAATTCTTCCCGATGCCAACAAGTATGGTTGGAGTGTGCCAGAACTTTTGGCTGATTTACCTACACTCAATTCTTACAAAAGTTTACAAATTCAAGGTTTGATGACAATTCCACCTTCAGGATTAAATGATTCCGAAATTCTCAGTGTGTTTAATCATAATCGTGAGCTAGCCAAAGAAATCCAGGAGCAAAACTGGTCGCATATTAAAATGCAGCACCTATCTATGGGTATGTCAGGCGACTACGAACTGGCAGTGCAAGCAGGCGCAACGATGGTACGATTGGGAACAATCTTGTTTGGCGATCGCTCTTAGCTGATTAATCATCAGCCTGACTCTTCAGTATTAATAGAAGCAAAGGATTTGATGACAAGAATCTTGTAACAGACTGGTGCAATCCGAAACAAAGGATATAGTATTGACAAGAGCTATCGCCAAGGAGAAATGGGGTATGAAGGACTTTCCTTCGGATAAACCTTAGGATATAATCTTGACTCATTATTGTGTTTAGGCGATGCACAGACCTTTCCAATAAGTGTCAGTTCATCGCCAAAACTCGTAATATGGGCTACAACTAGCAATAAAGTTGTTGAGGTATCCACCGATGTCGCGTAGTTTACCGCCGTAGGCATCGCTCCTAGCTCAATCAATCCTCAGCCAAGTCAATGCAGGCAATTCGCATCAGGAGAGTACACGCACCATGAACAATATATTTTCCAAACTCAGAGACTTTGTGGGTCTAAATGAGCAAGTAGAATACGAGTATTACGAAGAAGAACCAGAAACAGATAATAATTACCAAAATCTGTATCAGCAAGAAAATCCTCAACCAGCACCGCAAGAGAGTACAGCCGCTCAAAATCGACGCTGGCGGGAACCAGTGCCTACAATGGGAGATGATATGACAGCAGGTTCAAAGCCAATGGGGAATGTGATTGGTATGCCAGGAGCAATTAACGGAATTTCAGAAGTTTTAGTACTCGAACCACGCACCTTTGAAGAAATGCCCCAGGCAATTCAAGCGTTGCGAGAACGCAAGTCAGTGGTATTAAATCTGACAATCATGGATCCCGATCAAGCTCAACGAGCAGTAGATTTTGTTGCAGGTGGTACTTACGCATTAGATGGACATCAAGAGCGCATCGGTGAGAGCATCTTTTTGTTTACACCAAGTTGTGTCCAAGTTAGCACCCAAGGTGGTGTTCTGCATGAAGTACCACAACCACCAGCACGTCCATCTCGTCCTACAGGTACTCCAAATCAAACCTGGGGCAACGAAACTAACCGGATGGCACAATAAAGTTAAATTAGTAATTAGTCCTTTGTCCTTTGTCCTCTCTTACAAAGTTCTGCTTGGAGGAAACCTCCGCTCAAAGCCAGCTCGCCCAAGTCGAGAAACCCTTCCTGTGCGACTGGCTCGACTTTGTCATTTGTCGTGGGTTTTACTCATGGTGACAAACGACTAATGACTAATGACCAATGACTAACTAATGACTAACTAATGACTATAAAATTTGGCTTAATTGGTGGTGGGGTAATGGGAGAAGCACTCTTATCCCGCCTTATCGTGCGTGGAATTTATCAATCATCAGAAGTCATAGTTAGCGAACCGCTATCTTTACGCTCAGATTTTTTAAAGCAGCAATACGGTGTTGCTGTGACGACAGATAATAGCCAGGTTTTCACCGAAGCAAAAGAAGTTCTATTTTTGGCAGTGAAACCGCAGGTGTTTAGCGCGATCGCTCAAGAATTAGCAGATATTAATATTTTTAATAGAGAACACTCACCCCTGATCGTTTCCATTTTGGCGGGTGTACCTTTAAGTCAGCTAGAAGCTGCATTTGTGCAATTGCCAGTGATTAGAGCAATGCCCAACACCCCGTCCACAGTGGGAGCAGGAGTTACCGCGATTTGTTTAGGTGCATATACCAATGCCAAGCATCACCAAATAGCACAGCAAGTTTTTTCTGCTGTCGGTGAAGTAGTAGAAGTTTCAGAAGCACTGATGGATGCAGTTACAGGGCTATCTGGTAGCGGCCCCGCTTACGTAGCGCTGATGGTAGAAGCACTTGCAGATGGCGGAGTAGCCGCAGGTTTGCCTAGAGCAATTGCCAATCAATTAGCCTTGCAAACCGTACTGGGAACAGCAAAACTGTTGCAGGAAACCAAACTACACCCAGCAGAACTCAAAGATCGTGTTACTAGTCCTGGTGGTACAACCATTGCAGGAATTGCCAAGCTAGAACAAGCAGGATTTCGTTCCGCTTTAATTGAAGCGGTCAAAACTGCCACAGAGCGATCGCAAGAGCTAGGAAAATGAGAGACTGGGAATTGGGGACTAGGAACTAAAGAATAGGAGCTAGCAACTGGAAAAAAGTTTTCCAAATACCCAATACCCAGTCACCAGTGCCCAATACCCAATGCCCAATACCCAATGCCCAATACCCAATGCCCAACGTTAGTATAGTAAACAATCTGGTTGCAAATGTGATTGAGTGAATTATCCTGCACCGTCTCCAGAACTTGACTTAGGGTTTATATTTCCCTTTGAACTGGATCAGTTTCAAAAAGATGCGATCGCGTCCCTGAATGCCGGACGCTCCGTAGTCGTATGTGCCCCTACAGGTTCGGGCAAAACATTAGTCGGGGAATACGCCATTTATCGCGCCCTAGCGCGAGGAAAACGTGTATTTTACACTACTCCCCTGAAGGCGCTGTCGAATCAAAAATTACGTGACTTTAGAGAAAAATTCGGGTTTGAGCGAGTCGGACTGTTAACTGGAGATGCTTCCATTAACAGAGATGCACCGATTTTGGTGATGACTACAGAAATTTTCCGAAATATGCTCTATGGTACACCCATTGGGCAAATTGGCATCTCATTAGTAGACGTTGAAGCGGTGATACTTGATGAATGCCATTACATGAATGATCGCCAGCGTGGTACTGTTTGGGAAGAATCAATCATTTATTGTCCCCGTGAAGTGCAACTGGCAGCTCTCTCAGCAACGGTTGCCAATAGCGATCAACTCACCGACTGGTTAAACCGCGTTCACGGTCCAACTGACTTAATTTATTCTGATTTTCGCCCAGTTCCCTTAGAATTTCACTTTTGCAATCCCAAAGGGTTATTTCCCCTGCTGAATGATAGCAAAACCAAAATTAACCCCCGCCTTCTTCAGAAGAAAAAGGGGAGAGGAGGAGAAAGGGATAGAGGGAGAAATGGCAGACCTGAAGCTCCGGGTATAATTTTTACCCTTAGCCAGCTAGAGCAACGGGATATGCTACCAGCGATTTACTTTATCTTTAGCCGCCGGGGATGTGATAAAGCGGTGGCGGAAGTCGGTGATTTATGGCTAGTAAATAATGAAGAGTCCCAGATTTTGCGGCAACAGATTGATGACTTTTTAGCTCGCAATCCTGAAGCAGGGCGTTCTGGACAAATTGCACCCCTGTATCGGGGAATTGCTGCCCACCACGCTGGGATTTTGCCTGCTTGGAAAGCACTGGTAGAAGAACTATTTCAGCAAGGGCTGATTAAAGTAGTATTTGCCACTGAGACACTAGCGGCAGGAATTAATATGCCTGCCCGGACAACGGTAATTTCTACTCTTTCCAAGCGTACTGATACTGGACATCGCCTGTTGAACGCTTCCGAATTTTTGCAAATGGCTGGACGAGCAGGCCGCCGGGGGATGGATAAACAAGGTCATGTGGTGACAGTCCAAACTCCCTTTGAAGGAGCCAAAGAAGCCGCGTATTTGGGAACATCCAAGCCAGACCCTTTAGTAAGCCAGTTTACGCCCAGTTACGGCATGGTACTCAACTTGCTGCAAACCCATAGCCTAGAGCAAACCAGGGAACTGATAGAGCGCAGTTTTGGGCAGTATATGGCTACCTTGCATTTAAGACCAGAATACGATGAGATTGCCGAATTACAAACTCAATTAGCTCAACTTCATGAGCAAATCGCCGCAGTTGATGAAAATGAACTGGCTGTTTATGAAAAATTGCGGCAACGCCTGAAGGTGGAACGCCAGATATTGAAAACCTTGCAAGAGCAAACACAGTCAGACCGCCAAGAGGAATTGGTGATGATGTTGTCCTTTGCAGTGTCAGGAACTCTATTAAGTCTCAAAGGCAAAAATATTACAGTTTCTTCACCTGTAACCGCAGTTTTGGTAGGAAAATCGCTTAGTTCTGGTCAAGCTCCTTACTTAGTATGCTTGGGGCATGATAATCGGTGGTATGTGGCAACCACAGGGGATGTAGTCGATTTGTATGCCGAGCTGCCGCGAATTGAAGTGCCACCTGATGTACTACCTCCGCCAGAGATGCCTTTGAAGCCAGGACAATCGCGCCGTGGTAACGAAGAAAGCTTTGCGATCGCTGTACGTATTTCCAATCCGATAGAATCTTTGCATCTAGCACCAGAAGTAGCAGAACAACTCAGTCGCACTACCGCCGTCCAAGAACAATTAGAAGCTCATCCTTTACATCAATCAGGCAATGCAGCTACGCTTTTCAAGCGCCGCGCCCGCTATGTTGAACTAGAAGCCGAACTCGAACAGTCACAAGGACAAGTAGAGCAACAGTCACAACGTCATTGGGAAGAGTTTCTAAATTTAATTTCAATTCTGCAACACTTTGGCGCTTTAGATAACTTAGTCCCTACGCAATTAGGGCAAATCGCTGCCGCCATTCGAGGGGAGAATGAATTGTGGCTAGGTTTAGTGTTCGCTAGTGGTGAATTAGACTATTTAGATCCGCATCATTTAGCAGCAGCAGCAGCAGCTTTAGTAATGGAAACGCCCCGTCCAGATAGCAAAGTTAACTTTGACCTCAGCAATGAAGTGGCAGAAGCATTGGCAAAATTACGAGGAATTCGCCGCCAAATGTTCCAACTACAACGGCGGTATAATGTAGCACTGCCGATATGGTTGGAATTTGAGTTAATTGCGATCGTGGAACAATGGGCGTTAGGAATGGAGTGGACAGAACTCTGCGAGAATACCACTTTGGATGAAGGCGATGTGGTGAGAATATTACGCCGGACGTTGGATTTATTATCACAGATACCCCACGTTCCCCATTTACCAGATTCTTTCCAACGCAATGCCTATCGGGCGATGCAGTTGATTGATAGATTCCCTGTGAATGAGGTGGTTGAATAAACAGGACGCTCTTACGTTTTTACATGGGGATGCACAGACACCATTACGTGATAGAGATTGCTGACTCGCTGTTGTGTTGGCAATCGGCTGAACAACTTGTTGCAATAAACCTCTTGCACAAATGCAAAATTTGCCATTATCCCCCAACTCCTTCTCCAATATTGGGAGAAAGGGAGCCTATTTCAATACTCAAAAACTCCACCCCCTTGTAGGTGGAGTTTTCATTTGCGGGTTTGAAGTATTACTACAAACCGCCCCAACAATCAATTTACATTTGACCAAATAATAAATAGTGGTGGTACGTAGTTAAAAATGCTTTTTTGGTTATATTTGTTTTATACATGATTAATCAGTGTATCTAACAAAAGTTATAGTCGCTATCAGCGCTATTCAATCTTAGTACACTAAGTTTCCAGTACCCTGCAACTGACGCAAAGAATTTATACATAATGGACAGTCGCAGCCAAATACCCTGATTGCAGCGTCGCTTTCTTCTTCAGTAAAGTTCAACATGGCAATATTCCGATCTGATACTGATGTGACAATAGTTGAAGAACTTGTAGAGGTATACGGGCGTTTTCTCTCTGAATCTCGAATACACACAAAATCTTTTCCACCATGTGGATTAGTGATACAGGTACGACCGTCTTGTGTGTGCAGTAATCTTTGTGTAATGCTACCACTAGCATGGGCAGGATGAAATGTCACCAGCGTAGACATCATTGACACAAAAATTGAGGAACTGGAAAGCAAATTCAGGAGAATTTTTTTGTTCATACATTTCCTTGAAAAAATTGTCTACTAGATTAGGGTATTCGATTAACTTTCAAACTTCAAGTAAATTTTCCCTGAGAATAGCTAGATAGACACTTGTTACCTAAGAAAGTTCCATCTCTATACTAGTTTGATCGGAATTTATTTACTACAGCATAATTCAGCAATCAATTAAGCTTAATGTCTAGCTTTTAGACGCAACATTATGTAATTCAGCAAATTTTAATCTGCTGTATATTTTCAATATGGTGTTTGCTTAATGTAAGTATAAAAGCTTAATTTAGATTAAACCTTGTAATTAGCAGCTTTAGCCCTTTAAATTATTATACAGAGTAATAAATCGCTCACTACGAACAAAAGTTATATCTAAGATTATTCTATCAAGTTGAAAACTGTTATCGCTAAACTTACCAGCTTGTAAACTTTAATTTTTACCAAAAGATAACATATATATTTATCAAAAACTTTGATATAAATTCTCATTAAAAAAATCTAAATTTATAAAAGCTTCTTTTTTAATTGTATTTTATAAAAGGCTGATATCTCAATTAATTTACTAACCTACAAAGAAAAAGATGAAGCAGAAAGTACATTCATAATCTTCAGGTTGTTGCAACTATGAACATAAGCATCACAAAAATCATAACTATATTCATAATCACAATCATGATGAGAATCATAACCATGACCATAATCACGAACACGGTGGAGAATTCAATCTGAAAAATGAGATATTACCTTTGGTAGGAATTTTAAGTTGATATGCGGCTGGTGTAATTTTTGAAAATCAATTACACAATACATTCTACTCAATAGGTGAATATCTGCTTTTTATTCCTGATTATTTATTAATTGGATAAAGTATTCTGAAAAATGCTGGGCATAATATAGTCAAAAGTATAATATTTGATAATTTTTTTTAATGGCAGTAGCAACATTATGGGCGATCGCAATACATAAATTATCCGAAGCGGTCGGAGTCATGTTATTTTAAAAAATTGGAGAATTGTTTCAAGATATTGCCGTCTATTTGATAAAATATTGGGTTTACATTAGTCATTAAAGGTGTATTTATTGGGTTGAGTATTTTTAGTATAGCGACAATGTGGGAAGCTGTATTTGCTGATATCAGAGTAGCAATACTGGCAATTTTAAACGTAACTAGAGCGATGAAATAAAACTTTTGAAAATCAGGAATCTGGTATTGGGAAATTGTAGTAGTTAAATTATGAGTATTTTTAACTCATAAGCTGCTATCCAAAATAAAACTTATGCATTTCTCAATCGAAGTCTTTGCTACAGTTACTTTCGCTTTACTGTTAAACTATTCAGCAAACCCAGCCTTTGCACTACCCCAGAAAATCAATCATCCAGTTACTATTGCTAAATCGCAACCCATAAAAGATACCTTAATTGTTCCTGGGGAACGAGTGGGGCCAATCACACGCAAAACCACCATGCAAGATTTAATCAAGCTGTTTGGTGCATCGTGCCTCGTTGATAAAACTGTCTCTGGTGCTGAAGGAATAGGTAGTTTTGCAGCTACTCAGTTAAATCTAAATCAGGGGCGCTCTCTGCTAGTAGTATGGAGTGATAATACTCGTACTAAACCCCTAGATGTGCGTAACCTGGGTTCAGCTTGGAAAACCCGCGAGGGTATCGGTGTTGGAACACCTTTGAGCGAGTTACGTAAAAAATTAGGTAATTTTAAACTTTATGGATTAGCGTGGGACTACGGCGGTACTATTTTGCTGGATAGTAGTAAATTATCCCGTTATCAAGGCAAACTTATTTTACGAGTAGATACGGCTCCCAACGCTTCTGAGAAGTTCTCCAACGATTACCAATCAGTATCTGGGGATGGTACTTTTTCCTCTAGCAATCCCCACTGGAAACCTTTGGGAATTAGGCTAGCAGAAATTATCGTTGTACTGAATCCAAGTGAGTAGTTATATGCTAAATATCAGTTTGCTTGCTAGGGCGTAGAGTAACTATGAAGACAACGTTCTCATACTGAGGCTTTGAGGCTGGTAAAGTAACTAAGTTTTAATTAGAACAGCAGCTTCTTGATAACAGACAAAATTGGCACATCTTAGCGATGAACTCGATAAAATCGAGTCTGGATTGCAATCATAAGACTTATGTAAATATACAGTTATTTGGTATATAGAAATCAGGATTTACTCACCGAGAAACAAGGAAAATAGAGATATTCAGTTAATTGGTGTTTGTTTATACTATTTCAATTTTTTGTAGTCGTTATACTCATAACTTAGGTTCTACCTGGGAATTAGGAAGTGGCTTTGCCACTTCTTTTTATTTGTCTGGTACTTCAATAAAAAATCGATTAAAAGTTAAAAGTAACTTTATTAAATTTTTAAGTTTTATTAAGTATTATACTATTTCGCAAAATAGCTGCTAGATATTCGTTTATAGAAGCGTACATCTATACGCCTCTACAAACAATTTATATATTGCAAAGATTGTTGACAATAGTTATGACATCACGTGCGTTTAATTGGTCAAGCAGTCTGATGGAACTTTGATCATATAGACATGATATTAGTCATTACTCATTGTATCTTCCCATCTCTCACGCTTGGGCTTGCTCTCCACATCGCGCGATCGCATTTCTTGCCAAGTCCCCCACATTATGGATTGCTGTTTTTCAACATGATTAATAAACTGCATAATTGAGTAATCTGCTTTAATAGGTGTTTTCAAATCAAACTGAATTGTTTGAAGAATCTTGATGTCACCCATAAGAAAATACTTAGCTGCAATTTTAGTCAGCCATAATACAACTCGATTACCTAACCAACCAAAAATTCCTTTACGTTTTTTAGTCATCAACACAACTTGACCTTCAGTTTTCCCTTCTTCGTAGAGGCGAACTGCAACCATCATGTGGATATGTAAGAAATCAGGGCCAATTGTCACAATGCCAATGCTACCATACCAATAGCAAATACTGTAAGTTATGGCATTTTTGTAGAAAAGACGGATGAGCTTAACTAAAAAGAAATTGTCTTTTACGGGTGTAGTATTACTGAAGATAATCGCATTCTCGTTGAGTTCGTGTTTTTCAAAAATAATTTCTAGTGGCAATTGGTGAACTGTATTGAGGTGTTGACCATCAATTGCATTAATCATCACCACATTGGGGTGACAGTTCATCAAAAAGTGGGAATGAATGGCTACATCACACTCTTTCTGTTCCAACTCTGGAACAAATGGTAGAGGTTGTTGTGGTATTTCTCCAGTCCAAACCCAAATCATCCCGTATTTTTCAGCAGTGGGCCAAGTTTGTAACTTTACAGAAGGCGGCACATCTAAACATGGGATATCAATACACATCCCCTCAGCATCAAACTTCCAGTGGTGGAAAAAACAACGTAGTGCATTACCTTCAATTTTGCCTTCAGCAAGATGAGCGCCCATGTGTGGACAGTAGGCATCTAAGGTAACTACTCTTTTATCTTTACCACGGTAAATTACTAATTCTTTACCCAAAATCGTGACAGGTTTTACTTCACCCGCCCGCAGATTTTGAGAGGGTGTTACCCAATACCATCCCTCAATAAAACGCTCTGGATTATTGAAAGTTTTAGGTTTACGGATTGAGTTAAATGTCTGCGAGTTGAGATTCATTTTATGGTTTCACTTGAAGTGAAGCAGTTAATCTACAAGTAACATGAAAACTTCAAAAAAACAGTTACTTTTAGTACCATGAGAAACAGCTACCCAACAAATGGATAAAAATCATCAGCTAAAATATTAAATAAATATAGCAATCCAATTTGATTACTGAATTACTTGTAGAGACCAAGGGCTAGGGACTAAAGACTGGGGACCTTAGTAAAATCTCTAATTAGATAAAAAATTCTAACACTGATGCTATGGCAAAGTGCTGTTAGCGGATAGCTAAGGTTTAGCCCGTGCTGAGTCAAAACCTAGTTTTGTCAAGGCTTTGAGCGCTCAATACTGTCCTAAGCTATGTGAGTACGGCTATAATATTTGGTTTGATTCTCAAATCACTTAATATTTTAAAAGTATGTAATAATAATTACAAAATCTGGAAAAATCTACTATGTTAACTCAAGATAAAAAACTGCTTTTAATTGGTCAAGTAACAGATTTAACTGGAATACCCATTAGGACAATTCGTTATTACGAGAGTTTAGGTTTAATCAATTCATTAAGACGAACAGAAGGAGGCTTTCGCCAGTTTTCATTGGATGTGCTAACTCGTCTAGCATTCATTAAAAGGGCACAAAATCTTGGTCTTAGCTTAGAAGAAATTGGTAATATTCTTCAGGTTTATGACCAAGGTCAAACTCCCTGTGGTGAAATCAAAGAAAAACTTGAAGAGAAGGTGTTACAGATTGATTGCCAAATCGATCAGCTGTTAACTTTGCGCTCTGAAATAAAAGGATTACTTTCAGGCTGGAAGAATATCAGCGAGCATGATGAGAAGACAATTTGTCCGATTATTCAAAACACCTCTCAAAACTGATACTAATCAGGAATCAGAACTTTTATAAAGAAGAAACCACCATAACTCTAATCCAATTAAAGCTAAACCTGCGATCGCAACACCAACTTTCAAGTCTAAAGGTTGCTCAATGCTTTGAAATTGGCTGGTTTGCTCTGATGAATGGGCTGGCATTTCTGCTAATGTTACACCTGATGTCCCAGCGATCAGCACTGAAGCTATCAAACTTCCCCAAAGCATTTTTTGACTGAACATTTGCTAAATTACCCTGCAATTATGAGCTAATTTTTGGTTGAAATTTACGCAATCTGAGGGCATTGCTAACAACAGACAGCGAAGACAAAGCCATCGCAGCGCCGGCGATAATTGGATTGAGTAACCAACCAAAGATAGGGAACAAAATTCCCGCTGCAATCGGAATACCAATGACGTTATAAATAAAGGCAAAGAAGAGATTTTGCCTGATATTGTTGATGGTGGCGCGACTAAGTTGAATTGCTGTCACAATTCCTTGCAAATCTCCAGAAATTAAGGTAATATCGCTAGCTGCGATCGCTACATCTGTTCCCGTACCAATGGCAATTCCGACATCAGCTTGTGCCAAGGCTGGGGCATCATTTATGCCATCACCAACCATTGCGACAATTGATTGGGTATTGGGAAGAGTTTTCCCTAGTCCCCAGTCCCTAGTCCCCAGTCCCCCTTTCTGAAGAGATTGAATAATCGCCGCCTTTTGATCTGGACGCACTTCGGCAAAGATTCGCTGGATACCAACTTGTAGAGCGATCGCATCAGCAGTTTTACGATTATCTCCGGTGAGCATTACTACTTCTAAACCTAACTTTTGTAAGGCTTTCACCACTGCTGCTGATGAAGGTTTTAGGGCATCAGCAATACCCATTATTCCTTGTAGTTCGCCATCTACAGCAATCAAAATAACTGTTTTACCAGCCGCTTCCCAGGCATCTTTATACTGCTGGAGACTTATAGTATTAACTCCAAGTTCTGTTAACCAGCGTTGTGTACCAATTTGCACAAGCTGATTTGCAACAACTGCTTGCACACCACTACCTGCATTAGCTATGAAGTTCTTTGCATCTATTAAACTTACTTCTTGAGACTGGGCGTATTTCACCACCGCTGACGCTAAAGGATGCTCAGAATTGCGTTCAACCGTTGCTGCTAACTGTAAAAGCTGGATTTCATTACTATTAGCTGTCCCGTTGACAGTTACAAAGTCTGTAACTGTCGGTTTCCCTTGAGTTAAAGTGCCGGTTTTATCTAGAACGATGGTTTGAATTTTGTGTGCTAGTTCTAAGCTGTCAGCACCTTTAATCAAAATGCCATTTTCTGCACCTTTGCCCGTCCCCACCATTACAGAAGTGGGCGTAGCTAAACCCAAAGCACAAGGACAAGCGATAATCAGTACACCCACCGTTGTCATTGTAGCGAGGGTAAGGTTGCCAGTGAAATTAAACCAAATCACAAAAGTGGCGATCGCAACGGCAATCACAGCAGGTACAAACCATCCTGTAACTCGATCTGCCAAGCGTTGAATAGGTGCTTTAGAACCTTGTGCTTGTTGCACCAGTTTGACAATTTGAGCCAAAAACGTATCATTTCCAATTCGTGTCACCCGAAACTGAAATGCACCCGCACCATTAATCGTCGCCCCAATCACCTCATCTCCTGGCTGCTTTTTCACTGCCAAACTTTCACCCGTCACCATCGCTTCATCTACCGTTGAAGCGCCTGCAATCACTTCGCCATCTACCGGAATCTTTTCACCAGGACGCACTAAAATCACATCGTTGATTCTGACTTCAGCGATGGGAACATCAATTTCTCTACCATCACGGATAACTCTGGCATCTCTAGCTTGTAGTCCAATAAGTTTGCGGATAGCTTCAGAAGTTTGTCCCCTAGCGCGATTTTCCAACAATCGCCCCAGCAAAATTAAGGTGATGACAATAGCGGCAACTTCATAGTAAAGATGAGGTATCAAACCCTGGGCAATAAAAAATTTGGGGAAAACAGTGACAAACAAAGAATATAGATAGGCTGCACTTGTACCCAAAGCAATTAACGTGTCCATCGTCGCCGTATGGCGCTTGAGGGATTTCCAGCCATTCCGGTAAAAAGATCCACCACACCAAAAAATTACGGGTGTTGTCAGTACTAACTGCACCCAAGGATTTTGCAGGAAGCTTGGAATTAAGGGTAAATTTAGCCCAGTCATCATGGGCAACGATCCTAAAAGTAGGAAAATGCTGATTACACCTCCCACCGCTACCTTGAGGAAGAGTTGGCGTTGTAATGCTTGCCTATTCGCTTTCTCGGCATCATCTTCTTCAAAAAGCAATTCTTCCTGGAGTGAATCAGAAGAGTATCCCGCAGCTGCGATCGCCGCTTGGATTTTTTCTAAACTCGCTAGAGAGCGATCGTATTTGATGGTAGCTTGCTCTGCTGCAAAGTTAACGTTGCAGTCAATTACCCCAGAAACAGAGCGAATCGCCTTTTCGACATTGTTGGCGCAAGCAGCGCAACTCATGCCTCGAAGTTTGAGTGTGAGAGTATCCATGTTGGGAATTGGGAATTAGGGATTGGGAATTAGGGATTAGGTATTGGGGATTAGGGATTGGGTATTGAGAATAATTTCAGTCCCTAGTACCCAGTACCCAGTCCCCAGCCCCCAATCCCCTTTCTTTAAGCAACTGGATAGCCAGCAGCAGCCAATGCTTCCTTAATTGCTGTTTCTGATGCTTGAGTTTCTACACTGACAAGCTTGGTTGTTGGATCAGCCTGAACGCTAGCATTGGCATCGACTGCCTGAAGTGTTTTGGTGATGGTGCTTGCACAAGCAGAACAAGCCATGTTGGGAACTGTGAGTTGGAGAGTCATAGATTTACGGGATAAAATGAACAACCTAGCCAGATCGAGCTGGATGACTAAGACGTATCTCTCACACATCAGAAATTTCTGGAAAGAGAGTCGCCTTGAATTTATCCTAGACTCTCCAGTCGGCTAGAGAGTCTAGAGATTTTTAAAAGTTTTTCGCTAAACTTCAAATTTCTTTACAAATTTGGTTTGACTGAGTAACGTTACTCATCAAAAATACAACTGAAAAATCTCACTGGAGTTGCTTGAATTGATTATTTGCCGATAGCAATGACTCTTGAGCTTTTAAATAAACAGTTGTACCTTTTTGTACCTTTTCTAATTGGTTAATAATACTGTGTAACTGACTAATTACACGATTGCGATCCAAATTTTTGGGGTCAGTGGGAATTGAAGCCATAAAGCTTTCTATTTCTCGTTGTGCCATTAAGAAAGCCTGTACAGAATCTGCCTCAGCTTGTTGTCTTACTTTGACTTGACCCAAATTAGTCTCATAAGTTGCTAATAACTTTTGTGCTTGAGCATAACCTACCAAATCGTCAGAAGAAATCTGTTTTAAGCGATTAATGGCTTCTGACCATAAATTTTCTATTTGTTCCCATTCGGTGACTGTGTGCGGTGGATTTTGACCAGCTTTAGCAGCTTGCCAAGAAAATTGCTGTGCTGCGGTAATTAAAGTACTGATGCGTTCATTTCCTGCTGCTAATCCTACAACTTCTTCAAAATCACGCTTGTAGGCATCTAGTTGATTTTGAGCAGTTTTTCCGGCTAAGGTTTGTCCGGGAATCTCTTCTAACTTATCCAATGCTGAATGCCAAGCTGCGATCGCTAACTTTTTATCGGTTACTGTTGTAGCAGTTTGATACTGCTGTTTTGCATTCAATAATGCTTGACTATTATCAGTGAACAAGGTTTGAGCATTCTTTTCTTGAAAAACCTTGGCTGAAAGTTGTCCTACTTGACGACGCGCTGCATTCAGACCGTAAACGCTGAACCGCCAGTCGTACCACCGATATTTGTATTCCGGCCAATCGTCAACCAACCCAACTGGCAAGTTATCCAAATGTGTTTTTGTCTGTTGCAGTTGCTGTTCACCCAATGCTAAATCTGCTGCACTAGTGGGTTTTTCAATCAAGTATTCAGCTTGCTCAAGTGATGCTAACGCCTGCCGATAGTTTTGTTCTACACTCATGTAACTGGGTAGCAATAATAAAGGCGCATTTTGCACCACAGTCCGGCGAATTACTGGGTAAGGCAGATTCGCCACCCAGATTACACCTGCGGGAATGCCGATAAGTATTGTTATCCATATCAACTTAGTACCTATACCTCTGTTGGCTTTACTAGGCCTTTTTTGATGGGATACACTCCTAACTTGTCTTTGTGCTGCTATTTCTTGTTCTAATTCAGCTAAAGTTTTTGGTTTTGATGGTTTTGCTGGTTGCTTCAGCACTATAGGTTGTTGGCTGATTACAGATGGATTTATCCCAGAAACATTTTGGGAGTTATTACGGAAAAATTTGTTAGTAACTTTGTGTAAAAAGGTCATAAATAGATTCAATGCTTAGTTTAGTATTCCCTAACTAAGCTCGAAATAAAAATAATACCTGGCTTTTTACAAAAGCTCCAAGGGTGCGATCGCCATATAGTACAAAAAATACTATATAAATTGGGTATCCACAGGTGATTATTGATGTGTAAGTTGAACCAGAAATGTTACACGTTGTGGCGCGGTTGAGTCTGGTATTGACGTTTAAGGCGTAGCTGCTAAATAAAAACCCCTAGTGTTTACCAGGGGTATCCATCTTTATTCCCTCATTTAGAATGACATGTATAAAGCTATTGGAAATCCGTATTGATGCAATAACTGCATATTTATGATGATTATTTTGCAATCAAGAGATGCAGCTGGGAGGTTAGGCTTGAGTAAAAGTTGCACGCAGCGTTACAGATCCATTTTTATCTGATTCCAAGACTGTTAACCTATTTTGTCAAATTTTCAATCATCAACAGTAGAGTTGGGGCACAAAGATTATCAATCGTCTGACAGCCGACTTGCAGAAAGCTTCTCCAGAGATGAAGGGATTTCCAGTTCGCAATCTCAAATATGTGCGGGGATTTGCTGAAGCTTATACAGACAAAAAATTTGTACAAGGAGATGCAAAAAACGGAGAAATTATCAAATACTTTCTCCGTTTTTCTGTATTTTTAATAAATAACTACTAGAAAATTCTATTTCCGTTTTCGTCAAGTCGCATTTGCCGAATTACGTCGGAAATCTCTTCAGCATCTTTAACATGGTGAAGTGCCTTTTTTTCGCCGTCGGGTTCATCTACAACGAAATAAGTTGGGACTGTGATTCTCTCGCCTGCAATGTCTGATACATCATCAACCGCAGTCTGTTTGGCCTTCTCTTCAATTGATTGAGGCTGATCAGAAATTCTATCTCCTGGATTTGCGGTTAGATTTTCTTTGTTTACATCTAACTCACGAGAATGCCGATCTTCAGTTACTGGTTGATTAATTTGATTTTCTTGATTTTTGTCACTCATGGCGCTTTCAGTTGTTAAAATATGGAACTCGACTAACAACAGCTTAAAAAATTAAAGGTATAAAGAATTCTCTCTCTGGAGAGAGTTTGGAAATATATTTTGAAGATATTTATTGAAGAACATATCTTAGGTCATAGTATAGCTCTAAAGTTGATAAATAACCTCCTACTCCAGAAAGAAATAGTAAATGATAATTAAAGTTCAGGAGCAACTCTTAAAAAAAGCAAATTTTTTGAAAATTAACCGAGAGTAAATATAAATGTATCTTAATTCTAATGCGATCGCACTGTAGTATAGTAGAAGACCTTTGTTGAGAAATAGAACTGTAAAGCGGGACAAAGCCCCTCCACAAACGCCCACTTCACCGCGTCGAGGGATTACCAAACTACCGACTAAAACCCCTAGAGCGAACTATTTGGTATCACTAACAATCCATCTGCTATTTTGGGCATCCCATAAAAGGAAAAAGCGTACAGAACCAGGAATTACTTTTCCAGTGTTCATCAAGTACTTGAATTTAGCATTTACTGTAGCTGTTTGTGTACTTGCCTCTACCAAACTAACTTGTTCGATATCTACGCTTTCAACCTTCTGCCCCCACCAGTCAATGTATGAAAGATAGCCATCTGGATGCAGCCGTTTATTATTTTGATAGCTAGGAGATAATTGATTCCATCCAGTTTGAAAATCACGTTTATTAATAGTTTCAAAATAATTTTGCACAGCTTGTTCTGGTGTTAGTCTATCGATTTGAGGCTGTGTTGAAAAAGGCAGTTGAGCAGATTGAGTGGGACTAGGAACGTTATTGCTAGGAATTGCGATCGCGCCGATAATACTTCTTGCTTTTGTGGTTCTTTACTTGTAGTAGGTTCTGGAGTGATGGAAACTGGGGATTGTGCAGGTGTCGGCGTATCTTGTACTTCATTGGGGGTTGGGGATGAAACGCTTGACTGTACAACTGATTGAGGCGATTTACTAAGGGCAAAACCAATGATTATAGAACCACCAATCAAACCACCTGCTATTAAACTAGCGAGAAATATTTCTCTGTGCCCAGTATTTTGATGGGCAGGTTGATACGAAGGCGCTGGGCTGACAGAAACTGTATTTTGAAGCGTTGCAGGAAGTGCAGTTACTGTAGGCGGGAAGGTTGCTGCACCAAATTGCAGGACTTCCAGCATTTCTTTAGCAGTAGCAAAGCGATCGCGTGGATGGTAGGCGATCGCCCGATCTATCACCTGTACCATTGTCTGGCTCACACTCCGAGCGTATTTGTGCCAGACAATTTCCCCGGTACGTGGATCTGTTTCTAATTCTTGTGGCTGTTTCCCCGTAAGGAGATAAATTGCTGTGATTCCTAAACTATGTAAATCACTAGAATAAACTGGCCTACCTGCTGCTTGTTCACTTGGCATATATCCAGGCGTACCAATCACAATCGAACTGGTAGGATTTCCTTGGGAATTTACCACTGTTCCCATCGTTTCCCGTATCGCGCCAAAATCAATCAGCACTGGCTTACTATCGCTATGACGTAAAATGATGTTATCTGGCTTGATATCTCGATGAATAATCCGCTGATTGTGTACGTATTCTGTTACTGATAATAAATTTACTAATATTTCTTTTACCGTACTTTCACTTAATGAGCCTTGCTCGTGAACTTTTCTAGTTAAGGTATCACCTTCAATCCACTCTTGAACTAAATAGAATTGACCATCTAGTTGGAAGTAAGCATACAAGGTGGGTATCTGTTTAGTTGCACCGCCCAAGTCTTCTAAAATTGCCGCTTCCCGTTTAAACCTCTCTTGCACCAATTGGTAAATTTGAGGATTATTTTGAATTGGTTTAAGTTGTTTAATTACACAACGACGGTTAGAAGGCATTTGGGTATCTTCTGCCAAGAAAGTTTCACCAAATCCGCCACTTTCCAAAGTCCGAATTACTCGATAGCGTTTGTTTAGCAGTGTTTGCATAAATTAGCAGTGGTAAGGACAAGGGGGTTTTGTGCTGTTATCCCATTTACTTTCTCTACAATTTAGTTTTTTGGTTAGCAGCAATCTAAACATTCTTGAGTTTCTTTCACTAAAACTTAGTATATTATGCGTAAATTAGGCTACTACATAAAACAGTTAAAATAACTAGAATATAGATATCTGTAATTTTTATTATTGCGTACTAATACTGAAAATAAAGCTATGTGCAGCGTCTGTTAAAGAAGCGAATAAAATCATCATGGAACATTCTTCTACTCATGACAAAATTCCAGCGAGGATAAAAACGCGCCAGGATTTTTTAACCTATATGTGCTATTTACTAGAGTTGCATCAGTAGCGATCAGATATCTATTTCCAAAAGTCAGCCAAAGTCGTGAGATAGACCTAGAATCCCTTTGCTGGCTTTATCCCAAAAATTCACGCTGTCAAAATTATCTTCCAGGATCGGTGGCATTGGCCAAAGATGGCAAGGAAATTGAGGTTCATGCACTATTAGCAACCGCAAAGCCAGAAATTCTAATTTTTATAAGCTTGCCAGACTTCTGATTATTCAAGACGGGCCAAAGATTGCTGAGTACGCTCTCAAGCAAATTTGTACCTATTTTAGGATGTACACTCAAGTGGGATCTTGAGAAGAATCACTTTATTTGTCCTTATCATGGATCTCAATACGATTCTCAGGATCGAGTTGTTCGCAGCCTGGCTAAACGTTTTCCACCACTAATTACCGTAGTAGTCAAGCAAAACCAAATTCGTTTAGTCGATGGCAAACCTGCTGTAAATCCTCCTTAATCTACTAATAACCAATCAAATGTCATAATTCCACCATACTTTTTCAACAAGTTATAAATTATAAAAGACTAACAAAAATTACTGCATGATTTAAATTTGTCGGATAAGCTGACAACAGCAGTTTTATTCTCAAACCAATGACCGCAAGTAGTCCCAAAATTTTAGCCCTGGACTTTGATGGAGTGATTTGTGACGGATTAATTGAATATTTTGAGGTAGCATGGCGTACTTACTGTGAAATTTGGTCTTCTGCTAACGAGACACCGCCAGATGATTTAGCTTTGAGATTTTATCGTCTAAGACCTGTTATTGAAACAGGTTGGGAAATGCCCATTTTAATTAAAGCTTTAATAGATGGAATTACTGACGAAAAAATTCTTCATGAATGGGTAAGCATTGCCCCAAAAATTTTGTTAAATGACAAGCTACAAGCAAAAGAAATAGGTGCGAAACTAGATAAACAGCGAGATGAATGGATTACCACGGATTTGGGTGGTTGGCTGAGTCTGCATAAATTTTATTCGGGGGTAGTAGAAAAAATAAAATTAACTATTGACAGTGGAATAAAGTTATACATTGTGACAACTAAAGAAGGGCGTTTTGTACAGCAGTTGTTACAACAAGAAGGAGTGAATTTACCACCAAAAGCAATCTTTGGGAAAGAAGTCAAGCGTCCCAAATATGAAATCTTGCGAGAATTAATCCAATCAGAAGGAGACAAGTCAGTTAGTCTCTGGTTTGTAGAAGATAGACTCAAGACATTACAGTTAGTCCAACAGCAAGCAGACCTTGAGGATGTGAAACTTTTCCTTGCAGATTGGGGCTATAATACCCAAGCAGAAAGGGAATCTGCTCAAAACGATCCGCAAATTCAGTTGTTATCACTTTCTCAGTTTGCTAAAGATTTCTCCGCTTGGCTTTAATATATTAAATATCTAGTGAAAAAGAGACGTAGCAATGCTACGTCTTTACAAGGGTTCTGAATAATGCATATTTAATTTCTGGACATATTTTTATAAATCAAATATGTATTTTATAAAATTAGGTGAAATAATAACTCACAAGTATTCACTCCTTACTTCGCACTTACTTTTATGCTTGACCTAACAAAACTGGCGCGAGAAATGCAGGGTTTAAGTCAGCATCTTACCTTAGAAGCTGCTGTCAGTCGTCAGCGTTTAGAGCTGGCACAACAACATTTAAAAAATGCTCAGGAGTGCCAACAAGATTTAGTTGATCGCCAGGAAAAATGGCGCGATCGCATTCTCTTTGCTAATGCTACCCCAATTGAAGCACTAGAAACTTGCATTGATATCCCAGTTCCGCCAAAAATTCATACTGTCATTGCTACTGATGGTTCTCAAATTGCCCCCAACCATCATGAAATTGCTTACTGTTATCTGCTAAATATCGGCAGAGTCGTCTTACACTACGGACAAAATCGCCATCCGTTACTCGATAGTTTGCCAGAAGTATTTTACCGCCCAGAAGATTTATATATGTCTCGGCAGTGGGGAATTAGAACCGAGGAATGGATGAGTTTTCGCCGCACTGCTTCAGAAACAACAGTGTTAGCAGAACTTGCGTGTAGTGCAGCGTCAGCAGAAACGCCAGCACTAGCAATGGTAGATGGTTCGCTAATTTACTGGTTTTTAGAACAGTTACCGATGGATGCACGCGATCGCATTTTACCCCCCATCCTAGAAGCTTGGCAGCAGATGCGTGAGGCTCAAATTCCCTTGATGGGCTATCTTAGTGCCTCTCGCAGCATCGAAACCATGAACTTTTTAAGGTTGTTAGCTTGTACCCATCCAGTACCAGACTGTAAAAGTCATTGTCCAAATCAGCTAGAAAAAGTACCTTGCAAAATTTTTGAACAGTTGCGAGATACCTCTGTTTGGGCAACTCGACTCAAACCAGGACAACGTAGTACCTTATGGCGCAGTAATTCCCCTATTCTAGAACTCTATGGCGATCAAACCATTTACTTTTGCTACGTCCACGTCGGTACTGAAATCGCCAGAATTGAAGTCCCAGCATGGGTAGCACAGAATGCAACCATGTTAGACCAAGCACTGGGACTGATGTTAGCACAAGTGCAAAAAGGATATGGTTATCCTGTAGCGATCGCTGAAGCGCATAATCAAGCAGTAGTAAAAGGTGGCGATAAAGCACGTTTCTTTGCCTTACTCGAACAACAAATGATTAAAGCTGGTTTAAAAAATGTTGGAACTTCTTACAAAGAAGCCAGAAAGCGCGGGAGTATTGCTTAAAATAATTCGTAATTCGTAATTCGTAATTAATTTTCCATCATCTTTGGAAAAAAAAAGTTGTCTTCCCACTTCTTAGATTCAGGTTCTCCACAGTGTCACTTGCTGTTTAAGTTCCCTCATATCTAAATAATCGTTAGCAAAAGCTTTCCATAAAAGCGGATGGGGAATAAAACAATCATATTTTTGAATTTCTGGTGCTTCTGAAGTACTGACTAAATCTTCTGAGGTAATTCTTTGTTCACATAAGGAAGTAATTTCATGATAAAGATATTTAAATTTATCCTTGCCTAATTTAATTGTCAAATAATATGGATTCACTCCACCAATACTTGTAATTTCCAAAGATTCTCGGCAGTAGGAGTTGAGTAATCTTTCTAAAGTTCGATAAGCAATCGTACCCATCCAAGGAAAAATGCAGCATTTGCCTTTTTCCAATTGTAAAATATTGTACTTATCTAATTCAACTTGCTGAACCAATTGACGAACTTGGCGTAAACGTTGCAAAGCATTTTTTTGCAAGTAACTATACTCAATGTTCTCAAATAAAACTTGCTGCATTCGTTGCAAAACTTTGGTATGAATAGTACCACTACCACCACGCCAATAAATACTAGCTTTACCCTCAGCTTGTTTGACAAAAATAGCCTTCTTTTGAAAGTCAACTTCTACAACTTCCCAAGTTCTCCCCGCTAAAGCAAATTGATTGCCAACAGGAAGCGGCGTGACAATACTCCCAATTTCTGTTGCACCTTGCTTAACAATATATTCTTGCTGTTCAGCAAATACGGCATAAAACTGAAATTTTCTCACCACTTTTTCTCCTGCCAAACCTAGGATTAATTTACCTTGCTCAGTATATTGAATATGACCAATATCAATTAAATAGCGTAGTAATAGTTGTAAATCTTCTTTAGAAATCGCAGCAAAGGGCGGCAGACTAAAAATTTGTTTAGCTAGGGTATTAGCTGAAATTTCACCTGTTGCTGTTAGAATACTCATTGTTTGGTGATAAAGCAAACTCAAAGGATATTTAATAAGTCTGATTGGTTCTATCCATTGTTCCTCTAAATAAAGTTGAATGATAGCGATACACTGCAAAAGTTGCCAGGGAATTTGCTCTGGTAAAGAAGCTTCTGATAATGGCTTCTCTTCAGTACATACAAAACGCATATCAGCAGCTTCACCTCTTCTACCACTGCGTCCCAAACGCTGTAAAAAGCTAGCTACAGATAAAGGCGATTCTAACTGAATCACTCGCTCTAAATGACCAATATCTATGCCTAATTCTAGAGTTAGAGTGGCAGCAGTAATAGCTGGATTGTTGGGTTCACGCATCGCATTTTCAGCAGCTTGCCGCAAACTAGCAGATATACTTCCATGATGTACATGATATATATCTGCTAGTCCTTGTTCTGTGGCAATTTGTCGCAAAGATGCAATTACAGATTCGGTACGCGTGCGATTATTGGCAAATATCAAACATTTGCGAGACTTACTGAGATTGAAAATATATTGTTCATCAGTTGTCGTCTCTGAATCATCTACTTCATCAGTAATATAAAAATGTTCTACAGCTAGTTTAATTTGCCGTTTTATGCCGTCAATTTTTGGTGTAATGACTGGCTTATCTGTTCCTGAACGTAACCAATCTTCAGCTATTGAGTAATCTCCAAGAGTTGCCGACAAACCAATACGACGCGGTTGTTTTTGGGTCAACTTTGTTATACGTTGTAATTGGCAAATAATTTGGCAACCGCGTTCTGAACCCATAAAGGCGTGAATTTCATCAATAATCACAAACCTTAAATCACCGAATAAGCGAAGTAAATCATTATTTTTGTTAATTAACAAACTTTCTAGAGATTCTGGGGTAATTTGGAGAATCCCTTGCGGATTTTTTAACAGTTTGTTTTTTTGAGTTTGTGAAACATCACCATGCCAGTGCCAAACTGGAATATCTGCTTCTTTGAGTAAGTCGTTGAGACGCTCAAATTGATCGTTAATTAAAGCTTTGATTGGACTAATATATAATGCACCAATGGTAGCAGCAGGGTTGGTATGTAATAAAGTCAAAACTGGCAGAAAGGCTGCTTCTGTTTTACCAGCAGCAGTTGCAGCAGTAACTAACAAGTGAGCATCAGTGTCAAATATGACTTGACAAGCGGCAATTTGAACTGGTCGTAATTCAGTCCACTGGTGATGATAAATATATTCTTGGATGAAGGGTGCAAGTCGGCTAAAGGCATCGCTCATATTTTTTATAAATAATTAGTAACAGGTAAGGGACTTTTAATTAAAAAAATGTCCGAGCGTCGGGACGCAACTTCTTACTAGTGGTATTTTAGAAAATTTTGTCGATTTTATTCCTATGGAATCAAGGCAGATTAAGAACTGTCAGTCAAACTGAAGTAATAGGGACAAGTATATAATCAGGCAAAAACCATGAAGAAGAATAAGGAAATCTTACGTGTCATCCTTGCTATATCCATCATTGTGGTTGGAGTGACACACTTTGCTATTCCAGAACCTTATGTCAAAATTATGCCACCACAACTTCCTTACCCTTTAGGATTAGTTTATCTCAGTGGCTTTTATGAAATTTTGGGTGGTATTGGGTTATTAGTTCCGCCTGTAAGTCAAGCTGCTGCTTGGGGACTTATTGCTCTTTTTATTGCGGTATTCCCTGCGAATATCAATATGGCGGTTAATCATATTCAGCTAGAACATATACCAAACTCACCTTGGGTACACGTAGTTAGACTTCCCTTTCAAGCTGTTTTAATTGCTTGGGCTTGGTGGTACACAAAGTCTTCGTTTAGGGAAAAACAAGCTTCTATCATTCCTAAGTCACTGATTCCCAAAGAACTAGAATTATAATAAGTGCGTTTTTTATATCTGAATCATGCGCCTCACAACTCTGTTTGGAATAACACTCTCGTTAGCAATAGGTATTGCAGAAGTTTCGCTTCCGGTGACTCAAGCCGTGCAGCTTAGAGATGGCCTAGTCTATTTTGTTCAACCGCCAAGACTTGTTAACGCGACAACTACTTATAAAGAGGTGAATGTTTGGGGCGCAACTTACTATTTCACTATCAATCTGCCGGAAAATGCTGGAGAATCCCTCCAGAAAGTAACGATCGCCCAAAAAGAGGGATCAGAAAACATCCGCTACAATCTTGATGATACCTATGCATTTGTCGGCACACGCGATCGCAAAGAAACACGACTGCAACTAGGTTCAGTCATAAACGAGAGCAAGATACGCACTGTTACTGTAAGCTTTGACCCGCCTGTAACTCCAGGACAGACAATTACAATCGCCCTCCGCCCTATGAGTAATCCCAGCTTTTCTGGTGTTTATTTATTCGGTGTTACAGCATTCCCTGTAGGTGAAAAATCTCACGGTCAATTTCTTGGCTTTGGACGCTTTCAGTTCTACAGCAATAGTGGAAGCTGGTTATTTCCGTAGAGAGAATAGAAAATATTTTCAAAAGTTATGTTATAAAAACGGGCAAGAGTCTTAAACAATACGAAAGCGCTTACCATCAGGCTTTTTCGCAAAATATCTTTGAGGATTCAGGAAAAGTTAGCTGTATTTTTCCTGAGCGCTAACGTATATTGTGATTTTTCGGTAAATGCGTAATTCCTATAGTAATGGAATCAAATGCTACTGTAAACAATCAATCTTTAGCGTTTAATCATCAATAATCTTTTAAAACTCGAAAAAAATATTATGTTAAGTATTCCTATTAAACTAAATTTACCTCTTACACCCCGTTTAGTAACTTCCTTACCTGGGCCTCGCGCTCAAGCAATTGTACAACGCGATCGCGCTGTAACTTCTCCTTCTTACACCCGCGATTACCCGTTAGTTGTTTCTCGCGGCCAGGGCTGCATGGTAGAAGACGTGGATGGCAATGTATTTCTGGATATGACCGCAGGTATTGCCGTTACCGCCACCGGACACGCTCACCCGGAAGTTGTCAAGGCAATTCAAGAACAGTCGGCGCGTTTGCTGCACATGTCAGGGACAGATTTTTATTATGAGCCGATGGTGGAACTAGCGGAACAATTAGCAATTCGCGCTCCTTTTCCTCAGCCACAGAGTAATGCTGTGTTTCCCGCAAAGATATTTTTCACCAATTCCGGGGCAGAATCCAACGAAGGAGCAATCAAATTAGCTCGATATTACACCAAGCGATCGCTAATCGTAGCCTTCTTAGGCGCATTTCACGGACGCACTTATGGGGCAATGTCTTTAACTGGTTCCAAAGCAGTGCAACGAGCTAATTTTGGGCCTTTAGTTCCTGGGGTGACTCATATCCCCTACGGCACTCACGCAAGCTTAGATTACTTGGAACAACAGCTATTTACAACGATTTTACCACCGCAAGAAGTAGCGGCGATCGTCGTCGAGCCGATTCAGGGAGAAGGTGGATATATCGTACCCGAAGATGGTTTTTTGCAACGGATTCGGAAGATATGCGATCGCCACGGTATTCTGATGGTAGTGGATGAAGTGCAAGCAGGGATGGGGCGCACTGGTCGCTTATTTGCGATCGAGCATTGGGATGTCATGCCTGATATCATTACCACTGCTAAAGGTATCGCCAGTGGTATGCCCTTAGGAGCGATACTTGCCAGACCAGAGTTAATGACTTGGCCTCCCGGTTCTCACGCCACTACATTTGGTGGTAATCCTGTAGCTTGTGCTGCTGGTATTGCCACATTGCGACTGCTAGAAAGTGGTTTGATGACCAACGCTACCCAAATGGGAGAATTATTACAAGCTAGTCTTACCCAGTTGCATCAAAGGTTTCCCAGAGTATCGTTGCCACGAGGTAAGGGTTTGATGGTAGCGGTAGATTTATTAGATAAACAAGGTAATCTCGATTATAAATTGCGCTATCGCATTATCCAAGAAGCTTTTTTACGCGGTTTATTATTGCTAGGTTGCGGTAAAGCAGCAATTCGTTTCTGTCCCCCTCTAGTTATCGACAGCGACCAAATTCAGATAGCCCTTCAAATTATCAGTGAGATTTTAAGTTCTAAAAAAATCATCGGGAGTGGGGAATAAGGGGGAAGGAAATAACCAATGCCCCATGTCCAATACCTAATCCCTAATACTTTATGAAACCTGAAATAGCCCTTAATTTATGGAAATTACTTTGGCAAGAATACAGCGCCAGGGTAAATCATGCTCGTACCTACCAACAAATGATTACTACTGCGGGTGGCACTATTGCTAACGACCATATCGCCTTTCGGTCATTGCGTCTATTACTAGATAGTCCACAGGGTCAAGTTAACTTAGGAATTGACTATCTCGCACAACTTGCAGAAGCTTTGGGTTATGTAGCGGCTGGAGAGTATACTTTTGCTCAAACTTATTTGTACGCCCGTCATTATCGTCATCCGCAGCAAGAGGAATTTAATGTACCCAAGCTGTTTATCAGCGAGTTGATTGTCGATGAATTGCCTAGCAATATTGCTCAACTCATCTCTAAAACAGTATCTTCAATCCCAAAAGAACTGATCTCACCCCTTATTCTTCTACAAAAAGAGGCGAATATTGAAACCATTGCCAAACAACTCCAGCAAGTCTTTACCCGCCCTTGGCTACCTCCTCAACGTTCGGTTGTCGAAGAGGTGAATCAGGTTACTCAGTATGGGGCTTGGGTGTTACTGCACGGATATGCTGTCAACCACTTTACAGGCTACGTTAATGGACAGAATACTCCAGAATATCCAGACATTGATACTACTGCCAGTGCTTTAGCTAACTTGGGCGTACCAATGAAACCAGAGATAGAGGGAAATATTGCTTGTGGTTTGCGGCAAACTGCAACTCAAGCAGTAACGGAAATGGTGACAGTGTTAGATGATAATAGTGGTGCAGAAATTCCGATTCCTTGGACTTACGCCTATTATGAAATCGCCCAGCGCTATCTAGTAGAAGTGGAATCTGGAAAGCAGGTACTTTTTGATGCTTTTCTAGGAAGTAATGCCCAGCAATTGTTTGAAATGACTCGTTTATCTAAATAGTCCAGAGTTGTTAATAAAGGATTCAATTCCAAGGTTCTGAGCTAGTAGTTTTGTGTTTTGAACGAACTATGTTTGCAAGACAAAATCAGATGCTGTAAGAGTTGGCGCACCAATTAGAGTTGCAAATAGACCACCATTGCCAAAACCAGCCGCGCTGCCATTTTGGTTGTAGAATAACTGCCCACTTACAGCGTCATAGACAATTTTCGCCGTGCTAGTCCCCGCTGAAGAAGTGATTTTAAAATCACTGGCGTTACTAAAACCTGTTCCCGTAGCTGAAGTAATTGCATTAAAGGTAGTTTTATCTAAGATAATCTTGTCACCTTGGGAGTGTTTGAAGTCAGCGATCGCATCTACACCAACAGCAGTCAGGGTAAAGGCTACATCGGTGTTGTAAAGGAATCTGTCAGCACCCGTACCACCAACAAGGATATCATTGCCTGCACCACCCACAAGAGTATCATTACCTTCTCCACCGATGAGAATATCATCGCCTGACCCGCCCCGCAACAGGTCATTGCCACTCAAGCCATTAATAATGTCGTTACCACCTTGACCATTAATTACATCATTGGAGTTGTCAAAACCAGCGATGTTATTGTTTAAGTCATTCAGGAAGGTGACAGTGTTTTTGTTGAAAATGCTACTAGGATTTGAGTTGGCATCCAAGACATCAAAACTATCAGCGATGCTAGTCTGGTTATCAAACAGGATATTGGCGATCGCATCTCTGCTACCTGATGCAGGTAAATTATCTAAGTTTTCTAATTTGAAGTTTTCCAGGATGACTTTAGCATTGCTTGTATTTTCAAAAGTGACTTCTAGATTCTTACCATTTTGAGTTAATTGCAGATTTTTCGCAGTCAATCCACTACCTGTAAATTGTAATGTATCAACATTGGCGATCGCTGCTGCTGATGGGTTTGTGCCTTTACCTACGCCACTAAAATCAGTGATGATGTCATTGCCATCGCCAGGGCGAATCACAAATTTATCTTGACCACCGTTGCCTGTGAGGGTATCATTACCAGCTTTACCGTCGATGATATTGTTGTTAATTGTGCCAATGAGAGTATCTGTGCCAGGGGTTCCCGTCAAGTTGATGGTGCTGCCACTGCCTATATTCTTTTTGCCAAACAGCACGTAGCTCTGCCCTGAATACTCACCGTTGGGGGAGGTAAATGGTGCCCCGATAATCAGGTCGTCGATGCCATCTGAGTTAACATCTCCGGCACTGCTAACAGAGGTGCCTGAGATGTCATCCGACTTGATGCCGTTGATAGCGAAGCCGTTAGCGCCGTTGAGGTTAGAGAGGTTGAGAGTGGCGCTCCATCCTGTGCTCTTGCCAAATACCACGTAGCTCTGCCCAGTCCAAATATTGCCGTTGGGGGAGGCAAATGGTGCCCCGATAATCAGGTCGTCGATGCCGTCTGAGTTGACATCTCCGGCACTGCTGATAGAATAGCCTGATTTGTCATTGGCATTGATGCCGTTGATAGTGAAGCCGTTAGCGCCGTTGAGGTTAGAGAGGTTGAGAGTGGCGCTCCATCCTGTGCTCTTGCCAAATACCACGTAGCTCTGCCCAGAACCATTGGTGCCGGCATCGAATGTCCCGATAATCAGGTCGTCGATGCCGTCTGAGTTGACATCTCCGGCACTGCTGACAGAATAGCCTGATTTGTCATTGGCATTGATGCCGTTGATAGCGAAGCCGTTAGCGCCGTTGAGGTTAGAGAGGTTGAGAGTGCGGTTAAAGCCTGTGCTCTTGCCAAACACCACGTAGCTCTGCCCAGAATAGGTATAGCTGTTGTTGGGGTCGGCAAATGGTGCCCCGATAATCAGGTCGTCGATGCCATCTGAGTTGACATCTCCGGCACTGCTGACAGAGGAGCCTAATCTGTCATCGGCATTGATGGTGTTGATAGCGAAGCCGTTAGCGCCGTTGAGGTTAGAAAGGTTGAGAGTGGCGCTCCATCCTGTGCTCTTGCCAAATACCACGTAGCTCTTCTCAGAAACGGTGAAGTAGGCGGAGGCATCGGGTGCCCCGATAATCAGGTCTTCGATGCCATCTGAGTTGACATCTCCGGCACTGCTGACAGACGAGCCTAATTCGTCATACGCCCCGATGCCGTTGATAGTGAAGCCGTTAGCACCGTTGAGGTTAGAGAGGTTGAGAGTGGCGCTCCATCCTGTGCTCTTGCCAAACACCACGTAGGTCTGCCCTGACCTGTAGCCGTTGGGGGTGGCACCAGGTGCCCCGATAATCAGGTCGTCGATGCCATCTGAGTTGACATCTCCGGCACTGCTGATAGAATAGCCTAATATGTCACCCGACTTGATGCCGTTGATAACGAAGCCGTTAGCGCCGTTGAGGTTAGAGGGGTTGAGAGTGCCGTTAAAGCCTGTGCTCTTGCCAAACACCACGTAGCTCTGCCCAGAAGAGTCGCCGTTGGGGGAAGCAAATGGTGCCCCGATAATCAGGTCATCGATGCCATCTGAGTTGACATCTCCGGCACTGCTGATAGAATAGCCTGAGTAGTCACCCGACTTGATGCCGTTGATAGCGAAGCCGTTAGCGCCGTTGAGATCCGAAAGGTTAAAAGTTGAATTTGCCATCATTTCTCCAGTGTTAGTTTTTATGAGTATTTGTCGTTAGTCATTAGCAAAGACACTTATACTGCAAGGCGTAATTCGTAATTTGTAGTTTGTAATTACGATCGCATAAAAATTTTAGACATTTCCAAGGGATCGCTTATTTTTGCTAATCTGTACTAAGAGGCTGAGTATCTAGCTGCTCAGTCAGAATTTTCACAAAAATCTTAATACAATTCGCTCTCTCAGTCTTTTTCCCACTGCCATTAGATTGGTGATCTCTTGTTGTGTTGTAGATTGGGCGATGATCTACGATGGGCTACGCCTACGTACCTGCTCTCTTTTAAAATTGATTTCTTCTAAAATTGATTTGCATATCTATTAATATTTCTTTGCTTACCCTCTGTGATACCTTTCTACTGCCACATCTAAGCGATAGCGATAATTGAATAATTTGTCAGCTTGTAATTTGTAATTAGGAAATTTAATCGCGAATTACAAGGAGTCTTTTGGTGTCAACTAGTAACCTATTTTATTTTGTAAGCAAAAATTACTTTAATAACTGTTAAATCACTTAAATACTCTTATAAAGATTTAAGCATTGTCAAGAGGCTGGGTATTATTCTAATAAAGTTAGAGTAAATTTTAGGAAGTGGTATATTAAGTTTTTGTGTCAGCGATAGCGTCCTCTTAGTACAATTAAGTTAGGCGCAGCCTCTTTTGATAAGTATTAATAAATCTTCTCTGCAACCTGCTCTTGCGTTCGAGCGTCACAGTCTGTCGTAGACATTGCACTCTTTTTTACAGATTGGGTTGAGGAATCAAACCCCATATTTGCGCGTTTGTTGACCAAACTGCGGTTTAATACAACTTAAACCACAGCGTTAGTAATTAAAATGGTGATTTTGTAACAAAAATTTCCATGTTTGTAACGAAAATAATGAATTTAGTAACTAAAATGGTCTTTTTCTCACAAAATTTATAATGTTTGTTACAAAAATAATGAATTTAGTAACCAAAATGGTTTTTTGTAACGAAAATTCTGATGTTTGTAACAAAAATAATGGGTTTTTATAACGAAAATTGCGACTTGAGTTACTTAAATCGCAATTTTTATAACTAAAGTTAGGGTTAATGTTTAGAGAATATCGCGTTTTGCCAGAAATTGGTACGTTTGCCAACGCGCATCTACTTCAGCTTGGGCTTGTTCTAATAAGTGTTTGGCAACGTCGGGTTTGCTCTTGGTAAGCATCTTGAAGCGATTTTCTTGATACATCGAATCTTCTACAGATTGCGTAGGCGATCGCATATCTAATTGCAATGGATTTTTACCCTGGTTAAGCAACTCTGGATTATGCCGATACAGCAACCAACGACCTGATTCTACCAAAGTTTTTTGGTGATTCATCCCGGTGCTCATGTTGATGCCGTGGGCGATGCAATGGCTGTAAGCAATAATTATTGATGGGCCATCATAAGCTTCTGCTTCCAGAAATGCTTTCAGGGTATGTTCATCTTTAGCACCAAGGGCTACACTCGCTACGTAGACATTTCCGTAGGTCATGGCAATCATCCCTAAGTCTTTTTTTGGTGCTGGCTTACCACTGGCGGCATATTTAGCAACTGCGGCTCGTGGCGTGGCTTTGGAAGATTGACCGCCTGTATTAGAATACACTTCTGTATCCATGATCAAGATGTTGACATTTCGACCACTAGCAATTACATGATCGATACCGCCAAAGTCAATATCATAAGCCCAACCGTCACCGCCAACAATCCAGACGCTTTTTCTTACCAAGTAATTTGCAAGAGATTTGAGATTTTGGATTTTGGATTTGAGATTGGGATCGAAAGTGACAATTTCATCTAACCTTTGCTGCAACAGTTTTATCCTTTCGCGCTGTTCCCAAATGTCAGCCTCAGATTTTTGTTCAGCTTTTAGGATGGAGTAGACAAGGTTTTCATCTATTTCACTTCCCAATTCTTGCAATAATTCTGCCGCAAACTCAGCTTGTTTATCGAGGGAAAGGCGAAAGCCAAAACCGAATTCGGCGTTATCTTCAAATAAATTATTAGACCACGCCGGGCCGCG
Organism: Nostoc sp.; assembly: GCF_036917575.1. Classification (GTDB taxonomy): domain Bacteria; phylum Cyanobacteriota; class Cyanobacteriia; order Cyanobacteriales; family Nostocaceae; genus Nostoc. The sequence continues at coordinate 45,230 of NZ_JBALDC010000079.1, read as the reverse complement.
TCCTTCGGCGTTGGTTGTCCAAGGTGTGGTGGGGAGATTACCACCATAAATTGAAGAACAACCTGTAGCATTGGCGATGACAGCGCGATCGCCAAACAATTGTGTTAATAATTTCAAATAAGGTGTTTCCCCACAACCTGCACAAGCACCAGAGAATTCAAACAATGGTTCTTGCAGTTGTTGTTGGCGAATTTGGTTTAATTTTAGCGATCGCCTGTCAGGATTAGGTAAACTCAAAAAGAAATCCCAGTTTTTCCGCTCTTGCTCTTGCAATGGCAACTGCTGCGCCATATTAATTGCTTTCAGCGATGGCTGAGATTTATCTTTAGCAGGGCAAATATTTACACAAATCGTACATCCCGTACAATCTTCTGGGGCAACTTGAATGGTAAATTTTTGATTGGCAAAGTCTTTATCTTTTGCACCAGTTGACTTAAAGGTTTCTGGTGCATTAATTAACTCATCGGCTTGATAAGCTTTGGCACGGATAGCACTGTGGGGACAAACCATGACGCACTTACCACATTGTATGCAGACATCCTGCTCCCACACAGGTATCTCTTCGGCAACGTTACGTTTTTCCCACTTGGCAGTACCCACGGGAAAAGTGCCATCAATAGGTAGTGTGCTAACAGGTAAATCATCACCTTCCCAAATCATGATTTTGCCCAGAACTTCTCGCACAAATTCGGGAGCGGAATTAGAAAAGACGGAATTAATCGCGTCTGTACAAGAGTGAGGATTTTGGATTGTCTGTGGGATATCTACTTTATGTAAGTTGTCTAAGGTGTTGTCTACAGCTTGCAAGTTCATGCGGACAACTTCTGCACCTTTTTTACCGTAAGTCTTGTCAATCGCTTGTTTGATTTTAGCGATCGCTTCTTCTTGCGGCAAGACACCCGCTAAGGCAAAGAAGCATACCTGCATAATGGTGTTAATTCTGCCACCCATGCCACTTTCACGGGCAACTTCGCTAGCATTAATCACGTATAACTTCAAATGCTTATTGATAATTTGCTGCTGCATCTTCACTGGCAGATATTCCCAGACGCTATCTGCATCATAAGGACTATTAAGCAACAAAGTCGCCCCAGGAATAGCAGCCTTCAAAATATCTATGCGTTCCAGAAATCCCCAGTGATGACAACCAATAAAGTTGGCTTGGTCAATTAGGTAGGTGGAACGAATTGGCTCTTTACCGAAGCGGAGGTGAGAAACGGTCATTGAGCCAGATTTCTTGGAATCGAAAACAAAGTAGCCTTGGGCGTAATTGTCGGTTTCTTCACCAATAATCTTGATGGAGTTTTTGTTAGCGCCAACAGTACCATCAGCGCCTAACCCATAGAACATTGCCCGAACAACATTATCCGATTCTGTAGAGAAGCTGGGGTCAAAGTTGAGAGAAGTGTAAGTTACATCGTCATTAATACCGATAGTAAAATGGTTCTTCGGTTTAACTTGAGCAAGGTTGTCAAAAATGCCCTTCACCATCGCCGGCGTAAATTCTTTAGAAGAAAGACCGTAACGACCACCAATAATTTTAGGAGATGAGAAAGTATTTTCTCCCCCTGCCTCCCCTGCTTCCCCTGCTCCCCCTGCTCTCTTATCTCCCCATGCCTCATGAATAGCAGCCACCACATCTAAATACAACGGTTCCCCGGCGCTACCTGCTTCTTTGGTGCGGTCGAGAACTGCGATCGCTTTTACACTAGTTGGTAATACTGCAACAAATCTTTGGACATCAAAGGGGCGATAAAGTCGCACTTTCACCACACCAAGTTTTTCACCACGGGCGTTAAGATAATCTACTGTTTCATGGACGGTTTCACAACCTGAACCCATAAGAACGATAACGCGATCGGCATCGTCCGCGCCGTAATATTCATAGATTTGATAATGCCTTCCCGTGCGTTCGCCAAATTCATCCATGATGCGTTGGACAATTTCTGGACAGGCGTTGTAGTAAAGGTTAGCGCCTTCACGTCCTTGGAAGTAAACATCGGGGTTTTGGGCAGTCCCCCGCAATACAGGGCGATCTGGGGTGAGGGCGCGGCTGCGGTGGGCGAGTATTAAGTTATCGTGGATGAGCGATCGCAAATCGTCATCTGCAAGCAGTTTGACTTTTTGCACTTCATGGGAGGTGCGGAAGCCGTCAAAGAAATGCATAAAGGAGACTCGCGCCTCTAGGGTAGCAGCATGGGCAATGAGAGCAAAATCTTGACTTTCCTGCACCGAAGCAGAACACAGCAGGGCGAAACCAGTCGCCCGAGCTGCCATTACGTCGCTATGGTCGCCAAAAATTGATAAAGCATGAGTAGCCAAGGAACGGGCGGCAACGTGAACTACAGCGCTAGTCAACTCACCAGCAATTTTGTAGAAATTGGGTATCATCAACAATAATCCCTGAGATGCCGTGAAGGTGGTACTCAGAGAACCTGTTTGCAATGCCCCATGCACAGCACCAGCCGCTCCCCCTTCGCTTTGCATCTGCACGACGCTGGGAATAGTACCCCAGAGGTTCGGACGATTTTCTGCTGACCAAGCATCAGCCCATTCACCCATTGCTGAAGAGGGAGTGATGGGATAAATGGCAATCACTTCATTTAATTTGTAAGCAACACGGGCAACAGCTTCATTCCCGTCGATGGTTGCAAAGGTTTTGTTCATAATTTGATTTTTGTCCCCGCCTTTAAGCTGCATTATCAGAACACGTAAATAGAATAATTAGAAATACCCAGAGCTAGGAAGTTAGTGTATTAAAATTGGAAAATTCAAGAGTTATAGTAGGATTTACCCTTGTTTCAATGATGAATTGTTAATGGTTTTTGGCTCTTGAGTTAGGTTGAAATAAATACTGCAAATATTAGTATCTCATTGGCAATATCGCATCTATTAATATGTATTAATAATGTACTCACTAATCAAACTTTCGATTAGATAAGGCTTTCAGGTAGTTTTTTTTTGTTTGTAGGGTATGGGTTCGGGGATTTATAAAAGTATGGTCTAGATAAATGAAAACAGGTGTAAAACTCACTACACGCAGGGAATATGTAATTCATTATTAGAGGATGTTTTAAAAGTCATGATTGATGTATCAAGTATTTTTTACCCCACCCTAACCCTCCCCTTATAAAGGGGAGGGAACAAAATTCCTTATTTTCCCCCTTTATAAGGGGGGATTAAGGGGGGTAATAATGTGATTAAAATTACAGCAAACTACTTTTTAAACAACCTTTTAGTGATTTTTTCCTATTCCTCATCATGCCCAACTCTTAAAGATTAATGATTGGAGCAATGATTGTTGGTGCTGATTGTAATTTTGTCTGATAAACCTTAACTAATCGCTCAATACCTTTGAAACGATAATCTCCCATTTCTTGAAAGTCTGAGGATTGTGAAAGCATTGTATGGGTGGCTTCACTAATTATGCATTCACTAGGTGGACAAACTGCTTCCATTCGAGCAGCAAGATTAATTGTCGCGCCTAATGCCGTATAATCTACTCTCTGGGAACTACCGACATCTCCCACTACAGCCTTACCACTATTAATTGCAATACGTAATTGCAGGGGTTCGTACCAAAAACCATTGGCATTAAGATGTTCAAGACGAGTAAGCATTCCTTTGGCAGCAGTAACAGCACGGTCGGCATGATCTGCTTGCGGTTCTGGAGCGCCAAAAAATGCCATAATGCAATCACCAATATATTTATCTAAAGTACCGCCCCAAGCAAACACTTCTTTTAGCATTTCTTCAAATAAATTATTTAATAGTTGAGCGATCGCAGTTGGTGTTAATTGTTCAGAAATTGCTGTAAAGCCCACTAAATCAGCAAACAAAATACTGATTTCGCTCTCTGTTGGCGCTAAACGACCACCCGGTAATCCACCTACAGAAATCAATTGCTGTACAACAGCTGGAGAATGATAACGTTCTAGTCGGTGACGAATCATCTCTTCTGTTTTGAGTTTCTCTACTAATAGCCAACGTTGCACGCTAGAAGCTACAAGGTTTGCTAAAGCTGAAAAAAAGCTCAATTCTTCTTCACCTTCATTTGCCCAATGGTAAGAAGAAAAATTGGCATCGGCATACAGTACGCCCACAACTTTACTTTCATCCCATAAAGGCACTGCCATCGCGCTACGAATGCCTTTGACTAAAATACTCTGTTCGCTAGCAAACCGTTCATCCTGATGAGTATCACCAGTTTGAATGGCTACTTTTTCCTCAAAGACCTTTTGACAGATACTACGACTAATCCAACTACCATCAGAAGGGAGATGTTTATGTTGAGAAACGTTTCTAGTGGCAGCATTCATTAATTCCAACTGACCGCGACCATTGACATCAATTAACAATGCCAAGCGATCAATACTATCAAGGTAACGAAAAACTACTTGCTGTACCTGAGAAAAAATCTCTTCTATCGACGCGGCTGCACAAAGATTTTTTGCTATGTCCACTAAATCTTTGAGACGGGCAATGGTTTTGTCCTTATTATTGATGATGTCGCCATCATTACTATCAGCTGCAATCCATTGCTGTTGTAATTGTTCGACATTGTGAAGGATTGTTCTTTGCTCATTGATGTCCGAAATTCCGGAATACTCAGGTGTCAGTTGAGAAACAGGGGTTGTGAGCAGTACTACCATACTGACATTGCCCAGCCAAACGATATCGCCGTGATGTAACTCTTGGGGATAATTAACCAGATATTTATTGACTTGCGTCCCGTTTTTGCTACCCAGATCCTCAATAGTCCACACACCATCAGCCGTTTTTACCAAACGAGCATGGTTGCGGGATACTCCACCAAAAGGTAAGTACAAGTTACATTCCGGCAAACGACCAATCGTAAATATATCTTGGTCAACTGCGATCGTTGTCTCGGTATCTCCTTCTTGTAGGCGTAGCGTGAGTTCAGTCATGAGTGTGATCCGATCCATCGAAGCTAGAGGTCAAGCAATTTTAAGGTAAGTTATACCCTACAGGTTAACCTTCACCTTTTCTTTATGACACTGCTAACTGCATTCCGACAACTGTATGTGACAGAGATTACAGCGTATTAAATTAAAAGCTTCTAGCACAACTCTATAAAGACTTGTGTATACACCAAAAATTTGTCGGCGAGAGGAATGGAAGTGAGGTTTTGCAGAACCCGTGAAAAATCAATCTATTGAACAGCTAACGAACATCAGCGATCGCGTTTAGGAGAACGGCGCGATCCAGACGAACGAGCGCCAGGTTTCTCGCCATTGGTGGCAGGTGGTGCTGCCTTACGTTTAGCTGATGTCTGTGGTAACGGTTTAGGAGTACGAGCCGGACGCTTATCACCTCCCGGCTTGGCTCTGTGTTGCCGTCCATTTGGGATTGGTTCGGGGTTGGTATCGGGGTTGGGCGCAAAACCAGTAACCACTTCCTTCGGCAAGCGTTGCTTAATCAGTTTTTCGATATCTGTCAATAAATGCTGTTCATCGACGCACACCAGCGATACAGCTTCACCTGATGCGCCAGCGCGACCGGTGCGACCAATACGATGAACATAATCTTCCGGCACATTGGGCAAATCGAAGTTAACTACATGGGGCAGTTCGCTGATGTCAAGACCTCTAGCAGCAATATCTGTCGCCACCAATACTTGTAAGCTACCATTTTTGAACTTTGCCAGAGCGTTGGTACGCACTGGCTGGCTCTTATTACCGTGGATTGCCAATGCTTGAATGCGGTCTTCGCCCAACTGCTTCACCAAACGGTCAGCACCATACTTAGTGCGAGTGAACACTAGCACTTGATACCAATTATCTCGCCGAATCAAATGAGCAAGTAATTGGCGTTTCTTGTCACGGTCAACCTGGTAAACTTTCTGTGCGATCGTGTCGGCAGTAACGTTGCGGCGTGCTACTTCAATCATCGTTGGGTGATTGAGTAGTCCGGCAGCCAGTGCCTTAATTTTGTCGGAGAAAGTAGCGAAAAATAGCAAATTCTGTCGCTGTTTGGGCAAGAGTGAGAGGATGCGGCGGATATCATTAATAAAACCCATGTCCAGCATCCGATCGGCTTCATCCAGCACCAAAACTTCAATCTGCGATAGGTTCAGCGTCCCCTGCTGTACGTGGTCTAGCAGTCGCCCTGGAGTAGCGACCAAAATATCCACTCGACCCCTCAAACGCTGTTTTTGCAGATTAATACTGACTCCGCCAAACATCACCATCGAGTTGAGATTTAAGTATTTGCCATACTCGCGCACGCTTTCTTCTACTTGTGCAGCGAGTTCGCGAGTCGGAGTGAGAATCAACGCCCGGATTGGTGGGTATCTATGAGACGTTCCTTTGCTGTTGTTAGACGACAACCGATGCAAAAGCGGCAGTGTAAAACTAGCAGTTTTTCCAGTGCCAGTTTGTGCACCAGCTAACAAATCGCTACCCGACAAGACAGCAGGAATCGCCTGCATCTGAATTGGCGTGGGTTCGGTGTAGCCTCGTTCGGTAACAGCACGAATAATTTCATTGGACAAGCCGAGATCAGAAAAAGACATAAAACTCCATAAATAATATCGGCCTGTCGCCAATGATGGCGTCAGTCTTAGGCGGGCGGATAAAAATTATTGAAAAGCTAGATGGGCAATAGCGCAAAGACTGAAGAGCGAGTGCCGCAGTAGTTAATTCTAACAGATTGCCGTCTATTGCGTTGTTAAAGTTGCTCTGATTCAGTGTTGTGTTAAATTGGCATTACCTGCTTGTAAAGCAAAGTATTGAACAAATGGGAGAAATTCATTATCGCAATCCAAAAGCAACTGATTAATTCACAAATCAAATCACCTAGCGTCTTCTTGATTGACCATGAGAATAACAATCGTGGTCTGATCGACACCAATGAGGCGTTACAGCTAGCCGAAAGCTTAGAGCTTGACTTAGTTGTAGTCTCCCAAGGTAAAGATGCTCCAATCGCCAAGATTCTCAATTATGGCAAACTTCAATATCAAAAGAAAAAACGTCAGAGCCAAAGTGCTAGACCCACGGTAAAGGAAGTTCGATTCGGTCTAAACGTGGGTGTGGCTGATTATAATTTACGCATTGAACAAGCAGGTCAGTGGTTGAGTAAAGGCGATTCTGTCAAGTTTGCCATTCGTTTACGAGGCCGAGAACATCAATATCGTGAAAAAGCGGGAGAGATGCTAGACCGAATTGCAAACGATCTCAGTCAAGTAGGTAAAATCCAGTCGCTGGATAAACGCGCCTTAGTTATTCAAGTCATTCCTGCCTAGTTATCTAGCGATCGCTAGAGGATGTATTTGTGGCAGCTTGTAAGGAACGAAATAAGCCGGAGATAGTACTGTAGTTTCTATGGAAAAAACAGTCAACTGTTACTCAAGCTAAATTTGACTTTCCGACCAAACAAGCGCCACGCGCCTGGATATAACCAATCAATCGGCGCATTTAGTGATTAGGTGTGTAAAGGCATCAATCAGGCGATCGCTTTCCATTGGTACGATGTCCTTCCCATGCATCACATTTTGAGTAATATGAAAATGCACCAATGCTCCTAAGAGAATTCTCGCTGTTGCCTCTGGGTCAGGTATGTTTAATTCAGGAGCCGCCAAGTATTGAGTGAGAGTTTGGGCTACTGGCTTAATCATCGCTTGAACACAAATTTGAGCTAACTCAGGAAAACGCCCAGATTCCCCAATTAGTACTCGCATAAATGCACTATGTTCTTTGTCGTTAAGCATTTGCTCTAATGCTTTGGTTGCTACCTGGTGCAGTATAACACCTGGTTCTCCTTCAATTGGTTCTGTGCCAAAAATGGAGCTATTTTTTTCGCTTGTCAGTTGCTCTAACAGTACTTTAAAAAGTCCTTCTTTATCTTGAAAGTGGCTGTAAACTGTCGCTTTAGAAACACCTGCTGCTACCGCTACCCGATCCATGCTTGTACCAGCATAACCATGTTGAAGGAATTCTTGCATTGCCCCTTGCAGAATTTGCTCTACTTTATCAACGGAATTGTCTCGATCGATTTCGTCAGTTTTGATGCGTACCATTTATTAATTATCCTTTCTTATAAACAATATTAATAGATGCTGCAAAATATCCAGTACAAAATGGCGAAAATAAACATAACTAGATCGGCGGCAAAATTTGTCCTTGGGATAAGGCACAGAGGTATGAAAGAAGAGAGTTTTAGTGTAGTTTATCTTTCTTCATATAGTTTGGTTTAATTGTGTCAACTTACTTACTCTTCGATAAAGCTCAAAAACCTTTTTTATCAGCTTGACTCTGTGTATTAGATAATTAATCCCAGTAGGGAATAGCATTCCGCTGCATAATGCCTTTGCAAATTAATTGACAAGTTTAGTTATATCATGTTGACTAAACTAGTCCGTTTAGTTTAGCATAAATTGAACTGTACAGTTTAGTACAAGTTGCTACTGGTGGTCAGGGAAAATAGTATGGAGCAAAATAGGAATTCAGAGGGTTTAAGGTCTTCTCAGAATCTTTTGCGATCGCCTCTTCTACTTGCAATAATTGCAGCTTTTGCCATAGGTGGTTTCAGTGTTTATACAGTAACGAGGCTTCAGGCTACAGGTAATGAAAAGCAAAAAGCACCAGTAGCAGTTCAGCCTGTGGTAAAAACAGTAACAGCATTAGGGCGGTTGGAACCAAAGGGGGAGGTAATAAAACTGTCAGCGCCTTCTTCAATGGGTGAAGGAAATCGGGTAGAGCAACTATTGGTGAAAGAAGGCGATCGCGTCAAAGCTGGGCAAGTAGTTGCGATTATGGACAACCGCGCCCGCCTACAAGCTACTTTGGGTGAAGCACAAAAACAAGTTCAAGTTGCCAAATCCCGCCTTAACCAGGTAAAAGCTGGAGCCAAACAGGGAGAAATTGGAGCGCGCCAAGCTACGGTAAATCGTGTACAAGTAGAACTACAAGGAAACATTAAAACTCAGCAAGCAACAATTAATCGTCTAGAAGCAGAACTCCTTGGGCAACAACGTAGCTTGCAAGCAACAGTGGCTCGCGTAGCAGCTGAGAAAAATAATGCCCAAGCTGACGTGCAGCGCTACGAGACTTTATACAAAGCAGGAGCAATTTCTAGCCAGGAAGTTGATCAAAGACGCCTAAGCGCCGAAACTTCTACTCAAGCCTTAATTGAAAGCCAAGCCACCCAAACAAGAACTGTAGCCACCCTACAACAGCAGCTTAACGAAGCAAAAGCCAACCAAAATCAAACCCTCGCCAGCTTGCAACAGCAGATTAACGAAGCAAAAGCTAACCTAAATCAAACCACTGAAGTTCGTCCCACAGATATAGCAAATGCACAAGCAGAGATAGACAGTGCTCAAGCCACAGTGGAGAAAATTAGAGCAGAACTGGCAGAGGCATACGTTGTAGCTCCTAAAGCCGGTCGAATTTTGGAGATTAATACCCGAGCCGGAGAAACTGTTGGCAATGAAGGAATTGTGGCCTTAGGTCAAACCGACCAGATGTATGCAGTAGTAGAAGTCTACCAAAGTGATATCAAGAGAGTGCGTCCGGGACAACCGGTGTTGGTAAGTAGTGATTCCCTCCGCCATGAATTAGAGGGAAGAGTGGATTGGATTGCTATGCAGGTAAAGCGGCAAAATCTGATCAACGCTGACCCCTCTAGCAATATTGATGCCAGAGTAGTGGAAGTGCATGTGCAACTGAATAAACTATCCAGCCAAAATGCTTCTAACTTAACTAATTTGCAAGTCAAGGCGGTGATTGAACTGTGATTGGATTTATCCAGCAACTGCGGCGGCGAACGCCTTTAGGATGGCTGCAACTGAGTCATGAAAAAGGTCGTCTTTTGGTGGCATTGTCAGGTATTGCTTTTGCCGATGTTCTAATGTTCATGCAGCTAGGGTTTCAGAATGCCCTATTTGAAAGTAACACAATGCTGCATCGGAGTATGCAGGCTGATATGTTTGTCATCAGCCCCCAAGCACGTAACCTAGCATATATGTCTAGCTTTACGCGGCGGCGTTTGTATCAAGCAATGGATGTACCAGGTGTAAAGTCGGCAGAAGGAATGTATGTCAACATTGTTGATTGGAAAAATCCCCAAACACATCAGAAAACGACAATATTAGTTATGGGGTTCAATCCTGATCTGCAAGTGTTGAACTTAGCGGATGTGAATCGCCAAATAGATGCGATTAAGCTACCAGATACCGTTCTGTTTGATCGCTCCTCTAGAGGAGATTACAATGAAGTACTCGCCAAAATTGACCAAGGTAAAACTGTCACAACCGAAATAGAACGGCGGACAATTACTGTTAGCGGCTTATTTTCAGTCGGGGCTTCCTTTATAGCTGATGGTACTTTAATCACCAGTGACCAAAACTTTCTGCGACTATTTCCCAGACAAGAAGCCAGCAGTGTCAGTCTTGGTTTGGTGCAGCTGCAACCAGGCTATGACCCACAACAGATGAAAATAACTTTACAATCTCATTTAGATAATGATGTTAAAGTTTTAACCAAAGCAGAATTTCTCGAATTTGAAATAAATTACTGGAAAACAAATACGGCGATTGGGTTTATCTTCAGCCTGGGTGTAGCAATGGGGTTTTTGGTAGGCGTGATTATCGTCTATCAAGTTCTTTCTACAGATGTGAATTCCCATATCAAAGAATATGCCACTTTTAAAGCAATGGGATATAACAATCTCTACTTATTAAGTGTGGTGTTTGAAGAGGCGATAATTTTGGCGATTTTGGGGTTTATCCCAGGAGCGATCGCACCTTTAGGACTTTATCATTTAACTCGTAATGCCACCAATTTGCCAGTTTACATGACCGTAGCACGGGCCTTGACCGTATTAACACTGACGATGATTATGTGCATCATTTCTGGTGCGATCGCTACTCGGAAATTACAGTCTGCTGACCCCGCAGATATGTTCTAAGAAATAGGGACTGGGGACTGGGGACTAGGGACTACGGACTAGGGGGATAAGGGAGAATAACCATCCTCAATCCCCAATACCCAATCCCCAATACCCAATCCCCAATCCCTAATCCCTAACCCCTAAATATGTCTCCTGTCATCTCTGTGAAAAATCTCGACCACTACTTCGGTCATGGTCAACTCCGCAAGCAAGTTCTCTTTGATATCAACCTAGATATTAACGCCGGCGAAATTATTATTATGACTGGGCCTTCTGGTTCTGGTAAAACTACACTTCTTACTTTAGTCGGCGGCTTGCGTTCTGCCCAATCCGGCAGTTTGCAGATATTAGAACAAGAACTGTGTGGCGCTAACAAAGGACAACTTACTCAAGCACGACGCAATAACGGTTATATTTTCCAAGCTCACAACTTGCACGGTAGCCTAACAGCACTCCAGAACGTCAGAATGGGCTTGGAAATGCATAAAAATATTTCGGCAGCAGAAATGAAAACCCGGTCAGCCCTAATGTTAGAGGAGGTAGGATTAGGAGAGCGCCTGAATTATTATCCTGATGATTTATCTGGGGGACAAAAACAAAGAGTTGCGATCGCTCGTGCGTTGGTCAGTTGTCCTAAAATTGTTTTAGCGGATGAACCCACCGCCGCCCTTGACAGTAAATCGGGACGCGATGTGGTCAACTTGATGCAAACACTAGCTAAAGAACAGGATTGTACTATTCTCTTAGTTACTCATGACAATCGTATTCTAGATATTGCCGATCGCATCGTTTATATGGAAGATGGCAAATTATTAAATGACAGTGCTGTTGTTGCAGTATCTTAAGCAGATTCTTTTTGAGCAATTCTCACAAATTAAATACGATCAACATATTTTTAGTGGTTGTAATTAAAATTACTAAAAATTGATATAAATTTATACCGCTCGTAATCATACTAAACATTTTTTGTTATTTACTTAATTTGATTGTGATTGTTGGCGCTGTTACAACCTGGAATTTTAAAACCGTTTACTATACCTGAGTACTTTCATAAAACAAAAGTAGTTTGCTAAAAACATAAACCTCTAATTCGGTAAAGATATTCGTTGTGATCCTAACCAGTTAAATCAGTTTATCTAAGTAAAATATCAACAAGTTCCAAATTATTTTATGGATTTGGAAGTGATAAATCAACAATAACTGACTCCAAAAAGTAGGAATTAGCAAACAAGTAAGGATAAAAGCTTAGTCTGTTCTTTTTTATGCGCCACTAGTTAAGAGGTAATCTATGGTGCGAAACTCAAAGCTAGGGTACAGAATGTTCCCTAAGTCTATTCTGCGTCCATCCGTTGCTACAGGTATAACTATATCTTTATTAGTTGGCGGCATAAGTTTTTATATAGTAAAACGTGGGCAAAATTATGCCAATCAAGAGGCACAAGTACTAGCAACACAATTGCCACAATTAAAAACAGTAACAGCTTTAGGGCGACTCGAACCACAGGGAAAGGTAATTAAACTTTCTGCTGCGGTGTCTGCGGAAGGAAGTCGGGTAGAAAAGTTGTTAGTAAAGGAGGGCGATAGGGTAAAGGCTGGACAAGCGATCGCAATTTTGAACAGCCGCGATCGCTTGCAAGCAGCATTTAAAGAGGTACAGGAACAAGTGAAAGTAGCCCAAGCAAACCTAAACCGTATCCAAGCAGGTGCTAAACAGGGTGAAATTACCGCCCAAAAAGCTGCGATCGCTCGTCTAGAAGCCGAACGCCAAGGTAATATTAATGCCCAAGCCGCGACAATTGAGCGATTTCAAGCCGAAGCGTATAACGCCCAAGCAGAAGACGAACGCTATCAGCAACTATATCAACAAGGCGCAATTTCCGCCTCCCAACGGGATAGCAAGCGTTTAAACTTGGAAACCGCCCAAAAAAGCTTGCAAGAAGCCCAAGCACAGTTAAATCGTACCCAATCAACTAGTCAGCAACAAGTTAAACAAGCCACAGCAACACTTGATGAAATCGCTGAAGTGCGCGGAGTGGATGTAGATGCTGCTAAAGCAGAAGTCAATCGTGCCCTAGCAGCCATGAATCTGGCAAAAGTTAATCTCGAACAAGCTGTAGTGCGATCGCCCCAAAATGGACAGGTATTTGAGATCCATACACATCCTGGGGAATTAGTATCAAATGATGGCATTGCAGATATTGGACAAACCAGCCAGATGTATGTCATCGCCGAAGTCTACGAAAGCGATATTGGCAAAGTGCATTTAGGGCAGCAAGTGCAAGTACTCGGTGATTCTCTCCCAATTGAATTGCAGGGAATTGTAGATCGCAAAGGCTTGCAAGTGCGACGGCAAAATGTCATTAACACAGATCCCGTCAGCAATATTGACAACAGAGTAGTAGAAGTCCACATCCGATTAGATGAAACTTCCAGCCAAAAAGCTGCCACCTTAACCAATATGCAAGTTAAGGCAGTAATTGAATTGTGAAAAATTCGGGATTGGGGATTGGGGACTGGGGACTAGGGACTAGGGACTGGTAAATGAGGAGCAGGGGAGAGTTAGAACTGGATTCATCCACTTCAAAGCCTCGTTCATCCACCTCAAAGACTGATTCATCTAGCTTAAAGACTCAAAATCCCCAATCCCTAATTCCCAGTCCCCAACCCCCAGTACCTAATTATGGGATTGCTCAAACAACTGCAACGGCGAACTCCTCTAGGATGGCTGCAACTGAATCATGAAAAAAGCCGTCTTTTAGTGGCATTATCAGGCATTGCCTTTGCTGATCTTCTGATGTTCATGCAGCTAGGTTTTCAGACTGCACTGTATGACAGTAACACCAGACTACATCGCAGTTTGCAAGCAGACATTGTTTTAATTAGTCCCCAAGCCCGTAACTTAGCAAGCTTGTCTACATTTTCTCGGCGACGACTTTATCAAGCAATGGATATACCAGGGGTGAAGTCGGCACAACCAATGTATTTTAACAACACAATCTGGAAGAATCCCCAAACACATCGTGAGACAGGGGTGTTAATTATCGGCTTTAACCCAGACAAACCAGCTTTTGACTTACCCGATGTTAACCAGCAATTACAAGCGATCAAAATGCCGGATACCGTGTTGTTTGATCGTGGTGCAAGAGGAGATTATCAAAAAGCGATCGCTCAAATTGACCAAGGTAAAACCCTGACTACTGAAATAGAACGGCGCACAATAACCATTAGTGGCTTATTCCAAGTCGGGGCTTCCTTTGGCTTTGATGGCAACCTGATTACCAGCGATCAAAATTTTTTGCGGCTATTTTCTGGGCGACAGTCCAGCAGTGTCAGTCTAGGTTTGATTCTTCTAAAACCAGGCTATGAACCTAAAAAAGTAGCAGCAATGCTCAAAGCCTACCTCAAAGATGATGTCAGAGTATTAACTCACGCCGAATTTATTGAATTTGAAAATAACTTTTGGAGAACAAATTCCCCAATTGGGTTTATTTTCAGTCTAGGTGTATCAATGGGGTTTGTGGTGGGCGTGATCATTGTCTATCAAGTCCTTTCTAACGATGTTAATGCCCACGTTCGAGAATACGCCACCTTCAAAGCAATGGGATATCGCAATTATTACTTGCTAGGTGTGGTGCTTGAAGAATCGTTGATTTTAGCAGCACTGGGCTTCATCCCTGGACTGGGAGTGTCCTTAGCCCTTTATCAACTGACTCGTAGGGCGACAAATTTGCCCATCTACATGACTGCGATTCGGGCATTGCAGGTGTTAGTGCTGACCATCATTATGTGTACAATTTCCGGTGCGATCGCTACTCGTAAACTCCAAGCCACCGATCCCGCTGATATGTTTTAAAAATAGGTACTGGGGACTGGGGATTGGGTACTGGGAAATCTTTTCAATCCCCAGTCTTTAATCTCCAGTCCCTAATTCCCAATCCCCAATTAAAATATGCTTCCCATCATCTCCATCCAGAATCTCGACCACCACTTTGGTCACAGCTCACTCCGCAAGCAGGTTTTATGTAATATCAACTTAGAGATTAACGCTGGTGAAATTATTATCATGACTGGGCCCTCTGCTTCTGGAAAGACTACTTTGTTGACCTTAGTGGGTGGGTTGCGTTCTGCCCAATCTGGTAGTTTGCAAGTGTTGGGACAAGAGCTTTGTAGTGCAAGTGCTGAAGAACTAGTGCAAGCACGACGCCATAACGGTTATATTTTCCAAGCACATAACTTGCATGGTAGTTTAACGGCACTCCAAAACGTCAAAATGGCTCTAGAATTGCACAAACATCTTGGGTTAAAAAAAATGCAAGCTAGGTCAGCCCAGATGTTAGAGCAGGTAGGATTAGGAAATCATTTGCATTACTATGCCGATCAACTGTCTGGGGGACAAAAACAAAGAGTTGCGATCGCTCGTGCTTTAGTCAGTCATCCTGAAATAATCCTCGCAGATGAACCCACTGCCGCCCTTGACAGTCAATCAGGACGAGATGTAGTCAATCTTATGCAAAAACTAGCAAAAGAACAAGGCTGTACCATCTTGATGGTTACTCATGACAACCGTATCCTAGATATTGCGGATCGCATCGTTCAGATGGAAGATGGCAAACTCAAGTCAAAAGTAATACTATCAGCCTAAAGTTAATTAGCGTATTCTCTCATTCAGAGTTGATTTATAAAGTAAATTTGAAGTGAGGCAAGGCAGACTCACATTTTTGCCTTAATATCATTTTTTTTGCCAAATAAAGCGTTATTATGAGCAAATTTTGAATACTTACTAGTATATATAATTTAATTTCCTCTCACTGACTTACTTACTTAGTTTAAGTAATTTCCCCATACCAATTTCAACCTAACAATGTGATATTAGTGTCCAGTTAAAAAAGTGTCCAGTTGATTCCAAAATTTCCTTCAAGTATTATTTATGTAATGACAGCTAAATTTTATGCTGATTGCCAATGTCTATACACCTTGGTTATTAGAGTCAAGACCAATTTCCTAAAATTACAGATAAAATGATTCGCCCTTGCAATCCATAAGTACCTGGAGAATTTCCGAAAATTTATGGTTGTTAGTAACATTGGCTTTAAGCAGGAAACACTAGCGATAATAAGCTAATCTATTTTCCAATATAAGCAAGGGTTTTTTGTAGTTCTATGATTACTGAGAATAGCGCTAGTAGTTCAAATAAAAAGTTGCTCAGTTTTGATGTCAAAATTTTGACAGTCAATTGCCGTGCAATAAATATGTTAAAGGGAATATTTGCTGTTCTCCCGATCGCCTTGGCATTGCCTGTAGATGCTTTGCAAGTCAAGGTGATTCCAACTAATCCTAAATTAGGGGATACACTCTCGGTGGTGATTAACCTAGATAATCCAGAGAATAGTACAAATCCAACAGTAGCCAGTGGTAAAAATACATACCCAGCCTTTGAAGTTGCACCCAATCAATATCGGGCTTTTGTTCCCACAACTCCATTAGAAAAAGCTGGAACTAGAACACTTCGGGTTGCAGGGGATGGTCAAGTGCGAAACATGGCAGTGAATGTGCTTAATCGTAAATTCCCCGTACAACGCATTACTTTGCCACCTGGCAAAGCCGGAGTGGATGCCACAGACTATGAACTGAAGCGTGTCGCTGCTTTGAAGGCGTTACGAACACCAGAAAAGTATTGGAATGGAGTATTTCTGAAGCCAAATGCAGGGCGGATGAGTACAAACTATGGTGTACGTCGCTACTATAATGGTACATTTGCAAAAGACTACTATCATCGTGGTCTTGACTACGCTGGTGCTGCCGGTTCACCGGTAATTGCCCCAGCCGCTGGGCGAGTAGCTTTGGTAGGTAGGGTATCCCAAGGGTTTCGGATACACGGTAACGTAGTTGGCATCGATCACGGTCAAGGAGTAACCAGTATTTTCATGCACCTGAGTCGTATTAACGTTAAAGAAGGTGATTTTGTGAAAGCTGGTCAACTAATTGGTGCAGTAGGTTCAACAGGTGCAGCCACGGGGCCACATTTACACTGGGGTCTGTATGTCAACGGACAATCTGTCGATCCAACACCTTGGCGAACTAAGGTCATTAACTAGTAGAGGCAGAATAGATCTTGTCTTTGCATAATTTATGTATTTTTTGCTGAGAATTAGGCAAAATAAATTGGATTGATACCGTCCCTACCTTGCTTGGCTAACATAAATGATGATAAGCGTTATGAGTATCGAAAAAATTGTAGAACAAGCTCTCCAGGATGGTTATTTGACACCAGCAATGGAAGCAGAAGTCGGTAGAATCTGTGATAATGCCTCGGAACTCTCAATTGAAGAGTATATGGCGTTGGATCGGCTAATGGGTGCGCTCTTGACTGGTGAGGTAGTAGCGGTACCTCGTAAACAATTCATTAATGTCATGGAAGAATTGGTGCTAACAGAAGCGATCGCACGAGTCGCAGAAATTGAAGCTACCAGCGAAAGTTCTCTAGATGTCGGGGATATCGCTGCTTACGCTCTCAACCGCCTACCACCTTTATATGCTACTACAGAAGAAGGTGCTAACTTCCAGCGCCAAACGGCTCAGGCACAACTGCAAGACTTAATTTCTCAGCAAATAAGTGAGGCGATTAACCGTTACCTCGATCAACCCAATTTCTTCCCAGAACGGCAAGCCTTGGGTAAAAACACCGGAAATGAGGTTGTGCGGCAAGTTAGTGCTTTACTCCAAACATACGCACCTAATTTTGAGCAAAATGACAAGCCAAATAACAAGCCAAATAACAAGCCAAATGACAACGACTCTTAATTAATTAATCACGTACTAATACTTTTGTTCCTATACTCACTTGCTCATATAACATGGCTCTGCTGATGGGTAATACGCTATTGACTGGTGAGGTAGTGGCAATACCTCGTATACAATTCATAAACGTCATGGAAGAATTGGTAATGACCGAAGCGATCGCCCGAGTTGCAGAAATTGAACCTACCAGCGAAAGTTCTCTAGATGTCGGGGATATTGCTGCTTACACTCTCAACCGCCTACCACCTTTGTATGCTACTACAGAAGAAGGTGATAACTTCCAGCGCCAAACAGCTCAGGCACAACTGCAAGACTTAATTTCTTAACAAATAAGTGAGGCGATTAACCATTACCTTGATTGACCCAACTTCTTTCCAGAACGGCAAGCTTTGGGCAAAAACACCGGAAATGAGGTTGTACGCCAAGTTAGTGCTTTACTCCAAACATACGCACCTAATTTTGAGCGAAATGACAAGCCAAATGATAACGACTCTTAATTAATTAATTACGTACTAACACTTTTGTCCCTATACTCACTTGCTCATATAGCAATCGGACATCAGAATTACGCATTCTCAGGCAGCCGTGGGATACAGCCGTTCCTACCAGGTCAATATCCGGTGTGCCATGAAAGCCAATTTCGTTCCGTCCATCTGACCAAAAACCAATCCATCTATCTCCCAAGGGACTATCCGTACCAGCCTGAAATACTTTGCCAGTAATCGGGTGACGCCAGATTGGATAGTGTCGCATGTGGATTACCTGGAAAGAACCTGTGGGAGTTTCCCAACCTTTCTTACCAACAGCAATGGGATAGCTGGCTATCACCTCATCTCCTGCGTATACATAAGTGCGGCGATCGCTTAAATCAACTACCACTTGGGTCTTGACATTTGCCAGCCTATTAGATGGTATTTGTTGAGCTGAAGCCTGAGACCATAGACCTTTTGGCCAACTATCTGCAACTGGATTTTGTCTTTCTACTTGTCCCACTAGTCGCGTCTGAGTTGGTAGGTCGCTTGCTTTAGCTACATTATTTTTAATAGTTTGGATCTGAGTTTGAGGCTCAATAGTAGAAGGCTTGAGTGTAGAAGCTCTACGAATAGTTGTTTTAGCTAGATTCTTCTTAATTATTTGCGATTTAATGGTAGAAGACTTGAATGTAGAAACCCTACGAGTAGTTGTTTTAACTAAATTCTTCTCAATTATTTTTGATTGAGTTTTAGGTTTAATAGCAGAGGACTTTGGTGTAAATGTTCTCTGGGTAGTCGAGCCTTGGGTCACTTCATCAGGTGGCACAGATCCAGCCAACGCAATTTCCCCCAAACTCACTTGGGAAAGATTTTTGTAGACTCCCTCTCTCCGGCTTCCCTTAATATTAGTTCCGGTAGGATCTCGCCGCATCAAAGTAGATGCAGACTTTTCATACTGCCGTTCCGCCGTACTAATGCGCCAATGGACAGCTAAGGATAAAAATGCTGTGCCAAAACAAAGCAGCATTACCATACGCCCTACAGATTCGTTTCTTACCATTGCCATCGCCTATTGTTTATCCCTGACATATCCAACCGATTAATTGGATGAGTTCATCATCTAATTATCAAAAATTTATCAATACTTATCATTTCCTTTGTAAATCTGCCAATACCTCTGGGCAAACTAAGACTATGCAAATTGTCCCAGCGGCGCGGCAAAATTCCAAAAGTTTTGAGGATCGTAAGCCTCTCCTGGGACTTTTTGGTGGAACTCTTGAAATGTAGCAATCAATCATTAATGGTGTGGATGGATGAAAAATCATGTTTGAAAAACTATTGCTAGCGCTAACAATTACATTTTCCCTGAATTTCTTTCTTCAAGTCCGCGTACCAGAGCAACATAACTCTAGTGCTGCCTTCAGGCCACAAGCAGAACAATCAGCAACTATTCTGGTAACGAAATCAAAAAATTAAATCACTATCTTAGCAACCACAGCAACCTAACTTCCAGAAATTATTACCCGAATTTTAAAGGTATTAAGAAGTTAGAATTACAAAATTTTATCTTCATTTTTATAACCAAATTTAATTATCTCGATCAAGCGTATATACCCAGTTGCTAAAATTACTAAAATGTGCATTCAAGCGCGCCTTTGTTCGTTAATCGGTCTTATGCAACTATGGAAGCAGTATAAGGAAAAGTGGCTCTGCTTATTGCTATAAATGTATCCAAAATTGTATGCTTCAGTGTTCCAGTCATCAATCCGTCACCTAAGCGTGGAACTTCTGTCTCATTAACAGGTCTAATAGATAGGGATGATTTAGAGCCAGTACGATCTATGAGTCAGTCGATTACTGTATCCTGGTCAACGGTTGATGCAAAGTATCCAGAAGCATCAGTGCAAGTTGACAAACTCCCTAACCACGATTTAATTTTGCGCTGTCAAGCTGGACTGCGACCAGATCGTGCTGCTTTTGCGGAACTATTACGCCGCTATCAAAGTCAAGTCGATCGAGTTCTATACCACCTGGCTCCAGATTGGACTGACAGAGCCGATTTGGCTCAAGAAGTTTGGATTCGAGTGTATCGGAATATTAACCGATTACAAGAGCCTGCTAAATTTCGGGGCTGGTTAAGCCGCATTGCCACGAACTTGTTTTACGACGAGTTACGGAAACGCAAGCGGGTTATGAGTCCTTTGTCACTGGATGCTCCCCGTTCCTTAGAGGACGGCGAGATGGATTGGGAAATCGCCGGCGATACCCCAGGTCCTGAGGAAGAACTGACAACTAGAGAATTTTATGAGCAATTGCGGGAAGCGATCGCAGATTTACCAGAAGTTTTTCGTACTACCATTGTCCTTAGAGAAATCGAAGGCATGGCTTATGAAGAAATTGCCGAAATTACTGGAGTTTCTCTAGGAACTGTGAAGTCAAGAATAGCTAGAGCTAGATCGAGGCTGCAAGCCCACTTGCAGAATTATCTAGACTCATAATTTACAGTATCTTTCCTCTGCCATTGGGTAGAATTTAAGAATAGATTAAGAATTACTAGAAAGACATAGATAGTTTCTGCCTAAAGGTAGAAAATTGGCTAATTTTGCCGAAATTACGGCCCAGGTTACCCGTGTATGAATTGGTAATAATGTTAAGATGACTACTGATTCTCAGTTTTACGACCGTTCTCCTTTGCAACTTCCTCAAGATTTGTCAGATGGAATGGCCAAGCATACCAATGAATCAACGGGTCTTATGGATATGGTGAAGCGCGATCGCTTCGAATTATTAAGTGCTTACCTGGATGGTGAAGTCACAGCCGCCGAACGCAGGCAAGTAGAAGAATGGCTGGCAAATGATATTTCAGTTCAGTGTCTGTATGCTCGACTGTTAAAGCTGCGCCAGGGCTTGCGGACGCTTCCAGTGCCAGCAGCCCAACAGTCGCCAGAAGAAACAGTTCAGCAAGTATTGACACGTTTGCGCCATCGCTCCCGTTTTAACTGGATGTTAGGAGGTGCATCCGTTGCAGCTTGTGTAATTGGTGCAGTATCTGGCTTAGTAGGTGGTAGTTCGATGGTGCCGCAACTGGCACAACGAGCACAAAGAGAACCTATACAAACGTCCTCAGCGTCTATAGTTCCCCCTTCGCCGCTGATGGTAGGACTAAATAACCCAGTAATTGAAATTCCAAAAGCAGCAGTAGCTTCTCCAGAAAATTCAATTTATCAGGTACAGCCGCAACGACACGACCCCAAACAGGACATAAACTAATCGCAAAGTTAACAATTTAAAGATCATAACTGTACCTTGGGGTTAAACCACAGTCGCTCCACCAGCCCCCAGGCTGGAGGAATCCTCCTAACAGATCGACTTTCTCTAAAGTCATTAAATAAACCCAAGCTCAACCCAAAGAGAGCGACTGTGGCTCATATACCTCGATAATTTGTGTATTATAGAGATTTTCTGACGTTTGTCTATTGGGCTGGTAATCTTCCAGCACATCTAGCTCATTTAAAATCTTTAGGTTGGAAAAAGAGAATAAATATCTGTAAACTTGGCTATTCCCTAAAGTCATCGCTGGGTAGCCCATTGGCAGAGCAAATAATTTGCCTTGTACAAAGGCTGTTTTGACATCAACTACTTTGCCACTACAGTATCTTTTATAGTTAGCTTCACCTGGCTTAAGCGTGCTGTAGACAAAAACCCGTACTAAATCAGAAAATTTTATATTTAATTGAGTCATCGCCTATTTTAACCATCTAAATTTCTTTTCCTGGCAGAACTTGTTTCTATATCTCTTCCTTCATTTCCTTTGTAACTTTAAAAATGGTATTCGCTCTAATAGTTAAGTGATTAAGTGCTACTTTCCTTTTTTATCATCCAGTGCTTTCTGAATCCTTTCTCTACAGAATTCAGCAGGATCATCTTGTACCTTCACCTCTTGCTTCATCTTTTCAGTAGCACGGAAACTAATAGTAGTCGTTAATGGTTTCTCTGTGTCTGTGATGAAATTGTTTAAATTTTCTAGACTACCCTTAGGATTAGGCATTCCGTGCAAACAAGCAATTAGAGTTTTAAGTCGGTGATGTTCTCACCTGACAAATGGTTCACTACCGATACCACTTTTGAGAAATGGTAAATCTATGTTTACACGTTCAGAACTCGAAATAAAAACTGTTCCTGAATTACAGGATTGATGCCGTCGATACGGTATTCGCCCTACAGGAAGCATAGGTGTCAACTTAAGCTAAAACTCCTTTTCAAACCTCATTTCCAGCCTCTGGCTGGAAATGCTTGTCATTGCAGCTCTGCCGCGAGTAAGGGAGGCTCACCTCCCGTTAAGCATTCCCAATTAGAGACTGGGAACCAGACAACAATACAATCTCTCAAAGCTGTGTCTAGACTGGTTTTTACATAAAGTTGACACCACTGGTCAGTAATCCACACTTGCAGCATTCTTAACGCACTCCTCAGTAATGGAGGGTTTTTTATAAAACTTCCCCATAGGTAAATAAATAAAGACTCTCCCTGATAGCCTAAGAACTTTAGCAATATAAGATAGATAAGAATAGAAAATACTGGAGATTTATAAATTTATTTTATAATTTAATTTTCAAAATTACTAAACATAAAAATTACTTAATAGTTAGTATGTACTAAATATAGCTAAATACTTAGGATTAGCACAAATAAAGCGTAATAGGCATGAAACCATTGGAAATACCAAATTCAGTTGATTCTCGATACAATCCCGCAGCAATTGAAGAAAAATGGCAAAAAACATGGGCAGAACTTGGCTTAGATCGAACACCTACAGTTAGCAATAAGCCAAAATTCTACGCTCTTTCCATGTTCCCTTATCCATCGGGCAGCCTGCACATGGGTCACGTCCGTAATTATACCATTACTGACGTAATTGCCCGCCTCAAGCGAATGCAAGGGTATCGGGTAATACACCCAATGGGTTGGGATGCCTTTGGCTTGCCAGCAGAAAACGCTGCCATTGACCGTGGTGTACCACCAGCAAAGTGGACTTATCAGAATATGGCTCAGATGCGGCAACAATTGCAGCGTCTTGGTTTATCCATTGATTGGGAATGCGAACTTGCTACCTGTTCACCAGATTATTACAAGTGGACACAATGGATTTTCTTGCAGTTTTTGCAAGCTGGGTTAGCTTATCAAAAAGAAGCAGCAGTAAACTGGGACCCTATCGATAAAACTGTACTTGCAAATGAGCAAGTTGATAACGAAGGACGTTCTTGGCGGAGTGGGGCAATAGTTGAACGCAAATTATTACGCCAGTGGTTTTTCAAGATTACCGACTATGCCGAAGAATTGCTCAATGACTTGCATAAATTGACAGGTTGGCCGGAACGCGTCAAATCTATGCAGGCAAACTGGATTGGCAAATCTACAGGCGCTTACTTAGAATTTCCCATTTTTGGGATAGATGAAAAAATCGGAGTGTACACCACACGCCCAGATACAGTTTATGGTGTTAGCTACCTAGTGTTAGCACCAGAACATCCCTTAACAAAACGCGTCACTACAAAAGAACAACAAGCAGCGGTAGAAGCCTTTATTAAAGAAGTCTCCCATCAAAGTGAGTTGGAACGTACCTCTGAAGATAAACCGAAGCGGGGTATCCCCACAGGTGGTAAGGCAATTAATCCATTTACAGGGGAAGAAGTGCCGATTTGGATTGCTGACTATGTACTGTATGAGTATGGTACTGGAGCAGTTATGGGTGTACCAGCACATGATGTCCGGGATTTTAAGTTTGCTAAAAATTACGATTTGCCAGTTGATTTTGTCATCGTTTCCCCGGATGATGTTGCAGGTTTTGACTTAACCCCAACATCAGAGATTGATGAAGTTACACAACTCATTCAAATAGAATACAACAAGGCATACACTGAACCAGGGATTTTAATTAATTCTGGGGCTTTTACTGGTATGACTTCCACAGATGCTAAACAAGCAATCATTGAATACGCCCAACAACAAGATTTTGGTAAAGTACGGGTGCAATATCGCTTGCGGGATTGGTTGATTTCGCGGCAGCGTTACTGGGGTGCACCGATACCTGTAATTCACTGTCCCAATTGTGGGATAGTACCAGTTCCTGACAAAGATTTGCCAGTACAGTTGCCAGAAGAGGTGGAATTTACTGGACGTGGCGGTTCACCTTTGAGTCAGTTAGAAAGCTGGGTAAATGTACCTTGTCCGACTTGTGGTACTCCAGCGAAACGGGAAACTGACACGATGGATACTTTTATTGATTCCTCGTGGTATTTCTTGCGCTTCCCTGACGCTAAAAATGAACAACAGGTTTTTGATTCTAGTAAAATAAACGACTGGATGCCAGTCGATCAGTATGTGGGTGGGATTGAACACGCGATTTTACATTTGTTGTATTCGCGGTTCTTTACCAAGGTTCTGCGGGACAGAGGCTTGTTAAATTTTGACGAACCTTTCCAACGCCTGTTAACTCAGGGTATGGTGCAGGGTTTAACTTACTTAAATCCTAATAAGGGTGGTAAAGATAAATGGATTCCTTCTAATCTGGTAAATTCAGCCAACCCGCACGATCCCCAAACAGGTGAACCATTGCAACGTCTTTACGCCACTATGTCTAAATCAAAGGGCAACGGTGTAGCACCAGAAGATGTAATTTCTAAATACGGTGTAGATACAGCGCGGATGTTCATCTTGTTCAAAGCGCCTCCAGAAAAAGATTTGGAATGGGATGAAGCCGATGTAGAAGGACAATTCCGCTTTTTAAATCGGGTTTGGCGTTTGGTGACGGATTATGTTGCTACTGGGGTATTCCGTAAGAAAGCCCAATCTGATTTAACTAAGATAGAAAAGGAATTGCGGCGCGTGATTCACACGGCTATTCAAGCGGTGACAGAAGACGTAGAAGACGAATATCAATTCAACACAGCTATTTCAGAATTGATGAAGTTGAGTAATGCCCTAACTGATACTGACGGAAAAAATTCACCAATTTACGCAGAAGGTGTTCAGACTTTGGTGGTATTGCTAGCACCTTTTGCACCACATATTGCTGATGAATTGTGGCATTTATTGGGTGAAAGTGATTCAGTTCATACTCAAACTTGGCCATCTTTTGATCCTGCTGCTTTGGTAGCTGATGTAATCACTTTAGTGATTCAAATTATGGGTAAAACTCGTGGCTCGATTCAAGTTCCAGCACAAGCAGATAAAGCAGCGTTGGAAAAATATGCCCGTGAATCAGAAATTGCCCAGCGTTACATCGAAGGTAAAGAGATTAAAAAAGTAATTGTAGTGCCTGGAAAGTTGGTGAATTTTGTAGTTAGCTAAGTACAGCTTTGCATAAAATATAAAATCGTGGCGAATTGAGGGTTTAAATTTAAACGCAGATGCACTTCACCTTCCTGCAAGGTAGAGGCGCAGAGGTACGCAAAAAATTCGCTAGAATTATCGTGATTCTAACTACTTCGGTATTATTATTTGCACCAACAATCGTAATTGATAACAATTTGCAGCACAAGTAGATAATGCTGTAACAGCAGAAGAATCGTTGCAAGGAAAACTAATTCATGTGGTACATCTAGTCACTTAAAAAGGTTTTGATGGAACGCCAAATGCTAAAGTCATCAAGTATATGTTGCAACAGCTATTTTGTCAGTACTTAACTCTTGCATCTATGTATACTTAAAACATTAGCTTAACCGTGTAGAGAGTTGGATTGTTTTCTTTATACACAAAAAAGCGCTTGAGAGTTTTGCTCACTCAAGCGCTTTTCTGTAAAAGCTTATACCAACTCACTGGTTTGATGCAACATTTGAAATCTGCAACACTTCCTAAGGAGGAAGTATTACTGGGATAACTTGTGACAAACATGTGGTGAAATGGTATCACTCCTTGCACTAATTAAGAATATCTCTTTTGCAACAATAGCTGGGATCTAGTGAGTGACAGTTTATGAACTGAACACTAGTTAAAAACGGCTCACCATGAATAGTAACTAAGAATACTAAGCGCGATCATAGCAATTTTGTAAGTATATCCCTCTTCTGTCACTTTCCGGAATAACCCTCTTCTGTCACTCTCCGGCGTTAGTAAGTAGTAAATAAGTGAAATTATCCAGAAGCATAACAGGGTTTAAATTGATTCATTTCACTAATTAATTGATTGAATCCCAGCAATAAATTAGAATTGGGGAAAATATATATTCAGGGATAAATCAACCAAAATAGTAAGAGTGGTTGGGCAATGAGACGCAGATTGTTGAAAGTATTCTTCCATCCGCATTCATGGTTCCATTGTTGATGATTATAAAAATCAACATCACTATTTTCTTGTACCTCAGTTTCAATTTTATGAGATTTATTTAAGCCTAACAAGGGTGGAGAATTTAAACTAATCATTGTGTAAACACAAAAAATAATTTCCCACTATCTCTCAATATGTTGAAAATTGGTGAAACGATAATCTGTCTAACCTAGTTCCTGTTTACACTGTCGAAAACCATATTCTACCCAGGTTCTTAATCCATATAAATATCCTAAAATTTTATTAAGATTACCTTGAAGATTTGTCATCACAAAAGAAGTAGAATTCTCTGGTATGATTTCTAAGCCAGTAGTTATTTCTCAGTAAGTTATGGCTCTTTTTTTACCATAAATTATTTCTCTAATGTATCTAGTTTCTGATTTTTTATTGTTAAATGTTCTGTTAAATTTACACCACTTATTCGCCCTAACGCTCTGTCCTGCTGGAAGCCAGACTCCATGATTACTTCTTATTGCTACAGCATAATCTAATTTATATTCAGTTAGTTTTCTACTAAAATGACTACTTTCACCATATAAACTATCTACTACTAATTTAATATTAAAGCCTGATTCAATTAATTCAGTAATAATTTCTGATGCCAACTCTATTTTAGTTTTATATTTATCCTCTGCTTTTAGTGTCCCTTTCGGTTTGAATACTTTTACAGTTAAAGGAAATGTTATATTCGAGTAAACTCCATAGGCATTGACTGAAACTATCCCATTATCCACTTTTCCCACACTTCCTAGATATTGTCTTGCTACATAATCAGTCTTTTTACCTTTTTTTCTATCTCTTGTTTCATCTACTACTACTGTAATTGCATTTGCATCTAGTACTTTTTTGAGTTTATTTAATCTTCGTTGTTTTAATTTATCTAATGACCAATCTGAATTAGCTAGAAAATAATGTAATGATTGTGCAGAGTTTATACTTACAATTTTCGCTATCTCTGGCAATTATTTTCTTTTAATTTGTGACATAATTACCAGATGTAAATATTTTAAGCATTCATAATTTCTTACTTCTTTAAACAGGTCTTTATACTCTGCACAATATTCATCTATGGTAGCAACTGTTGGGTGAGCATCTCTTGCCAAATGTTTCAAGATTTGTAATTCTACATCCATTGTCCTACTTACCTTTCAGGGTTTTATTTTTTTATTCTTTTATTCAGAATACCCGGAAAGTGACAGAAGAGGGATATAAATACTGAATCAGTTTAAAGTTTTAAATATTGCTTATCTGACAAACGTTTATCGAACAGTAGTGTTTAATAACTTTCAGTAGGTCGTCGATGATAGCATAGATCGCAATTGTTTCATTTAACATATACCCCTCCAAATTTTCTGACTGGAGGGGATTTTATTGCTTAAGTGGTCACCTGCGCTAGCCGAGCTTACCGTAGGTATCGCACTCCTGCATAACTAGCAACATGGGTTATTAGGGTAGTATGTTTACCGCTAGTATGTAAAAGTACAGTTAATTGATGTAAATCAAACATGCGTTATGGTTTAACAATTTTTATCTTGTGTAATGACTGTGTAAATTATCACAAAACATCAAAAAGTGTCAAAATTTATTTTGTAATATAATATTATATATTTTTATTAAATACAATTTATGCCTTATCGGAGAAATTTTTTAAGAAGAGCAGGATATACAACCCTTTCTGCCTTATTAACTATGGGTTTTTTACAAAAGGATAACCAAAAAGAAAATCAAGGCACGAATGTTATTGCAGGAAATTATACAAGTAAAAATTTAAATTATTCTCTTCGGCAATTAGCTGCTGCTAAAGGAAAGCATTATGGCGCAGCAATTTCTAATGAATTTTTGCAAACAGAGAAAGATTACGCTAACTTAATGGCTCATGAATGTTCCATTGTGACACCGAATGGTGAATTAAAATGGAACGCTACTGAACCACAGCCAGGATTATTTACCTTTGAATCAGCAGATGCGATCGCCACTTTCTGCTTAAAACATAAGATAGAATTGCACGGACATACCCTTTTCTGGCACATGGGAAAACCAGACTGGGTTCCTTACCCCCCTACACTTAAGATGATCGAACGCCATGTTAAAGGAGTTATGGGGCATTATCGTAATAGTCCCGTTTTAAAGTCTTGGGATGTCGCCAATGAAATTATCGCTGATAGTGAAAATGAAACTGATAATCCTACCTACGGTTTGCGTAAAGGGGTAAAACCAGAATTGATTCGAGACTTGTTTTTAATTGCCGCTTCAGTTGATAGCAGCAAGAAATTTTACATAAACGATTTTGGCATCGAAGGTAATACATGGAAATCAGAACGTTTCTTAAAAATGGTTGAATATCTAAAGAATAGTGGTGTTAAAATAGACGGGGCAGGTATCCAATCACATCTATGGTTTTCTACTGCATATTCTTTTGACGATAAAGGATTTAATTCCGTCTTAAAACGGCTTAACGATCTTGAAGTGAAACCAATAATCACGGAATTAGATATTATCATTGATACCCCACTACCCGATAATATCAAAAGCCTAGACCAAATGGTAGCTGATAGTTACAAGCGATATCTTGATCTATGCTTTGCAGCTAAAGTCAATACTGTGATTACATGGGGACTTACTGACCGTCATACCTGGATACGTCATCCCGAATGGATGCCAAGAAAAACCTTTAGAAACAATCCAAGTCTATGGAAATTTCTGCGTCCGCTTCCCTTCGATGAGAATCTGCAATCTAAACCAGCCCGGAATGCTATAGCCCAGGCTTTTCAGGAATCAACTTAATACTACACCCGACCGTAAATATAGCATTTCCTCAGCAACTGAGGTACATCCAAATCTTTTTTACCAAGCTTATTAGCTTTGAAAATGTACCTCATTCTGCTGGAAGCTGCTATGGTACTTTTAAGAGGATGTCTGAGAAGTTTTATATAGGTGATCTTAATCACGCAAGTTGCTTGAGCATTAATCGAATCATCGCAACATAAATAAATGCTTCAGTCATCTAAGGTAAAATTTCGTAATCTTTGCTCAATCGTCGACACCAGTTAAACTTACCCTATGTTCACTCAACTAACCAGCGTTTAGGAAGTACAACAAAACCTTTGTGTTACTGATGGCGGGTAACGACACTCAAAATCCATCGGTGTTATAAAGTCAGATTACGCAGGTTAGATAAACTTATAGCTCTCGTAACGCGGTCATACTTAGAGGCTATTTATAAAGTAAATCTAAAGGTGAGTATAAAAGAGCGCTTGCAACGATAAGATACCTTGTGTATAGTGTATTTACATAGTTATTTAGGAGACGAAAGTCTTATCCCACCGACTTAAATGATATGGAGTGGGAAATCCTTAGTCCTATAATTCCACCAGCTAAGTTAGGCGGACATCCTCGCACAACTGATATGCGAGCAGTATGCAATGCAATTTACTATCACTTAAAAACGGGGTGTCAATGGGATATGCTTCCACGAGACTTTCCACCAAGCTCAACAGTATACAGCTACTACAGGAAATGGCAGGGTAGAGGAATCTGGGAAGAATTAAACCACACACTGCGTGACCAAGTTCGGGAAAAACTAGGCAGATCAACACAACCAAGTGCGTTAGCAAAGCTCGCTGTAGGCATCGCAGCAGACAGCCAGTCGGTAAAAACGACTGAAATAAAGGGAGCCAGTGCCTTGGGCGGCTCTGCCGACTTGAAGCAACTGGCGGGGGAGGTATACGGCTTTGATGGTGGCAAGTTAATTAAAGGAAGAAAGCGCCAAACCATAGTCGATAGCTTCGGATTGCTGCTTAAAGTTGTAGTCAGTGAAGGAAATGCCGGGGAAAGAGTACTTGCAGCCTATGCTTTGATGGAACTATTGGAGGAACGTCCAGAATTATTAGAAAAAGTTGAAGTCATCTGGGTTGACTCAGGCTATAAGGGTGATAAGTTTGCCCTAGCTATCTGGCTAATGATTCAAGCTCATGTTGAAGTCATACGCCCTACAGAAAAAGAATTTGAGATTTTACCCAAGCGTTGGGTAGTAGAAAGAACTTTTAGTCGGTTTAACCATTACCGTCGTCTCAGTAAGGATTACGAACGTCTTCCAGAAATGAGTGAAGCTACTATATATGCTGTTATGACTCGTATCATACTGCGCCGTCTTGTGCTCTAAAGATTTACTTTATAAATGGTCTCTTAAGTATTTGTTCTATTGACAGGATACAGTTACGTGAGCTTTCTTACTTCTCAGACATCCTCTTAATATTATTTTAAGCAGAATATATGGAGGCATTTTTCGCTATTCACGATTATGAAAGTTGAATAAGACTTACTGACTAATTAATCATTAAACCTTAGTACAACATTTCATAAATTCGTGACAAATTTAGCAATCTACTGGTAAGGCTTTGAAAAGCTCCATAACGCTACGAACTTGTGAAATTTCGTACTTAGAAAGACCAGCAGGTTATTTTTTTTTCGTTGACTTGAGATACTCCAAATTTCTCGTAAAAATAATGTGCCAACAAACCAAGGTTCAAGTAAGTAACGTCTCCAAAGCCTTTTTGGTTCAGATGACAAGCGATACAACCATTCTAACCCCATCTTTCCCATCCAGCGAGGAGGAGTAGGTATTGCTCCTGCTATATAATCCATACAGGCTCCACTAGTCAAAATAGTGTTGGTATAAACATGTTCAAGATTTTCGTAAATCCAATACTCTTGGCGTGGCATACCCATTCCCACCATTAATATATGGGGTTTGTAAGCATTAATTGCAGCTACAGTGGCGAGATTTTCTTGACTATCTTTATCTATATCAATATAGCCATGAGTGCAAGCAATCTGTAAACCAGGAAATTTTTGGCATAAAATATTTGCTGCTTTTTCAGCAACTCCTGGTTTTGAACCTAAATAAAATACACGCCAGCCTTTAGTAGCAGCTTCTGCCATTAGAGGCCATACCCAGTCAGCATAGGTTACTCTTTGTTCGCGTTTAATTGGAAAACCCAATAGTTTTCCAATAAACACTAAAGGCATACTATCAATATGGGTATATTTTGCCTTGGAGTAAAAAGCTTGCATTTTTGGATCGTTATGGAAGAGATAAAGACTATGTAAGTTGTGATTAGCAATAATCCATTTTTCATCCCGATCAATAGATTCTTCAATCAATAAATTTAATTCAAAGATAGATAGTGCATCCACTTGAGCACCAATAATTTTATAAGAAAATCGCTTTTTCATGCTTTGTTTTTTTTTGATAAATATAAGATGTTATTTCAATTTGAAAATGAATATTGTAAAATTAATTAGCAATATTTTGATATTGAAATCACCAAAAAATTTAATTTCCTAAACTCTATATTTAAAAATTATTATTTAAATATAATAACTAAGAAGCACTTATTTTTATAAGAATTTCTGCAATATTATGTGCTTTTGCTTTCCAGGAATATTTTTCTGTAATTAAAGTATATGCTGTATCTACAAGTGATTGATATTGATCAATATTTGAAGCAGCATCTAGTATTGTGTTAGCAACTTCTTCACTAGAGTATCCTGTTACTAACAGATGTTCTAAATGATGAAATTCTTCTAAACCTCGTAAACCTTCTGGTGTTGATATAACTAATTTTCTGCTAGCGAAATAATCTAATGCTTTATTACGAGCACCACCTGCTACTGCTTGCTTTGAAAATGGTAACAAAGCAATATCTGCATATTTAAGATGGGCGACAAAATCTTCTCTTTTAGGTAAAAATCCTAAAAAAGAAATATTAGAGGGTATTGGATCTGAAATATCACTATTATCTCTACCAATAACAACAAAATGTAATTTTTCTTGATGACTTTCAAGGGATTTAGCAATTTCAATAGCCATTGATACAGACATATCATTAGTTGGAAATTGAAATGTTTTGGGAGCAATAATAACCACTATTTTAGCTGGTCTGAATGCTTGATAGGGGTCTTTATCTGGAAAAACTTCGGTATTGAGTAAATCTTCAGTTACTCCATTCCCGATAGAATAAACTTGCTGTGGAGTTTTTCCATACCATTGGGAAATTAGTTTAGGAATTGATTCACCTGCTGCAATAATTGGACTACCAGAGAATATTAAAATTCCCTGAGCAATATATGTCTTTATACATTGTGCAAACTCTTTGAAAGGATTAGCAACTGAAAACAATCGCATCCAATATTCATAAGGTGAAAATGTATGAAAATCTAAGACAAGAGAGGAACTACTTTGTTTTTTAAGCTTTAGTGAAACTAAAGCAGCCAATCCAGGTAGTGTTTCTTGAGCATACACAATGTCTGGACGAAACTCGTCAATGCACTTTTCTATGGATTGGATATATGACTTAAAGCTTCTCGAACCAACAGAAAAAGAAGGTGCATAACTAATAGATGAACAATCTAGACCTAGCTGAAAAACATCAAAATGTTGAGTAAGATATTGTCCTAAATAAAAAGGTCTAGTAAATGCACCAAACGGCTGACTAGAATCGAGGGTTGAGACAATTAATAAGCGTTTACCCATAAAATAATTATTGATTATTAGTTTATAGTTTGCAAAAATGTTTGTCAAATTATTAAGATAGTTATAACTGATAGAAATATCATTCAATAATAACTATTATGCAAGTATTAAATTTTTGAGCTTGTTTGATTAACATCCTCAAAAAATGTGGGAGAAGTTGCCAAATCTTTGTAACCAATAATTGCTCTGATATAAGGTAATAACCAGTAAAATATCCAGAATGGTCCAGAGTGTCTACTACAAAATATAGTCCATGGTTTCAATGGAAATCCTTTAATTTGTAGTACTTTTTTTAAGCGTTCTAATAGATTTAAATTGGTATCTGCCCAACTATTATGAATAGAATTTTTACTACAAGTACCAATATAGCCTGGAGCTACCCATATTTTACAACCTAATTTACGCGCTCTTAAAGCATAATCTAAATCTCCTAAACTATGAACAAAGGCTGTATCAATATTGCCAACTTTAGCGACAACACTTTTAGGAATTAGCACACAGTTACCATACATAGCATCACATTTTTGGATAACATAACTTGGTTCCAAAAACTCAAATTTATTAGAATACCACTTTTTAGATTTTATTGCTCCCCCATAGGTTGCTTTCCCAGTAATTGAGTCTTTCGTTGAACCAACTACAATTGAGTCTGGATAACCAAGTTTCGTCAAATTTTGATAAACCTGTAATAGTTTACTTACAGCATTGGCTTCTATAAATGTGTCATCATTCAACCATAGATAATAATCATATTGATGTTTGATTGCCTCACTAAAAGCGAGATGCATTCCTCCAACCCAAAATAAATTGCCATTACCCTGAAGAATTTGTACTTCTGGATATTTTGCTTTAATAACCTCTGTAGTACCATCAGAACTTCCATCATCAGTTAAATAAATATCACAATGATTTTTTTGCTGATATAAAGCATCTAAACAGGCAAGTGTTGTATTCTGTCTGTTATAACATGTCATAATTACAGCTAAATTTGCTTTATTCATTTCATTTACCTCATTTAATATGTATAAAAACGATTAACTCAAAAAATAAAAATATATGCAAATTTGATAGATTAATTTAATAACTCCAATCATTAAATTTCTACTTTCAATCTAGCTTTATATTATTTTAAAATCTCACTCGTTTTTCTATCCAATTACTGAAATTAATATCTAAATTAAAGTTTTTTAATTTTTGTTCTATTCTTTTGATTCCCAACAGATATCGATGCCAAATTGATACACGAGGCATATTAAGTCTGACAATCACTTCACATAGCCATTGATATTTATCTGAATTGCTATTAAAATTTTTTAATCTTTTTATTTGTCTATTCCAATCATTATAAAAAAATAAGTTGAAATAATGAATGGATATCATATCATCCCAATGTATAATTTGTATTTCTTTTGATAATCGGTTATGTAAAGGTAATGGATAACTATAATTAACAGGAAAATGCTCAACGTTTTCTTCCAATGCACATAAAGTTACAGATAAAACAGATTGCTCAACAAAATAAATACCTTGGGGAGGAGTAATATCTAAGTGCATTACTTTTTCAAAGTTCTCTTTCCAAGTTGTAAATATACGTGCACTCCTTCTTACAGCAACCAAACCAGAATTCCAGTAGGCTCTAATTCTTTTATTACCAATTGGTGTATCAACAAATACCTCACGCTTTACTCCCAGTACTTCATATAGTTTTTGCCAATACCATTCTTGAGGATCTTGCAGACCTGTAGAACCAATTCCTTGACCATACTCAGGACGCATCCGTATGTTACAATCTACTGGCAATAAAAATTCTTGTGGTTCAGAAAAAAAGCATTTGTCACTATCTAAAAAAACCAATATTTCTGCATCAATATTTTGTTCTGCATATGCACAGACTAAGGGTTTATTGGCTAAATAATATTCATGAAATTCTCGATTTATTGGAATTTGTTGATGAATTACCTGCAATGCTTCAAACATTTGTTGAGTTTGCTTTGAAATCGGTTCACCTACTCTAGGGTGAAAACTATATATAGGTGTATTTTTCAATTTGCCGCAGAATTTACGAATACTTTCTGCAAGCATCAAAGATTGACCTTCTAAACGACCAGGTTCTGTACAAATTATAAAAGCAATAGGTATTGACATATTATGAAGTATTGATTTTCTAAGTTAATTACTCAATGAAGATTTATTTATTATTATCAACATTTCCTGAAACAAGGCTGAATAACGACGTGCTTGAAGTTCTAAAGTGAATTCTTGCTTAGCTTTATCGCGAGCATAAAATGACAGTTTTTGTAACCTCTGTTCATTTTCAAGAACCCAGCTAATTCCTTTGCCAAAATCTTCAACTTCATAAGGTTTAGCCAAATAGCCGTTCTGCTGATGATCAACAATATCTTTTAAGCCAGTAGAATTAAACGCTACAACTGGAGTACCACAAGCGAATGATTCCGAAGCTGTCTGTCCAAAAGATTCTTGAAGAGACGGTATAAGCATTACGTCAGCTGCTGAGTAAACAGTTGCTAAAGATATAGAATCATGTAAGTGTCCCAAATAGTGGCTTTTAAAACCTAAATCAGGTGGGTTTTCAGGTTGAGATGCTCCAAAAATCACAACTTCCAAGTCATCCTTCCAGCCAGATTTACTTAATTCTTGTAAAGCTGGTTGCAACAAATGAAATCCTTTATTTCTATCACTTGTTGCTTCTATTGCTCCAAACAGTATCAGCTTTTTATTTTGAGGTAGATTGAGTGCCTCTCGTGCAAAATATTGATTAATCGGTCGATATTTTTGAGTATCTAGTCCGTGGGGAATTACCTCAATTGGCAAATTCTGGAATAAAGAACTGGAACGAGCGCAGTCTGCTAACCATGAACTTGGTGAAACCAGAGTTAAATTTAAATTTTTCCAAGCTTTTACTTTGCGCTGCCATACCCAACGGGATAAATCCCATTCATTATCACTATTGAGTTGAGGACAAGCTCCGCAGAATACTTTGTAGCGATCGCATTCTCCAGTAACGTGACACCCTCCGGTAAACCCCCACATATCATGGAGAGTCCAAACTAGCGGACGCTTCAGTTTAGCAAAGGTTTCTATTTGCATAAAACCTCCGCTAATCCAATGCAAATTGATTATATCTGGATTAATCTGAGCAACTTTATGAATAACTCTATCTGGCAACCATTGAGTGAAAAATGGAGTATTTTTTTTGTGACGATAAAGCTTTAGTGGCAAACTTTCAACTGTCAACTTTGCCTTAGTAATGCCTTGAAACAATCTAATTTCCGGTGCAATTACTGTTTTATCATTACTATATTTTTCCTGAACTAACATTTGTGATTGTAGTCCTATATTCTGTAAACCTGTATGTAACCTATATGCAGCCCTTGCTGCACCGCCATTAATATCATGGGTACTAATATGTAAAATTTTCATTTTTATTCATTTAATAATTACTAAAACTATTTTTGACTATCATAATAAGTAATTAGCTAAAATATTATTACGATTTCGTTGATATTCAATAGTCAAAGATAATGACGTAGTAACATACATTAACCAATTCCAGCTAGGAGTTAATAATCTGGCTTCTGAAAAGTTAACTATGACTATGATAAGTAGCATCTGCATTGGCCAATAATCTTCCGGTTTTTTAGCGACAGAAATAATTCGAGTCAATGCCATTACAAAAAACCGGACAAAACCTGCTATAAAAGTCAAAAAACCTAAGAATCCCAATTCTAACAATAATTCCAAAAAACCATTGTGGGCATTACTTGCCCAATCATAAGTAGCTCTTAATTTAGATGCAGCATTACTAGTCCAAAATCCCGAAAATCCATAACCTAACCAAGGTCTTTCCAAAATTTTGGAAATCACTAGCTCCCAAAGGTCAGAGCGTCCATTGAAGGTAAGGTCTTTACCAGAAGTACCAACTACAGTTTCAGCATTATTGAGAAGTAATATTGAAGAAATTATCAAGAACATCAAAGTTGAAGTAATCATAATAACTTGTAATTTATAATTAGTTTTTCTCAAAGATTTGTAAAAAGGTAAAAGTAATATCATTGTCAACAAAATTGTTAAAGATGTTGTTGAACGTGAAAGGATAATTAAACATATAGAGATTCCACATAAGATCCACATAAACCAGCGATATCGATGGCCACTAAGAGCAAGGTGCAAAAAAACTCCTGCACTCCAAGCCATCATGTAACCTAATTCATTTTTATGACCATAAATTCCACTCCACATACCTAGTAATTCAGGTGATTCGTGAATATAACCTGGTACGAATGCAGAAAATAGCATAGATAATGATGCCGCTACACCGAGTGCCCAAGCTATCAGCTTGATTTGTTCTTTAAGCGGATAACGCATTGCTAAATAGATGGCAAGAAAATATATTCTGATTAGACCTCTTAGATAAGTAAGACTAGAACTTAGGTCTTCTGACCATAAAAGAGAAAATATAACTATTGCTAGTAAAAAAAACTGTAATGGACTGCTAATGATTATATAAATAAAACCTTTCCAGTATAAAATTAGGAAATAAAATAAGATTAAGTATGAAATTATATTAAATAAAGTATCTAACTTATCACCTCCAAGTGTAGATATGGAAACTTCTTGTGCAGGGTGTATTGTTAATGCACCTACGGCAATCAGTAATAGTAAGATAGTTAATATTTTTTCTGATAATTTTACTTTCATTTTTGAGAGTTAATTTTTTTAGTTTTTTATCGTTGAGTTATTCATTTTTTTCTTTATTTCCTCTTTAAAAATATCTAATACAGTTGCTTTGTAAACTGTTTTTTGTATAAAATTATCTGCTTCTATATTTCTGACAATAAATGGTGGATGCCTCAAGGGAAATTCCATTGCCTGCATAGACATATTGATGAAGGAAAATTCTTGATTTGAAGTGAAATGAGTTGCGTCTGCACCAACACCAATATTAGAGATTAAATTGACATTGGGAATAATACTTAAGCTTCCCTGCATCCAACAAGCAAATGTCCATTGATAATCCCAGGTTATACCTGTAGGATTGTCATAAACAGACTGAAATATTCGTTGCCAAGAATTTACCGCTTTTTGGTCTATAAGAATGTCATGTAAAAGATTTTCTGCTAGCACCTCTTTC
Source organism: Nostoc sp. (assembly GCF_036917575.1). GTDB lineage: Bacteria > Cyanobacteriota > Cyanobacteriia > Cyanobacteriales > Nostocaceae > Nostoc. The sequence continues at coordinate 7,036 of NZ_JBALDC010000079.1, read as the reverse complement.
CAGAGTTTGATAGTTAAATCATAATATTGCCAAGCACGTCTCCAACTTGCCCAACCCCAGCAATGGTTGTAGCGAGAAAAATAGTAACTGTAATTTGTACGTTTTTTTCCAAGTTGAAGATTTTGAGCAGAGATTGTGGCAATTCTGGTGTCATTTCTATATTTTTCCAGCAGTTCTTGACTAAATTTGAAAAAAGTTGGGTGAGGTATACAATCATCTTCTAAAATAATTGTCTCCTCGACATTATTAAATACCCAATCTAAACCGCTTGATACACGTTGTGCACAACCTAAGTTGTCCTCAGAATAATTCTTTACTACTTCACAATCCCAATCAACTTTCTCAATAATTTCCCTTGTCAATTTGCATTTTTCTGCCTCACCGTCGCGGTCAGTGCGAGGTCCATCTGCAATTACGAAAAGTTTTGTTGGCTTGGCTTGGCGAATAGCTTCAAAAACTTTCTCTGTTGTTTGTGGACGTTTAAAAATAATAAAAGTTACGGGTGTTTGCATAAGAATAATAAAAGTTAAATAATAACGATTAATATTTGTAAAAATGAGTAAGCGATCGCACCTGTATTTGAAATATTTTTTGTGTTCTTGAATCAAATGCATTGCATATAAAAGCAGCAGCAGCTTGAGATATTATTGTTGCGATCGCGGCTCCAAGTCCTGCATATTTAGGAATAAGTAATAGATTGAGAATAATGTTTAGTATCGCCCCAAATAAAGTCTTACCTAAAGAAACGTGGTTTAAACCTTCAGCAATAAACCAAGGTGATGTTGCAAGACCCATAAAGACAAACAAAGAAGTCCAAATATGAACTGCTAATATTGCTCCTGCCTCTGCATATCCGCTTCCAAATATTACTATAATTATCTTGTCAGATAAAAAGGACATTGGGAGAGCAATTGCTAGAGATATACATGTCATTAGACTGAGTAATTGTCCTATTCGCTGATAGTAAAGACTTTCTGATTTTTCCTTTGCTGCATAAATTGTCGGAGCAACAGAAGAGACAATAGCCCCTGGAATAAAATACCAAATTTCAGAAATACGCACAGCAGCAGAATAAACTCCAACCTGACTATCTCCGATCATTTGACCTAACATTACTTGATCTATTCTCATAAAAATCATGATGGCGAACCCCGAAAAAATTAGAGGTAAACTCTCTTTCATAAGAGTTTTTGCAGAAGCAAAACTCCAACGCCATAACCACAATGAAGACCCTTTGACTTGGTAAACAATCAGTAAGCCAATTGCACTCATTGCAAATTCTGCTAATGTTATTAAAGCAAAAGCTAGCAATGGTGCTTTTGTTAAAATTAGTGTTATTTTGATAATAGTATTTAGTAAAAACGCCGTATTTTTAGCGATTACAGTATATTTTGACTGCATCTGTGATTGAAACCACAGTTCAATAGTATCAGATGCCCTAAAAACTCCTACTATTCCTAAAATTATAACTAGCCATATCTTTAGTATTTCATGCTCACCCAAGAAAAACATCGTGCTGACTGCCAATAAAACAGAAGCAATTCCACCTAAAAATTTTAGCCAAAAAGTAGTTCCTAAAATTTCCTCTTTGTTTGATGATTGACGAACAAGATGGCGAACTACTACCTCGTCTAATCCAAGAGTAAAAATTGGGCTAAATAAGGCAACGAAAGCTAAAGCATAGTTAAATAGACCATACTGTTGTACTCCTAAATAACGTGCTACCCATACTCCTACAATTAAGCTTGCACCCATACGTAGAATGCGATCAGCAAATAACCAACCTGTATTAGCAATAATTGCATGTAGCCCAGAACGAGATTTAAATTTCGAGAAGTTTTTAATTTTTAATTTACTTAACATTATTTTTATAAATTAATTACATGACATTTTTCATATTTATCAATTTCACTCGTACAAGTTTTTAATTTTCTTAAATATCAAAAAATGTTTATTTATTAGCTTACCTATAAAGGTTTTAATTTACCACTAATCAAAGTTTTTAAAAAATAGCTTAATAATAAAATAATACCTTTGATTTTCCAATAAACACTTTGCTCAAATAAAAATATTATTTTTAAATAAGTAAAAAAGTCTTGATATTTTGGGCATGGTATTGTTTGTAGCTCATTGATAGATGTGAAAGCTAAAAATAATGGATAGTTAAAGTTGTTTGTTTGCATAATATAATTAAATAGAGAATTACGTTTCCAAAATCTTTTATATTCATAGTTTATATCTATATTGAAAGATCTCTTATTATGATACTGATTATTCTCATGTATTCTATACATCACTAAAGGTTTAGACATATAAAACTTTTTCGCTCCCACTAAAGAAGCTCCCCATACCAAACAGTCATCAGCCCTTACACGCCAATCTTCTATATTTGGAATAGGTAAAAATTTTCTGATTATTTCTCTACGTATTGATAATGTTGAAGTTATGGAACCAATCCATTCTCCATTATATAAAGTTCTAATTACTGAATAACCCAAATCTAAATCAATTACATCGTCTTGAAATGTTCCTTGTACTGCTCCAAATTTTTTGTATGCACAAAATATAAAATCACATTCACTGCATCTCTTATAAAAATTTAGGGCATTTTCTAAATACTGAGACTCATAAATATCATCAGCATCTAAAAAAAATATAATATCACCAGTAGCAGCTAAAAATCCTTCATTAAAAGATGATAATTGTCCTTGATTTTTTTCTTTTAAGATAGATTTAACATTAGTTATTTGAGTAAACTTGTTGATAACTTCCGCAGAATTATCTGTGGATGCGTCATCAACAATGATGATTTCATCAAATTTAACTGTCTGATTTAAAGCACTATTAATTGCCTCAAAGAGAAAATCAGCATAATTGTAATTATTAATTAAACAAGAAGTTTTTATTTTAGTTTTATCCATTATTCCTACAGTCAAAAAATTTAGTTTAGATGGTTGTAGTGATGGTATTTTTCACAATTGATAAGAAAACTTAATGCTCTTTGCGAAATTTAGTTAAGCTGCTAGATACCAAATCTTGCTCAATTTGTTGTTTTTTAGTGTCATAAAAATAATTATTAGGTTCATTTTTAGCATTCACACCATTGATAACTATCCCTAATACCTTCTGACCTGACTGAGTTAAAAACTCTTTAGCTGCATTTGCACTGTTCAAGTCAACCACTCCAGGACGAACGACTAATAAGATACCGTCAGTCAAGGTGCTTAAAACAGCAGCATCTGCTATTCCTGACAATGGGGGAGTATCAAAAACGATAAGGTCGTACTCTCTTCCAAAGTTATTAATTAATGTTGCCATGCGTTGAGAATCAAGCATTGCAACTGGATTGGGAGGCAAAACTCCAGAAGTAAGAACTTCCAGATTAGGCATTACTTCTTTAACAACTGTATCTAAAGGAGCTTGATTATTTATAACATTACTTAGTCCCATTGTATTTGTTAGTCCCCAGATATGATGCTGTATGGGATGACGCATATCTGCATCCACCAATAACACTCTACGTCCCGCCTGAGCCATAGTTACAGCTAAATTTGCAGATACGTCAGACTTTCCTTCTTTGGCAACGGAACTTGTAATTACAATGCTTTTGAGCGGTTTATCAGAACAGAGGAACTTCAAATTTACTTGTAGTATTTGATATGCATTACCAGCAGGGAAGTAAGGAATATCTCTACCAATGATTTTGGGAATAGGTCTATCAAGTCCTGCTATAAAAGAATGATCTTTACCATTTCTAGCTTGTGTAGGAATCACTCCTAAAACACTGTATCTCAAGACATCTTTCGCTTCTTTGACAGTTTTCACTGAGCGGTCTATTAAGTCTAAAGTAAAAGCAACAATGATACCTAAGAAGAAACCAACTCCTGCTCCACCAACAATAAACAGCATTTTCCGAGGCCCTTCTGCTTTATCAGGAATTAAAGCATAGGAAATAACACGAGCATTAGGAATTTTTTGGTTTTGTGCAATATCAATCTCTTGGCGTTTCTTTAAGAGTGTTTCGTAAGTCGTTTGAGCTGCTTGCAATTTCCGTTCTAGCTCTCGTTGACTTTGTTCTAACCTTGGCAAATTATTTGCTCGTTTGATGTAGGCATTTTGCTGTTGTTCGAGTGTGGCAATTTGTCTCTCCAAACCAACGCGTTCTGCCTGAGCACGAGTAATATCTGCAATTAGGCTTTGTCGCAGTTGTCCAACCTGTAAACTTCCCTGTGTTATCTGCGCTTTACCCGCTACTTGTCCTGTCCGCTCTTTTAACAAGTTGTTAAGAGCTGCGACTTTTTCTTCTAAGCTAGTAATTGTAGGGTGTTCAGGTGAAAAACGGGTACGCTCTAGTGCAAGTTGGCTTTCTGTTTCTTGAAGTTGGGCTAGCACTTTCTGAACTCCAGGTGCTTGACTCAATTCAGATTCGATTACACCTTGACGTGAATCTACCTGAGCTTCACTGCTTAACTGTTCTAGACGACCCTTGACATCATCTAGTTGAGCTAAAGCTTGAGAAATTTGGTTTCCTAACTTAGAAATTGTATCGACTGCTGCGGTTGCTTCTTGTTCCAAGACAACAACTTTATTCGTTTCTTTAAATAACCGCAGTTTTGATTCGGCTCTTCTGACGACTTCCTCGGCTTTAGGTACTTCTGTTACAAGAACCTGTTTGGCTGTCCGCGCTTCATTCTGATTAGCTTTGATGTTTAAATCGATATAACTGTCAATAACTTTATTGACGATTTTAGCAGCTAGTTCTGAATCGCCACCTTTATAAGAAAGTTGTACAACATCAGTGCCTTTAATTCCTTCTATTTTTAGTTGTTTTGCCAAGTCGGGAATTGAGAGCAGTTTGCCTTGACTGTCTTTAAGGTTGAGGGAATTAATCGTTTTTTCAATTACTGGATTTGATCCAATAACTCTCACTTGAGTTTCTAGGGGATTGTCGTTCACATTTAAAGCTTCTAGGCGTCCTATATCATCTGATAAGCCCGTGAGTGAGGAAGAGCGATTTGTTTTAATCATCAAACTTCCTTCTGCTTTGTATGAAGGTTTTAGTGAAAATGCATACAGGCATCCAAGGCTAACAGATATGGCAAAAATTCCAACTAAAGGTAGCCAACGCCGTTGAATAACTTCTAAGTATTTATGAATATTTACTTCTTCAAAACTTGGTAAAGATTCCATCGTCATAATATTATGTAAAGTTTTATAAAAAACTATTTACTTACAGCCGATTGTTCTCATGATTTTGGACTACAGTGCTACTGTACTCTACTTTGTGATATTAATATTTACGTTAATTGTTAGCTAAGACCTTGTTGCTGAGGTTATTCAATATCTGAAGTTAACTAATAGTTTTGTAACTCACAATTTTAACTTAGACAGATATTCTACTAACAGCAAAAATAGGATAACTCATAGTTTTATTTCTGATTTTGTTACTTTCCATTTTTATGGCTTAATTTTGGTAAACTTCGTTTTGTGTTACTACTAATGCAAGTATCAATCTATAAACTAACAATCACTATCATATTATGTGAGAACACGAGATTCGAGAACTTTATAAAAAATTTATACAAAAGACTAATATATTCGCTATCGGTTTGGTGATTTTAAAACGACGAAAGTAGTTAATTGCTTCAAGGTAAGGAATAGAACAATTGTGCCAGTTTATAAGCAATGGAAGCACTTCAGAGATAAACTTTGTACAGTGAAAAGAGAGACCGATAAAGACTCGATGGATGTTTACTTTAGCTGCTTCTTAAGTTTTAGTAACAATTAATTCTGAGTCTGAAAATAGTCAATTTTAGTAATAATACGGAACTGGTAACCATAAAATTGTGTGATTTGAGTATTGAGTCTGTAATAACTCGCAATCAGTTTAATTTGCCCAGTTTGGTGAAGGATTTTTTTATGTGACTTGAGATATGAAAATTACAACGTGCTTGTCTCTGGGTTTTTTATATGCCAGTATTCTATAATCAAGGCAAAATACCCTTTTCAATATCTAAGTAAGTCGGCGGAAAAATTTATAAGTATGTAACGAAACATTAACCAGAGCTATTGGAGTTAAATTTAACACCTTACGTACTGTAGTTACCTCTTTCTCCTCTAACTTGAACACCATCAATTACGGCATAAGCAAGTTCTAGCTCGTTATCAAACATTTTTCCTACCAGTTCATCGTTTTTAAGGTGTTGCCATTCCAATTCAATTGGGTTCATTTCGGAGCAATATTTGTTTAATAGAGTTTTATCTTGATCGCAAGTCAAAAACACCCTTAAACGAGCGCCCATATTTTAGTCACCTCGGTAAATGCATTTTCCGTATTTACTTATCTTCACATAGTTTGGTTTTTTCGCGCCGAGTTACTTGCTTAGACAAGTAGCTCAAGCTACTTATTCAATGTAGGCAAACATCCGCCATGTTTTACTAGATTTCACTATATTTTTAATGAAGTTCCGCTGTATTTATTAATATCTATGTTAATATAAAATAATTAAGTTAGGCTACTATTTATTATTTCCTGCATCTATGCAATTTAATTATTAAACTGATATTAAATATTAAAAAATTTAATTATGAAATTCTTTTCTATTTTCTTAGTTATTATGATTAGTGCATTTCCTCTCAGTCAGAGTGCATATGCTAACCAAGAGAATGTTCCCATAACAATAGGCGATTACAATCGAGCTGGAGTTTTATTGACAGAACCAGCTACTATTAACACTACATGGATTAATTTTCTCGGACAGACTAATAACCTAAAACAAACTACTGAATCAATTTCGCTAGTGCAGGAGCAAGGATGCTAAAAAATTAACCCGCTTGAGTTCATCAATAACCCAGGCGCTTTTTTTAAGCAATGTCAGGAGGCAACAAAGATTCAAAGTACTGAGCCAATTGAGTATCTCAAGGTTCCTAAACTTAATTCTGGTATAGCCGTCGCCATTTTAGTTAGGATGCTAGGTGAAGGATATGCTCCATAGCCTCTCGCAAAGTTAGAAAACGGTATAGCTGCTTTCGAATC
>NZ_JBALDC010000078.1:0-17020 GCF_036917575.1 Nostoc sp. | reverse complement strand
GCTGCAATGAATCAATTTAAACCCTCTTATGCTTCTGGATGATTTAGCTCCTAAACTACTTGCTTATTCCGGAAAGTGACAGAAGAGGGATATCTCCAGAAACTAATTATGCGCTATTCAAAATCCTTATAGAGACGTAGCCAGTGCTATAGCTGTTATTTCACTCCAGGCTAGAACTGAGTACTAGACGATAACGTTAGTACCGACTACCAGATTTGTAGCCGTGAAATTATTCAAAGTCGCTAAGGTCTGATTGTAATAATCATTAACTTGTGTAGAAATACCCGATTGCACAAACGTTAGGTAGCCATCACCAATGGGATTACTGCCACTGTAGCCGTCACCTTTAAGCACATCAGTAAGGACTAACTTATCCTCGCTCTGATTAAAGTCAGTAATCGTATGATTAGTGCTAGAGACTTGGTAGATGAACTGGTCACTACCGCTACCGCCACTCAGGGTATCCTTATAATCACCAGCAAATAGGATATCATTACCAGCACCGCCACTAAGGTTATTGCTACCTTGACCGCCAATTATAATGTCATCACCAGCACCACCAATAAGAGTATCGTTACCTGTACCACCGCGTAGCAGGTCGTTGCCACTCTTGCCATTGATGTAGTCATCACCCTCTTGACCATTTATGACATCATCTGAGTTTTCAAAGCCATTGACATTGTTATTTAGGTCATTGAGAAAGGTAACTGTATTTTTGTTGAAGATGGTGTTTTGAGTAGAGTTGGGATTGAAGACATCAAAGCTGTCACGAATGCTGCTTTGCCCATCAAACAAGATATTGCCCAGCGTTGATAGGTTGTCTAAGTTTTCCAAAGGAAAGTTTTGCAGGATAACTTCGTCATCAGCTACGCCTTCAAAAGTGATTTCCAGATTGCTAGTATTCTGGGTGAGTAACAGATTTCGGGCTGTCAATCCAGTACCTTGGAATTTCAGGGTATCCAATTCGCTAGCGATCGCTGCCGAGGGATTTGAGCCTTTACCTAACCCACCAAAATCGGTGATCGTATCAACACCGTCACTTAAGTTGTAAACAAATTCATCTTTGCCGCCACCACCAGTTAGGATGTCGTTGCCTTGATTCCCTGTGATGATATCATTCCCGGCTTGAGCATTAATTATATCACTGTAGTTTTTGCCCATTAGATTATCAGCGCCAGTGGTTCCGGTCAGACCGTTAAACTCTAAGGCACCAATATCAACTGTACCCTCAGATATTCTGTCAAATCCAGCGCCACGTTGGTCGGTGGTAATACTTGCTGGAATCAGAGCATTCTTGCCTGCGTTAATTGCAGGACTATTCTCAAGTAATGCATGAGTCAAGGTTGCACCGCCGTTATTTTGCAGTGGGGTAAGTTTGGGATTAATGGGGTTAGCGCTGGTGCCAACGAGGGTGCTGATAATAAAGCCAGTACTACCAGTGCTATTACCAATCAAGTTACTGCCGAGGTCGGTGAAGCTGCCGAAAACGTCCCCCTGTAAGCCAAAGTTGCCTGCAATGATAGTGTTACCAACAATCACAGTGCCATCAGGGTCATTGAAAACGCTTCTACCTTGGCCGTAATAAAAGTCATGAAACTGACCGTCGTCACCAAAAGCAGAACTTGGGCTGATGTAATTATTAGTAATAGTGCTGTTAATGAGAGTAAGAGTGCCTTTGTTAGAGATGCCGTTGCCCTCTATATAGGATGTATTGCTAGAGACAGTACTATTGTTAAGGTTGAAGGTGCCTTGGTTAAAGATGCCGCCGCCGTAGGTCGCCTCACTGTTAGAGACTGTGCTTGCCGTTATGCGGAGGTTGCCTGTGTTAAAGATGCCACCGCCGTAGCTATTTGCTAATTCAGCACCAGGTTCTCCACGGGTAGAAAATAATACGGTATCCAGGTGATTACTAGAGACAGTACTGTTAGTTAGGCTGAGACTGCCTTTGTTGAAGATGCCGCCACCATAAGTATCTCCTCTATTATCAGAGACAGTGCTTCCCGTTAATTTAAGATTACCACTGTTAAATATGCCACCTGCTAGTGACGACCCCATATTATCAGAGACAGTAGTGTTAGTCAGGCTAAGGCTACCTCTGTTAAAGATACCGCCTACCGACCCCCTATTGTCAGATACAGTGCTATTGGTCAAGCTAAGGCTGGCATTGCTATTGATCAAAATACTACCAAAGGCATCCCTAGCATTAGCAATTTTCAAGTTATTAATGCTTGTATCTGTTCCTGTACCTGATATCTCGAACACGCCAGAGGCATTATTCCCACTGATAGTCAGGTTAGATACCCCAGTTCCCAAAATAGTTAGATCGTCGGTAATCGTCAATTTCCCAGAGGTGAGGGTAATGATATCTGGGGTGGCATCGGCGAACACGCCCGCAAAGGTAATGGTATCTGCCCCAACGGTAGCATTAGCATTGAGAATAGCCTGCCGCAACGATCCTGCTCCTGAATCGTTAGTATTAGTCACTACTGTGTCAGTATTAACGGCTGGTGGACTAGTGGACTGGACTTCATAAGCACCAATATCCACTGTATCGTCGGATATTCGGTTGAATCCTGCGCCCCTTTGGTCAGTAGTAACACTACCAGTAACTAGAGAATTATTGCCTGAGTTAATAGCGGGACTATCGGCAAGTAAAGCATCAGTAAAGGTTGCACCACCGTTATTTTGTAGAGGGCCGAGTTTGGGGTTAATGGGGCTGGTGCTAGTTCCTACTAAAGTACTGGTAGTGAAACCAGTACTACCAGTGTTATTACCAATCAGGTTATTGCCTGAGTCGTTGAAGCTTCCAGCCAGATCGGGGTAGATATTTGCGGGGGTGGACTTATCGAAGTTGCCTGCAATAATGGTGTTCCCAACAGTAATAGTTCCACCATCGTTAAAAACACCACCACCGTCGCCAGTACCATCGCCGTCTGAGTCAGCTGTATTATTGGTAATCGTGGTGTTGATAAGGGAGAGGGTGTCGTTATTATAGATACCGCCCCCGTTATGGGTTGCCTTATTACCAGATACAGTACTGTTAATCAAGATTGCTGAACTCGATCTATCAAAATTCTCCTCAGAAAAGTATGAGTTAGAAATGCCCCCTTCCCTATTGCCAGAGACACTGCTATTGGTAAGTTTAAGAAAGCTACCTAAGTTAGAGATGCCTTCTGCTCTATTGTCAGAGACACTACTATTGGTGAGACTAACGAAACCAGAATAAAGAGAATAAAGGCTGCCACCAACATCATTAGCGATACCACTTTGCGTATTACTAAAGACACTGCTATTAGTTAAATTGACTGTACTACCAAAGTTAGAAATACCGCTTCCTGTATTGCCAGAGACACTGCTTCCCATTAGGTTGAGGAAGGCAATGTCAAGATTATTAATGATCCCGCTTCCTGTATTACCAGAGACACTGCTTCTTGTTAGGTTGAGGATACCAGAGTTATAAATGCCCTCTCCCGTATTGCGGGAGACATTGCTATTAGTAAGCCGAAGAATGGTACTGGTATCGACTAAAATACCGCTGCCATGATAATAATTAGTATTGATATTACCATTAGCAACGGTCAAACCATCAATGACGGCATCTGTTCCTATGCCCGATATCTCAAACACCCTGGAGGCATTATTGCCGCTCACAGTCAGCTGAGATGCCCCAGTTCCCAAGATAGTCACATCATCGGTAATCGTTAGTTGTCCAGAGGTAAGGGCGATCGCATCTGGGGTGTTATCCGTGAATACACCCCCAAAACTAATCGTATCATCCCCAGAAGTAGCATTGGCTAAGTTAATTGCCTCTCGGAGTGTGGTGATGCCGTTGTTCGCATCGCCATCATCCGTATCTCCGGTATTATTCACCGTGAACGTTGCTAATACTCCTGGGTAAGCTTCTCGCGTTGTTTGTACAAACGCAAGATTTACTTCCATGTCAGCAGTGCGGACTTCCAACTCCCAGTTACCACCTAATGCTGCATTGCCAATCCGCTGACGGGAAGCCGCAATATTTGCTCCTGTGAGTTGGTGCAGTTTTTCTACAAATTCTGCCCCGGCATCACCCGAAGCCACATTGCAACCATAGATAAGTAAATTACTGGGGTTATCGCTTTTGCCAGAGGCTGAAAATATTTTCTGCCATTGTTGGAGTTGCTGGCTGTATTCGTCGAGGGTATCAAGTCCTAAATGTGTGTTGCCCAATTGTAAGCAACCTGGGACACCGTGGCACACAATATGAATATCAGTCAAATTCAAGCAATGTCTAACGGCAAGCTGCTGCGCGTCTACCCAATTCGCCAGAATTTTCGTAATTTGTTCAACACCGTTCTGTGTCGAGTCAAGCACGAACACTTGGGCATTATCAAGCACGCCATTGATTAAATCGCTATAGTCTTCAACCGCCATGTCGATGAAGACTAGACTATGGGTATATGAGGTAGAAGTTGCGTGATTTTCTGGGAAGTTTGAGGTATGTAACGTTGCCATTTTGTTACTTCGAGCTATGGTAATGGGGGAAACTCAAACTGACTTCAGCCTTGTAATTACAGGGTTTTCACACAACTAATGAGAGAAAAAAACTATATGTTTACTAATGTATTATTCCCTTTGGTTGCTATCATCTAGTAAATTGCCGCTTTTGTAAAGCAATAAAAGTATGTAATATTACTGCGTTTCGGAATTCACTTCTAGTAGATGTACTAAAAATCAGTTTTTATGCTGGTTTATCCTGAAAACCTAAATTTTTCGCCTAAAAACGCGGTTTCTCAAGTTTTGTTAAGATCGGACTATATATTAAATTGATCAATTTGGGTTTTAAATAGCTTTTCTAAAAATGACTTTTATAAAACCTAAAAAATAGCCTTAGCCCGTCTTCCGGTTTAGGCTTGCCGCACTCCCGCGCTATCATCTGAGAAAGATAAAACTGTTGCGATCGTGGAGAGGTCTTTCTCACTTCAAGAATTCCAACAACTAAATCATCCCGTAAAATAGACAGGCAAGAACCCTGGTTGATAAAAATATGGGAAAATTTTTGGGAAATCCCTCAAGACTCAGGACTCGCTACTTATCTGCTCGCTCAGGACTCAGGACTCAGGACTCTTTATGTTAGCAGGCACAATTTTGCAGGATGGAAAATATACCCTAATTCAAGAAATAGGGCGGGGTGGCTTTGGCATTACCTTTAAAGCTAGGCATCACTACTTAGGTCAGGAGGTGGTGATGAAAACCATCAATGAACGGCTGCGACAACATCTTGATTTTGCTAAATTCGAGCGCCAATTCCAAGATGAAGCCAGACGATTAGCTACGTGTATTCATCCAAATATAGTCCGAGTTAGTGACTTTTTTGTGGAAGCTGGACTGCCTTATATGGTGATGGAATACATTCCTGGCGAAACCTTGGGAGACGCATTTGTTTTACCGGGGATAACTTTGCCTGAAGCCACAGCAATTCATTACATCCGGCAAATTGGGGCAGCCTTGCAGGTAGTACACAACAACGGTTTGTTACACCGCGATGTCAAACCAGATAATATCATTCTTCGCCAAGGAACACAGGAAGTAGTACTGATTGATTTTGGTATTGCCAGGGAATTTAATGGCGGTGTCAGGCAGACCCACACAGGTCTGGTTTCTGAGGGTTATTCTCCCATTGAGCAGTATATGACGCAAGCGGCGCGCACACCCGCCACAGATGTTTATGGTTTAGCAGCGACCTTGTATGCACTGTTGACAGCTCAAGTTCCCATACCAGCATTATTGCGCGATCGCGAACAAATGCCTTCCCCTCGCGAATTGCAACCACACTTGAGTGCTGCTGTCAACCAGGCGGTAATGCGCGGTATGGCGGTAGAGTCTCGTTTTCGGCCAGCGACAGTTGCTGAGTGGCTGCAATTGCTACCTGGAAATGAAGTGAATTGGACATCATCGCAAGTCTTACCCACTTATGCAGTGCCAACTGTCAATTTATCTGCCCAACAAGCAGTAACCTTAATCGGGAAAACTGCCCAAAATTCTATTCATAGACCATCTGTGTTGGCGCAGCCCAACCCAGACATCGCCAAAAAAACTGTACTGGCTAAAAAGCTGGGGTCATCTCAGATATTTATTAGTATAGGTGTAGCCCTAGTTGCTGCTATAGCAGGTTTTGGGATTACGAGTATATTACCCAAATCTCAGCAGCAGCCGACTGCAAAGCCGCTTTTTCAACAGCCAACTCAAGAACCAGCAGCGGAAGCACCTAATTTTGATCGTACATCCTCACCCAGAGATAAAGAGACTAACACAACCTCAAGTACCGAAACAGCACCTGCCTCTAATTCCAAGCAGCGTCGGCGCAATCGTCGTTCTTCTCAAGAAGAATTTCCCAGCAACCCCACAAGAGAATCGCAACGCGGGAATTCTGAAAAATCCACACCTTCACCTAGCGTTTCACCCACACCCTCGGTAGTAGAAAAATTACGGACATTCCGAGATCAGCGAAATGCTTCCCCTGCACCATTGCCATTCCCACAAAAAAACTTACCCGCTTCTAGTCAAAATCCTGCGTCTCCTGAATCCCTAAGTCCATCAAAACCTGTACTTATACAACCAGCACTATCAACAGAATCCAAACAATCAGATCCTTCTGCTGTGGTAGTACCAACACTGGAAAAGCAAAATTCACCGACTACTAGTCAACCCCAGAATATTCAGAAGTTCGAGGAAAAGCCACAAGATGACAATAATTAGTCAATTTTAGATTTTCAATTTGGGATTTTGTTAAAGCAGTGCGGTGAGTCCAGTACAGCGCTGACTCCTATTAACTAATTACGAATTACGAATTACGAATTAGTAATTCTTTTAGGAAGGATCGAGCCTATTGTGTACAACAACTTCCCCCTTCTTATTAATCTTCACCGGATTCTTGGGAAAAGCTTGATTATTCAAATAACGCATAAGTCTCACAGTTTGAAAACTCTGGTCGATATGAGGAATTCCCTGCCGATCCATCCGAACAGGAATAATTTTACTTGATACCAAATCTCCTGCTGAGTTGAGTTTAACTTCCAAAATCATTGAGTCACCTGTTTGGGCATTTGTAGATAAAGTCCGATATCCCAAAAAGTTTCCTAAAGAATAGGCAATGATTTTTCCTTTATAAATTTCCATCGCTCTGGGAACGTGAGGGCCATGTCCTAGTACTAAGTCTGCTCCTGCATCAATCATGTTTCGAGCAAACGCGATCGAATTGCCTCGGTTTTCTCCATAAAAAAACTCCGTTTGATTCTTAACGTGTAGTGCCCCCGTTCCTTCCGCTCCAGCGTGCATTGATACTATTACAATATTGGCTTTATTTTTGGCTTCTGCTACGAGTGCTTTAGCTGCTCCTAAATTATGGATGGAATTATACATTTCATAAGGAGAAAACCCGATCATTGCTACGGAGATATTGTTAGCTTTCAAATAAAGAATTTGATTTTTATGACCTAATGTTGCAATGCCCACAGCCTGAAGATTTTTCATTGTATCTTTGAACCCTACCGGGCCAAAGTCCATTGCATGGTTATTTGCCATATTGAACACATTAAAACCAGCTTCAGCAAAAAGCTGGGCGTATGCAGGTGGAGAGCGAAAGGCAAAGACTTGTCCTCGACTAATATCTTTGGCAGTATAGGGATAATTAGTTAGACTACTTTCAAAATTACCAAACAAGATATCAGATCCTTGCAATTGAGTTCTCACTGACTTTGGTAATAATTGATCTCGAAAGCGGGGTAATCTATAGTTAGGGAAATTAGTGCCAGGAATAATATCTCCAACGGCTTTGATGGTAATAGTATCTGGAAAGATTTGTTGTTCTGTTGTTGATGGCGTAAGTTCAGGAATAGTTAATGGAAATTGCACAGGCTTAGTCGGTGTAGTAGCAGCGTTTAATCGCTGTGATTGTCCAAGCCGGATAATGACTCCTATACTAATACCTAGATATAAACAAATGCTGATAAGACTAAATGAGAATACTCGCCCCAAGCTGCGATCTACCATCGTTCACTCCTCACACGATGGCATTAGTTTATCCCAAAAATCTGTGTTCGCGATGTATATTTTAGTGTTTTTTGGCAAATATTTGAGTACGTAAATATTAAACGATAATCCTATTTCACTTGCAAATAAATAGACAAGTTGCTCTAGATTCTTGTTAAAAACAGGTAGATTTCAGCTACATTTTAGTAAATTTTCAATAATCTTTTGAACGGAGAGGGGGGGATTCGAACCCCCGTTGAGTTTCCCCAAAACGCATTTCGAGTGCGTCACCATGAACCGCTCGGACACCTCTCCAAACTATTTATTCAGACATTTGAGTATCTATTCTACATTCAAATGCTGTCAATTTAGGGAAATCTTGCTAGATTCCCGATACTACTATAGCATTATCGCTTTTTTTGCATAATACAATCTTCCAAGAACACCAATACTCAAGTCCAAGATATTTTCCATCATAGTCGTTGGTGAAATTACCTGACGAGTCAATAAAACACACAAATTTGTATAAAGTTGTGAAAAAAACGTTTTTTATCAAGAAAATAGGTGCAAGAAAGCGTTACACATGAGTACGAGTTTGTTTCAATCGGGATAGCTTGGGTGCGTAATTTCAGCTAATTGGAGTTTATATTAAAGCAAACAAAAATAGCTCAACACTCGATTCTATTCACTTCATGATTGAGCAACCAGAGAAATGAGTGAGAGTAAAAGCGTTAGACAGTATTTTTAGATACTTTGTTGGGCTTATCTGAATGTATTGGTTTCAACAATTAATCTACTAAAAGACGCGATTAATCGCGTCTCTACTTTTCTGGCTTAGACCTTAGTGTAATTATTGATTACTTTGGCTAAGTCTGGCACTGCTTCTTCTACGTGCTTTTTGGCTGAACCACGAAGTTTTTCATAAGTCCCTCGCACGATTTGGCGGTTTGACTTCTTGACTCTCCCATCAGTAACACTCAGTAGTGCATCTGCTGTATTAGAGCGATTCGCACTCAGATATTCAACTGGGTCGCCTTTCTCTACGCCTTGACTCCAGATGGGATCGAGAGCTGTAAAGCATTGCGGTAATATCTGCTCAACGACATAGGGAATGTACCCTGGCTTAACCCCCTTTAAAGCAGCAAAGGCAGTTTTCAAAGCGATGCCGCTCATGCCTGACTTGGATGCAAGCTGTCCCTCAATCATGTTGCAACAATCATCTATGACCATAGCCTTTTTGGTCGGGTTCAAAAGTCCGTCGTTAAGTCCCATTTCACTCTTCCTTATCTAAGTACTTAATTTTTATTCGACTAATTTTTTAGCAAGCAGGAAATTACAGAAAATGGTATCAGAGTTAGAGAATGTTGTGGATAAGCTGATACGCTTTTAACCTGTATAGTTTAATAAAGATGCAGGGATGACGAGAGGTCCCCTAACACTGGCAAGCATTCTCAGGTTATCTGCACTTTGCTAGGAGACTGAAGGGCAAAAGTTAGGTTATCCCATCCTGTTGAGACCTGAGTTGTGTCTCTGCCTGACTTGAGCCAGCAGGTAGAGCTTCATGTCTTGTTCCCGAAGCTCCATTTGGAGAATCTGGAGGTTTTGAACCTCCCGATCCCTTCCGAGGTAATATAGCCTGAGCCAAACTCTTAACCAAAATATACAAAATTGGTACTAAGAATAAACTCAAGAATGTCGAAAGCATCAACCCCCCAAACAGCGCTGTTCCTAAAGACCAACGGCTACTAGCTCCAGCCCCTTTAGAGATTACCAAGGGTAAAAATCCTAACAGCGCTGCAAAGGATGTCATTAAGATCGGTCGCAGACGTTCTTGCCCGGCTTTTACTGCCGCCCTTGTGTAGCTCATGCCCTGCTCATGCAGTTGATTGGCAAATTCCACAACTAGAATTGCGTTCTTGGCGGCTAGACCAATCAAAGTCACCAGACCTACCTGGCAATAGATATCATCTACCACTTTGGGGAAGAGGCTACCTACCATGAAAATATTCGATCGTATCCAAAGGGCTGTCATCGCTCCCAAGACTGCTAAAGGAACCGTCAGCAAAATAATGATCGGGTCAATGTAGCTTTCATACTGAGCCGATAGCACCAGAAAGACAATCACGATCGCTAAGGCAAAAATCAAGCCCGTAGCTCCCCCAGATGTCTTCTCTTGAAGATAAGTCCCTGTCCACTCATAACCAAATCCTTGAGGCAAGACTTCTGCTGCAATTTGCTCCATCGCTTTAATTGCCTGTCCAGAACTAGCACCAGGAGCAGGAGCGCCCTGTACTTTGATTGACCTGTACAAGTTGTAATGGGAGATGGTTTTCGGCCCCACAAAGGGAGTAATTTTCACCAAACTGCTCAACGGAATCATCGCACCATTTGCAGAGCGAACATACAGCTTGCCAATATCATCTGGATTAGAGCGGAACATCCCATCTGCTTGGACATATACTCGATACTGTCGCTGTCCCTGCACAAAGTCATTCACATATTGCGACCCCAAGTAACTTTGCAACGTTCCAAAGATATCGTTGAGTTCGACGTTGAGAGCTTTGGCTTGATTGCGGTTTACCTGAATGTCAAATTGGGGAGTGTCTGCGGTGAACTGAGTGAAGACTCCTTGGAGAACAGGATTTTTATTTGCCGCCCCAATCAATTTTTGAGCATTCTCAATTAGGGTTTCAATCGGCGCACTTCCGGTTTTGTCTTGAACGATAAACTCAAAACCACCCGTAGTACTTAATCCTCTCACTGGAGGAGCATTCACAGCGATCGCTCTAGCATCTGTAATTGCAGAGAGCTTTTTGTTCATCCTCTGAAGTATTCCATACACAGACTCAGATTCTTTAACTCTCTCTTTCCAGGGTTTCAGGTTAGCAAAAGCAATACCTAAATTAGAAGCATTACCATCAAAACCAAACCCACTGATCATAAAACTAGCTTGAACTTCGGGAAGCGATGTGACTTCTTTGGCAACCCGCTCCATAACAGATTCGGTGTATTTCAAAGAAACCCCGTCAGGCCCCTGGACAATGACAAAGAAGTAACCCTGGTCTTCCTCTGGAATAAATCCGGTAGGCACTGCTCTGTACATTAAAACCGTTGCGACTAAACCAGTAATGAAAACCCCAATTACAATCGGCTTGACATGGGTAAGGTAGCTAACAAACCCGACATATCGGCGCGTGAACCAGCCAAATCCCCGATTAAACTGCCTAAAGAACCAACCTAAAGGGCCCCGTGGAGTCTGAGCTGGACGCATGAGGATGGCTGCCATACTCGGAGAGAAGGTTAAGGCATTGAAGGTCGAGATGCCAATGGAGCAAGCAACCGTTAACGCAAATTGTTTGTAGACAATCCCAGTAGTGCCCGGAATGAATGCAACTGGAATGAATACCGCCATGAGTACAAGTGAAGTGGCAATGATTGCCCCAGTTAACTCCTTCATGGCTTCGACAGCGGCATCAAAGGGCTTCATGCCCTCCTCTAGTTTGACTGCAACTGCCTCGACCACAATAATCGCATCATCGACGACGATCCCGATCGCCAGAACGAAACCAAATAAGGTCAGTGTATTAATCTGAAATCCTAAAACCAACAGAGCCGCACACGTCCCAATCAGGGAAACGGGGATCGCAACAGTAGGAATGATCGTGGTACGCCAGTCTTGCAAAAAGACGAAAATTACCAAGACCACTAAGACAATCGCCTCAACCAGAGTGTGCAGAACTTCTTCTAAAGAAATTTCTACAAATGGAGTGGTATCAAATGCCACCTGTGCTTTTAGTCCAGGTGGAAAATTCTTCTCTAGTGTTTTGATCTGCTCTTCAACAGCATGAGCAACGTTCAGGGCATTACTACCCGGAAGTTGATATATCCCCAAACCCACGGCTGGCTTGGGAGCATTTCCGGGGATGGTGAATTTGGCATCAGCGAGATAGCTCTCTGCTCCTAGTTCAACTCGACCAATGTCTCTGACCTTAACTAAGGTACTATTAGTAGCGCTATTAATGGCGCTATTAGTGGTGCCATTAATGGTGCTATTAGTGCCACCTTGACTCACCTTCAGCACCATGTCCTCAAATTCCGCCGCATCTTTAAATCGACTGGTTGCCCGTAAAGCAAATTCAAAGCTTTGATTATCTGGTGCTGGTTCCTTACCAATTGCCCCTGCACCCACCTGAATATTTTGTTCTTGCAGGGCGGCTGTAACATCTTGAGGAGTTAGTTGATGTTGGGCAAGCTTATTAGGATCGAGCCAGAGACGCATGGCATATTTGCGCTCCCCAAAAACCCTGGCACTTCCTACACCAGGAAGCCGTTTGATCTGATCGAAAATATACAGATCGACATAGTTACTGATAAAAATGTTGTCATACTCATTATTTTCTGAGTAAAACCCATAAACGAGAAGCAGACTGCTCGATGCCGTTTCAACAGTGACACCTGTTCGTTGAACTGTATCTGGCAGTTGAGGATCGGCAAGTGCTTGTTTATTTTGAACGTTTACTTGAGCAATATCGCTATTGACATTAGTTGGAAAGGAGACAGTTATATTGCTAAAACCATCATTCCCGGTATTAGAAGATATATAAGATACATCTTTAACACCATTAATTTGTCGCTCAATAATGTTGGTGACAGTGCTTTCTGTTGTTTGAGCATCCGCACCAATATTGTTGGAGCTAACGGTGATTTGCACCGGGGCGAGGTCTGGTAGCTGAGAAATCGGCAGGATCGGAATACAGATACTTCCCAGCAACAAAATGATGAACGTACAGACCGTCGTCAGGACTGGACGTTTGATGAAGGTATTGACAAACATAAATCAAGGAAAAGTTCAATACTCGTTAGTAAGGTAGTAGCTTTTTATTAATATAAGAATTTATTAAGGTTTAGTGTAGGCGATCGCGGAAGATTAGGGATTGGCGATTGGCAAGGGACAAGGAAGAAATGTCCCCCTTGTCCCCTTCATCTTTCTACTCTCCTGCGATGAAAGAGGACAGAATTTGGTTTAATCAACTGGAAAATGCGGTAATCAATCTAAATTTCTAATTATCTTTGCCATTACTCTGAAAATTTAACGACTGCTCGTCATTGACCCAAATTGCTTGTTGAGGCACAGAGATAGAAATTCCAGCTTCGTCTAGAGCAACTTTTAGGCGGCGGCGAAGTTCTCGTGCGACATCCCATTGTTTGAGGGGCTGTGTTTTAATCCAGACACGAATAATCAAACCGCGATCGCCAAATTGATCTATTCCCAAAACTTGCGGCGGTTCCAAAATTTGACTCTGCCATTGCATTTCTTGATTCATCTTATCGGCAATAGTTGCAATCAACTTCAAAGCCTCTTCTGTATCAGCTTGGTAGGCGATGGGAATTGTTAAATCGGCTCGTGACCAACGACTAGAAAGATTGGCAACAACTTTAATTTCACTATTGGGAATTGTGATCAAGCGTCCTTCGGAATCCCGCAGTTGGGTCATCCGCAGATTCAGATTTTCTACTAAGCCTCCTACGTCTCCCACATTAATCACATCGCCTAAAGCATACTGGTCTTCTAAAATGATCAAGAAACCGTTAATCGCATCTTTTATTAAGTTTTGCGACGCTAAAGACAATGCAACACCAACTAAACTGGCACCCGCTAGTAAGGGAACGATATCTATCCCCAAGGATACCAGCGCGATTAAGAAACCTACTCCTACCCAGATCACAGTAGTGATACTTTTAGTTACACCAGAAAATGTGGAAACTCGCAGTTGCAGCCGTATAGAACTTTCTGGGGTGAGGAAAGCACCACTGCTAATCAAAGTAGAGGCGAAGCGGTCAATTAGGGCGTAGGTCAAACGAATTGTGACATAGGTTGCCAGACATACGACACCTAATCGCAAAGGAAATTGGGCAGCTGTGAGAATTCCTACCTGAAAACCTCGTGTATAGGGAAATAGACCCAAAATAAAGAAGCTTCCACCTCCCCAAATTCCGGCTTGAACGAGCTCAAACAATCGTTTCTTGGCTTCTTTGAGATGTTGCTGTTGCCGTTGATTTAGTTGTGTTGTAATTGCTTGATCTGCTGGTTTTGGGTAGTTGAAGAGTTCCCTTTGCGGTTGGGAGGCAATGGAGTGTTCTAAATCCTTTTGGGAACGCCGCTGCCAGCCATATAGCCCCAAACTGATAATTACCATTGCTACTCCGGTACCAGCAGCAATTTTACCTTGGTCGATTAGAGATGGAGTTTGTCTTTCTTGCTTTGCTTGTTGCAAGTCTTCTTCTAACGATTCTTTGACTTGATTTGCCGATGTCGATACATCTACCTGTCGCAGTGCAGCATCTTCAGAAGTAACAGTCATTAGATATTGACCGTTGACATAAATTACTGGTAATTCGTTGACTTGGCGAACTTCTACCTTGACTGGTGTTTTTGCTGGTGATTGAAAGTAATTTTGGCCAATTTTCTCCAACTTCTTTTGAATATCTTCTGAACGTTCAGGAAAATTGGTTTTTGTTGCCGCTATTTGAAATAACCGACGACCATCTAAATAAATCCAGCCCGAAACAACTCTGTTATCGGAATCATTACTCACACTGCTAGGAGCTTGCAGTTGCGGTAAAAAAGGAATCTGGGCTGTGGCTTTTGGCACAGATACAACGCCTATGGCCATTGAACTAGCGATCGCCAAAAATTGAAAGCGCACTTGTACACCTCCTTAAGTTAAATCTACTGGTGATTACTTCTATAACTATCCTCTGCAATAACTTTGGGCAGATGTACCTATCTAAAGTTGAAATTTTAAGATTTTTGTTGCCCTCTATCGTTGGACAGATGACAAGATATTGAAAATCAGCATGTAAGGGTAAGAAGAATCTTATTCTTACCAAAGATAAAACAAAAAGGAAGAAGCTGGAGAGGAAGTTGACATTCTGCCGATCAAACGTCAAGCTAGTCCTGAAGACTATTGGCTAGTGATTTGCTTTCATACAAGCAAAAATCGCCAGTAGTAGAATAACCTAATAGAGTGCGTAAACTTTACGTAGTTTTTTTAATTTTTTGAGGTAACTTTTGATGACCGCAACTTCTCCCCGATTAAAGCACGAGGTTAAAGACCTCGGCCTAGCTGCCTTGGGAAGACAGCGCATTGAATGGGCTGGACGCGAAATGCCAGTTTTGCGGCAAATTCGCGATCGCTTTGCTATTGAAAAGCCCTTCGCTGGTTTACGCCTTGTAGCTTGTGCCCACATTACAACAGAAACAGCACATTTGGCGATCGCTCTGAAAGCCGGCGGTGCAGATGCGCTTTTAATTGCTAGCAATCCTTTATCAACACAAGATGACGTAGCCGCTAGCCTCGTCGCCGATCATGAAATTCCCGTCTTTGCTCAAAAAGGCGAAGATAACGAAACTTATAACCGCCACGTTCAAATAGCTTTAGATCATCGCCCCAACATCATTGTTGATGACGGTAGCGATGTGGTTGCAACTTTGGTACAACAACGCCAACACCAAATCGCTGATTTGATTGGTAGCACCGAAGAAACCACCACTGGTATCGTACGGTTACGCGCCATGTTTAGAGAAGGCGTTCTCACCTTCCCCGCAGTCAACGTTAACGACGCCGACACCAAGCACTTCTTTGATAATCGCTATGGTACTGGGCAATCAACCCTAGATGGCATTATCCGCGCCACAAATATTTTGTTGGCTGGGAAGAACGTTGTTGTTGTCGGTTATGGCTGGTGTGGCAAAGGTACAGCCCTCCGCGCCCGTGGGATGGGTGCTAACGTCATCGTCACCGAAATCGACCCCATCAAGGCAATTGAAGCCATAATGGATGGCTTCCGCGTCCTCCCAATGGCTGAAGCTGCACACCAAGGTGATATATTTATCACTGTGACTGGTAACAAGCACGTCGTTCGTGGTGAACACTTCGATGTCATGAAAGACGGTGCGATCGTTTGTAACTCCGGTCACTTTGACTTGGAACTTGATTTGAAATACTTGGCTGCACAAGCTAAGGAAATCAAAGAAGTTCGTCCTTTCACCGAAGAGTATAAGTTGAAAAATGGTAAATCAGTTGTCGTTCTTGGACAAGGACGCTTGATTAACCTGGCTGCGGCTGAAGGACACCCCAGCGCGGTAATGGATATGAGTTTTGCAAACCAAGCTTTGGCTTGTGAATTCCTGGTGAAGAATAAGGGTAAGTTGGAACCTGGTTTGCACTCAATTCCGGTTGAAGTCGATCAAGAAATTGCTCGGTTAAAGTTGCAGGCTATTGGTATCACGATTGATAGCCTAACTCCTGAGCAAATTGAGTATATCAATTCTTGGACTTCTGGAACTTGATACATTAATTAATTGATTTTTTGGGGATAGGTTTTGGGCTTATCCCTTTTTTTTGGTTTCGTACAAAGACGCGATGAATCGCGTCTCTACAGATGGTCTATTTAGAGTCTTCTTTTTTCAAATCAGTATTACTTAAAAAATTAGTTAAGATAAAATTTAAATTGCGGTAAAATGCCGCTAATGTATGTGATAAAAGACAATAGGCTGGAAATTTTAGAGTGGTTAATTGTAGAGGAATTGAATATTAAAGCCATTGATGATTTTGGTAACACTGCTTGTAAGAATTCAGCACCCAGGAGTCAGAAGCCATGAATATATAAGGAGTTTATTAAAACTAGGATATTTATTTATCAAGTCTTTATTTGATTCTTTAACTATTCTGAATTCTGAATTCTTACTCCTGAATTCTTACCACTGCTTTAATAATCGCAGCAAAGTATGGTGCTTCTGATTGCGTCAGAATTTTACTAGAAGCTGGTGCAAACCTTAGCAGAATCAATCATCGCTGTATGTACTATAAGATAGCGATCGCGGTTATATCTGTACTTCACTTAGCGATCGCTTGGATAAGCTGCTACGCAGCTAAATTTAATAAACAGCATTACCTTTGTTTTTAATCTTACGCTCCCATTTAATAACAAGACCTCCTTCATTTAGCAA
>NZ_JBALDC010000077.1:0-25030 GCF_036917575.1 Nostoc sp. | reverse complement strand
CAGTAACTGTCTTGGGATGATTTACCCCAAACACCTGCTGAAAAACTTCTAAAGCTTGCAGAAACAGGGGTTCGGCTTGGTCGTAGCGTCCTTGAGAATAGTAGAGATTTGCCAGATTGTTCAGGCTGGTGGCAGCATCGGGATGTACTTCTCCCAGCAAGCGTTTACAAAGTTTTAAAGCTTGCAAAAATAGGGGTTCGGCTTGGTCGTAGCGTCCTTGAGAACAGTAGAGATTTGCCAGGTTGTTCAAGCTGGTGGCAACATCAACATGTGCATCTCCCAGCAGGTGTTTTCTCAGTTCTAAAGCTTGCAGATACAGGAGTTCAGCTTGGTCGTAGCTTCCTTGAGACTCGTAAAGACTTGCTAAGTTGTTCAGGCTGTTGGCAACAAGGGGATGTACTTCTCCCAGCAGGCATTTATAAAGTTCTAAAGCTTGGAGATACAGGGGTTTAGCTTGGTTGTAGCGTCCTTGAGATTTGTAGATTAATGCCAGGTTGTTCAGGCTGGTGGCAACATCAGATGTGCATCTCCCAGCAGGTGTTTTCTCAGTTCTAAAGCTTGCAGATACAGGAGTTCGGCTTGGTCGTAACGTCCTTGAGAATAGTAGAGTAATGCCAGCAAGTTCAGGGTGCTGGCAACATCAGGATGTGCATCTCCCAGCAGGCGTTTATAAAGTTCTAAAGCTTGCAGAGACAGGGGTTCGGCTTGGTCGTAGCGTCCTTGAGATTCGTAGAGACTTGCCAGCCAGATCAGGCTGGTGGCAACATGGGGATGTGCTTCTCCCAAACGGGTTTGCACTGTTGATAATCCTTGCTCATACCAAGCTGCTGCAAGGGTATACAAACCCTGTCCTTGATAGAATTTGCCCAAGCTAGTGAAAACCCAAGCTAAATTTTTATCCTCCACAGCATCAATCAGATTTTGTGCCACCTCAGTCAAGTGGGGAATTGCCAGTTGCACTGACTTGATATCCTCAAGGGTGAGAGATTCAGGAATTTTTTGAGCAATTTCTACTAATGCTGCGGCAAAGGCTTTTTTCAGGTCATCGGCTGTGTTTAACTCTACTAATTTCCCCTGTAAAAATTCTCTAATTAAAGGATGAATTTTATAACAACTTTCTCCTTCTGCTACACTTTGAATTAAATGGCGCTGATAAAGTTGCTTTCTCGCTTCGTCAACATCTGCCTTTGCCCAATTTAGCTGCTGACTGACAGATTCAACCAATTGCCAAGGAATAATATCTGGGGCAAATAAACTCAACAACTCACCGACATACTGTGTCATATAATCGAGCTGTTGCCAACTTAATTCAAATACTGCTTCCAATTGAGATTTTTGCTGGGCTGGTAATCGCTGTAAAATCTCTGCTAAAGACAAATTTGGATCTTCTGCCAAATACGCGCCGACTAATTGCAAACCTAAAGGCAGATATCCCAGCCATTTACATAAATTTGCTGCCGTTTGTGGTTCCCGTTGCACCCGCCTATCATTCTCACCCAACAAATCTGTCAACAATTTCAAAGCATCGTTTGGTGAGAGTTCATCCAAAGTTATCTGTTGAACTGTTGAACCAAGATTTCGCAACCGAGTTGTCATCAATATACAGAAGCGGTTATCTGTTGGCAGTACTTGGCGAGAATTTTCCCAGTTAGTTACATCGTCAACATTGTCCAATACTACCAAGACTAGTCCTGTTTGTGGTTGCCAATTATGCCAGCACCATTTTGCTTGTTCCTGGGAAGTTAATAAGGTTTGCGGTACTTCCAGTTTCATGTAAAACTGAGCAAACTCCACAATCTCTGCTGCTAAATCTGGTTTTCTGGCATCTAACCAGCAAAGTCCACCAGGATAATTGACTTTGTAGCGGTGTGCATATTGTGTCGCCAGTTCAGTTTTACCCATTCCTCCCATAGCAGCCACAGCCAAAATTGCCGCGTTGTCATTTTGCAGCAACTTTTTATGTAGTTCTACAAGTTTCTCATCCCGCCCGACAAAGTTGGCGACACCTCGATAAGGAATATTATTTGGAGGAGATGAGTATAACTGCCCAGTAGGATAATTGTGGATACTAATATCGCCGACACAAGCTGTTCCACCCTCAACCTGAGTTTGCCAGCCCTTAGCATTATCTTGGTTGCTTTGGTTCATGATGGCTTAATTCAAGAATTGGGCGGTGCATGATGAATGTTAATCTCGCCGACATAAGCTGTTCCACCCTCAACCTTAGTTTGCCATCCTTTGGCATTGTCTTGGTTGACTTGGGTCATATTGCTTTTGTCTACTATCTTACCAGCCTCAATTTCACCAGCCAGTGTTTCTACTTCTTTGGCAAACTCCGGCTCTTCGTGTAAAATTACCTGTAAGTAAGCAGCAACCCTGTCTAAATCTGGTTTCGAGCCTTTTTCGGCAGCAATGAGGGCAGTTTCTGCTTTCCGATTTCCCCGTAACTTACCCCAAATCTTTTTTCGCAGCTCGTCCATTTTTACAAGGGCTGCTTCAGTGAATTTCTCAACGGTTTTTTCAAATGCTTTGGTAAAAGCGAGGGTTGCGATCGCACTAGCTGTGATTGGTTCCAAATTATCCTACCTTATCCAGCAACATCTTCACTGATGGATACAATAACAGATGTTTAGATTCCAGACAGATAGAGGCTAATCTAGTTTCTCTGATGAATGTACGCTTTAAGGAAAAACTTTTAACATTACTCACAACTGCTTTAACATTGATAAGCAACATTTAAATGTTTGCCACAAATGTTTAAACGTTTCTTATGAATGCCTCAATGTTAGTCACAATTGCTTCAACATTGATAAGAAACATTTGAATGTTTACAACAAATGCTTCAATATTTACACTTATGAGTGGACTAAGTGAAACGCAACAAAGCCCGAAAATGTTGGGTTTTGTTCCTCAACCCAACCTATACTAGTTTTGGTTTGTGGTTAAAGCCCAAAACATTATATTCAATTCACCTAAAATCTGCTGTCATTCAAAATTTCACAAAATATCTTCTAACTTTACCAACAGACTATTTGCTAAATCTACTAACCTGATATCATCTGTATCAATAATGTCACCACCAGCTAGCAAATTTTTTACAACCGATAGCCTTTCATCTACTTCAGAAGTTCTCCAAGATTCTTCTAAGTTTACTGCAAAATCAAATAGCGATCGCTCTTTTAAAGACTCTCTTACTTTCACAGCTATATTATCATTACTTACCAGAAATTCTTTAATAGTATCTAACTGAAAATTACCTAATATTTCATCATGTCCCCAGGTTTCTAGCCAGTCCCCCTCTATATCTTCAACGTAAATATTGACAAAATCAACTCCATAAGTTAGCCAGTTCTGCTGCATTTGTCGCGCCGTCGCTAAAGCCTCAGCAAATGTATCTACTTGATTGTTGCTGTGAATTTCTCTTTTATTAATCATAAAAGCTGTAATTGACACGTAAGTATATAGGCTAGACACAAATCTGAAATATCAAATTCCTGAAAAGTTACGAAAATTTTAAATATTTACCACCAGAAAGGTAATCACTGTTATACAGGGCCACGTTGACTAACTGGTTAACAAAATTAGTATCCTTGGGATTGTAACTCAAGAACAATCCTCTCTCGATTTCCCACGATCGCAGTGTATTTTGCCAAGCTTCGTACTTTTGGTGATTAAGTTCTTCAGAAACACTAGTAATTTGAATACACAGTGGTTGATTGTTACGACTAACAATTAAATCTGTTGCCATAGAAAGGTCGGCTATATAACGCTGCCAAAAACTACCTTCTCGCTGAACAATATCTTGGGCTATTGATTTAATGATATCATCATCTACCTGATTAAATTCACCTGACATCAATTTTTGCTTCCAAATATAAAATTTGGAGTCACTTGCATTAAACCATCTGGGAAATAGATAACCATACCAATATCTCTCAATCGGTGTCATCAACTCGAACTTTGCTTTTTGTTCTTCTTCTGAAGGTAAAGATTTGATTATCAGCCAAATTGTCGAATCTGTAATTACCTCTAGTAAAAAGGCTGTGACAAAAGGTTTTGCAGTCAGGGAACCTGGCTTGATGTCTTTTACCCAACGATTGATTTCATCTAACCTTCTCGCTAAATTACGATCTATCGAGGAGGCTTGCTCGATAAGGGACTTTAGCTTATCCTTAATTTCTTGTGCTTGCAATCTATGCCCTACTTTCAGAAGATTACGCTTTTTTTACACATTGATAACTAGATTTTAACTTGAAAATGTATTTAGTTCACTTCCTGATGTAATCAAATATTCTCTAGTTCGATGCCCTGTATACGTAAAACCTCCCGCAGTCGAGCAATTTCTTGCTCTGCTCGTTCGACACGTTCTTCTGCCTGTTCGGCACGTAAACGTTCTTGTTCAACCAATTCTTCTGATGATAGTATTAATTGATTTTCAGTAGTAAAGAATCTTAATTTACCTTCATATACTCCTAAATAAAGTTCTAACTGCTGACTCCACAAACGTCCATCAGTAGTGTTTTGAATTTCTTGATACTTACCATCAACTAGATGAAATCCCTGAAGCTTCATTGTTACAGAGTCAAACCAAAAATAATCTGGTGTACGGAAGGTATCTTGGTAAACTTGTTTTTTTAAACCTTTATCAACTGCTGTCGTTGAACTTGACAAAATTTCCACAATCACATTCGGATATTTGCCATCTTCTTGCCAAACTACCCAACTCTTACGGTCTTTTTTCTCGGTTCCCAAAACTACAAAAAAGTCTGGGCCACGAAAATATTCTGATTTTTTCTGGTTAGGACTGTAGTAAATCGTCAAATTGCCAGAAGCATAAAAATCTTGCCGTTCTCGCCACCATAATTTTAGTATGCGAATCAGCAAATCGATTTGGTCACGGTGCAGGTCACTTTCCAATGGTGGTTCGTCACTCAGTATATCGCCAGGAGGAAAAATAACTTCGTCTTCTGAAATATTATCAGAAATGATTTCTAGGGTAGCAGGTTCAGACATCAGCGATCGCTCCGCGATTATACGTTCATTTTACTGAAAATTCGGTAACTTACAAATGGCTTTGAAAACTTGCAATAACTCAATTGCATCTGGAGATTCATTCAGATTTAATAATGGCATTAACTGATAAGTTAGCTGCTCGTTATGTTTTAAATAAATAAATTGATCACGCAGTCCGTTAGTTGCCAAACCCCAAACTGATGGTTGTTGCTCTAAACTTTTCAAAGCATAAGTGAGTAACTGAGGCAAACCCTCACCCACTTCAACCGCACTATTTTTCGTTTCAATTACTAGAACCAAAAATGGCGGTGCAATATTGCTTTGAGAACTGTTGATTGCTAAAATATCCATCCGCCCGGTAATTCTTCTGTCTTCATCTTCAACTGCGATCGCAATGCTATCTTCCATTGTCAACCGAATTGGCACATCGTAAAATCCAGCTAACCGCATTAGTGGTGCAAGCGTTAGGAATTTAACTAAACCTTCAGAAATTTTCCTAGCGCTTAAATAGCGATCAAAGTCGTTTCTGATTTTTAATAAATCCTGCTGTTCAAACTCAGAGAGTGGTTCTAGAGTTAAGAAGTCTGTGAATGAAGCAGATGAAAGCTTTTCCAGTTTGATAAAGCGATGAACATCGTTGAGAGATAGGCTGCTAGCTTCGACGGTAAGCGTCATAATTTCAGGCGTTGTTTGTCAAGACTACTTATATTTTCCAACATTCGCAGTATATAGGCTGTAATCTAACCTCAATACATTTCTTGATCGCTTGCTTTTGGTAGATAAAAATCAATGTAAACTAAATAACTCGGCAATTTTTACCTAGCTTAACGAAAATCTAAACAGCGTCTAGCACAACTAAGCTAAGAATAGTTTTTAGTAATAATAGCGTTTGTAAATGTAACCATGTCTCAACCAACTATAGAATCAATCCTACAAGAGAAGCGGCTATTTCATCCAGCCTCAGAATTCTCACAGAACGCCCATATCAAAAGCCTGGATGATTATCAGCGTATCTACGATAAAGCTAAAGCCGATCCGCAGCAATTTTGGGCAGATTTGGCGACAACAGAATTAGAATGGTTCCAAAAATGGGACACAGTACTAGACTGGCAACCACCTTTTGCGAAATGGTTCGTTGGTGGTAAAATTAATATTTCATACAACTGTCTTGACAGACATCTCACTACCTGGCGCAAAAATAAAGCAGCATTGATTTGGGAAGGAGAACCAGGTGATTCGCGTACCCTGACTTATGCCCAACTGCACCGAGAAGTTTGCCAATTCGCCAATGTATTGAAGCAACTGGGTGTACAAAAAGGCGATCGCGTTGGTATTTATATGCCGATGATTCCCGAAGCTGCGATCGCGATGTTAGCCTGTGCCCGAATTGGCGCACCCCACAGTGTAGTATTTGGTGGTTTTAGTGCCGAAGCTTTGCGCGATCGCTTAATTGATGCTCAAGCTAAATTGGTAATCACGGCTGATGGTGGTTGGCGCAAAGATGCGATCGTTCCTCTCAAGGAACAGGTAGACAAAGCTTTAGCTGATGGCGCTGTTCCCAGTGTAGAAAATGTCCTAGTTGTCAAGCGCACCGGACAAGAAACTTATATGCAGTTGGGGGGACGCGATCATTGGTGGCACGAGTTACAAAAAGGTGTGTCAGCAGATTGTCCCGCCGAACCAATGGACAGCGAAGATATGCTATTTGTCCTCTACACTTCTGGCAGCACGGGCAAACCGAAGGGCGTAGTGCATACAACTGCTGGTTATAATTTGTATACCCATATTACCACCAAGTGGATCTTTGACATCCAAGACACAGATGTATATTGGTGTACTGCTGATGTTGGTTGGATTACTGGACACAGCTACATTGTCTACGGCCCCCTTTCTAACGGTGCAACCACAGTGATGTATGAAGGTGCGCCCCGTACTTCTAATCCTGGCTGTTTCTGGGATGTGATTGAAAAATACGGTGTTAATATTTTTTATACCGCACCTACGGCTATTCGATCATTTATTAAGATGGGCGAACAACATCCCAAGGCGCGAAACCTGTCTTCATTGCGTTTGTTGGGAACCGTTGGCGAACCGATTAACCCGGAAGCTTGGATGTGGTATCACAAAGTAATTGGTGGGGAACGTTGTCCAATTGTGGATACTTGGTGGCAAACGGAAACTGGCGGTATCATGATTACACCACTACCAGGTGCAATTTCCACCAAACCCGGTTCCGCAACTCTTCCCTTCCCTGGAATTATTGCAGATGTCGTGGATTTAGAAGGAAACTCTGTACCCAATAAAGAAGGCGGTTATTTAGCAGTGCGCCATCCGTGGCCAGGAATGATGCGGACAGTCTATGGCGATCCAGAACGCTTCCGCCGCACCTACTGGGAATATATTCCACCCAAGGATGGTAAGTATACTTACTTTGCTGGTGATGGCGCTAGGCAAGATGAAGACGGCTATTTCTGGGTAATGGGTCGTGTGGATGATGTACTGAATGTATCAGGACATCGACTCGGTACAATGGAAGTAGAATCAGCCTTAGTTTCCCATCCAGCAGTTGCAGAAGCGGCGGTAGTGGGTAAACCCGATGAACTTAAGGGTGAAGAAGTAGTTGCTTTTGTGACTTTAGAAGGCACTTATCAAGGAAGTGAGGAATTGAGTAAAGAACTCAAGCTGCACGTTGTCAAAGAAATTGGTGCGATCGCGCGTCCGGGAGAAATTCGCTTTACAGACGCTTTGCCCAAAACGCGATCGGGTAAGATTATGCGGCGCTTGCTGCGGAATCTAGCTGCTGGAGAAGAGGTATCTGGTGATACTTCAACCTTAGAAGATCGGAGTGTGTTGGATAAGTTGCGGGAAGGCGCGTAAATAATTCCAAATCAGCTTAGTAAGGGCGCACATATATGTATGCGACCCTTACCCTTTGTCTTGTGATACGTTACGCCCTAACGCAAGGCAATTTATTATAAAGATTAGAACATTATTGAGGCATTCAGGGCGATGAAGGTGAAGTGCAAATCCAAATCAGCATTTGTTCAACCTATTAGCTGCATGATGCTGAGTATTATCAGCGTAATGGGGATATCACCATTAGTGTTAGCGGTTACTGGACAAGTTTCTTTACATTCGCCAGAACAGTCTGCACAGAGACAACCACAAAAAATAGCACAAGCTTCAGGTACAGAAGCACCAGAGCGATCGCAGATGATGCAACAAGCCAATGCTTCATTTAATCAGGGAGACTTAACAGGTGCAGAGGAAAATTTACGCAAGTTAATTAAAAAATTCCCAGACGATGCCTTCGGACGCTTTCAACTGGGAAATGTGCTTTTTCGGCAAAAGAAATCAGAAGATGCAATTAGCTCCTATCGAGAAGCCATTCGCCTCAGACCAAAATACGCTCTAGCTTACAATGCGATTGGTATAGTTTACGCTAGCCAAAGTCGCTGGCAAGAAGCTATTACTGAATATAAAAAAGCTCTGGAAATTAATCCTAATTATGGCGAAGGGCTGACTAATTTTGCAATAGCATTGTGGCAAACAAATAAAAAAGATGAGGCACTATCTTCTTTAGAAAAAGCTTTAAATATTTTTAAAGAACAGAATAGAGGTGAAAAAGTTAACCAAGTAGAACGACTTTTAAAAGAAATCAAAACTGCTGATGAGCCTAATGTTTCCTGAAAATCATATTATTCAGTGGATAAAAATTAAAAAGAGTTGCTGCGATCGGCTTTAAGGACGCTTTGGCAGAAATGCGATCGGGTATGATGATTATGCGGCAGTTGTCGCATAATCATCATAATTTGAAACTGATGAAGATAAATCAAGAGAACCGTGTATGCAAGTAAGACAAGAAATTTTTGATACTTATTGGCGATTTGCCACTATGCGCCAAGAAGTATTTTTCAACAAAATTAACAACCTATCACCACCGTGGACAAGCGATCCAATAATTAATACTTATAAATTTTGTAATGCATATCGAGCAAGCGATCGCGTTTCACAATATTTGATAAAAAACGTAATTTACGATGAAAATAGGAGCAAAAATCAAGAAGAAGTAGTTTTACGGATTCTCCTATTTAAATTTTTTAATAAAATAGAAACATGGGAATACTTAGAAAATAAAATAGGAGATTATATTACACTGTCTAATTTCGACTCAAATGTATATTCAGATATATTACAAGAGGCTATGAATCTTGGATATGTTATTTACACTAGTGCATATATGTCTTGTGCCAGTAAAGAGTTTGGTTATGATAAAAAGCACCAGAATCATTTGGCATTAATTGATAAAATGGTTATCCAAGATAGAGTAGATAATCGCATAGTCGAAGCCAAAAAACTTGAAGACGTTTTTCAGATTCTTCAAGAATATCCATTGTTAGGTAAGTTTATGGCTTACCAATTAGCGACAGATATTAATTATAGTGAAATTATAAACTTTGACGAAAACAGTTTTACTATAGCAGGCCCAGGAGCCGAACGTGGTATTGATAAGTGTTTCATTGATACACATGGTAAAACATATACTGATGTCATTCATTGGATGACTGAAAACCAAGAGAAAGAGTTTCAACGCTTAGGGTTAAATTTTCAATCACTCTGGGGTCGTCCACTACAGGCTATAGACTGTCAAAATCTTTTTTGTGAAACTGATAAATACTGCCGAGGAGCATTTCCTGATTTGAAAAGTAATCGTAAAAAGATAAAATCAAAATTTACGTTAACGCCTCAGCCAATTGATTATTTTTATCCACCAAAATGGCGTATTAATGAGAAAGTTAAAGAAACTTTAGTACAGAGATTGCCACAGTTAAATATTGCTAATTCGCAATTAAATAGTAACTGTCAGCAATTATCTTTAAATTTAGATTCTCTGGTAAAAGCAACAACTGAAATCTCAGATAATGTCTTAAAAAATAATAAAAAATATCAGCCTAAAACTCAGAGTAAAAAATCAAAATTCTTGCAAAGCTTTGAGGGAGAAAAGCCTCATCAGTTATGCCTATTTTAATCTTTCCTACTATTTATAAATAAACAGTACTTCCGAGTACAAAGATATGGTAATAAAAAAATATATAGACATGGAAAGAAATGTCAAATTTGACGACGATATTAGTAGAAAGTATCGCTACTCACTATGGTGTAGATGGGATACAACTTTGCCGCAAGTTACTTTTGTAATGCTTAACCCAAGCAAGGCTGACGAGAATCAATATGATCCTACTCTCAATAAATGCATTAAGTTTGCTCACTATTGGGATTATGGTTCTCTAGAAGTGGTTAATTTATTTGCTTATATTGCTACAAATCCCAATCAACTTACCCAACCCCAAGTAGATGACCCTGTTGGGCTAGAGAATAACTCTTATATTCAATCAGCAACAAAGCGCGCTCACTTAATTATTGTGGCATGGGGTGCGAATGATTATCTCCAAAAAAAGCGTGACCGTGAAACAGAGGTACTAAGTATAATTTCTGGTCAAAAAACTCTTTACTGCCTAGAACTAACAAAGAAGGAATATCCATTAGGACTAACAAAGAAAAAATTTCCACGCCACCCGCTATATGTTAAAGATAGTACAAAACCAATACTTTTTCCTAATTAGTCTATACAAACATAGCCAAATTAAAAAATACAATAGTCATTCTTTCTATTTATTATCAGATTTTTATTTTATCTCTGTGAAAATTTTAGTAATCAGCAACTTTGAGATTGGAGGAATTGCATTATGAATTTTTCAGAGTATCAAACGCAAGCACTGAATACAGATCAAATTCCTGCTGTCGAAGGTACTGAACTAATCATACCGCTATTAGGTTTAGTTGGTGAAGTTGGCTCATTGATGACTGAGTATAAAAAACATTTACGTGACGGTGATGCACACAAACTATTTAAAGAAGGTATTGCAGAAGAATTGGGAGATATGCTTTGGTATATTTCCAACTTGGCAAGCAAGTTTAACCTTAATTTGGAAGAAATTTCGGAAGATAATCTAAGAAAGTGCCATGCTCGTTGGGGATGGAGAGATTCAGCACAGATAAATGATAAAGCCACAACCTACATATTTGATAATGACTTTCCTGAACATGAAACTTTACCACGAAAGTTTAAAGTAGAAATTACGGAGATAAGCAAAGATAACTCAATCAAAATGAAGGCATTTATCAACAAACAACAAATTGGAAATGACCTCACCGATAATTCATATATAAGTGATGGCTACCGCTTTCATGATGTTTTCCATTTTTCCTATGCCGCAGTCTTAGGTTGGTCAGTTGTCACTCGTAGTATACTTAAACGTAAGCGCAAAAGTAATTTTAGTATTGATGAAGTTGAAGACGGCGGTCGTGCAGTAGCTATTGAGGAAGGTATATCAGCACTCGTATTTAGCTATGCTAAAGATCATGATTTCTTAGAAGGCGTTTCAACATTAGATTACCAACTATTGAAAACTATCAAAAATATGACATCCCATTTAGAAGTTTCTCAATGTTCGTTGGGTGATTGGGAAAAGGCGATTCTGATGGGCTATGATGTCTGGCGACAGATAGAGAAAAATCGTGGAGGAACGATAATTGTTGACCTTAATGCACGCTTAATAACTTATAAAATAGGACCAACCTGACATCAAAGGCAAAGTAACAACAGAATAACTCAACGGATAATAAACAAAATACAAATATAATCTTGGTTGTGCCTATGACTTCCTTATCGGCATTAACTTTACCTGACCACACCCAGTTACCAGACTCAGATGGTACATTTGTGAAAAACTGGCAAGAGCATCCCCAAAGTATCTTACTTACTGACTCGATTAAACTTGTCTTAGAGGAACTTCATCCTGATAGTCAATATTGTATTGGGCAAGATTTAGGTATCTACTGGCGATTGACAGATCCTCCTGAGAAAGGGGCTGAAGCACCAGACTGGTTTTATGTACCCAATGTACCACCGACCCTTGAAGGTAAAACGCGGCGTTCTTATGTGCTGTGGAAGGAGTATGTTGCACCCTTGATTGTGATTGAATTTGTCTCTGGAGACGGTTCAGAAGAACGAGATAATACACTGCCATCTCAAGGTGAAGGTGGAAATGTTGGTAAATTTTGGGTTTATGAGCAAGCAATTCGAGTCCCTTATTATGGGATTTATGAAGTAGCAAAAGCACAGATTGAAGTGTATCACCTAGTCGATAATACTTATCAACTGATGCAACCCAATGAACAAGGACATTACCCAATTGCTCCTATGGGTGTAGAGTTAGGAATCTGGCAAGGATTTTATCAAAATGCAGATTTACCTTGGCTGCGATGGTGGGATGCACAAGGAAATTTATTGTTAACAGGTGAGGAACGTGCTGTGATTGAGCGACAAAAACGGGAGAGAATTGTAGAGAAATTGCGATCGCTCTCTGCTGAACAACTCAACGCTTTAGGAATTGACCCAGAAATGTTAGATTAGGAAAGATTCTCATCTATCAATATTACATCTTCATATATTTCTGCGATCGCACAACGAAAATCAACGCTAGCTAAATATACTTCTTCTTTTTCATAAGGGTAAAGGACCCAATGTCCTTCTTGATTGCGGCGGAAGCATTCGACACTCATTCTGTCTGGTGAAATTAGCACATATTCTTGTAGTGATTCTAAGTGTCGATAACTAGCAAATTTCTTTCCTCTGTCATAGCCTTCGGTTGACTCGGAAAGCACTTCGATAATTAAGCAAGGATAGCACTTAAAATATTCAAATTGTTTATCTCGTATATCACAAGTCACCATTACATCAGGATAAAAATAGCGATTTATGACATCAATTTGTGCTTTCATGTCTAACATATAGACACGGCAACCACTACCCCGGAGATGGTTTCGTAACAACATAGATACATTCAGGCTAACCGTGACATGAGCATCACTTGCTCGTGCCATTGCGTAGACTTGCCCATCAATATACTCGTGTTTTATTTCACTTACTTTCTCGCCTTCTAAATATTCTTCTGGGGAGATATAGTACTCACTTTGGCTAATGACCATTTTAGTATCTTAGTAGTTTTATCAAACATTTTAACTTATACAACAAATCTAATGGGCGACAGCGCCACCAGTTGGCTTCACCTTTTTGAGGAATAAAATGGCAATTCCACTAACTAACAAAGCAATGCCAATAAAGTAGAAACAATCATTAAAAGCCATCACAAATGCTTCCCGACGGACGATGTTGGATATAGATGCGATCGCCTGATTTTGTGCGGTACTTAAATCTGCTCCGCGACTAATAAAATACTGTGTCATTTGATCAATTCGCTGTTGAGTTTCTGGATTATATAAAGATACTCCATCACCCAATCTATTCGAGTGAAATTGCTCTCTATTTGCTAATAAAGTCGCTAATGAAGCAATTCCGATAGAACCGCCCAGATTCCGCATCATATTAAATAAACCACTTGCCGAACCTGCTTCTTTCGGACTCAATCCACCAGTAGCGATAGAACTAAGCGGCACCATAATTAGGGGTTGTCCCATTGCACGCACAAATTGCGACCAACGTAATTGATCTAATCCTGTTTCATTAGTCATTCCAGAGTTCATAAATGCACTGATGGAAAACAAAGCCACACCAAAAGCTACCATGAAACGCACATCAATACGTTGCATCAATTTTGGTATGAGGGGAATAATAAATAGTTGGGGAATACCAGCCCAAATTAATACTTCACCAATTTGCAGAGCATTGTATTTTTGAATTTGAGCGAGATACAACGGTAAAATATAAATGGAACCATATAATCCTACTCCCAACGACACATTGACAATACTGGCTAAACCAAAGTTGCGCTTAAGTACAAGCCGTAAATTAATAAATGGTTGTTTACGAGTTAATTCTATAAAGAAAAATACCGCCAAAAAAATTACTGCTACTATACTTAATCGCACAATTAACGCTGAACCAAACCAATCTTTACGGCTACCTTCTTCTAAAACAATTTGCAGGGAACCTAAGCCAATAGCCATTGCAATAATTCCCCACCAGTCACCTTGTTTCAGTAAATTAATTTGGGGTTTTTCTGGCTTAATTCCGTACCAAACACCAGCTAGCATTAATGCTCCTGGAATTACATTTATATAAAAGTTGTATTCCCAACCAAAATTTTCGGTTAACCAACCTCCTAATGTTGGGCCAATTGATGGTGCAAAAACTGCACTAAACCCAAATGCTGCTAACCCAACTGATTGTTTTGATTGAGGTAAAGTTGTTAAGACAATTGTCATAGCTGTAGGAATTAATACTCCGCCGCTAAAACCTTGTAAGGCGCGAAAGAAAATCATGGAATTAAGATCCCACGCCCAACCACAGCAAATAGAAAAGAAGATAAATAGTGCAGTATTGACTAATAAATAACGTTGCAGAGAAAATACTCGTGACAACCATCCTGTTAGAGGAATTACCACAATTTCTGCAACGAGATACGCCGTAGAAATCCAAGAACCTTCTTCGAGAGTTGCTCCTAAACTTGCTTGAATATCTTGCAGCGAAGCATTAGTTATTTGAATATCTAATACCGCCATAAATGCACCAAGCATACTAGCTAATACACCAATCCAGGTTTTTAGCGGTACACGCTCTGGTGGTAAAGCAGGATTTTGCCCTTGTTGACGAATTACACCTGTATTAGCCATAACTTTGTTCCATTTTCAAGATTAAGTAGCAAAAAATGTTATTTTAAACTTTATACCAATATATTCTTTGCCTCAACGTGAGCTTGAATCAGCTACGCTCAAAATTAACAAACAATTGCTATATAATGCCCATAAATCTAAATTTTACTGCAATTATTTATCTTAAACTTCTTGAGTCGTAATAATTCCCTTTTGCTCATAAATTGGACGCATTATTTTCCTTAAAGCCGGTAACTGTCTGCTAAAAATAATTGACCCTAAAATACAAGCCATGCCATCAATCATTAAAGTGTTAGGAGCGCCAATATGACTTGCTAAAAAACCTCCTAATAAATTACCCACGGGAATCATCCCCAAAAATGACATTGTATATAAGCTCATCAATCGCCCGCGTTTATCGTCTTCGACAATGGTTTGTAAAAATGTATTGCTAGCAGCAATCTGGAGAATTGTCCCTAAGCCAACAAATAACATTGTAAATAAAGAAAGTGGTAAAAATCGAGACAAAGAAAAGCCGATTAAACCGATTCCTAAAATTGCTGGAGCTAAAGCAATCAATTTCCCAATTCCTAAGATTGTTTGGCGCGTAGCTAGATAAATACCACCAGTTAAGGCTCCAACTCCAGATGCGGCCATCAAAAAACCTAAACTTTCTGCACCACCCTTGAGAACTTGTTCGGCAATAACTGGGACGAGAATAGTATTTTGCAGTCCCATAAAACTGACTAAAGCTGATAGTAATAAGACAGAGCGAATCGGTGAGAAACTAAAGGCATATACAAATCCCTCTTTGATTTTTTGTAAGGGATTACCCTCAGTTACCAAGTTTTTCCAAGGTTTAACTTTCATTGCCAATAAAGCGGCGATTACAGCAACGTAGCTTAAACCATCAATTAAAAAACAATAGCCAGCTCCAATGCCAGCAATTAATAAACCACCGATCGCAGGGCCAATTAGTCGCGCACCATTAACCATCGTGGAGTTGATAGCGATCGCATTAGCTAAATCTCCTCTGTGTTCAACCAATTCTGGCACAAAAGCTTGACGGGCTGGCGCATCTAAGGCATTAATAAATCCTTGAAACAAACTCAAGGCGATGATCTGCCATACCTCAATTACACCAGTCAGCGCCAGCACTGCTAATGTTAACGATTGAATCATCGCCAAGATTTGCGTACCAATTAAGGTACGATATCGAGAAAAACGATCTACAAATACTCCGGCAAAAGGAGCTAAAAAAAAGTTAGGAATTTGACTTGAAAATCCCACAACTCCCAGCATTAATGGAGATTTTGTCAAGTCATAAACTAGCCAAATTGTAGCAAGTTGCGTCATCCATGTCCCAATTAGGGAAATACCTTGTCCAGCAAAAAACAGTTGGTAGTTTCTTGACCTTAAAGCAGGTAGTAGCGATTTTTTCATGTCAGGCTTGTTTCATACCAATCTGCTTTCATAGATATCATCTCACCTCATCTCTATACGCCTCTCTTTAGATGTATGAGAATGTCATAAGTAGAAAGAGGTTTTTCATCTGTTTGAAGCTGATTTGGTATTACTTTACTTCTACCGCAACTTCCGCAGACATCCCAGGAGTAATCCGTGATTCATATCCTTGAATGCTCTTTTGGTCGAAAATTATTTTAACAGGAATGCGTTGGACAATTTTAGTAAAGTTACCTGTAGCATTATCCGGTGGTAATAAGGCAAACTGCGCGCCGGAAGCTGGCGAAATACTGTCAATACGGCCAACAAAGTTGTGATGAGGAAAAGTATCCAGCTTGATTTCTACTGGTTCGCCTGGATGCATCTTTTCTAATTGAGTTTCTTTGAAGTTTGCAACTACCCAATAGTTGTTATCCACGATCGCCATTAATGGTGTTCCCGATTGCACTCGGTTGCCAATTTCGACGTTTTTCCTCCCGACTCGTCCAGCACTAGGGGCAGTAACATTGACATAAGATAGTTGCAATTGTGCGTCTTTGAGCGATGCTTCTGATTGGGCGATCGCTGCTTTTGCGGCTTCGTATTGGCTACGTTTAACCGTGGTATCTTGTCCGCCTGCGGTAGCTTGTTGCAATCCTCCCTTAGAGGCTGCCAATTTAGCTTGGGCGTTAGTGACATTTTCTTGCGCTTGTGCTAACTGAGACTGAGCTTTGGCGACACCAACTTTAGCGGAGGCTAACTGAGCTTGGGCTTGTTGTACTCCTTGAATTGCCGCATTTTTCTGTGCTTTGGCTACATCATAAGCAGCCTTGGCTGTGTCTAGTTGCTGACGAGGAATCGCACCTGTTCTATACAATTCGTTGTAACGATTGTAATCTGCTTGGGCTTTTTCTAAATTCGCGTTTGTTTGCGCTACTTGCGCTTGGGCGGCGGGAATTCCAGCTTGGGCTTCTTGTACTGTTGCAAGGGATGCAGGAATCCCAGCTTGGGCTTCTTGTACTGCTGCTTGGGCTGTAGAAATTGCTGCTACTGCACCACTGACATCTCCTTGCGCTTGAGCTGTCTTACCAGTGGTGGTTTGTGAACTCAAAGCAATATTTGCTTGGGCGGCTTGCGCCTGTCCACGAGCATTTTCTAGGGCTGCTTGTGCTTGTTGCACCTTACTTTGATAGTCTCGTGGATCTAACTTCACTAACAATTGTCCCGGTTGCACCAGTTGGTTATCATTCACTAGCACTTCATTTATAGTTCCAGGAATGCGGCTACTAACTTGGTGAATGTTTCCCGCAACGGTGGCGTTATCTGTTTCCTGGTGAGTCGAGGCGTATTGCCAGTAGTGAAAACCAAAAGCACCTGCGGCGATCGCACCGACACCTAATCCTGCCAAAATTAAACCAGTCGGTCTTTTGCGCTTCGGTTTCGCTGGAACTTCTTTTTCTGTCTCAGGATTTATAACAGGTGCTTCTGCTGTTGCGGATTTTTCTGTCTCAGGATTTATAACAAGTGCTTCTGCTGTTGCGGATTTTTCTGTCTGTGTAGTAGCAGTTTCTAAAGTCTCTAAATCAGGAATCACTTCTTTTTCTAAAATTATAGTCTTGTGTCCGTTGCGTCCGTTCAAGGTATTAGCACCCATGATTCTTACCTCGTTTGCTCGTTCAATAATTTGATTGATAGTCGTTTATTTAGAATGCGTAGTTTTTTTTGAAAAAATTTTATTTCCTTAGTATGCGTAATATTATCTCAAAACCTATATTTACACTGCCTCCCCCGGTCGGGTGATTATAAAATCATCTTTAGGAGAGATTAGCGATCGCCCGGTTCAAGATTTGGGAAAACAGTTCTCGGTCAGCGAAGGAAATACCGTCCATTGCTTCATCACGCACTGTTGCCGCAATAGGCGGTAAGACAGCTTCTAGTTGCTTACCTGCATCCGTTAACCAGATTCGCCAGATGCGGCGATCGTGGACATCGCGTTCTCGACGCACTAAGCCGCGTTCTTCCATCCGATCTAGTACGCCTGTTAAAGTCCCTCCCACTTGTTTGAGTTTGTCACCAATACTAGAAGTAGGTAAACCATCTTCTTGCCAAAGACAGCACAACACTAACCAGTGAAATGGCGTAAGTCCAAAGGGTTCTAGCTTCTCAGTAAACTTGCGACTCAGCAGTTGTGAGACTAATTTGATTCTGTAACCCAAATTGTATGGTGCAAGATTTTGCTGCCACGACTCTAAAGGTGGGGAGTGATTAGATGTAGAAATCATTGAAGAAAATACTTAGTATACGTACTATTATATATAAATTAATATTCTTCAATAACACTTACTTTGCATCTGTCTTAGGGAAGAACTTGAATTAACTGGTACTTTTTTACTGTACCAATAACGTGGTGAGGCCGAGATAATTTCGGGGACTGGTCAGTATAGATCAAAGCATAGCTTAAAGCTGGTACTTCGGAAATAGAAACTACTGTTTGGGGACGAATAGGAAGATAGAAATTAAGCAGTACTTGGATTTTCTGGTCTATTTGCACAAGGTAGATAGGATGAGATTGGATAATTGAAGCGATCGCACTTTGTTGTAAAAAAGTTCTTAAAACAGGATTATAGTCACTTAACAAACCGATGCTACCCATCGTCGCCAAAGTCAGCCAACAGGTAATTAGCCATCCTGCAATCCAGTAACGAGCTGTAAGAAACTTCTTGCCAAAATGGTAACGACTAATCCACACTACAGGTAAAATTAACCAACCAAACCCCATAGCTAAGGTAATAGTTGCATACTTGCGGATATCAGAACCACCGTAACTAATGATAACAGTACTAGCTATTACAAGAAAAGCACCCAATCCACCAAAGCCATAACTGAGGTTTCGAGAAAGATTATTCCTTACAAAAAAGTTCAATATATTTTTTTTATCTTTTTGAAGAGGAAATTGTGGGTGAATTCCTGTCTGGTAAATATTGCCTAACCAGCTTAAACCCACAGATGCCAACAAAGCTATAAACGGATAAAGGCAAAGACTATAGTGAGGTAAACGAGTGCTAAAAATACTCAGTTCTACAAATAAAACAAGTGGAAAACCAACTAATATTAACTGGTAAAGAGGAATGGGACGACGGAGAGTTAAAAACAAACCTAAAAGTCCGAAAAAAGGCCAAGGAAATGCTTTTAAAGGAATATTCCATACATAGAATAGCGGCCCATTATGCTCCCGATCCTCAGAACCTAGCTGCACAACAAACTTAAGCAACTCCTCAAAACTCTGATTTCCATAGTGCAGCCAGCTTAACCACAGCCAAATGCAGGTTGGTATTAAACCTACGAAAAAGCCTAGATATAAAATTGGATTAGTAAGATGACGATGACGGTGATGTTCCCAAATTAAGTAAGGTAATAAAGCGATAATTGGTAAAAAAATCATAAAGCTTCTGACTAAAAAGCCTAAACCTAAACTTAAACCAGCTAGAAAACTCCAATAAGAGTGATATTTAGGATGTAATTCTATTTTGATTAAAGACAAAATAGCTAAAAGTACCAAGAAAATCATCGGTACATCAGGCGTACTTAAGCGAGAGTATTGTAGCCAGAGAAATTCCCCACTTAAAATTGCAGTAGCCAGCCAAGCTAATTTTTTGCCTAGCATAATTTTGCCAATTTCATACACCAGCCATAAACTAAAAATGCTAGTAATCATACTAGGAAGACGCGCACTAGTATCACTGATACCAAACAACTTGTAGAAACTGGCGATTAACCAATAAGACCCAGGTGTTTTATGATGTGCCGTTTCCCAAGGAGTTATCCAATTACCAGAATCAAACATCAGACGGGCACGCGAAGCGTAAAGGGCTTCATCATGTGCCATCAGGCTATTGTGCCCAGAAGTAAATAATAATAAAGGTAGCATCCAAAGGAATAAACTTAAATAGGGTAACGATTCTACCAGGCGGATTTTTCGCAAAATATGCTGCCAGAAGTTTAGTTTATGGAACATTGAATTGATAAAATTGAATACTGCTATTTAGACTCGTTTAGTGTCCTATTGTTATTAAAATATGTTACATAGTGTTTTTTGAAAAATATTTGAAATTGCCGCAATTTTCCAAAAAAGTACTCCAAAACAGAGATTTATGCAGTTAAGACCGAATCAACGCCTGAAATTAGACGATACAGACGATAAGCTGTTCTATGCCTATCCCCGCTTCGTTACCCATGTGGATGAAGGATTTATTCAACAGCTAACAGATTTATACTGCGATCGCCTCAAACCCAACACCCGCATTTTTGATATTATGAGCAGTTGGGTGTCTCATCTCCCAGAAGAGATGCAGTTTGACCATGTGGAAGGACACGGACTCAACGCTGAGGAATTAGCACGAAATTCCCGCTTAAATCATTACTTTGTGCAAAATCTTAACGAAAATCCGCAACTACCTTTACCAGATGAAGATTTTGATGCTGTTCTAAATTGCGTATCTGTGCAATATGTGCAATATCCAGAAGCAGTATTTTCCGAAATTTACCGCATCCTAAAACCCGGTGGTGTCGCAATTATCAGCTTTTCTAACCGGATGTTTTTTGAAAAGGCGATTCAAGCTTGGCGAGAAGCTTCAGAAGCACAGCGAGTTCAATTAGTCAAAGAGTATTTTGCCTCAGTTCCAGGATTTACAACCCCAG
This sequence comes from Nostoc sp., assembly GCF_036917575.1. Taxonomy (GTDB): domain Bacteria; phylum Cyanobacteriota; class Cyanobacteriia; order Cyanobacteriales; family Nostocaceae; genus Nostoc. The sequence goes on along the minus strand of NZ_JBALDC010000077.1, from coordinate 4,201 downwards.
AAGTTATAGCTCATAAATCAACATTACCGAATTTATTACAGTGGTTGGGTGCAGCTGGAGGAGATCCGTTTTATGCCGTTATAGCTTACCGCAGTTAAGTCAAATATTCACGAGTACAATGTCTAAGCTAGTGCAAGAGAGCTTGTAATAGGCACTTTAGTGCTTAGAAGATAAGCACTTCAGTTCTTATTACGAACTTACCTGCTCAAAATTAAAATACTTTTGTATATACATAATTTCTGTAGATGAATTATTGGCTAATGAAATCAGAGCCAGAAGCCTATAGTATTACTGACCTTCAACAGCAGAAACAGACTATTTGGGACGGCGTTCGCAATTATCAAGCTCGTAACTTTTTGCGTCTTATGGATGAAGGAGACTTAGCTTTTTTCTATCACTCCAGCACTAATCCTCCCAATATTGCTGGGTTAATGCGTGTAGTGAAAAAAGATATTGCTGACCCGACCCAGTTTGAACCAGAAAGTAAATACTACGACCCGAAATCAAGTCTTGAATTCCCTCGGTGGCAAACAGTTGTAGTGGAATTTGTTGAGACTTTTTCTAACCCCATCTTGCTATCAATACTCAAAGAAGAGTTTAGCGCCGAAGAGTTAATGTTGGTGAAACAAGGAAATCGTTTATCAGTGATGCCTGTCCCTGAAGCAGTAGCTTTAAAGATTATAGCGATGAAAACCTCTTAGTTGAAAATTACAGTAGGACTGTACCTCACTAACTTGGAATTTACTGTATTTATGGAGATTATCTTTGACTTTTTACTTTAATTGGTTCACACCCATTGCACAGGATCTAATTGATAGTAACGTTGTAGTTGCTCATAAAGTGCCGGATATTCGGATAACAATTGCTGCGGTTTCTCAAAGAATGTCTCAGTCGCTACGGCAAAAAACTCTGCGGGATTCGTTGTGCCATAGCTATCCATTACCGTATTTACACCTTGTAAAACATCATTACAAAGTTGCTGATATGCTTGTGTCATCACCTTCGCCCAAATAGCATAGTCTGAATTGCGTTGCAGTATCGGAACTCCTTCAGCTTTACCATCTTCTTGATCTAACTGATGGGCAAATTCATGAAGCACAACATTACGTCCATCCCTCCAGTTATTAATATCTTGTTTCACTTGTTCCCAAGATAGTACTACTTGGTCATTTGTCCACGATTCACCTAGTCTTGCTACACGCCTTTCCTCAACAACATATTTTCCGATGGAAGTTGTTTCCTGAACAAAATAAGCGTTAGGATACACCAGAATTGAACGAAGTCTAGGGAAGTACTGCTCACGTTCATTTAATAGAAGTAAACAGGCGACAGCAGCAAGAGTCAGTTTCATTTCCTCTGTCACCTGTAATCCTCTACAGCCTATAAATTGCTTTTCTGCTAAGAATACTTGAATATGTCCTTGAAGTCGTCTGATTTCATCAGGATAAAGACAGGGATAAATGGGAAAACTATTCTCAACAATGGCACTCCAAAGTGGTGGAAAAGGACGATGTTTGAGCCGATTTCTTCGCCTTTTAACTAAAATTGGATTGAATAAAATCCCAGCGAGAATCAACCCAATGAGCAGAAAGAAAATTATTATTTTAACCATTTTCTTCGCTGATTTCTGTCAACACATCACGACTCCAGCATTATTGATCTTAAGGCTTACTTAGAGTGGTTTTCGATATGTTCATGAAATGTTAAAAATGCTTCCCGAAATCCCTAAGCCTATTTTATTAACCCAGATTTTTGCCAAGCTCTTACTACTGATGGTCGTATTCATCCCGTTTCTGCTGGCGTTGAACCCTCGTAAATTGGCAGAGGTATTGTCAGATAGCTGAACTTTTCTATAAATTCTGATGTATTCCTTTTATTTTATCCATAATAGCAAGTAGTAAAAAAAAATTTTTACTCATTAATATTTCGCTAATAGTATCTTCAATTAACTTTTGTTAAGTTTTCGGAAAACTCTCATTTTTTTGAAGAGTATAAGCAGTTCTTGACAGTTTATTACAACCATTTACAACTGTAGTAACAACCATTCCCTTAACCAAAGGAGTAAAACATGAATATTTTTGATACAAATCCCCTTTTTGTAGGAACACTTTCGCCATCGTAGTAGATTGAACTTTTTAGTTAACTTGATGGCTGGTAATCGTGCTGATACTTATTTGCTTAAAAAACCTTCCATTGACATCTACCCAAAAGATTTGTTAGCACTATTTCCTGCAATTTTTTAGTTCTGTCGAACTCATGTTATTTTAATATTCATTACATAGGAATAACACTTAAGGTTGTTCAAATCAAAAGTAATTCGGAGAAAAACAATGGATAGTCATAAAAAAGCAAATATTACTCTTGAACCAGTACTAGAAAACTACGATGATTATGATATTATTTTTATACATAATATTATTAATTCGGAGATATCTACTAGTTCACCTGATCATTTAATTGTTACTGACAGTTCAAATGAATATCTCCAACTATGGAATTTAAAAAGTCAGCAGGTAACGAAAACCGAAAGCAAAACCTTTGCTACCCCAATAACAATTGATGCAAAGTCAATTGACAAATTCCAAGAACCTTTTAATTTTTTTCCCGAAAAAAATCCTGCTCCTATCTACCCCCCAGGAGAGACAATCACTCAACCAGAATTTTTTTTCAACAGTAGCTTCAAATGGTCACAACCTGAAGGTAAAAATACCCCAGTGACCATTACTTATAGCTATAGTAACCTACTCAATGGTAATCTCTTTGGCGGTCTTAGCAACGCAGAAATTACAGCAATCATAACAGAGGCAGTAGGACTGTGGTCGAAATATGCCCCCCTAAATTTTGTAGAAGTTCCTGATAGTGACCCTGCTTTCTCCGACTCTTCCTACAGTGCAGGAAGTTATGCTCAAATCCGCTTTGGGACTGAATATATTGATGGTAATGGTGATGATAGTGGTAACGTCTTAGCTTATACTTATCTTCCCTACTCAACGACAGACGATTTGGCAGGTGACATACATTTTGATAGTAGCGAAACTTGGAAGGCAAGCTCTTCTGATGGCTTTGACGACCTTCTGGAAGTCACAGTCCATGAGCTTGGTCACGCCCTAGGCCTCAGGCATGAATCGGCTCAAACAGCAATTATGAATCCTGACTATGGCGGTCGCTATTCGGGACTTGGAACTGCTTTCCTTTTTCAAGACGATATTAATGGCATACGAGACATTTATGGAACTCGAGACTTGCTCGGTGCAAAGAGATGGGGGACTGGTCAAGGTGGATTTTGGGATACTCAACAATGGCTAAGTGGTGATTTTAATGGAGATGGCAAGGATGATTTGGCTAAAGCCTTCAATGATGGGGGTCTAGCCAGTATTGATGTTCACCTGTCTAGCGGCAGTGACTTCCTCCCCCAAAGATGGGGCACTGCTCAAGGTGGATTTTGGGATACTCAACAATGGCTAAGTGGTGATTTTGATGGAGATGGCAAGGATGATTTAGCTAAAGTCTTTAACGATGGAGGTCTAGCCAGTATTGATGTTCACCTGTCTAGCGGCAGTGACTTCCTCCCCCAGAGATGGGGAACTGGTGAAGGTGGATTTTGGGATACTCAACAATGGCTAGTCGGCGACTTTAATGGAGATGGCAAGGATGATTTAGCTAAAGCCTTCAACGATGGGGGTCTAGCTAGTATTGATGTTCACCTGTCTAGCGGCAGTAGCTTCCTCCCTCAGAGATGGGGGACTAGTCAAGGTGGATTTTGGGATACTCAACAATGGCTAGTCGGCGATTTTAATGGAGATGGCAAAGATGATTTAGCTAAAGCCTTCAACAATGGAGGTTTGGCCAGTATTGATGTTCACCTGTCTAGCGGCAGTGACTTCCTCCCCCAGAGATGGGGCACTGCTCAAGGTGGATTTTGGGATACTCAACAATGGCTAAGTGGTGATTTTAATGGAGATGGCAAGGATGATTTGGCTAAAGCCTTCAATGATAAGGGTCTACTAGCCAGTATTGATGTTCACCTGTCTAGCGGCAGTGGCTTCCTCCCCCAGAAATGGGGAACTGGTCAAGGTGGATTTTGGGATACTCAGCAATGGCTAAGTGGTGATTTTAATGGAGATAGTAAGGATGATCTAGCTAAAGCCTTCAACGATGGGGGTCTAGCCAGTATTGATGTTCATACTTTGATTTAGGGGTA
>NZ_JBALDC010000076.1:0-130038 GCF_036917575.1 Nostoc sp. | reverse complement strand
GCTAAATGAAGGAGGTCTTGTTATTAAATGGGAGCGTAAGATTAAAAACAAAGGTAATGCTGTTTATTAAATTTAGCTGCGTAGCAGCTTAGCTGTACATTAAAAGACATAGAATTAACTGTATCAACAGGACGTGTTGTAGATTTTCGTGCTAAAGAATATCTGTGTTTAGTACCAGACAAAAATACTGTTCCCTTGATTTATCCATTGAATTTTTCAGGAGGATATGTTGAGTATCCCAAGATAACCAAAAAACACCAAGCTTTGATATATGTAGAACAAACTCTATCTCTTTTAATACCAAATGAACATTATGTTTTGACTAAAAGATTCTCCTCAAAAGAGGAAACAAAACGAGTTGTTGCCGTTGTATATGATGCCAACCAAATTAATTGTTCTTGGGTCGGTTTTGAAAATCACCTGAATTATTTTCACGAGAATGGAAAAGGACTTAATCTTACCTTAGCACGTGGTCTTGCTGCTTATCTTAACTCTAGCCTTGTTGATGCATTTTTCCGGTTGTTTAATGGGCATACTCAGGTTAATGCAACCGATTTACGAAATTTAAAATATCCGACAATAGCGCAGCTAATGACCGTAGGGCTATACATTACTGAGCATTTTCCATCACAGAAAGAAATTGATGAACTTGTGCAAAAAGAGTTACTGAGTATGAGCAATCAGTCTGAAAACAACCCCTTAATAATCAAAACCCGTATTGATGAAGCATCGCAAATACTAATTGAACTTGGACTTCCACGGGCACAATTTAATGATCGTTCAGCCTTAACCCTACTGGCTCTACTTAACTTAAAGCCAACAGATCCTTGGGAAACTGCTGCATTTCCATTAATGGGAATTACGCCAATGATGAAATTTATGGCACAGCACTATGGCAAAATATATGAACCTAATTCGCGGGAAGGTGTTCACCGCCAAACTATCCATCAATTCTTAGAGGCAGCTTTAATAATTGCGAATCCAGATGATCCGGGTCGTCCTACTACCAGCCCAAAAACTGTGTATCAAATTGAAGAAACTACGCTTGAACTCTTACGTACTTATGGAACCACTGAATGGAAAAAGAGCCTTGATACTTACCTTGCCTCAGTTGAAACTTTGAAGAAACGATATGCTCAGGAGCGGGAACTATCACGTATCCCTATTGTGATTGAAGGAAAGTTAAAAACTCTATCGCCAGGTGGTCAGAATATTCTAATTGAAAAGATTATTAATGAATTTGCAGAACGTTTTACACCTGGAGGAAAACTAATTTATGTTGGTGATACAGATGAAAAGTTCGCGCATTTTAATAAAGTGGCATTGAAGGATTTAGGCGTTACTATCGATTCTCACGGAAAAATGCCTGATGTGATTATCCATCATCTAAAAAATGATTGGCTAGTTTTAATTGAAGCTGTAACTTCTCATGGCCCAATTAACCCTAAACGCAAGAAAGAACTTGAAGTTATCTTTGCTCATATAAAAATTCCTGTTGTAATGGTAACAAGCTTTTTAAGTCGGAAAGCGATGGTAGAGTATTTGGCTGAAATTGCTTGGGAAACCGATGTTTGGGTTGCGGAAGATTCTACTCATCTCATTCACTTCAATGGAGAATATTTATTACAGGCTTACAAAATGGATAGAGATTCTGAAACGGAATAAACTATTTTTAATTTTTGATAATCTGGGCAAAAAGAAGCGTTGAGGCGATATCAGTATCGACAATATAGATCCAACAGTTCAGGCAAAGCGTAGTAAAGTTAAAGTAAGAAATCTCAAGGTGCGTGTAGGTATGGAAACCTACTGACTATAAACTTAACAGCATATTAGTGCTAACTTTAATCGCTCCTAAAGCAAAATTGTCGCCATGACTAACTCAACTCCAATGGATGACGATAAAAATCTCCCCAAGAAGAAAGGCAAGTCGCTTCCTCCCAAGCTGATTATCTGGCTAGGAAAGTTTATCTGGACAACTATGTGGCAGATAATGATGTCAAATCTTGCTCCTCGCAATCAGTCAGGAGCATATATTCGTCCTAATAGCCAGTTTCGCAAGTTCATCGGCACAGAATCAGGGAATCCACACCCACCAGCAGCTGGGCGCTACAAACTCTATGTTGGGCTGGGCTGTCCTTGGGCACATCGAACCTTGGTTGTGCGATCGCTCAAAAAACTCGAAGCGGTAATATCAGTATGTGTCGTCTCTCCTTCTCCCATTGAAGGCGGTTGGATATTTAACCAAGAAGAAGAAGGTTGTCGTACACTGGCTGAATTTTATCAGAAGGCAGAACCCGGTTATAGTGGACGCTCTACAGTACCAGTATTATGGGATAACCAAACAAAAACTATCGTCAATAATGAGAGTTCAGAGATTATCGTCATGCTGAACTCGGAGTTTAAGGAGTTCGCCAACAATCCGACGCTAAATCTTTACCCAGAAGAACTTAAAGAGAAAATTGACTGGTGGAATGAAAAGATTTATCACGCAGTAAATAACGGTGTGTATCGCTGCGGCTTTGCCCAAACTCAAGAAGCATATAATCAAGCCTGTAATGAACTGTTTGCAACTCTCGATGAAATTGAACTTGCATTACAGACTAATCGTTATCTCTGCGGCGAACATCTCACACTTGCAGATGTACGTTTATTCACCACATTATTTCGGTTTGATAGTGCCTACTATGGGCTGTTTAAATGCAATCGGCAGCGAATTCGAGACTATGAGAATCTCGGAGCTTATTTACGTGACTTGTATCAGCTTCCAGGTGTGGCTGATACTTGCGACGTAGAAAGTGTGAAGCGGGACTATTATGGAAACCTATTTCCACTTAATCCCGGCGGAATTATCCCCAATGGGCCTGATATGTCCTATCTTAATCAACCACACGATCGCGATCGCATCGGCAAGGGAAATGCTTCATGAATCAGATTAATCGGGTTGCAATTGTCGGTGGAACTCATGGCAATGAGTTTACAGGAGCCTACCTAATCCAGAAATTTGCCCAGTTTCCCGATTTAATTACTAGACCGAGTTTTCAGACAGTCACTCTGTTAGCAAATCCCAATGCTTTTGCCGCCGGGAGACGATATTTAGAAAAAGATTTAAATCGCTGTTTTCTCAAGCAAGATTTACAAGATCCAACTCTGAATAGTTACGAAGAATTGCAGGCTAAATTAATTCAGGATACCATAGCATCAAATGGGGATAAACAAGCAGATTTCATTTTAGACTTGCACAGCAGTACAGCTAATATGGGTCTGACAATTATTCTTGATAACAGTCATCCCTTCAACTTAAAATTAGCTGCTTATCTGAGCCAGCTTAATCCTTTAGTTAGGGTTTATCGCTGCTCTTTTAAATCAATTGCAGAAAACCCATTTGTAAATTCTCTGTGCGAATTAGGCTTTGCGTTCGAGGTTGGCCCAATTGCCCAAGGACTCTTAAAAGCGACGCTGTTCCAGCAAACAGAGGAACTTGTTTGTGCGCTTATAGACTACCTAGAACAGTTTAAGCAGGGTAAAATTCCATCAAATAGTGAAACTTTGATTCTCTATGACCATTTATCAGTTGTGGACTACCCAAAAAAAACCGATGGTACAATCTTTGGAATGATTCATCCAGAGCTTCAGGATAAAGATTATCAAGCATTGAACCCAGGAGATCCAATTTTTATAACTTTTGACTATAAAACAATTGTTTATGAAGGTACATCTACTGTTTGGCCAATATTTATTAATGAGGCAGCTTACTACGAAAAGGGAATTGCCATGTGTTTAACCCAGAGGCAGCAAATCAACATCTAAGATATGAAAAAAATTTTTGGATAATTGCTTTTAATTGGAAGTGAGTATCCTGTTTTGATTGGGTTTGAGCCATTTTATAAAGTTTAAGTTGATTTTCTTTTAATCCAATCAGGTAGTCATTACCACTATTGATGATTAGCAATACAGTTTTTTTGACAGTGTAAAACATCAAGGATAAAAACAATTTGTTGACTATAAAACTCGGAGATTAATTATTGTACAATCGCTACTTCAATATTTTTTTTGTTTGACCAAGAAGTAACGCTGTAAAGACCCTCTGCACAATGCTTTCTGGGCTGGATAGCTTGAGGAATCTTTTGGTTTGTAGATGCGATCGCTTTGTCTGTGTTTATAACTCTTGGTTCACCCATTTTTTGATGAGTTAGAAAAAATAGCAGTAGATAAAGATATTTTAAGTGTTAAAAAAAAATAATATCTCTGAGTTAGCTTTGTTCAAACTCTTGGTCAAGCCGACTAGCTGAGAGTTACGTGTAATATAGATCACTACCAGGCTAGAGGGAAATTCAAAATGGTTGCATTTGCTCTAAAACCAACACAGATGCTCAAACGCATACTATGCGCATCACTACTTAGTTTAATGTCCTTAGAGGTTCTGACGATCGCAGCGATCGGCCAACCGCCCCCTGCGTCTGTTGAAACCAAGCTGAAAGTGCCTGGTACAATGACCTTTTGGCCGTTTAATATTAACCGTTACTTGAAAGTGCCGCCCAATTTCTCCATTTCAGTTTATGCTCGCATTGACAAAGCTCGCTTTATGGCAGTTGCTCCCAATGGGGATCTTCTAGTATCACAGCCCAGCTCAGGTAAAGTGTTAATTGTCCGGCCAAATGGCAGCAAAGACCCAATTATTTCTGACTTCGTGACGGGTTTACGCAAACCACACGACATTGTGTTTCATAAGATTGACAACACCACATACATTTATATCTCTGAGACTCATCAAATTAACCGCTTCATCTACAACACTGGAGACTTAATTGCCAAAAATCGTCAAATCGTTGTAACTGGCTTACCAGACAAAAGCACACAGGAACTCAAAGGCGCTTATGGTCACGAACTGAAAAATATCGCACTTGATGCCAACCACAAACTGTACGTGTCGATTGCTTCTACATGTAATGCCTGTAAGGGAGATACTGTTAGTACTCCAAAACGCGGTGCAATTTACCAGTACAACGCTAATGGAACGAATCAGCGACTTTTTGCCCAAGGTTTACGTAATGCTGAAGGGTTAGCATTCTTACCTGGCACAAATGACCTTTGGGTAGTCGTTAATAATCGAGATGATATCGCCTATCCCTTCAAAGATAGCAATAACAATTACGGTAAGGTTATCCCCTCCTACGTAGACAACCACCCACCAGAGGAGTTCACGAAAGTCCGAGATGGCGGTAACTACGGTTGGCCATTCTGCAATCCCAATCCTGACACGTCAAACAACCTCAACAATATGCCATTTAACTGGGACTATCAGTTCAATGGTGATGGAAAGGTTAGTTGTAGTGCAATGGACAGGATTAGCAAAGGTATCCAAGCCCATTCGGCTCCCTTGGGACTAACATTCTTACAAAATACCAACTTTCCCAGTCTATACTCAAATGGGGTAGTGACAGGACTGCATGGTTCATGGAATCGGCAGCAGAAAACGGGCTATAAAATAGCTTACTTTCCTTGGAACAGTACGACAAAGACCCCAGAGGACGAGATAGATTTAGTCACTGGTTGGGTAGTTCCAGCAACGCAAGAAACCTGGGGGCGACCCGTGGATATGGTAGTAGACCAACAAGGTAATTTGTTAATTTCGGATGACTACAGCGGCACTATCTATAAGCTCTCCTACACGCCATAGTCACATAGGTTAGGACTGTGTTGAGCGCTCAAAACCCAGATATAGCAGGAGGCAGGAGGCAGAAGGCAGATCGCTTTTAGCGTCTCCCCTTGGGAGAAGGCAGGAGGTAAAACATTACTGTTTCTAACATCCAGGCTTTCAAGATGTCCTAACCTTTAATTCGCTTGCTATAAAACTGGGTTTTTACTCAGCACGGGCTAAACGCCCCGCTGACGCTAACAGCACTTTGCTATACCTGTTTGGAAAGTCAATTAGAAACTGCGATGTCTACGACGGGCTGCGCCAACGCAATTTTCCCCACTGCACGCCCAGTTTCACTATACCTATGAGCTGCTGCTAGTTCTTGCAAGGGATATGTGCGATCAATTACCACACGAATTTTACCAGCTTCAATTAATTCTTTAAGAAAAAGCAAGTCTTTAACGTTAGGTTTCTCAAAGAGAAATCTCGCTTTCTGACCGGGAAGCAACGCTGTTAAGACGCTTTCTAACAAGACTTCAGGACTGGGTAATGTGGTGATATAAACTCCGTTGGGTTTGAGGACTTTTTTGGTTTGAGAGAGCGATCGCTTACCCACTGCATCAAAAATAATGTCATACTGCGCTGTATCTGCGGTAAAATCTTGTTGCGTATAATCAATCACGCGCTCTGCTCCTAAAGATTTTACTAAATCCAAGTTTTTGGTACTGCAAACTCCCGTAACCTGTGCGCCTAAAGCCTTAGTAATTTGGATTGCAAAAGTCCCTACACCACCCGCAGCACCATTAATTAAAACATTTTGTCCTGTTTGAATATTTCCTTGATCTCGCAGCGCTTGCAGAGCTGTGAGTGCTGCTAAAGGCACAGCAGCAGCTTCTTCATAAGATAGATTCGTTGGTTTAAGCACCGCCAAGTTTTCTGGGATGGCTGCAAACTCCGCGTAACCTCCTCCAGGGAAGCTAGTACTGCCATAGATAGCATCTCCTACTTTAAAACGGGTGATACCAGAACCAACTGCTACGACATCTCCGGCCACATCAAGCCCCAGAATCTTCGGAAATTTGCTGCCGGCAATCAAACTTAACATCCCTTTGCGAATTTTCCAATCAATGGGATTAACGCTACTAGCACGAACTTTCACAAGTAACTGCGTTGGCTCAATTTTTGGCTGCTGCACCTCTTCGTATTGCAACACATTAGCCGCGCCATATCGACGGATAAGGACTGCTTTCATTACATTCCTCCTGCTACCCTATTTTGCTGAATTAACTCAGACAGCCTGTTTTTCCTGATAAATCTAGTGTAGCGATGTCTACGATGGTCACTGACTTGTAGTGAGCGCAGTCGAGGTAATTTTGCTGTACCAATATCGCCTTTGGCTTTCATCCACCGGAGTTAAGACCTTACACTGGCGATGTAGTTGCTTAAGATGCGATCGCTCTTTAAATCGTATGTCAGAAAGGAAATTTTTTTGCTAAGGTTTGTAGTGAGCAATTCAGAAAATTCATTGCGATCGCTCAATCATGTTAAATTATAGTTTGTTGTTTCTCTTAAACACAAAATCTGAGAGTTTCTTACCCATGTCCTCATTGGGGAAATCAAAAAAAGGTGTTGAAAGTTAAACTTTTTGAAAAATATGTGCAACAATACATCTGTTTCTATTAGCTCATGCGGCTTACCAGATAAGGCTTAAAGGCATAATTGAACATTATTCTCAAAGGAAAATTAAATAAATATAAAGTGCATTTTTACCCTGAAAAAAATGATATGTTAGATACAGAATTGAATTTCGCTTTTTTTCTGGAGTAAAAAGATATAGACTACTCCAGTTTTTCACCCTCAAACCCTTGGCATTCATTGCTTGTGATGGAATTAGAGGGCAATCTGAGTACACATTTAAATAACCCAAACCCAGTTTTAAGTTAGATAAAGTCCTTGCTGGGGTTGGGTTGTGGCTGAGTACAAATAAATCCTGAACCCCTGTCTAGAAACACTAGAACCCCAACTAAAAAATACTAGAACCCCTACCCGGAAAAAAATTTTTTAATTCTTGTAATCCTTGAAGAATTAGGATTTTTATTATTTGAGTACAAGCGTAATAAATCCAATAAATTCTATCCTAGATAGACGCGCTGTCTGTCTAGGAGACGGCTGCTATAAATCTTATATCGCCAATTACTTAACGCTCCAAAACAAAGCGAAGAGTAAGTGGAGGGATGACATAGCACCATGCCTGAAGTGAATAGAAGTCGCGGCTTAGGGCACAAATTCTACCCAAGAACCGAACATTGACACACACCAGCCGAACATCAAAAGATTCATCGCCTGCTTTACTTGAAAACAAGTCACCCGAACCCAAGGGTTTGCAGGCAGTGTGGAAGACGCGACTTCAATTCCAAGGCATAGAGAGTAGCAACAGCATCTCCCACAGTGGCAGCCAAGTCCACCGACCTTTTGCGAAACTCAATGACATCATCGTCTAAACGACTCCTTAACTCTCCCACCACGGAATCGCCAACCCAAGCAAAATCAGGTGGTTGCGGCTGCGACAGCACCAGCAGCGCCACCGTGGAAAGGGATGAAACGCTCGAAGAACGCATTGCTAAACATCCCTGCTACAGCGAAGACGCTCATCACCACTACGCCCGGATGCACGTTGCAGTTGCTCCCGCTTGCAACATTCAATGCAACTATTGCAACCGTAAATATGATTGCGCTAACGAAAGCCGTCCTGGAGTAGTTAGCGAATTGCTAACACCAGAACAAGCAGCACACAAAGCTTTGGTCATTGGCGGCAAAATTCCTCAAATGACAGTTGTGGGAATTGCCGGCCCTGGCGACCCTCTGGCAAACCCAGATAAGACTTTCCGCACATTTGAGTTGATTGCAGAGCAAGCACCAGATATTAAGCTGTGCTTATCAACCAATGGTTTGATGTTGCCCGATTACGTCGATCGCATCAAAGAATTAAATATAGATCACGTTACGATCACCATTAACATGGTAGATCCAGAGATCGGTGCTAAGATTTATCCTTGGGTTCACTACAAACGCAAGCGTTACAGAGGTCTGGAAGGCGCAAAAATTCTCCACGAAAGACAGATGGAAGGATTGCAAGCCCTCAAAGATGCTGACATCTTGTGCAAAGTCAACTCTGTAATGATTCCCGGAATTAATGACCAGCACTTAGTTGAAGTAAATCGAGTCATTCGGGAAAAAGGTGCATTCTTGCACAACATCATGCCATTAATTTCTGCACCAGAACATGGCACACACTTCGGTTTAATCGGTCAACGCGGTCCCACACCCAAAGAACTCAAAGAAGTTCAAGACAATTGCTCCGGTAACATGAAAATGATGCGTCACTGTCGCCAGTGCCGTGCCGATGCAGTCGGATTATTGGGAGAAGACCGCAGCCAAGAATTTTCCAAAGAGAAATTCTTGGAAATGGCTCCAGAATATGACATGGAGAAACGCCAAGAAGTTCACGACGGTATTGAGAAGTTTAAAGAAGAACTTAAAGTAGCCAAAGACAAGGCGTTAACCAAAAAGAAAGTTGCCAATAGTCCTAAAATCCTAGTTGCAGTAGCAACCAAAGGCGGCGGATTGGTCAACCAACACTTCGGTCATGCTAAAGAATTCCAAATTTACGAAGTGGATGGAAACGAAGCTCACTTTGTCGGTCATCGCAAAATTGACCAATACTGCCAAGGTGGATACGGCGAGGAAGCTTCTTTTGAGCATATAATGAAAGCGATCGCAGATTGCAAAGCAGTTTTAGTCTCCAAGATTGGTAACAGTCCTCAAGAAAAATTGCAAGAAGCTGGAATACAGAGTGTTGAAGCTTACGACGTGATTGAGAAGGTTGCTTTGGAGTTTTACGAGCAATACGTTAAGGAATTAGGAAATTAGGGAATAGGGACTGGGGACTGGGAATTAAAGAAGAATTTCCCAATACCCAGTACCCAGTACCCAGTACCCAGTACCCAGTACCCAATCCCTAATGCCCAACGCCCCTTATTTAAAAAGGAGAATAAATCATGGCTTACAAAATTCTTACTAGCCAGTGTATTTCCTGCAATCTCTGTCTATCTGTATGTCCCACAAATGCAGTTAAAGTGATTGATGGACAGCACTGGATTGACGCTGAACTTTGTACAAACTGCGTTGGTAGCATTCATACCGTGCCTCAGTGTAAAGCTGGTTGTCCTACCTGCGACGGTTGCGTTAAACAGCCTAGCGATTACTGGGAAGGCTGGTTTGCCAATTACAACCGCGTAGTTTCTAAATTAACAAATAAACAAGATTACTGGGAACGTTGGTTTGACCGTTATAGCCAGACATACTCACAACAGTTGCAAAAGCGTCAACCCCAATCAATCAAAGCAGAAGTTTAAGTAATTCGTAATTTGTAATGACGCTCTTTCGTCGCTAAAGCTTTTCTACGAGACGCACTCGCGTTCGCTAACGTAATTCGTAATTGAAAACAACAATGCAAAATAACTGCATCTATCTCGATAATAATGCCACCACTAAGGTAGACTCAGAAGTTATAGAGGTAATGTTGCCTTACCTCACAGACTATTACGGCAATCCCTCCAGTATGCATACCTTTGGTGGGCAAGTCGGTAAAGCAGTAAGAACAGCAAGAGAACAACTTGCAGCCATGCTGGGAGCCGATGAGTCAGAAATTGTTTACACAAGTTCTGGGACTGAGGGAGATAACGCGGCGATTCGAGCCGCACTGTTAAGCCAACCAGAAAAGCGACACATCATCACCACCCAAGTTGAACATCCAGCAGTACTCAATGTCTGCAAACAATTAGAAACCCAAGGTTACACTGTTACCTATCTATCAGTAAATCATCAAGGGCAGTTGGATCTAGATGAACTAGAAGCTTCCTTGACGGGTAACACCGCCTTGGTGACAATTATGTATGCTAATAATGAAACCGGCACGGTTTTCCCGATTGAGCAAATTGGGTTGCGCGTAAAAGAATATGGCGCTATCTTCCATGTAGATGCAGTGCAAGCTGTGGGAAAAATCCCCTTAAATATGAAGACTAGCACAGTGGATATGTTAACTCTGTCTGGTCACAAGCTGCACGGTCCTAAAGGAATTGGTGCTTTATATATTCGGCGTGGGGTTCGGTTCCGTCCCTTTATTCTTGGGGGACACCAAGAACGCGGACGTAGAGCGGGAACAGAGAATGTTCCAGCAATTATCGCTTTGGGCAAAGCTGCCCAACTAGAACTGTTACACTTAGAAGAAGCGACCACAAGACAAAGAAGGCTGCGCGATCGCCTCGAACAATCTTTACTTGCGAAAATTCCCGATTGTGTAGTCAATGGTGACGTTACGCAGAGATTGCCAAACACCACAAATATCGGCTTCAAGTACATCGAAGGTGAAGCAATTCTACTGTTATTGAACAAATACGGTATCTGTGCATCATCCGGTTCTGCTTGCACCTCTGGTTCTCTGGAACCCTCTCACG
This sequence comes from Nostoc sp., assembly GCF_036917575.1. Lineage (GTDB taxonomy): Bacteria > Cyanobacteriota > Cyanobacteriia > Cyanobacteriales > Nostocaceae > Nostoc. Next base: position 118,884 of record NZ_JBALDC010000076.1, on the reverse strand, counting down.
TCCTGCGGGCTATGGGCTTACCATACACAACTTTGCACGGTTCTATCCGCTTCAGTCTTTGTCGCTACACCACTGAAGCCGAAATCGATCAAGTGATAGAGGTAATGCCTAATATTATAGAACGTTTGCGCGCCCTCTCACCCTTCAAAAATGATAATGCAGGTTGGCTGCAAGGACAAGAACAAGCACTGGCGCATCGCTAGAGACTAGGGACTGGGGACTGGGGATTAAGTAAGAATTTTCCCAATACCCAATACCCAATACCCAATCTAAAATCCAAAATCTAAAATCTAAAATTCATTATGTGGGACTACACCGATAAAGTATTAGAACTGTTTTACGATCCCAAGAATCAGGGAGAAATTGAAGAAACCAGCGAAGCTGGAGTTAAGGTTGCAACGGGAGAAATCGGTAGCATTGCTTGCGGTGATGCTCTAAGATTGCACCTGAAAGTAGAAGTGGAATCTGATAAGATTCTTGATGCTCGCTTTCAAACCTTCGGCTGTACTAGTGCGATCGCATCTTCTAGTGCATTAACCGAAATGGTCAAAGGTTTAACCTTAGATGAAGCCCTAAAAGTGTCCAATAAAGACATTGCAGATTACCTGGGTGGTTTACCAGAAGCAAAGATGCACTGCTCTGTCATGGGACAAGAAGCGCTAGAAGCCGCTATCTACAATTATCGTGGCATTCCTTTAGCTACCCATGATGATGATGATGAAGGCGCGTTAGTTTGCAGTTGCTTTGGGATCAGCGAGTCCAAAATTCGCCGCGTCGTTCTAGAAAATAATCTCACTGGTGCCGAAGAGGTAACAAATTATGTGAAAGCTGGTGGTGGATGCGGTTCCTGTTTGGCAAACATTGATGATATAATTAAATCAGTTCAACAGGAATACGCCTCACCTGCTCTTAACAATTACGGCGTACAAGTTGCCACAGAAATTGTTACGTCCAAAGAGCGATCGCTAACTAACGTCCAAAAGATTGCTCTAATTCAAAAGGTTCTCGATGAAGAAGTCAGACCCGTACTCATCGCTGACGGGGGAGATGTAGAACTCTATGATGTAGAAGGCGATCGCGTTAAAGTTGTACTGCAAGGTGCTTGCGGTTCCTGTTCTAGTAGTACAGCAACTCTAAAAATTGCGATCGAAGCCAGATTACAAGATCGTGTCAGCAAGAGCCTTGTAGTCGAAGCAGTTTAGGAATTGCTGTAGGACTTAACGTACTCTGCAAATACGCCCTAATATGCATTCAGGCAGGAACAAAAAGTAGGATTTGAATTGAATCATTGTCTCCACTCAATGTTTCATACCAATTCTTTCTTAATTACGAATTAAAAATTACGAATTACGAATTGGTATCAGTCCTACCAGTATTACGGCTAACAGCATATAGGCTTCATACATTAAGCGCCTAAAAAGCAAATTTCATCATCCAACTCGCTTCAAAGGAACAGGATATGAGTACATTGTACGACAAACTTGGTGGACAACCAGCTATTGAACAAATAGTAGATGAACTCCACAAACGCATTGCCACAGACAGCCTCCTCAATCCCATTTTTGCTGGTACAGATATGGCGAAGCAACGTAATCATCTAGTTGCTTTCTTATCTCAAATATTTGAAGGGCCAAAGCAATACGCCGGTCGTCCAATGGACAAAACCCACGCCGGAATGAATTTACAGCAACAACACTTTGATGAGATCGCCAAGCTTTTAAGTGAATCAATGGCTGTGCGTGGAGAGTCGCCAGAAGACACCCAAGCTGCACTAGAGCGCGTCTCAAATTTCAAGGCCGCTATTTTGAACAAGTAATAGGACTGATGCATTGATTGTTGACAAATAACAAAGTCAAGTCCTATTTGGTCTTTCCAGCTAAAGCACATTATGACGTATTTGTAATATTGCGTAAGCTCTTAGTCATTAGTTATTTGACTAATGACTAAGGACAAAAAGAAAAGAAATTTAACCAAGAAATATATGTACTTGCTTTCAATCATTTTAGCTGTGGAGCGATCGCCCCCAGCAGGCATTTATGCCAACGCTACCAACGATGCTCTACACGCGCTCACTACTGTCGCTCAACTGGCGTGAACGCAACTGACAAACGCGCATACCCACCAACCAACCAATTGCAGGGAAATACGAATCATGACTGAAGAAAAGATTAGACAGATAGCTTTCTACGGTAAGGGCGGTATCGGTAAATCTACCACTTCCCAAAACACCTTGGCAGCTATGGCAGAAATGGGTCAACGCATCCTCATCGTCGGTTGCGACCCTAAAGCTGACTCCACCCGTTTGATGCTGCACAGCAAAGCTCAAACCACCGTTCTTCACCTCGCCGCAGAACGTGGTGCAGTAGAAGATATCGAACTCGAAGAAGTGATGCTGACCGGTTTCCGTGACGTTCTTTGCGTAGAATCTGGTGGTCCAGAACCCGGTGTAGGTTGTGCAGGTCGTGGTATCATCACCGCCATCAACTTCTTAGAAGAAAACGGTGCTTACCAAAACTTAGACTTCGTATCTTACGACGTATTAGGTGACGTTGTGTGCGGTGGTTTCGCAATGCCTATCCGCGAAGGTAAGGCACAAGAAATCTACATCGTTACATCAGGTGAAATGATGGCGATGTATGCTGCTAACAACATCGCTCGTGGTGTTCTTAAGTATGCTCACACTGGTGGCGTGCGTTTGGGTGGTTTGATTTGTAACAGCCGTAACACTGACCGGGAAATCGACTTGATCGAAACCTTGGCAAAACGGTTGAACACCCAAATGATTCACTACGTACCCCGTGACAACATCGTTCAACACGCAGAATTGCGCCGGATGACTGTTAACGAGTACGCACCAGAAAGCAACCAAGCTAACGAATACCGGACATTGGCTACAAAGATCATTGACAACAAGAATCTAGCTATTCCTACACCCATCGAAATGGAAGAACTAGAAGAATTGTTGATTGAATTCGGTATCCTCGAAAGCGACGAAAATACCGCAATGCTAGTTGGCAAGAGTGCTGCTGAAGCTCCTGTAGTATAAATCGCTGCTAAGAAATAATGCTTTAGCACAAGGAAAAAGGAAGAGTTTCATATCTTCCCTTTTACCTTTCACCTTTCCCTTACATCCCCCCTAAATTTACAGGGGACTCCTAGTCCCCCTATGCCCCCATCCTTAAAAGTCACAGAGGCTAAATATGACACCTCCAGAAAATCAAAACATCATCGAAGAAAGAAAAGAGCTAATTAAAGAAGTTCTCAGTGCTTATCCAGAAAAAGCCGCTAAAAAGCGTGAAAAACACTTAAAAGTATACGAAGAAGGTAAGTCCGATTGCGGCGTTAAGTCTAATGTCAAATCCCTGCCTGGGGTAATGACCGCTCGTGGTTGTGCTTACGCTGGTTCTAAAGGTGTGGTTTGGGGTCCTATTAAAGATATGATCCACATCAGCCACGGGCCTGTAGGTTGCGGTTACTGGTCTTGGTCTGGTCGTCGTAACTACTACATCGGCACCACAGGTATTGACACCTTTGGTACCATGCACTTCACCTCCGACTTCCAAGAACGAGATATCGTTTTCGGCGGTGACAAAAAACTTACCAAACTGATCGAAGAACTTGATGTACTTTTCCCCCTCAACCGTGGTGTTTCCATTCAATCTGAATGCCCCATCGGTCTAATTGGGGATGACATCGAAGCTGTTGCTCGGAAAACATCGAAAGAAATTGGCAAGCCAGTTGTACCTGTGCGTTGCGAAGGCTTCCGGGGTGTTTCTCAATCTTTGGGACACCACATTGCTAACGACATGGTTCGTGACTGGGTGTTCACCAGAGCAGACCAAGCTAAGAAAGACGGTACACTCAAGTTTGAAGGTACCCCTTATGATGTAGCCGTTATCGGTGACTACAACATCGGTGGTGATGCTTGGGCGAGCCGCATCCTGTTAGAAGAAATCGGCTTGCGCGTAGTCGCTCAGTGGTCAGGTGATGGCACCATCAACGAAATGTTGATGACCCCCAATGTGAAGATGAACCTCATCCACTGCTATCGGTCGATGAACTACATCAGCCGTCACATGGAAGAAGCTTACGGTATACCCTGGCTTGAGTATAATTTCTTCGGCCCCACCAAAATTGCTGAATCTTTACGGGAAATCGCTTCCAAGTTTGACGAAACAATCCAAGCAAACGCTGAGAAGGTCATCGCCAAGTATCAGCCCACAATGGATGCGGTAGTTGGTAAGTACCGCCCCCGCTTAGAAGGTAAGACTGTTGCCATCATGGTTGGTGGTCTGCGTCCTCGCCACGTTGTCCCAGCTTTCCAAGACTTGGGCATGAAGATGATTGGTACAGGTTATGAGTTCGCTCATAATGACGACTACAAACGTACTGCTGGCTACATCGAAAACGGCACCATCGTTTATGACGACGTTACCGCTTACGAATTCGAGGAATTTATCAAAGCGCTGAAGCCTGACCTTGTAGCTTCTGGTGTGAAAGAGAAGTACGTCTTCCAAAAGATGGGTCTTCCTTTCCGTCAAATGCACTCTTGGGATTACTCCGAACCTAGCGATCGCTCTTACAATTGATATAATGCAAGGCTTTTTCGCGGCAAGAGAAAAAAGAGCCTATTTCTAGCCTAAATACAACTTCCAGGGTTATCCAATAATAATCTGTTTTGATGGTTTAGACAATATAACTCTTATGCAGTCTCGTTTTTAGATTTTGCTTGCATTTTGCTCAAAGAAAAACTGTAAAAGAAAAGACTATTTTTAATGACGATTTTTTAGATTAAATGGTGCGATCAGAAAAAGCGGGAATAATTTATCTGGGAGATGCTAAACCTAAATTTAACTTAACGCGTCTGTTGAGCAGTTGCCAGTAACCTTTGCACCTACACCAGGATCTTTCGTCAATCCGCTCCAACAAAGTTGTTAGGCCGCTTAATTTCTCGTTCTGCCTGTCGTTCACACCACCTAGCAGTCCGTACATCGCTGCCGTTACGCAAATCCCTTAAACGAGTTTGAAGTTCATTAAACCGTTTTTCTAACTCACTGTAGAAATCTCAAGATTCCACGCATATAAATCTCTTCTAAATTGTGATGCCTCTCTAGAGCCGCTGCATGAATCGTAAAGTAAACTGGTGTGCCAGTATGTGCGTAATCTGGCATTCTTCTTTTGTTTCTGTCATACATTGCCTTAATGAAGCCAAAAAGTGGATTGGGATTTCTGTCTGGCCCAGTGACTCCACCGATACCCAAATTAGCTTCAGGATCTTCAGGCAATATGTCTAACTCAGGTGGTGTTTCAGATGATGCTGGCTGGAAAACGTTTCCTGTGGGAAACGGAATCATAGTTACAAAATCTTCAGTATTAGCAATTCTCCAATGCCTTACTTCTGTGCCTTGAAATTTAATGGCGAATTCTCTGTCGCCACATCGAGGGCTAGCAAAAGTATATAGAGTAACTTGTTTAGGCTTATTAAAGTGGGTGTTGCTGAGAATATCTGGGATTGCTAAGGTTGCTAATGCACCGCCAAGGCTATGTCCTGTTACAAAAATCTGAGAGCTTTGCTTGCAGGATTTGAGCGCCTCAATCATTGCGTCTCGCAGACTAACGTAAATCTGTCTGAAACCCACAGCTACACAACCAAAATCACCAACTTTGGAAATCTCAACTGGAGACTGAAGTAGACCCAACGCATTCCCAATAACCTTCAGTATCTTTCCATCCTGACTTTTACCATCACGATAAGAAACCAGTGGAATATTTGCATCTTTAAACCACTCAGCAAATGTCTTAGTGCCACGAAAAATAATAAACACATCATTGTTACTATTCTTAGAAGCAACAAAACCGAAGGGAAAATTTTTTTCATCATAAAACACACCTTTCAACTGATAAGCAGCATCAAGTTGTGGCTTGCTTGTTCGATCAGGCGATATCTTTGTCTCTTTAAAAGCCTCATAAACTTGATCAAAATGCTTGTATGCTTTCTGGAGTAACTCTGTCAATTCTTTAGCTACGGAAGGGTCAAATTCTTTATAGCTGGTAGGGTCAAAAAAAGCTATATCTGCCCGTTCTCCCCGTTCTATTGGTGTATTGGAATTTAATAAAGAAGTCATCAGTTTCACCTCCGTAGCAATCTAAAGCAATTGTCATTTCAGCTATTCTGTAGCCAATAATCTCTATCCGGTTATTAGACTGAAAGTTTCCGTCTAATTACCCGATTTTTGGATACTTATATGTAATTTTTCCATCTAATACCATACTTGAATATTATCTGATGTAATTCAGTATAGTTACTTAAATTAGAACAATTTGCCAGAAATTGTTTACATCTAAATATCCCTATTTGGACATTAGATGGGAATATACAGCAAGTTGAACTGCGATCGCATGACAGAGATTGTGTGTGAAATATATAAGAAGTAGACTGTTTTAGCGATCGCTTCGTTGCACCGCAATGTGAAGCTGTTCTAGACTTAGAAAGATGCTATGCAGTTTATAATCACATGAGCTATCACAATATTATTACAATTGAGCCGGACAAGCGAGGTGGTAAACCTTGCATTCGACGGATGCGAATTACTGTGTACGATGTTCTCGGCTGGTTGGCAGCTGGTATGTCTCATGGGGAGATATTAGACGACTTCCCTGAATTAACAGAAGAAGACATTAGGGCAAGTCTAGAGTTTGCTGCTGACCGTGAACATCGTTTAGTTGCTTTTCTACCAGACGCTACGCCAACGGTAGGTGATGTTTGAAGCTGGTTTTTGATCAAAATTTGAGTCGCAAGTTAGTAACTCAATTAGCAGACGTTTTCCCCGATTCCAGTCACGTTCAGTTTCATGGGCTGGATGCCAAGTTATTGCGGATTTATCCGAATCAAATCTGTCAAAATACTATCCAAGCTGCCGTTAACTTGAATCCGATCAATTTTCTCTGCAATCCGCTCTAATACTTCGAGTTCCTTCAGACGCAGTGCGACGGGGTTATCCTCCATCACTTTGGCAGTGTTTAGCATACTGCGAGTAGCGGCAGTTTCTTCTCTACGTCTGACTACGTTTGCTTGAGCGGTTTTTTCTGCCTCGACTACCTTGCTCAATATAGTCTTAATCTCACCAGGTAAAATAATGTCTTTGACACCTACAGAATCTACTTCAATTCCATAGTCTGCGGCTTTCTGGTGGATATATTCAGATATACTTCTATCCATTGCACCTTTATCCTCTAATAAAGCATCTAAGTTGCGTTCGCCGATCGCACCACGCAAAGCAAACTGTAATTCTTTGTATAAGAAGCCGGAAATATCTGACAACCCGTTTTTTGCTCTCAATGGATCGAGTATGCGGAAGCCAGCAGTCAAATTTAACCGCAGAGGTACTTTATCTTTAGAGAGGATGTCTTGACCGGATACTTCCATATTTTGCAGTCGCAGGTCAATGGTTTCGGTTTGAAAAGAGCGTCCAAATAACCACCAAGCGTGCACTCCTGGCGATCGCTGTCCTTGAAACTCTTGATTAATATATACTAATCCAACGTGCTGGGCGGGAACTTGGCAAATATGCAAACAGTTGCGACTGAGCAATTTCACTTCTGTTGAACCTTCAACCAACTCAGCCACTAAAGCAGGCTGTAACTGAGCATCAGCACTAATGTCGAGAATTTCCACTGCAACACCTTGCCAAAATAACTTGCGGCTGGTGGGTGGCAAAATCGAAATCACTTTACCTCGATATCGCACAATTGCAACTTGCCAAGCCAGTAATTGCACGGTTTCACAGTAGGCAGCTATAAAGTCAGGATGTTTTTCAATCAGTACATCTTCCAGGGGAAAGTCTGGGTTAGGGATAATCCGGCTAAGAGTCCTGACAGTAACATCTCTATCTAGCGACCAAAAAGCATACTCTCCTGGTTCTAGAGGTCGCACAAAATTATTTTGCACATATAGCAAACCAATCTCATACTCTGAAATTTGGAACTTTTTGAGTCCATTCAACGCAACTGAGCGCAATTGCTGTACAAAGTAACTAGGTAATTCTAAGCTTTCTTCCAAGTTGAATATATGAGATTCTACCTCAATAAAACCACGCCAAAAAGCAATCAATTTATTTGGTGCAACGCTTACCCAATTCTGACCGTAGCGGACTAATGCAACTTGATTGAATGCAGTTCTGATAATCAATAAATCTTTTTGTAGTTCGGCTTGTTGATTTCGCAACAACAGTTCTAGGTTTTCAATCTGAGCTAGTGGCTGATTGAGGTCATAAATTTTTACTTGCCAATGCCAACCTAAATATGTATGCGTACCGGGTTGCAAAATTTTCTTAAAGTCACTGCGGTGATATAAGATGCCGATTTCGTTAGGTTTAATATAAAACGTTTGCCACATAGTAATTTGCATAAATAATTTGTGTGATAACTTAAGTAAGTTAGGCGATGCCTGGATTGGGCGTAGCGATGTCTACGACGGGCTACGCCAACGCAACTAGCTAAGAAAATTTGCTCAACACATTTATAGCCTTGCTTGAACTCAAATACCACCTGTGTCTCACAGCTTAACTACTGGAGTAGACAGAATTTATCTTGAGGTTCTTTGAGCTTTACAACTCTGTAAACAAAAGCTAAAAGATTAATTTTAGCCTTTTGTACTACTAATATACTACAAAAAATATTTACTCTGCCAGTGCAGGTTTTTACAGTTTCAGTGCGGGCAAAAGCTTCTCCAAAACTGGATTAAGATTGCTGCTACTTTTTCTAAACTGCTCAATGGCAATCTAAAAAAAGAGAACCGCGCTCAAATATGCCGTTCGCTTTGCCACTCCAGAATCCCCGAAGGAAAACCGGATGTAGGAAAAGGAAGGAACATACTCAAATTAGGGAGAGATACAGTTGCGCTAGCTTTTTTACTGTTATAGATACCTGCATGACAGAGTAGAAAAAACAAAAAGTTTTTTTGATTGGGTTTTTTGAATACCCAACAATTCTGCGGCCTTGTCCCTACCAAGGTGCCCTTACCTAGGGCGAGGGTTTTTGGTGGAAAGTATAGGAATCGAACCTACAACACATCGATTATGAGTCGATTGCTCTACCAGTGAGCTAACTTCCTGGGGTTTGATACAGGAGTCGAACCTGTGACGCATCGATTATGAGTCGATTGCTCTGCCAACTGAGCTAATCAAACGATGGTATAGTTTCAAGTACTCAGCGATATACGCTTATACCAAAGGTTGGCGCACCAGTTAGGCTTATGGAACCTAAACTATAGCTTTGTAACTTTATTACTATCCCGCTTCAAATTTAACATAAAGGAATTGGGCATTGGGAGTGTTGAGTTAAGAGTTAGAAATTATCTCCTGTACCCCTGTGCCCCCGTCATCCCCCTTTCACTGAAAGTGTAATTACATCAGTACCCTCACCTCAAGTTGAATTGACAGCAATCGCATTAAGTCACATAACGGTGCAGTTGATACCTGTTTGCGCTCATTTTTGGGCTTTAGTCTGGGAAAGCTAAACCAGTCATGGGGTCACTAATATACAACCCTAATGTCAGACTACGCATTGCTTCATCCCAAACGGGTATTAGTTGTTCTGCTTGATCTACCCAATAATCGAATGTAATTAAGCATTGAACATTCGACCCCAAACCAATGCAAGTCCGCGAAAAAGCTTCCCGTGGTTCTTCTTGAATGTCAATGAACTTCATCTCTGTCCAGACAATTCTGGCAGTTTGACGCTTGACGGTAATTATTTCTCCCCTCTCAATGACGTTGCGACTGTCGTCTTCCAAGACTTTCTTCAAGGTGGATTTTAGCGGAAACTGGCTCCAGTCATTGGGTGGCAGGCGATTAAAAGATACTTCTAGACAGCAATCATCGTTAGGTGGTTTTTTATCCATGAACTTGAAGGATTTCTCTTGTGGCTCAAAAACCCAATTTTGTGGAACATTGAAACGAACAGCGCCTCGATCTGCTACAAAAATTTTGTAACCTGATGGAGATTCCCAACGATGATCGGGTTTGAGTTCAAGCGTTTCTTTTATCCACTGAAGATTGCTTTTTTTACGCTTTGCCATAGTGTTTCTGCGTTTTCTGCTGAAGAGGGCGTCACCGATAGCTTAACGTAAAGCCTTTGGCATAGCTTCTCCGTAGGAGTATGCTTAAAGCCACACAGGAAAGTAACAGCCCATCGTAGACATTGCCCTTTTTGTTAATGTTATCAAATTGCTAGTATTTTGAATAACTCTTATATTAAATAAATAAAATTAAATAAAATTTTTGGGATTCTATATCAAGGAATCCAAGGTAACTGTAACGTTGTGATTAAAGTTTCAGCTTTTAACATTAAAATCTTAGCCGCAGTGTTCATGGTTATGGATCACGTGTGCTATTTGCTAATGCCAGAGTTAAGAATTTTGCACTTAGTTGGGCGATTCAGTTTTCCCCTCTTTGCATGGCTTCTGGTTAAAGGCGAAAAACACACCCAAAATGCATACCGCTATGGGAGGAGACTATTAATTACAGCAATAATATCTCAACCAATCTACACTATTGTTTTTCAAAGCTTATCACTTAATATTCTGTTCACGCTTTTTCTTGGACTTGTGATGTTGCGCTTAATAAAGCGTTACTCACAATTATGGCAGCAATTAATAATTATCGGCTTGTGTGCAGTAGTTGCCGAGGGCTTGGGCGTTGAATATAGAGTATATGGGATTGCAGTAATTTTTTTGATGTCCCTAATAGAAAAACTAAAGCCTAATGTATGGTTGCTTTACTGGTGCTTTTTTCACTTTATTTTAGTAACTCTATTTATAAGTGATATAGTGCAATATTGGGCAATTATTGCAGGATTCATTGTTTTTCAATTCAATGGAAAACAAGGTTCACGAGCTAGATGGTTTTATGTGTTTTACCCGGCTCATTTAATTGTTTTAGGTATAATCAATTATTTAATTTAGTCTAAGTAGGATTAACTATATATATAGCAATACAGATAACCTTAATACAATTGGCTTCACGGATTGAAGCAAAGTAATTTTCTAATATCGTGTCCGATTAAAGACTTATCATTAAGACCGCAGTTCTTAGCAGGGGGAAAGAGGGTTTTCTGGTTTCTGCATAGATTACGGGAATTATAACTAATTAACCGGACATGATATAACTAAACAGCGATCGCATAAGAAAGCTGGTATCCAATCCTTTAAAATTAATAAGGGCTGGCAGTGAGGCGGACAAGAATTTTGCTAGATTATTTTTTTAGGCTTTGCTATAGTGTTTTTGCTTTCTCTGCTGAAGAGTACATGGGCGTAGCCTGTTGTTGACATCGCCCAGATTATTATCAGCGATCGCTCACTTTGCTAATCGTATCAAATTGCCAGTAATAGAGTGTGTTCTCGTGCAGCACAATGCACATTATAGGAGGGATGCGATCGCACCACCATCACACCGATCAAAACTAGTCATCACAGTACAAAAATATAGATAAAGTCAAATTTAGTTAGCAAAATCAGCTTTGACTTACTCAAAATGCTTTATAACTTATTCATTTTGGTGTTTTCCGCAAGTAAAATCAACTTTGATTTACTCAAAATGCCTTATGACTTATTCATTTTGGTGTTTTCCGCAAGTAAAATCAACTTTGACTTACTTAAAATGCCTTATGACTTATTCATTTTGGTGTTTTCCGCAAGTAAAATCAACTTTGACTTACTCAAACCCCAGTTTGCTTTCTCATTTCAGTAGTTAGCGCATTCATGACAACGATCGCTATGTAGCAAAAACTATTGCAGATTTGCCGGAATTCTCTCAAGCCGATCTATACGTAAATTTTTTAAAGTAAAGAATATTAACTGTACTAGATTACAAGGTGTAGATCATGGCTCGTAGAAAAAGAACTTCTGTAGTATTAGAAAAAGCAGTGCGCCGTGCGGCTAGCATAAACTCAATTGATCCGAGGTTAGATTTAGGTAATGGAATTACCTTACCTGCTTTCTCAACTCTGATCGAGACGATGCGATCTAAAGAAAATACCTACAATAGTGCCCTTTCCAGCTTGGATAAGTTGTATCGAGAAATGCTAGAAACAGAAAGCAAGTTGGGAGATATGACAGAGCAAATGCTGATGGCAGTTGGAACTCGATATGGCAAAAGCAGTATAGAGTATGGCATGGCAGGGGGAGTTCCTAAAAATCAGCGTCGTAAGGTACAGCGAGAAAAGTCACCAACTCTCAATGATGAGCAACCGTCATTTGTTGCCAGTATGGAGAACAACAATGGAAAGAAACCAGCAGCGACAACTTAATACAGCAGTTTTTGTTTGGATGAAGTACAAAATCACTGGTTTTGAGGCAAGAGGAAGAATAATTTAATTTTTGAGTCCTCGGTTTTGTACCTCACGCTTGTTGCAAACTAGTGTATATGCTATGTACGCAAACTTTTTTCAAGCAAAAATGATTGCATAGACGCATTCGCAAAGCGTTTAGTAGACAATCGCTCTCGGTAAGAAAGAGACGTAGTAGCGCTACGTCTCTACTGCAACTTTTATAGAGACTTGATCCGTTCTACACCGCCCCATATTTCAAAAAACCGTTTAGTTTCAGCTTCTATCTCTGAAATTGTTCTTGGCTGTCCATTCCCAGAACCTGGAAAAACAACATAAACAATATCTTTGGGAATTCCTCGCCTGACTCTTGATTGTACTAATGGATCGTTTCCAACAGCCTGAGACAAAGCTATTGAACCCTCTCCAATCTGGTTTTTAGGGCCAACATCAGCATAAATTGCAAAAGCGAGTTTTTCATTATTAGTGTTGTAAACAACTGCAAAATCTCCTAATTTAACGCCTGTAGCCTTTATAAAATCATTATTTCCCGGAAGAACAATATACGGAATCTTTGTTGAATCAACATAGCGACGTGGATCTTGTTTAACAAATCCAGAATCGAATAATGCAGTCGTAGAAATATAGTATCCAGGATATGGATCGGTACTGCCTTGAATAAATGGATTGCCGTTTTTATCTACAGCTAGTGCCCACCAGTTATCTGAATACCCAGCATTTGCCAAAAAATCAATTCCTTTATCTGCGGGGTGATAAGCATTAGGCGCACCATCAGCATTAATGCTCATACCTGCTTCATAGAAAAATGCAGATTCTCCATTTGCCTGGAGAATGGGAATTTCAGCAATTTTAAGAACAGTCTTGATAGAAAATTTTGTGACTGGACTAAGAAATTTTTGAGCTACAAAACCTTCTAAAGTTTTACCTTTAAGAATAGTTGCCACCTTCCACCACTTGTCATTATCCAAATGTTTAATTTTAGTGACAATATATCCTTTTGGAAGAGATGCTATTTGATTAACTTCGTCAACAATCGGTGCTGAACGTATATTCAAACTATCTGAGATTACTTGAAACTGCTGCATAAATTACTCCAAATTTAAAAGTTGAACTCATGAAAATACATTAAAAAAACCAAATATTTGTGCTGATGCTATTGCTAATATGTAGTCTCAAACTCTGATTTTTTGATGTCGCGCCAGCTGCTACAATGGCGAGTCAGTTGGGCGGGTAATATCTAATTTCCCTGGAAGCAAGCAAGGCAATACAAAAAAACGAACCCTCGCAATCCACGCCACATCTAGATATCACTTACTAAATCGCTGGATTTAGATCCCCGACTTCTTCAAGAAGTTGCGAGTCTGAGCAGCAATTTTTGCTTAAAAAGTACCATTCCACCCTAAAGTCACCTTTGATTTGAAAAAAAATTTCAATAAAGGTGAGTATACGAACATCTTGGGAACTATATAAGTAAATCAAATTAGCATAACTTTCAGCTTCCAGCAATGAAGACTCACTATCTCAGCAAAGCTAAGGCGTTACCATTACAGATTGTTCTTATTGTTCCCTTTGTGATTCAAATTTTTGCAGCAGTCAGTTTAGTGGGTTATTTGTCCTTTAAAAATGGACAAAGAGCAGTTAACGATTTGGCAGGGCAGTTGATAGATCGCAGCAGCGATGTGGTGGATGAACACCTGAAGTCTTATCTTTCCATTCCACAAACTCTTAATCAGATCAACGCAGACACCATCCATCGAGGAATTTTAAATGTACGCGATCGCCAAACCCTTGGCAAGTATTTCTGGGATCAGATGCAGGCGTATGACCTGACTTATATTGGTATTGGACTAACGACAGGTGAGGGGCTGGGTGCTGCTCGTTATGATGGCAAGACAATTACTATTGATGATTGGACTGCCAAGCTTCCCAATAATACTTTTACTTATGCCACAGATAATCAAGGTAATCGAACTCAGGTAAATGCTCGATGGACTTGGCAAAATTCTAACGAACCTTGGTATACCGAACCCATTGCTGCTGATAAACCTATTTGGGCAAAGATTGTAACTGGAAATTATCCCACTGGCCCCTACATTGCTGCTTCTGCCAGTCGTCCAATTTATGATTCGCAAAATCGCTTATTAGGAATGATTGCCTCTGATATTCATCTGTTGAAACTCAGCGATTTTTTACGCAGTTTGGATATTAGTCAGTCTGGGCGGGTATTTCTTTTGGAGCGGGATGGCACATTAATCGCCAGTTCTGGTACAGAGAAGCCTTTTGTCTTCGTCAATCAAAAGATCCAGCGATTGCAGGCGATCAACAGTTCTGACCCAACAATACAGAACATTGCCAGACACCTCCAAACCTCCGGGTTTGCCTCTATTACCCAAGATACAAATTTTCAAGTTGAGGTGGAAGGAAAACAGAATTATGTCAATGTTATACCTTGGCGTGACAAATATGGTTTGAATTGGTTGATGGTGGTGAGTGTGCCAGAGAACACATTCATGACCCAAATTAATGCTAATACCCAAACCACGATCGCACTTTGTTTGGGCGCATTAGTTGTTGCCTCAGCGATAGGTGTGTTTACCTCTCATTGGATTGTACACCCGATTCTACGTTTGAATTGGGCAAGTGAGGCAATGGCAGCCGGCAATTTAAATCAGACAGTAGAAACTAGCGGTATTCGAGAACTTAATACCCTGTCTAACTCTTTCAACCACATGGCAAGACAACTGCATGAATCGTTTACAGCTTTAGAGAAAAGCAAAGAAGAACTAGAAGATCGGGTAGAAGAACGTACCACTGAACTTAAAAATACATTAGAGGAATTGCAGCGCACTCAATCTCAAATTATTCAAAGTGAAAAAATGTCTAGTCTGGGACAATTAGTTGCTGGAGTCGCACACGAAATTAATAATCCAGTCAACTTTATTCATGGCAACCTCGCCCATGTGCAAGAATATACGCAGAATTTATTATTACTTATGCAGTTGTATCAGCAATATCATCCTTACCCTATTGCTGAAATTCAAACTCTTGTCGAAGACATCGATTTAGAGTTTTTGCAGTCAGACTTGCCAAAATTATTGTCTTCTATGAGAGTCGGCACGGATCGCATTCGCCAAATTGTACTGTCGCTGCGGAATTTCTCTCGCATTGATGAAGCAGAATTTAAACGGGTCGATATTCATGAAGGCATCGATAGTACTTTGATGATTTTGCAGCACCGCCTCAAAGGTAAACCAGAACAACCGGAAATTGAGGTAATTAAAGACTACGACAATGTACCTTCAGTAGAATGTTATGCCGGACAGCTTAATCAGGTATTTATGAATATTTTAGTAAATGCGATTGATGCCTTAGAAGAAAATAATACAAAGCGTACTTATCAGGAGATTGAGAACAATCGTAGTCAAATTAAGATTTGCACATCGATAGTTAATTCAACGTGGTTGCAAGTGGCGATCGCGGATAACGGAGTTGGTATTTCTAAAGAATTTCAGCAACGAATATTCGATCCCTTTTTCACCACTAAACCCATTGGCAAAGGAACCGGAATGGGTATGTCCATCAGTTACCAAATCGTCACAAAAAAACATAACGGTAAACTGGAGTGTTTCTCAACTCCTGGAAAAGGAACCGAGTTTATCATTCAAATTCCTTTGCAATTAAAGAATGGTTGAACTATGAATTATAGCTGAGGCTTGCAGGAAAAGGAAGATATAAAGAGTTTTGGATTATACAGCAGATTTCAAGTTGAGGAGGGTGTACTTCATTAACTTGTAAAGTGCTTTAAGTAACAATCCCTTTGCTAATTTCCGAAAATTGAACAATGATTTGCTGTTTAGGGCGATCGCTGTGTATTATTGCATCAATGGCACTGTTGCGTAGGCGTAGCCCGCTGTAGGCATCGCTATTTTTGATAATAGAGAATATATCTATTGTGAAGTTATTTTGTTAATAAGATAATATAGAAGTTTTGGACGCTAACAAGTTATACAGTTGAACAGGTAGTTAAAATCAGTAGTTCTGTTTGTTAAAAAATTTATGCAGATACATCAGGTGATTGAAACCTACGATCAAGGAGCGGTGGATTATGACGCAATTATGAAGCGTTACTGGCACATTGAACGCGAACCCTTAATTGCTTCCTTGCAGCTAAAACCAGGACAAACTGCCCTGGATGCTGCGGTAGGAACAGGTCTTAATCTTCCAGGCTATCCTGAAGGTGTACGTGTCGTCGGTGTCGATCTTTCTGAGAAGATGATAAATGAAGCACGTAAAAAGCCCGTATCCGCAGACATCACCTTCAAGGTATCGGATCTCTGCAATCTTGATTTTCCTGATAATAGTTTTGATGCAGCAGCATCAGGATTTACCCTCTGTGTCGTTAACGATCCAGTTCGTGCTCTTGCAGAGATTCTGCGAGTTACTAAGCCTGATGCCTTGATTGCCATTCTCGATTACTGCAAATCACAAGATCCAGAGATTCAGAAATGGCAAGAATTAATATATGACGCTAGTTCACAGCTAGGCTTCCCGACTGGCAAGATCAAGTGGGATGCATTGATGGATTATGACGAATTGATTTACAATAGCAAGTTGACCATTGAAGTGCTTGCAGACAATCGCATAGAAAGTCCAAATCCGTTTTTATGTGGTTGTCAATTACTGCTGAAAAACTCAAAAGCTTAAAGGCGACAATATCGCACTCTTGCTCAATGAGTGC
The DNA here is from genome assembly GCF_036917575.1 of Nostoc sp. Classification (GTDB taxonomy): domain Bacteria; phylum Cyanobacteriota; class Cyanobacteriia; order Cyanobacteriales; family Nostocaceae; genus Nostoc. Next base: position 101,801 of record NZ_JBALDC010000076.1, on the reverse strand, counting down.
GATATTTACGACTAGTCGGATCGCAAGTGATTTTGAAACAGTTCTAAAACGTGTTGCCAAGCATCAGGAGCCGCTTCTGGGTTATAACTTGGGTGCTGGGCTAAAAATGGGTATTGGTCTTTAAAGAATCCAGCAAAGAATCCGTGTCCGGCATCGTATCGAAATACACGATGATTTATTTGGTGTTTCTTTAATTCAGCTTCAATTTGCTGGTTTTCTTCCTGGGAAACTAATGCATCTCTTGTACCAAAAAATGTATAGATAGTACCTTTAATTTCAGAGGTGCGATTAATGGTTGGAGTGTCTTCACCATAACTAGCAGTGGTAATCCCGCCACCATAAAACGAAGCTGTGGCTTTGATATCCGGTAAAGTTGCAGCTATATAAGCAACATGACCACCAAAACAGAAACCAATGACACCGAGGGCATCATCTTTGACATTGGGTAAAGTTTTCAGGTAAATAATGGTAGCTTGAATATCACTGAATATCTCTTGATATTTTACTTGTTGATAATATTCCAAGCCCAGCCGATAGGCTTCTGGACTGTAGCCAACATCTTTTGGGCTAAAATCAGCCTCAAAACCGGGAGCAATAGACCTCTTGCAAAAGTAACTTTTGCAAGAGGCGGGAAAAGGGGAAAGGTTAAAGGGGAAAGGTTTTTTTTATTCCTTTTCCCTTTCCCCCTTACCCTTTTCCCTACTTCTGCAAGAAGTCCAATACGTTGATACATCGCCGGAGCGATCGCTACATAACCTTGTTTGGCGATTAGTTCGGTGATATCTCGAATATTACTATTGATTCCAAAAATTTCTGGAAAAACTATAACTGCGCCAAAGTTTGCCTTTTGTGATGGTTGAGCTAAGTAAGCATCGATTTCTAAGTCATTGTTAGATACTTTGACATAGCAAGTGTTAATTTCGATGTTTGTTGTTTCTAGCATCTTTGTTTGGACGGAATTTATACCAATTCATCTATTCTGACTGTTTTTTTACACCAATGGGCGATAACTACGACAGGCAGAAACACTAGAGTGTTACTCTGCTCAATAAAGGGAAATATACTTACCTCAAGTATGACTTTACTGCGATCGGTAGATCGGATGAATTTCTAACTTTTGAGTAGATGGTATCTCAAACTTCTGGAAGATCCCAAGGGTTTTTGATTTGTGCGACCTTACATAAAGTAAGCATAAAAACTCAAAACTAATAATTACAACAAAAAACAATGCCCGACGAAAGTTTTAGAACAAACGTTCCAGAAGTTGACCCAACGGAAATTGAAGATGATAGAGCTGCAATCGCCGACGAACATCGCTCCTTCCTGGAAAAAGTTCAGGTGAAAGGCGGATTTGCAGAGCCTTATGATGCCAGAGATTTTACCGAAGTTGTGTTTCGCGTGATGCGCGACGTGATGACCACAGAAGCCAGCGATCGCGTCGAGGCAGAACTGCATACAGAAGCTATACCTACTGACGAGAAAGCACTCCAGTTTGAAGTGTCCGATCTCTGGAAAGACACCAATCCAATTGTGGGATTTTTGAGCCGGGTTCGTCCACCATTCAAAGGCCCAGGTATCTTCAATATCGATTCTGATCGCTTCCTGTTCCGAGTTGCTAATGAAAGTGGAATGCCGCGATCAGTTGACCGAGAGCAAGCAGTTAAAGCAGTATTTTCTGCCACCAAAGACGAGCTTTCCGAAGAACGGATTCAGGAAATTGCTAGCTGGCTACCTGACTATGTACGTCAGCTTTGGGAACAAGCTTAATTAGAAAGCTAAAAAAGTCAAGCCTGTTTGTGAGTAGCGATCGCAAACAGGTTTTCTATATAATACGTTTACTGATTCACTGTTAATTACTCCACAAGCTTCACTATTTGGTTTACCATTGGGCGTGGTTTGCGGCGATAATCTGACTTGCGTATTCTAGCAGCCATCCCGTACTCATCACTTATGCCTTATAGTCAGTTTACAACTATCAGTAAAGTTAAAGAGACTTTTGGGTTAAAAACACAGGAAGGTGGGCGATTCATTCCTGCCACCGAACGCATTGAAGCATCTGCTACACTGAGAGCATATCTTGAAGAAAGTCTGCCACTAGCTTCTTCGTCAAGTGAAAAAGCTCGTTCCGAAGGAATAATTTACCCAGTATTATTAGAAGTTAGACGGATATTAAATCGCCAAATTAGCTTATTTTCTGGAGAAGATTTTACAGTCGATGAGGCAATTGGACTGAATGGAATGTGTGATTTTCTTTTGAGTCGTTCGCCAGAAGTACTAGAAATTGAAGCGCCTGCAATTGTCATTGTAGAAGCAAAAAAAGCAGATTTAAGAACTGGATTTGGACAATGTATTGCAGAAATGGTTGCAGCACAAAAATTCAACGCCGCCAAAAATCGTCCAGTTGCCGTAATCTATGGTTCTATTAGCAGTGGTACGCAATGGCGATTTTTGAAGCTGGAGGATAATCTTGTCACTATTGACTTGATCGATTATCCTCTTCCACCTGTAGAACAAATTCTCGAATTTTTTGTTTGGATGGTTAAAAACAGTTGATAGATGCGTTGCCGTTGGCGTAGCTTGTCGGAGGCATGGCATTGCAGTATGATATTACCTCACAAGCAAATCTGTGACAAAATAATATTTTCGTTTTTCTTTCTTGTACACTTATGGTTTAGCGCATCTTCATACAGAATTGGTATAACTAATTTTAAGTCTTCCAACTTACTCAATTCCATTGATCGCTTTTTGAATCAAAGTTTTTGCAAATGCTGCTGTTAAAGGTCTGTGCTTGAGCATTAAGCGATACCACATTGCACCATATAATGTGTCTATTACACATTATATGGTGCAATCTGACCGTAGCTCTCCTCGTTCTACTCCCCGCTCTAGAATTTTGAGAACTATCGCTTGACGACTAGCTATAAAGTTCTCATAAAAATTTTGTGCAAGTTGGTCATCGCTTTGAGCTTCAGACATAATGCCTGCCATCGCAGTTCCTGCAGGTGTAGTAGTCAATACTGTGAAAAGTTGGGCGAACAATCTTTCTAAGTCTGTCTGAACTGCTCCTGTATCTGGTATTAAAATTTCTCTAGCGGAATATGCGGTGTAAGCCTCCATCACAACCTCTGCCTTAGAAGCCCACCAACGGTAAATTGTTTTTTTACTTACTCCAGCCCTAACTCTTGAAAATAACTTTATAACAACTGAGTGGCTGGCAAAAGCCACTAACTATAGTTTTTCATCATAAATCATAGTAACTTATATAAAATTGGTATGATTTATCAGTAAATTCAACTTTGTTTATAAACCATTTCCATTTTCAACTTTTCAATCTCTAATCTCAAGTTATCATTCTCCATCCTCAACTTAGTATTCTCCTCTCTAATCAACTCAACTTCATTTCTCTTACTCAACGCCTGATTAATTGCCAACTTCCGCATATCTAGCGAAAACCAACGCTGATAAGTTTGCGTATGAACTTGCACACTATGCCCCAAATTATCTGCTGCCGCTTTAATTGGTATTCCCAAAATATGCGCCCGAATTGCCCAAGCGTGACGTAAATCATAAGGTTTAAAATCCAATCCTATCTTGCGAAACCACCAACTGACTCGCTGTGTTAACGCTGTTATCTCAGCATGATTGGTGTTATCTTTTTTAGCGATAGCACTTCTCAACATCTCTAAATATTTAGGATTTCTCAAATCAAAATCCTCAATCCATTCCTTATATAATGGCAATGTTTCTCTCTCACCAGTCTTACAATCCTTATGAACTTTCCATGTCAAATCTGTATTTTCTTGACTCAACCACCAATCAATATCAGGAATAATAAAAAGTTCTCTTGGACGTAAACCAAAAACTGCTAACATTCCATACGTCCAACGCCAAAGTTGCCAGCTATCTTGAAGATTTTGATTAACTTGATTACCTCTACTATTAAGATAATCTTCAAATTTGATAATTCCCTCAAATATTTCTGCATCACTCGGTATATTTCGAGAATTATTCTCTGGAATTTTGGAATATTTAGATAAATCAATTTCGATGTTGAATGTCACACAAAATGATGATATGGCTCTAGCTGCATTATACTTAGCCCATTCCTTATCAATTTGTTCAATTGAATAGAGTAGATTTTCAGCAGTTGCTAAATCTTGAGAATTTGTAAATCTCTTGGTGCGCGAAAAGTAATAAAAAAAAGTATGCTCGCTTTTAGTTGTACGTTTATGACTTTTAAAATACTCAGTTTCAAATTCTTTGAGTAATTCTCCTATTGTTTTAAATCCTTTTCTAATTGCTTCATTTCCTAAATATTTATCATTCCATTCAAAAGTCTTACGAGCAATTAACTTTCCTAATTCATAAGCTTCTTCCTCAGCCGTCTTGAGTCCATCCAAATTAGCCGGAATATTCAAACTGAGATTGTATTGCTTTCTCCCAGTACCATTGTTATCTTTGTCTTCCGGTTTAATTGGTAACGTTGCCCGTAATTGCAGACTTCCATTCGATTCTCTAACTGTCACCTTTACCTTTGCAGACTTCAAACGCAGATTAACCTTCTCTAATTCCAGTAGTACTTTCGTTTTCATCGTGCGTTCTTTGTTGCAGTGATTGCAGAGATGAACAGAAACATCGGCTCAGAACAACATTTAGATGATGCGTGAGTCCTGAACCTGATTATGCATCGCTGTGTTTTTAGCCTATATTTAGCCTAAAAATAAATGTGTTCTTGGCGAACAATGTTTATCTCTGACACTGTTTACTGCAAACATTAGACTATTGAAAAGAATTAAACCACAAAAAGGATTACTCCGGCCCTTATCACGGTTATGACGGCTTCGCCATCTTCGCTCGTGATATGGACTTGGCACTCAACAGCCCAACTTGGTCATTAATTGGCGCTCCTTGGAATGAAAAAGCTCAGGCTAAGAAGGCTGAAGCTAAGGCTAAGGCTGCCGTCTAGGGAAATGGAAGAGAGCGATAAGTAAGGATAACCTGGGGCTAAAACCCCAAGGGGGAGTTGGGAATCCAAAGTTCAAAACTGAAAAATTAAAATTTCTTTTGATTTTTGCATTTTGAATTTTGAATCATATTCCCATCTCCCATCCCCGCCTCAAATCCTTATTCCTCAATCAGTAAAGAATTCAGTAAGCTTGGAGATCCAGAAATGCCTCAGAATCCAGAAAAAATTCAAGACCACGTAGAGTTATTCCACCAACCAGAGTACAAACAGCTATTTGAAAACAAAAAGCAGTTTGAAAACGGTCACGAAACCGAAGAAGTACAACGGGTTGCAGAGTGGACAAAAGGTTGGGATTATCGTGAAAAGAACTTCGCTCGTGAAGCTTTAACCGTTAACCCCGCTAAAGGTTGTCAACCATTAGGAGCAATCTTTGCTGCTGTTGGTTTTGAAGGCACTCTACCTTTTGTTCAAGGTTCTCAAGGTTGCGTTGCTTACTTCCGCACCCACTTAACCCGTCACTACAAAGAACCATTCTCTGGTGTATCTTCTTCAATGACTGAAGATGCAGCCGTGTTTGGTGGTCTGCAAAACATGATTGACGGCTTGGCGAACTCTTACCAACTCTACAAGCCCAAGATGATCGCTGTCTGCACCACCTGTATGGCAGAAGTAATTGGTGATGACTTACAGTCTTTCATCAACAACGCCAAGGAAGCTGGTTCAGTTCCTCAAAATTTCCCAGTACCCTACGCTCACACCCCTAGCTTTGTTGGCTCCCACATCACTGGTTACGACAACATGATGAAGGGAATTCTTTCTAACTTGACCGCAGGTCATAAGAAAGAAACCAGCAATGGTAAAATCAACTTCATCCCAGGTTTTGACACCTACGTAGGCAACAACCGCGAAATCAAGCGGATTGCTTCTTTGTTCGGCTTTGACTACACCATTCTAGCCGACAACAGCGACTACCTGGATTCACCAAACACAGGTGAGTTCAATATGTATCCAGGTGGTACAAAGATAGAAGATGCAGAAGATTCAATTAATGCTAAAGCTACAATTGCTCTGCAATCACACTCCACCCTCAAAACCCGCGAGTACATCGAAAAAGAGTGGAAGCAACCAACCGCAGTTTGCCGTCCTTGGGGTATTAAGGGTACTGACGAGTTCTTGATGAAACTCAGCGAACTGAGTGGTATCCCCATTCCCGAACAATTGGAAATTGAACGCGGTCAGGCAGTTGATGCCATGACTGACTCCCACTCATGGATTCACGGCAAGCGCTTCGCTATCTACGGCGAACCAGATTTAGTATACAGCGTAGTTGGCTTTATGCTAGAAATGGGTGCTGAACCTGTGCATATCTTGGTTCACAACACCAACGACGTATTTGAAGCAGAAATGAAAGAACTGCTTGCTTCTAGCCCCTTTGGTAGGAATGCAACTGTTTGGGGTGGTAAAGACCTGTGGCACATGCGTTCTCTAATGTTCACCGAACCAGTAGACTTCCTGATTGGTAACACCTACGGTAAGTACCTGTGGCGCGATACCAAGACTCCCCTGGTGAGAATCGGCTACCCCATCATGGATCGCCACCACCTACACCGCTACTCCACCATTGGTTATCAAGGTCTAATCAACTTGCTTAACTGGGTTGTAAATACTCTGTTTGAAGAAATCGATCGCAACACCAACATTCCTTCTAAGACAGATATTTCCTACGATTTGATTCGTTAGAAATTGCGTAGAAACACAGGTAACTAGGGACTAGGGACTGGGGACTGGGGACTAGTAGTCTGCCAACCCAAAGATGCGCTTTTTCGGGCTGGGGAAAGGGGAAAGGGAACTGGGTTTGGGATTTAAAACCTTTCCCCCTGCCCCTTATCCCCAGAGGGGGCCCCACCTTCCCCCTTACCCAATAAAGAGCTTTCGTCACGAAAGCGAACTACTAGGGACTGGGAACTGGAGACTGGGAATTAAGAAATAATTTTCCCAATACCCAATACCAAATACCAAATACCCAGTACCCAGTACCCAATACCCAGTACCCAATTTAGCATTTACCCAAGGTATCTATAAATGGAAACCATCAATCACACTCACGAACACACTCACACTCATCCTCATCCTAATTACCATCCACCTAACCATAAAAGACCAGGGTGGTTCAACAATCTTCTTAATCCGTTGCGCCGTGTGGTGGATGGAATTCAGGTTAAAAATAATCGCATCGCTCATCTAATTTGCCAAACAATTCCTTGTTGTTGTCCCTTTGAGCGACAAATTAAATTATTTGGGAAGTGTATTGATATCCCACCACTATGTAAACTCAATCCTTTATATGACGAATTTGTAGGATTGCGTTTTCGGTCTTTATCTTACCTCACTGATGTATGTGGAGAGGATGTCACAAAATACATTTGTTAGTCATTGGTCATTGGTCATTAGTCATTAGTTGTTAGTTATCCAAATGACAAATGACAAAGGACAATTAACAATTAAGTACGAGAAGAGAGATGAAAATCACCCAAGGTAAAATCAACGAACTGCTGACTGAGACAGGATGCGAACATAATCAGCACAAACAAACAGAAAAGAAAAACAAGTCATGCGCTCAACAGGCACAACCTGGCGCGGCTCAAGGGGGCTGCGCTTTTGATGGTGCAATGATTTCCCTAGTGCCGATCGCAGATGCTGCTCATTTAGTTCACGGGCCGATAGCCTGTGCTGGTAATTCCTGGGGTAGTCGTGGTAGTTTGTCGTCTGGCCCTCAACTCTACAAAATGGGCTTTACCACTGACTTGGGTGAAAATGATGTCATCTTCGGTGGCGAAAAGAAACTCTACAAAGCAATTCTGGAACTTCACGAGCGTTACCAACCAGCAGCAGTATTCGTCTACGCCACATGTGTTACAGCCTTAATTGGTGATGATATCGATGCTGTCTGTAAAGCTGCGGCCCAAAAAATTGGTACTCCTGTTGTTCCGGTCATTGCCCCAGGATTCATTGGCAGTAAAAATCTCGGCAACCGTTTTGGCGGTGAATCTTTGTTGGAATATGTTGTCGGCACAGCAGAACCGGAACATACAACGCCTTATGATATTAACTTAATCGGTGAATACAATATCGCCGGGGAAATGTGGGGAGTAACACCACTGTTAGAAAAATTAGGCATCCGTATTTTGTCTAAAATTACGGGCGATGCTCGCTACAATGAAATTCGCTACGCCCACCGCGCCAAGCTCAACGTCATGATCTGCTCACGAGCGTTGCTCAATATGGCGAGAAAGATGGAGGAGCGTTACAACATCCCTTACATTGAAGAGTCTTTCTACGGCATCGATGATATGAATCGCTGTCTGCGAAACATCGCTGCAAAATTAGGCGACGCTAATTTACAGGAGCGGACAGAAAAGCTGATTGCAGAAGAAACGGCTGCTTTAGATTTGGCACTGGCTCCTTATCGCGCTCGACTTAAAGGTAAGCGAGTTGTATTGTATACAGGTGGTGTCAAAAGTTGGTCGATTATTTCGGCGGCTAGAGACTTGGGCATTGAAGTTGTTGCTACCAGTACTCGCAAAAGTACTGAAGAAGATAAAGCCAAAATTAAGAAGTTGCTCGGCAACGATGGCATTATGTTAGAGAAGGGCAACGCTAAGGAATTGCTACAAGTGGTTGAAAACACCAAAGCAGATATGCTAATTGCTGGTGGTCGTAACCAATACACCGCTTTGAAAGCTCGAATTCCTTTCCTTGATATCAACCAAGAACGCCACCATCCTTATGCAGGTTATGTGGGAATGATTGAGATGGCGCGGGAACTGTACGAAGCTCTGTATAGCCCGATTTGGGACCAAATACGTAAACCCGCTCCTTGGGACGAGGAGGAAGTTTAATGGCGATCGTTACCGTTTCTAACAAAGCACTGACAGTTAATCCCCTCAAGCAAAGTCAAGCTTTGGGTGCAACCTTAGCCTTTCTGGGATTGAAAGGGACAATGCCTTTATTCCACGGTGCTCAAGGTTGTACTGCTTTCGCCAAAGTTGTCCTGGTGCGGCATTTCCGGGAAGCGATTCCCCTAGCTACCACAGCGATGACGGAAGTAACTACTATTTTGGGTGGTGAAGAGAATGTGGAACAAGCAATTCTGACTCTGGTGGAAAAGGCTAAGCCAGAAATTATTGGTTTATGTACTACTGGGTTGACTGAAACTAGAGGAGATGACATTGAGGGTTTTCTGAAAGAAATCCGCGATCGCCACCCCGAATTGAATGATTTAGCGATCGTTTTTGCACCTACCCCAGATTTTAAAGGAGCGTTGCAAGATGGTTTTGCCGTTGCTGTTGAAAGCATAGTCAAAGAAATTCCTTGCGCGGGTGGAATTAGAACTGAACAAGTCACAATTTTGGCGGGTTCTGCTTTCACACCAGGGGATGTACAGGAAATCAAAGAGATAGTCACATCCTTTGGATTAGTGCCGATAGTTGTACCCGATCTTGGCGCTTCCTTAGATGGACACTTAGAGGATAGTTATAGTGCGGTTACAGTCAGTGGGACTACCTTAAAACAGCTAAGAGAAGTAGGTAATTCTGCTTTTACCCTGGCATTGGGTGAAAGTATGCGGGAAGCTGCAAAGATTCTCGAAGAACGCTTTAGTACACCTTATGAGGTGTTTGGCCAACTGACGGGATTAGAACCAGTAGATGAATTTATCCAAGCATTGGCGTTTCTGAGCGGTAACAGTGTACCTGAAAAATACCGCCGCCAACGCCGTCAGTTGCAAGATGCAATGCTGGATACCCACTTTTACTTCGGTGCAAAACGAGTTTCTCTAGCGCTAGAACCAGATTTGCTGTGGTCAACAGTGCATTTTCTGCAATCAATGGGAGCGCAGATTCATGCGGCGGTGACAACCACGCGATCGCACTTACTAGAAAAACTCCCAGTAAAAAGTATCACCATCGGCGATTTAGAAGACTTTGAGAGTCTAGCAGGCGGTTCTGATTTGCTGATTGGTAACTCGAATGTCGCTGCGATCGCTAAACGGCTTTCAATTCCTCTTTATCGTCTGGGATTGCCTATCTATGATCGTTTAGGTAATGGTCAATTTACCAAAGTTGGCTATCGAGGCACGATGGAACTTGTGTTTGGTATCGGCAACCTGTTTTTAGAGGCAGAAGAAGCAAGAGTTAAGCAGTTCCAAGAGTTGGGAATTGTGAGCGCAGAGTTTTGAGTTCTTCTTCAAGAATTCAGGAATCAGAATTTAGAATACTTTCGTTCTTTGTGTCTATGCGCCTTTGCGGTTCGTTTCTCATATACTTTGGCGCATCTCCAAACAGAATTGGTAGAAATATGCAGATTTAATTCTGCCAGTCGAACTCTAATTACTCCTAAATTCTGACTTCTGAATTCCTTCTGATCAATTCAAAACTCAAAACTTTAGAGAGGAGAATTACGATGAAAATAGCCTTCACGACAAGTGACCGAGTTCATATTAATGCTCACTTCGGATGGGCAAAAATGATTGATGTTTACGAAATTTCTGATGAGGGATATCACTTCGTAGAAACCCTTAATTTTGAAGGCGAACTCAAAGAAGATGGGAATGAAGACAAAATCACCCCAAAACTTGAGTCAATAGGCGACTGTACGATTGTTTACGTAACAGCAATTGGTGGTAGCGCTGCCGCTCGTTTAATCAAGAAAGGTGTCACCCCAGTGAAGGCGCGATCGGAAGAAGAAGAAATTACCGAAGTACTAAATAAGCTAGTGAAAACCCTCAAAGGGAATCCTCCACCTTGGTTGCGTAAAGCTTTACAGCAAAAACCCACAAATTTTGCCGATGAAGTTGAAGATGAGGCAACAGTATGACCGCAAATAATAGTGTTAACGGAACCGCTACAACTGAAGTCTTGAACTCACCTTTTCTGAAGGTATTAATCAAACAAATCCGTGGTCAAGACAGTTATGGAGTTTATCGTAATTGGTCGGATGAATTGATTCTTAAACCCTTTCTTGTCACCAAACAGAAAAAACGGGAAATTTCTATTGAAGGCGAAGTCGATCCGATAACTCAAGCACGGATTATGGCATTTTTTCGAGCTGTCGCGGCTGGGATTGAAGAAGAAACAGGTTTGATATCCCAAGTTGTAATTGATTTGAGCCATGAAGGATTTGGCTGGGCGCTAGTTTTTTCTGGTCGTCTTTTACTAGCTGTAAAAACCTTACGAGATGCTCATCGCTTTGGCTTCGACTCGCTTGATAAATTGGCAGAAGAGGGAGAAAACTACGTCAAAAAAGGTCTTGATTTGGCGAAGCGCTTTCCTGAAGTTGGCAAAATTTAATTGGTCATTAGTAAAAGATAAATGACTAATCACAAAGCGCAAAGTCGAGCCATTCGCACAGGAAGGGTTTCCCGACTTGGGCGTTAGCGATAGCGAAGCGTTAGCGAGTCATCGAGCGTCAGCGGTAGCGACGCAGGAGCGTCACTGGCGTTGAGCGGAGGTTTCCTCCAATCAGAACTTTGTAAGAGAGGACAAAAGACGAAGGACAAATGACAATTGAGGAATTACAAGGGCAAATCAAACGCCTCAACAGCAAAGCAGGTCAAATGAAAATGGATCTGCATGATTTAGCTGAAGGTCTGCCAACAGATTACACACAACTTATGGATGTTGCAGCTGCAACTTATGAAATCTATCGCCAGTTAGATGAACTTAAGCAACATCTAAAACAATTGGAGAATGCTAAATGAGTGGAAATATTGATGAGTTCAAGAAACTCGTAGATGCGGAAGAATTTTTTCAATTCTTTAATATGTCCTACGATTTGGAAGTTGTGAATGTAAATCGTCTACATATTCTGAAGAAGTTTTCTCAATACATCCAGGAAATTGATGATAATTCTCCTGACTTGAGTCAAGAAGAGAAATTAAATCAATATTCTTTGGCTTTGCAAAAAGCTTATCAGGTATTTATCGAATCAACACCCCACGAACAAAAGCTGTTCAAAGTGTTTAACGACAAGCCGAAAAATGTAGTCACACTGACAGAAATCACTTCTGATTAGGAGGTATAAATTGGTTAACCTGACGCCTACCGAATTAGAACGCTATCGTCGCCAAATGATGCTTCCAAATTTTGGCGAAACAGCACAGAAGCGCCTGAAGTCAGCGACAGTTCTGGTTACGGGTGTGGGGGGATTAGGTGGTACGGCGGCGCTTTACCTAGCAGTAGCAGGCGTTGGGCGGCTAATCTTAGTTCGGGGTGGTGACTTGCGACAAGATGATATGAATCGTCAGGTTCTCATGAGCGATGATTGGGTAGGTAAGCCAAGGGTATTCAAAGCTAAAGAAACTCTGGATGCGATTAATCCTGATGTCCAAGTGGAAGCTGTTCATGACTACATCACCCCGGAAAATGTAGATTCGTTAGTGCAATCTGCTGATATGGCTCTTGATTGCGCCCACAATTTTACAGAGCGCAATTTGTTAAATGAAGCCTGTGTGCGATCGCGTAAGCCAATGGTAGAAGCCGCAATGAATGGGATGGAGGCTTACCTAACAACGATTATTCCTGGTGTGACTCCTTGTTTGTCCTGTCTGTTCCCAGAAAAGCCTGATTGGGATCAGCGCGGCTTTTCAGTTTTAGGCGCTGTTTCTGGGACACTAGCTTGTCTAACAGCTTTGGAAGCTATCAAGCTGATCACTGGGTTTAGTCAGCCTCTATTGTCGCAATTGCTGACAATCGACTTGAATCGGATGGAATTTGCTAAACGCCGTTCTCACCGCGATCGCTCTTGTCCAGTATGCGGTAATAATGCCCCTTGGAGACACGCTCAATCCAATTCGATGGAAGCTACAGGTATTGCACAAAATAGTCATTAGTCATTGGTTATTGGTCATTAGTAAATAACAACTGACAAAGGACAACCCACATCTGAAATCAGAACAACTAATCGCTACAAATCAGGAGACCTGATGACCGTTACTTTATCAGAAAAAGCAGAATTTCATCTGGAGGCATTGCTCCAAGGTTCCGCACCCAACGCTAATGGCGCAACTAAAGGTATCCGCATTTCAGTAAAAAATGGTGGTTGCAATGGCCATGAATATGCAATGGATATCACCAGCAAGCCCCAACCAGATGATTTGGTAAGCCAGCAAGGCAAAGTCCTGGTTTACATCGATGCCAAAAGTGCGTCGTTATTAGAAGGAATTGTAGTTGACTTCGTTGAGGGAGTGATGGAAAGCGGTTTTAAGTTCAGCAACCCCAATGCAACTGATAAATGCGGTGGTTGTGGAAAGTCCCTCAAAGGAGGCGACGGTAAGTCTACTGGTGTATCTTGCAAATAACATCATTCCGTTAGCGCCAAGTCAATTGTAGAGCCTTTGCATAGACGCACTCCGCGCAGTTTTTTATAGATGCTTGAGGTAGCTTCTAGTTCGCGTTGCATCCTTACTCCTATAGAGAAGCCGACTAAGCGTAGCATTTCCATAAGTAGAAGGGAAGCAAAAAGTAGGATAGGTTGTTCAAAAACTTCGGATATTACACCAACTGTATAACGTTTGAGGAGAATCGGTAAATGGCTTCCTATCAAGTTAGATTAATCAACAAAAAAGAAGACATCGACACCATAATTGAAGTTGACGAAGAAACCACCATCTTAGAAGCAGCAGAAGAGAATGGTATTGAGTTGCCCTTTTCTTGTCATGCAGGCTCTTGCTCTAGCTGTGTTGGCAAGGTTGTCGAAGGTGAAGTTAATCAAGACGATCAAAACTTTTTAGATGACGAGCAAGTTTCAAAAGGATATGCTTTACTTTGTGTAACTTATCCTCGTTCTAATTGCACAATTAAAACACATCAAGAAGCATATTTGGTCTAAAATCTTACTTTGGTTGCTGCCTTTTGCAACTAAATAAAAGATGAAGGATGAAGGATGAAAATATACTTCCTTCTTCCTTTTAAATTAGAAATTTAAAATTAAAACTTTTATCTGCTTTAATATAACTGAATGTTAATTAAAATTATTAAAGCCGAAAGAGTGAGTAGTTGTCATCTTTTCTAAAAGTCAAAATTAAAAAATATTGAAGAAGTTTAAATTGATACTAGTAAACTAAATCATTTTAAAATAATACTTTTCATTATTGATTATCAATATTTATAATACAGCTTTTATCTAATGTTTAAAAATTACTTTAGCTCTTTTTATTTGTATTATAGATAACAAGATTAACTAATTATTCTTAAAAATAGCAAAAATAATAAAAGTAAAACTAGATTTTTATTTAACTTTCAATTATTAAAAACTTAAAGATAATTTTTGATATGAAAAATAGAGTGGCTTGCAAAGGAAGCCAACTCTATTTTTTAATCAATAGCAACTATTACATCTGATGATTTAATCACAGCATAAGCTTGTTTTCCTTCTGAAAGTCCCAGTTTTTCTGCTGAGGATTTTGTAATGATTGACACTAGCTCTACTCCTGGCGCTAGTTCTAAAATTACCTCAGTATTAATTGAACCATGTAATACTTTTTTGACAGTACCCTTAAAAGAATTACGAGCGCTAATTTCCATTTTTTTACTTTGCAGATTTTAACTATTTATACTTTAGTAACTTCTGTTTTTAAAACTGGCTTTCTTTAAGATATCTTAATAATTTTGAAATTATCTGATTTACTTAACGGTGATAGCTCTACTTGATAACATTACAAAAATGCGTGATTATTCCCTGTAAAAAGTAGGATAAAACAATTTTAAGAAATAATTTTGATGGATATTATTATCAATTTAATAGAACTAACTATTTATGTATAAACACTGATGCCATAGGGTATTTTCGTACTTATAATAACTTGGCTAAAAAGAGGTTTATATTGTGCAGTATCAAGTTAATACAACAAGACAAAATCTATATTTTGAAAACTTAAGTTTAGGTATAGGCGTAGGATTTCCTGTCCCTAAAGGCTGGTTGCCAATCACAAGTTTTCCTTTATTAATCATAGTGGGTATGACTGGCGTGGGAAAAAGCACAATTACAAAAGCTTTAGCTGAAGAAGGCTTGAATTTCACACTTTTACCTAATCGTCGTGTTTTAACCGAACGCATAATAATTGCGCCGATGTTAAAAATGCAAGAGAAACTTATGCAACCCCATTGCCGGATTAATCGCCTAACTTATACTCGCCTTTATCGAGAATACTTCCCTGGTGGAATGGGTCACATTTTAGCTTCGCTACACGTCAATCCACAACAAGTAAATTCTATGTTAATTTTCGATAGTTTGCGTGGTGAAAATGAGATTCGCTATGCAGCTAATGCTTTAAAAAATGCTAAATTTGTAATGTTGACTGCACCAAATACAGTGCGTTTAGAAAGGCTTCTAAAACGTCATGATTCTTTTGACCGAATTGCTAATCAAGAGTTATACGATTATATGCAAATTATCCCAGATTTACCGACCAATTTTGCTAGTTTGGGCGTACCAGAGGCTTCTACTTATTTTACTTCTAAAGAAGAACAACAAATCTTAGAACTTATAAGTCAACAAGTTGTTACAGGTGTTGAATTACGGGAAAAACTAAAAATATTTGTCGAAGAGAGTCAGAACTATGATTCGGTTTCGACAAAACAGATTTTAGAGGCGATGGATACGAGCGATCGCTCTCTTATAATTGATACTATAGTCAGTCCTCAAGAATCTGCTAAAGCAATTATTTCTCAATTATGCAAATATAATGATATTAAAACTAATAAATAAACATAATTAGTAACAATTAGCACAAAGGGACTGTCAATGTCGCTATCTAAATTTGCAATTGTAGAAAGCACTCTCCGTGAAGGCGAACAATTTGTCAAAGCCAATTTTTCTTCAGATGATAAAGTCGAAATTGCTGAGGCCCTTGCTGCATTTGGAGTGGAATATATAGAGTTAACGTCACCAATTGCTTCACCTCAATCTAGACAAGACTGTGAACGATTGGCTCACTTAGGCTTGCCATCCAAAATATTAACTCACATTCGCTGCCACTTAGAAGATGCTAAAGTTGCCTTAGCGACAGGCGTCGCTGGGATTAATTTAACCATCGGTAGTTCTTCTTTGATGCGTAAGTTCAGTCATGGTAAAAATATTAATCAAATTATTGATTTAGCATCTGAAGTTTTAACTTTTATTCATCAGCAAGCTCCTGATATTGAGTTACGATTTTCTGCTGAGGATTCATCACGCACTTCCACAGATGATTTAATCACAATTTACTCAGAAATTGAAAAGTTAGGAGTTGTAAAACGCATCGGAATTGCTGATACAGTAGGAATTATTACGCCGATGCAAGTATTTGAATTAGTGAAGACTTTGCGTCAGTTCACCAATTTAGATATTGAGTTTCACGGTCATAATGATACAGAATGTGCAAATGCTAACAGTTATACAGCACTGGAAGCAGGAGCAACTCATATTGACACTTGTGTTCTGGGTATTGGTGAACGTAATGGTATTACTTCGTTAGCTGGATTCATCGCTAGATTATATGCTACAAATCCAGAGCAGATTAAGTCTAAATATCGCTTAGAGCGACTCGGTTACTTGCATGAATTAGTTGCGAGAAAAGTTGGAATTTCTATTCCTTTTAACCACTGTGTTTTTGGAGAGAATGCTTTTAGTCATAAAGCTGGCATTCATACTAAGGCTATGCTTAATAACTCGGAGACTTATGAAGCTATTAATCCCCGGAGTTTTGGTGTAACCCGCTCAATTTTAATCAATCATAAATTGGCTGGAAAACAAGCAGTTAATCATCGAGCTAATGAATTAGGACTTTCATTTAATTTATCCCAGCTTAAAGATATTACTTACAGATTGAAAACTTTAGCTGATAAACAAAATCTTACTATTGAAGATGTAGACAATATTTTATATTCTTATCATTGCCAGTAAATTTAAAAATATACACACTTATTGCTTAGATTTCCGACTTCTTGAACAAATCGGGGATTTAAATTCACCTTAATGACATATCTGCTACTAATCTGTATTATCAAATAAAACTGTAATCATTACTGCTTATTTATTATTTTTCAAGCTTTTTGAAGATAAATATCGGGCTATCTTTATAAATGATTTATAATTTAAATTTATAATATTGATAGCATATATGTAAGTTTAAATAATTTAGATAACATTTTTTAAATAATGGTGGGCATTGCTCACCATTATATTTGTCAAGCAAATTTATATTAGTAAATTACCAGAAATAAAGTTAACTAAGGAACACTGATGAATCGAACCAATAGTCAAAATTTGAGTGAAGTAACAACCCAATGGCTAATAGCAAAAGGCTATAATCCTAGTGATTTAAATCAGCCGGGTGAAAATGGCGACACAGCGTTGATGAAAGCGACAAGAGAAAGAGTTTATACAGTTGTTCAAGAACTAATTGATGCAGGTGCGGATATCAATGCTCGGAATAGCGATTGCAACAATGCTCTGTGGTTCGCTTGTTTTGGTAATCACTACGATTTAATTAACTTACTTTTGTCTGCCAACATTAATATTAATAACCAAAATGATAATGGCGCAACTGTTTTAATGTATGCAGCATCAGCCGGAAAGACAGAAGTCGTCAAGTTACTTTTACAACATCGTCCTAATTTATATTTAAAAAACTTAGACGATTATAAAGCGATAGATTTTGCTAGTAACGTAGAAGTCTTAAGGATAATTAAAAATGCCATCAAGTCAGATATCGGGCAAAGCCTATCATGACGCTACCAAGCATTCTTACTTATCGGTACAACTTGATCCAAATTATGTAGATGCTTCAACACAGCCATCTTCATTTAAAGTTTATCCCAAGTTTTATCGAAGAGTGAAATTAAATCTCAATAATCCTGTTCATGCTTTTATCTCATTAACCAGTGCGATAACCCTAGAAAAAGTATATAAAGATGGCCCATTAAAACTACGAGTGAATCCATCAGCAGGCGCTCTGTATCCTACAGAAGTTTACGTACAGGTTCGTGGTATTGAGGGAATAGTAAATGGAATATACCATCTAGAAGTTGAGAATAATTGTCTAACTCTCATCTATGAATTAATTGATGATGGGTTAGAGAGTTATATTATACCGGGTAAAAGTATCAACGGATTCATCTTTTTAATTAGTTGTGTTTATTATAGGTCTAGCTGGAAATATCAAAACAGGAGCATAAGATATTGCTTCTTAGATAGCGGACATCATTTAGGTGCTATCGCGGCTTCAGCTTATCTCCATAAAAAAGATATACAACTAGTTTTTGACTTTGATAAACTTGCGCTCAATTCAGATTTGGGATTTGAAAACAAAGAGTTTATCACTGCTTGTGCGGTGTCAGGAGAAATACAAGACAAGAAAATCAGACATTTAAGGCTAAAAGTTCCTTTTGTCTGTGGTACTGATTATTTTGAATCCAATCAATTTCTTGAAGATGCATATCAAGCAACTGCTTTACAAAAGAGTCGCCAGCAGAAATTAGAGTATCCTCAATTTGATTTGGAGCGGGATAAATTTTACCAAACTGTTTGGGATAGACGTTCTATTAGACGTTTCCGGAAAGAGTCTATTTCTCAAGAAGATTATTTATATGTAGTGCAACACCTTCAGCAGCCAATACCGACAGAAAATTATGAGGAAATAGAAATTTACTCAGTGGTGCATCGAGTCGAAGGAATGATACCTGGGTTATATAGAGGTACACATCTGGTTAAAACGGGTAATTTCAGTGAAAAGACAGGTTACTTATGTATTAATCAGGCTATTGCTAGAGATGGCGCTGTAACTTTATTTTTTGTGTCAGATTATTTAAATTATCAAACTGCTATGCAAATAGCTGGTTTTCTTGGACAGAGACTTTATTTGACTAGTAATTATTTGGGAATTCAGTGTAGTGGTATTGGTGCGTATTATGATGACGAAACCCAAGAATTATTAGAAACAAATAAAGATGTACTTTATGGAATGGTGATTGGAATATAAACAGGAAACTAAAGAGAGATGGCTAGAAAGATGTATTATTTAAATAGTGATGATTCACATCCTATACAACCGACATCTGCGGATATTATACTGCGGCAACAACTAGAGGATTCTATTAGCAGATATTTTTATGATGCGTGCGATCGCATGATTCAAAATCTTCTATCTAATTGTCGGTGGTATGTCACAACCCATGCCAATGCTCTAACATTGGTAATTGAATGTCCCGATACAGTTACTAATTGGCGTATTTTGCAACAAATCGTGCCAATGGGAACATTACTGTATGGAATTATCAGCAGTGCCAAAATCCGTGTTTGTCCGCCAGAAATTCAAGGTATACCTTTTGAAATGAGGGTAGATGAACTTTCTGTTTATCGAGATTGGGCTTAAGAAAAGAGTCGGGATCTAGAAGTTTTTACTCGTTATTCTGGTTGATAAGTGCAGCTACCTCTTCAAAAACCAAATCAGCAGAATGTTTGATAGCAGGACTTAGCTCCAGTCCCAAACTAAGATTTGCCGCCTCAATTAAATAAACTGTCACCTCATCAGGAAAGTCATTTTGAAAGATTTTCCGTCCGGCGGCTAAAGCATTATCCCAACGAAAATCGTGCAAATTATAACTAGGTTCTGGCAAAGCTTCTAGTTCTTTTCCTGGAACTTTAAATACAGTACCCGGTTCTGAACCTGTTGAACTTGCATCAATAATTACTAATTCTTTACTACCTCTAGCTTGAAACATTACTTCCATCCCTGCGGTGCCACAGTCATATACTCGCACATGAGGATGAGGGTTTTCAGCTAGATATTTCTGTAAGCGTTGGGCAATGATTACGCCTACTGCATCATCACTGCGATTGAGATTGCCACAACCGATAATAGTTAGCATGAGATGAGATTTAATTGTTTAAGCAGTTGCAAATTCAGTTAAGGCGCGATTAAAAGATGGAGCGATCGCAATTCAATAATCAACGCTAAGTAAAGTTTCTAAATTAGGCAATCAGTAGTGACTAAAACAGAGGCTCTGACTAATAATATAGACAAAGCCTCTGAAAAACTAAATTCTCAGCATGAATCTAGAACTGTACACCATGTTGCTTGGCAATTTCAGTAAGTTTATCATACTGATCTTGCGATACTTTAGTTAATATCTCTTCAGCCTGTTCTTTAGTACTTCCCTCTTTAGGAATTAAGTACTTGATATAAAGAGACACAAAATCTGCTGCGATCGCTAAACCAGATAAAGCGTGTTTGTCAGCTTCCTTACCAGCGATCGCTGCTACCAAACCTGCTTTAATTGGGTCTGGTTTAACTTTCATGAACTGCTCGACAAGTTTCGGAACGTAGTCTGCTGGTGGCAAATTATCTAACTTACTTCTATCAGGAGTAAAGTTACATTCTGCGGCTTGAGCCTGCTCTATAACACACCATTCTATGTATTCTTGCAATGCTGCATCGGGAACGCGAGGGAGATAATTATGTAGCGCTAAATCAGACACAAGCTTACCGTGTAAATTGCTGTTTTATGCAAATGCATTAACGCAAGCCTAACCCACTATTTCTATAAGTTTTAGTGTGTTACGCTACGAGTTTTGAATATGAGGCATTGGGAATAGGGCATTGGAAATAGGTTATTTCTCCCTCATTTTCCTCACTGCTCACTCCCTGGTTAAAATAGTTGATGGTGCAATGTCTCCAACGGGCTACGCCTACGCATTTTTGTCTAATAAGTTTTAAGATGGTGAGGTCTTACGATTTGGCTGCTCAAAGTAGGGAAATGTCGTACTGATTAAACATTGAATCAGCACTCACAAGCGTCATATCTTCTATCTGAGCCTGTGCAATCAACATTCTCTCAAAAGGATCTCGGTGATGCAAAGGCAATGCAGCCGCTTGTAAAGCATGAGCAGCTGTAATCTCTAGCGAGCGCATTGCCAACACCGTCATCCCACTAGAAATATAACTGTCTAGGGGATCTATTAGTGGTAACTTTCCAATCGCAACTTTTATCCCTATTTCTCAAATACTGGCAACTGAGAACCACAATTCATTTGTTTCATCGGCAATATGGGCGATCGCTTTTCGTCAACACTTGCTTTAACTGATCAAACAATTAGATACTAATTTTTTTCTTTACTTTGCTGACATAGTTGATTGCAAAGGCTATGATGAAGCGGCCAAAATAAAAAATTTATCTAGGAGTGCGATTTGAAACTACCAGAACCTCAAACAAAAACATTTTCAACTTTGGTAGGAGAAATTGAAAATGGTCAAATTAAAATTCCCCAATTTCAAAGAGAATTTGTTTGGACAATCCATAAATCTGCTGCTCTTATTGACAGCATTATTAAAGGTTATCCCATTGGCACATTCATTTTTTGGCGCACTAATGAACGTCTTCGCTCAGTGAAAAACATTGGTAAGTTAGATTTACCAGAACCAAAGCCAGGTGAGTTTGTTGATTACGTTTTAGATGGACAGCAGCGATTAACTAGCTTATTTGCTAGTCTGCAAGGCGTTATTTTAACCAGAGAAGACGGAAGAAAAGATAATTTTTCACAAATATTCATCGATTTAGAAGCTCAAGACTCTGAGCAAATCGTCATTACTGATATTGCGGGTAAAGATGAAAAAAGTTTGATCAGTATTCTCAATTTACTCAAAGGGAGTTTTTTGCTTTTAGCAGCATATCCTCAGAACTATCATGACAAAATTCAAGCTTATAAAAATAGGATTGAAAGCTATCAGTAACTATTGGCTAAAACAAGCAAATAGCAAAAATTATCATCACTTTTTCCCAAAAGCGCATTTAAAAAAACAGGATTACTTAGATTGGTACATCAACCATATTCTAAACATCACCATAGTAGACGACTTTTTGAACAAAAGAGAAATTAAGGCAAATGCGCCTTCAAAGTACATGGCTGAATTTCAAGCAAGAAATCATGACTTAGGGACTAGTATGAAAACTCATTTAATAGAAAATTTAGATACTTTTGGTATTTGGAATGATGATTATGAGCAGTTTTTATCTGAAAGAGCAAAAGTTGTAAGTCGAGAAATTTCCAAAAGAATCATTAAGCAAGAAATAGACAAAAAAGGACAATCGAATTTAGTTGATGATTTGGAAGAAGAGTTAACAACTATCAAGTAAATACTACTATCTAAAAGTAAGATAGAGGTACGATAGAAAATTCTTTGCGTACCTCTGCGCTTACCTTCGCGCCACTTTGCGTTTAAACTTAAGCAGTCCGAAAACGCGCCAACTCTTCACCCGTCTTCGCATCATGGGCGTGGACTGTACACACCAAACAAGAATCAAACGATCGCGCCACATGACCAACTTCCACCGGGTCGCTAGAATCGTAAATAGGTGTGCCAATTAAAGCTTCTTCAATGGGCCCGCGCATTCCATCACCGTCACGAGGGCCGATATTCCAAGTACCAGGCGCAATAACTTGGTAATTCTTAATCTTACCGCCCTCCACTTCTACCCAATGAGATAAGGAACCCCGCGCTGCTTCCGTTGCACCCCAACCACGACCATCTTTTTCAGTGGGTTTGATATACCAGGGGTCGTTTAACTTGAATTCGCGTAAACAGTGTTCAGCTTGACGATATAACTTGACAAGTTCGTGAACTCGTGCTAGCTGACGCACATGAATACTAGCACCACCCATTCGTTTGAAGACATCGAGGATAAAGGGGTCATAGTGCTGCCAAGATTCGCCATGTTTGCCACCTGCGACTAATTGACGCGCTAAGGGGCCAGTTTCCAAACGTCCGAAGTCTTTGTGCAGGACGGCACTCGACCAAGAGTAGGCGTTATCTAAGTCTTTTGTATTGATTGCAGTGGGTTTAGTGGTGCGATCGCTAGGATGAATATCTTCTGTCCCTTCATCGTACCAGGAGTGAGTTGTATTCTCGCGGGTAAATGACTGATCCATTAAGGTGTGAGTGTGTGTGAAGCTGTCGTACACTCCACTTTTCATAATCATCGCCGCATTTCGTCCTTCGATAGTCGGCTTTTGGTATTTATCTTCATGGGCTAAATATCCCCAAGTGACATATTTACCAACACCAGCGCCATATCTATCTAGACCGATATCTAAACCCATCCGCCAATAAAAACCTAAGTCGGAATCTCGATGATTTCGGCTTTCATCTAACCAGTCTCTAAAGTCGTCATAAGTCTCGATTTGTTCATAGCGTTCTAAAGAACAACCTAACCACACTGGTTCTAACCAATTGGTGCGGAAATATTCTAGAATTGCCCAAGCGCGGGTGATGTCTGTTAAAGTAGGGGCGCACATCACGCCACCGGGAACCATGTAGCTAGAATGGGGCCATTGTCCGCCCAATAGTGCATAAATTTCTACGGGTTTAGCGGAAATTGTGATGCCTAATTCGTAAGATTTGCCTGTGAAAGCAGCAAAACGTCTGGTAGCTTCCTCATAATAGCGACTATTGCGGTATTTTTTATTGGTTAAATCAACGGCAAACAATCCATAAAAATAGCGGGGGATACTTTGAATTGTCTCGACAATTTGACCGAGATTTCTGGCTAAAATTGCATTGCGAGGAACTTCTGTTTCCCAAGCTGTATCTAATGCCCAAGATGCACAAGTTAGATGAGAACCGCCGCAAATACCGCAAATGCGAGGTGTGACAATTAATCCGGCTTGGGGGTCTTTACCGCGTAAGATAACTTCAAATCCGCGAAATAGTTCAGCGTGTGTCCAGGCGTTGACTACACGTCCATGTTCAATATCAACTCGAACATCTAAATCGCCCTCAACTCTACCAACAGGCGATATGTCTAATGATTGAATTGTCATTTGTTATTTGTCCTTTGTCATTTGTCACTGGTCATTTATCATTGGTCATTTGTCATTGGTTTTTCACAAATGACAAAATACTAATGACTAATGACTAAACTGTAAAAAAGTCTTCTTCTGCCCAAGATGGTGCTGCATCTTTGGCGACCATTGTGAGTAAAGCGTATTCTTTTTTGTTCACTCCTGGCGGTAATTCTTTGGGAACTCCCATTACTGTTTGGGTTTTGAATACAGTTCCTGGTTTGAGGTCAAAGAAGGGAAATTCTGGTTCTGTGCAACCTAAACAAGGCATTCCGGCGCGAGTTTTGGATGAGACGCGGTTCCATAAGATGCGGTTGCAAGAGGAATGAGTCATGGGGCCGCGACAACCCAAGTCATAGAATAGGCAGCCTTTACGCTGACCAAATTCGGCGGTTGAGGCTTTGTAAGCAAAGTGGACGTTGCGGGTACAACCTGTTTGGGTATATGTGTTGAAGAAGGTTTGGGGACGATTTAGTTCATCCAAAGCAATGTCTGCTATGCGTCCAGTAGCGATCGCAACTAATATCTGCGTAATCCAGTCGGGATGGGCGGGACATCCAGGTATATTAATTACAGGTAATCCGGTTAGTGATACGAAGTCTTTGCCTAATAAACCGCCTTCTTGACGTTTGAGAAATTGCAAACCTTCCGATTCGCTGGGGTTGGGTGACATGGCGGGAATTCCTCCCCAAGTGGCACAGTCTCCTACAGCTACGATAAAATGAGCAACTTTCGCCAGGTCTAGTAACCAATCTTTCATGGTGCGATCGGCAAACCGATTCCATTCACCAGTGCCATTGGGGGCATTAACAACACTGCCTTCAAACACCAAGATATCTAAAGGAATTTTGCCAGAAATGCAATCCCACAGCAGTGTTTGCAAGTTTTTGCCTATTTCCAATCCCAAGGATGGATGCCAAAGTACCTTGATGCCAAAATCAGCAATTAAATCGCAGACTGTCGGTTCTTCAGCGTTGAGGAATGACATGGTGTTGCCTGAACAAGCACCACCTTGTAGCCATAATACGTTAGTCATCGGCTAGATATTTTTGTATTGTTCCCATGCATGAGCTAGGTGATAATGCTTGTAAAGTCTCACCTGTTTATCAATATTTATTTATCAATGGTAAGATATTTTTTATCTAATTTACTTTTATGAAAAAAGAATTAATCATTAACAAAAAATTAAATTACCTCAAGATTATTTTAAAAGCTATGTCTGTTATATATGTGACACATTTGATAAATGCAAATGTTTTTAAGTCTTGATGTTAATAACCTCAATATACTTAATTTATCACGTTAAAATTCTCAATTTATTAATAACAATTACTATCAATTGTTAATCTACTTGAGGTGATGAGTATTTTTAGCCGTCAGATTTTCATGCAATATCTGAGCCAAAAATAGCAAAATATAGGGGCGCAAGATTTTATGCCCCGCCAGCTATATATCAGTTGTTTTAAGATTTCGGTTGTGCAGCTTGTTTAACAAGTTGTTCGTCCAAACCTAACGCTTGAGCTATCTGCTGAATACTCAACCCCAGTGCTAATAACTGGGGTATCGTTTCTAACTTACCTTCTTGTCTACCTTTTTGTTTGCCTTCTGCAAAAACATCTTGGTAAAATCTAGTTTGCCTCAAGTCATTTAATTCAAACATTTTTCCGATCTCCTCCTGTTTTAGGATTTCGGTTGTGCAGCTTGCCTAACAAGTTGTTCGTCCAAACCTAACGCTTGAGCTATCTGCTGAATACTTAAACCCAACCCTAATAACTGGGGTATAGCTTCTAACTTACCTTCTTGTCTACCTTCTTGCCTACCTTCTTGTTTACCTTCTTGTCTACCTTCTGCAAAAACATCTTGGTAAAATCTAGTTTGCCTCAAGTCATTTGATCCAAACATTTTTCCAATCTCCTCCTGGCTCAATCGCGGCAACTTGTAAATTAATATCGTCTCTATCAATTGTATAATTTCTCTAATAGTAGCAACATCTAAAATTTGCTGTCGGGCACTGTTGACTATTTCGATAGCTTTTGTTGTCGTGGTTGATTCAGGTTCGATGATCAGTTTAACTGTCTCTATACCGATTGATGATGCTTCAGTTAAGCTTAATTCGTCAAGATAGACGCGAGTTACCCGTTGTGAGTTAAGCAATTCTGTATATCTTTCGGTATCTCCAGTATCAACGCTGCGGTTGGGGAAGATGACAACACCACGCCAATTGTTGATTAATTCAGTTTTGTCAAGATAGTTAAAGATTTCAGTAAATAAACGTGAGTATAACTTTTTATCTGGTTGAAATTGCACTTCGGCAAAATAAATGGGCAGTTCTGCTGCATTTGGAAGAAAGACACCATCGATTCTAAAGGCTAGTTGTTTGACTTCGACTGAAGAAAATTGATAAGCACTAGCTAGTTGGGGTGGTTGGTTAATCAGTTCAAAGAAAGTGCTGGGGATACTTTGAAAAATCCGATAGAAGATGCTGTCTGTTTTCAAGGGGGCTTATTTTACAGTTGATGAATGTATTTTACACTTCGACGATTCCGTGGTGAATATTTAAAGTACACTAAATATTATGTATGTCAATAATTCAATAAAAATATTTCAATTGTATAAGATGATGATACAAAAAGTATTTAAAAAATATTAGGTGTTTAAAGCTGACATTAATATTAGCAATTTTCCCCTAGCATTTTAG
Organism: Nostoc sp.; assembly: GCF_036917575.1. Lineage (GTDB taxonomy): Bacteria > Cyanobacteriota > Cyanobacteriia > Cyanobacteriales > Nostocaceae > Nostoc. The sequence goes on along the minus strand of NZ_JBALDC010000076.1, from coordinate 75,261 downwards.
AAATAGGGTGTTTTATATTTTAAAGATTGGGGACTGGGAAAACTCTTCCTTAACCTCCAGTCATTAATCCTAGTCTCAGACTAAAAAGGGGAATTCCGCCTAAAGGACTCGAAGCCTGCGTAAATCAGTATGGCCCGTGATGAGATGCGATCGCGTGTCTCGATCGTTCATGGGTGTTGACAGACTCAATTCCCAATTGGCTAGAGTACGGCAGAGTTATGACCCCCAGCATTACAGATTCAGCAGTGAAGGCTGCAATTGCAGCTGTTGCATCGGAGTCAGCCTCAGCAGAGGAAAAAATCCAAATGCTGATTGAGATCGCACAGGGTTTTCAAAAAAAGCCCAAAACAGCCCAAGACTTGCGGAATGCGGTTAGCTTATATTACCGCGCCTATGAAATGTGTGGTGAGGAATATCCCCTACTAAAAGCCAGGGCGCAAGTGGGGATGGCAGGGACGTTACAGGCAATACCGGATGCTGATTACCAACTGTTGATGCAAGCGAAAGTCGGTTATGAAGAGGCGTTACCGATTTTACAGCAATTAGCAACGCCTGAGGAAGTAGCAGAGACACAGATGAATTTTGGGCTGGTGTTGCAGTCACTAGTGCCATTCAATTTGGCGCGGATAACTGACAGCATTCAGGCTTATCATGAAGCTTTGCGGGTGTTTACTTGGGAAGATTACCCCCAAGAATACGCGATTTTATATAACAATATTGCGATCGCTTACCTTTCTATGCCCCTAGCATCAGAACGGGAATACTTGCGTCAAGGGTTAGCTGTGCAATCATTTGAGGTAGCACTAAAGCATATTAATTTGATTGATCATCCTAGAGAATATGCAATGTTGCAAAACAACTTAGGTAACGCTTTGCAATATTTAGTGAGTTCCCATCCTGTGGAAAATAACTTAAGAGCGATCGCAGCTTATGACGAAGCGTTAAAAGTTCGTAATCTCAAAGATACACCTCTAGAGTACGCTAACACAATTTCAAATAAAGCTAACGCTTTATTCAACTTACCCGACAATTCAGAAAAACCAGAATTTGGAAATCCTAAAAATCTCTCACAAGCACGTATTTACTATCAACAAGCTTTGGAAATATTTACCCAAAATCAACAAACAGGACAAGCAGAGATAGTAGCTCAAGCCCTACAAGATATTGAAGCAGAAATAGGCAGTAGGCAGTAGGCAGTAGGGAATAGGGCATTGGGAATTGGAAATTGGCTATTCTCCTTCATCCCCCTCATCTCCTTTATGCCTTCGCTTTTCTAATTATCAGGAAAAAAACAGCATGAGAGATATTTTAACAAACCCTTCTCTGAGAGATTTTTTCACAAGTTTAGCAAATGGTGACTTAAATATAGTAACAGGATTAGTGTGGATAGTCATAGCAACAGCCTTATCTATGATCGGCGGTGCTATTGGTGGAATGCTATTAGCTGGAAAAGATATCGGCTATCGGTTTTCAGCAATGCTTGGGGCATTATTTGCGCCTGCTGGTGTAATTCCTGCTATTCTCTTAGGGTTTGTAATCATAAATTTATTGAGAATCTATTAGGAGTAAATATGTTAGAAATTGGCTGGTTTTCTGCCAAGTTGTTTTTAAAAGGAAAGTTACTACGTAACCCTATCTATTTTGTCCAAAAAACTGCTATTGCTACTGTTGTAGGTTCGTTACTACTAGTGTTATCTGCACAATTCGACATTCCCTTCTACTTACCAATAACATTATCTAGCTTAGTCACAGGTTTGATTATGCCATTTCTCCTCAAGGATTTCAAAATGAAGTAGTTTTTCCTTAATCATTTATGAACAACCAATGCCCCATGCCCCATGCCCAATGACCAATGACAAACCTTGAAGAATTAGTTCGAGAAATTAACCGCTTTGAGGCAATTATATCCGAGTGGGATGAAAGCCAACGATGTGTAGCAGTTGGTCTAAAAACAGCAATTGAAGCTTTGCACAAAGCAGCATTGACTAATTTAATTAAAAGCCTCAAGCAAGAATCAATGTCAGCTTTGCGCCATGCTGTTAATGATGAAGTAGTATACGCAGTGCTACTTTATCACGAACTAGTAAAACCACCAAAACCACCATTAGCACAGCGAATTCAAACAGCCCTTGAAGAAGTTCGCCCAGGTTTAAAAAGCCATAATGGGGATGTAGAACTAGTGGCAATTAAGCCTCCAGATACGGTAGAAGTCAGATTAATAGGAACTTGCAGCAATTGTCTAGCTTCTACTTTGACTTTATCTCAGGGAGTAGAACAGGCAATCAAAAATCATTGTCCCGAAATTACCAGAGTAGTTGCGGTCAATAACCCTACAGGTAACAATACAACTTCTGGTTTAATCAGTCCATTTTCTTCCAAAATAACTTCTACTTGGATCAAAGTGGCTACTATTGAGCAAGTTCCTGAATTTAATGTATTAGCAGTACAAGTTGCTGGTAGTTCATTAATTTTACATCGTCAAGGTATTACAGTAAGATGTTACCGTAATGCTTGCGCTCATTTAGGATCTGCTTTAGATCGGGGTAAAGTTGAAAATGGTATTATTACCTGCCCTTCCCACGGATTTCAGTACAAGTTAGAGACAGGTGAATGCTTAACAGTACCCGATGTTTCACTTCAGTCTTATCCAGTAAAAATTAAAGACGATAAGGTTTTTGTGAAACTGCAACAATCATGATGTGAAAGTAACAGTTCAGCAAATATACTTGGTAATTAGGAAATCACAGCTATTTTGCTTTTTCATATCAGTAGTTCGCACATTCACTTTCGCATTGTGTGTAAGCAAAATATCTAAATGCTTTGTCAAGATTTTAAAATTTTTTCTGATTTGTGTAATTTAATTGTTCCTTTTAGAGTTTTGAGAAAGTAAAATGAACTTTGACTTACTCATTTTGGTGTTTTCCGCAAGTAAAACTAACTTTGACTTACTCAAAATAAGCTTTGACTTACTCATTTTAGTGTTTTCCGCAAGCAAAACAAACTTTGACTTACTCAAAATAAGCTTTGACTTTCTTTTTTCAGCACATCGCGTACTCCTGCCAAATATTCCTGTATAATAAAAGCTAGTGAAAGTAAGATATAATTTTTCAAAATTGATTAATAGGGAAGTATCTTAAAATTTTTCATTTAATTTAAAAAATATAATGAAAAATCGTTACTGTTGTTACACGCTGATTAACATTTATGTTTTTAAATAATTATCAGCGTCTATCTGCGGTTCATGGATATCCCAATCATAATTAATCCCAGATCACAATTACCGCTAGAAGCCATAGAAATTTCTCAACATTTACCTCTATCACCTCAAGGTGCAGAGGTAATTTTAGGTAATATTATTGAACCACAACAATTAGTGATACCTGTAGCACCTAGTCCCACAACAATGTTTGGACCTCGTAGTGCTTGTTTGTTATCAAAAACCGGCCCTTTGTGGGTATCAGATACAGGACATCATCGATTATTAGGATGGAAAGAATTACCCACAAGAGATAGTCAACCTGCTGATTGGATAATTGGACAACCTGACTTTTATTATGAAGGACAAAATGCTAAAAGTACACCGGGAAGCGCAACCTTAAGCGTACCAACTGGAATTTGTGCTTGTGGTGAAGGGTTAGCTGTTGCAGATGCTTGGAATCATCGAGTTTTGATTTGGAAAAATTTACCACAAGAGAATAATGTTCCAGCAGATTTGGTGTTAGGACAAGCTAATTTTATTGATAATAAACCAAATCGAGGAAGTCAACAAGCATCTGCCAATACAATGCATTGGCCTTATGGTATTTTTTATCATCAAGGACAGCTATTTATTGCTGATACAGGTAATCGCAGAGTATTAATTTGGCATCAATTACCAACAGAAAATGGTCAACCTGCTGATTTAGTTTTGGGACAACCAGATATGATATCTCGCAATGAAAACGGCGGTGCTTCTCCAACCGCAGCGAGTATGCGTTGGTGTCATGATATCACCCTTTGGGGAGAAGATTTGGTTATCAGCGATGCAGGTAATCACCGGGTGATGATTTGGCAGGGAATACCAACAGAAAATAATGCTCCTTGTGCAGTAGTTTTAGGACAAAAAAGCTTTGATTTTGTGGAAATGAATCAAGGAGTTTATTATCCTAGTGCTAGTAGTTTGAGTATGCCCTATGGTGTCGGTGTGGCTGGAGATTGGTTGGTGGTTGCAGATACTGCTAATTCTCGCTTGTTAGGATGGAGAAAACTAGAATCTATTTTCTCACTGCAAGGTGTAATCGCAGATGGGTTGGCAGGACAAATAAATTTTCAAAGTAAAGGTGAAAATCGGAATTTTGGACTACCTAAACGAGATAGCTTAAATTGGTGTTACGGGATAAAAATTTGCGGTGATACGGCGGTAATAGCTGATTCTGGAAATAACCGAATATTGCTGTGGCAGTTTAATAATTCGTAATTTTGGAAAGTCAGATTTATATGGCGACTGAAGAAATTAGAGTTGGCGGTACTGTTCAAGGAGTAGGATTTCGCCCTACTGTATATCGTCTTGCTAAAGCCTGTGGTTTGACTGGAGATGTTTGTAATGATGGCCAAGGTGTATTAATTAGGGTATCTGGTAGTGAGGAAGCAATTACAAAATTTGTTGGCAAATTGCAAACAGAATGTCCACCGTTGGCAAGAATTAATCAACTAACTAGAATTCCTTATGAAGGTGAATTGAAATTTGATAATTTCGTGATTTCTATTAGTGTCAATAATGCCATAAAAACAGAAATAACCCCTGATGCAGCCACTTGTCCACAGTGTCAACAAGAAATATTCGACCCCTTTAGCCGTTTTTATCGCTACCCCTTTACTAATTGTACTCATTGCGGCCCCCGCTTGAGTATTATTCGTGCAATTCCTTATGACAGATGCAATACCAGTATGTCTGCGTTTGCGATGTGTTCAGAATGTGGAAAGGAATACCACGATGTCGAAAACCGCCGTTTTCACGCCCAACCTGTAGCTTGTCATGTTTGTGGCCCCGCAGCTTGGTTAGAACGTGCTGATGGGAAATCGGTTACTGCTTCCATGTTTTCGATGTTGGATGATGTGGATGCTGTTTGTACCTTGTTGCAAAAGGGTGAGATTGTGGCAATTAAAGGGTTAGGTGGTATTCATCTAGCTTGCGATGCAACACAGGAAATTGTTGTACACAAACTACGTCAGCGAAAAAAGCGCTATCATAAACCCTTTGCTTTAATGGCGCGGGATATTGAGATAATTGAACAATATTGTATTGTCAACGCCAAAGAAAAAGAATTATTAACAAGTTCTGCTGCACCAATTGTTTTATTACAGGCTTCAGATAAAAAACAATTAGCATCGTCAGTAGCACCAGGGCAAAATACTCTTGGTTTCATGCTACCTTATACGCCCTTGCATCATTTAATTTTGCGGCGGATGAATCGCCCAATTGTTTTAACAAGTGGCAATTTGGTTGATGAACCACAATGTATTGATAATGACGAAGTAAGAGAAAAATTAGGGACAATCGCTGATTATTTTCTCTTGCACAATCGAGAGATTATTAATCGGGTAGATGATTCGGTTGTGCGTGTTATCGGTGATAAAGCTCAAACAATTCGCCGTGCTAGAGGATATGCACCAGCATCAATTAGTTTACCACTGGGATTTCACAAAGTACCGCAAATTTTAGCAATGGGCAGTGAGTTAAAAAATACCTTTTGCTTATTGCGTGAAGGAGAAGCAATTCTCTCTCAACATTTAGGAGATTTAGAAAAGGCTGCCACTTTCAACGCTTACCAAGAAAATTTAAATTTATACTTAAATTTATTTGAGTATAATCCAGAAGTAATCGCCATTGATAAACATCCTGAATATCTCTCAAGCAAACTTGGTAAAGAGCTGGCGGACACAAATCAAATCAAAATTTATCCCATTCAACATCATCACGCCCATATCGCCGCTTGTATGGCAGAAAATGGGATTCCTCTAGATTCATCTCCAATATTAGGTATTGCTTTAGATGGTTTAGGTTACGGCGATGATGGCACACTCTGGGGTGGAGAATTTCTTTTAGCAGATTACCGAAGTTTTAAACGATTAGCAACATTTAAATCAGTAGCGATGGTTGGTGGCAAACAAGCAATTTATCAGCCTTGGCGTAATACTTATGCTCAATTAATAGCTGCTAATCTTTGGGATGAATGCGAACAAAAGTATGCTGAGTTAGAAATATTTAAGTTTTTGAAAAATAAACCACTTAAGCTACTCAATCAACTTATAAATAAAGGGATTAACTCTCCTCCAGCTTCTTCAGTGGGACGATTGTTCGATGCAGTGGCAGCAGCTATCGGTATTTGTCGAGATGAATGTAGCTATGAAGGACAAGCTGCGATCGCAATGGAAGCTATAGTAGATGTTAGCAGCTTAAATAATAATAAAGAAACGCTAACATATCCTTTTAGTTTTAGCTTTTTAGATAGTATTTATTGTATAGACCCACGCCCAATGTGGCTAGCCTTACTTTATGACTTACAGCAGCAGATTCCCCAAGCAGTTATGGCTGCCAAATTTCACCAAGGTTTAGCGAATGCCATTGTGCAAATGGTTAACCATCTTTGTGAAGAAAATCTGATTTATCAAGTAGCATTAACAGGAGGAGTATTTCAAAATTGTATATTGTTAGAGCAAGTTACCAAACAATTACAAACATTGGGAAAAAAAGTACTCACTCATAGCTTAGTTCCAGCTAATGACGGCGGCTTATCTTTAGGACAAGCAGTGATTGTAGCCGCACAATTAATACATGAGTCTTGATATTTGACAAAATTGTTCTGACAAATAATTCTCTGTATGTTCTTTGCGCCTCTGTGGTTCGTTTATCTTAAAAAATAAAAAAATGTGTTTAGGAATCCCCGGACAAATTATAGAAATTACCAACGTTAACCATAAATTAGCCATAGTTAACATTGGTGGTGTTAAGCGCGAAGTAAATATTGCTTGTATCGTAGATGAACAACATCCCCCCGAAGCTTGTATTGGAGATTGGGTGCTAGTGCATGTTGGCTTTGCGATGAATCGAATTAACGAACAAGAAGCGGCAGAAACATTACAACTATTCCAAGAATTAACAGCAGCAGAAGCAGGGATTAGTATGTGAAGAAAGCAGTAAATTGAAATCTATATGAGGCAACTCTTAGAAACGCTACGCCAACACGACTTGTTAAAAAAACTCTCTACCACAAAAGCAAAATTAACAGATACCTAAAACTTATTACTCCTCACTTTCTATGAAATATGTTGACGAATTCCGCGAACCTGAAAAAGCTGAAGCCATAAACCGCGAAATCGCCAAATTATGCAACCAGCTAGAAAAACCCATAAAAATCATGGAAGTATGCGGCGGACATACCCATTCTATTTTTAAATATGGTATCGAAGAAATTTTACCCCAAGCTATTGAGCTAATTCATGGGCCTGGTTGTCCAGTATGCGTTATGCCAAAAGGGAGATTAGATGATGCGATCGCTATCTCTCAAAATCATAACGTCATTTTTGCCACCTTTGGCGACGCAATGCGAGTTCCCGGTTCCAAAACCACTTTACTACAAGCCAGGGCACAAGGTGCAGACATCCGTATGGTGTACTCTCCCCTAGACAGCCTGCAAATTGCCAAAGATAACCCCGACAAAGAAGTAGTTTTCTTCGCTTTGGGCTTTGAAACCACAGCCCCCAGCACCGCCTTCACCATCCTGCAAGCAGCAGCCGAAAAAATTCATAACTTTAGTATGTTTTGCAATCACGTCCTCGTGATTCCCGCCCTCAAAGCACTATTAGATAATCCCGATTTGCAACTAGATGGATTTGTTGGGCCTGGTCATGTCAGCATGGTAATTGGCACTGACCCATATCAATTTATTTCCCAACAATATAATAAGCCAATTGTCGTCTCAGGATTTGAACCTTTAGATATTCTCCAATCGATTTGGATGTTATTGCAACAGCTAATAGAAAATCGTTGTGAAGTTGAAAACCAATATAACCGAATTGTAGAAAAAAGCGGAAATACAGTAGCCCTACAAGCGATAAACAAAGTTTTCGCCGTGCGAGATAAATTCGATTGGCGCGGCTTAGGTGACATTCCTTATTCAGGATTACAAATTAAACCTGAATATGCCCAATTTGATGCCGAACTTAAATTTACCATTCCTAACCTCAAAATAGCCGACCATAAAGCTTGTAAATGTGGAGAAATTCTTAAAGGAGTCTTAAAACCTTGGGAGTGCAAAGTATTTGGTACAGCTTGCACACCAGAAACACCCATTGGTACTTGTATGGTATCTTCTGAAGGCGCTTGTGCAGCCTATTACAAATATGGGCGACTCTCCACAATTGCCAAAAGAACAATCACCCAAAAACCAAAAATAACTCAAGAACCCCTCCCCGCCTGCGGGTTCTCCTCAGACTAAATACTCCGCGTACCTCTGCGCTTCCCTCCGCGTCCCTTTGCGTTTAAAAAACTTTAATATGAATATTTACCCCACAAACTCAATACAAAATCCTCTATTCCAAAAAATAGAACAAGCCCGCCGTCGCCAAAGTAAAGTGCAAGACACTCATATAACTCTCGCACATGGTAGCGGTGGTAAAGCCATGCGTGATTTAATAGATGATATCTTTGTCAGCAATTTTGATAACCCAATTCTCTCACAATTAGAAGACCAAGCCAGCTTCAACTTAGCCCCTCTCTTCCAACAAGGAGACAGACTTGCATTTACAACAGATTCTTATGTTGTAGACCCCTTATTTTTTCCCGGTAGTGATATAGGAGAACTAGCAGTTAACGGCACAGTTAATGATTTAGCAGTTAGCGGTGCTAAACCTTTATATCTTACTTGTAGCGTCATTTTAGAAGAAGGATTACCAGTAGAAATATTACGGCGTGTCGCAGCCAGTATGAAAGCAGCCGCGAAAAAAGCCGATGTTCAAATTGTCACTGGTGACACAAAAGTTGTACATCGCGGTGCTGTCGATAAACTCTTTATTAATACTGCTGGGATTGGTATAATCCCGCGAGAAGTTAACATTTCTGCTCATAATATTAAACCTGGAGATACAATAATAATTAATGGTGAAATAGGCAATCATGGGACAGCAATTTTAATTGCCCGTGGCGAATTAGCCTTAGAAACCGATATTACAAGCGACTGTCAACCGTTGCATAGTTTAGTAGAAACTATTCTCCATGTGTGTCCCCAAATTCATGCTATGCGAGATGCCACACGCGGTGGTTTAGCTACAGTACTAAATGAATTTGCCCTCACTTCCAATGTGGGAATTCGTTTATTTGAAGAATCTATTCCAGTGCGTGAAGAAGTCAACGGAGTTTGTGAAATTCTCGGTTTAGATCCATTATATCTAGCTAATGAAGGGAAGTTAGTTGTGGTGGTTCCAAAAAAGAATGCTGACAATGTTTTATCAGCTATGAAAATTCACCCAGAAGGCAAAGATGCTTGTATAATTGGCGAAGTTATTACCTCACCTCCAGGTATCGTTTCATTAAAAACAGCTTTTGGTGCTGAAAGGATTGTTGATATGTTAGTAGGCGACCAATTGCCACGAATTTGTTAATATTTGGAATTTTCAAAATAAAATATTTAATAGGCGAACCATAGAAGTACACAGAAGCCAGTGCGCCCTTGCGGTTCCCCTTGGGAGAAGCAACTGGCACGACGTGAAGAGATAATAAATAGAGAAGATTGTTGCATTGTTTTTCAGTAATCTTAATAAATTTTATCGTATGCACGAACTTGGAATTACCCAAAATATTGTGGCAATTGTGAATGAACACGCCAAAGGCGCAAAAGTGCAACGAGTTTCATTAGAAATTGGCAAACTTTCAGCCATTATGCCCGATGCTATCCGGTTTTGTTTTGATATTTGCACTCAAGGCACAGTTTTAGCAGGGGCGACATTAGAAATTTTGGAAATTCCAGGTTTAGGGCGATGTCGCCAATGTGGTGCCGAAATTGTTCTAGATAAACCATTTGGAATCTGTAGCTGCAAAAGCGCACAATTAGATTTAATTAATGGTGAAGAACTGAAAATTAAAGAAATAGAAATAGAGGAATTATGTGTGTAACCTGCGGTTGTTCTGATGATGGCGAAACTAAAATTATCAATTTAGAAGCAACTGAAGCTGAACATAACCATCATCATACTCACACTTTACCCGATGGTACTATAATCACTCATTCTCACAGTCACGACACTCATATAGAAGTGCCTCAACTTCATGCCAAAATACACAACACGACGATATCCTTAGAACAGGATATATTAGCAAAGAATAATTTAATAGCGGCCCAAAATCGCGGATGGTTTAAAGGTCGAAATATTCTCACCTTAAATTTAATGAGTTCTCCTGGTGCAGGGAAAACAACTCTTTTAACGCGAACCATTAATGATTTAAAGCAGCAATTATCTATTAATGTCATTGAAGGCGACCAAGAAACTGCTAATGATGCTCAAAAAATTAAAGAAACAGGTTGCAAAGTAATTCAGATAAACACCGGAACAGGCTGTCATTTAGATGCATCAATGATCGATAGGGGTTTACAACAACTGAATCCGCCATTAAACTCAGTTGTGATGATTGAAAATGTCGGAAATTTGGTTTGTCCAGCTTTATTTGATTTGGGAGAAAATGCAAAAGTTGTGATTCTATCGGTTACAGAAGGAGAAGATAAGCCGCTAAAATATCCGCATATCTTCCGTGCTAGTGACATTATGATTCTCACAAAAATTGATTTGCTGCCTTATGTACAATTTGATGTTCAAAAGTGCATTGCTTATGCTACAGAAGTAAATCCTCAAATTCAGATTTTTCAGATTTCTGCAACTACTAATATAGGATTAGATAATTGGTATAAATGGCTAACTGAAAAGGTAACAGATTTATCAACACCTTTTCCTGTCTAATTACTAAACTGTACAAGATTGTCACGACTGTCGTGCAAGTAAGTTCAGATATCAAATCAGATTGTTATATTCAGTAAAACTGTAATTTTGGGAAATTATTTTGCTCAAAATTGCAACACCCTGCACTTTAGGAGTACAGGGTGAAAGACAGCATATATTTAGTGTGATTCCCAGTTTCTATTTACCTCAAAGCCAATCTCGATAAGCTGATATTTCATTTACGCTGATTTCAAATGGCATCCCTTTGCCAAATGGCGGATAAACGCGGATTTTACCATTGCTAGTAAACCGCTCTAATCTATTACCCAACTGGGGAATATTGCTGACGATATGCCAGTAAGATACTAAGTCAGGGCAATCAATAATTAGTGTGAGGATACTAGCATTTGTTGTCAGATACCACTGACAATTAGATAACAGTACTCGCGTAATGCGATCGCAAGCTTGATAAAAGCATCTGCCAGTAGACTGTTCTAGCTCCATTTGCAGCATTCCATCCTGTTTTGTTACCTCAGTTGGAGGTAAGTCATCGGGAGGAAGCAAGTATAGTTTAGAAGACATAATTTCGCACCTCTTGGTTGTAGCGCGTCAAACTCTCCAGGTTTTTTTCCAGATTCGCAGACGAGGGTTTGAGTGCTAGCGTACCTAAATCTAATTCGTCCTGAAATTTCTTGATTTTGTCTCGACAAGTCCCCACATCACCGATAATTGAGTTCTCAATCAAATAGTCTTCATCGAAACAAATATTTGTGCGATCGAATGGTTTTTGGTTGGGATTCGCACTATTCTGCAATAGTTGAGCCGAATTAGCTTTCATTTTCTGGCTAAATTGGCGAACAAAAGGTAACGCTTCACTCACTGCCTCGTCAAATGTTTTGCCAACAAAAAAGAAGCGTGCCAGCACAAAGTTTTCCGTACCATTAGAATTTAAGGCTCGATATTTGCTAACAGTATCCTTCAATCTCTCTAAGGAAAATGGCGGCCCACCCATCAAGCTGAAGGAATGTTTAGCAGCCAACTCGATACCGTCATCACCACCAGTGGCAACATACACTGGGATTTGACTCTGCAATGGTTTGGGGTAAATTGTCAAGCGATCGCATTGAAAATATTGCCCGTTAAATGATACATCAGTTTCATATAACAGCTTTTGAATCAATGCGATCGCCTCTAGCATTTTGGGACGGGATTCATTTGGGAGGGTCGCAAAATGCTTGTTTTGTTGGGGAAAGGGGCCACCTTTGGCAACTCCAAATAATAATCGTCCATTGCACAAGTTATCCAAAGTGGCAATATCTTCCGCCACCCTAATGGGGTTATGGAATGGCAGCAACACCGCCGCAGTGCCTAATTGGATAGTTGAAGTCAATCCCGCCAAATGTGCCATTAACACTAACATGGACGGGCTGAGATTGGATTCACTAAAATGGTGTTCGCTTACCCACGCTTCCTCAAAACCTAAACTTTCTGCCTGTTTTACCAGTGCAACTTGCTCAAAGATGGCACGATGAGCATCTTGGTGAAAATTATCGTAATTGCAGAAAATTCCAGTTTTCATTACTTGTGTTGATACTTTGTATTCACCGCAGGTGCTAGTTATTCTAGCGATCGACAGGTTTGTAGTAAGCACTTTAGTGCTTAAATATTTGAATTTGAGGAATAAAATCCTCTCTACAAAAGTATTTACCCCTCTCAATTAATGAATGCGATGAATCACTAAGTTACAACCCACTGCAACTCCAACCATAAATGTGGGTTGTTCTCTTTGACCTTCGACATCGGATCACGCAACAATCGCTTGGCATTCATGCAAACAACTTGGATTAAACCCATATTGTCTGCTACTTCTCTGAGTATTTCTTTTTGAGCTTGCACGCAGGAAATCATTTCGTCAGAGCAATAAATTCCTATATATTGCAAACGTCTAGCAGGTCGTCCCCAAAAACAGGTGATGACTTTCACATAACACCCATCCAGCAATTCTCCAACTTGCGGGTAGTAATGATTGACGACTCTTGTGAATTCTTTGGCTAAGATATCTTCAGCAATCATTGGAACTGATATTTCTGTAGCGTCTATCACGCTATTTAATATAACATTATTTTATCAGTTAAATATGACAAAATCTTCTATTAAGCTGGAACAAAATATTAAATATTAGACAAAAAAAGGTGTACCTTATTCGGGAACACCTCAAATTTACGTAAAGCATCTTTATATTAAAAATTCAGAGTTTCTAATTCTTAATTCGTAATAGTATTTGCAAAATTGCCAAGGTAATTATATATAGAGATTGGGATTTAAACCCTATCCATAATAAATACTACAATTTTTAGAGATCGCTGGCTCAAAGTCTTAATTTAACTACGAATTATTGTAGAATTATCAATTTTGAATTTTCAATTATTACCGAGCATTGCGTTCACAAACTAAAACCTCTGCTATGATATCCGGCACATTTACAACGTCTGTAAATCCTTGGTTCGCAAGGATTGGTGAAATAAATGTATAGTTTGGATCGCACACTCCATTGTCATATACTTGAAGAAACCACCTATCAGGAAATCCTTCTATACCTAGTTCCACAGTGTACCAAGTCTCGCCAATCAAACGAGAGTTAAAGATTGTGAACCACTCTCTGTTCTCTTCTGAAATATTCCAGTCTGCTATCAGCAGTTCTAAAGCTATTTGTCCCGCATCCGTTGAAGTCAACAACATTTTTACTCCTTATTTGCAACTTCAGGATTTGTAACTTCAGGATTTGCAACTTCAGTATTGGGAACTTCCGGGTATAAACCTAACTCTTTAGCTAGCTCACGCCCCACAAAAAATAAAAATTGGGCACCATCTTGATTGCCTTCATGGGCAAACATAGTAGCTACTTGCAACATTGATTCTACTAAACCGGAATCAAGCAATTCGGGGTGAGATTCTAAAACTTCTGGTTCTTGACCATTAGGGCATTTAAGTAACTCATCAATCAGATTAAAATACAGTTGTTTGCGTTGTTCTGTCATGGTAATTTTGTTGATTTTAGTGAGTAAATTGTGAATAAGTTACTGTTCGATACTTTGGTGCCACAGTCTTTCCAACATTTCAACTTGCTCTTTTAAGACAGCAGCACGATGAACAAGATATCTGTCGTAAAAAAGAATTCCTAACCCAATACAAATGGGGGTTAACAGGAAGAACCATTGCAGGATAGTGGCAAATTTATATTGTTCAGCAACAGTCAACATTTGATGAACCACATTACGATCAAAGGATTGAATGCTAGTCTGAGGGGAATGTGTACCCTCTATGTGGAGAGCCAAGGCGGGAGCATCTGTAATCGTGTTGTTAACTTCGCAAGCTAAATTCTGAGATTTTACTAATTCCAGATGTCGCTCCCAAATGATGCCAAATACTACTATTTCTGGTGAAAGCACTGCTAAAATAATGACGCAAACTGTAAGAAGGTTTAAAAGTTTGGCTTTCATCTTGGCTCTCCCTTGCTAGGTAGTATGCACCCAGTAAGAAAATATCTTTTGCTGTTTATCTAAAGTAGTTGTATATTTCTACCTATCAAACAGCTTTGAGATTAAAATGTGTGTAATTGGTAATTTTCACAATTGTTAGTTTTCAGTTATTCTTCTCATCACCACTGATCCCTAACTAATAAAAAATTACCAACATCTTCACAAAACGTAGGATTATTCAGTTACAATTAACGCACTTAGATTCGGTAATCTGGTTTCATCTTACTCTCAAAAGAGAGATTAAGAAGTCCCCCCTAGTTCACTAAGCTTGCGCTCAGGAATGTTGGGGGGTAGAGGGGAATCTCTGCGTAAATCCTATACGATTTATATCAGCCGTTCTCCACAAAACAGTTTACCCCAGCCCTGTTAAGATTATTAAATTCATTAAAATAGTACTCAAAGCCTGTAATCCTTACCTGATAAGTTTTATAAAAAATAGTTGGGGTATGGGTGCTAGTGTTTTTCAGACGGGGTTCTAGTATTTATGAGGTGGGGTTCTAGTGTTTTTGTACTCAATCTAAAAGCAATGTAGGCAATGGTTAAAGACTGTTTTATATCCAATTTATGACTGACACAATTTGCACTCAAAAAAATATCAATGTCTCTTGATAAAGATAGAATAATAAATTAGAAAAAGCAATTAAATATTTTAAAAATAAATCATATATTGATAACAAATAGAAAATACTGGAAAAATTATTCATATATACAGAATTATTAAAATTGAATTTCAACCCAAAAGACTATAGTTGGCAATTCCAAATGGTAAACTAGAAGAATGGTAAGCTAGCCTCTTCTAATGTGAGAATCAATGGGAATATCTAATAAAAGTTCTTCCTAAACTTTCATATTTTGTGGTTAAGTTAGAATATATAGTATATGCACTCATTGAGATTAAACGGCAAAATAAATACATCGAAGCTTATTGTTATAAGTAAATACTCTGTACTAAGATTTAGAATTTTAGGAGTTAAGTAATGCGGATTGCTCAAGACGTAACACAACTGATTGGACGAACTCCTTTAGTTCAACTGAACAAAATTCCTCAAGCTGAAGGAGTAGTTGCAAGGATAGTTGTCAAATTAGAAGGGATGAACCCAGCAGCTTCGGTAAAAGACCGCATCGGGTTAAGTATGGTACTCTCGGCAGAAGCGGCTGGCTCAATTGTCCCAGGAAAGACCATTTTAGTAGAGCCTACTTCAGGTAATACAGGAATTGCTCTAGCGATGGTAGCAGCAGCACGTGGCTACCGTTTGGTTTTGACGATGCCAGAGACTATGAGCCAAGAACGACGGGCGATGCTCAGAGCTTATGGTGCAGCTTTAGAATTGACACCAGGCACAGAGGGTATGCGGGGAGCAATTCGCAAAGCCGAAGAAATTGTGGCTAATACTCCCAATGCTTTTATGCTGCAACAGTTCCGCAACCCTGCTAATCCCAAAGTTCACCAAGAAACCACCGCCGAAGAAATTTGGGCAGATACAGACGGGGAAGTAGATATTGTGATTGCTGGGGTAGGTACTGGTGGAACGATTACTGGAATTGCAGAAGTACTCAAACAGCGCAAGCCGACTTTTAAGGCGATCGCAGTTGAACCCAGCAATAGCCCAGTCCTCTCTGGCGGTGAAGCCGGGCCACATAAAATTCAAGGTATTGGGGCTGGATTTATCCCAGATGTCCTCCGCCTAGAATTGGTTGATGAAGTAATTAGAATCAGCGATGAACAATCGATCGCCTATGGGCGACGTTTGGCAAAAGAAGAAGGTTTATTGTCTGGGATATCTTCTGGTGCAGCTTTGTGTGCCGCAATTCAAGTAGGTAAACGTCCAGAAAATGCCGGACGTTTAATCGTGATGATTCAGCCTTCCTTTGGCGAACGTTATCTCAGCACACCCATGTTTCAAGATTTGTCTTTAGAAACTGCTGCGGTGCGTTAATAAGACAGGGGGACAAGAGAGCAATCAACCTCCCTGTCCTTCTCATTTGTCTCTTACATAAAATTAAGGCAACTTACCTTTTGAGGTGCGATCGCATATCATATTACATTACTAGTACAGTACGGCATAAATAAACTAACCCTTCCAATCAACGAAACGGTTATACTGCATTCGTTTTGAATTTTAAATTTGGAATTTCGGCTTGCGGTACTACTACTTATAACTCCTTGAATTTCCACGGCTGCGTAAATATTGCTACGCTCATTCCTCTTAAAAGCCGTGGTATTTTTGTGCAAAACTTGCTTATATTAGGTTGCCCCTATTAGATGTCTTACAGTTTATGTTTGCCTGAACTATAGATATAGGGTTTCTGGGTTGAGTGCAGTAGAGACCAAAAACAGTCCCTATCCTTACAAAAAGATTTATTTTCTCCAAACTCTTGCTGTCTCTGTGGGTAAAGATTAACATATCTGTGGGCAGAAGCAATATCTTCTTAAATCAACCGTAACAGCAGTGAAAACTTTGATCTGTCTATTTTAAATCTTGTTTAGGACTAGTTAAGCTTATCTGCATATAGTGACTTAAGACCATTACCTGCTAGGTTATAAATCAGTACAGACTATACTATAGACAATTTACTCAAAACTCTTTCCAGCTTTAAAATCAGAGGTATCAATGATTATAACTAATTTTAGCAAACAAAGAAATGAATTTAAGGAATCTACTAAAGTACTCAAAACTAAACCACATTGGCAAGGGCAAAATTTGAGCGATACTGCTGTCAAAGGTAAAGATACCAAGATGCAAGATCCTGCACCAGATAGTTTGATTTTGAATAACTTAAATCGCGGTCGAGTTGCTATTTTTATTGATGGCTTAAGCCTGTTCCATACAGCCTTACAACTCGGTATAGAAATTGACTACGTTAAATTGCTTGGTCATTTAACCAGCGGTTCCAGACTGTTGCGTGCTTTTTTCTATACTGGAGTTGATATCAGTAATGAAAAGCAACAGGGTTTTTTATTGTGGATGCGTCGTAATGGCTATCGCGTAGTGGCAAAGGAACTCGTTGTACCAAGCGAGAATTTCAAAAAATCAAATCTGAACGTAGAAATTGCTGTAGATATGATAACTTTAGCTCCTTACTACGATACAGCTGTTTTAGTCAGTGGCGATGGAGATTTAGCTTATGCTGTAAACGCTGTCAGCAGAATGGGGGTTCGAGTGGAAGTAGTCAGTCTGCAAACAACCACTAGTGAAAGTTTGATTGATGTTGCAGACTGTTTCATTGACCTCGATAGTATTAAAGCACACATTCAAAAAGATTCTAATCTTGGCTATAGTTATCGCACAGCGTCAAACTCAAACCTCTAATTAAAAAGAGGCAAAGAGTGGAGACACAGGGAGGCATAAAATATCTCTGTGTCTTTGTGTTTTTGCTCTGCCCATTTTGCTCGATCTTATATTTCATATCATGTCCGGTTAATTAGTTATAATTCCGGTAATCTATGTAGAAACCAGAAAACCCTCTTTCCCCCTGCCCCCTGCGGTCTTAATGATAAGTCTTTAATCGGACACGATATCAGATGGATATTTTAATAGTTGAAGATGAAGCAGAAATTGCTCATTTAATCGAACTCTCTTTAGAAAAAGAAGGATTTTTTTGTCGCACTAGCCGCGATGGCATGAATGCTTTGCGGATGTTTCAAGAGCAACCACCTGATTTAATCATTCTAGATTTAATGATTCCTGGTTTGGATGGGTTAGAAGTTTGTGCCCGAATTCGCCAGAAACCAGGTGTCAAAGATCCTTACATTTTAATGCTCACTGCTAAGGGTGAAGAAATTGATCGCGTCATCGGTCTATCTACTGGTGCTGATGATTATATGGTCAAACCCTTTAGCCCCAGAGAGTTGGTAGCTAGGGTGCGGGCACTATTACGGCGTAGCCTCCGCCAAGGGGGACAACATCAAATCAATCGTACCCAACACTTTATTGTCGATGTAGACCAGCGCACTGCTAGTCGCCAGATGAATTCTCAAGAAGTTGAAATTTTGGACTTAACTACTCTAGAATTTAACTTGCTAACCACCTTTGTCAGTAATCCTGGTCGAGTTTGGAACCGCACTCAACTAATTGATAAACTTTGGGGAGATAATTTCTTTGGCGATGAACGAGTTGTAGATACTCATGTAGCTCGGTTGCGAAAAAAGATTGAACCCGATCCGGCAAATCCTACTTTTATTAAAACTGTTGTTGGGGTGGGCTATAAATTTGAAGATCCTTTGGTAGCGTAAATGTTATGAAGATGGGGCTGAGAGGGCGCCTGTTTTTCTCCCACTTAGTAGTAATGATCGTGGGGGTAGCTAGTCTGGTAAGCATTAGCAAAATCTCTTCCCCCCGCTTATTTGTCTTACATTTGGAAGGATTAGAAAATCAGGGGTTCGACTTAATCGATGTCCGTGCTGAATTGGTGACAGGATTTGAACTTGCTTGGCAGCGAAGCACTCTTTTGTCAGTCTTAGTCGGCACTACCGCCGCCGGAGGATTGAGTTACTGGGTATCCAGACGGATTATGCAGCGATTGACCGAGATGGAACAAATTACCCAAAAATTTGCTGCTGGTCAGATGGATGCACGGCTACCTGTGTCTGACATTCCAGAACTTAGTGGACTGAGTACCAGTTTCAACCGAATGGCAGCCAGTTTAGAAGGTGTAGAAGCGCGGCGACGAGAAGTGATTGGAGATATGACCCATGAATTACGAACACCATTAACTGTGGTGCGCGGTTATTTGGAAGAACTGGCTGATGGGGAAATTGAAGCGTCTCCTGAAATCTATCGGCGTTTAGCTAAAGAAACTCGACGCTTAGAGCGCTTAGTGAACGATTTACAAGAACTATCCAAAGCAGAAGCAGGTTATCTACCAATTAATATCCAACGGGTAAATTTGCGTCCGTTGTTAGAGTCATTAGTGGAGAAATTTTCTGACCAACTATTAGAAGATGGGCCAGTTCTGCTCTTGCAATGTCCATCTGTGCTACCTCCTGTATTGGCAGATATTGACCGCACAGAACAGGTGCTAGTTAATTTACTAGGTAATGCAGTGCGTTACACTAACGAAGGTTCAATTACCATTAATGCTGGGACTGAAGCATCTCAACTCTGGATTGCAGTTAGTGATACAGGTATTGGTATCGCTCCAGAAAATTTGCCTCATGTGTTTGAGCGCTTCTGGCGAGCTGACCAATCGCGCGATCGCCATTCAGGAGGTACTGGTATTGGTCTAACTATTTCCCGCCGTTTGATTGAACTACAAGGCGGTCAAATTCAGATAGAAAGCGAATTGGGAGGTGGCAGTACGTTTCGCTTTTTTCTGCCTTTGGCTTGAGCTGAGCTATAAAACCTTGAGTCCGAGGGATTGACACAACGTAGTCACGGCTGTGTCATACCCAATTGCTAATTTGAAAGTATCCAAAATCTTGGTTTGTTGATGAATGCCAGGATTTTAGAAATGCATAGAGTGTAACATTATGTCTACTTTTATTTTGGCTGCTTTTTTGGTTAGTTTACTCAGTGCTTCAGGTTACGCTGCGATCGCTTACCTATTCCCTCAAAATCGTTCCCAAGACTGACCAATTAAAATAATTTGTAATTCGTAGTTAAGAATTGAATTACGAATTAGTAATTAGTTTAGTTTCCTTTCGCAATAATTCTGGAATTTGAGAAGGGCGTTCGGCTACTGTCACTTTTGCTTCTTTTAAAGCAGCTAATTTACTTTGGGCTGTACCAAAGTTGGGATCGCGTCCGATAACCGTTGCTAAAGTCCCAGTTTGACGCCAAGTTTTTCCTGTTGGTGCAAGTCTACCTGCAATGTAGGCAATTACTGGTTTATCAATTGCCTCAGCAATGTACCGCGCTGCTGCTTCTTCACTACCACCACCAGGTTGACCGACTAAAACGATCGCTTCTGTGGTTTCATCTTCATCAAGAATTTGCAGCCATTGCAGAAATGAGGAACCGACGATCGCATCACTACCAATACTGACACTAATCGACTGCCCTAAACCTGCTTTTGTTAATTCGTAGGCAATTTCGTAGGTGAGGGTGCTGCTACGACTAACAATCCCCACTGTTCCAGGGGTATAAAATTCGCTGGGTTGAGTTCCTAAAAGAATTTTTCCCGGTACAATGATCCCCGGACTATTTGGCCCGATTACTAAGGTTTCACAAGCTTCGGCTTTGCGGAGTAATTGCACCATATCTAAAGGCGGTACACCAGCAGTAATAATAATAATCTGGCGAATTTTAGATGCGATCGCTTCTAATGCCGCATCTAACACATCATAAGGATCTACACAAATAATTGTCGTGTCAATTGCCCCAAATTCTTTTATTACCTCCTCTACCAAATCAAATACTGGCAGTCCATGCAGTTCCTGTCCGCCGCATCCAGGATTGACACCAGCCACTAAATTCGTGCCATAAGCTTTCATTTGAGCAACATGATTGCCTGATATAAATTCACAAAAGCCTTGAATTAACACTTTACTTTCTGGCGTTATGTTCATAAAAAATTACCTTAAGTTTGGCAACCAGTGCCTTCAACCACTGATCATAGAAAGACACATTTATAGTGTCCTATTGATTCAATTTTTACTGAAATTCCAAAAAATAATCTTGAAGCTGAGTGTTCCAAAAGTCAGAAAACCCGCTTCTAACTAGGAATATTCAGTTTGAATTCACTATATAATTTAGTCCCAGGAAGCAAAGCTGTACTTGATTTGAGCATCAAATTCAAAAATTTATACCCGATGGTAAAAATTAATAATTTTTGATTTTTGAATTGGCACAAAATGACATTCACTATCTTTTATTAACCGTTGGTTTAGCAAGACGAATTGCTGCCGCCACTGCCTCATCTAAATTTTCTACCACGAGGAGCGCGTCGCTATGGGTTTTTAGTGTTGCTAAATATTTTCTCGCAATATTAAATTCAGAACCAGCAAGGCGGACAACTATGGATGGAAAATTAAGCTCTCGCCGAACTTTATTACCATTAGAACCTACAACCTGTGATTGAAGTTCGTTGTTGTCTGGCTGCACAACTCTGGCTATAACTTCAGCCACTTCCTCGGTTTGCGGAATGCTACCCAGAAAGTTAATTAGTATTACTTGAATGCTTTTATCAGCCTCCAGTATTTTCAAACCTGTTTCTAGGCGATCGCGGAAGGTAGTTGGTGTAGTATCTGTAAGGAAAGCATGACGTAGATTCAAACAAACACCTGGATTGCCACCAGCATTCGCAACTAAATCTAAAGTTGCCATCACTGAACCAGTACCATTACCTAAAATCCCAATTTTTCCATGCATTTGCACACCATCCCAATCGCCCAAAATACCGTTGATTTCAGTACTGGTATGACTACTGATAATTTTTGCTGCCATCTCCACCAAATCGGGATGACGCTTGATCGCCCGTTCGTTGACCCTGACTTTACCATTAAGAGCCATAACTTGACTAGTAGTACTGACTGCCAAGGGATTAATTTCAACTAAATCCAGGTCTTTTTGGACAAATAACTCGTACATCTTCTCCACAACGCTGCTTACCGACTGCATCAGCGTTCCTTGCAAACCCATTTTTAAAGCCAATCGTCGCGCATAAAATGGTGAGAATTCTTGTTCTACAACAACATAGTGCATTTTTTCCCCAGCCGATTCCCAATCGATGTCTGCTTCTTTGCAACCTAAAAGTACCGGTCGGCAGACAGCAGTATCTAAAACCACCGCTAGATAAAATTCTTGGTTGGCGTCGTATTGAGATTCTGCCAGCACAACTTCCGGCAATTCGCCCCATATTGGTAAACTAAAAATATTTTGAGCAGCTGCTATCGCATCGATAGTCGTTTGGGCAAACCTGACTCCACCAGCTTTTGCCCGTTCTGCTCCGTGGACTTGAGATTTTAGTACAATTGGAAAGCGAATTTTTAGCCGTTTTAAATCTGTAGGATGGTCAATTCGTTGGGAAGGCAATACTGGAATGCCTATATTTGCAAACCATTCTTTAACTTGGTACTCTAATAAATCCATTGATACACCTTGTATTGACACTTTCCAAGCTTTTGGTTAGTCCTGTCTTAATATTTTGCAGCACCTTTATTGCAGAATTAACCTTTTTGCAGCTATAAAAACTTATTTTTTACGGATCGATTTTATCGAATTCAGCAAATTCAGCATATTAATTTCGATAGCCAACTTGTTTGTAGCAGAGCCACAATAGGTAATTAATTTTATCAGTAAGTTTTCCAGCATAGAAGATAAATAGTATTTCTGTCAAAACCCTCTGACATAACATGGTTTTCTTAACCTCTAGATAATTTGGTAACAATTTCTCTGCAACTAGATTTTGCAAAGCAGTAGCTATTGTGAATTTAATTGTCGCAAAACAATGCAGTGAAAATACTCAAATTTCTTATTATTCCCATTTTGTATTTGTAATTTCTGTCTAAAGACAGATTATTTTATTTTGCATCTAGCTCTGTAAAAATGTAGCGCCACGAACAATAATTACTTTTTTAATTTTTGGTGAAAAATCAGAATTTGTGTTAGAAAGTTGGTCGTTCAGATTCTCAGGCTGTAGTTGGTTAAACTGTGCATTTGCATTCAATAAACCTAAAAAGTTCATTTCATCCCCCTAAAGATAATCAAAACAATATAGAAGTTCAGCAGCAAAGCTCTATGAGAGTAGCAGTCCAGCAGGAAGATTTACAGCTTTTAGCCAAAACTTTGCAAGAACAATTACTTGTAGAAGTCTCAACGGCTGAAGTCTTCGAGGTTAAGTGCGTCGTCAATAAAGGCGGGCTAATGATTTTAACGCAACACGCCTCAGATGTAATAGTTGACGCTCAACTAATTTTTGCAGTCATTGAGGAAGTACTTCAATCTCTAGCACCCCACAAAGAGCAGCAGGTGCAATGTTTCCTGAGAGTTTTTGGCGAACAACTCCCTTATACTAAATGTTTCTTGACATTGAAACACACAGAGCGATGGGTTGCAGCAGAAGATGAGGAAGTAGGAAAAGATGAAGAAGTAATATCCCCCTCATCTGTGACATATTCTCCCTCAATCAATGAGATTGAAGAAGAAGAACTGTTTGACCCGTTTCCAGATGTGCCAAATTTATCGGCTTCAAAGAGACGATTCCAGGTCAAACCTATCCTACTGGGTGCGGCGTTGGTGGGAATTTTGGTTTTAGGCGGTGGTGCTTACTTATTGACTCGCCCTTGCGTGATGTCTGAGTGTAAAGAAATACAAAACGCCGAGCAATTAAAAACAAAATCTCCGCAGTTGATGCGCCGCGCCAAGTCTGAAAAAGAATTAATAGCTGTACAACAACAACTTACAGCAGCCAGTACAGACCTAAATGTAATTCCTAGTTGGTCGCCTCGTTACCAAGTGTCAAAAGAACTAAAAGCAAGTTTGTCTGGGCGAGCAGAAAGAATCAATCAGGTGGTCAAAGCTTTGCAAACGGCATCTTTGGCGACACAAAAAGTTCAAACACCTGCATCTAGCCTAGAGGAATTACAAAGTAGGCAACACTTATGGCGACAGGCTATAGCGCCACTAGAAAGTATAAGTTCCAGTAGTGAACTCTATGGGTTGGTGCAGGGTAAATTACTGAATTATCGTGTCCGTTTGCACACTGTAAATCAACAGATATTTATTGAGGAAAAATGGCTGAAAAAACTAGCTGCGGCAAAAGCTGTAGCCGTTACAGCCTCAAAGCAGGAAGCTATTGCTAAATCCTTGAATGACTGGCAAAAGGCGCAGTCTACTTGGCTGGTAGTAATTAATGCCTTGAATACCATCCCCCCGAATAGCGTTGGATACCAAGAAGCCCAAAAGCTGTTGGTAGATTATAAACCTAAGTTAGTATTAGTACGCGATCGCGCTACTAAAGAACAATTAGCTGTTAAAACCTATCAACAGGCTCTTAGCACCGCCAAACAAGCTAAAGTTTATCAACAACAAAACCAATGGCAACCAGCAGCGATATATTGGGATCAAGCTTTGCAAACTGCTAAAAAAGTTCCCCAAGATAGTTTGTACTACACTCAAGCTCAATCTCTCATCGAACCCTATTCAACTGCGCTCAAACAAGCACAAGAAAAACTTCAAGCTGTTAGTAGTTTGCAACAAACCCGCACTGATTTGAATAAGACCTGTATTAATGGAATTCTAATTTGCACCTTTAGCATGGACAATACAAGAATTATTGTCCGGTTAACCCCACAGTATGACCAAATAAGGCAAAATAACTTAGCTAATCCTTATTCTGAGAACTCGAATACTGCTATTGACGTTACCAATCACTTGCAAATCTTACGAGAAGCCCTAGCTGTAATTGGTGATAATGCTAATCTGTCCCTTTTTCTTTATGATTCCCAAGGTCAGGTAATTTATACGCGGACTTTAGGCAAGTAAGTAGAATAGCTATTGAAGTATAAAGGATAAATTGTACATTAACTAATTATTTGTCAATTTAACAAAATATTACCACAGCATTTCAAATACCTAAAACCCTGACATAGTAAAGATTATCTCAGGGTTTTTATTATTTAAGAAAAATAGCGATCGCACAGTGGGTGAAGATAACAGATTTTAAACAACGATTTCACAATAAACCCAACCAGTTACCCAACAATTGAGTGATATTGCCGTTGATAGTGAAAAATTACAGATTTTAAAGCGGGCGATGGGACTCGAACCCACGACGTTCACCATGGGAAGATGACATTCTACCACTGAATTACACCCGCAAATTGCTACCATAAACCTGTGGCTAAAATCAAGCATATCACTATTTACAGCTGTTTTCAATTGGCTAGAACATACACCATTTTGACAATTGCTGATGTATGAGTCCTGTGACTGTTCAGATGAGGAAATTTTTTAGCTAGCTGATAACGCCACTTACTACAATATTTAATTAAAGAACAATGTCCTCGCCTCGCTCGGTAAAGCGAACCTCTTTAATATTCCATTGAGGATTACTCGTTAAGGTTTTGCGGAGACTGCCAAACAGAGCAAACTGTTCACAACTAGAAAGAGAAGTTATTTGCCGCTTTGACTCAGGAGATATGCGTAAATCAACTGTAGCAATACCATTTTTGATGTTGACACGATACCCAGACAAGCTAAAGTCGCTTGTATCTCGTTTTTCTAATATTTTACTTACGACATTTGTCACTGGTTCATCTGCTGGTACTGAAACCTTTTCTGGAATTAGTTTTTGACATTGAGTATCACTTGTGTATAGCGTTACGCTAGTAGTTTTGCTAATAGCGACTTTAGAAGTTGATGGGGAAGGCGTATTTTCTTTAGGAGATTCTTGATTAGAAGATTTTTCTCTTAACTGAGCTACGCTAGGAACTTGGCTGGGAGTTTGAGAAGATACGCTATTCGTCGGTGCTGTCGTAGGGTATGACGTTGCCTTGTCAATATTACTCGTGGTGGGGTTAGAACTACAACTACTAAGGCTCACAACCATTGTCACAAAAATAAGCGGTAAACAATATCTGTTGATTGTGTTCATAACTTTTGCTTAAAAATAATGTTGCTGTTATCAATTTCAGTATTCCTGGTATTAATTCCGCATATATTTGTAAATATTGAGCCAGTCTATAAAGTGTCAACCCAAACTCTATTAAAGTCAAATTTAATACTATATACCAAAATTACAACATCTGCTATTTAAGGAGCGATGTCTAACGACAAGTCGAAGAAGCGTCTACGTCAATCCTAAAAAGCTTGACTAAAACAAGTAGAAATGCAGTAAACCAGAAAATTACAGCAACCAGTAGCACTGCATCTGCACTTGCTATTCGTGTTAAATAAATTTGGCAAGAGTAAGATAAACTCCTTGCACAGTAGGGTTAAATCATACTGCTTTAGAAAAACTTGTGCTTGTAGATTACTAGATTAAAAGCAAATTACTAGTTTTCACTACTTTTTTGCTTCGTCACTTGCTGCACTAATAATTGCACTCCCAAAGCCAACAAACCAATTGCTACTATAGCAAAAATACCGCTACCTAAAGCAACTACACCAACAACCAGAGTGCGGACAGCAGAAGAAATCTTCACCACCAATGGATTGATTGAATGGATCGGTTTACTAGCAAAATTTGTCGCGATCGCAATCATCAGCGAATACGCTGCAAATCCCATCCCTCCAGAAATTACCGCCCCAGTAAAACAGCGTAACGGACTAGCTGTTACTTGTTTTTTGGCATCTATTTGCGGCGTTAGATTTTGGTCATTCATAATATTTGGATTTTAGATATTAGATATTGGATTGAAGCATTAGGAATAATTATTATCCTCAGTTAATCGTCATTTAAATTGCATCTTTGCCTCTTTACTAGCAATTTGAACTATACAACTAAAAAACTTAATTTAACGATAAAGATTTATTTAAGTTGAAGATGCCACCTGAATACCATGTGTAATTGTCCGAGTCACAAATAATTCTAAGTCTTGATCAAGAATTGCTTGTTTAACTTGTAACTTCACTTGTTCTGCCTGCTGTTGAGACTCAAAAAGAGCAAATACTGTTGGCCCAGAACCAGACATCATTGTTCCTAAAACACCTTCTTGATTTGCAAACACTTCCCGCAGTTGCAAGACTTGGGGATAGTCTGGCAATACAACTCGTTCTAAATCATTGTGCAGTTTTCGGGCAATTTCTCTGGCATCTTTATCTTGAACAGCTTTTACTATTGCTCCTGAACGAACTGCGTTAGCACGCGCTATCAATTTGTCGCTATCTTTAATATAAGAATCACCAAACTGCTCTCGATAGGTTTTGTATGCCCAAGCGGTGGAAACTTCCAAACTGCGGTATTTTGCTAACACTATATAAATACTATTCAAACTTGGCAACGGAGAAAGTTGCTCACCTCTACCTGTTGCGATCGCAGTTCCACCCGCCACACAAAATGGTACATCTGAACCAAGTGTGCCTGCCAACTCTTCTAATTCTGACTGAGTTAATCCCAACTTCCACAATAAATCTATCCCTATCAGCACAGCTGCTGCATTCGTCGAACCCCCAGCCAACCCAGCAGCGACAGGAATCTGCTTATTAATGGTAATTTCCACGCCTCCATATTTAGCAAAGGCTTGGGGAAATTGCCTCACCATTAATTCTGCTGCTCGGTATGCCAGATTACTTTTATCTGTAGGTACTTGTGGGTGGTTGCAGTAAACCCTAATGGAATCAGTACTAATGGAATGCAGATCAATTTGGTCTGCAAGACCAATACTTTGAAGTATCATGGCTAACTCGTGATATCCATCAGGGCGATCGCCAATAATTTCCAGATACAAGTTGATTTTCGCAGGGGCAATTAGGCTATAAGAATGCATTTTCTGGAAGTGGGGAAGGTGGGGCCCCCTCTGGGGATAAGGGGTAATGGAGAATGGAGAATGGGGAATCAAGTATGGGGAATCGGAAAAATCTGCCTTGTTCGCTACTGTTTACTCCCCACTCCTAATTCATTTGCTAAAATTACCCATTGCTGAACGCTGAGGTCTTCAGCTCTAGCTTGGGGATTTATTTTTAATTGTTCCAGTAAGTGGCTCAAGCGATCGCGTTCTATAACTGATTGCAAATTATTTCGTAACATTTTGCGTTTGGCACCAAACCCCAACTTTAAGAAATTTTCTAACTGTCGGGGATTAAGTGCTGGTATCCCTATTTTTCGGGGGCGCAATCGCACCACTGCTGAATCGACTTTTGGCGGTGGATGGAATGCGGCCGCTGGGACTGTGCAGATTAACTCACACTCAGCCAAATATTGTACCCGCACACTCAACGCCCCAAAGGCTTTTGATCCTGGTTTAGCATATAACCTTTCTGCTACTTCTTTTTGTACTAGCAACACTATTGAGTCAAATGGTTCGGGGTTAGGGTTAGCGATCGTACCCAGTAGTTTCTCAATGATTGGCCCTGTAATGTTGTAGGGAATATTGGCTACTACCTTATTTGGCTGTTGGAAATTGGGAAAGGCTGCCAGATAAGATGGTAAATCTAGAGTGAGAAAATCGCCTTGCAGTAGTAAAAAATTTTCAGTCTTACCAAGCTGCTTTGACAACAGTTGGCATAAGTCGCGGTCTATTTCAACTGCAACCAGAGATTGCACTAGGGGTAATAAACGACGAGTCAGAATGCCAGTACCAGGCCCAATTTCCAGGACGCGATCGCCTTTGAGGGAGCGATCGCTTTGTGTACACTCTGCTGCTTTAATAATTGCGTCGAGTACCTTTTCACTTTTGAGCCAATGTTGAGCAAAGACCTTACGCGGTCGGATCATCTGTATTTATTGCCTAGTCTAGTTTTTAGCTTTTTCTCAAAAACTCATTATAAATTTTGAAGTTCACGCGATGTGCAACTTTTTTTTTATTCTTGTGGGATGGACATCTTGTCCGTCCTTTCTAGGCAGGGAAGGCCTACCCCACAATGGAATCAAGGTTTAACAAAATTAAGTTCCTCTCTAGCGCTAGACTCACTGTAACGCTCTATAACAAGTGCGTAATAGCTTACTAGTCAAGCGTTATCACGCCGAAAATGAATGTACTGAAGCTGTGGGATTAATCGTATTAAGTAGCTAGGTGGGAAAATTTATCGTTGAGAGAAGGCAGGAGGCAGGAGTGAAGAGGGTTTTAGCCTAGTGAAATTTTCTTCACATAGTTTGGTTTTATTGCACCGACTTACTTAGGTTAATCGGTAGGGGAGTGTTACGTCGTAGATTGAAGCAGTAGTGGCAAGCACCTGTGGACGAAACACAAGTGATAATATCGGCTTGAGTATCGCAAATAAGCTAAGTATGGTAGATGAGTCCCATACTTAGGTTGAAGGTTTATCGCCTGCCTGTCTCACGTATCCTTCTCCCCTTGTGGTGCAGACATGATTTGCTTTTGCTGTTCTTGTAGCCAGTTTTCAAAGAGTTCATTCAACAGACGCATTTTCATAAATTCATCCAGTTGTGCTGGAACAAATTTTTCTAACCGCAAAATCACAAACCATTCAGCGATACGGGTAGGGGGCAATATCTGACCTGGTTGAGTGCTAGAGAGCATTTGCACCATTATCGGATGTAGTGCATTCACTTCAATCGGGCCTACTAAGCCACCAGTTTGGGCTTCTGGCCCGAGTGAGTATTCCCGCGCCAAATCAGCAAAAGAGTTTTCTTTTGCCTGAATCCTGAAGTAGAGTTCTTGGGCAATTCCTACATCCTGAGTTCGCAGTAAGGAATAAATTACTTTGTCCAGTTTTGTTTTGGACTGAAAAAAGTAAGATTCGAGTTTATTGCCCCAAGTGGCTTGCTTGAATTTTTCAATTTTCAGTTTACGAGTGGTAATAACTTCTAGTTGATCGGGAGTCAGCCCTTGATGTGCCATCCAAGCCTGGATGTCTTCTTCATTTTTAAACTGTTTTTCAGCATAAAACTGCTGTTTAGCTTGGGCTACTTCTTCAGGGGTACACTCTATTACTACCTTGGCGGAGCGTGAGTTTTGCTCTATCGCCTCATCAATGATTAATTCCCGCTGCAACTGCGGCAGCATTTGGTAATTTGCCAGTAAAGAAATCAGTTCACTAGCTGTAATTGTACGATTACCGATTTGGATCGCTTCAGTCATTGGCTTTCGGTCATTTTAAGAATATTTAGTCTGTTAAAGAAGCTATACCTTAGCCGATTGTCTAGGAACTTTTACCTTAATTCTACAGAGTTAGGTATAATAACCTCACTTTCGCAACAATTAGCTAGTTACTTGCTAAGATACTTAAAAATATACAGTTTATATGAGTTTTTATCAAAGATTCTACGCAAATACTAGCAGATGTGAAGATAAAAACAAAAGACAGTTCTCGCCACTACGACTTTAGAAGACAAAGTTTATCAGACTGAGCTATTACTGCTGCGCAAAAGTTAAAAGTCACGCATAATTGTATTTTGGGCTTTTCCTTCATTTAGAATGGTATGTTTATTTCCGCCGCTATGTACTAGTACGCCACGGCGTAAATAGCGCAAAGTCTGAGCGGCGCAGCCCGCCGCAGGCATCAGAACTTTGTAAGACGAGCAACCATTTAAAATCCCTAAAGAGCTTATTCTATAGTATTTTTGACTTCCGCCATGCGGTACTAGGGTGTTTTGAGGTTTCTATTATTATGTGTAGAGGCACAGTGGTATTGGTATCGCGGTTCTTCTCTCAACCTCAAAAGAGTGTTTGGTAGATAAGGGTAGACGCTAAGGACTTCTATGAGTCTGCATATCCCTATAGGAAAGCAAGCTACGCACAGCATCTCGCATCTAAGCGTTTATAATTTTCTCAAGTAGAGCAGGCATGATGTGCCAAGGGCAACACTCCTACGTTGCGAAAGCTTCTCTACAAGACGCACTCACATTCGCTATCGAGCATCTAAGGGATCTGTTTATAAGTGTAAAAAGATATACATTTTGTACTGCATTTTCAGATAAGGGTAATTGTGTATCATATAACCAAAAATTCTTAGGTCTATAACGACTCTAAATAGTTCAAAAGATCCGCCATTTCTTGAGCATTAGGTTGGAATTTTGGCATTGGTGGTGTTTCGCCACTGATCACTTGGTGAATTAGCCCATACTGAGACTTGTGCTTTGAAACAGCTTGCAAACTCGGCCCCACTCGCCCGTCTGCTTCTAAGCCATGACAACCAGCACAGTTAATTTGGAATATCGCGTGTCCTTGAACTGAATTTCCTGTTAGGGATAGAACACTCTTGACGTATGGATCGGAGGCTTGAACCAACTGGACACCAAAATAGCCCAAAGGGACTGCTAGCAGTATAGCCAGCATCAATAAAACGATCCGCTGAATCAAAATTTCAGGTTTGGTAATCTGGTTATCCAAAAGGTTTGCTGTGATAAGTCTAGGTGTGCTAAAAAGTTTTCATTTCCTACACATAGCTTAAAAGTTCTTGATTGTGTCTGCAAGCACAGAAGACTATTTTCTTGTGGGCAGTCGGACTCTAAAAGGCTGTAAGGCGCAAGATTCATACAAAATTTGGTAAAATCAAAAACAGCCAACGAATATTTAATAATTTCAAAGAGGAGATTTATAGTGGTTGAACCCCTGCTATCAGGTATTGTCCTTGGTTTAGTTTTCGTCACTCTTTCCGGACTTTTTTACGCTGCATATAAGCAATACAAGCGCCCCAATCAGTTGGGAGGATGAGGAAATGTTCAGTGCTGAGTGTTGAACTGAGTGCTGAGTGGGATGAGGGAAGGGGGACAAGGAGGACAAGGAAGCAATTTTTCTTCCCTACTCCCCATTCTTTTCATTCCATAATTCTGTAGAAAGTAAGTGATGTGTTGCCATAAACTTTCTGGCGGCAAATTTCCCAAGCGGGAATCTCTGGCGGTATCCAACCTTGTAAAGCGTGTTCAACTGCGATTTCACCGCTAGGATCTAAAAGTTGATAATCAGCGATCGCCTCTAATACTGGCTGATATAATCCACTGATATAAGGTGGATCGAAGTAGATTCTATCGAATTGCTTACCTGATAAAATCTTTAACTGGTGTGTAATATCTCCCCGCAATACCCGAAATTCTTGGTCGGCATTAGCTACTTGCTGCCAATTTTGTTGAATGGTGGCACAGGCTCGGCTTGATTGTTCAATTCCCATTACTAGGCTGGCTCCTCTACATAAAGCCTCTGCGCCCATTGAACCAGTACCAGCGCATAAATCTAGCCAGCAACAACCTGCAATTTCTCCCTGCCAAATATTAAAGACTGCCTCTCTTACTCGCGCACTAGTCGGTCTAGTTTCTTTTCCTGGTAAAGTTTTTAGCTGGCGATTCCCGTAAATTCTCAGGCTCATTGGTCGTTAGTCATTAGTCATTAGTCATTGGTCATTAGTCAATGTTTAATGGTCAGTGGTGATTTTGATTTACTCACAAAGGATAAAGGACAAATGACGAAGGACAAAAATATTATCAGGCAGGAATTTTTTCGCGGACTTGAGCAACAAAATTAGACAGTATTTGCAATCCGATATTAGAGGATTTTTCAGGGTGAAATTGGACTGCCATGAGGTTTTCATGAGCGATCGCAGCTGTCACAGTTTGAGTACCGTGAGTGATTGTTGCTGCACGGATTAGCGGATCTATTGGGTCAACATAGTAGGAATGGACAAAATATACCCAAGGATCGGACGGTAAATGCTCCCACAAAATACTTTTTGGTTGAGTGATTTCCAGTTGATTCCAACCCATGTGAGGAATAGTGATATCAGGTTCTGGGCGAAACCGCCGCACTTTTCCTTGAATAATTCCTAGTCCTGGTTGAGTACCTTCTGCACT
Source organism: Nostoc sp. (assembly GCF_036917575.1). Taxonomy (GTDB): domain Bacteria; phylum Cyanobacteriota; class Cyanobacteriia; order Cyanobacteriales; family Nostocaceae; genus Nostoc. The sequence goes on along the minus strand of NZ_JBALDC010000076.1, from coordinate 42,406 downwards.
TGATTCAAAGAGAATTTGCAATCCTAAACAAATTCCTAAAAAAGGTTTTCCAGATGCGATCGCTTCTTTTATTGGTTGTTCCAAACCACGCGATCGCAGGTGTTGAACTGCTGGATCGAATGCTCCTACTCCCGGTAAGACTATTGCATCTGCCCGTTCTAACTCCTTTGGAGAATAAGTAACTTTAGGAGTTGCTCCAGCTTTTTCCAAGCCTTTGCAGACTGAGTGCAAATTTCCCATCTCGTAATCTACGACCGCAATTACCGGCATTTACCTGCTCCTTGTAAATTTATTATGGAGGGTTTTTCTATTCTAAATAATATTTGTTATGAAGAAAAGAATTCTATTAACTTCTTTTGACATTTGGCTAAAAGATCAACAGTCAAATTCTTCTGATGATTTATTACTTGAAGTAACCAAACTTGAGTTTATCCCACATGACTTAACTTTTTTACGCCAGTTACCCGTAGATGTGCAACTTGCCTGTACTCAGGTAATGGAAAAAATCAAGGCAATCCAACCTGATTACATCATCTGTTGTGGCATGGCTGCAAGGCGTACACAATTAAGTGTGGAAGCAGTTGCTAGCTACAAAGAAATTGTTTTACAGACACAGGTTGATTTAGAAAAATTAGTGGCGGGAGCAACGGCAATTCAAATTAGCCACGACTGTGGGAAATTTGTCTGTGAAGGTCTTTACTATTCAGTGTTGGACTACTTAAGCCAAAATCAACTCACAGCACGTTGTATTTTTGTCCACGTTCCGGTTCTCAATCAAGAAAATTTGATGGGGATTCTTGCCGATTTCGTATTAATTATTAACAAACTGGCACTTTCATCAAGTTGTTAATGTCTGTATGGTGAAATAAATATCTAAGTATATGTTGCCATTATTACTAATTTTCCCAATAGCCCAATTAACTCTTGCCACACCACTACCTGAAGAAGTCGTGCAAACACAAGAAGTACGTCCTTTATCAGGGAAGTTGGATACAGTGCCAACCTTTAATAGCAATAGTCCAGAATTGGTGTTGAAAGAAGGAATTTTACTTTCTACCTTTCCACCAGATGGAAAAAAAGTGCCAACAGCGCATTTAAATTTTCCTTTTCGGGGACGATTTGATATTTTTGCTCATCATATTGCGAAAGCTGAACCACCAGAGAATTTGCGTAGGCGTAGCCCGTCGGAGACATCGCTCTATTTAGGGATAATTTTACATAACCCTGGTTCGGAACCAGTGAAGGTAAATATTTTGCAGGCGGCGAGTTATTTAAGTCAACCGGATGCACCATTTATTCAGCTACCATCTTTTAGCCAAAATCCTTTAGGTAAAATTTTTGCTGGCCCAGGCGATCGCGTCATGTCTGATGTACTTAGGGGAGTGCGACAAGAGATTTTCCCTGCTCAAATTGAGATTCCACCAAAGCAAAGTCGGATGTTACTCAATTTACCAATTCCGGTGCAGGGATTGACACCACCCCTGAATGGTCGGTCTACATTAATTCGATTGCAAAGTGATGGTACTGTCTATGCAGCTAGCCTAGCGATGTTTGCACAACTCAATCCTGATGGCAGTGAGCGATCGCCTACTTTAGAAGAATGGCAGAATCTACTAGATAATGCTGATTTGGCTGGGCCACGAGATAAAACTCCTACTCCCTTAGAGGAAACTGGCAAGCCAAGAATTTATGGGCGAGTTGCGGGAGTGGTTGGAGGTTCGCAATGGAGAGCCTTATTAGTAGATAATCCTAAAGCTAGGTATCTAACTATTCCCCAGCCTGGTCAAGTGTTTTCCTACGCTTTGAATACCCTGCATGGCGGTACATTAGGAACTGGTCAAATTCAAAGTGCGCCCATGCTGGTGCGCTATCCTGACACCGCATATCGCGCTCATGGCAACTATGGAATTCAATATAATCTCAAGTTGCCGTTATACAACAATACTCAAAGTCTTCAAACTGTTAGTGTATCAATACAAACACCCCTCAAAGAAGATCGGTTAGTCAAACCAGGGTTACGCTTTCTAAGTACACCAGATCCTCAAGTATTCTTTCGGGGAACGGTACGGCTACGTTACAAAGATGAGCGAAATCAGCCACAAACTCAGTTTGTGCATTTAGTGCAAAAGAGAGGTCAATTAGGAGAACCGTTAGTCTTATTAAAGATGAAACCAGGCGATCGCTCTTTAGTAGAAGTAGATTTTCTCTATCCCCCGGATGCTACACCACCGCAAGTATTAACAGTCTCAACTCAAGCTGAACCTCGGTAAGGAGTCATGGGTACTAAATTTTCTTTTATTACCAAAAAATATTAGTCTACTTTGTCGATACTACAAAAATACCATCACCAAAACTCAGAAATATTAAAGACAATATTAAGAAATTTAAATATATTAAAATTATTTTAAGTTTTTTATGATTCGATGATAACGATAGATTGGGGTCTAGCTAAATACTTGTAATTATAATTGCAAAGCTCTGGACTTCCACTATTAAGGAAACCATATCGCATATACCTCTAGATTCTTACTGATAAGGGGAAAAGGGGTCTTGGGTTTGGGGTAAAGGGAAAAAATTAAAAACTTTTCCCTACGGGTATAAAGCCCCTCTTTTTAAAGATGGAGAGCAAAAAAGAAGATTTTTGAGACACGCAGTACGATAAAAATCAGCGTCCATACTTGAAACCCCTGCTTTGAAGTATGGGGTTCCTTTTCCCCTTTTCCCTTTGCCCATTCCCCCTCTTCTTCATGCCATCTGTTTGAGCCGTTCAATTATGAGAACTATGTTGCACAATGTTAAGTAAAATTATGGAAATCTTATTTTTTTATGAAAAATGCACTAATTTTTAAATTCTCATTAGATACTGTGACATTCACTTAGAGTAAGGCTCCTGGTATGCCCATTCCCAACACTTCCACACTGGAAGGATTGCGAGTACTAGTGGTCGATGATGATCTCGATTCCTGTGTCTGGATGACTTGTTTGCTTGAATTGTATGGGATTGAAGTTCATTCAACTTTCACGGTACATCAAGCCTTAGCAACCTTTGTCGAACTTTGCCCAGATTTAGTACTTAGTGACATTGCCATGCCTGGTGAAGATGGTTATTCGCTGCTACGTCAGATCAGGCAAATAGAAGATAGGCTTGATAAATTCACTCCCGTTATCGCAGTTACGGGACTCGGAGAGTCAGATGCTCGATTTCCAAAGTCGCAAGCAAGGTTTGACCAATGGTTATTAAAGCCTGTGGACATAGATGAGTTGATTAAGGCGATCGCTCACCTAACAGGGCGCTCAATATTACTCGGTGAATTAATGTCTTCATATTGATAAGACTTTTCACCTCAAGTTTGTGTATTTAGGGTGAATACTTATTCCGCTCCATGCGTTGCAATAGAAATAGCATACTATAGCAGGCAATAAAAGGACGGCATGGTAACGGATCAGAAAATTAATCAAGAAACTGAGTTAAATTCGCTCCAGAAGCTTATTGGAACCACTATCTTACTGGTAGAAGATGAGCCAGATATTGCAGATTTGCTCACCTTCATTTTGGAAGCAGCAGGTGCAGAGGTAATGGCTTTAAGCGACGCAGAAACAGCCCTTGATTTGGTCGAATCGCTTCATCCCGATATTCTGCTGTCTAATATGAAGTTGCCCAATCGTGATGGAAATTGGTTAATTGAGCAAATTCGAGTGCATTCTTGCCCATCTATAAGAGAGTTGCCTGCGATCGCTATCACTTCTTATACGCGGGAAGTCTCAAGCCATAAAGCTTTGGATGCTGGTTTTGATCGATTTCTAGTCAAGCTTGAAAGTCCAGAGGAAATTATAGACGAGATTGTTCACCTGTTATCTATCGATCCTTAAATATAACTAGCCGACCTTCATCTGGCTTTTGAGACTGATTTCAGGCAATACATCGTGGGAGCGCACAGCTAACAATACACTCCTATAAAGGACTTTAAGAAAGGAAACGATATAACCCTAAGTGAGTAGGGTAAAATGTTGGATAAGTAAGTCGGCAAAATAAAACCAACCTATGTTAACAAAAATGAACGAGGCTAAAACCCTCTTCTCTCCTGCCTCCTGCCTCTTGCCTCCTGCCTTATCTCAACGATAAATATTTACGCCCACCTACTTATATTTGTTAACCTCGTTGAAAACCCTTTGCTGGCTTTTGTTGCCCCTTACCCTTGGGCTTAGATTTGTTAACTTCTCCTAAAGCTTCCTGAAATAAGTTATGCAAATGTATGGGTACACTGGCAATGTCTGGCAAGTCTGGCTCAATAGGTTTGTAGAATTCTTGTAAAAGTGCATCCAAGTCACTTTCAAGCTTAAACTGTGGACGCTGCAAAAATGTTTGCAAGACATTTTCTAATTGAGTTGGATACTGTTGCGCTAATCGATGCCAAATAAAAGCATTAATACTTTTATCTTCAAGGTAGTAGCGAATTAGTTTTTCTGCCCCTTGCACACTTTGCCAGTCCTCTGCCGATAAGATTGCTTGTACTTTACTATATGTTGGTAAAAACATTTGTCCCCAACGGGGATGAGAAAGAGCCGTTACCTGTTCTGCTTTCTTGAGTTCAGCAGGTAAATCAACCTTTGGCATAACCATTTTGCTCTTGCTGCTTTTGCTGTTAAACATCTCAGAGACTACGTTGGAATCTGCACCAAATTCTTCTGCGGCTGCTTTTATTTCTTCATCGCCAATTCCAGCTGCTTCTGCCACTTCCGCAAGAGATTTAGAAGTATCAATTCCTGCGGCTGCAAAGGTTTTTTCAGTAATTACTTCTTGAAATTCCGCTACTTTTTTATTAAGCTGGTATCCAGGTAGTGTGATTTCATCAGTGCCAAAAAAGTCCACAAACTGCTGATGATATTTTTCTACTGACTGCCAAGCTTCTTTTAGCAAGTCTGGAGCATCGCTGTAAAGATTACTTTTATAGTTTTCTTTAAAATTACCAATTGCTACGGCAAGTTTTGGTTTACCTAATTTACCCATTATTGTGTAGGGGCCAGAAAACATCCAGTAGCTATCGGTAACGGGAGAAATGCGAGTTAGTAAGATTTCTCCGACTTTCAACCGAGATATTGCCTGTAATGTTTGAGTATTGTTTGGCTTGACAATGTAGCGTTTATCTGTCAACCAGTTCGTCAATTCAAAGCCATCAGGTAAAATATTAGTGATAGCAAATAAGCCAATAAAACTATGATGCCAACTGTTTATCAGGCTGCGATCGCTTTCTGCTAAATCTGGATGGCTTTCGATAAACAACTCTAATGGTGACTTATTACCAACTTTTTCGGCTGTCAAAAAGCTATCGATGGTTAAGTCCTGCTGCGTACTATCACCACTTCCACGACGCAACTGTTCTGCTGCATAAGTTTCCAGTGCCTGTGCCAGTTCGCCTTCAGCATCAAGGACAAAATCCACTAAGGCTTGTTTTAATTCGTGCGATCGTTCTAATATGACATCCACAAGTTAATCTCTCGGTGCAACAGATGTAAATTATAGCCTTTGAGAGAATTTCAGCATCTAGCTATTGCTAGATTTATGGAAATGCACACTTAACAGAATAGGTTTTATCATGCAGGGATACTACAGCCGACATCTGGCACAGGCAGGTTATTGGGATTAAATCCTTGGCGAAATCGGCGCGAACTAGCGTAACAGATTGGTGTAGTGTTTAGACAGCGATCGCAGTTATGGTATGACCTACCTCCCCGCGATACCTTGGAGTTACTGGCGCGAATCCGACGTTGTTCGTGGGCTTTAATGTTGAATATTGTCAACTTTTCTACTTTTGACTGCAATTTAGCAATATTTCGCTTTCTCGATTGCTTTTAGTAGGCCAAAACGGAAGGATTACCATTTCTAACTATTATTTATCCATTAAATTTTACCCCTAAGTCAACACTTAGGACTGCTTCAATCTTACGAATGATTCCTTCTGTCGCAGGTGCTCTCAAATTTTCAGCTTTTAATTGATACCAGTAGGCGCAACTAATGCCAGCCTCCCGACAGATTTGCGAGACAGACCGTTCATCTCTTTCCCTCGCCTGCTTTATCCGCTTTCCAATATCTGGGAAGTCCTGTACCACTTCCACTACTCGCTTAACTTGCATTACTGTCGTGGGCTTAACTCTAAATCATGATTTTAATGTAAGTTGTCTACGGATGTTTGATGTTTGTCTACAGACAGTAGACAACAATAAATGTAAGTAGGATTGCGACAAGATATGATAAAAACCTGTAAGGTATCTTTCAAACTTCTAATCTACTTCGATCCCAGCAATTACTCTAAAGAGCTTGCTAATAGTTTGGACAATTTCGACTCATAATCAGATTCTATAATGTTTTGTTATGTCTAAATTCTTGTCGAGCAAAGCTCTGCATAGCGTTACCTCTGTTAAAACTGGCTTGCCCAAGCAGCTTGAGCTATTTTCAGAGAAGACAAGTTTCATGTCGTCAGACCTGTTTGACTTGAGAAGCATTCGCCTACTGGTATCTAGACTTCATGATATTCTCCGTGACAATGATAGCCAGAGCAACATCATCAACCGCTTTGACGAAATCACTAAACTGGTCTTCGCCAAGATTATGTCTGATAAAACTCACAACAATGGAGCATCCATACCCTTCTCTCCTTCCGAGCTTCCTGTAAATCCCTGCGTCGTCCGAAAATACTATCAGCATCTTGCACATCAACACAGCAACGTTATTCCAAAACAGTTTAGTGAGCTTAATTGTTCTGATAGTACAATCGTGAAATGTGTCTTAGCCCTTCAATCTTTCAACTTTGTATCTACACAATTTGATATGAAGGGATTGGCTTACGAAGAAGTTGTTCGCAATACTTTTGACAAAGGCGATCATCAACAATTTTTCACACCGCCTCATATTGTTGATTTTATTGTCTCTGCTTGCCAGCCTTATATTAAAGGTGATGTATGCGATCCAGCATCCGGGACAGGTGGATTTCTCTCTAGCATTGCAAGGCATCAAATAAATTATTCATCCCTTACAAGTATTGAGATTGATCAACGGCTGTCTTGGGTTTCAGGAATTAATATGCTTCTTCAGGGAGCAAAAAACATTCGTACAGTGTTTCTTCCTTCAGGGGGGACTCTTGGTGAGGAAGCCAAACAATTCTTTTCATGTTTTGATACGATAATCACTAATCCACCATTTGGTAGCGATTTTACTGAGCCTGATATTTTAGAAACATTTGAATTAGGATCAGGCAAATCATCTCGTCGGCGTGGAATTCTTTTTATTGAGCGTTGCCATGCTCTTTTACGTGAAAAAGGTACACTTGCCATAATTATTGACGAAGGCGTTTTGAACTTATTTCATGCAACTGATGTAAGAAAATTTATTATCAAAAAGTTTGATATAAAGGCTGTTATTAGTCTACCTGAAACCGCATTCATGCCTTATGCTACGGTGAATACATCCATTTTAATAATGTCTAAAAAAATATTAAATGCTAGCAACCTATCAGTCTTTTTTGCTAAAGCAGATAAAGTCGGACGTAAAATAAGTGGGGATGAAGATGTTCGTTATGAAGATAATGGTAAAAGTTATCTCAATAGCGATCTTCCATCAATATTGAAGGCTTGGCATAAATACCTTAAAGAAGATCAAGCCGATGAGTCAGAAAACATTTATGTTACTGATATTTATTCTAACTTTATTAAACAAAACAATGGATATCGTATTGATTTCCAGTATCATCACCCATCTAGGAAAAAAAGCCAAGAATTAATTGCTAGTTGTATTTATCCATTAAAGCGTTTAGCTGAGATTTGCACAGAAAGGAATGTCTCTATTACTCCATGCAAGGAACTCTCTGGCGCAATTATTCGATATACAGGGTTAGCAAATATTGAATCAAATACTGGACGGTTTGAACAAGACCCAACTCCTACTGACTCATTGAAAAGCTCAGTTAAAATGTACCAACCTGGTGATATTGTTTTTGCAAAAATGCGTCCCAACCTGCGAAAGGTTGTATTAATGAGCTTTGCAGAGCCAGGTTTTGTATCATCGGAATGCTCTGTTTTTACCGTCAAGCAAGAGACTGATGGTACATATCTGATTGACCCTCTTATACTAAGTGTTTTCCTTAGGTCTGACTTTGTTTATGGGCAAATTATGCATTTGGTAGCGGGTATTGGTCGTCCAAGAATTAACTCAAAAGAACTCTTGCAAGTAATGATTCCGCTTCCACCTAAAAATATTCAGGAGGAAATTCATCTCCGGTATTTGAGTCAGCATCAAAAAGTCGAGAACCTTAAATCGGATATTAAAAGCTTTCTAAACCGCTCTCAATTAACGCTCACATCGTCAGTACAAGAACTGGTTTCTTCTTTTATCGGAAGCCCAAAGACAATATCTTTTATGCCCATTGAGAATAAACAAATGGTGTTCACTCCTGAAAGCCTAAGAATCTTTCTAAAAGCGGAGTCCAACCCTCTAGATACATTGTCTTGGTTAACCGACTTCTTCTTGCCAGAGGTTGTTAAAAGACTGAATGAAACTGATGTTAGGCGTAGACTTGGCATATACGCTGGGGAGAAAATTCCAGAAAATGAGAGAAACCTTACTGATGTACGCAATCGCGTGAGTCTAATTATTGAATATGAATTAGTGCGTTTGGCAACTCGCATTCTTGAAGATCACGAGATTGAAGATATTTTCTGGAGTTATGTTGTTGCTAACCGTTTCCCTGATTTAGAAGTTCGCACATCTTCAGGCTCTCGTGGTCTTCGGGTTGAGGTTAAATGCCTTCAAACCATTGCTGAAGAAAAGTCTGCTAACTTTGATACTTTAAGGAAAGACATTCATCCTCTAACCGACTTTTTGATTGTTTTTGCTTGGGACTGGAGGTATGACTCTGAAAATGTCACTTGGGATCGAGCGCCCTTCATTCATCATGCGTATGCTTTCCATGCATCTTCACTTGCTTTACTGCGCGACTGGTACTGGCTAAATTGTCCCCCTAAAGACTTAGGTAGTGGATTGCAAGGCTTTGACCTTAGATACGCTGTCAACTGTAAAGACGGCAGATATAACGAGGAGGAGGGCAATTATGGTAAGCTTCTACGGATATGGCAAGAGGGCTTTAAATATGAACCACCTGAGTCGGATCTAGTTCACCGCACGATTACAGACTATCTTGCCTTTAAGAATGCAGTAATCAAAGCAGGTCTGGATACTTTGGCTCATTTATTTTTACCTGGGCTTTCTGGAGCTACTGAGGTTGTTGTTGTCCTCTACGAAAATGAACGAGTTGGTTGGCAGTCCGGTGAGGTTTGCTTCTTGTTAAGCTCTGCTGTTTCAACACAGAAAAAACAAAATTTAGTTCTCAGTCAGCTAACAGTGAGCAAAGTTTACTTATTTACAGATAAATATGCTTGGAGAGAATTTGAGTATAAAAAAGGAAAATTGATATTAAAGCGAACAGGCAAAAAACCAAAGCGGCTTATTCAAACAAATCAAACTCCGTAGGATCTGACTCTGTAGAGTCAAGTTCAGCAGATTCAGGTTCAGCCAGATCAAGCCGGAAATTAACAACTGATTGGCAGAATTGAAATACCCACTCGTTGAACTCCAAGCCTGAACAATGATTTATGAAGAGAGTTATCTGTTCAACAGATAATCTAGCAACCAAAGTTTTTTCAAAGTTGTATAACTCGCATTTGCTAAAATCGCTGTCTGTAGGTAATACATGAAAGAAGTACCCGCCTCGATTAGTATGTCCCTCTGTACTACGAATGCAGATACTAGCTCCCTTTTGGCACTCCCTCAAAATCTTTGAAATTTGGTCTATAGAAATTGGAGTATCCGTATCCATGCTGACTACAGGAGGAAAGGGAATATCTTCAAACTTCTTCTTTGGCATCTAAATTATTTGTTTAATTGTATCTGTTTAAATAAGTGGATATTCTCTTAAAAGAGAGATAAGGGACTAGCACGAAAATAAAATACCAGTTAGAAAAAGCGTAACTACTAAAAATCAAGCTAAAAATTCAAAAAATACTGGTACATTATTAAATCGCTAGTCCCTAACCTGAAAATTTTACCCTCTGCTATGATTTGAATTATTTAGTAGTCTTAGCAGCCTTTTTAAGACCTTGCCATCTTTGTCGCAATCGCTGCAAGTTAGGTGTATGACCGCCATAACGCCAGCCAACATAAGCTTGACAAATTTCATCTATAACCTCAGCAGTTGCTAAAGCATGATGCTGATATGAGACTCTGGCATACTCTAAAGGTGTTTGTGCTGGATGTTTGCCTAAACCTTTTTGAGTTGTCCATTGCAGCATTTGTTGATAAAGGCTCTCCATCGCTGGCAATTTCTTCAACCATCTACGGTTGCGCCACTCTCGCCACTGACCCCAACCCAGCCAAGCGAAGAAAGCCGATGTAATCCCCACAATTAAGCCAGTTAATACACCAAACCAACCTTGAGAGAATAAAGCTAAAAACCAAGCGATCGCTCTAATCACCCACTTAAATATTGTCTCAAATACATTATTCAACAAACCTGTCACCGGAGAAGGTAGCCAGCCAGCAACCCAATGCCACAATTGGCGCAATACACTAAAAGTCTGAGTATCTTCAATGGATGGCGGAATCAGAGGATGATTGGGAATAGGGTCAAAGGCAAACCAACCATATTTCGGAAAATACACTTCCGTCATCGCATAAGCATCAGTATTACGAACAACATATAGCCCTGTAAATGGATTAAATTCTCCCGCGCTAAACCCTGCTACCAACCGCGCTGGGATACCAATGGAACGCAACATCACCGTGAGAACTGTTGAAAAGTGGTCTGGATAGCCTCCCTTTTGCTTAAACAAAAAAGTTTCTACCAAATCTTCTTTTTCACTCAAATAAGGTAATTCCAACGGATTTTGGGGAATAGAGTAGCGTTGCTTTAAATACTGAGCTAAGTAGAGAGCCTTTTCATAAGGTGAATCCAGGCTTTTAGCAGACTTTGTGACTTTTTCTTGATTATAGTTAGCGAGAATTTCTTCGGTACGTCGTCGAACTTTTTCGGCAATTTCGGGAGGAATTTGCAGATAATGCTTTTTAATTTGTGGGGGATATTTAGTAGAAGCTTCACCTAAGGAAGTGCGATCGCGGTATGGCACTTCGGAAACTACTGTGTAGGTAAGACCTTGTGATAATTCTACAGGCGATCGCAATCCGTCTTCTTTATCAACAGCGAGTACTGGTGCTGGAAAGTAAACTTCTTTGGGATAAGTCATCGCTGGAATCAGGTTAGGTAAATCCGACACCACTGTATAAGTTTGTACTACCTGTTGGGTTCTACCAGTCAGCACAGATGGAGAAAGAAAAATTTGGTAAGACCAAGGCGATCGCCTAACAGTCGTCACATCTTCATTGCGAGAAACTTCCCATCCCTTACCTGTATAACGGTCAAATCCTAATACTCGCCAAAAACCCTCAGCTTGCGATCGCACTCGCATGACAACCTTGGGTTTCATTTCGCCCCGCAGGTTCTGATTTATTTGGCTATTAAAACCGTAATAAAAATTATTATCTATTTTACCTGGTTGACCAGTTTTATTTTGTCCCGTACCACCGCTACCACTGCCTTGATTATCACCTTTACCTTGGCGGATATAACCGGGATTTATGATACTACGTCCGGTGAAATTATTTTTTACTTGAATAGCAGAACTTACAGGAAAATTTCGTAATTGATAGCCGGGAAATCTCGGTAAAACAGCAAAAATTGCTAGCCCCAGACCAACAATTAGTAAAAAAGTTAGAATTAAAAATTTAAAATTAAGACTTGAGGAATTCCGCTGATTTAATTTTTCATTCTTTATCTTTAATGGCTGCAAACCCAAGCGTGAGCGGTAATCTAGTACTAGAGTTGGCAGAGCGATCGCTAAAAAGAACAGCAACACAGGTGCAAATGCGAAAGTCTGACTTAGAGTTGCTGCCACACCCAATAAAATCAGTCCGATCACAATCGAATAGCCCAAATTTTTCCTGCGGGGTGTATCAAAGCTGTGTAACACCTGGAGTTGAATTAATAACTCTGCCAAACCCAACCGCGTATCATTCAATTCTCCTACTAATCGCCCAAAGAAAGCACCCAGTGCTACTAACATTCCGATGGCGATGCAGAATTTAATTGCAACATTGCGATCGCGGCGACGATAATAACTCCAAACCGCACCCACTAAACTTAGGGGTAATGCCCAAAAACTGAATGAAGTCTCGGCGGCAATATCCGTCGCCACAATTCCCAAAATAACCAACGCTAGCACCAGCACCCGCAATAAAATTGAATCTTCCACTTCAATCAAAGGCGATCCCTGCGGATTTTGCCGCCAGAAATTACCTACAGGGATACGCCAAAACCGATTCATCCTGGATAAGTTAAACATTTGAGTCTAATAGAAGCAATGATGTAGATGCAACAAACACAATGCAGGGGACATAATTTGTTACCTTAGCACTGTGTTAAAAAATCATAGATAAGAGGTTATGGAGATACACGAAAAATGGGTGACGCGGTAAATCGAGAAATCAAATACTTTCTCAATATCTCCATGTCCCCATATCCCCGTGTCCCTGTGTCTTTGTAATAACTGCTTCTCGTAGACACCCTAGTGACCGTTTATTGAAAAATGGGATAAGCTTCAAAACCAGGAAAATCCTCTTAAATATATATCGGCGTTGATTGACATAGTGTGCTAGCGGTGGCAATCTCAACTAAATCGTGGGATTAATCACAAACAACAACGACTGTTCGTCTATTTCTGGAAATTCAACTTCCAGCGTATAAGTTGGGTTAAGTTGCTCGCAGCCTAACTCTACATTTAAGTATCCCGAAGTCGAAGATGTTGTCATTGCTAAAGTGCCGCTTCCCCGCAGCGTCAAAGTTCCTTTAACAGGTAACTCAGCTTGAACAAGTAACTTCGTAAGTTTACCTAGAGGCTGGTACTCTACTCTGATATTTAAAGTACCAACACTGGTTAGCCATTGTCTTTCTACCACCGGACTAATTGCTGAAAGTGGTAGAGTCAGATTTTCTAGTAGTTGTTTAGCTGCTAGCAACGACAAAGCCATCTGTTGACGCGGTTGTAATTCTGAGTAATCGCTCTGAATAGCGGGCATTGTCTCCAGAGTACTGACAGACCGATAGGTGCTTCTTAGCACCAATCCAGCGATATCATTTAGTGCTTGAGACTCATTGGGAAAAAAGTTCTCCACCACTTGAACTAATTTTGCCCCCAACGGCACTGAAGATGTCACTAAAGCCTGACATTGTTCTAGCAATTGCTGGAAAACTCTTTCCGGTAAGCGAGTCGGTAAGGTCAACTTTGACTGTTGTACCATCCATCCCCAGCTAGGAACGAGTGTCATTGACGGCTCATCAACAAAATCAGGATATTCAATTAATTCTGCTTCCCAAGGAAACAACGGTGGATGTTCTTGGGCTTGGATTTGTAACCGATGCTTAAGGACAGCTTGAAAACGATCTTGCACAGTAGGAATTTCTCCCAGTTGAAAGGTCTGGGGCGTTTCTCCCAATTTTGGCTGACTGCTTTTTGAAGCAGTGGCTTCCTTGAGGAGGTTTTTTACCCCGTCATTTTCCTCACATTCTACCGATTGCTCGTTATTTTTGACATCATCTGTCAATAACAAATCGAGACACTGGTGTTGTAAGGATTCTGAGTCACTATTCATGAGTAGATGCACCCGATCCGGAAACTAATGAGTTACGAATTTCCCAAGCTTGCTCAAGAATTTTAAACCATCGTTTTTGCAGTTGTGCCATTGATAGCCCTAAAGTTTTTGCTATTTTTTCATCAGCTTGTCCTTGTTGCTTCAACTCTAATAAAGACCGTTGCTTGTTGTCCAGCTGTGCTGTGTATACTTGCCATTGCTGAGGAGTTAAGCCCAAATTTGTATGCAAAGAAGCTTCCAGCCACTCGTGAACTAATTCCCAACGGTGCAACAGGGCGAACCGAATCAAATGATACTTAAAGCGCTGCTGCAAATAATCTCTCTGACGAGGAGTTAAACCTAAAATCGACTCAATTTCCTGTGCTGATAAATCCTGGAGGCGGAGAGAAAAGTAATCAGCGCAGTCAGATTGTTGTCGTTGTTCGAGATAATTCATTAATTCTGTAACGACAACGGAACGCAAGGTGTCTTCTTCAGGTTCGGGTTCGGCTTGCGTTGCCATTGTGGAGCGCAATTGGTGAATTGCTGGTTCTTCCCAAGAACCGTCACCTTCATTATTGCTACCTTCTGCGGCTTGTTCTATATCTACACTGGTTTCTGGAGGCTGCTGTTGGGAAAAAGTTTGTGCCCGCAGGATAATTAACTGTTGTTGGCGACCTGGTAAGGGAATGCGTCGCTTGCCGTAGCGCTCGGTAAATGCCATATACTCGGACAATTCCAAGAGCGTCTGAGGGCGATAAGTAGCACCAAGTTGATTTTCTCGCCGGAAAGCGTTCAACGCCTCTAAATAAAAACTTTGGAGGAAATCTTCAATTATCGTCAGCCGCCCTTGATAACTCAATTGTCTCTGAGGAGGATTAATATACCGATAAATAATTGCACTCAAAGTACTGTGTAATTCGACTCTGCCTCGATTTGAACCCAATTGATAGTACCTGAGACATTGTTGCAGCCGATGCCGAGCTAAGGTCATCGCCGAGCTTTCTACAGATCCAGAAGCTTGGATACGTTTACTCTCATGACAAATCCGGTAGACTTCGGTGGTAATACGTGTTGCGACATCATGGCAATTCTGTTCCGAAGCTTTGGTTGACTGCTGAAACTCCTTGGATAGGAGTTGAAAGATCGCCTCCACGCCTGTAGAATTTTCTCCCAGAATAGTTGCAGATGGAATAGTTGCGGTTGCGGCTGAATTCATAGTCTCGGTTTTTAAAAGACCCTAACTTACTTAAATACAACCTGTAAGACAGTGGGTATTGGCTGGTTTGGTTTTACGTATAAGCTAAACGTAGGCCAATCCTATATTAAGGATGTGGCTGATTTTATTATTCCCAATTCTGATGGGATTGTTCACACATGATAGATGTTATTGCCATTACCCAAAAGCCGTATACAAGTCATTATGGATTTAGAAGCGCAAATTCAATTGCTGATTGACAATGCACCCCGCGATGGTATGACACCACATCTTGTTGCAGCAATTGCTCCTGCCCTTAGAGCGATCGCTCAAAAATTACGCTACTCCCAGTACTATATTCTCCAAAATTCGGAGTCAAGCTGGGTTCTAACTACATTGAGCAATCGTGCTAACCCAGGATTGGAAAAACGTGTGATTTACGCTTTCCCTACCATACAGGATGTCTCTCTAATTTCCCCTGATGGGCTTGACCCTCAAATGCTAGCTAAAATTACTCCTGTCACCCATATTTTGTTCCAATTAGTGGCATTAGAACCCGTAGATAGTATCGTTTTTTTGGAGACGCCGGGTAAGACCACTCATACCGTCGAAGTTCGACGTACTGAACTAGAAAAACTCATGCAGAAACAGTTACGACAGAAGCGATCGCCTAAACAGATACCCCCTGATATTGCATAGAAAAAATTTGGATGTGGAGTTTTTTAGATACAATCCCACATCCAAATTTTTAAATTTCAAATTCCTTTAAAAAAGTTTTCTAAATCAGTGAAAAAAGAAATTTTTTCTTTCCGTTACATCATACGACTGGCTCAACTTTCCTTAAACCTAAAATTGATTAAAAAATAGTTCTCAGTGAACATTTTTTCGTTTTTAAGTTTTAGTTTTCCAATGAAGCAAAGTTTCATACTTAAGAACTTTCACATCAAAAAATATCCCATTCTTTATTGTGAAGTTCCCAGTAACCACAAGCAGGCAAGTCTTTAGTAGTGAGTGCTTAGTAAAATGCTTTCCACCCCATAAGTAGTAATTTATTTTTTAGAAATCCCTAAGAACTTCCAAATCAAAACCCCACTTTATACTTGCTAAATAAGTGGATTAAATTGAACATAAAGCTACCTTAGTGTGTTAAAGCGTTGTATAACAAAACATTTCAGGTTTTCGGTGGGTTACGAAAGCCACAACACACCTACATCTAAATCCCCACTTTCTACCTGAGAACTGATGACTAATTTAATAGAGACGACTCAGTGTGTACTCAGCGATGTTAATCAATGCCTGATGGGATTCTGAGGATGGGAGAACTGCAAGATGTTCAATTGCTAACTTAGCATGGTGAGCAGCTAACTCTCGCGCCTGCTGTATACCTTGACTATCTTGAATCAGTGTTAGTGCTTGCTCTAAATCTCCTTCTTGAGCAAACTCTCGTTCAATCAGTACTTCCAAGGATGGTTTTTGGGCTAAAGCAAATAAAACGGGTGCAGTCAGATTACCGCTTTTGAGATCAGACCCTACTGGTTTACCCAAGGTATCTATTGTACTGGTGAAATCTAAAATGTCATCAACAATTTGAAATGCTATACCAAAATGACGACCGTAGCTATACAGATGCTCAACAGTTTCTCGCGAAACTTCACTGAGTAACCCAGCAGCTTTAGAACTGTTGGCGATTAACGAAGCTGTTTTGTAATAACTCTTCTCAATGTACGTTTCAATAGAGATACCAGCATCAAAACGATTTAGTCCCTGCTTAATCTCCCCAGTAGCCAAATCCATAATGACTTCTGAGAGCAGTTTTACTACCTCCAAATTGTCCAAGTTTGCTAAATACCAGGACGATTGAGCAAAGAGAAAATCTCCGGCTAAGATGGCAATGCGGTTCCCGAACAAACTATGAACGGTGGGAACGCCTCGCCGCACGTCTGATTCATCTATCACATCG
The DNA here is from genome assembly GCF_036917575.1 of Nostoc sp. Classification (GTDB taxonomy): domain Bacteria; phylum Cyanobacteriota; class Cyanobacteriia; order Cyanobacteriales; family Nostocaceae; genus Nostoc. Next base: position 25,519 of record NZ_JBALDC010000076.1, on the reverse strand, counting down.
TCATGTACTAAGCTTGCTGTGTGAATCATTTCTGTAATCTCAGCAAGGCGACGATGACGCGGCGTAATATCTTGTTCTAACATTGTTGCCCGCGATATTAGCAGGACAATTGCTGGTCTGATACGCTTTCCCCCAGCTCCGAATAAATGTTCGGCTGCTGCAAACAGAATGGGGTGGCGATTTCCAACTAGCTGTTTTAGATTATCTGCTAGTAGTCGCAGGTCTGCTTCCACAGGGGTAAACAGGGAGGTGGCTGGGGTCATGGATGGGCGGACTCTGACTTAGGTTACGAAAGTTTACATATCCTATACTCATTTTAAGATAACCCAGTGCCAGCGCAAAGTTTTCATCAGGTAATCCCATTTTTATGAGTCTATGGGTGATAATTAATGTTACTAAGGTTTTTGTCAATAAGCAATATTGCTTAATTTGTGGCTACTCAAACTTTAAACTAACTTAAAACATGAGTTCTCAGTACACGGGATGAATATCAGATTAAATTGTGTTAAGTAGTTTCTCATTTCACCTTTCTTGCCATAGTTATAAAGATAATTTAAGCAAGATTACTTATTGACAAAAATAAAGCAATTTAATTTTGTTGCCTAGAGTAAGGCGAAATTTCTCTAGATTGAGGTGTAGCTCTTGAAAAAATTTGAAATTTAGCAGCCGAATAAGCTCAAAATTCAGGGTCGTTGTGTTACGCTAAAGTATAGGAATTTTAAATTTTGTAAGATATTTACACTCTAAAAGTTAAGTCAGCTACTAGTTGATTTTACTGAGTGAGGGTTGTGAGTATAAAATAAATATTCGTCGGTTAGTTAAGGGAATAAGTTCTTTAATTTTTCCTACGATACGCGAAACTCCTGGTTTGGATCTGTGTGATATCCCTATGGGAAGCCGCTACACGTCCTCAGCGCACGTTGAGCGCAAGCATTGCTATTTTCACAGCAGTTTGAGCAAAAATAAAGCAGATCGAGTAGACCGCTGAGAATCGTAGTTTAGATTGTTAAACGGCAAGCTAACTGCTGTGGGATCTATGGTCTGCTAGAAGTCGCGTTAAATTATAAATTCTTTGTCCGTAGAGGATTTTATCTCTATAGGTAGTTTTACCATAGAAAACTCCAGCCATTGAGAATGCACTTACTTGGCTGAGGTTCTACTAATTTTATGGAATTTTATATTCGTTTAGAACAGTGCTAGTAGAACAATGATTTACGGAAATATACTTATGATGATTTTTATTTTAGCCTCTGGATATTTGTTCACAGTCTACCTATTATTAGCACTGGCGAAGCGAACGGGTACAAAGACTGTTCCTACAAGTTTCCCTTCATCATCTGAAGGAAAACACAAGCAGGAGATATCAGTTAATAGTCAATAGTTGGGAGTAGTGAGTTAGAAGTTATTAATTCAAAACTTTTAACTCCTAATACCGATTACATCTGAGGTTACTCCAGAACAAAGGAATTTTGACCCTTGCCTAGAAATGCCCCTGGTCTAAAACATTTTCCATTGATGGACTTGTATCGTCAATTAAAACTTGAATCTTATCAATCATCCTTTGAAATACGTCAGGGTAATACTTAGAAGAATCCAAAAAGTCTACATATTCCTGTCTGTGAAGTTGCCTTTCCTTTGGTGTTCGATACTCTTGTCGAATATTAGAAGACATGCGTTTGGTTTTTCGCACTATCAAAACATCATCAATTTGAGTTGAAATTATTGAAATTGGTGCCATATCAAGAAATTCACAAATCAGAAAATATAAAGATCCAGGAACAGCTATCTTTAAATCTCTACTTGTTGCTACTGCTTCTTGAAACATAGCCTTATCTAAATTTGTTTTGCATTCCGCACAAACATATCCAAGATGTGATTTAATCAACTTATAGTCTTGAAACTCTGGATCAAATGATGACTTTAAATATAACCTTTTCCCAAGTATAAAATCCTGATTTTTAGTTCTAATGCTTGGTTCACCACCTTGACCGAGATTTCCAAGAGAAGATAGAAAACTAAGTCCAGAGAACGTACTTCTTGGACCTAACTCGAAAGAATCATCTATTCCTTGCAAACTACCGAAAACTAGTTGTGGCAAAAATTCTTCCAGGATAGTATTATCTAGCTTTAGCTGCCCCTTCTGTCTATACAAAAAGTTATCTGAACTATCAAATATTAGGTCAAGTTCAATAAAACGTTTATATTTGTTAGTAGCTTCGACTAACTTCTCTACTGTATCTGTTTGACCACGCTCAATTGCTTCTAACTCAGCAATCCACTCATGATACTTTTTAACAGCTTCTTCTACCCGTTCTTTATCAGCTTCAGGTAGGCGACTGTTATTGAGACATGCAGTTAGTTTCGTGTAATGAGGGCGAGAAACTTCAGGCATAGGTTGAACTGACTATGAATATTTAAGCCTGACTAATTGAGCAGGTTGATGAGGTTAATAAATATGGAATATTTTATCTAAAGTTCGTGTTCTTTCAATATCTTGAACTTTGTCAATTGCATCTTCTAAAAATTCAATATTTTTCGATGATACTAACGAAAGACCACTTTTCAGTACATCCAATGCTACTTCTCTTGCAATTTGCTCAATTGTTTCCTTATAAAACTCATTGTTTAAGTTGATAAAGTTAATTATATCTTCTCTAATAATTTTGCCAAATTTATTTTTGAATTCCCTCTTTTGTCTCAAAACTCGATGAAATAAATTTGCTCTTAGTCCAATTTTTTCAATAATGTCAGCATTGTAAAAAGGCACTCCAAGAACATTGGATTCATGTCCTATAACAAACACAATTCGAGCCTCATTTTTAGTTACTCTTGAAAGCTCCCTTAGAGTATCAGCCATATCTAGACAGTATTGTACTACTGTGTAAAAGCGGTTTCCTCTATTTGCTCGGTTAGATCCAATTTCTGACTTTGCTATCTTTAATAAATCCCATCCTAATATCTCAGCAGAACTGCGATAGTTTTGATGATAGTTAAATACATTTATGTAAGGTGGGGAGGTAACAACAAAATCTATCTGATCGTTTTTCAATGGAAGAGAACGAGCATCAGATAGACCTACTTTAATTTCCTTTTTTGAGTAAGGAAGTTTTTCAATTACACTTGCTAAAGCAGCAAATTTAGACTGTATAAATTCATTAGTAATTTTATTATTTCCAACATCAAGAAGAATTATCAAAGCATCGAATATTCTTGTTGCTTCCTCATCTAACTCATTCCTGAGCATTCTTAACTTCTCTACCAAATCTGGTACTTGGCTACCATTTTCAAAAATTCTAAAAGGGAATTCCCTATCTATTAAAGTCCTAATAATTTTGATAACCTCCTTTCTTTGAGAATGATTTATGAATTCATAGGTTTTGCTAAGAATGCAGGCTGCTGGGTTAATTTCAAAACCATATGACTCAAACGCAAGAATACCAGCCTCTAGCAAAACAGTTCCACTACCCGCAAAAGGATCAAGAATAACTGAGTTAGATAGACAATATGAGCTTAATATAACTTCAATAAGCTGTGGCGAAAACTGACCACGCCAAGCAAATAAGTTAGATCTGGTTTTGTCAACAATGTCAAGATTTTCTTGTGGAATGGATTTGTCAAATTCCTTCAATTACCAATCTTCCTTACTTCTTAACTTATTCTCGTAAGCCTCAGTGTAGTTTAACATTCTTCTTTAGTGGCTTTGTAGTTGGGCTAAACCGCGTCCATTTTGAAAGCTGGAGTTTTAAGGAGAGCATATTAATCAGCCATGCTTGAGTTTTGTGCTTTACTCTCATGACAAAAAACTACGGTTTTCAATGTAGACAAGGTTTAACTTCTCATTTACTTCACATAGTTTTATTGGAGTTGGGAAATAGCGATATCAGTGAAGGAAACCTCTTCAACCAATGGGGTATAGCCTAGCCACTGCACTCCTGATTGAGAAAACTGTTTCGGACAACCGCTGACGGCGAAGCGAGTTGGTAGTGGTAGGTGAGTATTTCTTAAGCCTAGTAAGTCTAGCTCTTGGGCACAAGCTGCTACAACATGAACAGCCGGATCGATCAACTGAACTTGAGAGGGGAGGAGCGATCGCAGTACTGGTGTAAGGTGGGGATAATGAGTACAGCCGTGAACTAAGGTGTCAATTTCCTGCTCTAATAAAGGTTCTAAGTAGGCTCGTGCAACTTCCGCAGTGTAAGGATCGTGAATGCGGTTTTGCTCAATCAGTGGCACAAACTCCGGGCATCCAACTTGCCAGACTTGAACATCGGGAGCAATTTCGAGTATAGCGTGCTTATAAGCATTACTCTTAGCTGTAGCTGGAGTGGCAATTACGCCAATCCGCTTTCCTTGCTGTACCGCAGCTTTTGCACCCGGTAGGATGACTCCTAAAATGGGTATGCTAAATTCTTGACGCACGGTTTCTAGGGCTAAGGCGGAACTGGTGTTACAAGCCATAATTACCATTTTTACCTGCTGCTGTTGTAGCCAGGTAATGATTTCACGTGTAAATCGTAAAATTTCTGCTTGTGAACGAATTCCGTAAGGAAGTCTAGCTGTATCGCCAAAGTAAACAATTGATTCATTCGGGAGTTGCCGATATATTTGTCGCAGTACTGTTAGCCCACCCACACCACTATCAAAGATGCCAATTGGGGCACGTTTGGGTTCTCGATCGGAAAAATCGTCAAGATTCCCTTCAAAAATGGAAGATGAATACACAGGCAGATATATATTTAGGTTTTGGGATTTAAAATACAGAATTTAGCAGACAATCTCTAATTTGACTACTAAATTCTGCGCGTCAAAGAAGTTTAAATACCACCTCTTTAATTAGTAATTTGTACTATATTACCTCTGCTGTAAGTATTTTAGAATGCCACGAGCGATCGCTTCTGCCATCCGATTTTGATATTCTGGTGTTCCTAATCTGGGATTATCCTCATAACCAGTCATATAGCCTGTTTCTACCAAAATCGAAGGCATGGAGCTTTTTCTCAGAACATAGAATCTGGCTTTACGGGTTCCCCGGTCTTTAATAGTACCGATGTCCTGGAGGATGGTTTTACGAACTACTTCAGCCAGGTTGTAACCACTATCGAAATAATATACTTCTAATCCATTGACATCAGGACGATTATCAACGGAATTAGCGTGAATGCTGACAAACAAAGTCGCATTAACCCGCTTGGCAATATCTACCCGTCCCTGAAGTTCTACAAAAAAGTCGGCATCCCGCGTTAGCACTGCTTGTACGCCATTTTGCTCTAAAATTGCTCCTACCCTTTTCCCAATAGGCAGAATTACATTCTTTTCCAAAAGTCCCCCTAGACCAGGAGCACCTGAGTCTTTTCCACCATGTCCTGGGTCAATAACTACTAGCAATTTCCCTCTGGGAGCCGAGGGGCGTGGCTGTGGCTGGGAGATTGGACGGGGATTATCTATGGGATTTGGTAATTGACCTTGGTCTGGTGATGGCAGAGGAGGTAAAGTAATGGGTGGTGTGATACTGCTAACAGAGCGTCGTAATTCTAAAGCTAAAAGCTGGTCGCCAACTTGGTTGAGTTCCCCAATTTGTACTCCGGCTGCTGGTTGAACCAAGACGACAACAGTGTTGGATTCTTGTGGTTGCAGGCGTACCCGCAAAATCGGGCTATTAGGATTGAAAGTCGGGCCTGTGACTTTGGGAGCTAACTTAGCATTGTTGATAGTGATGCGGAACAGACCAGAGGTTCTATCCCAGCCTCCTGTAGCAGATAAAGTTTGGTCGGCTCGAATCAGCAATTGTGTACCATTATTAGCCAGTTGTACAGACTGAATGCTAGCAGGTGTGTTACTTGGTGCTATAGGACGTGGATTGTTACTTCCAGGTAGCTGGGCAACCCCACGACTGGGTAGAACTACAAAACCACCAACACTGCTAGTGGTTGCTCGCCAATTTGGACTATTTTCATCTACTTGTAAAGTCAGGCGAACAACTGATGGGCTGGTTTGCAGTTGAGTGAACTGGATACGGCTGACACCATAGCGATTAATCGACAAATTCCGCTGCTCTAAACTTGGTGATAAAGTTGCGCCAGCAATGTCGATGTTAATTGCTTTTTGATCGTTGCTACGATTTACCTGAATCTGAGGATTGCCACCACTTGTAGCAATGAAAAAACCATCACCTGTGACTTGTAATTTCTCAATTTGAGTAACTCTGGCGACAAGCGTTCCGTTGTTAAGTGGATTTACAGAGCCGTTTGTTACCACATTGTAAATATTCCTTGGGGGGAATGTTGGTGTAGATGTTCTGGGTGTAGTATCAGTGGCTATAGCTTGTTCTGGTTGCCCCTCAGTGTTTCTTGCGGGGAGATTGTCGGCTTGTGGCGTCGGTAATTGCACTGTCCAGCGATCGCCACTTCTACCCACAAATTGCACTCGTTTGGGGTCTAAACTATAACCAGGAGTCAGTTCAACCACTATACGCGTTGTTTGTTCGTCAAACTGCCCAACACGGATGGAACGAATTGCACCGCCCACTTGTTGGGTTAGCTGTGGGCGACCAAATGAGGTTCCTGGTAAATCAATTACTAAACGAGTCGGGTTAAAAATTAATTGTGCTTGGGGTTGAACATCCCCTTGAGTATTAAATTCCAGCCTGTTTTGATTAGCATCAAAACGCCAAGATTCAAGTCTCGCGGCCATTGCCGGCGACGATAGCATGAAGATGGTTCCAATAGTACTGGATAGTAACCAGCGTAATTTCACAGTCTTTTCTCCTGATTCACATTTATGGGAGCCGTCAACATCTCAACATATTGGCTAATCCTCACACCGTCACCGCGCACACTTGAGTTTTGCGCTGTTATTTCAGACACAGCTAATGGCGTAAAATATAGCACGCTCCTCTGATTTTGCCATGTGATTAGCCTATATAAATTTGACTGCCAATTTTAAATTTTTGATTCCCAATTTTAGTTTTCTGCCAGACTAGTACCGCAAGGCGGAATTCAAAATTAATACAGTATAAGCGCTTCATTGATTTGAAATGAGTGGTTTATTTACGCCGTGTTGTACTAGGTCTTGCTACACTAACACCTGTTGTAGGTGATGCAAATCCAAAATCCAAAATTTGTTGACTTGCAAAGTATCAAATGACAATAACAAAGAAGCTACTCTTATTCCGCCGCAAGAATACTTAAATTGTTTTACTACTAAATTGGATAAAAATGGTAAAGATTAGATATACTTACTTAACAATTTAGAAATTTAGGCTAAATTATACCAATTTAACAAAAGAATGCGACAGATACATACTTTTAAACCTTTGTGATATCTGGCTTTCTTAATGCGTGAATTTTGAATTGGTATTACTTATCTTCTTTTGAGATACTGAAGAACACCACGAGCGATCGCTTCTGCCATTTGATTTTGATAAGCTGAAGTTCTCAGCCTAGCCATATCCTGGCGACCAGTCATATAACCAGTTTCTACGAGAATCGAGGGCATAGAACTTTTTCTGAGGACATAAAATCTGGCTCGCCGCACTCCCCGGTCTTTGAGAGTACTAATACTTTGAAGAATGCTACTGCGGACAATGCGAGCTAGATCCAGACCGCTATCGTAATAATAGACTTCTAAGCCATTAACATCGGGGCGACTTGCACCTGCGGAATTAGCGTGGATGCTCACAAACACATCAGCATTCGCCCGCTCTGCTAATTGCACCCGTCCCGGAAGGGTAACAAAATAGTCAGAATCCCGCGTCAGAATCACTTGTACACCATGTTGCTGCAAAATCTCACCCAGCCTTTTACCAATAGGCAAGATAACATCTTTTTCACGTGCCCCCCCAATGCCAAGCGCTCCTGAGTCTTTACCACCATGTCCTGGGTCAATAATGACTACCACCCGCCCATTAGTAACTCGGCGCTGTGGTTGTATTTGGGGTCGAGGATTTGGATTGTTTAGGTCTGGGAATGGGCCACGGTTTGGTGGTGGTAGCCCAGGTAAAGCATAAGGAGGTCTTCCGGGGAGGCTGACAACTCGCCGAGAACCTTGTATTGGTACCAAAAGCTGGTCGCCAATTTGCTGGGGTTGCCCAAGTTGCACTCCGCCTGCTGGTTGAACTAAAACAACCACTGTATTAGATGCTTGGGGTTGCAGACGTACTCGAAGAATCGGGCTATTGGCAGTAAAAGTAGGCCCTATAACTCTGGTAGCTAACTTGGCATTGGTAATTGTGACGCGGAAGATACCTGAGGATCTATCCCAGATTCCCGTAGCAGATAAAGGTTGATTGCCTCGAATTAGCAGTTGTTTGCCATTATCGGTAAGTTGCACAGACTCAATTGTTGCTGGCAAGTTATTGACAGATGCTCTACTGGGAAAGGAAAGGGCTTCTGATTGATTGTCTAAATTATTACTTCTAGGCAATCTGACAAGGCGACTAGGTAGAACTATCAAACCACCATCGTTACTATTAGTTACTCGCCAATCTGGGCTATTTTTATCTACCCGCAAAGTTAAACGGACACCGGGAGGTTGGGTTGGCAATGAGGTGAATTCGACGCGGCTAATACCATGTTTGTTAACGGGTATATTTCTCTGCTGCCTCAGACGTGGTGATAAAGATGCACCAGAGATATCAATGAAGATGGTAGCGCGATCGCGGCTGGGAATTACTTGAATTGGAGGATTACCACCACTGGTACGAATGAACAACCCATCGCCTGTTACTTGTAAGTTCTCAATTTGAGTTGCCCCTCGTGTAGTGGTGGCAACCCTTGAAATATTAGGTTGAGGTTGAGAGTCTGGGGTAACTACACTGTAAGCATTTCTAGGAGATGAAGCTACTTTTTCGACTGCTGGCTTCGGTAATTGCACCGTCCAGCGATCGCCAGTTGTACCAACAAATTGCACTCGTTTGGGGTCTAAAGTGTAACCAGGAGTCAGTTCAACAACTATGCGTGTTGTATCTCCATCAAACTGTCCAACACGGATTGAGCGAATTCCATTACCCACCTGTTGAGTTAACTGCGGACGATCAAATGTAGTTCCCGGCAAATCAATTACCAGCCGAGTTGGGTTAAAAATTAGTTGTGCTTGGGGTTGAACTGCTCCTACAGTATTAATTTCCAGCCTGTTTTGATTGGCATCAAAGCGCCAAGATTCAAGTCTGGCGGCCATTGCTGGCGACGCTAGCATGAAGATAGTTCCAATAGTGCTGGGTAGTAACCAGTGTAATTTCACAGTCCTTTCTCCTAATTCACATTCATGGGAGCCGTCAATATTTCAACTCATTGGTAAATCATCACATCATCACCACCAAAACTTGACCTTTGAATCTCTTTTTTGATTTTTAAGCTGGAATTTGGACACACCTAAATCAGTTATCAGGTTTAAAATTCAGTTTAAATCCCCATGCGAAACTTTCCACTTTTACAGGTAGAGAACTCTGACTCCCAATAAAGCTAGAAAACTGATAATTGATAGCTGTTTAGTGATAAGTGTTTGTTCCTTGTTGCCATCAATGCACTGAGTAAATAATTCCCATTACTGTCAAACGATCTAGCAAAATTTATGGGTGTTACTACCCAATTATCTGGAAAATATTCAGATAAAGGCTCACAAGCCAAGGGAAACTAGAAATTAAGTAACATTCTGAATGCTGGTAGAAATATATAAACAAATGATTATTCTACAATCACACGGGACGGAGATTTGAGAATAGAAGTTTCCACTGCATAATTGGGAGCAGGGGAGCAGGGGAGCAGGGGAGCAGGGGAGCAGGGGAGCAGGGGAGCAGGGGAGCAGGGGAGCAGGGAGCAGGGAGCAGAGGAGAGAAAGAGCAATGTCCAATGCCCAGTGCCCCATTCCCCATTCCCAATAATTAACGATCGCCAGAATCTGGAGTTACTCCCAAATTGCTGCTGTCATTTGATGCTGGCACCCTTGATTGAGGTGGTTCAATTACCAACGAAGTCCCAGAGGAACCGTCTAAAATTAGTTGCTCTGAGCTTCCGTCCACGGTTTTTGGATCTGGAAATACAAATCGTAACAAAGGAGGAGCTAAAAAGGTTGTCAAGATAACCATCATGATAATTGCTGCTCCTAATGGTTTCGAGAGAGCGCCACTGGCAGCACCGACACCAGCAAACACTAACCCAACCTCGCCTCTAGGAATCATCCCCACACCGATCGCTAAACGGTTGATTCCCGGTTGACCAAACACGCTTAAGCCTGTGATTACTTTACCGAGAATGGCTACTATAATCAGGAAAGTTGCCATAATTAGACCTTCACGATTGTCGGGAATTGCTGGGTTTAATACTCCCAAATCGGTTTTTGCGCCAACAGTCACAAAGAAAATTGGCACTAATATATCGGCAATGGGAGATACTTGCCTTTGCAGTTCTTTACGCTTATCTGTTTCTTCTAGAACTAAACCAGCTGCAAAAGCTCCCAGAATTGCTTCTAAATGAATGACGGCAGCCAGGTATGCCATCGCAAAGGCGAAAATGAATGCTGGGATTACTAGTCCACCACGTGTTTTGAGTTGATCGGCGATCGCTACAAAAGACTTATTAAAAACATTGCCTAGTAGGATTGCTCCCAAAATAAAACCTGTGGCGCTGAGAATCAAGTAAATGACTTTGCTGACATCCACTACGCCGTCTTTAGCTAAACTGGCAACTACCGCTAAAACGATGATTCCTAGTACATCGTCAATTACCGCAGCACCCAAAATAATCTGCCCTTCTTTAGAATTGAGTCGCCCCAGTTCTGACAGCACTTTGGATGTCATCCCAATACTAGTAGCAGTCAAAGCCGCCCCTGCAAAAATTGCAGGTATAGCACTAATCCCAAACAAAGTCATCAGTCCCACAGTCCCCGCAGCAAAGGGTACTGTTACTCCCACAACTGCGACGACGGTGGCTTGGATACCAACTGCCATTAAATCTTTTAAATTCGACTCCAAGCCGATTTCAAACAGCAGAATGATCACACCCAATTCTGCCAAAACGGAAATGACCTCGGACTGAGCTGCAAATACGGCTGGAGCGGCTTCAGGCGTCAAACCAGCAGTGGTTTGAAGGAAGGACACAATCAAAGAATTAGAACTGTCTGTGCCGCCTTCTGGAAAGACTAAAAGATGGAAAACAGAGATGCCAACTACCACACCGCCAACGAGTTCGCCTAAAACAGGCGGCAAACCCACTTGGTTTGATAGCTCTCCACCAACTTTGCTGGCGAGATAAATGACTACTAAGCTTAGTAGCACTGCTTCGACTACCATTGAACTGTCTGCGGCTTGTGTTGCGCTAGCCAGCAGAGGAAAAGAGAAGTTGATTGGTTCTAACAAATGCATTAGGTTCTCTGAAAATCCTTCTCTTTGATTTTGACGCGTTTCTGAAAAACATCATATAAAGACATAATCTGAATTCAAAATTCAAAATTCAAAATTCAAAATGAATACAGTGTAAACGTTTCATTTATGCTGTGCAGTATTAGTGGATTTTTTTAGTATCCAAAAATGTAACCATTTCCGCTTTTGACGATCGCTGTGTCAAAGTAAGAACATAGAAATTGTATCTGGCGATCGCACTTGAGTTGTGAAAAACTTCTGGTGGTTGACTCTCAACGACCACCGGAAGATTGCTACATACGTTTATTCAAACCATCTGTGGATACTTTGAGGAGTGCAAATATTATGACTAGAGCCGCTTTACCCGGTTCTCAGTTTCCGTCTGGAAACCTGTGGAAAATACTGCCTTTAGCAATGCTTTTATGTACAACCTTTGTACTACCTGCATTTGCACAAGAAAAAGATAAATTGTCGCGAACCCTTAGTGTTAGTGGCCGCGGAGTCGAAACAATTCCAACAACTCTGGCACAAGTCAGTTTAGGAGTGGAGATTCAGGGGAAAACAGCCCAAGAGGTACAACAAGAAGCCGCTCAGAAGTCATCTGCGGTGGTTGCGTTTCTCAAGAGCAAAAATGTTGAAAAATTACAAACCACTGGTATCCGGCTCAACCCAGTTTACAGCTATACCAACAATGTGCAGCGAATTACAGGCTATGCTGCCAGTAACACTGTAAGTTTTAGAACTGCTGTTGAGCAAGCTGGGACATTATTGGATGATGCAGTCAAAGCCGGTGCAACACAAATTAACGGCATTAGTTTTGTTGCGAATGATCAAGCGATCGCTGCTGCTCAAAAGCAAGCATTAAAAGAAGCTACTCAAGACGCACAGCAGCAAGCTGATGCCGTTTTCAGTGCTTTGGGTTTTAAATCCAAAGAAATAGTCAGCATTCAAGTTAATAATGCTAGTGCGCCTCCACCACCACCAATGTTTTTACGGGCTGAGGCTGCGAAATCAGCTGATGCTTCCACCCCGATTGTTGGTGGTGAACAAGAAGTAGAAGCATCGGTGACGTTGCAAATTAGTTATTAGTCATTTGTCATTAGTCCTTTGTCATTTGTAAAGGCAAGGGACTAATAATCAATGTCCAATGCTCAATCCCCAATGCCTAATTAAAAATGTTCTGAAGATATATCTTCTGTACCGCCTTCTGCATCTCGCTTAGAGCCTAATAAATCTAGTTGCTCTACTCTAATAACTGGTGTAGAACGGTTTGCTCCTGTTTGGCGATCGCTCCATGTGTCAAATTTTAAGGAACCTTTTATGCCGATTAAGCTTCCCTTACGGACATAATTACCTGCTACCTCAGCCGTCTTATCCCATAACTCCAGTGTGAACCAGTCAGGTTTCTCATTGTTGCGCGAACGTCGATTGACAGCTAGTGTTAATTTACATACAACCTTACCAGATTCAAAATATTTTATATCAGGGTCGCCACCTACACGACCAACAAGGGTGACAATATTAATACTCATCTGCGTTCCTCTTCAGTACAAACGTACTTAGCAATTTCGACTTTCATCATAGCGAATTGTGAAAGACTTGAAAATAATGTGTTAAACAGTTAACAATATAATTGACTTGAAAATTTATACACACTATTTGGAGTAAACACATAAAAGTATAGGAGTATACTAATTTAACCAGAGAATATCAAAAAGTACGGCGCTTGAGACATACTAAATATTCCTGGTAATCATATAAAAATATTGTCTAGTTTACTCAATTTAGGATACAAACATAATCGAATCAAGCGCGATTAACTCTTACCGTTGTAGTCAAAAAGTATCGCACATAGGGGGCTTACAGACGCGTGGGTATTTTTAGAAACTTTCGCACTTCATGGGATATGGGTATCGACCTCGGTACCGCAAACACCCTGGTTTATGTATCTGGTAAAGGTATTGTACTACAAGAACCTTCTGTAGTTGCGATCGATGTCAACGAAAAGGTAGCACTAGCAGTAGGAGAAGAAGCCAAAAAAATGCTCGGTCGCACACCGGGAAATGTGATTGCTCTGCGTCCTTTGCGGGATGGTGTAATCGCTGACTTTGAGATAGCCGAGCTGATGCTCAAAAGCTTTATTCAGCGTGTAAATGAAGGTAAATCTTTGATTTTACCCCGGATTGTCATTGGTATTCCCAGTGGTGTAACAGGAGTAGAAAGGCGAGCTGTCATGGATGCAGCTCACCAAGCAGGAGCAAGAAAAGTTTATTTAATCGATGAACCTGTAGCTGCGGCTATTGGTGCAGGATTACCTGTTGCCGAAGCAACTGGCAACATGATCATCGATATTGGTGGTGGGACAACAGAAGTTGCAGTGCTGAGTCTTCAAGGTACGGTAATCAGCGAATCAGTACGCATTGCTGGAGATGAACTAACTGATGCGATCGTTCAGTATATTAAAAAAGTTCATAATTTAGTCATTGGTGAACGTACTGCCGAGGAAATCAAGATTCGGATGGGTTCTGCCTATCCAACTAATGATGATAATGACGCCATGATGGAAGTCCGAGGCTTACACCTGCTTTCTGGTCTACCGCGAACTGTAACAATCAAAGCGCCAGAAATCCGTGAAAGTATGATGGAACCGCTATCAGTAATTATAGAAGCTGTGAAGCGGACACTCGAACGCACACCGCCAGAACTTGCAGCAGACATTATTGACAGAGGTATTATGTTAGCTGGAGGCGGTGCTTTGCTCAAAGGCATAGATACCCTCATTAGCCATGAAACAGGGATTATTACCCACATTGCTGCCGATCCTTTGAGCTGTGTTGTGCTGGGAACAGGTCGTGTGTTAGAAAACTTTAAACAGTTGGAACGAGTTGTTACCGAAAGCTCTCGCAATATGTAGCAAAAAAAATATCAGACTTAAGTTCTATTTGAGTTCTATTTGGGTTTTATATACATAGCATCCAAATAGAACTTAATTTATATAAGTACGTATAGGTATATATGGTGACAGTACGGCGTTGGTGGGATCGTAAAGGGTTGCAAATTGGCTTGTTAGGTTTAATAGTTGGTAGTGCTTGGATATTGCGACAGACTCAAGGTGAACTAGTGCTTGAAACATACCAGGCAATTACCCGTCCATTAGAGATGTTGCAGTCAGGACCAACTTCAGAAGAACGTCTTAGAGATGCCCGGATAATGGAATTGCAAACCCGTATAGTAGATTTGGAAAGTCAAAAGACAAAGTTACAAGATTTATTAGGCTATGTGGAAAAAGAGCCGTTGGCATCACGCCCAATTCCAGCACGGGTAGTAGGACGTAGTGCTGACCAGTGGTGGCAACAAGTTACGCTGAATCGTGGTGCAAATGCAGGGATTCAGGAAGGCTTCATAGTCAAAGCAGAAGGCGGATTGGTGGGTTTGGTGGAGAGTGTAACTGCCAATACTAGCCGCGTGTTGTTAATCAGTGACCTTAAGAGTCAAGTGGGTGTATCGATTAGCCGCACAGCAGCTAAAGGCGTTTTGCGAGGAGATTCTTCTGCCGAAGCTGTATTGGAGTTTTATGAAAAAGTTCCAAATGTCAAAGTAGGAGATTTAGTTTCCACATCTACTTATAGTCAGAAATTTCCTTCCGGTTTGGCAGTAGGACGAATTAAATCACTGGATTTAAAGAAACTTCCGGCATCAGTGGCGAAAATTGAGCTTTTTCCGCCAATCCGCTCTCTCGATTGGGTAGCTGTTTATCCCAAGCCAGAAAACCAAGAGTCGGCAAATCAAGTGCCGCAAAAGTCTAAGTAAATTCTTTGAAAAAATCCATAGAAAAATGAAGATTCCTGCATTTGGTGGTAGCAGGCAGAAAAAGCCAAAATCGTTAGAGCGAAAATCGAAATTCCGAATCCAGCCACTTGCTCGTTGGCATCCCGGTATACGTCAGTTATTTAGTTGGATAGTGACAGCTAGTTCTGTACTGTTATGTTTGCTATTATTACCAACCCGATTCCCCGGTATGGAATTGTTAGGAATTGGCCCTAACTGGCTGTTAATTTGGGTGGTAGCTTGGAGTATAAAGCGCACGGTGTTTGCCGGAGCATTGGCAGGTATAGTTCTAGGGCTACTTCAAGATTCAATGACATCACCTAATCCTACTCATGCCATCAGTTTAGGGATAGTGGGAGTTTTAACTGGTCTGCTCCAGAAACAGCGTTTTATTGAAGAAGATTTTATTTCGATTGCTGTAATTGTCTTTGTTATGGCAGTTTTGGCAGAAACTATCTTTGGGTTGCAATTAACTTTGCTGGGCAATGAGCGCAAGGTGACAGATATTTGGACATATTATCAGCGTGTCGCTCTTGCCTCTGCCATTCTGAGTAGTCTGTGGGCACCTGTGGTCTATTATCCCCTAAATCTTTGGTGGCAACGGATAAAATTGTTGGAGCAATAGTAAAGGAAGTTAGAAGTTAACAAGGGGAAGGGTTACAGGTGACAGTAAAGAAAATTACCTTTTGTACCCTGTAACCTAAATCTTTATGAATTCAAACTACAGAGAATAATTCTTAACCCCAGCGTATTGGGTTTTAATTGGAAATTAACCTATTTAGTAACTTTTCTTAACTGTGTTTTCCGAAGCATTTAGTTATTGTATTTAGGGATACGCAATTATTTTTTATAAATAAGCGTTAACCAATCAAACATGGCTAAAATATATTATACCTTCCTGGCAGGCGGTCTTGTTATATAGTTCCTGCTGGGTTTATTTATTACAAGCTTTAAGTTTTTTCTAAATTTTCGTGAGTTGGCATCAGCATAGATCAACATCGAACTAAGAAGTATACACTTAAAAATTGTGAGATCTTCAAGTAATAATGTTGACTTTACCAGTGTCAATATCGTAACAAGCACCAACAATTTTTAGTTTACCTTCACGAAGCAATTTAGCTAAAATAGTTGAGCTTTCTTGCAATTTTTCAGTTTGATACTGAATGTTGGCTATAACTGCATCTTGCATATTATCACCCGTTTTGAACTTTACCCTTTCTACAGATGGTTTGATACCCTCAATAATCAAACCAATTCTTCCTGGAAGTGGTTCGTTTTTGATTGCTTCTGCTACTGCACCGCATCTTCTATGACCCAAAACCATAATCAACTGCGAACCCAATACTACTGTAGAGTATTCCAGACTACCTATAATCGTGTCACTAACAACATTACCAGCAACTCTTACGACAAATAAATCTCCAAGTCCTTGATCAAAGACAATTTCCGCTGGTACTCTAGAATCTGCACAGCCCAATATGGCGGCAAAGGGATACTGAGCTTTAGCAACTAATCGTAAGCGTTCTAGTGATTGATCGGGATATTGAGGTTTTTGATGGATAAATCTTTGATTACCATCAAGCAAGCGTCTGATGGCTTCATTCGGACTGATTGAATTAGGGTTAACTAAGTGAATATCAGCAACAGCAGTTTGCTCTGGATTCCAAAAGCTATGATCAAAAGTAGTAGCTGCAATACCTAGAACACTGGCGAATTTTAATAAATTACGTCGCCCGATAAATCCATTAATTCGACTCATCAATCTACCTGACAACAAAAAAGCTGTTCTCTAGAAGATATCAGACTTAAGTAAGATGTAAGAGTACCTGATGACACGGTTTAAGAGTCATTTAATATTCACGCGATTTAGAGTTGTTAGAATCCAGTCTGCATTAGCGATGAAAGCAGTTGAACAAGCGATAGAAGTATAGTCGTGAAAGCGGCTTTATCGCTCCTTTTATAAATTTCAATAATCAATCAAATCATAGTTTGTTAAAAGCCTTTCTGTATAAAAGTTTTTGACACAGCCAAATTCAGAATTCATGAGTCAAAATAGGCTATACTTTACGGTGCTAACAGAAGTAAGAGAGTTTTTGTACCTAGCTTTGAGACTTAGATTGTGTATTTAAGTCACTTCAAACATTCTATAAATATAGGGATATTATTTTTCAACCTATTAGTCAGCATTCAAACAATATCTCTAGCTACCTAAGCTCGACTTTATCCAAAACCAAGAACTAGGTTTTCTTTATCCGGCAAAAACCCTAGCTTTTTGGTAAATACTTTTTCTACGTCACAAATTATCGATGAAGTTAAAAAAGTAAAACTATTATCTCATAAAGGTTTCAGTTTAAACGTTCGTGCAACGATTCCGCAGGAGTATCGCGTTAGTAAAAAATGGATAAAGTCGAGCTAAGACAGTCTATTTATACAAGAACAATTACGTCCGTTTGCTTTAGCTTGATAAAGGGCTTGATCTGCTGCTTCAATCAAATCTAAAGGAACTATATTGGGTGTTGGAATCACTGTGGCAATTCCAATACTCAAGGTGACGTGATGTTTCACAGCCGAGGCCGCATGGGGAATATTTAGCTGTTCTAAAGCTTTATGAATTTCTTGGGCAACGTGAAAAGCCCCATCAATAGCAGTATTAGGCAAGATGACAACAAACTCTTCTCCGCCATAACGAGCAACTAAATCTCTAGAACGTTTGACACTTTGTTTGAAAGCTCTGGCAATAAAGCGCAAACAATCATCTCCGGTGGCATGACCATAAGTATCGTTATATTGTTTAAAATAATCAATGTCGCATAAAAGTAGTGAGACAAAACCTTGTTCTCGTAAAAGATATTGCCAGACAGAATTAAGCCGATTATCAAAACATCGACGATTGGCGATTTGAGTTAATTCATCTACCATCACCATATTTTCAAGTTGCTGGTTGGCACGCTGCAATTGTTGATAAAGTTCTGATTGTTGAATAGCGATCGCTACCTGTGTTGCCAATTGCTCAAGCAGTTCGCTCTCCCAAAGTTGCCACTCACACGGGGCGCTACAATCATGAGCAACCAAAAGTCCCCAAAGGCGATCGCCTTGTAAAATTGGTACAACTAGCTTGGCTCTAACTTGCAATTTTTCCAATAACTCTACATGACAAGGGTCCAATCCGGCAGTGTAGATGTCTGGAGTAACTTTGAGCGTACTTTGTTGATAAGACTGTCCCTGTGTTTTGACAAAATAGCTGTCTGTAATTTCCATATTCAAAATCGTTCGCCAACCTTCTGCTACAGACTCAGTAACAACCACACCACTCCAATCAGGGTTAAAGCGGTAGATAATCACACGATCAGTTTGCAGAAAACGTCGAACTTCAGTAACAGTTGTGTTCAATATTTCATCCAAGTCCAAAGACTTGCGGATATGTTGAGCGATCGCATAGACCATGCGTTCCCGTTCTGTTTGCTGTTGCAGGGCAATTTGTGCCTGTTTGCGGTCTGTGATATCTGTAAATGATGTCACCACCGCAGATGGTTTGGATTCATCGGATTCAAACAGTGGCTGAGAATTGATTGAAATCCAAGTCAAGCTGCTATCAGGTTTGTGAACTCCCATAATTATATGAAATTGGGGTTGTCCGGTGCGTAAGGTGACAAAGGCAGGGTGAGTTTCCTCTGGAAAAGAAGTACCATCTTCATGAATCGCTCGCCATCGCGGATCAATGAAAGTTCGCCCGATCATTTGATCGACTGTTAACCCTAAAATTCTTTCGGCACTGTCATTACAGGCGGTAATCCGCCCATCTGATTGCTGTAGGACAATACCTTCTGCCATCACTGTAATTACAGAACGATAGCGTTGTTCACTTTCTCGCAGTGCTTCTTCTATACGCTTGCGTTCAGTAATATCAGTATGAGTTCCTAGCATCCGTAGGGGAAAACCATTGGCTGCGCGACTCGAAATTTGCCCCCGATCTAAAATCCACTTGTAGGTTCCATCTTTGCACTTAATCCGATATTCACTGACATATTGCTGGGTTTCACCGTACAAATGCTTGATAATCTCTTCGATAACCCTCGCTTTATCATCTATGTACACCCGTTCTTCCCATTCACTGAGGGTATTTCCAATTTCATGCTCTGCAAACCCTAACATTTCTTTCCATCGCCGGGAGAAAAAAACTTCGTTAGTTTCAGCATTCAAATCCCAAACTCCGTCCCCATTTCCTTCCAAGGCATACTGCCATCTTTCTTCACTGGTTTTGAGTGCGGCTTCGATTTGTTTGCGTGAGGTGATGTCTTCAAAAATGTATAACCGCCCAAAGTATCGATCCTGAATATCCCGAATTTGACTGGAAAAGCGGCGAATCGTTCGCCCATCAACAAATAAAATTTCATCTTCAATCGTGCTACGATTTTCTTCAGACTGCAACAGTTTAAAGGATTCAGTAAATGCCCATACATCAACAATTGAAGATATACACTCAGGAATAATCTCATTATTTTTTAAAGCACCCAGACGCATTTGGTCTTCTAAATGTTCGATGCCCCAAATTTTACAGAAGTGGTGATTGAAATAAAGGATTTCGTCGGTGTGATTGTCAACAACAAAGAATCCCAGCAAAGAAGTGTCAGTCATGGAACGCAGCAAAGTTTCCCGCCTGCGCAATTCTGACTCTGCACGCTGGTGTTCCTGTAGCGCTGCTTGTTGCTTGGTAATATCCTTTTCGTTGACAAGGATAATAGAGTTACCTGTTACAGGATCGCGGGTGCATCGTATATCTATCTCATGCCATTGAATTCCCTCAGTGGTGAACACCTGAGCCTCTATATTGAATATCTCACCTAAATTAATCGCTTCCATAGCCTGTTGCCCTACACTCTTGTCGACAAAGTGACTTAGGAAAATATTCTCAGCTGACGAGTTAGGATGTAGGGTATCTCGATAACAGCGAAGGGCTGCCGGGTTTTGCATCAAAGGCACACCATCCATCGTGTAAAGTGAGACGATCGCTGTGGTATGACGTAGGGCTTCAATTGATCTGAGTGTTTCTTGATCGATCTGATTGATGACTTGTGTTGAGCCTTCAACCAGCATCGCCATTCGCCCTTGTTCAATTTGAATTCCAGAAAAGATGCAGCGAAGAGAAACAGGTTTTCCTTGTGGGTAAAATGTCCAGTTTTCAGTGATGGTTTTCTCTTGCTGAAATTCTTGCAAATAACTTTGGATTCGAGTGTGAGTAAACTGGGAAATATCACTGAAGTCGCGATTAAGCAATTCTTCTCGATTTGGAGCATTCCAAATATGCAGTGCGGATTGATTCGCCCACCACATCTGCAAGTTTTGAATATCATAAATCCAAATTGGAGTTTGTAATCGGTCAAATGCAATCAAGTCTGCAACTGATATATTCTTTAGCAATGCTCTGCAAGTTCGTTAATAGCTTTTTGTAACAAGGGTCAAGAGTTGGAGTATGAATGTCTTGAATGATATTAACATTTCCAGCTCAATATGACTCAAATACTGCCATCCTCGACTTAAATCTGTGTCAGTGCATTTATACTATATATTTTCTGTTTGATTTCTAGCCAGTTGTGGTGAAGCGGTGACGCTTGCGCTGCATCCACCTCAAGGTGGTTCGGAGAGCGTGAACATCAACAACTGGCTATTGGGTAGGATTTTGAGACGGGAATTGATCCCTTGTAGAATTTTCTCAATGTTCCTGTAACCCTGTTGATATATAAATTAAAACTGCAACAGAAAAACTTTGGATGCCAAATTGCCAAAAGCACGTATTTCTAACCTACAATGTACACACAAGTCAAAAAAAGTTTGATTTTCCATTGTTCTGTCGTTTATCTCATTCCTGTACTCTGCATGGGAATGGCTATTAGGTGCTGCTGCCTCCAGTTATATCGTGTCCGGTGAAAGACTTATCATTAAGACCGCAGTTCTTGCAGGGGGAAAGAAGGTTTTCCGGTTTCTGCATAGATTCGGGAATCATAACTAATTGGCCGGACTTGATATTAGAGACTCAATAAATGCATTCCCAGTCTGAGACTGGGAACGAAAACTAAAAAAGTTTTATCAAGCTAGGTTTTTAAGACTTGTGTATACACCGTAGGTAAGGGGTGAGAAAGTGGATTTGATTTAAGAGTTTATGATTTTTCCTCTAAAATTTCTGGAGGTAAACTCATAGACTCTATTCCAAAATAATGATGCGGTAACATGAAGATGGGGATTTTAGATAACTGGTATAAGATCACTCTCTGCAATCAAGCTGGGATTAATGCCGCTCAAAATAGCTAATATCTCATTTGTAGTATCTGTCGCATTCTTTTTTCAAATTGGTATAAGTAATTTTAGGCAATTTGAGTTACTTGCTGATTCACACGGGGACGACCAAAGCGCTCCCAAGCACTCCCTCCTCGCAGAAATAGCTCTAGGAAGCGCAATGGTTCTCCAGAATCGCCTCTTGACCAACCGGAACTACCAGGAGCAAAGGCCAAAGTTCCTTCAGATACTTTGAAACTACCATCAGAATACACTGCATCGCTGACCACATCTCCAATCCGGATCACGATCTTGCTTTGAGGCTCCAAATTAAGTGTATGGGCCGCGATAGTTGTTTTGATGTTGCCGTAACCATCAATCCAGGCAATGCGATCTGGTGGAACATCTGGGATTTGCTCACTCTTCAAGCTATCTCCCAGAATGCTAAAATCTTCATTTACAATGGCAGCCGCAGCTGGAGGAAACACATCCCGTGAGCGAAACTGCGATCCACCACGAGAAACGTTGATTGCTCGTAACTCCTTTGTATAATCTTTGATAAAGGAGAGGGTATAGCCTGCATTCACACCCACTACTTTTACACCATTAGATAAAAGGGCATAAGTTAATCCTTCACCTTCATTGTCTCGACGAGCTTCAGGATCGTCCTGACGAGGCGCACAGTTGTGATAAATTAGGCGATCGCTAGGCCCTGGGTTGAGTCCCAGTTGGGCAATCCAGAATCCCGTTGCCAAGGTACTGAATGCTGGAACCGAAAGCAAATGAATTTGGGCATGGGGAAAAGTTATCAGCAGACGTTGTGTGACTTCAGTAAATGCCGGATCTCCTGTACCGTAGTCTGCAATGACGGAGATAAACATTCTGCTCCTCCTTTTGATGAGTAGTAATTTGCAATCAACCTAATTCATAATTAGTAATTATGAATTATTCCGTCATTATCTGATTACAGGGTGAAATGAAAAAATGAATATTGATTTCACTCCTAATTAATAACCTTAAAGTCTTAATCAACGCAATGAAAACAATCACCTCACTTTTTAGCGAAGAACGCAACCAACTCCAGACAGATATTGATAATACAATCGGCATTGAGCAAATAGTTAAACTGGTGCAAAACCGACTCGACAATCTCGAAAGAATTTATATTGAAAAGCTTAATTTGGCTCAAGTTCGTCTGGCTTCCTTTTTCCTGGATACGCTGCGGCAGTCTATCGCCACTCTGGCAGCAGCTAATTATCTTCAAGCGGCTCCAACAGAGCAAAGACAAATTACTAACCCAAGTACAAAACTTTTTTCGAGCAAATTAATCCTGAAACTACTACAGGGGCTAGTTTATATCGGCATCTTAAGCTCCTTATTTTCTTTAACTAAAACTACCCCAGGTGCTTGGATGGCTATCTTATTAACTTCTCTACTTATAGGACTAGAAATTGTACTTCAACTGGAATTAAACAACCAGCAAAATAATTCTATATCTGAAGGGCTATTGGAATTACCTCAACCGATTCTCCGAGTTGATAGCAATGTATTTCTAGATTGCCTTAGCGATGCTCTCAACACTATCGACCTAGCAGTAGCTAGAGTAGAAGAATCAAATAAACATGAAGGCGACCTAGCAATAGAAGAATTGCCAGAGCTATTAAGTTTTCTGCAAAGGCTAATGGGCGCATCAAAACTTGATAAACCGCAAATGGCTCATGAACTGGCGAAACTTCTGCCACAAATTTTAATGTCTCAGGGAATTAACACTCAAATTTACCGACCAAATGACCCGCACAGCGATCGCGAGTTTTTTGACTTTGAACCAAGTATCGACCCC
Organism: Nostoc sp.; assembly: GCF_036917575.1. Taxonomy (GTDB): domain Bacteria; phylum Cyanobacteriota; class Cyanobacteriia; order Cyanobacteriales; family Nostocaceae; genus Nostoc. The sequence goes on along the minus strand of NZ_JBALDC010000076.1, from coordinate 2,228 downwards.
GATACCAAAGATCATGTAACTCTAACTCCGGCTTTGTTGAAAGGCGATCGCTTGATTAGACGCGGTAGGGTAATTGAGCCAGCATATTCCTCTGCTAGAGAATAATAGATAATAAGGATATGGAAATTTTAGAAACAATCGGTTTTGATTTGGGACACGGTGAAACGGCTGTAGCTAAAGCTGTAGTGGAAAGCATCGAACCTCCCCAGATGTTGGAGGTTAACAATAAGAAGAACCAAATTACAGCTCTTGGTTGGCATCCCAAACTCGGTTATCTTGTCGGCGAACAAGCATTAATTCAAGCTGGCGTTACTCAACTGACAATTTCTTTCAAGCAAAAACCCAACAACGATCCCAAATATCGGGAAACAATTAGCACTTTTGTGGCAACCTACTACCGCCTTTTGCAAGAAAGTAAACAAGTTGAAGGCAAAGAAGGTAGCTATTTTTACATTGGTTGTCCTTCAGGATGGTCACTTAGCGATCGCTTAGAATACCAAAAGCTACTTCAAGAAGCTGGTATTTCCCGACTCAATGTTGTACCGGAATCGCGGGCTGCTTTCATGCAAGCCAAAGAAGCCGGGAAGCTGGAGTATGACAAACTTGTTGGCTCGGTGCTAATTGTCGATATTGGTTCTTCAACCACAGATTTTACTCTGGTTAAGAGCTTAGAAGAGATCCCAATAGATTTCGGGAGTAATACTTTGGGTGCATCTTTGATTGACAAGGCTATTTTTGCCCGGACTCTCGCTAACCACGAACAAAAAGTATTACTGGAAAAAGTATTTAAAGAATATCCGCATCACCAAGCTCGTTGTGAACTTGCTTGTCGCAAAGCTAAAGAAGATTACTTTTCTAATGAACAGCTATACAGCGATCCTGAATCCTTTGCACGTGGCTTCGAGTCAATCAACGAACAGATTTTTTTTATTCCTCAAGTCAATAAATTGCTGATGGAGGAAATCTTAAACCAACCCTTACCTGAATTAGAGCTTAATAGTTGGATTAAATCATTTCGTGACTCTTTAACCGAGGCAAAACAAAAGTTGAAAGAACTTGGAATCATGCCGAAACTTATGCTGATGACTGGTGGTGCATCTCGCATGAAGTTCACGCACGTTCTTTGTCAGGAAATGTTTCCCGAACCAGAAACGCTGCTTCGCCCCGATCCAGAACCAGAACGGTGCATTGCAATGGGTTTAGCACGAGTCGGACGATGGGATTTGCGTGCTGCTGCTTTTAAAGAAGAAGTTAACAAACTATTTACCTCAAACAAGCTTAAAGGTTTGATTGAAAGGCATATCCCGGAGTTAATCGAATCACTAACTAAACCTTTAGCGGATAGCTTGATTGTCAACGCAGTTAAACCATCTTTAAAAGATTGGCAAAAAAACAAAATACGGACTTTAGCCGATTTGGAAACAGCTTTGATCGGTCGAGCAGAACAGTGGCTCAAAAGCGATCGCGCTGTGCAGATAATTAATCATCAATGCGCTTCTTGGTTTAGCAATAAAATCCAACCTGATTTAGCCGCACAAACCGATCCAATATGTCGAAAGTTTCAGATACCTAGAAGCAGCTTAAGGTTCGAGGATAGTATTGACCCAAATTTTGTTAACCCAGAGCTACGAATTGGAGATGCTATCTTGGCTGAGACAGTGGCGTTTATCGTCAATGTAGTAATTGGTGGAGGCGCTGTGGCTAGTATTATTACTCTCATACTAACTGGACATTTAACCTGGCCGATTGCACTAGTGTATGGCGCTTCAGTGATGGCGGCAGGAATGGAGCTAAATCGCAAAAGTGTTCAAGAAGTAATTAAGACAAATGTGGATGTACCTAGTTGGATGCGTTCTAGTTTTTTGAATGACAGAAAAATTGAGGATATATGTACTCAAATAAAGCCTGAGTTAGAGAAAGTTATTCAAGAACAATTGACAGCAGATCAAGAAGCTTTTGACAAACTGATTAGCAAAGTTGAGCAAGGGCTTAAAACAAGCCTTTCTACCAAGGTTCAATCTTGCATAATTCTGATCCAATAGCAAAAATGTGTGTTAGGAAATATAGTTTTTAGAAATTATTATTGCATCGCCTAAGTATTTTAAAATGGTGGTGATAGTCAGAGTGCTAGCATTCCTGGTACAGTCATCGCTGCAACCAGTCCATCAAGGCTTAAAGCACCAATCAAAGAAACGTTTCCACCCTTATTTCCAGGTATACTGCCAACT
>NZ_JBALDC010000075.1:0-31042 GCF_036917575.1 Nostoc sp. | reverse complement strand
ACAATAATCAACTGAGCAGTCTGCCAGCGGAATTTGGCCAACTCACCAACCTGCAATCCCTCCACCTCAGCAGTAATCAACTGAGCAGTCTGCCAGCGGAATTTGGCCAACTCACCAACCTGCAATCCCTCGACCTCAACAATAATCAACTGAGCAGTCTGCCAGCGGAATTTGGCCAACTCACTAACCTGCAATCCCTCGACCTCAACAATAATCAACTGAGCAGTCTGCCAGCGGAATTTGGCCAACTCACCAACCTGCAATCCCTCCACCTCAGCAGTAATCAACTGAGCAGTCTGCCACCGGAATTTGGCCAACTCACCAACCTGCAAACCCTCAACCTCTACAACAATCAACTGAGCAGTCTGCCACCGGAAATCAGGCAACTGTCAAACCTGAAAAAGCTGGATCTTCGTAGAAATCCAGTCCCCATTCCACCAGAGATTTTGGGGCCGAGGGAATTATATCAATATCCAGGCGATGTGAATGAAATTCTCGATTTCTATTTCCGGGTACAAGACCCAACCGAAACAGAACCCTTCTACGAAGCAAAATTATTGATTGTTGGCGAAGGAGGAGCCGGTAAAACCTCTTTAGCCAAGAAAATTGCAGATGAAACCTACGAACTTCAGACAGATGAGGAATCAACGCAAGGTATTGATGTGATCCAGTGGCACTTTACACAGCCGAATGGCAAAGAGTTTCGCGTCAACATCTGGGATTTTGGCGGTCAGGAAATCTACCATCAAACCCATCAGTTTTTCCTCAGCAAGCGTTCTCTCTATGCTTTAGTTGCCGACACTCGCAAAGAAAACACTGACTTTTACTGGTGGCTTAAGGTTGTCGAACTCTTGAGCGACAAAAGTTCAGTTTTTATCATCAAAAACGAAAAACAAGACCGTGATTGCCAAGTCAATGAGCGCCAGATGCGAGGAGAATTCACCAACCTAGAAAAAATACTGGCAACCAACTTAGATACTAATCGAGGTTTAACAGAGATTAAAGACGCAATTCAGCTTTACATCAGCAATCTTGACCACGTTGGTACACCTCTACCAAAACTCTGGGTAAGGGTCAGAGCAGCGCTAGAGAACGATTCCCGAAATTACATCAGCTTTGAAGAATACCGTACCCTTTGCCGACTTAATAAATTAACAGACCGTAAAGATATGCTGCGCTTAAGCAACTATCTCCATGACCTCGGCGTTTGCCTGCATTTTCAAGACAATTCTGCACTTAAACACTACGTCATCCTCAAACCCGAATGGGGAACTACTGCCGTCTACAATGTTTTGGACAATGACAATGTTAAGAAAAAGTTGGGTTGTTTTACCAAGGACGACCTCGAAGATATTTGGAAAAGCGGCGAATATGCAGATATGCGAGATGAATTACTTCAATTAATGATGCAGTTCAAGCTTTGCTACGAAATTCCCGGTAATCGTGACACCTATGTTGCGCCTCAATTGCTTTCCATTGAAAAAGCTGATTATACCTGGGACGATTGCAATAACCTTATCCTGCGCTACACCTATACATTCATGCCCAAAGGCATCTTCACCCGTTTTATTGTCGAGACGCACCCTTGGATTGAACAGCAAAAACTCGTTTGGAAAAGCGGTATTGTTCTCAACAAAGACCAAACTCGTGCTGAAATCATTGAAAACTACAATCAACGGGAAATTAAAATCCGTGTAGCCGGAAACCGCAAAAAAGAATTGATGGCTGTCATCACCCATGAACTCGAAAAAATCCATAACTCTTACGAACGTTTGCAATATCAAACTTTGGTTCCTTGTAACTGCGAGATTTGCAAAAATCTGTCCACACCTCATTCCTATTCTCTGGACTCACTCAAAAAACGTTTAGATACAAACCGCTACCAAATTGAGTGTGAAAACAGCTATGAAATGGTAGATGTCCGCAGGTTAATCGATGATGTCATGCTCCAACCCGCTAAAGTAGATGGGGAAATTAACCCTCAAGTTACACCGTTGCAAAGGGAACTGGAACAAGAGAGAAATGAATCGTTGACGATCAATAGTCAGGAAATTTTCATTTCTTATGCTTGGGGTGGAGAAAGTGAGCAATTTGTCAATCAACTGGATGAGACTTTGCAGGCAAAAGGAATCAAAATCATCCGTGATAAACGCGATTTGGGCTACAAAGGACTAATTAAAGCCTTCATGGAACGGATTGGACGCGGTAAATGTGCGATCGCAGTTATTAGTGACAAGTATTTAAAGTCCCCCAATTGTATGTTTGAGCTAGTGCAAATTGCTAGAAATGGTGAATTTTATAATCGAATTTTCCCGATTGTGTTAGCCGATGCCCAAATTTATAAACCTGTTGCAAGACTTAAATATATTAAGCATTGGGAAGACGAAATTAAAGAATTGGACGAAGCTATGAGAGAAGTTGGTGCAGCTAATTTGCAGGGATTTCGTGAAGAAATTGACCAATACACCGAGATTCGGCACACGATCGCAGAACTCACCAACCTGCTAAAAGATATGAACACGCTCACCCCTGATATTCACAGCGAATCAGACTTTGAAGAGTTGCTGAATGCGATCGCACAGCGTTTAGATGAGTAAAAAGAACCTATTGATTAAGCTCAATTCGTAATTCGTAATTAATAAAGCTGATTATATCTGGGTTTTGGGGTTTGAATGTGTTGCCTCATTTTAGAGAATTGGTATAAGTACTATTTTTTTACAACTACTATAAGGTGGTTATAGCAATTCAAAAAAAGAATGCGACAGATGCGTGGGTTAGATAGAGCGAAGTTAAACCCAACATATACAACGTTTTGAGGCCTTGGGTTTTTTCCCTCAAACCAACCTACATCTGTAGCGATCATTCTTCAAATTGGTACAATTACTTGATTTGCGGATGAGCATTTTGTCCATCACAACAAACTAAGGTTAGGTGTAGCTGTGGTTTTAGTCTGGTAAGCATTTTTGACACCAACCCAGTTACTCGCAATTGGCATTCGCCAACCGGTTCCAAAGGCGCGATCGGTGATTTTTAAGCCGGGGGGTGCTTGTCGCCGTTTAAATTCAGCCCGCGCTACCATTTGAATTACTCTGTCTACAATCACCGCATCGTGACCGGCTGCAACAATTTGCGCTGCTGATTGGTAATTGTGAATCAGGCGTTGCAAAATATCGTCCAAAATTTCGTAAGCCGGTAGAGAGTCTTGATCGACTTGGCCTGGTTTGAGTTCAGCGCTGGGTGCTTTAGTCAAGACGTTTTGCGGGATGATTTCATGATCGCGATTTAACCAATGGCAAAGTGAATACACACGGGTTTTAGGTACATCTGCAATCACTGCTAACCCGCCATTCATATCCCCGTAGAGTGTACAGTAACCAACTGCCATTTCTGACTTGTTACCGGTAGATAGGAGAAGATAGCCAAATTTATTCGCGATCGCCATTAATAAATTACCGCGAATCCGAGATTGGATATTCTCTTCAGCCAATCCAAACTCCGTACCCGCAAACAAATCATCTAAAGTGCGATCAAAGCCTTGCATTAACTCCCCAATTGGTAAAAGATGAGTCTTAATCCCCAAATTTTCGGCTAATGCTTCAGCATCACTGATGGAATGCTCGGAACTGTAAGGGGAAGGCATAAGAACACCCAGGACATTTTCTTTACCAAGTGCAACCGTGGCGATCGCAGCTACTATTGCCGAGTCAATCCCGCCACTTAAACCCAACACTACTTTAGAAAAGCGACACTTACGAGCGTAATCTCGCACTCCCAAAACCAACGCTTGCCAAATTTCTTCATCTTCCGATTCATAGACAGGTGCTACAGAACCCGACTGTAAATCACGTTGTACCTCGTCAAATTCTACTATTAATAAATCAGTGTCAAAACCACGAGCGCGACTTATAACTTCACCTTGACGATTTAAGGCAAAACTACGCCCATCAAAAATTAGGTCATCATTTCCCCCAACCTGATTAACGTAAATCATTGGTTGTTGAAAACGTACTGCACTATGCCTGAGCATGATTTCGCGGAACTGCTGCTTACCAGCCGTGTAGGGCGAAGCAGACAAATTTACAGTCAAATCTACACCCAAAATTGCTAAGTCAGCAATCGGATTCACTGTATAACTACGTTTGCCCCAAAATTCCTCATCGTTCCATAAATCTTCGCAAATAGTTACGCCAATATGGATATTATCAAGAGTGAAATAATTAGCTTGCAAACCTTCTTCAAAATAGCGACGCTCGTCAAATACATCGTAAGTAGGCAAAAGTCGCTTGTGAAAAATTTGCTTGACCTTGCCATCTTCTAACAAAGCCATGCTGTTAAATAATGTTTTACCGCCAGTAATATGTGCTTTAGTATTCGGTTCAACAGTTCCTACCAACACAGCTAAATTTGGCGGTAAATCCTGAGCCAAGTTTTGTAAAGTGATGCCCATCGCTTCCACAAAACTAGGATTTAGTAATAAATCTCTTGGTGGATAGCCACACAAAGAAAGTTCTGGTGTCAACAACAAACGCGTACCACTAGATGCTGCTTGTTGTGCCGCTTCCAGGATTTTTTGGGCATTTAAAAGCAAGTCACCGATAGTAGGATTAATTTGAGCGATCGCAATTTTCATTTTGTTTGCCATTTGTCATTGGTCATTGGTCATTTGTCAAGAGTCATAAATTGCTCTGAACTTAAGACTTTTAACTTTGGACTTTAGATAGAGATTGGTTAAATAAACACTAAAGGTTTATCTTTTAAGGGAGCAAAAGCTTCCGCATCAAACTTATACAAACTAGCCGGACGACCAGCACCCCGTGATACCTTAATTCCGGTATCGCATAAAAAACCTAATTTGAGTAGACGCGCCCGAAAATTAGAATAATCGGAAAAATTGTCACCTAAAACTGTGGCGTATAACTGATATAAATCATTCAAGGTGAACATTTCTGGCAAGACTTCAAAAGCCACCGGACTATACTCTAACTTATTTCGTAACCGCCGATGTCCATAAGTCAGGATTTCGTTATGGTCAAAAGCTAATTGTGGCACTTGTTTTACTGGATACCAAGCGATGCCAGTCATGCAATCGGCAATTAATTCGGCTTCTTCAAATCGCACTAGGGCAAAGTAACTAACTGATAAATAACGCACACCATAACTATCGGTTGCTTCCCGTGGATCGCGATTCGGCCCGCCAAATGTATACAGTTGTTCTAAATAGAGATTGTTGACCTTAATTTTCTCTGCCATAATGCGATAGGCGGCATCTTCTAAAGACTCTCCTCGACGTACCAAAGTACCGGGAAGACTCCAATGATTTAAAAATGGTTCTTGCTGTCGCATTACTAATAGAACTAACAGCCGATTTTGTACAGTATCTACAGAAAAAATTACATTATCAACACCAACCTTGAAATCGGCCAAAGGTTGTTGGTTTAACGGAGTTGGTATCTTTTTTTGGGAACGTCCTGGCATTCGTACAAATGCTCTTGATTAATATAAGCAACTACAGGGGCTGTGAGAGCTTGGGGATCTCCATGTTCGCGGTACGCTGTTGAGGAAACATCTAGACCGGTCAGACTAGCGATCGCAATCTTCCCTCCCAGCTTTTGCACTACCTCTGAACTAGATTCATCTATTGCATATCCCGGTCGCGGGACAATCAGTAGTTGCACTTCCTGTAACAAATCTTCAATGCAATACCAACGTGGTAGCTGACTGAGTAAATCTGAACCAACGATCAACGTTAATTCAGCTTCTTCACCCCAAGTAAATTTCGCTTTTTTCACTGTTTCCAGTGTTCTGAAGCTACTCAATTCTTGTTCCAAAGCAATATTGTGCCGTGGTGCGTCTATATTCGCAATCAACAGTTGCAGCATTGCCGCCCGATGTTCTAAAGGTGTTTGATGGGATTTAAATGGATTATCTGCTGCCCAAACCGCTACCCAATCATAACGCTCAGACAACCAACTTAAAATTTCTTGATGTCCAGCAGTTGGGGGATCGGCACTAGTTCCAAACAAAGCAATTTTCATAATAATTCGTAATTCGTAATTAAGACATACCGAAAGAGTAATTTTATCTCTGTGCCTCTGCGGTGCGTTTTTTTGTTTGTTCAGTCAACACCCCTAACTTCTCAGAAATCTCCACTTCTACAGCCACCGGATGATCCAAACGCCGTGTCTGTTGTGGCAAACTGGCAACTGAAGCGGCGGTACGCTGACGAATTGTTGCCAACGACTCCAAAGGCTGTATCCGTTCACCTTCTTGCACTACCAATTGCAACAAAGGTTCTTCATCCAAAGCAATTTCACCTAAGAGTCCCAATCTGTCTGCTTTTACCTTACCTCCCGTAAACGAGCGAAAAATCTGCTTGCGCCCTGGATAAGTAACTTTACTACTCGATTGCTTCATGACTGGGATGCCATCAATGTCTACAAGTTTATAAACTCCATTTACAGGCGAACCTGTAACTAGTCGTGTTCCTAGTCCGTAACCATCAATTTCAGCCCCAGCAGCTTTTAATTTGGCAATTTCCCACTCGTCCAAGTCGCCACTGGCAAAAATTGACACACCAGGAAGGAGCGATCGCACCTGTTTTGATAAGGTAATTAAATCTCCTGAGTCCAATCTCACTCCTGTTAATTGCATTTCCCCGGAATTTACTTTTTCGGCCAAGCGCTGGGCAGCAGCAACGGTATCGTAAGTATCAATCAGCAACGGCGCACCCGGAAAATATCGATGAAATGCACTAAAAGCTTGTTCTTCAGTACCTTCTGTTGCTGACAATGCCATCACCAAGGCGTGTGCCATCGTACCACTTGGCTTTTGTCCTAGTTGTAGCGCTGCTAACACATTAGAAGTGGCATCTAATCCACCCGCCAACGCCGCCCGCGCTGCCCACAAAGACCCTTGGGGACTAAATGCTCGTCTAGTGCCAAATTCTAAAAGTGTTGCTGATTCCCCCGCTACATCCCGCAACCGTGCTGCTTTTGTGGCAATCAAAGTCTGGTAATTAATCGTATTTAAAAGGTAAGTTTCCACTAGTTGCGCTTGCCAAAGGGGTGCTTCTACTCGCAATAGTGGTTGATTGGCAAATACAGCTGTCCCTTCTGGTACTGCCCAAACATCACCTGTAAACCTTCCCTCAGCTAAAAGTGACCAAAAGCGATCGCCTGCGTGAGCAAAAATTTCCGTTGCCTGTAATGCTGCAATTTGCGCGGAATTAAAGCGGATTTTGGCTAAATATTCCAATGCCTGCGTCAGCCCCATTGCAATTAAATAACCAAAACCCTCTGGCAATCGTCTGACAGACAATTCAAAACTTGCCCGTCGTTGTTCTATACCCTCGCCTGTGTAACAAGCTGCCATCGTCAACTGGTAAAGGTCGGTTAGCAAGCTGTAGTCATCGGCAGAAAGGTTTAGTTCCTGGTTCTGCTGGCTTTGCTGTTTATGTACATAGTCCAAATCTGGCATAAAAGTTGTCATGCAAGAGCTTCCTTACAAGATGCTTCTTTTATTATGGTAATATTTACCATAAATAATGTCAACTCTCAGCACCTATATTTCATAAACTCTTGTATAACAGTAGATTTACAGAGAAAATAATCCTAGCTTCATAGAATATTTAATATTTTTTAATAGTAAAAATTAGTAATAATCTTGAGATGACAAAGCAACTAATGAAAGTCAAGTGTAATAAATCAGATAAAGGCATGAGGAAAAACTCACGCCTTTTTATTTAAACTTTTTTATCACCGATTGCTAAGAGTTCTAGAATCGCTCCATTTGTCCAGCCGAAGCCAACTTCGTTAGAACTATACCCAAAGCAGATATCGTCGGAAACATTGGCAGAACAGCGTTCGACATCATATTTCTCAACTAAGGTATTGTGACGCTCGAATTCTTTAACTACCATAGTGAGAAATTTGTTAGCAATGCGATCGCCTTCTGTATGATACCCATAGCGGTGAAGTCCCTGGACGGCAATTAACGTTAATGGTGCCCAACCGAAAGGCGCATCCCACTGGTTTCCGGTGACATGAGTACTGGTAAAAATTCCACCTGGGGCTTCAAATAAAGAGAGATTTTTGACAACGTGTTTAGCTTGGGTTGGAGAAGCAATTCCCAACCAGAGAGGATAGAACGTAGTAGCAAATTCGTAGCGGCGGCGTTTTCCACTCTGGAAGTGATAATCCAGATATAGTCCCTGTTCTTCATCCCAAAGAAACTGATCGATGCGATCGCGGCGGATATCTGCGCGATCGCTCCATTTTTGTTCCAATTGTTCGTTCCCCAGAATATGCTTAATTTGCGCCATGTCTCGTTCAACCTGATACAGCAAACTGTTGAGGCACACAGGAGCGTAGTGGAGGATATCAGCACTGAAAGGGCCAAATCGGTTGGTAATATCAAAACCAGACTCGCGCATGGTGCGATCGCTTTTGTAAAATAGGTTGGTCAGTTGGTCAGTTTCCTGGTTGTAATAAAGACTGACATCATAATCTTCAACTTCAAAAGTTTTATAGTACTCCTTGACGCGATCGTAGTGGCTTTTTCCCTGCTCATCTCGCTCGGAGAACAAAACTTCTGGCGCGGGGCCTTCCCCAAAGGCGTAGAATCTAGATAAGCCGGTTGCAGCATTTAAATGGGGCGGAACTACCCAATAATAGTAAAACTGTTCTAACAAGGGTACAGTTGCCCTCAACCACTCTTTATCTTGGGTGTACTGGAATAACGCCAAAACCATCATGCTGAGGACAGGAGGCTGCGATCGCGACAGCATATAAGTCCGGTTGGAATTGAGAATAATGCCGTAATGTTGTATTTGGTACAGCAATTGTTCAACTTGGCTTTGTGCGAGTTCCAATTCTCCATCGCGCAAAAGTCCTAGTAATATAAAGTAGCTGTCCCAGCCATACATTTCATTAAAACGACCACCTGGAACGACATAAGGCCCTGGTAGGTACAACAATCCGTGATCTCTAATTGCCTCTACTTCACTTGGCAAAGTGCGAACTACCAGGCATTCCATATCCTTGGGAGATAGCGCTTGCTCCAACACACTTTGAATCTTGGGAGAATCTTCTAAGGGAGAAATGTAGACAATCCAACAAGTATCTTTTTTATGCTCTAGTTTGGTATCCCTTGCAGATTGTAATAAGTGTTCGTGCGATCGCGTTAAAGTTTTCCACGTTTTTTTGATATGCGATCGCACAGCGTCAATCTGCGTGGTGGTAAGTGCTGGTGGAGTGTCCGTGTAAGCTTGAGTAGTCATAATTCATCTCAAAATTCAAAATGGGGGCTGGGGAGAGACTAAGGACTAGCAGCAGAGAATAGCGCACTCAAGGTGAGTTGAAATGAGATGAGACTGCAATTTATCAGGACTTACGCACAAGTAACAGAAAATCGAACCACTGAAAACGCAAAGAACACAGAGAAATAAGAATCATAGAGATTTTTTGCGTATAGCCGTAGTCACACAGGTTAGGACATTTGGAAACGGTGAATGCTAGAGTTAGCAATAGTTTTACCTCCTGCCTCCTGCCCTCTGCCTCCTGCCTCCTGCTATACATCTCACCTTGACACTGGCTAGATCAAAAAGCAAAAAAGTAAGGCAGAAGAGTTTTCCCCTCTGCCTTTTCTACTTTTACCCTCTACCTCTTTTGCCCCATGCTTGTTAGTCACTGACTAACAGTGCAACTGGAAAATCAGCGAGGGCTGCTGCGATAGATAATGTTTCTGTAGCTTGTAGGGGTTGCTGAGTTAAAACGTTTTTCCAGGTTTGGGAAGTTCCAGAAGGTAATTGCAGATGCGTATCTTGCCAAACTGACAAGCCGATGGGATTGTCTCCTGGCTGGATGAGACTGGTTAAAAAGCGTGGCGCGATCGCGATCGCTGTTTGATTTCCCTCCCGCCGCGCAAAGGCGATAATATGATTGGCGTAGGTTCCCTGCACTTCTAACGGCAGATAGTCGCCGTCCTGGAATAATGAGACATAGTTTGCTCTAGCTTGGAGTAGTTGAGCCGTTAAAAACAGTTTGATTCTGCCGTCTGTTTTGTCGTTCAGTAACTCCTGAATTAATCCTAAAATGTCTGTTTTTGCCTGTTCGCGGATGGCGCTTAAGTAAGTACGTCGCTGTTCAAAATCTACGGGACGGCGATTGTCTGGATCGACTAAACTCAGTTCCCAAAGTTCCGTTCCCTGGTATAAATCGGGTACGCCGGGTGCGGTAATCTTCAGTAGAGTTTGGGAAAGAGAATTAAATATCCCATAGTCTGCAATTCGCTGTTGAAAGGGACGAAAAGCTTCTAGAAATTCCCCAGAGATGGAAGGATCGAGTACTTTTCCAATAAAGGAAGTACAAGCTTCTTCATACTCGCTATCAGGTCGTAACCAGGCTGTATGCACCTTTGCTTCTCGTATTGCCTTTATTATATAATCTTTCACCCGTTCCACGAAAGATTCATGTTCATGCTCCGCAAAAGGAAACGCCCCTACCAGGGTTTGATAGAGAAAATACTCATCGTTGCGATCGGGTATGGCGAAGCCGTTACGATCGCTACGATGTCCTCGATTAATAGCACTCCAAGTATTTACCTGCTGATCCCACTCATCGGGGATTTCTGAGAGGACATTCAATCTGGCCCGGACATCTTCGCCGCGTTTGGTGTCGTGGGTGGCTGTGGTGTTCATTGTGTGAGGCCAGGTTGCTTGGTGCTGTTTGTTAAAGGCATGAAATTTGGTGACTGGAATCCCAAAATGACCGGGATTTCCCCCCACTTCATTCAACGACAGCAAGCGATTGTATACATATAATGTGGTGTCTTCTACGCCTTTGGCCATTAGCGGCCCGCTGTATTGCTGCATTCGCAAGACAAAATATATCCATTGTTCGCGTTCTGTTTGAGTTAAAGAATTATCAAACTCTAGCAGCATTAACTTTTCAATAAAGGTCAGTTCGTTCTGCAACAGGGGCGTTTGTTCTTTGGCTTGGCTAATTACTTCTTGAATAGTAGCGCGATCGCTATCTCCAATTCCATCAGGAGTGATGTAAGTCCGGTAAATCGGGAACTGTGTCAAAACTTCAGCGATCGCTCTTTTCAAACCATTCAGTGTAAAATCATTGCCATAGCGATATTTGCTGGAAATGTTCTTTAACAAAAGAGCCAGATTGTCAATATCACCAGCTAAATTCTTTTCTAGTATCAGGTGCTTTTTATCTTTTACTACCGATGAATAAGCTGCTCTTGAACCAATAAAATTCTGGTAAATTTTATCGAAGGATGATTCATTTTCAGCTTGACAAAATATGCCATTTACATAGTTAAGAAAGTCATATCCCGATGTTCCTTCAATTTCCCAGTTTTCCGGCAAATCTTCGTTGAGTTCTAAAATCTTCTCGACTGTGATGTAAACATCTCCTGTTATTTCCCGTAGCCTTTCGATATACTGGATTGGGTTATAAAGTCCATCAATATGATCGATCCGTAAACCAGTAAACTTGCCTTCTTCAACCAGCTTTTTAATAAAGCTGTGGGTATTATTAAAAACCCGCAGTTCTTCAACTTTGACGGAAATCAATTCGTTGACAGTAAAGAAACGGCGGTAGTTCATTTCCTCTGCGCCAACCTTCCAGAAGGCGAGACGGTAAAATTGGTCATTGAGTAAATCATCTAAGAGGTTAAAGCTTTCTGAATTACCCGGTTCTCCGTTGAAAGTTTGGATATTTTCGTCAATGAACTTGCGGATGGCATCGTTTGTAGTGTAGAGTTCCCAAACCAATCCTTTAATAAATGCAATCTGGTCTTTTCCTTGTTTATCCGTAACCTCTGAAGGCACATTTTTGAGAATGTAGAGAATCCCCAATAACTTAATAAAATCGGGGTGATTGCGTCCCAGTCTACGGGTGAGTTTCGCTAAATTATAAGTGATAAATTTTGTGTAAGATTCTAACCGCAACGGCAGTTTTAAGTCGTAATAATTTACACTTAAACCGTTCTGTTCATATTGCAGTTGAATGTGTCCGTTTTCCACGGATACACCATAGAAATCTCCCAGTAGTGGCGCGAGAATTCGCTCTTGGCGATCGCCAAAGGGTGCATTCCAAGAAAGGTCGAAGTAGTCGGTATAGCTGGAATCTGGACCGTATTCCAATACGTCCATTAAGTAATCGTTTTCGCTACTATAGGCCATGTGGTTGGGCACAATATCTTGTAACCACCCCATACCAAGGGATTGAACTTCATCAACTAATGCATCAAAGGATTCATTAGTTCCCAGTTCTGGATTTAGTTGAGTGGCATCTACTATATCGTAGCCGTGTGTACTCCCGGATCGGGCTTTGAAAATGGGAGAGGCATATAAATCAGAAACGCCCAAATCTGCTAGATAAGCTGCGATCGCTTTAGCGTTGTCAAAGCCAAATTGAGGTGTAAACTGAATTCGATAAGTGGCGGTAGGAATTCGCATGAGTTTGTTCTAATGAAAAATGGGGCGATACGGTTCGGTTAAGATGTTTGTCTCTCAAAGATCCCCCCAACCCCCCGATAATAATTGGAGGGCTTTTTCCGATTACCCCCTTTTTAAGGGGGTCGCCGCAGGCGGGGGGATCTTATCTGAAATGTTTTGAGAGGTGGGAGAGTTTGAGCCTTTTTGTTTGAACGTTAAGTCTTTTTGTTCTAACCTTAAGCCTTTGTGCTTGAACATTAAGCCTTTTTGTTCTAACCTTAAGCCTTTGTGCTTGAACATTAAGCCTTTTTGTTCTAACCTTAAGCCTTTGTGCTTTAACTTTGAGGTTAAGGACTTCCAACAAATAAATTACTACTACTGATGGGGTGGACATCTTGTCCGCCCTTGGCTACGCGCGGGCGAGACGCCCACCCCACAAAAAGTAGTTGAGTATTTTTTTATTTGGAGTTCCCTTATCAGGGTGATTTAAGTTCTAACTCTCTCTCTCATCCTTTTTCATAGAGTACTAAACTAGTAGGTTGCAATTTCACTTCTTGTCCTACAGACAGATGTTCAGGGGCTTGGGAACCACGCCCAGACCATGAGGTATCAGCCGAGTCTAACAATTTATGAGCATTATGCCCAATTGGCAGAGCCACTGTCACCGCCGATGAATTGAAATTCATTACAAATATGACTTCACTCGATTCGCACCAACGACGCACAATCACCAAATCCTTCTCTTTATCGCTAGTCGCTTGGATGAAATTACGGTCTTGATTTAAAAGGGCTGGATGCGTCTTCCGTAAATTAATTAACTGGCGATACCAATTCCACAAAACTTTGTGCTTTCCATCATTGCGTAATTCCCAGTTGAGTTTAGACTTTAGGAAAGTTTCTGCCGATTCTGGATCTGGGGGATCGTCAGCATAGTGAAATGCTTCAAATTCTTGTTTGCGTCCAGCTCGAACTAATTGAATTAAATCAGGATCGGAGTGACTGACAAAGTAAATGAAGGGTGCAGTTTCACCGTATTCTTCTCCCATGAACAACAAAGGTAAATTAGGCGACAGCAGCACAGCGCCAGCAGCTAACTTTAATCCTTCAAAAGAGATGCGCTGGGTAAGGCGTTCTCCTTTCATTTGATTGCCGATTTGGTCGTGATTCTGAATACAGACAGAAAACTGTGATAAAGGGCGATCGCGGCAAGATACGCCATGAAATCGCTTGCGGTGTGGTGCGTACTTCCAATCGTAGATAAAAGTATCTTCATAAGCTTTCGCTAGATCCGCAACCTGCCCAAAATCTTGATAATATCCTTGGCGATCGCCTGTCAAAAGTGCGTGCAATGCATGGTGAAAATCATCACTCCACTGGGCATCAAGTCCATATCCACCCAATTCTGCCGGACGAATTAATTGCGGATTATTCATATCACTTTCCGCAACTAGATGGCGCTTCCATCTTTGCCCTTGTTGTGAGAAATGATGAACTGCTTCCGCCAATTCCCATAAAAAATGTTTAGCGCCCAAATCATAAATTGCTTGAACGGCATCCAACCGCAATGCGTCAAAGTGAAACTCACCCAACCAATACAGCGCATTTTCAATAAAATAATTTCGCACACCCTCACTATGGGCGTCATCGAAATTCAGCGCTTCGCCCCACGGCGTTTTATAGGTTTTAGTAAAGTAGGGCGCGAACTGACTCATATAGTTGCCTTCCGGCCCAAAGTGGTTATATACCACATCCAGCACAACGGCAATATTATTTTCGTGGCAAGCATTTACCAGTTGCTTGAGTTCGGCTGGACTACCATAAGAATTTTGCACAGCAAAAGGATAAACGCCATCATAGCCCCAGTTGCGATATGCAAGAGCAGCTTCAATATGAGTGTCTCCCGGAACCTGGGAAATGGGCATGATTTCAATAGCGTTAATTCCCAGTTCTCTCAATTCCGGTAAACGGGGAATCATCGCACTGAAAGTTCCTTCCGGCGTGAATGTCCCAACGTGAACTTCATAGAAAATCATCGACTCTACAGGAACACCCGTCCAGCCTTCATCAGTCCACTCAAAATGATGATCGATAATTTGTGACGGCCCATGCACCCCTTCTGGTTGATACTGCGACGCCGGATCGGCAAAGGTGTCTTGACCATTTAAGACATACTGATAAAGCGCACCTGGATATACATCGTTGACTTTCGTGTGCCAGTATCCCTCAGACTGAGGCTTAAGGGGAATTAACTGCTGTTCTGGCGTCAAAATTTTTACCGTAACGCTATCTAATAGCGGAGACCAAACTGTAAATTCGCACTCTCCGTTCCCCAAGTAGTTAGCACCAATTTTCACGCAGTATCCTCCCGTCAGATTCTTTGTTGTGCCCAATTATGGTCGCGATCGCAATGTCATCGATTGCCCAATGTTTACAAACACGCCAGATAGTATAATCGTTAGTCTACCAGACTTTTTGCTAGCATCTGGAGGCGGATTTTTTAGCGCAATAAATTTTCTCTAATGACAAATCAGGGGGCAGGAGGCAGGAGGCAGGAGGCAGGGGGCAGGGGGCAGGAGAGAATTTTGAAAGTTACGGAGGTGGGTAAAGCTTGGTGTAGCTTAGGTTTCTAACAGCCTATTTAACTTAAGTTGATTTGCAGCTACCATCTACACAATAAGATGATTCATACGTGTTAGAACGCTTACCAAAAATTGCGTAGCGGTTATCACGGATTTGTTCGTAAAAGCGATCGCCTGCCCATTTCATCCCCGGTAATGCTCGATAAGCGTCTACAAATATACTTCCTGCTGGCAATAATCGCCCAATTTCTTCAGCAGCATTACTACCTTGCCAACGTCTTTGAGGTTCATTGCCATCAATTAAAATCATTCCCTGTTCGCAGTCTTGGGCTGTAATTCCCCATCGTAAAAGTGTCTGCTCATCTTGCATGGGAGCGTAGCGAAACAGCTTTCCTTGGTCTAAATTTTCTAGCGATCGCACTAAGGTAACGCAGAGATTACAATTTCCGTCATATATTACGTAGTAATTCATCAAAATAACGCCTCTTTAGCAATTGAATTGTCGGATGTATTTAAAACACAACTTTGGTATTCTAACTTAGAAAACTGTAGCGATCGTTCTTGCTTTACTGAACCAGTTTCTGGTTCAAATATACATAATGTCGTCTAGCTTAAGTTGTAAATTTAGTAAAATATCAGAAGAAATAATATCTCTTAAGCAATATTGTTGTTGCTGATATACACCATTGACTAACTGACAAAGTTTAGGCGAGGTGTAAGTCATAAGTCTTGTTTGGACTTAACGTAGGCTTAGGGGCTTCCAGAGAATAAATTAATCAATTTATTTAAATGACATTCGTAAGAATTCAGGAGTTAGAATACATCCGTCTGAATAGTTAAAGAATCAGAATCAGATTTTGTAAATGAATATCCTAGTTCTACTAAACTTCTTATAAATTCTGACTTCTGACTCCTGAGTGCTGAATTCTTCTTTCTCCCCCCTGCTTACACAGTAATTGATTATTTTTTTAATTGGAAGTCCCTTATTATATAGCATTGCTATGCCCCTACAGCATGATCTGCGATCGCAGGATAATTAATAAAACTATAAAATAACCTATTTTTTAATGTACATGGCACTATTAGCAGACATCAAACAACTCAGAAGCCGAGTTTCATAAACTTCAAACCCTAGTTATATAAAAATATTCAATTTCAATGTTTTCATATTATTAAACCAACAGTATATTTAATAATTTATTTTTGTAGGTTAGGTAACGCTAAAGTTTAACCTACACATTTTTATTTTTTAACCTTAATCGAGTAGTATTGCAAAGCGACCGTTACAACATTAAAAAGCTTGTCCTCAAACATCACCCCCGATTTTTAGTTATCATGCTTTTGGAATGGTATTTGCTTAGTTTTTTCATTAATCAAAAAATATTCATGAAATACAAACTCTTGGGCAAAAGCGGGTTAAGAGTCTCTGAACTCTCCTTAGGAACCATGACCTTTGGTGAAGATTGGGGTTGGGGTGCATCTGCTGACGAAAGTCAGAAAATTTTTGATAGCTATGTAGAAGCGGGGGGAAATTTCATTGACACCGCCAACGGTTATACCGATGGTAGCAGTGAAAAAATTGTTGGCGAGTTGATTGCAAAAGAACGGGAACGCTTTGTAGTTGCGACAAAATATTCCTTTCCGTTGCAGATGAATGATAAGAAGGGCAACCCAAACGCCAGTGGAAACCATCGCAAGAATTTAATTCAATCTTTGGAAGGTAGCCTAAAACGCCTGAATACCGATTACATTGATTTATTCTGGTTGCACGCTTGGGATTTCACAACACCGATTGAAGAAGTTTTGCGATCGCTTGATGATGTAATTCGTCAAGGTAAAGTACTTTACATTGGTATTTCTGACACACCCGCTTGGATTGTTTCTCAAGCAAATACCATCGCTCATTATCAAGGATGGACGCAGTTTGTTGCTCTGCAAATTGAGTATAGTTTGATTCAACGAACACCAGAGCGGGACTTGATCCCAATGGCAAAAGCTTTGGATTTGGCAGTAACGCCGTGGTCGCCCTTGGGTGGTGGAGTGCTGACAGGAAAGTATAACAAGTCTTCTCAAGAAGGTGATGAACAAGGGCGACTCAAAACCTTGGGGGGAGAAGTTTCTGAGAAAAATTTAGCGATCGCTGAAGTTGTCAGTGAAGTTGCAGTAGAAATTGGCCATACACCTTCACAGGTAGCATTAGCTTGGTTACGCGCTCAAAGTGGCGTAATTATTCCGATCATTGGGGCACGTAAATTAACGCAGTTTCAAGATAACTTAGCTTCTTTAGATGTCAACCTCTCGCCAGAACATCTGCAACGCTTAGATGAAGTCAGTCAAGTTGAACTAGGTTTTCCGCATGACTTTTTGCACAGTGATATGATTCACGATCGCCTTTTCGGTGGTACATTCAATACCATAGAAAACCATCATATCTAATTTATAGTTATAAAACTTAACACATTCAGGCATTAATTCAATCTATCGTCAGAGAGTTTCGCCAAGCTTTGCACTATCGGTAAAGTTAGATATAAAAGGCATTAACGTAAAAAGCATGAGCGACGACACCATTTCATCCCGTTTGTACCCTACCCGCATTGACATTCCCGCCGAAGCGCGAGTACAAATTGTAGTACTTCTCAACCAAAGCTTGGCAGCTACTTCGGATCTAAAAACCCAAGCAAAGCAAGCGCACTGGAATGTTAAAGGGACTGACTTCTATCAGCTACACCTATTATTTGATGAAATTGCTGGAGAATTGGAAGAGTTCATCGATTTGATAGCTGAACGCGTCACAGCTCTAGGTGGATATGCTTTCGGAACAGTTCGCGCCGCAGCTAGTAATTCCATCCTGCCAGAATACCCCTTAGATATTTTGGATGGCAAAGACCATGTAACAGCCTTAGCAGATCGCTTTGCATCTTATGCTAAACATCTCCGCCAAGCGATCAATAAAACTGATGAATTAGGCGACCTCGATACTGCTGACCTTTACACCGAAATTTCCCGCACCATTGATAAACGACTCTGGTTCTTAGAAGCTCATTTGCAAGTAGCAGAAATTAAGGCCGAGAATAGCAAAATGGGTATTACTCAAACTCAAAAGATACCTGCTAGTGTAAATTAAGCACTTTTGAGAGACACTTGATTTACTAATAGGGTGCATTAGACTAAAGTTTAATGCACCCCATTGTAATAGTATGTTGATTCGACCTTCATACAGAAACGGTATAAGTAAGCTAAACCACATCTAGTTTACATAATCTGAAATTGTACATTTTTTGTGGGGTGGGCGTCTCGCCCGCCCAATATATGCAAGGTTATTTGTGGAACAGCTTAATACCAATTTAAGAAAAGAATGCGACAAATAGTCTATTTGTAGAGACGCGATTCATCGCGTCTTGACCCAAGGATGTGTTGCAATCATTAATTGAATTGGTATTAAAAAATAAGAAATTAACAAGGTGTTTATATCCCTTAGTTTCGATAAATTACCATAGGGACGCATAACTATGCGTCCCTAAAGCAAATTGCTGTAGACCTTTAGAATGTGAAAGTTGTTCTCAGCGTACCGATAATTGCATCGTCGTTATTACTATTTTGACCAGGAGAGGTCAACCAGATTACACCAGGAGTGATTGAGATGTTATCTGACACGCGATATTTGTAAAAGCCTTCAAAGTGATAAGGTATATCATTACCAGTACCAGCAAAAACTCCTCCTCGGTTACGGGCATAAGGTTCTGCACCAGCAAAAATCCCTAAAACGTTACCCTTTTTACCAAGGTCAGGTAAGGCTACCCCAAGACCGTAACTCCAAGCTTCATAATCATCACCAGCACCAAAGCCTGTGACATCGTGGTAAGAAATGAAGCCACTGATTGACAGTTTGTCGCTGGGTTTGAAAGCTGCCGATACGCCATAAGAGTTACTGGAAGATGCGTTTAGGGCACTTAGAGTATTAGCTTGATTAGTACCTACAACGCGGATAGTACTACCCAAACCACCACCTAGATCGAATAAATTACCACTTCCAGCACCATGATAACCGTGAACGTAAGTAGCACCTATAGAGAAGCGATCGCCAACACTAAAGTTCAACTGTCCAAGAGCTGCATAGTTACCTTCCAATAAACCTTGATTTGCCACAGAATTAGCAGGATTTGACGCCAAATAACCTATAGTCAATGAGGGTTTGAAATAACTGCTACTGCCACCTAAGGGTAAAGTCAGTGCTGCACCTGCACCACCACCAATGCGATAAATCGGACTTTCAGAAGCAAAGGTAGACAAGGCACCATTACCACCATCAAAATCCTCAAAGTAAGGGTTGTTAGTGGGCACATAATCGCTATGGATACCTCCAGTGCCCGCAAAGTAAACTTGAACTGGGCCTATAGGTATGTAATACGCCAGCCAGTCGATAATTACACTGTTGTTACCAGTACTGCCGAGTTGAAAACTTTGTATGCCTTCTGAAGTATTGATCCCAACACCATCATTCCCTACTTGTGTAAAGGATAGTGCATTACCGGCTGCAAGACGGGTGTGTAAAATGTCTTTACCCGTGAAACTGGTTTGCAAGTCTAAACGTACTCGATCTGAGAAAACAGTATTATTCGCATCGCCAGTATTATTGCCAAAAATATCACTAACGGCAAAAACAGCTTCACCTACCAATTTTGTGGTAGTGGAAAACTGATTGGCTTCTAGTTCAGTAGTCCGTGCTTCTAGAGAATCTACTCGACCGCGTAGAGTTGCCAGTTCTGCTGAGAATTCCTCTTGTAAACGCTGGAGAGTCGCCAAATCCTGTTTTGTCACCAAGTCAGCAGTTGCTGTCGCAATCAGTTCATTAACTCGATCTAAACAAGCATTCAAACCTGCGGCAAACTCATAACGAGTCAGTGCCCGATTGCCACGGTAAGTAGAATTTGGGTATCCTGCAATACAACCGTAGCGTTCAACCAGAGATTGCAAAGCTTGGAATGCCCAATCAGTCGGCTGTACATCAGAAAATTGAGAAACTGATGTGACTTGAGACAGTGAATTCTGATTTTTACTTTCGTTGGTGTAGCGATTAACCTCTTCTAAAACCTTATTCTCATCAGTTTTTTGGGCAACCAATTGCTGATTAACTTTTGGTTGCTCTGTTTGAATGAATCTTGAAGCATTAGCAGCTATCCGTGCTTCTGTCTGAGTAGCTTTTGGCTTGATATTTTCAGCAGCCATCGCCTTAGCAAAAACCAACACCGTCACTCCCAAAACTACTGGACTTAGTACCAGAGTTTTCCACAATAGATGAGACATTTTTATTTTCCTTTCCCAAAAAATAACCAAAATCAGTTGGTTCAAGAAAAAGAGAATCAGTGATTATTCTACTTGTATAAAATCTTATCAAATTACTGTTAACTAAGCTATATATCTAAGAAAAATTTTCTATATAAAGAATCGTAAAGTTTTGCAGATGGCTTCTTTGTCAAAGATTGGGTTGAGCAGCGAGTTTTACACGATTTTGTCCTATAAATGGACTTTAGCTTCTTGTTTTTAACTTTAGTTTTTGGTATCTCATTTTTATTTTTCAATTTATTCCTTAATCAAAAAAGCGCATTTATGTCATGGATTTATGATTATAAATTAGTAATTATTAATTATTAATTATTTTGAATTTATAAGTTGCTGAATGTTGGATATAAGTCAATCCCGTCAGCGATGCCCAAAATTCTTGGTAGAGACACAAAAATCTTTGTCTCTACAGATTAAAAATTAATACCAAAAATCTTTAACCCAAGGGAATTTGGATATAAATGTTAGTTTCATTAGTCTTTAATAGTAGCCAGTTTTGTGTCAGGATAGCCACCCCAAACACATCTCCATCCTTTTTTAAGCCTTTGATTTAAGCAGATAGTTTTTCATAACTATCGGCAGCTGTTGCTTCTAATCCCAGAATGGTATACATATCTGATTCAGATGTTCCGTGTATCGTCAAAAGTAGAGCGTCGATTAAGGCTTTGGCTTTAAGCAGCGTTTCCTGAAACTCCATCTCCGGCTCAGAAAGCGCTATAATTCCGCCACCGATACCAATGGAGGTTTGATCAGGTGTCAAAACAGCAGTCCGAATCACAATATTCAAATCGGCTGAACCATTCAAACCCAAAAAGCCGATCGCACCTGAATAGATTCCCCGCGCTTCTTGTTCCAAGCGATCAATAATTTGCATGGTGCGGATTTTCGGCGCACCAGTCATCGATCCTCCAGGAAATGCAGCTTGCACGCAATCCACCGCTTGTAAATCTGAACGTAACTGTCCGCGTATCGTTGTTACTAACTGATGTACTGTTGAGTATGTTTCCACATCCATTAATTTTGGAACGTGGATACTACCAACTTTACAGACTCGTCCCAAATCATTGCGTAACAGATCGACAATCATCAGATTTTCAGCTTGGTCTTTTTCGCTGTTGCGTAGCTTCTCACGGAGGACAAAATCGGCTTCCGGGGTTTCTCCTCGTGGTAGAGTTCCCTTAATCGGCTTAGTTTCTACCCATCCTTGGCGATCAATCCGTAAAAACCTTTCTGGAGATGAGCAAGCGATCGCAATTTCACCAAAGCGTAAAAATGCAGAATAAGGAGCCGGATTGATTTTACGTAATGTGCGATAGAAGGTCAATGGGTCAGGGGTGGCATCGGTGTAAAGTTGATTTGTCAGGCAAACTTGATAAGTTTCCCCTTCGTGAATTTCGTCCAAGCATTGCTGAATATCTTGAATGTAATTTTGGTAAGTACGACTCAAACGGAACTTAACAAGCTGACAATTTTCTTGAGGTACAAGAGAAAAAAGAGGATCTAAATTTTTGAGTTGTTGTTGGATAGTATCAAACCAAGTTTCTATCTGTTCTGTTTGTCCTTTTTTGATTAATTGCAGCAAATAAACACACTGTTCTTGATGATCGATTGCAATCATGCGATCGGCAAGTAAGAAAATTGCATCAGGTAATGGTGAAGAATGCACCAATAAAGATCCACACTCTGCTTTGAGTTCATAGCCAAAATAGCCAACAAATCCGCAGTTAAAATCAAAAGGTAACTCGTCAGATTGACAAAATCGGCAGTCTATTTCCCGTTTCAAATACTCAAAAATACTTTCGGTGCGATGAATCACGGTATCTGACTGTGTGATAATCAGTTCTTGGGTTTGGGTATGATATCGCACCAATAAACTGTTTGCTCCGCTGCCATCACCCATAAACGAGAAGCGAGATAGACCAAGTTCTACACGGCTGCTATCTAGCCAAAAAGCGTTTGCTGCATCCCCAAATAGCTGTACAAATATTTGTTCTGTATTTGGGCAGATATCTAACTTGCGTGTATACAATTTAAACTTCTTTTCCTGTTCTTGGCGAGGTCGATTCATAACAGGATTAATAGATCCATATCCAATCCAATATTGCTTTTGTGGACTTCTTGACGCCAAGAGGTTTTCAAGCTCCGCCCCTTGTGGGTGTTTCCCCCTCCTGCCTTCTACCTCCTGCCTCCTGCCTCCTGTCTCCTGCCTCCTTAACGATTTCTCTGTAAATTTCAGCGTAATATCTCGAAAGTTTGCTATTAATCTTTGCCCATATTCTGTACAAATAGACTCTGGATGAAACTGCACACCCCAAAAAGGTAGATGGCGATGATGCAATCCCATCACCAGTCCTTCTTCAGTCCAAGCAATTTTTTCTAGACACTCAGGTAGTTCATTAGCAACTAACAACGAGTGATAGCGCACCACAGAAAAATTACTAGGAATACCTTGAAATAATTCCGAATTATTATGATAAATTTTACTGAGTCTACCGTGTCGAATTTCCGGTGCATGAATCACTCTTGCACCATGTAGGTAGCCAAGTCCTTGATGCCCCAGACAGACTCCCAGCAAGGGCACATCCGCATTCTCAATTATCTGTCGGCACACTCCAAAATCTTCTGACCTTTCTGGACGACCTGGCCCAGGTGAAATCACAATGTTGTCAAATGCAATTTCTTTCAATTCATCCCAGTTAAGGCGATCGTTATAAATTACTAGAGGTAGTTTATTATTTACCTCGGCAATCATCTGGTAAAGATTAAAGGTATAAGAGTCATAATTATCAATAATTAATGTTTGCATACATACTTAACTAACGACTGTATAGAACATTTTTCTAATTAGAATAGCATTTAGATAATTTATCTACTGCTTGAAGTTTTTGGTTCTATCTTTGTTAATAAGTTATGTTGTCATACACTTCACAGTTATTGATTTTGGTTAAGCTTGTCCTTACTACCTGTAAAGTATCCTAGCATAAGGTATTTCCAACAAATATTTTTTATTTGGAAGTCCCTAAGTCTTAAAAAAATATGTCTAAGTACAGCTTTCCTTATAAAGATGCACAAAATTATATAAGAAGCAACCGCAAAGAGTGCATACTTTTAAGGAAAAGGAAGCTACGCGTAGCGTCTCGTTAGAGAAGGACACAAAGGAAGAAAGAAAATTTAGCACAGTCTCACAAAGAAATAATATAAGTTCATAGCGAATGAACTCAAACAAACTTTGCGCTCCTTTGCGCTATACTCTGCGTTCCTCTGCGTTTAAACTCAAACCCTCAATTGGTCACGAATTTACGAAACTGTGTACTAAGAGGATTTACCTGGGTGAAGAATCTTAAATTATTATAGATGATTTGTTAGCCAAAGGTCGTTTATGCAATAACTTCGTTCGATTTTGTCCCATTTCTAGACTTTACTTTTTTGTTTTTAACCCTGATTTGTGGTAAATCATTTTTATCTTTGTAAAAATAACAGATTTCTACTAGAGTTGGCCATATTTCTAGAGAACCATGAAATTGGCTAATAACATCATCGATGATTCTGGAAACATTTTGCTGAAAGAAGTCTGGTTCAAATCCATAAAATACTCTCGATAAATTCTCAGCAAATAATTGAAGATTTTTGATATTAAAAACAAAATTCTCGACTTATTTAATAAATCGAGAATCTGAGCTTTGAAGCTTTGAGCAATCGTTAAAGATTACTATAGATAACTATTCAAAATAGAAGGTAGATTCCAAGCTTTTATCCCTTAATTTTATCCAGAGCTAAATTCAGCTTTAAGACATTAACTCCAGGTTCGCCAAAGATGTCAAGAAAGCGACCGTCAGTGTTTTGGGAAATTAAAGTTTCGAGTTGGTTCGGTTGAACTCCTCGCGCCTTGGCTACTCGTGCAACTTGAGCGATCGCAGCTTCCGGGGTAATATGGGGGTCAAGGCTGGAACCGGAGGTGTAGACTAAATCGCCAGTCGGCTGCACACCTGCTTTTTTCAAACGATTGAAGTCACCTTCAACTTTTTTGCTGGGATCTGGGTCATCTTTACCTTTAATGCGTTCCATTAATGCGGGATTACTGGGAGCTAAGTTACTAGCACCGGAAACCCCAGTTCTCAAAACTCCGGCATCGTCTTTTTTGGGATCGGCTGTGCTGTAACTAGTGGTACTGGGACGGCTGTTAAAATAGCGATCGCTACTAAAAGGTTGACCAATTAAAGCAGAACCGACAACTTGACCGGTAGCATTTTTCAGGAGACTACCATTTGCTTGAAAGGGAAACACAATCTGCCCAATGGCAATCATTGCAAAAGGATAAATAATCGCTCCAATAACCCAGAGTACCAAGGTAGAACGAACGGCTCTACCAGCTTCACGTGCAAAACTCATTAGAATTTCTCCGGTACAAACATCACAAAAAATAAATAGATGGAAAGCCCTAGTGTCGTCAGTCCTAACAATCCCAATCCCCAAGATTGACTGCGGGAAAGTTGTTCGCCAGTAGCGGCATAAACCATAGGCGCAACCACTAGGTTGAAGCACATCGCCAAGAATAAATACAGTGGCAGCTTTTGCCTACGCCATTGACACCAAATTTCAGTTATTTCTTCTAATACTTGGGATATAAAAATAGTGCGTCGGATCTGAATCGGTTTCATAGTAAATTAAGACAAAGGTAAGATAATATCTATCAGTTTGATGGCAATGAAGGGAGCAACAATACCGCCAAGACCAAAGATGAAGATGTTACGACGTAAGAGTTGATCTGCTGTTAAAGGTAAGAACTTCACCCCTTTGAGTGCTAGCGGAATGAGTGCCGGAATAATTAAGGCATTATAAATCAGCGCCGAGACGATCGCAGATTGGGCACTCTTTAATCCCATAATATTAAGTGCGCCGATTCCAGCAGCAGCAAAGATTGTAGGGATAATCGCAAAATATTTGGCAATATCGTTAGCGATGGAGAATGTTGTCAATGCTCCACGAGTAATTAGTAGTTGTTTACCTATGGTTACTAAGTCAATTAACTTCGTGGGGTCTGAGTCTAAGTCCACCATGTTAGCAGCTTCTTTGGCAGCTTGCGTCCCCGAATTCATTGCCACACCCACATTTGCTTGAGCCAGAGCTGGTGCATCGTTCGTACCATCTCCGGTCATTGCCACCAGTTTACCCTCAGATTGTTCCGAGCGAATCACTTCTATTTTGTCTTCTGGAGTCGCTTCGGCAATGAAATCATCCACCCCAGCTTCTTCGGCAATTACTGAAGCGGTAATTCGATTGTCACCTGTGAGCATGATAGTTTTTACACCCATGCGGCGGAGTTGGTCAAACCGTTCCCGCAAACCGGGTTTGACTATATCTTTCAGGTAGATGACACCATAAATTTTGTCATCTTGGCAGACAGCTAAGGGCGTACCGCCTAACCGGGAAACTCGCTCATAAGCTGCGTCTATATCATCAGGAACGTTGCCACCACGGGAACGGACAAATCCTTTAATCGCCTCTACCGCTCCTTTGCGAATTTGTTGGCCATCGGGTAGATTCGTGCCACTCATCCGGGTTTTCGCGGAAAATTCTACACCTTCGGCTTTATCAATGTTAAAGTCTACACCAGCCTGGGATTTTTCTGCTAAAATCACAATCGATTTGCCTTCTGGCGTTTCGTCAAACAAGCTAGCAGCTAGAGAGACTCGTGCCACATCTATTATTGAGTGGTTATCCAGGGGAATAAACTCATCAGCCATTCGATTACCCAAGGTGATTGTGCCAGTCTTATCCAGCACCAAGGTGTTGATGTCGCCGCAAGCTTCTACTGCTCGACCAGAAGTAGCAATGACGTTAAACTGGGCAACTCTATCCATCCCTGCAATCCCGATCGCACTGAGCAAACCACCGATAGTTGTAGGAATTAAAGCTACCAGTAGCGATATTAAAATAGCAACGCTAGCACCCGTCCGCAAACTGTTTCCCGCCTCAACTCCAAAGGCGGTACTGATAAAGCTGGCGATGTAGCTCACAAATGGGGGCATTGTTGCTACTACAATCAAGAATACTTGTGTTAATACTGCCAACAATACCGTCAAAGCAATCTCGTTGGGAGTCTTGCTGCGTTCTGCTCCTTCCACTAAGGCAATCATGCGATCGATAAAGCCTTGTCCGGGATCGGCACTAATGCGAATTGTCAACTCATCGGAAAGTAGGCGTGTACCGCCTGTCAGCGAACTGGCAATATCTGTACCTGGTTGCTTCAGTACCGGAGCAGATTCCCCAGTGATTGCCGACTCATCCACTGAGCCAATGCCTTTAATTACATCCCCATCGGCAGGAATCATATTATTTGCACCTACCTTAACCAAATCGCCCCGTCGCAGTTCTGTAGAATTGACTTTTACTATCGAACCATCGGGGAGGATTTTATTAGCGATCGTATCCGATTGTGTCGATCGCAGTGAATCAGCCTGAGCTTTACCGCGTCCTTCAGCTACGGCTTCCGCAAAGTTGGCAAAAATGAGGGTGAAAAAGAGAATAAAGGTAATTAACCCGTTTAACAGGCGTTGTTGGTTGATATCTGCCTGGATTGTACCAAACAGATTTGGGTTAAAAGTAACAAGCAAGGTGACAATTGTCCCTACCCAAACAACAAACATAACTGGGTTTCTAACAGTAATTCGCGGATCGAGCTTGATAAATGACTCACGAATTGCTCTTTGGTAAAGTCCCCGCATATCTGTTTTGGAGGTGTGTTTGCGCGAGTCACGAGTTCCAGATGGAATACGAGGCGAGGGAGAATCAGTAGTAATTGGCATAGATTAAATTTCGGGAATGGGGCATTGGGCATTTGGGATTGGGCATGGAGAATAGAGGATGAGTCTTTAATACTCGCTGACGAGTCTTTAATACTCGTGAATGAGTCTTTAATACTCGCCGACGAGTCTTTGATACTCGTGAATGAGTCTTTGATACTCGCTGACGAGTCTTTAATACTCGTGAATGAGTCTTTGATACTCGCCGACGAGTCTTTGATACTCGTGAATGAGTGCAAGCTTTCCCCTGCTCCCCAATCCTTAGTACAGCGCGGCGGAAATAAACAACTTATTTAAAATCAACGAAACGCTTATGCTGTCTTCATTTTGACTTTTGACTTTTGACTTCCGCCTTGCGGTACTACCCAATACCTTTAGCGATAAAAAAGGCTTCACCAATGGGGCCTAATGCTAAAACTGGGAAGAATGTAAGTGCGCCCAGGATTAAAATCACGCCTGCGGTAACGCCTGTAAATAATCCGGTATCAGTTCGCAATGTCCCAGTTGTGTAGGGAACAGCTTGTTTGCGAGACATACTATCTGCTAAAAACAGCAAACCGATGATCGGAATATAGCGTCCAGCAATTAAACTGAAGCAGGTACTCAAATTCCACCACAAAGCGGTTACATTTGGTGCTGTACCTGTAGCAACTGCCAAAGGTGAAGGTTGTGAATCTCCCAAACCTTCAAACCCAGAACCGTTGTTAGCAGCCGCTGAGGCATATTCATAAATAACTTGAGCAAAGCCGTGGAATCCGGGATTGCTAATTCCTGCTAGTTGATCGGGAAACGCCAGGGCGATACCTGCGGGAATCATAATTGCGATCGGGTGAACTAGCAGAATCAAAAAACTAGCAAGTACAACCTCGCGCTTCTCAATCTTGCGTCCCAAAAATTCTGGTGTACGTCCCACCATCAACCCTGTAGCAAACACAGCCAGAATCAGGTAAGCGAATAAATAAGCGGTTCCTGTACCCTGTCCACCCCAAATAATTTGCAAGAACATATTAGAAAGAGTGATAAAACCACCGTTGGGCATGAAGGAGTCGTGTAAACTGTTGACTGCACCGCACATAGTACCAGTTGTACTGGTTGCAAATAATGCAGATTGTGCCCAACCAAACCGGACTTCTTTACCCTCTAGATTCGCTTGCTGACTACCCAGCAGTCCATTCACAGCCGGATTACCGTTGTATTCGCCAATAGCAGTGACGATGATAAATATTACATAGAGAACACCCACCATGCCGTAGACTAACCAAGCTTGCTTAGTGTTATTCGCAAACAACCCATAAGTGTAAATTAGGGAAGTCGGAATCGAAAGCATGGCGACAATCTGAATCAAGTTAGAAAATCCGTTGGGATTTTCAAAAGGGTGTGCAGAGTTGATGGCGAAAAAGCCGCCGCCGTTTTCCCCTAATTGCTTGATAATTTCAAAATGAGCAACAGGGCCACGAGCGATCGCTTGACTGATATTCGCATCTTCCAAGGTGGGGAATACAACCGCACCCCCCAAAGTTTCGGGAACGCCAGCTGCCATGAGAGCGATCGCGCCGACAATACAAATAGGCAACAAAATTCGCGTAATCGAGCGAATTAGGTCTACATAAAAGTTGCCCAACGATCTACCAGTCAATCCGCGAATAAAGGCAATTCCCACCGCTAAACCAGTAGCAGCAGAGGTAAACATGTGATAACCAAGTCCCCACATTTGGCTGCCATAGCTCATGTAGGTTTCACCAGAATAGTGCTGCTGGTTAGTATTAGTAATAAAAGAAATAGTCGTATGCAGCACTGTATCCCAGGTTGGGGCATCTATTTTGGTTGGGTTTAATGGTAGCCATCCTTGATTCATAATAATCAAGAAAATCAGCAATCCCATTGCGACGTTGCTGTATAGGATTGCCCGCCCATACTGCCAGCCAGTCATATTTTCTTTAGTTTTAACGCCAACCAAAGCATAAAGTACTCGCTCAACCGGATTTAAAATTGGGTCAAGAAAAGTACTTTGCTCTAGATAAACCCGCGCCATATAGCGCCCAAAAATAGGAGTAATTGCTACTACAATTAGTAGCGTTAATACAATTTGAATCCATCCTTCTAGCATTGGATTAGTCGAACTCCGACATGAATAGTTTTTAAATTAATATTAGATATTTTCGTGTCTTGAATCAGAAAACATCATGAAGTCTAGAAGCATTATTGTTAATTAACTTATAACTATGTGCTGACTCAATCAATCATGGAGCTTTTTATGAAAGAACACAAGGTATAAATTGATATTTAAACTAGGCTATATAAGAAATATATGTTTCTATATATAAGAGTGTTTATCTCAATATATATCTGCAAATATAGAAGAACAGCTAAATACTAAATAAATCGCTGTATCCATGTGAAATCAAGTCATTGATGAATTATGAATTATAAATTTCAGGGTTGACACAATAAGCCAAACGATCGCCCCTTAGTCCCGCAATTAAGTTAGCGATCGCCATTGAAGCCATTTTTGAGCGCGTTTGATAACTGGCACTGCCAATATGAGGTGCAATAATTAGATTTTCTAAGGTCAACAACAGGCTATCGCTGGGAATCGGTTCTGGTTCTGTGACATCAACAGCCGCCGCAGCAATTTGACCACTTTTCAGGGCGCGATACAGAGAATCGGGATCTACAATCGTTCCCCGCGCCGTGTTAATCAAAATAGCTGATCGCTTCATCAACTCAAATTGGCGATCGCTAATCAGATGATAAGTATCATCAGCAGATGGTGTATGTAGTGTCACAAAATCTGACTCTTGCAGTAAGTGTTCTAACGCAGCAAACTCCACACCTAAAGATTGTTCTAATTCTGGGCTGCATCGTTGCCTACTCGTATACAAAATCTGCATTTCAAACCCTTTGGCACGGCGAGCGACGGCTTGACCAATGCGCCCAAAACCAACAATCCCCAAGGTAGCACCCGTAACATTCGGCCCCAACAACAAATCTGGTTCCCAAGTCTGCCACAAGCCTGCACGAGTAAACCGATCTGCCTCCACTACTCGCCGTGCAGCTGCCATTAATAATGCCCAGGCAAAATCTGCGGTAGCATCGGTTAACACCCCAGGAGTATGACCGACGGGAATTTGTCGTACCGTGGCGGCGGCAATGTCAATGTTATCGTAACCCACCGCCATTTGACTGATAACTTTGAGTTTCCCTGACTCGATCAGTTGACGATCAATTTGGTCAGTCAGCAGACATAGCAAACCATCTATTTCCTTAACTTTTTCTAGTAAAATGTTGTAGGGAGGGGGTTGGCGTTCTGGCCAAACTTCTACAGTAGCCAGCGATCGCAGTTGCTCTAATTCGATGGGTAAGCGACGAGTAACGAAGACTCTATGAAGCATAGTTTTAAAATAATTTCTAGATAAAGGGACGCTTCTGGCATCGATTTCCCCTTAAAATATCATGGCAGAAATTCAAAACCTGATAAAGTTGGTTTTTGTTCAGTGAAAATGAGGCGTGATGTTCCAATCTAGCAGTAAAAAGTCTACAGACAATTATCACAAGCCGTTGGAATTCAAAAGCTTGTCAAAATGTTCTGTCAGCAACTTACTCGATGAAGTAGATATTCTGAGGATTACTGCAAGCTTGAAACAGGATCAAAAGCAAAAAGGAAAAATGGGCCAATTTTTGACTCCTGCTCCAGTAGCAGAATTAATGGTTGGGATGTTTGGCAAGCTCGATCTTCCTCAAATATCTCTACTTGATGCTGGAGCCGGAGTAGGCTCATTAAGCTGTTAGGCAGCTAGATTGTATAATAAGAGATTAAATAATTAATTTAGTATCAGCCACTTATGCCAGCCAAAAATCACCTTTCTGAA
>NZ_JBALDC010000074.1:0-132764 GCF_036917575.1 Nostoc sp. | reverse complement strand
AAATGCCGTCGCCGTCACCCCCAATGGGCAACAGGTGATTTCTGCATGCCTTGACAGCACCCTGAAAGTCTGGAATCTGGCAACAGGGGAGGAACTATTCAGCCTCAATGGTCATATTTACTGGGTAAATGCCGTCGCCGTCACCCCCAATGGGCAACAGGTGATTTCTGCATGCCTTGACAGCACCCTGAAAGTCTGGAATCTGGCAACAGGGGAGGAACAATTCACCCTCAATGGTCATAGTTCCTGGGTAAATGCCGTCGCCGTCACCCCCAATGGGCAACAGGTGATTTCTGCATCCGATGACAACACCCTGAAAGTCTGGAATCTGGCAACAGGGGAGGAACAATTCACCCTCAATGGTCATAGTTACTCGGTAAATGCCGTCGCCGTCACCCCCAATGGGCAACAGGTGATTTCTGCATCCGATGACAACACCCTGAAAGTCTGGAATCTAGCAACAGGGGAGGAACTATTCACCCTCAATGGTCATAGTGACTTGGTAAAAGCCGTCGCCGTCACCCCCAATGGGCAACAGGTGATTTCTGCATCCCTTGACAACACCCTGAAAGTCTGGAATCTGGCAACAGGGGAGGAACTATTCACCCTCAATGGTCATAGACACTTGGTAAAAGCCGTCGCCGTCACCCCCAATGGGCAACAGGTGATTTCTGCTTCCTATGACAACACCCTGAAAGTCTGGAATCTGGCAACAGGGGAACTCATTGCTACTTTTACAGGCGAATATCCCATCAATTGCTGTGCAGTTGCACCAGATGGGATGACAATTGTGGCAGGTGATTCTTCAGGTAAGGTGCATTTTTTGCGTCTTGAGAACAAGAGAGAGGAATGAGGGGAGAAATAATTTTATTTGCCAAAGATTTCATCGACGCTAATATTCACATCAGGGAAGGCTTGAATTGATAAAGTTTGACCGCTAGTGAACTTTTGCATCAACTGATATCCTGCGGCTGTTGGTTGTTGATAAACTTCGACAATTTGCTCGTTAATATCTACTAACCAAACTTCAATAATGTTAACTTCTGCATATAAAGGAATTTTCTCTTCCCGGTCATACATCACAGTTGAATCAGATACTTCAATTAGTAAAAAAATATCCTGGGATTGGGGGTGTGCAGTGGCGTAGAAATTATCACGGGGCTTAAGTAATGCGACATCTGGCTGAGGTTCTGAGTTACCGTTCAGTTCCACAGGGTCTTGAATAGCAATGAGAACTCTATCCCGTAACTTCTGAGACAAGAGTTTGTTTAACCGTTTCACACAAGCAGCGTGTTTTGTCCCAATTGGCGACATCTCAATAATTTCTCCCCGAATCAATTCCACCCGGTCATCCTCTGTGAGAATCCCCGACTCAACCATCTTATGATATTGCTCAATTGTGAATTTCCGTCTTAGCAATTGTACAGACATCGCCACCTCCACTGTTGCCTTATCTTTTAATTATTCTCCAAAATTATGAACTCACCACCAAAACCACCGACTACAATCAATTCCAGAGGACATCCCACAGAGTTTGAGCAAATCATTCAAGAAAAAAGCCACAACTTTGTCGGTCGTGAATTTGTTTTCACAGCTATTAACAACTTTCTCCACCGCCATAACCAGGGTTACTTCACCATCATTGGCGCACCCGGTAGCGGTAAAAGTGCCATCCTCGCCAATTTTGTGACAAACAATCCTCAAGTTATTTATTACAATGCCGAACTTGAGGATAAAAATCGTGCTGACGAATTTCTCATAAATATCTGCACGCAACTGATTAATCAATACTCGCTTAATTACACCTCCCTCCCTGATAACGCCACAGAGGGAAGTTGGTTTTTCTCTAGTCTTCTCCAGCAAATCAGTGATGAGTTAGAACCCGATCAAAAACTGATAATTGCCATTGATGGGTTGAATTGCATTGACCGTAACAGCCAACCATCTGGTACAAATCTGTTTTATCTCCCCCGCTATCTCCCAGATAAGGTCTATTTCCTCCTCTCTCGTAGACCTTTCTTGCGGGAGAAGTCGGGTTTATTAATTGAAACGCCGTCGCAAAGTCTTGATTTAGCAGATTATCCAGAAGAAAATCGCCAAGATATCCAAGCATATATTCAAAATTACCTAACTACTGAAGAGATCCCCCCAACCCCCCTTAAAAAGGGGGGCAATACTCCTTTGTTAAGGGGGGATATTAAATCTTGGCTGAGTAATCACCAGATTAGTGAGCAAGAATTCTGCGATCGCCTCACCACTTTGAGCGAAAATAATTTTATGTATCTCAGTCAGGTAATAAGTGCGATCGCAGAAAATTTCTACCTGATACCTTTCCAGTACAATCAACTCCCGCCTGTTTTAGAGGCATATTATCAGCAGCATTTACACAAAATGTTTCCATCCGAACAAAAGGCGGAACATAGCACAGATGTGTTAAATGTTTTAATACAGCAGCAAAAAGCAATATCAGTGGAAGCGTTGGCGCAGCCCGCCGCAGGCATCGCACAAATCATTGATACTGATGAGTATGAAGTTGAAGAAGTGCTAGAAAATTGGCTAGAGTTCTTACAGCAAAAACCAATTGCCTCAGAAGCCCATTACAGTCTGTATCATTCCAGCTTTCGAGACTGGCTACGTAAACAGCAAATAAAACCTTCTGAAAAATATCCACGGACATAATATACAGGAGAATTCAGGAGTCAGAATGGGCTACGCCCCGCTGCGCTAACAGAAGTAAAACAAGCTTTGTACGTTCAAACTAACTTGTGTACTTCATCAACTTGAAATCTGCTGTAAGTCCTCATCTACAGACGGATATGTAGTATAGATAAATCAATCACTAAAAGTAAACATTTACTTAACAATTGGTTTATCAAAAAAGTTGACACAAGTAATTATTGTTGTAATATAGTATACTACAATAATAACGAGTTAAATTAAAAAGACTTCCTCGCTAGTACAGTGAAAATAAAATTACCATTTGCACGCAATTAGTTGATATTACGAGAAAAAATTTTCAAAACTTCCTACTTAATACCAAATAACTTAACTGACGCTGCATAACTTATAAATATGGATTTTGACTATTTTAGAAGCAATGAAGGCACTCCTACAAATAATACTCGGCAAAGTTTACTTGCTTGCGGTTGGCGACCGTTTAATCGAGAATTAGACTGGGGATTTTTGTGGCAACTGTTGTACAGTGACTCCCGCGAATTAAGTCAAAAAAGTTTGAATTTGGCGAGTAATATTGCTGATGTTTTAGGACGAAATAATTATAGTTGGTGGGCTAATTTATTAAGTGTTGTATCTGAGAACACCCGTTATGAAGTTGAAAAGTTTTGGAATTACATCACGCCAGATCCTCAATCACCAGATCATCGCTATAAAGATGTTTTGAGTACGGAAACGCCTATTGTCCAATTTGTCAGTCGTAGTAGCATTCCGATTGATTATGTTCTAAATCGACTGCAAGAAATTACTGTACTGCGAGTTTTAGGTGTATTGGGTAATCCTGATATTATTACCCAGTATCACTCAGAAAGAGATTTTTATTTTCCGATAGATAAATTTGTTAGCTGGGAACGCTTAGACATTATTAATACTGTTTACGCTTACTGGTCTAAGTATGACATCTGGTTACAAATTGATCCCTACGATCGCGGGCGACGGCAATATACTTTAATGGCGAAAAATCTCGCGCCACTAATTAATAAAGCAACTTACGACTTAGCAGTGATGCTGAGTGGCTATCAAAGTCGTGTAGGCAAAGTTCATAGTCAATTTAACATTCGGACATTTCCCACTAATATCCAAAATTTTACTGATTCTGTACAGCAAGCAATTCTGAATCAAAACCAGTTAGCGGTTGTTGTACATGGGCAACCAGGTACTGGTAAAACAGTGTGGACACAGGCAGTAGCAAAAGAAATTCTTGTACCTTTAGGGTATGTAATTTTTATTTTAGATCATGATGCGATCGCTAATTTTGTTCCACCGACTTACATAGAGCGTATCTGTATCGTTATAAACGAAGCTGATAATCTAGCGCAAAATCGTGCTTCGGAGGTAGCCCAATACAATAACAAAACCGAACACATTCTGAGTTTGCTAGATGGCACTTTGTATCAGAGTGTAATTGATGACTCTGGTATTCAGATGCAGCAACGCTTAGTTATCTTGATGACTTGCAACACTACTGAAAGATTAGATCCAGCTATGTTACGTAAAGGTAGGGTGGATTTAATATATGAGTTTACGCAACTATTTGTATGAAGGAGTCAGAAGGCAGCAGCTAGAAAGAACCTATGCTTTTAAGCGTGGGTTTAAAGCAAGGACAGTTTATGTCTCGTAGCATTTTCCGCTCAACACAAATCTTTTTATACTTGTGTAACTCTATAGCCACAAATAAAGTTTTTATTAATATAGCAGGAGGCAGGAGGAAGAAGGCAGGAGGCAGTAGGTAAAACTATTACTGTTTTTAGCATTTACGTTTGTCATTATGTCATAAAGGCTGTAACTACTGCTATACTTACTTTTTTTTGCGTTGCTGGATTGAGAGATGATTTAGCAAGTTATAAAATTTCTCCCCCTGCACAAGAATAGCCTGCCTAAATGTCATCCCCTGTTCTGCAACGCCCTTTTTTTCTTCTGCTCCCTATCCCCTGTCTTCTGCCAAATCTACTTTCACCACGGTTTCACCTGTTTTTACGATGCAAGCTGATGTTCTTTGCGCCAAGCTTGGGGAGGTAAACCGTGATGTTGGCGAAACTGGCGGGAGAAATGAGATACATCCTGATAGCCCAATGCTTTTGCTATCTTCTCGACTGTCTGCTCGCTATTTCGGAGTAAAAAACGCGCTCCCGCCATCCGACGTTTGACAATCCAGCAGTTTACAGTCTCTCCTGTTTGCCTTGCTACTCGGTTAGTTAAGTAAGCAGGTGAGTAACCAACAGCAACAGCCACATCACATAAAGTAATTCCTTGATGATAATGGGCTTCGATAAAGTCAAAAACTTCTTTTAATTGAGGAATGCAGGGAAAAATTGACTTAGAAGGATCTTCATCGGAGACTTCTTCATCAGAGGCTATGGCAACATCTCTAGCGATCGCTGTAGTATTACTTGCAAATACTGATTGTAAAGCTTTCTTGCATTGAATATTGCACCAGTATTTGAGAATAGCTTGCTTTTCTAAGCGAGTAACGATCACACTCACCAATTCATCTAGTGTAGAAGGTTTAGTAAGATAGTCGTCTGCTCCCAATTCCATAGCTTTGCGAACATCTGCTCTGGTACTACTGCCAGTTAGAAAAATGAAAGGAATAATTGCTGTTGCTGTAAGGGGATCTTGACGTAGCGTAGTTAAAACGCTATAACCATCTATATCGGGCATCGTGATATCGCAAATCACTATATCGGGTATATGCTTTTGTGCTTGCTGGATACCAGCAAAACCGTTGTCAGCACTTATGGTATCAAAACCTTTAGCCTCAAGACCCTTTAAATAAAGATTGCGGGTAACATTGTCATCTTCAATGACGAGAATTTTACTTGACGATTCAGACATGATTTTTTCTTACTATCACTATTTGTAGAACCTGCTTACGAGACTATTTGATGAGTATGTAAGCTTGACTTATTCCATTTTTTTAGCAACGCGATACTCCTACGGAGTCGTTGCACGAACGCTTAAACTGAAACCTTTATAGGACAGTAGTTTTATTTTTCTCACTTCATCAATAATTTGTAAGGTGGAAAAAATATTTGCCAAAAAGCTAGAGTTTTTACTGGATAAAGAAAACCGAGTTCTTAATTTTGGATCAAGTCGAGGTAAGTAGGTATGAAATTAATTACTTCTTTCCAAGAAATATGATTGTTAAGTTTTCAATTAGCAACTATCTTCATTTCAATACTTATAACTTGGTACTAGTTAACTCTGATTCGATTAATGGCAATACCACAGTAAATGTAGTGCCTACACAAATTTGACTTTCTACAGAAACTTGACCGTGATGTAAATCTACAAGGGTTTTAAGAATCGATAGTCCTAGTCCAGTACCAGGTATATGATCAATATTTCCACCACGGTAAAATGGCTCAAATATTCGTTGTTGATCTACTCCTGAAATACCGATCCCCTTATCTTTTACCTGGAAAATTAATTTTTCATTTTTGCAATATAATTTCAACTCAATTGCAAAATTTGAAGTAGAATACTTGATTGCATTGTCTAGCAAATTCTTCAAAATAGGCTCTAACAGTTTTTTATCTATGCAGGCTGTTAGAGAGTTATCTTGACATACAAAGTTAATTGGAATTCGGTTAAAACTCATCTGCATTTGTGCAACTAAATCATTACAAAACCCAACTAATTCAAGCGGTTTGGGATCGCAGTTAATTTTTGCTGATTCTGCCTTAGAGAAGAACAAAATATCATCCAACATCTGGCTGAGTTGTTCGGTAGCTTTTTGAATGTGATCGAGTAGTGGTTGGATTTTCTTCTGTGTGCGTTTGTCTACTTCTTCTTTGAGTAAGCTATTAGAAAATGAAACAATATTCAGCGGAGTCCGAAATTGATGGCAGACCATAGAAAGAAAACGCGCTCTAAGTTCGCTAAGTTGTTTTGCTTGTTCTAAAGCCTGGTTTAGACTTAATTCTGCATATTTATAATCAGTAATATCAATACCTGCAATCAGTTCAACTGGCTTTCCCCCAAAATCCAGCACTCCATTCAGCATGGCAACCGCACAAGCTAGCCAGCGCTCTGTGCCGTTTTTTGTCAAAATACTTACCTCTTGATATTCAAAGTTACCTGCTTCACCCTGGTTGCGTACCTGCCGACGTTTTTTGCTTTTAATCAGTCGGCGCAGTTCAAAGCCTGTTGTTAATTCCTCGTTTGTGTAGCCAGTGAGTTTCTCTACTGCTGGATTTACATAGCAAAGCCGCGTACCTTGAATCAGAAAAGTGCTCGTATCTGTCGTTTCTGCTAAAGTCCGAAATCTAGTTGCGTTCAGTCGTAATGCTTCTTCAGTCTGTTTCGATTCAGTAATGTCCCAAATACTCCATACTCTCCCAATAATTTTACCCTCAAGCAACTGAGGTTTAGAGTAATGTGCAAAAACTCTCCCATCTTTCAACTCCAGAATGTCGTAGCTCTCGAAATCAGATTGGCTAGACACTTCCCAAATCAATCGACTAAAGGTTTGTGGGTCTTTAAGTTGGCTCTCAAAAAATGCTTTGCATTGAGGACATTTCTTAGATAGTATTAGGGACTCTGGGATCTGCCACATATCTACAAATTTCTGATTCAAGCTCAGAATATCTCCCTCAAAGTTAACTGCAACAATACCAATGGCAGTAGACTCGAGAGTAGAACGAAGTAAAGAAAGAGATGTTTCTAGTTCTATTTCTTTTGCCTTGACTTGAGAAAATTCCTGTTGCAAATTGTCTTTGGCATCCCTTAATTCATCAGTCCACTTTTGAACGCTCAATTCTACTATTTCATCAGTTTTCTCACGAACAAAAGCACAGCCAAATTCCATATCTTGGTGTTTTACATAGTTCATGGATATTTCTACCAGAAATATCCGACTTCCTTTTGTCCGATAGCGAGATTTAAAGGTAAGGGAACCCTGTAAGTTAATATCTGACCAATTATGCAGAGAATAATCTACATCTATATCATGCAGCCTCATAGAAAGTAATTCCTCACGGGAATACCCAGTCATCAGACAAGTGGCATCGTTGACGTAAAGAAACTGTGCATTTGCTCCTAAACAGAAGGCAGCATCTACTGCGTGATTTATTAACAAGTGAGCAAACTTCATTTCTACTTCTGGTTGTAATGCCCATTTATTGTTTGATGTAGCTAATGTATAGTCGCTAGAATTCATATTTATACTTCCTCCTACTAATCAATTAGCACCATGCCCATTAATGAGCTAATAATCATAACTTGCTGAAATATTTGATGCGCTATTAGGCTGCTTACAAATAGAATTAGTTAGTAGATTAACAAATATTATTAATGACTGTTACAAAAATTATCATACCAATAAAAAGTGAATTTCATAACTAAAAATTTCTAAAAAAAATCTAAATGTTTAAAATATATAGTTGATTTAAATAGCTTTTTATAGCAACACAAAATGTAGACAAATCAAATCCAGATTAGTCAATCAAATTTAGAGATTAAGAGTTCAAAACTATTAATCTCTAAGAAGAAAAAACATTTTACATTTAAACTAGCCCTGCATCATAACTAACTCATACTAATGATTCACTAACCTAAAATTACTGGGTTTCAACTAAGAAAAAGTTAAGGGATAAAAATAAATGTTATCCTTTAATCTTTACTAAACTAAGAACTTTAGCGATCTACTTGTGTAGAGTCGCTTGATTCTCGACATAAATGAATTTGCAGTGCTGGGTTTGGCTTAAAATGAGCAAGTTTTACTCATCAATTTATTTTCTTAATTTATCTTAACTTACTCTCTCAGGAATTTAACTATAGAAAAACATGTTTAGTCATCCGTCGTAAGGAATAGTTGCGTAACATAAGATTACAGCGGTTTCACCTATAAAGTCGTGTTTTTTCTCAGAAAAAACATTTTTATTGAGATACACGTAATTTATGCTATGTCCTACGTTAAAAATAATAAAATTTATCAAAAGAATTACGTACTTCATATTTATTTTTCTTTCCTTCGGTAGATAATAAAGTTAAGAAGCTATGTAATCAGTGTTACAAATAATTGACTCAAAGAGTTTTTAGTGGCAACATAAAGCCCGCCGAACTGTTGTAGTTCGACTCATGGTTTAATTTAGGTAATTTATGGCAAGGAGTTCAATAGTCAAAAATCAGGCGTTGCTGAATCAATATATAAAAAGCTCACGCGGCGATCGCTTCTGTAGACAACCGACAAAAATCACACTCACATAAGTCCGAAAGCAAAAGAATTGACAACTAGAGCAAAAAATTTTCTATTGTAAATTTGGTGATATATCTTGCTAGCGATCGCAGAAGATGAATCTTTCAGTTGACTAAGTTACAAATGCCATAATCACGAACAAAGCGAAAAAATTGACATATATATCAAAAGATTTTTCATTGCAAATTAGGTTTTTATTGTAGCGACTAAGAATCTCATCAGGCGTTTATTAATTAGATCGGTGCTATTAAAGCTATCTATATGAAGTTGTGTAAAGATTCTGAGATGTCCTTAACTTCGGGTTAGTTGCTAATTTATACACCTTTACATAACTTAGTTTTTTGCCGTTAATCTACTTAAATACTGTAGTCATCACATAGAAGCGAAAAATTTGACATCTCTATCAAAAGATTTTTGATTGTACAACAGTCTTCATCTCCTTTATTCTGGTGGCAAGAAGCACAGCCTTAACTTGTTGTATGCTTTCGGTAAAAATTTTTTGGTACTGCGCTCACAAGCATCAATCAGCAGCAATCAACCATTTCTACTTTTGTCCAAACTAGTAGTTCGCCAAGTGAACTTGGCGGGGTAAAGGGTAAGGGGGAAGGGGGAAAGGTTTTAAATCCCTTTCCCCTTTCCCCAGCCCTCACAAGCGCATCTTTGGGTTGGCAGACTACTAGATCATAGCTGTGAGAAACAACAGAGTTGTTTGTATTAAATATTTCTATCGCTGTGATTGTAAGCTAAAAAGCCTTTATGTAACTTTCTGTAATTACGTGAAACTAATGAGTCAAAACTATACTGGTTCAAATCCTCTCATCACCACTGAGCCATACAAAGAACTTCCAGCAAACAATTATGTAGAATCCGTGTCTGACTCCCGTCAGCTTGATGAATCCAAGAATAATGAGGGAATTCAGCCTTTTTTAAACAATGAAATAGCCCCAACGCTATCAGTTGCCGAAGCGATCGCTCAGATGTTGGAAAATTTAGGAGTAAGCTACGCTTTTGGTGTCGCCGGTGGTGCAATGGCCAGCCTCTGGGGTGCGCTATCCAATAGCAGCATAGAAGTGTTGAACTTCCGCCATGAAGCCGGAGCGGCATTTGCAGCGACTGAGGCATACTTTGCCAATAATCGCCCTACTGTAGTTTTTACCACAGCAGGACCGGGGATCACTAATTCCCTCACCGGATTATTTGCGGCTCGTGGTGAAGGTGCCAAGATAATTTTGTTGTCGGCTTGCACTTCAGCACCACAGCGTGGACGTTGGGCTATTCAAGAAACCAGCACTTACACCTTGCCTAGTGGGGGAATTTTTACCTCAGGAGCATTATTTAATTATGCAATCACGATTGAATCTGCGGCTCAACTACCGCAGATTTTTCGTAAACTGGCTTTAGCGATGGCGCAACCAGGTGGATTTGTTGCTCATTTGAGTATTCCTACCGCAGTGCAAACAAGTTTAGTTGAGAATATAGCCTTACCCCAACTAGATGTTTCTCCGTTTGGGATGACTGCTTCAAAAGAAGCGATCGCTAAATCTGTAGAGTTATTATCATCTGGTCCCTTTGCCATTTGGGTTGGTTTTGGTGCGCGTGATGCAGCAGACGAAATCCGCCAACTCGCTGAAAAAACTGGAGCTGCGGTTATCTGCTCACCTCGTGGTAAAGGTATCTTCCCTGAAGATCATCCCCAATTTGTGGGTGTCACAGGTTTAGGCGGTCATGCTTCAGTCTTAACTTATATGGAACAGCAACCTCCACTACGCACACTCGTATTAGGAACCCGTCTTGGCGAACCGACTTCTTTTTGGAATTCGGCGCTAGTTCCTAAAGGAGGCTTTGTCCATGTTGATATTGACCCAGAAGTGCCAGGAGT
Organism: Nostoc sp.; assembly: GCF_036917575.1. GTDB lineage: Bacteria > Cyanobacteriota > Cyanobacteriia > Cyanobacteriales > Nostocaceae > Nostoc. The sequence continues at coordinate 121,953 of NZ_JBALDC010000074.1, read as the reverse complement.
AGTGTATTCACACGTTGAAACTTTTGGGGTTCGCTCTGACATCAAAACCTTTGTCAAAGAGTTGTTGCAGCAATTGCCAGATGCTCCTTATTCCCCAATCTCCCTACCTCGTCCAGAACACAAAGCAATTGAACTTACTACAGACGTAGACTATCCAGTGCGACCAGAAGTGTTGATGGCAGGAATTCAAAAGATCATTGTTGATGGTAGCAATGCCATAGTCATGGCAGAGTGTGGTAACTCTTTTACTTGGTCAACTCATTTCCTGCAATTTGCCCAAGCCAATCGTTACCGAGTTAGCACCGGAGTCGGCGCAATGGGTCACGCTGTCACCGGAGTGTTGGGTGCAGCGTTAGCAAACAATAGCAAAGCTGTAGGGATTGTTGGCGATGGAGCAATGCTGATGAATAACGAAATCAGCACAGCCGTGAAATACAAAATTCCCGCAATCTGGATTGTACTCAACGATGCGCGTTACAACATGTGTCATCAAGGGATGAAAATCTTGGGATTAAAGGGTGCAGATGCAACAATTCCACCAACAAACTTTGCGATGATTGCTCGTGGTATGGGAGCAGAAGCGATCGTCGTCGTTAGAGAGTCGGATATCGAAGCCGCATTAGAACAAGCGATGGCCTCAACTGTTCCCTTTTTAATTGATGTAGTGATTGATGCCGATCGCCTAGCACCTTCCGGTGGACGTAATAAGAGTTTGGCAGCCCAAGGAATTAAATCAACTTCCGCGAAAAGCGCAGCCAAGCAAGTTTCATTTCCAATGGTTTGATTTTAAAAGCTTGCAATCTCATTCAATTCTTATAGACACTAAGACACTCCAAAAAGGCGGAATCTACAACGCAGTTTGGATTAACCCATTCAGCAAAATATAAAGGATGAATTTAGAAGCGGCAAAAACTTTATTCCAGGCAACAACTATACCCACAAAGCTGGAATGTTTTATTTTTGAAGACTAACTTTTTCTAACTTCATCTCATCTTAATATTCCAGAGTGTTTTTGTGTCTATATCTTTACATTTTGTAATGGTCATTATCTCTAAACAATTCCAACCAATATCGAGAGGTGAAAATGCTGCTATTTGAAACTGTTAGAGAAATGGGTCACGAACAAGTTCTCTTTTGTCATGGTAAAAATCCCGAAATTAAGGCAATAATTGCCATTCATGATACGAGCTTAGGCCCAGCAATGGGAGCTACAAGACTTATGCCTTATGTCAACGAAGAAGCTGCTTTAAAAGATGCACTTCGTCTGAGTCGGGGAATGACATATAAAGCAGCCTGTGCAAATATTCCGGCTGGTGGGGGGAAAGCAGTCATTATTGCTAATCCTGAAAATAAAACAGACGATCTGTTGAAAGCTTACGGACGTTTTGTTAATAGTCTAAATGGACGTTTTATTACCGGACAAGATGTCAATATTACTCCTGACGATGTGCGGACAATTAGTCAAGAAACAAAATATGTTGTTGGAGTATCAGAAAAGTCTGGTGGCCCGGCTCCGATAACATCACTAGGAGTTTTTCTCGGAATTAAAGCTGCTGTAGAATCTCGTTGGCAGAGTAAAAGACTTGATGGCATGAAAGTTGCAGTTCAAGGCTTAGGAAATGTCGGTAAAAATCTCTGTCGGCACTTACATGATCATAATGTCCAGCTTTTTGTGAGTGATGTAGATCCAGTAAAAGCACAAGAGGTAAAACGGCTTTTTGGCGCAACTGTTGTAGAACCAAGCGAAATTTACTCACTTGATGTAGATATCTTTGCTCCTTGCGCGTTAGGAGGAATTCTTAATAGTCATACAATTCCCTTCCTGCAAGCAAAAATTATTGCTGGTGCAGCTAATAATCAATTGGATAATGAGCAATTACATAGTCAAATGCTTGCCAAAAAAGGGATTCTTTACAGCCCTGATTATGTAATTAATGCCGGAGGGCTAATCAATGTTTATAACGAAATGATTGGTTATGACGAAGAAAAAGCTTTCAAACAAGTGCATAACATTTATGACACGCTATTAGCAATTTTTGAGATTGCTAAAGAGCAAGGAGTTACTACTAACGATGCTGCTAGACAATTAGCAGAAGACCGGATCAACAATAGTAAGCGAACCAAGACTAAAGCGATCGCCGCCTAATTGTTATTATCTTCAGGAGTGAACAATGGAAAAAAATACCTTTGCTACATCAGCTTATATTGCGACTTCACCAGAGAGTGCCTTTGACTACCTTTGTAGTTTAAAGAATTTAGATGAATGGACACTTTACAGCCGGATGAAAGAGCAAATTGATGAAGATACCTGGCTCGGAACTGCATCGGGTTATCACAAAAATCTTTACTATCATGTTAAAAAACTAGAAAATCCCCTTTTCTACGGTATTGAGTGGCACTGTGGATTAGAGTATCAGAAATATTTTCAAGTTTATCCAGTTTTGCTGTTTCCCACCGATTACATCGAGCCAGGAACAGATGAAAAAGGTGTGTATTTTCACTGGTTGAGCTTTGTCGATCCCAAACGGCAGACTCAGATGATTATGCAGGGAATTCACACAGTACACACTTCCGAGTGTCGTTCTCTAAAAGGTAATTTGGAACGTCAAGCTGGTCTGACAGCAGCAGCTAAAGGAAGCCACTTTATCGATACAGATACTATTTATGTTGATGCCCCAATTGAAATCGGCATTGAATACTTGAAAGACTTAAAAAACGTAGATGAATGGGCACATTTACTACGACCAAATGGTGAGATAACTTCTGATTCAGGTGAATTCAAAGATGAATATAACCAGAAAGTAAAAGTGTCTGTGCGAGTTCATAGTCTGAGTAAATACTACTTACTTGAACAAGAACACTTTTATCCAGACTACGAATATTATCAGCGTTCTGTAGCGTTACTTATTCCAACTGCATACTCTTTCGCCGATCCCGAAGCTTCAGGTTTCATTCTGCATCGAATTACATTCTGGAAAACAGATGGAACTGTTAGCCACGGCAAACTTCAAATTGAAGACTTTGGGGCTGAGAGCATGAACATCAAACGTTTACTCGAAGCCAAAGCAGGTAACCTAAAATCATTTGACCGAGGAATGAGCTATTTACCAAAAACTCCAGAATCACTAGTTACCAACTAAAATCTCGGCGTTACTCTGCGCTTCCCTCAGCGTTCTTTGCGTTTAAAATTCACCCCTCAATTCCCCACGATTACCTGTATTGCAACACATGAAACTCAAGCCACTTACTATTACTATCCTTACTTTTTGTGTTGCCGCTTTTTCGGGAATGAAAGCTGCGTCAGCCGCATCCTTTTCAGTAATCGCCGACGGTCTATATAATGCTGGTGGTCTAAGCTTTGGCCCTGATGGCGATCTCTATGTTACAGAGGCAGGAATCGGGGGAAGTGGAGCTTGTGTTCCACCAGCAAGCGGTCAAGGCAATTCTTTATGCTATGGCACAAGTGGGGCAGTTACCAAAATTGAGAATGGTAAAACCGAGCGGATACTTACAGGACTTCCTTCCATAGCATTACCGGATGGTACTGGAGCCGGTGGCCCTCGTGATATCCAATTTGATTCCAAGGGTAAACCTTATGTCCTGATTGGGTATGGAGCAAATCCAACCTTTCGCGATCGCAATTTGGGTAATACTGACCTCGGTAAAATCATTGCTCCCGACTTTAAAACCAATTCCTGGACGAGTGTTGCAGATTTAGCTAACTATGAACTCGCCAATAATCCCGATGGTGGTGATGTCGGTAGCAATCCCTTGGGTTTTGTCATAGATGGAAATAAGTTAGTTGCAGTTGATGCAGGTGCAAACGACTTACTGGGTGTCAACATTGGTGGCAGTAATTTGCAAGCTATTACCACCTTCCCCAAAGACATCTTGACGAATCCAGTCTTTCCACCTTCTGATACCCCATCTAATGAACCTGCACAAGTACCATCTCAAGGTGAATCGGGGGGATCGCAGTTTGCAACTCAAGCAGTACCCTCAAGTGTGGCAAAAGGCCCTGATGGCGTTTATTACGTCAGTCAATTTACTGGTTTTCCCTTCCCAGAAGGTGGGGCAAAAATCTATCGCGTCGGTGCTGATGGCAAGCCAACAGTTTTCGCTGATGGTTTTACCCAACTCACAGACTTGCAATTTGATTCTGCGGGTAATTTGTATGCTTTGCAGTATGCCAATCAGTCAGCTTGGAAGGGTGATTTTGATGGTTCCGTAATCAAAATAGCTCCCGATGGCACACGCACGACTCTTCTGAGTGGCAATGGATTAGAGTCGCCTAGCGCTCTGACTATTGGTGCTGATGGTGCAGTATACGTCACCAACCGAGGCGATCGCCCTGGTCAAGGACAAATTCTCAGAATTGAGAATAGCAAATCTGTCCCTGAACCTGATTCTGTTTTGGGCGTGTTAGCGATCGCAGCCTTGAGCGTTGCTTGGTTGCACAACAAGAGAGCTACCAAACCTCCCATAAATGGAGTCGTGGCGCTCAAATAAAGAGTTTCAAACCAATTCACTGCCTCTCAATAAAGGCATTATTTACCCTGCATTTTTTGAAGACTAAGATTCTTTGTCTTTAATAACCATAAAAGTTTCCACAAACAAATTACTTAACTCTCAATTTCCAAAGGTATGAAACTCAAATCATTTGCTCTTACATCTCTTACATTTTGTTTTACCGCTATTTGTGGAACACTATCTGCACAAGCTGCAACATTAACAACTGTTGTCGATGGAGTTAGTAATGCCCGGGGTGTTAGCTTTGGCCCTGACGGTAGTCTCTACGTAGCAGAGCCAGGTATCGGCGGAAACGGAAATTGTCAACCATCTCCGAGTACCCTGTTTCAGCCTATCTGTGCTGGTAACACTGGTTCATTAGTCAAAGTTTCACCAAACGGCACAAAACAGCGTCTACTTAAGAACTTTGAGTCTTTAGCAGAGCAACCCACTGGTAATCAAGGTGCTGGCATTCAAGACATACAATTCGACTCTAAAGGAAATGCTTATCTGCTGACTGGCTTTGCTGGTTATCCAGGAAACCGCGATCTAGCAACACTTAACCTTGGTTCGCAATCCCCACTCCCACCACAGCAACTTGCAACTTTCCCACCATCAAAACCTGATAAAGTTTTGAATACACCGCTTCTAGCACAACTGTCTAAAGTTGACTTGAACACGGGAGCTCTCACCAGTATTTTTGACTTTGCCAAGAATGAAATCACCAAAAATCCAGATAAAGGGGATGTAGTAACCAATCCCTATGACCTGACTGTTAATGGTGATAATGCTTATGTGATTGATGGGGGTGGGAACACTGCTTACAAAATTAAACTTGATGGAAGCAAGTCAGAGGCGATCGCAATTCCGAAAAACATCATTAGTAACTCCGACTTGCCACCAGGATTACAATTACCTCCTGGGCTATTAGAGCAACTTCCAGGAGGAAAAACAGCAATTCAAGCAGTACCCACAGGTGGCGCAATTGGCCCCGATGGAGCTTTATACGTTGGTGAATATACAGGTTTCCCTTATCCAGAAGGTAAATCACGGATTTTCCGCATCGGCGACGATCTCAAACCAGAAGTTTTTCTGGATGGGTTTACGCACATCACTGACCTAACCTTTGATAAAAAAGGCGATTTGCTGGTTTTACAGTTCAGCGACAAGTCCCAGTTAGGGGGTGACATCACAAATCTACCTGGTTCTTTGATCGAAGTTGCTCCTGACGGCACTCGCACAACACTCGTTGCCGCAGGTCAAGGGCTAGATTCGGCTGATGGAATTGATATTGGCCCTGATGGCAAGATTTATATTACTAATCGCGGTGTCGGCCCAGGACGAGGAGAGGTTGTTCGGGTGGATGGTATCGCTGTCGAAAAAATCCCTGAATCTAGTTCAGTAGTCGGTTTACTAGCACTTGCTGGTGTAGGCGCAACTGCTGCGATCGCCAAGCGCAAACGCCCAGAAAAGTTGGGTGAAGAGTTGTTAGCCAAAGCAGAGACTGTCTAATTCCTGATCTGGCAATGCTTACAGAATAGGCTGCTGCCTCACACAGAAAGTTGCATTTCAAACAAGAGGCAGCAGCCCGAATTTCAAGGTTCCCAAACTAGGACAGGGAACAAAATTAGTCTAGGAAAGAGTATAACTCATACAACCAGGACTTCAAACTCATGGGGTTAGTCAAAAATTTATCAATCGGTATTCTCGGTACTGGATTTATGGTGGTGGCAACAGTAGCCCAAGCCAAAGCTGTAACATTAACTTTCGACAGAAGTATCGGCGAACCAGGCTTCGGCCCTGGGCAACTGTTTGTTCCTCAGGGCATAGCGGTGGATAGCCAAGGGAATACCCTTATATCTAACGGACGCGGTGTTAACCCGGATGGTACTCCTAACTACAACCTCGGTGACAAAATTGAAAAATTTAGTCCAAGCGGTCAGTATATTGGAGCAATTGGCTCCGGCGGCACAGGCCCCGGACAGTTTGACGAGCCAACAACTGTAGACTTTAATCCCGTAACAGGGGATTTGTATGCAGGTGATGTTTACAACAACCGCATCAATCAATTCGATTCTCAGGGTAACTTTATTAGATCCTTTGCAAATGGAGAATTTACTGGTCTCATACCAGGTAGGCTTTTCTTTGGGCCATCCGGTGTGACATTTGACAAAACTGGCAACGTGTACATTGGTGATTTCAACGGCGAAAGAATCCTTAAATTCACACCTGACGGAAAGCAAATTGGTGTGATTGGTGGCACTGTGGGCACTGGACTTGGAGAAACTCAAGGTGTAGCAGGTATAAGAATTTCCCCAGTCAGTGGAAATATCTTTTTAGCTGACCAGTACAACAACCGCGTTAAAGTACTCGATCCAAATGGTAAACCTCTGTACACATTTGGTTCAGCAGGTAGCGGACCCGGACAGCTTCTTCAGCCAATTGGCATCGAAGTGGACGACCAAGAAAATGTTTATGTAGCTGATTCTATCAACAGCCGCGTTCAGGTATTTGATAAAAACGGTAAGTTCCTCACATCGTATGGCTCACCAGCCCTAGATGCATCAGGTAACCCAGTCCCACCTCCAGCATTAACTGGCCCTCCTTTTGGCAATCCTCTCGACCTCACACCAGGCAGATTTAACTGGACGGGTGGGACAACCCTTAAAGGTGACAAGCTTTATGTGGGCGATTTCTTCCAAGGTCGCGTCCAAGTGTTAAACGTAGAAGGCAGAAGGAAAGTACCGGAACCTAGTTCAGCATTGGGTTTAGCATTACTTGGATTTGGGGCTGCTACCGTCACATTGCGCAAACGCGGACAACAAAAGCCTGTCTTCAGTTTGGAGAAGGAATTACAAAAACAGTGCTAAGTTCTGATGCTTAAGTAACAGTTTGGTAAGTGCGTTAGCCAAGGGCATAATGCACCATCTCAAAAATTTTGGTGCGTTATGCTTCGCGGTAACACAACGCCAGTTGCTACAACGGATAGCACAGTGTAAAGCCTTCTCTTCTCCCAAGGGGAGACGCTACGCGAACGAGAGGCCCTGACAAAGACGCTTCGCGAACACCAACGGCATGGCAACTCTTGGAGACGCTACGCGAACGCTTAAAGCGAGTACTCGAGCGTCGGAAACCTCCCGAAGTTTTGATCAAAGGAAACCTCCGCTCAGACTTATCTTGGCAACGCACTAGTAGTTCGCTTTCGTGACGAAAGCTCTTTATTGGGTAAGGGGGAAGGTGGGGTCCCCTCTGGGGATAAGGGGCAGGGGGAAAGGTTTTAAATCCCTTACCCTTTTCCCTTTCCCCTTTCCCCAGCCCGAAAAAGCGCATCTTTGGGTTGGCAGACTACTAGCTCCCCTACGAAAATTTCAGGTTATTAAATCCAAAACAAGGGAGATAAAAACTGGATAACACAATAAAGCCAACATTATCAAGGTGCTTCCAGGACATTAACAGCTCATGCACATTCTGATTTATTCATATAATTATCATCCAGAGCCAATTGGTATTGCACCTTTGATGACTGAACTAGCAGAAGGGCTGGTAAAGCGAGGGCATCAAGTGCGGGTAATCACAGGTATGCCAAACTATCCTCAGCGTGAGATTTACGATGAGTATCGAGGGAAGTTATACGTTACTGAACAGAAAAATGGTGTCACCATTAGGCGTAGTTACCTGCGGATTAAGTCCAAACCTAACCTTGTAGACAGGCTACTGCTAGAATTGAGCTTTGTCTTTACAAGTTTGCCACAAGCTATTAGAGGTGGGCGACCTGATGTAATTCTCTTAACAGTGCCGCCGCTACTAGTTTGCTTACCTGCAACCTTAATAGCTTGGCTATACAATTGCCCAATAGTGCTGAATGTGCAAGATATTCTCCCGGAAGCTGCCGTGCGTGTTGGGCTAATTAAAAATAAGTTGATGATTCAAGCTCTGGAGGCTTTAGAGAAATTTGCCTACCGAACTGCACATACAATTAGCGTGATTGCCGATGGCTTTGTAGATAATTTAATAAATAAAGATGTATCGGCTAATAAAATTGCCTGCATTCCAAATTGGGTAAATCTAAATTTTATCCGCCCTTTACCGAAGAAGAATAACTCGTGGAGAGCTAGCCATCAACTTGATGATAAATTTGTAGTGTTATATTCAGGTAATATTGCTCTGACGCAAGGTTTGGAGACAGTAATAGAAGCAGCAGCTCGGTTGCGTCATCTAAAAGAAATTGTTTTTGTCATAGCAGGTGAATCTCAAGCTCTAGAAAGGTTACAAAAACATTGTCTTACTTGTGGTGCAGATAACGTTTTGCTTTTACCATTGCAACCGCGAGAAAAACTACCGCAAATGTTGGCAGGCGCAGATGTGGGGTTGATTGTGCAAAAGAGCAATGTGATTTCTTTCAATATGCCTTCTAAAATACCACTGCTGTTAGCTAGTGGTCGCCCAATTGTTGGTTCAGTTCCCGCCGCTGGTACTGCTGCCAAAGCTATCAAAGAAAGCGGTGGCGGCATTATCGTTGAGCCAGAGTCAGCAGATGCTTTGGCTGTTGCGGTATTACATCTATATAATCAGCCAGAATTAGCAGCGCAATTAGGCAGAAAAGGAAGAAAGTTTGCGGTAGAAAACTATTCCTTTGAGCAAGCGCTAAATCGGTATGAAGAGTTATTTTTTGATGTGATTGCAAAAGAAGCAACAACTTTGGATATCTTGCCCGAAATGAGTTCTAAAGAATCACTTGTTGATATTTGAAAATTGGGGACAAGAAAAATGTCTTTGAAATCCTCTTATTCAGATCGACTTAAAAAAACTGACCAAAGTTTGATCGCTTTATTGAGCGATCGCATATCATTATTAGCAGCATTAGAACAACCTTCTTTAGATGAACAATTGGCTGATGTCGCTCCCCTACTCGCCCAAGCTGGTATTCCTGAGTCTGTTTGGGCTGGTGTAGTAAATAGTTGTCATACTACTCTAATTCCTAAATCTGCAACAAATCATGTTAGTCACCGACAAATTACGATCATCGGTGGGTGCGGCAGGATGGGAAAATTATTTAAAGAGCAACTTTCGCTAGTAGGTAATAATGTTAGCGTTCTGGAACATGATGATTGGGAATATGCCGATCAACTGTTAAGTCAAGCAGAATTAGTATTAGTAAGCGTTCCGATTGAACATACAGTTGATGTTATCAAGCGTGCAGCTAAATACCTTGCCCCAAATACCGCTTTGTGTGACATCACAAGTATTAAAGTACAGCCAACTCAGGCGATGCTCGAACATCATTCCGGACCAGTCATAGGTTTACATCCAATGTTTGGGCCAAATATCAAATCGTTTTTTGGACAAAAAGTAGTAGTGTGTCCAGGTCGAAACGATGATTCATTTCAATGGTTTTTAGACTTTTTTAAAAGTCAAGGAGCCGAGTTAGTTGCTTGCACCCCTGAAGAACACGATCGGATGATGGTGATTATTCAAGCAACCCAACATTTCTGTAGATTTAGTCTTGGTGTTTTTTTAGCAGAAGCAAAAATTGATATAGAGCAGACTTTAACAATGTCAACTCCTAACTATCGTCAAGAAATTGATATTGTTAAACGTTTGTTTTACCAAAATCCTCACTTATGTGTAGATATTATGCTAGCTACAGAAGAACGGTGTGATGCAATTAGATTTTTAGCTGATACTTACAGCAGTTTGGCAAGACTGGTAACGATGAAAGATAGAGACGCATTAATTCAAGAGTTTGAAAAGGTTAAAAGCTTTTTTTAAGATAAAACTAACACTTTTTTACAGCCTTTAAACACAACTGTTAAAGCGGCTATCTAACGAGATTTCCAACCAAAGATGCAGATAAATAAAAAACATGATAGTTAACAGCAAGCAAAATAGTAGATTAATTAATCAACGTGTTTCGGTTACTTTTAACTACGAGGTTCACTTCACCCAAAATTTATTTGATTTGAAAAATCCCACACTAGCGCAAGTGATTGCAGCAGATGGGGAGACTAAGCCGAAGAGAGTAGTTGCAGTGGTAGATGCCGGGATATTAAAGTATCAACCGGAATTGGTGAAACAATTAGTCGCGTATACCAAGTTTTATGGAGAGGTACTAGCGATCGCATCTGAACCGATGATAATTTCGGGAGGAGAAGCTGCCAAAAACGATCCCACTCTAGTAGAGCAAATCCAGCAACTAATTGAAGCCGCCGGATTATGTCGCCACTCTTACATATTAGCGATCGGCGGCGGGGCGATGTTGGATTTGGTAGGATATGCAGCCGCAACTGCTCACCGGGGAATTCGCCTAATTCGGGTTCCAACAACGGTGTTGGCGCAAAATGATTCTGGGGTTGGCGTAAAAAACGGCATCAACGCCTTTGGTAAAAAGAACTTTCTCGGCACATTTGCGCCACCTTATGCAGTTATAAATGACTCTACGTTCTTGACAACTCTAGACGATCGCGATTGGCGTTCTGGAATTGCAGAAGCAGTCAAAGTGGCGCTGATTAAGGATGCTAGCTTTTTTGATTTTATCCACTCTCACACCGCAGCCCTGAAGCGGCGAGATATGGACACTATGCAACAGGTTATCTATCGTTGCGCCCAGCTGCATTTAGAACATATTGCCAATGGCGGCGATCCTTTTGAAATGGGTTCGTCTCGTCCCCTGGATTTTGGACATTGGGCGGCTCATAAACTGGAGCATTTGACAAATTATCGCTTGCGTCATGGTGAAGCAGTTGCGATCGGTATTGCTTTGGATAGCACCTATTCTTATTTGGTAGGGCTGCTAGATTCTTCACAGTGGGAACGGATATTAAATACTTTATCGGCGTTGGGTTTCACGTTGTATGTACCAGAACTGGCTAAGAATTTATCACAATTGGAAGATCCTCACTGTTTGTTTTGGGGTTTGACTGAATTTCGCGAACATTTGGGGGGAGAGTTGACTTTGACACTGTTACAAAGGATTGGAAAAAGTATTGAGGTTCATGAGGTGAATTTGGCTTTGTATAAGGAAGCAATTTCGCTGTTGCAGGAAGTGAAGGGGAATTTTTAAACGCATAAGGCGCTTCTCTACGAGACGCTACGCGAACGTCTTTTCGTAGGGTTGGTACGTTAAGGGAAGCGCAGAAAAATACAGAGGTTTTATCAGATTATTTACTACTTTTGGGGGAGGTAGAGGTTTTTAAATCGGCTTGTTGATAAATGTACTAGAAAAGCAGTATAAAAAGCGAAGAAATTGACACCTAATCGAAAAATTATTCAATATATTATCTGCTTGATATCTAGTATTCTTAAATAAGAAGCAAAAAAAGTTTTATGACATTTTCAAGAAAGAATATAGGAATTAAAATAAGTTGATTTAGATTTACAGCACATTATCTAAGTTTGCTATTGCTTTAAAAACAACTACTAATAATCAATAGTTACTTATTGATAATTGACTAATAACTATTTCAGAGAAATTAATCATGATTTTTGATTCCCATTCTTACAAAACCATTGGCGGTGTAAGTATTTATCGCTCCATCACTGAAGTTAAGATGGACACTGCCCTCGAAGATATTCTGTTCCATTTAAATTCTCAGCGTGGAGGTCTGCTAAGGAGTAGCTACGAATATCCAGGCAGATACAAAAGATGGGCAATCGGATTTGTCAATCCACCGTTAGAATTGACTACACAGGAAAACGCTTTTACTTTGATAGCGTTGAATGAACGCGGTCAAGTACTTTTACCATTTTTGTTAGAGCGGCTATCCCAGTCAGAGCAACTTGAGAAAGTCACCCAAGATAATAACAATATTGTCGGCTTTATTAAACCTTCAAAAGAACTATTTACTGAGGAAGAACGCAGTAAACAGCCTTCATCATTTACAGTTGTCCGCGAAATTCTATATACTTTTTCCAGTCAAGAAGATGAGCATTTAGGCTTGTATGGTGCTTTTGGTTATGACTTAGTTTTTCAGTTTGAACCAATTAACCAACGTCTGGAACGTCCTACAGATCAACGCGATTTAGTACTTTATCTGCCTGATGAATTGATTGTTGTTGACTATTATCAACAATGTGCATTTCGTCTAGAATATGATTTTGAGACAGCGTATGGCAGCACGAAAAATCTTGCTAGAACTGGTGAGTCTGTAGATTATCGCGGCAAACATCTTCTACCGGATCAAACTGCTGACCATAAAATAGGCGAATATGGGAAAAAAGTTGAGGTTGCGCTCGATTATTTCCGCCGAGGCGATTTATTTGAAGTTGTTCCTAGTCAAAACTTTTTTGAAGGCTATGAAGACCAACCCAGCAAACTATTTAACACCTTAAAAGAAATAAATCCTAGTCCTTATGGATTTATTTTTAATTTAGGTGGCGAATATATAATTGGTGCATCTCCAGAAATGTTTGTGCGGGTTGAAGGTAAACGGGTAGAAACTTGTCCAATTAGTGGCACTATTAGCCGGGGACAAGATGCTCTTGATGATGCGGTGCAAATTCGTCAGTTACTCAACTCTCACAAAGATGAAGCTGAGTTAACCATGTGTACTGATGTCGATCGCAATGACAAATCCCGAATCTGCGAACCTGGTTCAGTACAAGTGATTGGTCGTCGCCAAATTGAATTATACAGCCACCTAATACATACAGTAGATCATGTTGAGGGTACTCTGCGATCGCAATTTGATGCTTTAGATGCTTTTCTTTCGCATACATGGGCAGTTACAGTCACCGGCGCACCCAAAAGGGCAGCAATAGATTTTATTGAACAGCACGAAAAGAGCGCCCGACGTTGGTATGGTGGAGCAGTTGGCTACTTAAATTTCAATGGGAATTTAAACACTGGCTTAATTCTGCGGACAATTCGATTAAAAGATTGCATCGCCGAAGTACGAGTTGGCGCTACAGTGCTTTATGACTCTATACCCTCAGCAGAAGAACAAGAAACAATTACTAAAGCTGCTGCTTTATTTGAAACGATTCGGCGTGTAAAGCAAACGAGTCAGAAAGTTGATGAATCTAGTTCTCTAAAATTAAGTAATCAAATTCCAGGTGTAAAAGCTGGCAAACGCATCTTATTAATAGACTACGAAGACTCCTTTGTTCATACCCTAGCTAATTACATTCGCCAAACTGGTGCAAGTGTCACTACACTCCGTCATGGTTTTTCAGAATCGCTATTCGATACAGAACGCCCTGACTTAGTTGTTTTATCTCCTGGGCCTGGTAGACCAAGTGATTTTGGAGTTCCCCAGACTGTTGGCGCCCTTTTGCATCGTAAAATTCCTATTTTCGGAGTTTGTTTAGGATTGCAAGGTATTGTTGAAGCTTTTGATGGCGAGTTGGGAGTTCTCAACTATCCTCAACATGGTAAATCTTCACGGATTTTTGTCACCGATTCTAATTCTGTCACCTTCAAAAACTTACCCGAATCCTTTACAGTGGGTAGATATCACTCATTGTTTGCCCTACCGCAACGTTTGCCAAAAGAACTGAAAGTAACAGCGATTTCTGATGACGACGTAATTATGGGCATTGAACACCAGACACTTCCCATCGCCGCCGTTCAATTTCATCCAGAATCAATCATGACTTTAGCCGGAGAAGTCGGTTTGGAAATCATTAAAAATGTTGTGCGTACATATACGCAGGTTGAATCATTGGTCATTGGTCATTAGTCATTGGTCATTGGTATTTGCCTCGTTTCCAGATTCCAGGGAACGAGAAACGAGAAACGAGAATAACAAGAATGCAAGAATAATTAGTTATTTCCCCTTTTCCACTACCATTAGCAGTTTATGACTAAGCAAGTTGCCCCTTCCCGCCATATTCTCGAAGATATTGTGTTGTACAAAAGGCAAGAAGTTGCAAAAATGCAGCAAGAACTGCCCTTAGCCTCCTTGCGACAACAATTAAATGCAGCCCCGACTGTGCGAAATTTCTTGACTGCTTTGCAGTCAAATTCCAACCAACCGAGCTTAATTGCTGAGGTAAAAAAAGCATCACCTAGCCGAGGGATTATCCGCGCAGATTTTGATCCAATAGCTGTTGCTCAAGCTTATGAACGAGGCGGTGCAGCTTGTTTATCAGTCCTGACTGACCAAAAGTTCTTTCAAGGCAGTTTTGATAATCTGCGGAGCGTGCGATTACAAGTAGCATTACCGTTACTGTGCAAAGAGTTTATCATCGATCGCTATCAAATTTATTTAGCACGGACAGCAGGCGCAGATGCGGTATTGTTGATTGCCGCCATTTTATCAGATCGAGAACTCCAAGATTTTTTGCAAATAATTCATGATTTGGGCATGACTGCATTAGTAGAAGTCCATACCTTGGCTGAACTGGATCGAGTGCTAAAGCTTGACAACTTACATTTAGTAGGAATCAACAATCGCAATTTAGAAGATTTTACTCTTGATTTAGGAACAACCCAGCAACTTTTAGCAGAGCGTCAACAACAATTACAAAGCTTAGATATCACCGTCGTTAGCGAATCTGGACTGTATACACCTGCTGATTTATCTCTTGTCGCTGAGGCTGGGGCGCGCGCGGTTTTGATTGGAGAGTCTTTAGTCAAACAAAGCAATGTAGAACAAGCTGTGCGTGAGATTTTGAAACTTTCTTAAATCTGTTACCTAATTACTAAAATCTGTAATTTACAAAAATGGAGTTAAAAGACTCATTAATGGAGTTCAAAGACTCATTAATGAGTATCAAAGACTCATTAATGGAGTTCAAAGGCTCATTAATGAAGCTAAAAAACTCTTTAATGGAGTTCAAAGACTCATTCACGAGTATCAAAGACTCGTTTACAAAACAATTTAGCATGGGCATCGCTAATTGCTAAGTGTTAATATTCCAAAACTATTAACCAATCATTAACTACTTTTCAGCATGACCTCTATCTCTGATTCCTTTCAAATTTTACGCGATCGCCAACAGTGTGCTTTAATTCCCTTTATCACAGCAGGCGATCCTGACTTAGAAACCACCGCCGAAGCCTTACGCATTTTAGATCGTAACGGTGCTGACTTTATCGAGTTGGGCGTTCCCTACTCCGATCCTCTCGCAGATGGGCCTGTGATTCAAGCAGCAGCAACCCGCGCTTTGCAAAAAGGTACAAAACTAGAGCAAGTGCTAGAGATGTTGCATATAGTGGTTCCTAGTTTGAAAGCGCCGATAATTCTATTTACTTACTACAATCCCATTTTGTACCGGGGTATTAAGTCGTTTTTGGCGCAAATTGCCACTGCTGGGGTGCAAGGGTTGGTAGTACCAGACTTACCCTTAGAAGAAGCAGGAGAATTAATCAAAATTGCTGCATCTTTCGGAATTGAGGTAATTTTACTCGTAGCTCCTACCAGTTCTCAAGATAGAATTGAAGCGATCGCGCGTCAATCTCAAGGTTTTATCTACCTAGTTAGCGTTACAGGAGTTACAGGTATCCGTACTCAACTCCAAGACCGCGTAGAGCATTTAATTACCGAGTTGCGAAGCGTCACCAAAAAACCCATTGGCGTTGGTTTTGGCATCTCAGCACCAGAACAAGCACATCAAGTAAGGGAATGGGGAGCAGATGCAGTAATTGTTGGTAGCGCCTTTGTGAAACGTTTAGCCGAAGGTAGCCCAACTGAAGGATTGCAAGCCGTAGAAGAATTTTGTCAAGAACTTAAAACAGCCATTACAGAAAATCGCCGCGAAAGTCCATCTCTTCAAAAGGTGGGATAAATTCACCCGCAGATTTAGGGAGTGGGCAATTATAGGGGTTTGCAGTTGAGTTCAATACAGACCTACCCCCCTTAATCCCCCCTTAGAAAGGGGGGAAAAAGAAATCTAGTTCCCTCCCCTTTACAAGGGGAGGGTTAGGGTGGGGTAAAAGGTTAATCGCTATTTCAGACTTGTATGTAACTGTAGCCTCTTAAAAGAGAGATTTAGAGATAGGTCAAAACTGTACTGCACTCAAACGAGAACCGCCATATTATCAATTATTTCTCTTTCTGCCCCTCTGCTCCCCTGCCCCCTGCCTCCTGCTTCCTGCCTCCTGCCTCCTGCCTCCTGCCTTGATTAAGACAATGAAACTACTGCTGAAATCCTTCAAAATATTAATCTATAGCGTACTTCTAGTTAGTGCCTGTGCGCTTACAGTCTTTGCCCACGATCGCGTTGATCGCGGACAATACAAATACCATTGGGATTATAATTTTCCAGGACAATACGCTCACCTAGCTGTAAGAAAAAACATAACTGAGCTAACACCAGCAGAGAAAACAGGTTTTGTCAAGGCTATCAAAACCTTAAAAACTATCATTCCCGCAGGTAGCAAGCTCAGTATTTACGACCAATTCGTTGCCATACATCTAGGGGCAACACGCTTGATTCATAATCATAAAGGACATTCCGATGGTTCCGTCCAAGAACTTGCTCATGAAAATGCCGCATTTTTCCCTTGGCATCGCGAATATATCCGCAGATTTGAACAAGCTTTGCAAGCAGTAGACCCAACTGTTGCTCTCCCATACTGGGATTGGACAGACCCCAAAGCACTTGATGTAATTTTTAATGATGACTTTCTTGGTTCCAACGGTCAAGGAGTAACCATCAAAATTCCAAATCAGGGAAACTTTACAGGCGGCGCTGTGCCTGGGGCTTTTTCGGCTGCAAATGGCTGGGTGATGAATCCAGCATTAAATATTGACCCAGATACCGGAACATCTTTAGGTACATCACTTGTCCGCTTTCTAAGACTGCCTCCTGCCAGTGATTATCCTGTGCCCAAAAAAGATGTTGAGCGTGCCCTGAGTCTTAATAACTATTCTCTATTTCGCCCTGCTTTGGAAGGATTTATCTCTATAGATGAGCAGGGTAAAGTCACCCCCGGCGGATTCATTCACAATTACATTCATGGCTTAGTCGGTGGGGTACAAATAGACGCAAGCACGACACCCATAAAGTTTAAGGGTTTGGGGACTATGGGCAATATACCAAGTTCGCCTTATGACCCAGTGTTTTGGTTGCATCATGCCAACGTAGACCGCCTCTGGGCTGAATGGCAAGACAACGGTCATCAAGGTAGCGATTTTTATCCTGCTGATGGTCAGCCTTACGGTCACAATCTTAAAGACCTAATGTGGCCTTGGGACGGCGGTATGTCTAACCCGAAAGCTACGGCGTTAGGAAATTTACTATCCCTATTACCAACTTTTAACTCTGACGATTTGGTGCGCCCTATAGACGTTTTAAATCACCGGAAACTGGGCTATACCTACGAAACCTGGGAATGGAAAACGCAAAAATGATTCAAAGTTAGAACAAGAGTAAAAAATACTTGAACATAAAAGGATTTTAACCAGTGGTAAACATACTAAACATCAATACTGCAACTGCACAACCAGATTCTTTGGGCAGGTTTGGAAAATTCGGCGGTAAATATGTCCCGGAAACCTTAATGCCTGCATTAAGTGAATTGGAAGCGGCGTATCACCAATATTGCAATGAGCCGAATTTTCAAGCAGAACTGCAAAACTTAATGCGTGATTATGTCGGACGACCCAGCCCATTATATTTTGCTGAACGCCTGACAGCACATTACGCTAGACCAGATGGTACGGGAGCGCAAATTTATTTAAAGCGCGAAGATTTAAATCATACAGGCGCTCACAAAATTAATAATGCTTTGGCTCAGGTTTTGCTAGCCAAGCGCATGGGTAAGCAACGGGTTATTGCCGAGACAGGTGCAGGTCAACATGGTGTAGCAACTGCAACTGTGTGTGCGCGATTTGGTTTTAAATGTGTGATTTACATGGGCGTTCAGGATATGGAACGTCAAGCCCTGAATGTGTTTCGCATGAAATTATTAGGTGCAGAAGTTCGACCAGTGGAAGCAGGTACAGGAACTCTCAAGGATGCGACTTCTGAAGCCATTCGGGATTGGGTGACGAATGTAGAAACAACTCATTACATCCTGGGTTCGGTTGCTGGGCCTCATCCCTACCCGATGATTGTGCGTGACTTCCACGCGGTAATTGGTGTAGAAACTCGCGCTCAATGCCAAGAAAAATGGGGAGGACTACCAGATATTTTACTGGCTTGCGTGGGTGGAGGTTCCAACGCGATCGGCTTATTCAATGAATTTGTGCATGAACCTTCGGTGCGCCTAATCGGAGTCGAGGCGGCGGGTGAGGGTGTAAATACAGAAAAACACGCTGCTACCTTGACAAAAGGAAAAATAGGTGTATTGCACGGTGCAATGAGCTATTTACTGCAAGATGATGATGGTCAAGTAATCGAAGCTCATTCAATTAGCGCCGGATTAGACTATCCTGGCGTTGGGCCAGAGCATAGTTATTTAATGGATCTTGGTCGCGCCGAATATTACAGTGTTACCGATAAACAGGCGTTAGATGCATTTCAAAAGCTTTCGCAATTAGAAGGGATTATTCCAGCCTTAGAAACAGCTCATGCGATCGCTTATCTAGAAACCCTTTGTCCCCAGTTAACAGGCAATCTCCGCATCGTCATCAATTGTTCCGGCAGAGGTGATAAGGATGTGCAAACCGTCGCCAAAGTCCTAATTCCTTAATTTTCTCTTCTTATCATCATTTGTCCTTCGTAAATGACCAATACAACTCTTGGAGAGGCTGCGCCAACAGCTTCTCTACGAAGGGCTGTTCGCGTTCTCTCAGTACAAGTGACCGATAACCAATGACAAATGACCAATATGATGGCTGTAACTCAAACTCCACCTGAAAACATCTCCATCCCTTCTGAGTTCTACAACTGGCCAGCTTTATTGCAACAATTGCTGAATCAGCAATCGTTGACGGTTTCCCAAGCTGCGGTTTTAATGGAGGGTTGGCTCACAGATGCCATTCCCCAAGCACTATCAGGAGCGATTTTAGCTGCAATTCAAGCTAAAGGCGTATCTGCACAAGAATTAGTCGGCATGGCTAGTATCTTGCAATCCCAATCTTCAGTACCCAGTACCCAATTCCCAACCCCCCTAATAGACACCTGTGGAACTGGTGGAGATGGTGCTTCAACCTTTAATATTTCCACTGCTGTCGCCTTTGTCGCTGCTGCTGCTGGGGTAAAGGTTGCCAAACATGGCAATCGTTCGGCATCCAGTAAGACTGGTTCGGCTGATGTACTGGAAGCTTTGGGTATAAATCTCAACGCCACTCCTGAAAAAGTACAAGCCGCAGTTGGCGAAGTTGGAATCACCTTTTTGTTTGCTCCCGGTTGGCATCCGGCACTAAAAGCGATCGCTACTTTACGAAAAACTTTGAAAGTGCGGACTGTTTTTAACTTGCTCGGCCCGCTAGTTAATCCCATGCGGCCGACGGGGCAAATTATTGGGGTGAATGATCCGCTTTTACTAGAAGAGATTGCTCAAGCTTTATCCCAATTGGGATGTCAGCAAGCGATCGCCCTCCACGGACGGGAACGTTTAGATGAAGCTGGTTTGGCAGATGTCACTGACTTGGCTGTACTCCAAAATAAAAAAGTCCGTTCTCTAACGCTCAATCCTCAAGAATTGGGTTTGAATTTTGCACCGACTGCGGCGTTATGTGGTGGAGATGTCCAAGAAAATGCCGAAATCTTGAAGGCAGTTTTACAAGGTAAAGGTACGCAAGCGCAGCAGAATGTAGTCGCTTTGAATACAGCCTTGGCCCTGCAAGTTGGTGAAGCCATTCATGGAGAAACTGATGTTTTAGCAAGTTGTGTTAAAGGTATTGCCGTTGCCAAAGGAATTCTGCAAAGCGGCGCAGCTTGGACAAAACTAGAACAACTTGCGGAATTTTTGCGATAGATAAATTTCTCTTACGAGGAGTTACGGTGTACACGCAAGTCTTCTAATGCCCTACATCTTAACCCGCAATGCCAATGCATCGACCTGCAATGTTAATGCATCGACCTGCAATGTTAAATACATCGACCTGCAATGTTAATACATCGACCTGCAATGTTAATGCATCAACCTGCAATGTTAATGCATCAACCTGCAATGCCAATGCATCGATCTGTAAAGATTAACCCACCAAAACTATACACAAGGAAAAATAGATGATTATCATACTTAAGACCAATACACCTGTTGAGGAAATTACTCGCATCAGCCAAGAACTGAGTGAAACTTGGAAAGTCACGGTAGAAAAAAGCGTTGGCACTCATAAAATTGTGCTGGGGTTAATTGGTGATACCACTAGCATCGATAAATTACAGGTTCAGGAATTTAGCCCTTGGATTGAGCAAGTAGTACGGGTGCAACAACCTTTCAAACGGGTAAGTCGAGAATTCCGACATGGAGAAGCTAGCGAGGTTGTTGTACCAACACCTAACGGTGATGTCTATTTTGGCGAACATCATCCGATCGTAGTGGTAGCTGGGCCTTGTTCCGTTGAAAATGAAGCGATGATTGTCGAAACGGCAAAGCGCGTGAAGGCAGCAGGGGCACAGTTTCTCCGGGGCGGAGCCTACAAACCCCGCACTTCACCTTATGCCTTTCAAGGTTATGGTGAAAGCGCTTTAGATTTGTTAGCAGCAGCGCGGGAAGCTACTGGTTTGGGTATCGTCACAGAATTGATGGATGCTGCCGATTTATCAGCAGTGGCGAGAACAGCTGACATCATCCAAATCGGAGCGCGGAATATGCACAATTTTTCGCTGCTCAAAAAAGTAGGCGCTCAAGATAAACCAGTGCTGCTGAAGCGGGGAATGTCTGCCACAATTGACGAGTGGTTGATGGCAGCAGAATATATTTTGGCATCTGGAAATCCCAATGTAATTCTTTGTGAGCGGGGAATTAGAACCTTTGATGGCAAATATGCCCGGAATACCTTAGATTTATCAGTGCTTCCGGTATTGCGATCGCTGACCCATTTACCGATTATGATTGATCCCAGTCATGGTACAGGTAGGTCTGAATATGTTCCATCAATGGCAATGGCTGCGATCGCAGCTGGTACAGATTCTTTGATGATTGAAGTTCACCCCAATCCGGCTAAGGCTTTATCTGACGGGCCCCAATCTCTCACCCCTGATAAATTTGACCGCTTAGTTCAAGAAATGTCAGTCTTGGGCAAAGTAGTCGATCGCTGGTCTATACCTACATTTGATAGCATTAATGACAACCGCATTCTCTTAACACCAGAACTATCAAAGTAGATAAAGCCTAATCTTAGCCGATTTTTTGCAAATGGTTAAACCTGATAAGCGGATTCTTTCATTTAGAAAATCTGTTTATCAGGTTTTCATGATTGCAGCGTTTGTAAAAACTTTTATTACTTAGGATAGTTTCAAGTTAAATAAAGTTGTATTTAAAATTACAGGAACGAAAAACTAGATTTGTGGGGAATTAATCTTCCCCTGCTATCAAGGGGTAATAATGGTTTTAAATCAATATAAACGTGCTATAGGCGTATTTACTCATCGTCGAGATGCAGAACAGGCAGTACATGAGTTAAGAGATTCTGGCTTGGCGATGGAAAAAGTATCTGTAGTAGTACAGAATGCAGACCGCAATTATCAAATTGCCGATAATGAAAATAAAGAGCGCACTGGTGATAAAACTGACGAAGGTGCAACAGTAGGAGGGCTTTCAGGGGGCGCTGTTGGTGGGTTGACTGGTTTATTAGTAGGTCTTGGTACTTTAGCAATCCCTGGAGTCGGGCCAATAATGCTGGCTGGCGCAGCTGCAACTGCTTTAGTTACAACCCTTGTTGGTGCGGGTATTGGTGCTGCTACTGGGACTTTTGCTGGTGCGCTAGTTGGTTGGGGAATATCAGAAGAGCAAGCTAGAGCATATAACGAGCGAGTAGAGCATGGACACTATTTCATAATTGTGGATTGTACATCTTTGGAAATTGCTACAGTAGAAGCAATTTTACACCGTTGGGGTATTGAAGAGTTTGGTATTTACGAGCCTCTCAGTAGTGAGCAATTACCGACAAATTATCTGACCACGACAACTTCTGCTGCTACTACCATTCCTAATAAAAGTGGCATTTTGAGCAAGTATGCTATTAGTTGTTTTAATAATATAGAAAATGCTAAATCTGCAATTAACGATATGTATTTAGCAGGTTTCTCAGCAAATCAGATGTCTTTGATTTGCAAAGATTTTTCTCAATTGAGCGGGTTAAGTGATATTAATTTAAGTGAGCGCTTTGACGCTATGAGGCTAGGAATAGCAGATGATTGGGCACGCTTTTACAACGAGCAAATTACTCAAGGTAATTACATACTCATCGTTAGTGGTACAGACAATGAGCTTGAACAGGCTAGCTTGATTGTGAGCAATTATGGGGTTCAAGAATGTCAAATTTATGACCCGATGTTAATCCGTTCTTGAAAACTAGTACCGGAAAATCTAATAATTTTGTGACACAGAAGTATTAAACGGCTAACCTATTCAATTGTCGGTAGATGTTCTTGTCCACTTCCTTGTGTGCAGAAAGTGACTGCTACTATTTAGTTAAAAAAAGTATCAAAGATTGGGCTACTTATTTTTTTTAAGTTCATGCATACTTCTGACAACCTTTGTGACTAAATTTCTGGGCGTAAATCTGACGCTTTCAGTCAATATCTTATTTCTTACCCCAGGAACAACAACAGTTTTGTTTTTCATTAAGCTTTGAAAACCAATACTAGCGACGGTTTCCGTATCCATCATTCTGTTAACGCTAGCAATCTTGGAATTTTCCATTGCAGCATTTTGTTGGAATTCCGATGCTGTTGGCCCTGGACAAAGAACAGTCACGCTGACACCTGTACCCTCTAATTCATTAGCGATCGCTTCTGAAAATGATAAGACATAGGCTTTCGTAGCAAAATAAACTGCCATTAAAGGCCCCGGTTGAAAAGCAGCCGCCGAGGCTACATTTAATATTTTTCCATATTTTTGTTCGACCATATCTTTAAGGAACAACTTAGTTAAATGAGTCAGGCTGACCATATTTACCTGAAGCATTTTCAATTCAATACTGAGGTCTGTTTCGCTAAATACTCCATAAGTACCAAAGCCAGCATTGTTAACTAGCACATCAACTTTGATGGATGCTTGCTGTAGTTCTGTAAAAATTTCTTCTGGAGATGTGGAAATAGATAAATCCTTAACAAAAAGTTTGACAAAAATGCCAAATTTTTGGGGAAATTCATCCAGAATTTCCGTAAGTTTTTCTTCATTCTTATCTACTAAGACAAGATTATAACTATGACGAGCAAATATCTGGGTTAATTGATAGCCGATTCCACTAGCCGCTCCTGTAATTAGGGCAGTTTTTTTTTGCCGACTTTCAGATGTTTTATTCATGCTAAAAAAATGGCGAATGTGAATTAATTTAAGTTTTATAAATTTAGCTACAGCAATATATAATGTTTGCTGTAGCTATTTCTATGCAGACAATAAATGATGCTATCCACCTGAAACGAGTATGCTGGAATCAAGCATAGTAAACGTAAATATAAAAAACTGTATCTATATAAACAACAGCAAAAATATTTAATATCGTCATCAATGGCACAGCAGAATTCCGTTACTATAACTGACGTGCAAGCAGCACAAGAGCGAATTTTGGGGATTGCCCACCGCACACCCGTGCTGACTTCTAGAATCGTTAACGATCGCACCAATAGTCAAGTATTCTTTAAATGCGAAAACTTCCAACGCACGGGGGCATTTAAATTTAGAGGAGCGTACAACGCCTTAGCTCAACTATCGGTAGCAGAAAAACAAACAGGCGTTATCACCTATTCATCGGGAAATCATGCCCAAGCGATCGCTTTAGCTGGACAATTACTCAATATTCCCACCACTATTGTCATGCCTGATGATGCACCTGCTGTCAAACAAACCGCGACTCGTGGTTATGGTGCAGAGATAATTTTGTACAATCGCCAAGAAACAAACCGAGAAGAATTAGCTCAAAATTTAGCATATAATCGCTTTTTGACACTCATTCCTCCTTACGATCATCCTCATGTCGTTGCTGGACAGGCGACAACTGCTTTAGAACTGATCCAAGAAGTTGGTGAATTGGACTTACTATTAGTTTGTTGTGGTGGTGGCGGATTACTTTCCGGGTGTGCGATCGCAGCCAAAGCACTTTTACCCAATTGTAAAGTCATCGGGGTTGAACCAGCTCTTGCCGACGATGCTACCCGCTCCTTTCACACCAAAATTCTGCAAACAGTCAAAAATCCTGATACCATCGCCGATGGTGCGCGAACTCCTAGCCTTGGTAAAATTACTTTTCCCTTAGTGCTGCATTACGTCGATGATATGGTGACGGTATCAGAAGAAGCGATTCTTCGCACCATGTTTTTTTTGTGGGAACGTCTGAAAATCGTAGTTGAACCCACCGGAGTACTCGCCGCCGCCGCTTTACTCGAAGGTGTAGTGAAAGCACCAGAGGCGAGAATTGGTATCATCATTAGCGGTGGAAATATAGATTTGGCGGAAGTTGGTAAATTATTTTCTCTGTAGGATTGTATAGCAGGAGGCAGGAGGCAGATCGCTTTTAGCGTCTCCCCTTGGGAGAAGGCAGGAGGTAAAATTATTACTATTCCTAGCTTTCACCCTTTCAAAATGTCCTAACCTGTGTGACTACGGCTATAATTAAAAATATTGTTTCCAGTTTAATTATGTATGTTTATATCGTAAATTTGATCGGCGGGACTTTTAAATAGTCCCATATTTAATTGATTATCCTGGATAAAGAACTTTTTTTAGAGCGTCGCCTAATTACCAAACTTGCTCCAATTAAACCGATACCAATTAAACTTGTAGTCGCCGTTGGTTCTGGAACCTCTTTAGGAGTTTGCAAGGTGAAATTCAGTTTAGCTAAACCTTGAGAAGGGGTTCCAGAGGAATTAATTTGATCTTGTTCAGTAAAAGCGATTGTGCCTGTAGCATTTTGGAATAAACCTGTTCCCCCAAAGATACTAATAGTTCCACCACCTTTGATAAAACCTTCGGCAAAATTAATTTCAGCGCTGTCACTTGCTTTGCCGAATAATTCATTAGCACCACCATAATACCTGTCAGAAAATGCAAGTTCGTCCTTTAGACCAAACACGCTTGGGTTTGAATTAAAGGTATATTTGTTAATCGATGGATTTTCAATAGGCTCAAGTTTGCCATAGTCATCACTAAGAAAGAAATCCAACCCATAAGGAGCCTTTTTGGTACTTTCACCTGTGATAGTTGCTCTAATAATTCCTAAGTCTGGTCTGAAGGTGGGGTCAAAAGTAACAAATGTATTGTAGTCAACACTAAACGTATAATTATTATAATTATCTTGTGCTTTTGCACTTTGCATATTTAAGCCTAAACTAACTATAGTTAAGGTCGCAGAAATCAGCCAGCTTATAGGTGAACTAAACATAGTTGTCCTTTTTTAATTAAAATAACAAAGTTATCTAATGTGAAAATTTGGTTTAACTAAAAGAATATAATTATTGTATGGTGGGTATTGCCACCCTCCGAGCAAGTTGCAAAGTATAAATTTACTTGATAAATAACCTTTAATATTGATTAAAAAGTTTTTTATAGTATGAGTTATTAATAGACTTTTTTAATAACTCCTAAAAATTAGGATAAATTTATTTATTTACGACTTCAATGATTTATTTATTGATATTGAATGAATTATTTTTCTGTTTATTTGTATAAAATCTTGGATAAATAGTGATAAAAGGGTGTTTGAAAAGTTTTGAGGAGTTAACTTTTATGCCAGTCACCTCACTATAAGACGGATCGTGACAAGGTAGATAAAGGTTTCTGATGTTTCGGGCAATAACTTAATAGTCTCTGACGAATCGACGACACCCCATCAGCTTTCTTATAAATACACTCGACTACAAGGGCGTTTTTTTAAGCAACATAAAGACCTTGGTTTGCTTTTGTCGCAGAACGACTGCACAATCCAATGGCACTCATTCTATCACCCACTGCATGAACGGCTCACAGTCATTGCCGCCATCAACGAGCGAGGGTTTTAAAACGAGATACCTATCAGGGTTTCCGTAAATAATATTTACATATGTTAATATTAACTTTTTGGTTTAAGTACGGATATTCAATATGGTTTTCGTAAAGACTGTTTTTCAAGAATCAGAGCAAATCACTCGCTTGTTTTCTCATCTCGAATTTGATGGAAAAAAACTCAATCATCAACCAGGTAGTGTATTTGGGAGTACTGCATTGATTGCAGGAACCACTGTTGGGGCTGGGATTCTTGCTCTACCAGCCGTTACTTTACCATCTGGGATTGTGCCATCCACATCTGGACTAATTGCTGTTTGGCTCTACGCTTTAGTGTCAGGGTTATTGGTTGCGGAAGTTACCTTAAATACGATGCGAACAGAAGGGCATCTGAGTATAGGTTTTTTGGGAGTTGTTGAGAAAATTCTTGGTAAGCTGGGAGCGCGAATTGCTGGCGGTGCATATTTATTCATGCACTATGCTCTGTTAGTGGCATACATCACCGAAGGCGGAGAGATATTAAGAGCAGCAGCGGCAAAAGTCTGGGGTATGCAGATATTGCCTGCGTGGGTGGGAACGATGGCTTTCACGCTCTTATTTGGTGGGATTATGTATCTTGGGCGAGAAAAATTTATTGAGAAATTAAACAGTGCCTTTGTCGGAATTGTCATTGTTTCCTTTTTAGGACTATTATTTCTCGGAGGAAGACATATTCAGAGTACTCAACTGTTATTTCAAAACTGGAGTGCCCTCGGCAGTGCTATTTCAGTGATGTCTGTAGCGTTGTTTTTCCAAAACGTTGTGCCGCTAGTTGTGAAGCAACTCGAGGGGGATGCCGGCAAAATTCGTCAGTCCATCTTTATTGGTTCTGTGATTCCTTTAATTATGTTTTTGGCGTGGAATACTGTAATTTTAGGAAGCGTCAGTCCCGATATGTTACACAGCACTTCTAATATTACAAGCGTTTTTGATCCACTACAAATTCTTCGAGGAGGTAGTGCAGGGCAATGGTTAGGAGTGCTAGTATCCATTTTTTCAGAATTTGCGATCGTCACATCATTCATTGGGTTTGTGTACGGGCTGCTGGATTTGTTTAAAGATATTTTCTTGCCTACACAGTGGCAATTTTCTAGCCGCTTACCCCTCTATTCGCTGGTTCTTTTTCCGCCGATGACTCTCGGAACGCTCAATCCCAGCATCTTTTTTACTGCCCTAGATTACACTGGAACATTTAGTATCTCAGTTCTAGGTGGAATTATTCCGGCATTAATGAGTTGGAAGCAACGTCAAGAACAAGAAAACTCAGATAGCACAAATCAACCACTCGTTCCTGGCGGCAAGGTGACACTCATTGCGATCGTTGGAGTGGCATTAGCCATTATGGGAAGACAAATTCTGTCAATTTACACCAAATAAAACTATTAAAAAAAGCTTTAATGTATTATGAACCCATCTAATTGTAGTATGAAGATACTAACCATAATCAAACTGCAATGCGAAAGTCATTAGTCCTTGAGATACTACACCCATTCTTTAAGATAGTTTGAATTAGACAATGACAAATAACTACTTCATCAAATGAGTGATTCTCGCCTCGTCAAAATCAGCAAATATCTCAGCAAATATCTGCGACATACACCAGATGCCATTGGAATTAAACTTGCTCCTAGTGGTTGGGTTGCTGTTGATGACTTACTTACCGCTTGTACTCAAAACAAGTTTCCGATTACCCGTCAGGAATTGCAGGTGGTAGTCGAATCCAATGAAAAACAGCGTTTTTCTTTTGATTCTACAGGTAATTTTATTCGTGCGAACCAAGGACATAGTGTAAAAGTCGATTTACAATTAGAAGCTGCTGTTCCTCCAGATGAGCTTTATCACGGTACAGGACACAAATCTGTAAAGTTAATTTTACAAACAGGACTTTCCAAAATATCGCGACATCATGTCCATTTATCAAAGGATATAAAAACAGCACAAACTGTTGGTGCTAGGCATGGAAAACCAGTGGTTTTTGCTGTAAATACTGCGGCAATGCATCAAGCAGGTTACATCTTCTATTGTTCTGCTAATGGTGTTTGGTTAGTCGATAGTGTGCCACCTGAATATCTACAAAAAATTTGAATTTTAATAATAGAACTTACGTAATAAATCTCTGAAAACTTCTTCAGTTATGCGTTTTGTGTCCTTTATAGTTCGTTTTTTCATAACTTTGCGTAAGTCCTGAATAAATATAATTCAGACGCCATGAATCGTGTCTCTACAAATAGTCTATTTGTTGCATTATTTTTTTAAATTGATATAAATTTCTCAATTGCGAATGGGCTAAAATAGCGAATTGCGAATTGGTATTACACCCAGATTTTTACTAGTCACGATACGGGTGAGTTTGCTTGTGAGTGAGAATTAATTCTAGACGTACTCAATTCATGAAGCGTATAGTTGAATTCGCTCATCAGCAGAGTCAATTATAAGTTTTATTGCAAACGCTTTATTTTATCGGTAATCTGCCGCAGTTCTTGAGAAAGTGATTGTAGTAGGAGTGATTGGGCTGAGTGCAAAAAGAAATGATCGCCCCTGAACATTTGCAGTGAGAATCCAGCATTGGTCTGCTCGCGCCAAGCTTGGAGTTGATCGCAATTGACCTCCCGATCCTGTAAACCACCAAAAGCAGTAATAGGGCAGTTAAGTGGTGGTTCTGTAGTATAAACATAAGTTTCCAGAACTGCAAAGTCTGCTCGTAAAATCGGGATAAGAAGTTGCATCAGTTCGGCGTTTTCCAGCACTGCTTCGGGGGTACCATTAAGACGACGTAATTCTTCTTTAAAAGCAGGTTCACTCAGAGCATGGATAAGTCGATCTGGATTGGGAATTTGTGGAGCGCGGCGAGCAGAAACAAACACATGTAGTGGTTCTATATTGTAGTGTTTGCGGAGTAAACGGGCAAGCTCAAAACTGACGATCGCTCCCATGCTGTGACCGAAAAGGACGAATGGTTTGTTTAGATATGGAAGTAAAGCGGGAGCGATCGCACCAACAAGAGGTTCTAACTGCGAGAATAGAGGTGTCCTAATTTGGGTTCCTCGTCCAGGCAGTTCAATGGAACAAACTTCGACAGTTGTGGGTAAACCCTGTGACCAGGTGCGGAAAATTAAAGAGCTACCACCGGAATAGGGCAAGCAAAATAAACGCACCGAGGCTTGAGGATTTGGCTTAGGACAAATAACCCAGGAGTTAAAGGTTGGTGTAGTCGTCATGATTGAACTTGAAGTTTGTTGAAGAAGGCAGGAGGTAGAAGGCAGAAGTCGGAAGTCAAAAATAAGTAGTTATTAGACTTGTCTCCTCATTTCCTCATCTTTGCGTCTTTGCGTCTCCACGTCCTCTTGTTTAAATCTGTGAAATTTTTCTTGTAGTGAATTAGTATTATTCTGTCGGTAGTGCTAAGTCTGGCAGTAGGCAGATTTTTTTATCTTCTTTATTTGAGTGGTCTTATATCAGTCCGCACTTGCTTGGAAAATAATGGTAATCGGCCAATTATCAATTACCCTTCACGTTCACCAGTTGTTCATGGGGGAAACCCCCAAGACCACACTGGCTCACCAATTACCGTGAAATAAAGCGCGCTGTTTTCCAAGGGATGAGCTTAATGTTCTATCGGTTTAAGGTGTCCATTGCCTTCTAAAGTTTCAAGGTTAATATCTGCAACGCATTGAATTTTGACATAATTTAGGGTGAGGTTGCCAACTAAGTGAACTTTTCCCGTTAGATACTCAAAGTCAGCTTCATTGAAATTAGACAGTTTTGGATCTAGTCTGACACCTAAATCAGTACCTCCTTTAGTATCCGTGAATTTAATGTGAACATAACCTCTGTCAATACTTTCTTTGAGTGCTATGGCTGTTTTTTCAGGTCGTAAGCTTACTTCTACAGGATGCTGACCTTCTGACAGGCGTTGTACTAACTCGTTCATTTAAAATTCTCCAGAAAGTGTGTAATGCGATTACGCTATGTTTTAACATTTGAACAAAATTGGCAGAATTGGTCGTGCATCAAGATTTTTTTTTCTGATACCCTCGTCAAAGGTTAACTCTAGCAGTGGAGATTCCCCTCGTTCAATAACAACAGCACTATTTACACAAAGCACAGACATAACATCAGTCAAATCTTTGTCGCTATTAATGATGATTTTGACGCTCGTTAGCTTTCTGACACCCAAGGGATGAGAGATTAACTGCTGATGCGCCGTTAACGAAAGATCAAGCCAACTTGTGATAGCAGCACAGTCAGGAATCACAAAGCAAAAAGGCTCTTGTTGATTCGCAAGATTTTCTGCTGCAAAACTAATAGACATCTTTGTTGGCATCCACTCAGCACAGTATAAAGTTGAATGGGATACCAACTTACTCTCCTCAGACTTCCTGCGTAAACCGATACCAAAAGGTGATGCTCCTGTACGTTGTCCACGAACACGGGTTAGCGTCTGAACGTCTGTTAGTTCAGATTGCTGTTGCACTAAATGTTTATCTTCTATCCAAATTAACTCAAGATAAGTATTCTCAAAAAAAATTATTTTTGATACTGTTCCTTGCTTGAGATGCTGCACTGGTTGATTAGAGCAGTAAAAACCAAGCTCTTCAAGCACTGAGACACTTTCAGCACTTTTTGCCGTGCAGACAAAAATGTGATCTACCTCTAGAAAACAATCATCGGCACTTATCTGGGGTGACGTCGTTTGCATAGCAACCAATTCTCAGCTTTAGTTTTTCGGCGTTGCATAAATGCGAGATGAATCGGCGGTTAAAACCATTGATAATTCCTTTCAAATTGGGCTAAATCAGCCCATGATTCAGGAATGCCAGTTTTTCTTACTCAACTCTAGACTTTAGCCAAAGAAATTTACCTTACTAAGTAACCTGTGTGTAAAAAGTTAAGCCACAGTCTCGGTTGAGCTTCTATATTACCAAAATCAGTGCTGAGTGCTGAGTAAGTTCTAATTTACTCAGCACTTATTTTACCTGGTAAAAGCCCTACCTTTTGTGGGTGCTCTTTTAACTTAGTACTCAACACTCTTCATCTGCACTAAAATGAGCACAAATATTAGGAATATTATTCAATTAAGATATCTGGTTTTGTCCTTAAAAGTTGATTTTTTCTTTTATCATCGTTGAATGAGGAAATCTTAACTATAAGTATTATCATTAAGCTACAAGAAAATCAAGCTACTTACTTCATAAATTTTCTCTAGCTGAAATTTTTTCAGCCATGACATTCACTGGATGCTAGGCACAATCAACATACAAGAAACTATGATAAATTTTGTATATAAAATTATTTTAAATAAATTGTGAACAAATTAAAAAAACAAAGTCAAGTAGTCACTGGCTTCGACTACGAAATTTTGGATTCTGAACGGCGTATTGTTATTCAACAGCGAACTGGAGAAATTAAGGAGCGCTTACGACGTTCAGCGCAGGATATTTGGGAAATTGGTCAAAAGCTGGCTGATGTGCGTTCTCGCCTCAAGCATGGACAGTTTGAGACTTGGCTGAAAGCTGAATTTGGTTGGAGCCGACGGACTGCTTATAATTTTATTAATGTTTATGAAGCGTTTGCTGAACGTGCAAATTTTGCACAAATAGATATTGCCACATCTGCTCTTTACCTTTTAGCAGCACCATCAACTCCAGAAAACGTCCGTGAAGAGATTTTGCAACGTGCTAAAGAGGGCGAAACCTTAAGTCATAAGAGTATTCGTCAGGTAATTAAGGAAGAGAAATCACAGTCTACGGCTCCTTCCCTTGAGCCACTACCACTAACTTCTAAGCCAGAGATTGTAACTATAATTTCCAAGGAGGCAATTCAAGTCGAGACGTTAGTTTCAGAGGTAACTGAGGCAAAGATATCAACAGTCTTACCTGTTATTAAAACTCTTGATGCAATCGAGTCAAGTTGGTTTTTACTAGAAAACCAACATTTTGTGTTCTGTGGTGATACTGCTTCACCTCAATTTATTGAACGCATACCCTTTGCTGCTCTCGCTATTGCGATTACCTCTGATGACTGGGATCACGATTGGTTAGTTGAGCGGGCAAAAACTGTGATTATCTTTCCGGAATCATATCTCAAGTCAGATTTGATTGAACAACTGCTCAAGATGTTTTCGGCATCTGGAGATATAGTGATTTTTCCTTGGCTACCAAGGATGGATATGATACAGATCGCTCATCAGCTAAATAGGCGAGTTTTTGCGGGAGATCCTAATATCGAACGTTGTCGTCAAGCGATCGCACAATCCCAATTAAGAACTGAGCCATTGGGCTATTCTTAAATTATTGAATTCTTCTAATTTTAATTCCCGACTCCAAAACATTTAACAATTTTTCTTCCAAAGTAGTTAAATAAGGACGGTTCAGTTTTCCTAAAGACTCCAAAAACCTTTGAACCGATTCTTCCAATGCACGATCGTATATTTTGCTGATCCGCTCGCTGATTTGTTGTATTTGCTGACATTCTAAAAGTGAGTAATCATAAGACTTAAGATGCTTTAATCCAATATTGTACTCTCCATCCCAAAGCCTTATAATACATATGAAATCACTCGCTTGACTGACTACTATGCCCCAACACCCACCCTTGCCCCTGAGTTCAGGATTTTCCTGGGCAATGATTTGGCAAACCTCGCCAATTTCATAAGTATTTGGTACTTGAGTTGTTTCTATAATACGTTGCACTACGTCTTTGACCATCCTACTAGTTGGCACTTGACCACTAGCCTCCTGAACTGAAAGCTGCCACGCTTGTTGCTGTTGCTGAGGCTCTAGCTTTGTCAGAGGCCGGACTTGGCGCTCACTGGTTGGTAGAATTTGCGTCACATTAGTTGTCAAGTCCTCATTCTCCACAATTTGACAACCAATGGTTGTCAAATTGTCGTAAACATCGGCTGCGGCAATCAAGTAATTTGACTGTTGCCGACTATGACCAAAGCGAGTGCGGCAATAATCCTCAAATGTTTTGTGTGTAGAACGGTATAACCTGCGCTCGCGTAACTCCATTAACGCCTTCCCTGCTTCATAAAAAGCGCATTCAACTTTTTGCTCTAAGTGTAGACGCAAGCTTTGTTCCTCTTCATTTAACTCTTGGACTTCAACAGCGGTAACGGTAATTGTTACTGAAGCGAGATTTTCTGGTTGAGCAGTATTTTTACTTGCAAAGCGTTCTGGGAGTTTTGTAGCAGAGGTGGTTTTTTGATGCTGAAAAGGTGGTTTGTTCATTCTCCCGCTTTAAAACCAATGGTATTTGGGACAATATTAAGTCTTACCATGATTTGTGTTAAATCTTATTCAGCAATCACGTTACTGGAAGTCCCTAATATCATGTCCAGTTAAAGACTTATCATTAAGACGGCAGGGGGCAGGGAGCAGGGGGAAAGAGGATTTCCTGGTTTTTGCACAGATACGCGAATTATAACTAATTAGGCGGACATGATATAAGCACAATCAACAGAATAATTGGCTATGATAAATTTTTTGTAAAAGGTATTTTAGACAAGTTGTGAACAAGTTAAAAAAACAGAGTCAAGCAGTCACTGGTTTCGACTATGAAATTTTGGATGACAAACAGCGTATTGTTATCCAACAGCGAACTGGAGAAATTAAAGAGCGCTTACGACGTTCAGTGCAGGATATCTGGGAAATTGGTCAAAAGCTGGCTGACGTGCGTTCTCGTCTCAAACATGGACAGTTTGAGACTTGGTTGAAAGCTGAGTTTGGTTGGAGCCGACGGACGGCTTACAATTTTATTAATGTTTATGAAGCATTGAATGAACCTGCAAATCTTGCACAAATAAATATTGCAACTACT
Organism: Nostoc sp.; assembly: GCF_036917575.1. Classification (GTDB taxonomy): domain Bacteria; phylum Cyanobacteriota; class Cyanobacteriia; order Cyanobacteriales; family Nostocaceae; genus Nostoc. The sequence continues at coordinate 87,602 of NZ_JBALDC010000074.1, read as the reverse complement.
GCTCTCTATCTACTAACTGCACCATCAACACCACAAGATGTTCGTCGCGAGTTTCTACAACGAGCCAAAGAAGGTGAAAATGTAACATATAAAAGCCTTCGCCAAGCAATTGAGCAAGAGAAACCACAGTCAACTTCTGTTGTTTCATTAGAGCCACCAAAGCAACTTACTCAAGAGCAGAAGATTAAGACCACAGTACCAAAGGTAGTGGCTAAGATCAAAACATCAACAGTAGAGGTAATTCCACCAAAGCCATCTACAACTTCTTCTGTTATTGCCATTGAGAATGAACTTCAGCCAGGTTGGTACTTGCTGGAAAAGCAACATTTTGTGTTCTGTGGTGATACAGCCTCACCCCAATTTGTCGAACGCATACCCTTTGCTGCTCTTGCTATTGCCATTACCTCTGATGACTGGGATCACGATTGGTTAATTGAACGAGCGAAGACTGTCATCGTTTTTCCAGAATCGGATCTTAAGGAGCAACTGATTGAACAGCTAGTCAAAATGTTTTCTCAACCAGGGGAGGCTGTGATTTTTCCTTGGTTACCAAGTAAAGACATGATACAGATCGCTCATCAGCAAAATAGGCAAGTTTTTGCAGGCGATCCTCTGAGTACACGTTGCCTTGAGGCGATCGCACATTCACTATTTATATCTGAGCCATTGGACTACCCTTAAACTACGAAGTTCTTATGCTTGGGCTAAAATCAGGGTGTTTCCAAGACTTGACTTTCCATCTATTGATATGTGTCAAAAGTAACAAACTATTTATTTAATAGTCTAAAATAATATATACCTCAAAGTTGATAATTATTAGTTATTAATAAAGGATTGCATAAATGTCACCATCCCTAGTAATGTGAGGAAGTCTAAATGAAAATAACTAGCAATATATAAGTTTGCATGACTAACTTACCACCTGGGGGCTGTCTTTCCTAAAGTAATATCCAAGTCTGTCTAAGAGTTTTCCCAATAGAATTAAAGAATTCTGTAAAAGCACCACTTTGAGTAAGAAAGGGCTATGTTTTTCTAGGGTTTGCGGGATTTTATCTCAGTGAATTATTAAGAAGATACACATAACAACTGACTCAAACCCTTGTTCAGCCAAGAGTGAGTGTGAGATTAATTTTGCCACTATTGTTTGCCTGCATCTGAATAGCTGAAGCATAGTAATGACTCCACTTCTCAATTATTTTCGAGAAATTCCCTCTCAATTTGCGACACTCGTTGATATTCTGCGCGATCGCAGTTTGCAGATGCCGCACACACAAGCGTTCACCTTCCTTGAAGATGGAGAAACTCAGGAATTAACGCTAACTTATTGTGAATTGGATCGGCGCAGTCGGGCTATAGCAGCTCAACTCCAAGCTCTTGGTTTGAGTGGGAAACGCGCCATATTACTGTATCCTTCCGGCCTAGATTACTTAAGCGCATTTTTTGGTTGTCTATATGCTGGAGTCGTGGCAGTTCCAGCTTATCCCCCTCGCAATCAACGAAAAACACCTAGAATACAGGCTATTAGCACAGATGCGCAGGCAAGCGTTGCTCTGACTACAACAGCAATGCTCCCCGCATTACAATCAATACTTACACTCCTAACAAAAAAAGGAAATTTTTGCTGGTTAACAACTGACAACATAGCACAGGGTCTAGAAAATTCTTGGCAACAACCTAAAATCAATGCGGATACTCTAGCCTTTTTGCAATACACATCGGGTTCTACGGGCACACCAAAGGGAGTTATGCTCAGTCATGGCAATCTGCTGCACAATGCCGATGTAACTTATCAACTCATGGAACATTCACCCAGTAGCAAGTTTATCTCCTGGCTACCTGTTTACCATGATATGGGATTGATTGGTGGAATTTTGCAACCTTTGTATGGTGGGTTTAGTTGCATTTTAATGTCGCCAGCATCTTTTCTGCAACGACCTTACCGCTGGTTACAGGCGATTTCCCGCTACAAAGGTACTACGAGTGGTGGACCTAACTTTGCTTATGAACAATGTATTCAAAGAATTACTACTCAACAAAAAGAAACTCTCGACTTAAGTAGTTGGAGTGTCGCTTTTAACGGTGCTGAACCAGTCCGACGAGATACTTTTGAGCAATTTGCAACTACTTTTGCTGAGTGTGGCTTTCGTCCAGAAGCATTCTATCCCTGTTATGGGATGGCGGAAGCAAGTTTAATAGTTTCTGGTGGGGTCAAAACAGCTTTAGCCCAAGTCAGAACTGTAGAAAAATCTGCACTTTCACAGAACCAGATAGTCGAATCAACTACCCAAAATAAAGATAGCCAAAGCTTTGTCAGTTGCGGTGAAGCAATTTTTCAACAACAGATTGTCATTGTCAATCCTGAAACATTAACTCGCTGTTCATCAGATGAAGTTGGTGAAATTTGGGTATCTGGGCCGAGTGTCGGTCAAGGTTATTGGAATCGAACAGAAGAAACAAAAGAAACATTCTACGCCTATCTGAAAGACACCAAAGAGGGGCCTTTTTTACGGACTGGTGACTTAGGTTTTCTGGATAATGGAGAACTTTTCATTACAGGTAGAGCCAAAGATTTAATTATTATTCGTGGTCGCAATATTTACCCGCAGGATATAGAATTAACCGCAGAACGTAGTCATCCATCATTGCGTTCTGATGCTAACGCAGCGTTTACAGTAGAGATTAACAACGAAGAAAGACTCTTCGTTGTACAAGAATTGGAGTTTCGTGCCAAGCCAAATTTAGCAGAGGTAACTAATGCAATTCGGCAAGCAGTTACTGATGAACATGAAATACAAGTTTATGCAGTGGTTTTAATTAAACCAGGTAGTATCCCTAAAACTTCTAGTGGTAAGATTCAACGACGTGCAACTCGCACTCAATTTCAGAATGACGAGTTAAATGTAATTGTCAGTGACATTCTCAAGCTGAGTGATATTGCTAGAAACGAAACTCGACTACAACGTTCTCAACTATTGGCACTTTCTCCAAAGAAATGTCAACCGATCTTAGAAAGTTATTTAACTGAACTTTTAGCGGGAGTACTTTCAATTGCAATAGATGATGTTAATATACAAGAACCATTAAGCACACTGGGACTTGATTCTTTAAAAGTATTTGAGTTGAAAAATCGGATTGAGGTTGATTTAGAAGTAGAAGTATCTGTAGCAGATTTTTTTGAAGGAATGAATGGGCGATCGCTCCTAACCAAAATACTCACTCAAATCACCACAGACGCAATACCGTCATTATCCTTTATTCAACAAGAGAAAAACACATCTATTTATCCTCTATCTTTTACCCAGCAGGGATTATGGTTCATTAATCAGCTAACTCCCGATACTCCTACATATAATATTCCTATAGTTATTAGCTTCAAAGGTTGCATTAATTTAACAGCCTTACAAGATAGTTTCAATGAAATTATCAGACGACACGAAGTATTACGTACAAGTTTTACAATAGTTGATGGACAACCCGTACAAGTTATCAATCAAGGTGTAACCTTAAGTCTGGCGGTTGAAGATTTACGCTCACTATCAGAAAACGAACGCATTCAAGAAGCACAACATTTCACTACAGAATTAGCACAGCAGCCATTTGACTTGTCTGCTCAATCGCTTGTGCGTACTAAAATTTTACAATTAAATGATAAAAATTATCAATTGGTTGTCACCTTACATCATATAATTGCAGATGGTTGGTCTATCAGTATTCTGATTAAAGAACTAGCTATACTATATGAATCATTTTCAAAAGGCAAACACTCACCACTTGCTGAATTACCCATTCAGTATGGAAATTTTGTTAATTGGCAACAAAAATGGCTTGATTTAAAACGTATTCAACCATTATTGACTTATTGGAAACAAAAGTTGCAGGGTGAACTTCCTGTACTGAATTTACCAACAGACCGACCGCGATCGCCAGTCCAAACCTTCAAAGGCGCTCAAGCGAAATTAGTTCTTTCTCAAACTCTGACAAAAGAACTGAAGAATTTGAGTACTCAGCAGGGAGTAACTCTGTTTATGACCTTGCTTACAGCCTTTAAAACCTTGATGTATCGCTATACAGGTCAGACTGATATTTTAGTCGGTTCGCCAATCGCCAATCGTAACAGAGCAGAAATTGAGTCATTAATCGGATTTTTTGTCAATATCTTAGTCTTGCGTACAGACCTTTCTGGCGATTTGAGTTTTCAAGAATTGTTAGGACGGGTGAAGTCAACGGCTTTAGAAGCTTACGTTCATCAGGACTTACCTTTTGAGAAATTAGTAGAAGAACTACAGCCAAATCGAGACTTGAGTTACAATCCACTATTTCAAGTGATGTTCGTTCTTCAGAATGTGCCAAAACCTAATTTTAGTCTAGCGGACGTATCTGTTAGTTATGAAGAGGGTTACAACGGGTCATCAAAGTTTGATGTGTCATTGTTTATAGAGGATTCTGAGCAAGGGTTAATTGCAACTTGCGAATACAACAGGGATTTATTTAATGCAGATACCGTGACTCGGATGCTGGGGCACTTCCAGACTTTGCTAGAAAGTATAGTTAGCAATCCCGAGCAACGTATTTCAGACTTGCAACTTTTGACTCCATCTGAAGTAGAACAATTATTAGTTGAATGGAATAATACCAAGACAGACTACCCGCAACATAAGTGCATTCATCAATTGTTTGAGGTACAGGTAGAGAAGACACCAAATGCTGTTGCACTCGTATTTGACAACCAAAAATTAACCTACCGTGAGGTGAATCAACGAGCAAACCAATTAGCACACTACTTGCAAAAACTAGGGGTGAAGCCAGAAGTAATTGTTGGTGTATGCATGAAGCGTAGTCCAGAAATGCTAATTGCATTGTTGGCTATTTTCAAAGCTGGCGGGGCTTATGTACCATTAGACCCAGCTTATCCCCAAGAACGTTTAGCTTTCATGCTAGAAGACAGTCAAGCAAAAGTACTGCTGACTCAAAGCCATCTAGTTGAATTGTTTGCTAAATCCAATCTGGATGTTGTCTGTATCGATAGAGATTCAGAATTACTTAGCCAACAAAGTAAAGAACATTTGTTTAGTGAAGTACAAGCGAATCACCTAGCTTATGTGATCTATACTTCTGGTTCTACTGGCGTACCAAAAGGTGTTGCTATAGAACATCAAAGTTGTGTTGCTTTATTAACATGGTCAAGAGAAGTCTTTACAGATAATGACCTTGCTGGAGTTTTAGCATCAACCTCAATTTGCTTTGATTTATCGGTATTTGAACTGTTTGTTCCCCTCAGTTGGGGTGGCAAAGTGATTCTTGTAGAAAATGCTTTACACTTGCCTTCGTTAACTACTGAGGTCAGCTTGGTGAATACAGTGCCAAGCATCATTGCAGAATTACTACAAGTAGATGGTATACCCTCTTGTGTCAAGACAGTTAATCTTGCTGGCGAACCACTGCAAAATCAACTCGTGCAGCAGATTTATCAAAACCATCATATTCAGAAAGTTTTTAATCTTTACGGCCCTTCTGAAGATACGACCTATTCTACATTTGCTCAAGTAAACAGAGACAACAAGGTAACTATTGGTCGTCCCATCGCCAATACACAAATTTATCTGCTGAATCCTAATTTACAACCAGTACCAATTGGTATTCCAGGAGAAATTTATATTTGTGGTACTGGTTTAGCTAGAGGCTATTTAAACCGACCAGAATTAACAAAAGAAAGGTTTATATCTAACCCATTTAGTAGTAAAATTGAATCACGGCTATATAAAACTGGGGATTTAGCTCGTTATTTACCAGATGGAAATTTAGAGTATTTAGGACGAATCGATCATCAGGTTAAGATTAGAGGATTTCGGATTGAGTTAGGTGAAATTGAGAATGCATTGCTCAAACATTCAGCAGTGTGGGAAGTCGTAGTTTTGGTGCGAGAAGATAAGCAATTAGTGGCTTATATGGTTTGTTTGCCAGAACAAATACCCACAGTCAATGAACTGCGAACCTATCTTAAAGAACTCTTACCTGAATATATGGTTCCTGGTGTTTTTATCTTCCTAGACACCTTACCACTATTACCTAATGGAAAAGTAGATCGTCGTGCTTTGCCTGTATCTGAAAGTTTGCGCCCAACATTAACGACTATTTATCAAGCACCTCAGTCGGAAATTGAACAAGAGATTGCGAAGCTTTGGCAAGAGGTGTTAAATCTTGAGCGAGTGGGAATTCACGATAATTTCTTTGACCTTGGTGGGCATTCGTTACTGATGCTTCAGATTAATCATAAATTACGGGCAATTTTGCAAAGAGATATATCAGTAGTGACGATGTTTCAGAACCCGACTATTTACTTTTTAGCACAATATTTAAGTCAAACAACAGAGGATAAAGAGGATAAATTGGCTTTTGAAACGGTACGTGATCGCATCCAGAAACAAAAATCAGCACGTCAGAAACAAAAGCAATTATTTATGAAGCAACCGAAAAAAACTTCTTGCTAGCAAAATTTTTGTGAGTGATGTGAATGTAATTAATTTCAGAATACAGAGGTAGATATAATGCTAGTTTTAGGGTTTACTGGCGGACTTGAGCTGATTTCTGAGGAACGACGTGGATATGATGATGTTTGGCTTCACGACGCAGCATGTGTTTTGATTGAAGATGGAAAAGTTGTCTGTGCAATTGAAGAAGAAAGGCTTAATCGAATCAAGCATACAAATAAATTTCCTTTAGAATCATTGCGCTTTTGCTTAAAGACTCGTGGTATACAATTACAGGACGTAGATTTAATCGCATTTTATAGTTCAATTGAATATTCTGAAATTTGGCTGAAACTAGTTTTTTTGAATAATCCCCAGTTAACAACAATTGAGCCAAGAATATTGTTTCAGAATCTTTTCCGTAGAGCCTTAGGATCTGAAATAGATCCAAATAAGTTATGTTTTGTTCCTCATCACTATGCACATGCAATAAGCACTTTTGCATTTTCTGGTTATGAAAGCAGTCTGATTACTACATTTGACGGTTCGGGGGATAACAGCTCTGGGATGATTTTTACAGGGCAGGGAACAATGCTTGAGGAAATAGCTGATATTTCTATCCCTAAATCTCTTGGTCATTTCTATACTGAAATAATATCTTTTTTGGGGTATAGCCAATTCGATGAATACAAAGTGATGGGACTAGCTCCCTACGGAAACCCAGAAAAATATAGAGATTTATTTAAAACATTGTACACGTTACTTCCCAATGGAGATTATGAAATTAATGAAGATAGGATAGTCTCACTTTTTGATTTAGGGATACCGCGCCGAAAAGGAGAACCCTTTACGCAAACTCATAAGGATATCGCTGCATCACTTCAAGAAGCCTTAGAAGATGTAGTTTTTCATGTAATTAAACACCACAAACAAGAAACAAAGCATAAAAACCTTTGTCTGGCAGGGGGAGTAGCTCACAATTGTACTTTAAATGGGAAAATATTGCGCTCTAGAATGTTTGAAAATATATTTGTTCAGCCTGCGGCTCATGATGCCGGCTGTGCTTTGGGAGCTGCTTTATATGCCTATTATCAAGCAAATCCAAAACATCAGAAGCCTTCTCAGCTTGAGCATGTTTACTGGGGAACAGATATCGGGAATTCTTCTGATGTTTTGGATCAATTAATTCAATGGCAAGATTTTATTGCCTTCGAGAAATTAGATAATGTTCCTGAACAAACAGCAAAGTTATTAGCAAATGGTTCTGTTGTCGGATGGGTTCAAGGTCGTTCTGAATTTGGGCCAAGAGCTTTAGGTAACAGAAGTATTCTTGGAGATCCCCGTCCAGAAGAAAATAAAACTCGCATTAACAAAATGATTAAGAAGCGGGAAGGTTACAGACCTTTTGCTCCGTCTGTTTTAGAAGAGGATGTGGATGAATTCTTTGAAGTCCCACATAATCAAAAAAACCTGCCGTTCATGATATTTGTAGTTAATGTTCAAGAGGATAAACGTCAAAAATTAGGAGCAATAACTCATATTGATGGAACAGCTAGAATCCAAACAGTATCACAAAAAACCAATAAAAAATATTGGGATTTAATTAACTCCTTTAAACAATTGACAGGTATTCCAATTTTACTTAATACTTCATTCAACAATAATGTTGAACCAATTGTAGATTCTGTTGAAGATGCCGTAGTTTCTTTTTTAACTACAGGGCTAGACTATACTGTTGTGGGAGATTATCTGCTTAGAAAGAAAGATGTATTATGGTGGCATTATATGCCTCTTAGACTTTTTCTTCCGCTTCATATTTCCTTACATGAGGTTAGAAAATTTAATTCTGAAGAAAAATTTGACAATTTGTTCTATATTAAAAATAGCTATAATCCTGGATTTCAAAGAGAGGTATCAGCAGAGGTATTTGATGTTTTAAAGTTAGCAAATAGTGAGAAGACGATAGAAAGCATTCTCAATAAATATAGTGAGGGAGAAGAAGAAAAATCGAAAGACGTAATTCATGAACTTATAGAATTGTGGTCGCAACGCTTAATTATTCTCCGACCATAAATGAATAGCCTCCTTAACAACTTCTCTTCTGAAAAATACCTATTAAAAATCTGAAGTCAGAAGATGGGTAATCTTAGAGTTAGTCAATAAATAAGAAAAAATCTGTTTTGCAAACAATGTGTGATTCTCCTTTGGGAAAGCTGTGCCAACGCATCTAAACACAAAAAGTAGCGAATTATAGAACAAAATAATTATTGCTCAGAAAATCAAGAAATAATTTTCAATAAGAGAAAGTAACAATTTGGGAATTTATCGAAAATGCTTACTAGCCTTTCTCGTCCTTGGCAGTTATTAGTACTTTCTGCTCAGACTGATTCAGAACTAAAAACTGCGACTGTAAACCTTGCAGATTACTTGAGACAGCATCGTGACTTTAACCTTGCGGATGTTGCTCAAACATTGCAACGCGAACAAAAGGCTTTTAGGCATCGGCGGACAGTTGTTTGTCGGGATATAGAAGATGCTCTAGTTGCACTTGCAGATCCCAAGCGGATACTTACCAATATCCAAGAAACACAAGAACGTTCTGTAGCTTTTATGTTTCCTGGACTTGGTACTCATTACGTCAACATGGCTTGGGAACTTTACCAGGTTGAACCTGTGTTTCGCGCTTCAGTAAACTACTGTTGTGAATTTCTTAAACCCCTTCTCGGTCAAGATTTGCGAGATGTAATCTATCCAAACAGAGCTTCTCAACAAGACCAGCAGTCCCCACAAGAAAATTCTCAGGGTTTGGATTTGCGAAAAATGTTAGGTCGCAGCCAAACGCAAACGGATACAAAGATAGTGGCTGCAACATCTTTACTCAATCAAACTCACCTCGCTCAACCAGCTATTTTTGTGATTGAGTATGCCTTAGCACAGCTATTGATATCCTGGGGAATTCGTCCGACGGCAATGATTGGCTACAGCATTGGTGAATATGTAGCAGCGACTTTGGCAGAGGTTTTATCTTTAGACGAGGGTTTAAAACTGATTGCGAAAAGAGCGCAAATGATTCAAAAGTTGCCAAATGGAGCAATGCTTGCAGTTCCACTTTCGCAAACAGAGATATTTCCCCTACTTAATCACAAACTCTCACTTTCTGCGGTTAATGGGCCATCTATGGGTGTAATCGCAGGTGAAACTGATGCAGTAGAAGCTTTAGAACAACAATTAACTCAAAAAGGTTTAGCTTGTCGTCGTCTGGAAACTTCTCATGCTTTTCACTCTCAGATGATGGAGGATGCTAGTTCTGACTTACGTAAGTTGGTAAAAACATTTAACCTGCAAGCACCAAAAATTCCTTATATATCTAACGTTACAGGAACTTGGATAACAGCAGCATCAGCTACAAATCCTGATTATTGGGTTAAGCATATGTGTCAACCGGTGTTGTTTGCATCGGGTATACAAGAGTTGTGGAAACAACAATATCCAATTTTGTTGGAAGTAGGCCCTGGACAGACTCTAGGTAGCTTTGCGCTGCAATGTATAGAAGATAATCCGACAGTTAGTCAGATTATCTTGCCTTCTCTAAGATATTCCTACGATCGCAAACCAGACTTAGCATTCTTACTTAAAACATTAGGTAGGCTTTGGTTAGCAGGAATACAAATAGATTGGACAGGATTTGTATCGACTCAATAAGTTGGGGTAGAAGTTATTCTGGTTGCCACAACCAACAAAAAGAATTAAGAGAAGATTTCTCGCGAATAATAATCTTAAAAGTATGCCAAGCTTAGTTCCTTCAACAGTCTGAATTACATAGCTAATATTGAGAAATTCACGATTATATTATGTCAGAAAAACTAACAGTACCGAAACCTACACTTTCTATAATCGATGCAGGAGCTTTGATTGTTGGAATGGTAGTGGGTGTAGGTATTTTTGAAACGCCAACTTTAGTAGCAGTAAATGCCCAAACTGCTGAAATGACCATATTTGCATGGTTTTTAGGCGGAGTCATATCTTTAATTGGTGCCTTGTGCTACGCAGAGTTAGCCACAACCTATCCAGATGCTGGTGGTACTTATTATTACCTAATGCGGGCTTTTGGTAAGAATTTAGCCTTTCTGTTTGCTTGGGCACGGATGGCAATAATTCAGACAGGCTCTATTGTGCTGCTAGCATTTGTGTTTGGTGATTACGCTTCCCAGATGTTACCTTTGGGGGAATTTTCCTCAGCCTTATATGCCAGTGGAGTGATTGTATTATTGACAGTCATAAATATAGTGGGATTAAAGCAAGGTAAACAGGTGCAAAACTGGTTAACAGTTGTCAAAGTTTTGGGATTGCTATTAGTGATTGTTGCTGCAATCATTCTCGCAACTCCACAAACTGGGAATGAAGCGATTTTGCAAAGCAGTCACCTTGTAGCAAAGGGATCTAGCAATCAAACAGGTAATTTTGGTTTGGCGATGGTATTCGTCTTGCTTACCTATGGCGGTTGGAACGAAGCTGCATATATTTCTGCCGAGGTCAGAGAAGCCAAACGAAATATGGTATTGGTATTATTAGGAAGTATCATTATCATCACAGTCATATATTTATTAATAAACTTTGCTTACTTGCATGGCTTGGGACTAGTAGCAATGCAAGCATCCAAAGCGCCGGCAGCCGAATTAATGCGTCGTGCTTGGGGAAATAACGGTGCAATCTTCGTGAGTTTCTTAATCGCAGTCTCCGCTTTGGGCACAGCCAACGCCACTATTTTTACCGGAGCGCGGACTAACTATGCTTTGGGGCGAGACTTTCCAGTGCTGGGATTTTTGGGAAAGTGGGGACATCGCACCTCTTCACCTAGCAACGCCCTAATTATGCAAAGTGCGATCGCAATCCTCTTAGTAATCTACGGTGCGATCCAACGTCAAGGCTTCAGTACTATGGTAGACTACACCGCCCCTGTATTCTGGTTTTTTTTCCTACTCTCAGGAGTTACCCTCTTAGTTCTGCGCTTCCGGGAACCAGAAACACAACGTCCCTTTAAAGTCCCTCTTTACCCCATAATTCCTTTACTTTTCTGTGCGATTTGCGGGTATATGCTGCAATCCAGCCTTGCTTACACAGGTTCAGGCGCACGCTTGGGAATCGTAGTTTTACTTACAGGTATACCTGTATTAATACTTAACTATCGCATCTCCCCTAAGCATCAGCATCTAGATATCACAGAGAGAGAAAAAGTTTGAAGTTCCAGGTTTGTATTTATTTGAGAAAAATATCATGCCAGTAAAATCACTGTTAAAAATACTCCTTCTAGCCACAAGTGCAGGTAGCCTCTTAATTTCAGGCTGTAGCAAACAAACAACATCCCAACTCAACACTGGCGCTGCAACAACAAACCCCAATACTGTACAAGTTCAGCAATCTATACCTGAAACTAAACCCCTTGAAAGAGAACCAGATGCAGAGTACGTGCCTACACCCCAAGCAATAGTAGATAGAATGCTGGAAATAGCGAAGGTGGGTAAAAATGATATAGTTTACGACCTCGGCAGCGGTGATGGCAGAATTCCTATTACTGCCGCGAAGAAATTTGGTGCTCGCAGTACTGGTATAGATATTGACCCAAAACGCATCAAAGAAGCGAATGAAAATGCTAAAAAATCAGGTGTAACCGATAAAGTCAAGTTTCTCCAGCAGGATTTTTTTAAGAGTGATTTCAGTGACGCAACAGTTGTGATTCTGTACTTAGATGACTTTGTTAACATCAAACTCAGACCACTATTATTCAAGCAACTCAAACCTGGTACTCGTGTAGTATCTTTACGTAGTCACATGGGGGACTGGATAGATTACGCCCATGTAGAACAAGTTAAATGTAATCCAGAAGATAACTGTAATTCAGAACAACAGCATAGTGAAATTTATATGTGGAGGATTCCAAAAAATCTGCCAGCAGATTTGCGACCCGATCCTAACATCGATCCCGAACGTCTTAAATAGCAAGGTTTTTGTACTACACAGGTAATATGAGCCAAGGCAAACTATTAGCGTTATTAGAGAATGATGAATTGAATTATGAACATTCAAACAGTAGGTGTTGTCGGTGCAGGCGTAATGGGGATAGGGATTGCACAAAACCTCGCTCAAACAGGCCATCAAGTTATCCTAATAGATATTTCAGAAAATATCCTAGATAAAGCTAAACATGAAATTAGGAATAATATCCGCTTTCAGAGCTTTTTTAAAAAAAGCGATAATACAGAAACTACAGATAGCGTGCTCAACAGAATTGAGTTATCGACAAACTATAAAATTTTAGAAAATACGGACTTTATAATAGAAAATGTCACCGAAAAATGGTATCTTAAAAAAGAAGTATATCCCTTACTAGATTCTATTTGTCCACCGGGATGTGTATTTGCCGCCAATACGTCAGCAATTCCCATTACCCGCATTGCTTCAGTCACCAAACGGTCCGATAAAGTTGTTGGTATCCACTTTATGAATCCCGTACCAATGAAGCCGATGGTCGAAATGATTCGTGGATATCATACCTCTGAGTCAACAATTGAAACAGCAAAACAAATGCTGGCTCAAATGGGAAAAGAATGCATCATTGTCAATGATTCACCAGGTTTTGTTTCCAACCGCGTGTTGATGTTAACTATTAATGAAGCTGTTTTTCTATTACAAGAGCAGGTTGCTACAGCAGAAGATGTAGACAAAATCTTTAAAGGCTGTTTTGGCCACAAAATGGGTCCTTTAGAAACAGCAGATTTGATTGGATTAGACACTATTTTATTTTCTATCGAAGTCTTGTACGAAAACTTTAACGATAGCAAGTACAGACCATCACCTTTACTTCAAAAAATGGTAGATGCAGGTTTGTATGGAAGAAAAAGTGGTAAAGGATTTTACGTATATCAATAGAATCGGAAATTTCAATACTCATGAACAAAATTCAAACTAAAATCAAATCTTTTCTTTCAAAATTTTTCGGTAATCATGATTTGCAACCAGATGAAGATATTTTTGCTCTGGGCTTTGTCAATTCTATGTTTGCTATGCAATTAGTTTTATTTATAGAGCAAGAGTTTCAGGTTGCTATTGAAAACGAGGATTTAGATTTTGAAAACTTCCGGACAATAAATTCTATTGCTAATTTAGTTGAGCGTAAGACTACTGTAATAATGCATAAATAGTATCGATAGTCACAAAGCGGCGCAAAATTTATAGTTATAGAAGTTTAAAATGTTGGGAATTTTATGCAAACTCAAGCTAATAAATCAATTTTAAAAATCAAAAATCCTAGTACAGAACAGTTTTCAGATATCTGGAAGCAGTATCAGCCTTTTTTAATTGAAGATGTTGCAGAACATTGGGATGCTTGTCATAAATGGTCTAATGATTATTTGATTGAACGCTGTGGAGAAAAAATTGTTTATATATGGTTTTTTCAACAAAACTTTTTGTATGACTATAAAAAATTTGCTTATGATAATGAATCTCATTATATAAAAGAAATGCAATATCAAGAGTATGTAAAAGACATAGAAGCAAGAGTTAATGGAAATAATAATGATGATATAGGCTGTTATTCAAATGAGATAGATTTTGAAGAGTGCTTTCCTGAAATTACTTCGGATGTAGCTTATCCAAAATACTTAAATAGAAAACCGTGGGTTAATTTATGGCATGGTTTCTCAAGTAAAAAATACACTTCCGCTAGTACCCTTCATTTTGACCGAGTACATAACATTTATGCTCAAATTAGAGGTAAAAAAAGATTTCTTTTATTTCCTCCTTTCAATTATTTATCATTCTATCCGCCTCTTGAAGATCGTTCTGGTATAGGACATAATAGCAAGGTAAATCCCGATCTGTTCCAATTTGAATTATTTCCCAAATTTCCTTGGGAAGAAAGAATAGAAGTTATACTTCAACCTGGAGAAATTCTCTATATACCACCTTTTTGGTGGCATCATGTTACAGCAGTAAATGAGAATATATCATTATCCTTTTGGTACGATATTAAAATTCAAGATTTCTTTAGACAAAAAAAGATGTTATCTGTTTTTTTTAACATTGCACCTCATTATTTACGTCATGCAATTTCTTCTGGAACCTTGATGGATACTATAGATTTATTTAAAGGAATTATTTCATAAGTTTTTTTCCAATAAATTAAGTCTATATGGCATTAAGCAATATCAAAAAAAATTCAGTTTATTAAAGAATTTTGGAGTTTTTATGCAAGCTCAAGCTATTGAATCATGTTTAAGAATCAAAAATCCTAGTACAAAACAATTTGTAGAAATGTGGGAGCAATATCAGCCTTTTATAATTGAAGATGTTGCTAAAAATTGGGATGCTTGTAAAAACTGGTCTAATGATTATTTAATAAAAAAGTGTGGAAATAATATAGTTAATATACAGTTTTTTCAACAAGGTTTTTTTGAAAATTATAATGAGTTTTCTAATGAGGATGGTTATAGTTCTGATATCAAAGAAATGAAATATAAAGAGTATATAAATAATTATATTAATAAAGCTCATAGAAATGATTTTAATATAAGGTGTTACTTACCTAGCGCAGTTTTTGAAAAATCTTTCCCTGAAATTACAGAAGATGTAATTTATCCAACGTATTTAAACAGCAAGCCATTAGTCAGCTTTTGGCATGGTTTATCTAATAAAAACTTTTCTTCAACTACTGTCCTTCATTTTGATGGATTTCATAATATTTTTGTTCAAATTCGAGGTAGAAAAAGAATACTTTTGTTCCCTCCTTCTAATTATTTATCATTCTATCCACCTTTAGAAGATAGTCACGGGTTAGCAGATTATAGTAAAGTAGATCCAAATCTTCCCAACTTGGAATTATTTCCCAAATTTCCTTGGCAAGAAAAAATTGAAGTTATACTTCAACCAGGAGAAATGCTTTATATACCACCTTATTGGTGGCATCATGTCACAGCATTAGAAGAGAACATATCATTATCATTTTTTTACGATATTAAAATTCAAGATTATTTCAAACAAAAAAAGATGTTATCAGTTTTTTTAAACATCGCACCTCATTATCTCCATCATGCAATTTCATCTCCAGATGGTCTATGGACTTCTCTTGCCATTATTAAATCTCTTATCTTTCCAGGAAGTTTTACAGAGAGCATTAAGCAAAGAAACTCACAAGACCAAGTAAATGATTAATCATTAATAATAAATTATATTCATGAAGCTAGAACTATCTACTCAACAAAAAAATACTAAAGCGGAATTTAGAGCTTTTATCAATCAGGAAATATGTGCTTATGCTGGTGAATGGGATAGAAAAGAATTTACCCCACCAGAAATAATTAAAAAAATAGCTCAACGTGGTTTTTTAGGTGCTATTTTACCCCAAGAATATGGTGGTAAAGGAATGGACATGATAACGTATGGGATTCTTAACGAAGAAATAGGACGAGGATGTTCTTCTATTAGAAGCTTATTGACAGTTCACAACATGGTTGCTCATGCTTTGTATAAATGGGGTAATAAATCTCAAAAACAGTATTGGCTTCCCAAACTAGCATCTGGAGAAATCATCGCTGCTTTTGCATTAAGCGAACCTAATGTTGGTAGTGATGCTAAAAGTGTGGAAACAACAGCAAATCTGACTGGCAATACTTATGTCTTAAATGGGCAAAAGAAATGGATTACTTATGGACAAATAGCAGATATATTTTTAGTCTTCGCTAAATGTGACGGAAAACCTACTGCTTTTTTAGTTGAAAAAAATAGCCCAGGATTTTTAGTCAAACCAATATCTGGCATTTTAGGTATTAAGGCTTCAATGTCAGCCGAATTATATTTTAATAACTGTCAAATTCCTCAAGGAAATTTAGTCGGTAAATTAGGTTTTGGATTTTCCTATATTGCTTCTTCTGCACTTGATTATGGTAGATATAGTGTGGCATCGGGTTGTGTAGGTATTGCTCAAGCTTGTTTAGAAGCTTGTATCAAGTATACAAATGAACGAAAGCAATTTGGCGTTTATCTAAAAGAACATCAATTAATTCGGCAAAAAATAACTCAGATGATAACTAATATAAAAGCAGCAAGACTGTTATATTATCAAGCTGGTTATCTCAAAGATATTAACGACCCCAACTCGATTAGCGAGACTTCTATTGCTAAATACTTTGCATCTACAGTAGCTACAAAAATAGCAAATGATGCCGTACAAATTCATGGTGGTAATGGTTGTAGTAGTGAGTACCCTGTTGAAAGGTACTTACGCGACTCAAAAATTATGGAAATTATTGAAGGTAGTACTCAAATTCAAGAAGTTACGATTGCCGAGTCAGGTTATCAAGATTATCTTTTTACAACTGTAACTACTGGCTTAGAAAAGAAATTAGCAGAGAGAACTTAATATATGATTAGTACTCAAGAGCAAAATGTAAACAGTAAACCAAAAGATAAAAAAGTTATTAAATGTGTTGTTTGGGATTTAGATAATACCCTATGGCATGGAGTTTTGCTAGAAGATGAAAAAGTCTCTCTGCGAGAAAATATACTAGATGTAATTCAAAATTTAGATAGTCGTGGTATATTACAATCTATAGCTAGTAAGAACGATTGGGCTACAGCAATAGCTAAAGTAGAGGAATTTGAATTAGAAAAGTATTTTTTATATCCCCAAATTAATTGGAGTTCTAAAGCTGCTTCTTTGAAAGAAATTGCTAATTTGTTGAATATTGGTATAGATGCGATCGCTTTCATTGACGATCAGTTATTTGAACTAGAAGAAGTAAAGTTTTCCTTACCAGAAATTTTATCTATCAATGCAGATGAAATAAATAATGTTTTAGATATGCCTGTCATGAATCCTCGGTTTATTACGGAAGATTCACGAATTAGAAGGTTGATGTATCTTAATGATATTGAGCGGCAAAATGCAGAAAATGAATTTGTTGGCACATCAGATGAATTCTTAGCTACTCTTAAAATGAATCTCACGATATCTTCTGCTCAAGAAGAGGATTTGCAGCGTGCAGAAGAGTTAACATTAAGAACTAACCAATTAAATACAACTGGTTATACATATTCCTATGACGAACTGAATCATTTTCGTTGTTCAGAAAACCATAAATTACTGATTGCGAGTTTGGAAGATAAGTATGGTAGCTACGGTAAAATAGGGTTGGTTATGATTGAATGCCAGCCTCAGTCATGGACTATCAAGTTGTTGCTAATGTCTTGTCGGGTGATGTCTAGAGGAGTTGGCACAATTATGTTGAATCATGTTATGAGTCTGGCTAAAAGCAATAATGTTCGTCTTTTAGCAGAGTTTGTGTCAAACGAGCGCAACAGAATGATGTATATATCTTATAAGTTTGCTGGGTTTAAAGAAGTTGAGAAGAATGGCGATTTAGTAATTTTTGAAAATGATTTAAGTCGTATTCAAGATGCGCCTGAGTATGTAAATTTTAATGTGATTGATTAAATGTATACGCAGTAGCGGCTTGCCGCAGGCTACCGCCAAGTCGCCAAAAACACCAAGGAAGAGAAGGTAGTTATTTATTAGGTTCAATGAGATGAATAATAAAAGTGACATTGATAAAAATTATGAGTTAATGGAGGGGGTTGCTATTATCGGGATGGCAGGGCGTTTTCCCGGAGCTATCAGCATAGAGTCTTTTTGGCAAAATTTACAAGATGGGGTGGAGTCGTTATCTTTATTTACAGATGAAGAGTTAATTGCTGCTGGTGTACCTGCGGTATTGGTAAATAATAGTAATTATGTCAAAGTCGGTGGTATTTTAGATAGTATTGATTTATTTGATGCGGCATTTTTCGATTTGAATCCGAAGGAAGCTGAAGTAACTGATCCTCAACACCGCCTATTTTTAGAATGTGCTTGGTCAGCTTTAGAAAATGCTGGTTATGATTCAACCAAGTGTGAAAGTAAAATTGGTGTTTATGCAGGTGCAAGTTTAAATAATTATTTATCTTTTGATTTAAAAAATGACCAATTAGGGTCTGGGGAATCATACCAAAAATTGATTGGTAATGATAAAGGATTTCTCTCAACTCGTGTTTCTTATAAATTAAATCTTACCGGGCCAAGTATTACAGTTCAAACAGCTTGTTCTACATCATTAGTTGCTACTACCCTCGCCTACCAAAGTTTGCAAAATTATCAATGCGATATGGCTTTGGCGGGAGGTGTCTCTATTCGCTTACCGCAAAAAACTGGTTATTTCTATGAACCAGGAGGGCCACTATCTCCTGATGGTCATTGTCATGCTTTTGATGCTAAGGCGCAGGGAACTACTGTTGGGAATGGTGTAGGAGTTGTTGTTCTCAAGCGAGTTCAAGATGCGATCGCCGATGGTGATTGCATATATGCTGTGATTAAAGGCGCTGCAATCAATAACGATGGTTCGATGAAAGTCGGGTATACAGCGCCTAGTGTCGATGGACAAGCAGAAGCGATCGCGGAAGCGATAATGTCAGCAGAGATAGAACCGGAAACAATCAGCTATATTGAAGCCCACGGTAGCGGTACAGCTTTGGGCGATCCGATTGAAATTGCCGCGCTGACTAAAGTTTTTCGTGCCAGTACCGAGAAAAAGAATTTCTGCGCCATTGGTTCAGTTAAAACAAATATTGGTCATTTAGATGCAGCTGCTGGAGTTGCAGGATTAATCAAGACTGCTTTGGCTCTAAAACATCAATTAATTCCACCAAGCCTCAACTTTGAGCAGCCTAATCCTGAAATTGATTTTGCCAACAGTCCTTTTTATGTCAACACCAAGCTCAGGGAATGGAAAGGCTCGACTCCCCGCCGTGCTGGTGTGAGTTCTTTAGGAATGGGGGGAACCAATACTCACGTAGTTTTGGAAGAAGCCCCAACACTTCCAGCTTCTAGTCCTTCTCGTCCTTGGCAATTGTTGGTACTCTCGGCAAAAACTGAGTCTGCGTTAGCAACTGCTACGCAAAATCTCAGCCAATATCTGACACGACATCCCGATATTAATCTTGCAGATGTCGCTTATACTTTGCAAGTCGGACGCAGAGACTTTAGTCATCGGCGAATATTGATTTGCTCAGATGTTCAAGATGCAATTCAGGCATTGAATCAACCAGTCTCACAACAAGCTGTAACTCAATTTCAAGAGTTAGGAACTCGCTTTGTTGCTTTCATTTTTCCTGGGGTAGAGGCGCTGTATGCAGACATGGGTAGAGAACTCTATGAAACTGAGTCAGTGTTTCGTACCCAGGTGGAACAGTGCTGCTTCATATTAAAACCACATCTAGAGTTAGATTTGCGATCAGTAATTTATCCTAGTGAATCTGAACAGAAAACCGCAGTAGAGAAACTTCAACAAACTTGCTTTGCTCAAAGTGCGTTGTTTGTGATCGAATATGCTTTGGCGCAATTATGGATGTCTTGGGGGATTTTTCCTCAAGCAATGATTGGACAAGGTGTTGGAGAATATGTTGCCGCAACTTTAGCCGGAGTATTTTCTCTTGAAGATGCTCTTGTAATAGTAGCGAAATCTTCTAATAAATTGTTAGAAAAAGTCCAACTTAATCCTCCAGAAATTCCATTCATCTCCAACGTTAGCGGGACTTGGATTACTCAAGCTGAAGCAACAGACTTTAACTATTGGACACAAACACAGCAACCAACACTTTTTAATGAAGGAATTACGGAGTTACTTAAAGACAAACAACGAATTCTACTAGAAGTTGGTTTTAGAAAGACTTTGAGTAATGCCGAATTAACTGTACTCCATCCTCTCGAACAGCATTCAGAAGTAGCGTTTTTACTCAACACCTTGGGTCAGTTGTGGATGTTGGGAATTAAGATTGATTGGTCAAGCTTTTATACTAATGAACGCCGTTATCGCCTTCCTTTACCAACATATCCCTTTGAGCGTCAGCGTTATTGGATTGAGTCTACAACTTCTCAAGAATCATTAGAGCAAATACCTTCTGTTGAAAATCAGCGTTATTCTATTGACCTAGATTCATCTACCTCAGAAACAGCATCACAACAATTATTAGATAAAAAGCCAAATATCGCTGACTGGTTTTATATTCCAGTATGGAAACAATCCATACCGCTTGAATTATTCCAAGAAGAACTGAGCAAACATAAGTTGTATTGCTTGGTATTTGTAGATAACTATGGAGTAGGCAATGAGTTTGCCAAACGACTCGAACAACAAAATCAAGATGTCATCACTGTAGGGTTGGGCGAACAATTTAGTAAACTCGATGAGCAAATGTATTGCATCAATCCCCAACAGCCAGATGATTATGATGCGTTACTAAAAGAACTGCAAAAACAGGATTTTAAACTAAATACAATTGTACATTTTTGGAGCGTTACACCAAGTGATATTTCGCTCAACAATGAGTATTGGGATCTCAGCTTCTATAGCCTGTTGTTTTTAGCACAATCAATCGGAAAACAAGATATTTGGGATTCTCTAAAGCTGATGGTTGTCACCAGCAATTTACATGATGTAACTGGCGATGAAAATTTATGTCCACAGAAGTCTACTGTATTAGGTCCATGCAAAGTAATTCCTAAGGAATATCGCAATATTAATTGCAGTCTAGTTGATTTAGTAATGGATTCTGCTCAAACTCCTTTATCTTTAAAAATTATAGATAAATTAGCAACAGAATTAACACTTCAACAAACTAATGAAATAGTTGCATACCGTGGTTCTCACCGTTGGGTGCAAACTTTTGATGCAGTTTCTTTAGAAAACAGCATTGCAAGCAGAAATAAGTTAAGAAAAGATGGGGTTTACTTAATTACTGGTGGATTTGGAGGTATCGGTTTAGTATTAGCAGAACATTTAGCAAAAACATTTCAGGCTAAATTAATACTCATTGGCAGAAAGGGATTGCCAGAACGCTTTGAATGGGAACAATGGCTAGTAAATCATGATAGCCAAGATTCTATTAGTCGTCAGATCCAAAAAGTGCGATCGCTTGAGGAGTTAGGTGCAGAAATTGAGGTTGTAAGTGCTGATGTAACTAATTCTGCACAAATGAAAGTAGTCATTGCTCAAGCATTACAAAAATTCGGTCAAATTAATGGTGTAATTCACGCGGCTGGGATTCCTGGTGGTGGCGTTACCCAACTCAAAACGCGGGATATAGCCAGCAATGTCTTAGCAGCAAAAGTCCAAGGTACATTAATTTTAGAAGAAGTTTTAAAGGATGTAAACTTAGATTTCTTTGTACTTTGTTCCTCTAAAACCTCTATTCTGGGGGAATTTGGACAGATAGATTATTGTGCAGCTAATGCCTTTTTAGATGCTTATGCTCGTTATTATAATTCCAGATGCGATCGCTTAACAGTATCAATCAGTTGGGATACTTGGCAAGAAGTTGGGTTTGCAGTGGAAACAGTATTACCCGATAAACTTAAACAAGAACGTACAGAGATTATTAAAAAAGGCATATTATCTCAAGAAGGTATCGATGTTTTTAACCGCGTTCTGGGAAGTAAGCTACCTCATGTTATTGTTTCAACTCAAGATTTACCAGCTTTAATTCAGCAAAATAATTCTCCTCAGTATTTGCAAGAGCAATTATCTTCAGTCAATCTCTCAAAAGCGAAACATCCTCGTCCCAATTTAGGTAATGATTACATTGCTCCCGATACCGAAATTGAGCAAATGCTGGCTGATATTTGGCGAGAAATTCTAGGAATTGACAAGATAGGTATATACGACAACTTTTTTGAGTTAGGCGGGAATTCTATCAACACAATTCAAATTGCTGCCAAAGCGAATCAAGCAGGTTTGAAGTTAACATCTCAACAATTTTTTCATTACCAAACAATTGCTGAATTAGCAACAAATTTATCTATTTCCTCAACTATCCAACCTGAATTAAACATTACACCGACTCAACATAGCTTAGTCGAAGAAAATCAGCTTGATTTACATCCGATAAATCAGTCCTTACTGCTGGAAATACAGCAAGTGTCTGATGACAGTAAATTATTAGAAAATATTGAAGATATTTACGAACTCACACCTGTACAAGAAGGGATGTTGTTCCACTGTTTATTTGATAGCGAACTGTCTCTATATTTTTTCCAACATATCTTTACTTTGCGTGGTAATCTGAATATAGAAGCATTTGAAAAAGCTTGGCAATTGGTAATGGATCGGCATCCCATTTTACGTACTAGATTTTATTGGGAAGAAGTAGAAAATCCATTACAAATAGTCTACAAAAAAGTAGAAGTACCTCTGAATTATTATGATTGGTCTAATCTAAATTCAGTGGAACAAAAAGCACAACTTGACTCTTTTGTAGTAAGTGATCGCCAAAAAAGTTTTGACTTTTCCCAGCCATGTTTGATGCGTCATACTTTAATTCGCCTTACTGATGACAAGTATCTATATATTTGGAGCTTTAACCACATAATTATCGATGGTTGGGGTGGTTCATTAGTATTCCAAGAGTTTGTGGAAACTTATGGAACGCTTTGTCAAGGTAAAGAAACTAGCTTTGCACCTACACGTCCTTTTAGAGACTACATTGATTGGTTGCAGCAGCAGAACATATCAAAAGCTGAGAATTTCTGGAGACAAGCATTACAAGGTGTTAAAACACCAACTCCTCTAACTTACATAGAAAAACTAGAAAAAATTGAGCGATCGTCTACCCAAGAAGTAAGGTATAGTGAGGAAATAATTCAACTATCAGCAAGAACTACACAGGCTCTACAGTCCTTTGCTACACAACATCATCTTACCCTTGCTACGATAATTAACGGTATCTGGGCCGTTCTGCTGAGTCGTTATACTTGTTGCAACAATATATTGTATGGCTGCACTGTCACGGGACGGCCAGCAGATTTGCAAGGAGTAGAATCAATGGTGGGTATGTTTGTTAATACCTTGCCCATCCATGTCAATATCGATACCGAACAGCTTTTTTTATCATGGCTACAACGTTTTCAACTGCAATTAGTTGAAGTCCGTGATTATGAATACTCTCGATTAACAGAAATTCAGAAGTGGAGTGAAGTCCCACAAAAATTAACTTTGTTTGAAAGTATCGTTGTGGTTGAAAACTTTCCAGTCAGCGAATTTATCCGAGATTGGCAGGGAAATATAGAATTTCAACATACAGAAATATATTACCGAAATAACTATCCTCTGAACTTAGTTGTATATCCTAATAAAGAGTTATTGATAGCTATTTCCTATGATTCTAGAAGATTTGAGACTGCTACCATTACTGGCATTCTCAAAGATATTGATATGCTGTTGCAAGGGTTGATAATTAATCCTCATTTTCAAATTAAAAACTTACCTTTGCTGACATTAAAACAGCAACAAATAGCTGCAATCTTAGAAAAAGAAGTATCCTTTGATTAGAAATTAGTTCTGATAAGTTAACAAAAAATAAACTTCTGATCATTTTACTAACCTGCTCTGATAATAAATATTTACTATTACCCACTTATGATTGTTTCATCTGCAATAGAAAGAAGATACAAACTCTCAAGTGATGAATTCAAGAAAGATTATGTTGAACTAGGCAAACCAGTGATACTTTCTGGAGTAACTTCTAATTGGAGTGGTTTTGAGAAATGGTCTTTAAAATACTTCAAAAATTTATCTCCAGAACTAAATATTTATGCAAAGAAGTTTTGTAATAATAAAATCGAAATATGTCCTTTGACAATGAAAAAATATATAGAATTAATAGAAAATTATGAAAAAGCTCCTGAAAATAATCCTCTACCGCCATATTGCCATGACTTACCTTTATTTAGCTTAATACCTTCTTTAATAGAAAATGCCCAACCATTTCCGATTAATTATTTACCAGAATGGTACTGTTACAAGTGGTGGCGTTACTGTCAGTTTTTCTTAGGTTCCTCTAATAGTGTCACACCCTTACATTTTGATTGCCTTCTAACTAACAATATGTTTTTTCAAATTGTTGGACGTAAACAGTTTACGATTTTACTACCTGAAGATGCAAAACATTGTTATCGCCAAGGTTGGCGGTGGTTTCTTGTTAATCCAGAAAATCCAGATTTAAATAAATATCCTGATTATAAAAATGCTAAACCGATTAAATTTATTGTCAATCCAGGAGATATTTTATATATGCCTCCTGGAACTTTACATCATGTTAGAAGTTTAGATATGTCGATTTCTTTTAATATCGATTGGCATACTCAAAAAAGTTCGTTAACTGCTCTAGCAGCTATTACAAAAGGAATGCCAATTCAAAATTTATATTATAATTTTTTATTAACTATGGGTTTAGTTCTAAAAGTCCCTCCTCAAATTATTTTTAAATTTTACAAACCTTATCTAAATTATGTTTCTTAAAGTTTGTATACTCGCTTTGTAAATTAAGTAAAATAATTTTATGAATATATTTGAAAAGTGTGAATCAAACGTTAGAAGCTATTGCCGGAATTTTCCGGATATCTTTCATCGAGCTAAAGGTTCTATAATTTATTCTGATTCCGGGAAAGAATATATTGATTTTTTTGCTGGAGCAGGGGCCTTAAATTATGGACATAATCATGACTATATAAAACAAAAGGTTATCTCATATTTAGATGCTGATGGAATTGCACATGGGTTAGATATGTATACTTCGGCTAAAGAAAAGTTTTTAGCCAAGTTTCATGAGGTAGTGCTGAGTTCAAAAAAACTAGATTATCGCGTTCAGTTCTGTGGACCAACAGGAACAAATGCAGTTGAAGCGGCTTTAAAGTTAGCTAAAAAAGTAAAGAAAAGACCAGGTATATTCTCATTTATGGGAGCATATCATGGAATGACTTTAGGTAGTTTATCCATTAGTAGTAATATTGGAATTCGGGCAGGCACACTTGGAACATCAAATAATGTAACATTTATGCCTTATCCCTATGGATTTATGGATAGTTTTGACACAATAGAATATATAGAAACAATCTTAAATGATGTAAACTCGGGAATTGAAAAACCAGCAGCAATCATCTTTGAAACAGTGCAAGCTGAAGGTGGAGTTATTGTAGCTCCTCTTGATTGGATACAAAGATTAAGAAGGTTGTGTGACGAAAATGATATTTTATTAATATGCGATGATATTCAAGTTGGTTGCGGTAGAACAGGGTCTTTCTTTTCTTTTGAAAGAGCAGATATTGTTCCCGATATGGTAGTACTCTCTAAGTCTATTAGTGGATATGGGTTTCCTATGTCACTATTATTAATTAAGTCCGAGTTAGATATATGGGAACCGGGCGAACATAATGGGACTTTTAGGGGTAATCAATTAGCATTTGTAGGAGCAACAGCTGCTCTAGAATATAGAGAAAGTTATGATTTTGAACAAGATGTAAAAGCCAAAGAGCTTTTTTTAAAAAACTTTCTGACTGAGGAAATAGCATCAATTAGTGAAAATATAGCAATACGTGGGATTGGGATGATTTGGGGAATCGATCTAAAAGGTTTTGGCGATCGCACTTTATCTAAGAGGATTGCATCACGTTGTTTTGAACTAGGATTAATAATTGAACGAGCAGGTAGAAATGATACTGTAATTAAAATTTTACCACCATTAGTAATTGATATATCTACATTACAAAAGGGTTGTTCAATTATCAAAGCAGCTTTTGGTGATTGTATATAAAAGGACGTTTATATACTAGTTATCTCGCCAAGCAATTAATTGATTAGGAAAAAACTATGGGTACACATTTACACTCGACTGACACATTCTCTCAAAAAAGTTATTGGATAAATAAATTATCAGGAGAGTTGCCAGAAACAAATCTGATGTTGGACTATGTAAGACCTTTATTTTCGGGTGGTAAGAACAAATATTTGAGCTTTGATTTATCAAATGATTTATCTCAAGCAATTATTCAACTAGCTAAAGGTTCTTACTTCTCAATTTACTTGATACTTTTATCTGTCTTAAAGATATTACTCCAAAAATATACTAGAAATAATGATATTATTGTTGGCATACCAGTCTATGATAAAATTGAAATAGATGAGATAAATAGCAAAGTAATTCCTTTGCGTACTCAAGTAACGTCTCAGCTTTCATTCAAAGATTTTCTTTTGGAAGTCAAAGATGCTACTATAGGTGCTTATAGTCATCAAAACTATGATTTTAATGAAATAATTAAATTATTAGAAATACCCACAACTCCTAATCGTTGTCCAATTTTTGATATAGTTGTTTTACTAGAAAATATTCATAATAAAAATAATTTACATCAGTTAGACAATGATATTACAATTTGTTTTAGAGTTAATAAAGAAAGTATTAGCGTTGAAATAAAATATAACGAACATCTGTTTCAAGATGAAAATATCAACTTGTTTGGTACGTATTATATAAATGTTCTAGACAGTTGTCTTAATCAAGTAAATATTAAAGTTTTTGATATTGTTTTCTTAAAAGACTCCAATAAATGCAAATTATTAAAAGATTTTAATAACAATACTAAAGAGTATCCGATTGAACAGACAATAAATGAATTATTTGAAAAACAAGTATTTCACACTCCCAACAATATCGCCGTAGTTCACGAGCAAACTCAATTAACTTATCAAAAACTCAACCAAAAAGCTAATCAGTTAGCCGTATTACTGCGAAAATTGGGAGTTAAACAAGGAGAGATTGTAGGCATTTTTAAAGACCGTGATATCAATTTTCTCATTACTATCCTTGCTATTTATAAAGTAGGTGGAGCTTATGTACCTATTGATAGTACTTACCCACCAAACCGAATTAAGTATATGCTATCTAATAGCGAAGTCAGATTTTTATTCACTGATAATTCGCTATTAGATATGTTATCAAACTTAGCAGAAGATTGTTCGCAATTATCATCTATTATTTGTTTAGATAGTTTGATTTCTGGTCAGCTACTAACTGGCGATCGCGCCGATATAAAGATATATAATAAATTAGACTTTGAACAGTTGCCGAATGATAATATAGAACCGATTAATGATGCTGCTGACCCAGCTTATATGCTTTATACTTCCGGGTCTACAGGATTACCAAAAGGGGCAATTGTCAGACACGATGGTGCAATTAATCATATTTATGCCCAATTTGATGAGTTACAGTTAACAGAAGAATTTTGTTTTCTCCAAAGCGCTCCTTCTTCGACAGATATTTCCGTCTGGCAATTTTTGGCACCGCTTTTAATTGGTGGCAGGACAGTCATAGCAGATATCGAAACTGTGGCGATTCCTGAACAACTGTTTAAAGCACTTAAATACCAAAAAATTACGGTTGTTGAATTAGTCCCGGCATTATTTGGCGGCTTACTTGAATATACTTCAGGACTAGGAATTCACCAAAGAGAATTACCTAATTTGAAATGGATGATGGTTGTGGGGGAACCAGTACCAGTAAGTTGGGTAAATAAGTGGCTGGAAATATATCCAGAAATCAAAATTGTTAATGCTTATGGTCCCACAGAGGCTGCTGATGATATTACTCAATTTATCGTTGACAAGCCTTTCGCTGAAAATCAGCGAACAGTGCCAATTGGTAAACCATTAGCCAATTTAAATCTCTACATTCTAGATGAGCAAATGCAACTATTGCCGATTGGCGCGCCAGGAGAAATTTGCGTATCGGGAATTGGGGTAGGTGCTGGTTACTGGAAGAATGAAGAAAAAACCAATTTTAGCTTTGTGACTAATCCGTTCTCGGATGCAACGAAAAAGTTACCAGCAAATCGCCAAGATTTAATTTATAAAACTGGAGATTTAGGCAGGTGGCTGGCTGATGGCAATATCGAATTCCTTGGACGCATTGACCATCAAGTTAAAATTCGCGGCTTCCGGGTTGAACTTGGAGAAATTGAAACATTTTTAAATCAGCACCCAAATGTACGTGAAAATGTAGTTGTAGTTCATCAAGAGGAAGCGGATAACCTTTTATTAGTCGCCTATGTAGTTGCGAAGACTCAAGTAGTTCCTAGTATTAGTGAACTGCGTAGCTTCTTGAAAGAAAAGTTACCTGACCACATGTTACCTTCTGCTTTTGTGATGCTAGAAAATTTACCCTTAGCACCTAGTGGTAAGGTAGACCGTAAAGCTCTGCCCAAACCAGATAATCTTCGCCCAGTACTAGAAACAGTTTATGTATTGCCGCGAAATGAAATGGAAAATACAATTGCTGATATTTGGCAAAAAATATTAAAGGTGGAGAAAGTTGGCATTCAAGATAACTTTTTTGACCTTGGTGGTCATTCACTAAATGTACTTCAGGTTTACAGTAAATTGCGAGAAGTTTTTAAAGCAGACTTAGCAATGACTGACCTATTTAAATATCCAACTATTAGTTCTATATCCAAATATTTAAGTCAAGAAACAGATGACAGCTTTGCCAATCAAAGTCATGAATTAAATGAACAGCTAGAAGCTGGTAAAGCTAGATTAAAACAACGCCTTTTACAGAAAAAAGCACAAGTTATTTAACAGTTATTCAGTC
The DNA here is from genome assembly GCF_036917575.1 of Nostoc sp. GTDB lineage: Bacteria > Cyanobacteriota > Cyanobacteriia > Cyanobacteriales > Nostocaceae > Nostoc. Next base: position 58,626 of record NZ_JBALDC010000074.1, on the reverse strand, counting down.
AAATTAGTTATGAAAAATTCCGAATACCTCAGTAATCAAACTGGTCTGGAAATAGCTATTATTGGTCTGATTGGCTGTTTTCCCAAATCTCAAAATATTGAAAAGTTTTGGCAAAATCTCCGAGACGGAGTAGAGTTAATTCATTTTTTCACCGATCAAGAACTAAAAGATTTAGATGTAGATTCTGCTGACCTGACAAACCCTTATTATGTCAAGGCAGAAGGTGTAGTTGAAAATATAGATTTATTTGATGCTTCATTCTTTGATATAAATCCTAGAGAAGCTGAAATTATGGATCCCGGACTCCGTTTCTTTTTGGAATATGCCTGGACAGCACTTGAAAATGCTGGCTACAGTTCCGAGGCTTACAATAAGCCAATTGGAGTTTACACTGGTATTGGTTTTGGTGGCTATTTACCTAATATTTATTCAAATTCTGAGATTGTAAACTCTGTTGGTCAACAACAAATAGAAAAAGCAGTCTCTCCTGCTTCCGTTACATTTGCTTCTTACAAACTAAACTTGCAAGGGCCGAGTTTTGCAGTTCAAACCACTTGTTCAAGTTCATTGGTTGCTTTACATTTAGCCTGCCAAAGTTTGCTCAGTGGCGAGTGTGATGTTGCTTTGGCTGCTGGAGTTTCAATATCAGAAGCAGTTGGTTATGTGTATCAGCAAGAAGGAATTGCTTCTCCTGATGGACATTGCCGTGCTTTTGATGCCAAGGCTAAGGGATGTCCCAGAGGAAGGGGTCTAGGTATTGTAGTTTTAAAACGCTTAGAAGAAGCGATCGCAGATGGTGACTGCATCCATGCGGTGATTAAAGGTTCCGCCATTAATAATGATGGAGCAGACAAAGTTAGCTACACTGCACCGGGCATTCATGGCCAAGCAAAAGTGATTAGAGCAGCTCAAGTAATGGCTGAGGTTGAACCTGAAACGATTAGCTACATAGAGACTCATGGAACTGGAACTGCTCTAGGCGATCCCGTTGAAATTGCAGCCTTGACACAAGCTTTTTCCAGCAAAACTCCCAAAAAGGACTTTTGTGCCATTGGTTCTGTGAAAACCAACATTGGACATTTGGACGAAGCTGCTGGAGTTGCAGGTTTAATCAAAACCGTCTTAGCCCTGAAACATCAACAGATACCGCCTAGCTTGAATTTTGAAGAACCGAATCCTCAGATAGATTTTACTAACAGTCCTTTTTATGTCAACAACACACTGTCTGAGTGGAAAACTAACGGCACTCCTCGCCGTGCGGGTGTTAGTTCCTTTGGTTTTGGCGGCACAAATGCCCATGTAATTCTGGAAGAAGCACCGATAATTCAACCTTCTAGTCCTTCTCGACCTTGGCAGTTATTATTACTTTCAACCAAGACAAGTACAGCATTAGAAACTGCTACAGAAAATTTAGCTAATTATTTCCAGGAACACCCAGATTTAAATCTTGCTGATGTTGCTCATACTTTGCAAGTGGGTCGCTGGACTTTAAATCATCGCCGCATGCTAGTTTGTCAAGACCAAGAAGATGCTATAGAAGCACTGCAAAATCTTCAAAGAACTTTTACCCATTATCAAGAACCTTGTAATCGCCCGATTGTCTTTATGTTTCCTGGGGAAGGTACGCAGTATGTAAATATGGGTCGAGAATTATACGAGAGTGAACCCGTATTTAAACAGCAAGTTGATTCCTGCTGCGAATTGCTCAAACCTTACTTAGAAGTAGACTTGCGTACAGTCCTTTATCCCAGAGAAGAGAAAGCGTTAATAGCAACGCAAAAGTTGCAGCAAACAGCAATTACTCAACCAGCACTGTTTGTGATTGAATACGCTCTAGCCAAATTATGGATGGCGTGGGGCGTGTGCCCACAGATGATGATTGGTCACGGTCTCGGAGAGTATGTAGCTGCTACTGTAGCTGGAGTTTTTTCTTTGGAAGATGCTTTGGCAATAGTGGCAAATCGAGGAAAACTGATGCAGCAGTTACTTAGTGGTGCTATGCTCTCGGTTCAACTGCCAGAACAAGAAGTACAACAACTGCTAGAAAAGGAAATTTCTCTAGCTGCAAGCAATGCACCTTCGGAATGTGTAGTATCCGGTTCAAAAGCAGCAATAGACCAACTGCAACAAAAGTTACAACAACTAGGTATCAGCTGTCAGCGTTTGCATACGAACCACGCCTTTCATTCTCAAATGATGTCACCCATCATTGAGACTTTTACCCGGACGTTACAACTGATAAAACTCAATCCTCCAAAAATTCCGTTTGTGTCCAATGTCAGTGGCACTTGGATTACCGCAGCCGAAGCAGTAGATCCTAACTATTGGGCAAAGCATTTGAAGCAACCAGTACGCTTTAGTCAAGGGATAAGTGAATTACTCCTCCAGCCACGAATATTGTTGGAAGTTGGGCCGGGACGGACGCTAAGTAGTTTGGTTAAACAACATCAAACAGATGAAGCGATCGCTGCGGCGGGCTACGCCTACACACTCACTTCCATACGACATCCTCAAGAGCAACAATCAGATGTCGCGTTTTTACTTAACACCTTGGGTCAGCTGTGGTTAGTAGGAGTTAAAATTGATTGGTTAGGTTTTTACGCAAACCAAAAACGTCATCGCATACCTTTACCTACCTATCCTTTTGAGCGTAAGCGTTATTGGCTTAAAGTAAATCGAAATGCACCTTTAGTACTGAAGCCGCAAAAAACCTTAGACGACTTAGACAAAAAACCAGATATTGCTGACTGGTTCTACATTCCTCGCTGGAAACAATCTACACCATTTCAGCTTTTACAAAAGGAAAAATTAGTAGAACAAAAGTCACGTTGGTTAGTATTTGTCGATACTTATGGAGTAGGAGCTAAAATTGCTGAAAGACTCAAGCAACAAGGTCAAGATGTAATTGTCGTCAAAGTTGCAGATAAATTTGCCAAACTTAGCGACTGTACGTATGTAATGAATCCCCAACAAAGGGATGATTACGATCGCTTGCTGCAAGCACTCCAACAACAGAATTGGATTCCCCAAGCGATCGCTCATTTTTGGAGCGTTACTCCCGACAATATTTTATCCAATCAAGAGCTAAACGAACAAACGCAACATCAATTTTTTGAAGATTGCCAATATCTTGGCTTCTGGAGCCTGCTTTTTTTAGCACAAGCATTAGGAAAACAAGATATTAAGAATTCTCTCAATTTAATAGTCGTAACCAGTAACTTATATGATGTAACTGGTGAGGATAAATTATGCCCTTCTAAAGCAACCTTATTAGGACCATGTAAGGTAATCCCCAAAGAATATTCTCAAATAAATTGTTGTACTATCGATATCAAAATTCCTGATTCAGAAAACCTAATTGAACAAAAACTTTTAGACAATATCATTACAGAATTTAGATCGCAGCAAACCGACGATATAGTTGCTTACCGTGGATATCATCGTTGGACTCAATCCTTCGAGTCTGTGCGTTTGGAAGAAAGTATAACCGATAGAAGTAAGCTAAAAGAAAGAGGAGTTTATTTAATTACTGGTGGTCTAGGCGGCATTGGTTTAGTATTAGCAGAACATCTGGCTGGTACTGTACAGGCTAGATTAGTTTTAGTTGGAAGAAAGAGTATTCCTGAAAAAGATAATTGGCAAGAATGGTTGACGACCCACGATCAAGAAGATAAGGTTAGCCGTATAATTCGCCAAGTGCAACTGTTGGAAGAAATTGGTGCAGAGGTTTTGATATTCAGCGCCGATGTCACTAATTCCCAACAAATGCAGACTGTCATTGCTCAGTCAATAGAAAAATTTGGTCAGATTAATGGTGTTATCCATTCAGCTGGTATTGCTGGTGGTGGTCTTATTCAATTTAAAACGCAGGATATAGCACGTGAAGTACTAGCAGCAAAAATTAGAGGAACGATATTACTAGAGCAAGCTTTTCAGAATATTAATCTAGATTTCTTTGTACTTTGTTCATCCCAAAGCTCTATATTGGGTGAATTTGGACAGGTAGATTATTGCGCAGCTAATGCATTTCTTGATGTATATGCATATAATCAAACTTCTAAATCTGAACGATTAACAATATCAATTGACTGGGGCGCTTGGCAAGAAATAGGGATGTCAGTAGATACGGAAAGTATTTTACCAGGCAAAATCCAAGATGTACTTCAAAAACATCTAAAACAAGGAATAATGCCTCAAGAAGGCATTGATGCTTTTGAGCGCGTCTTGGGAAGTGCTTTACCTCATGTTATTGTTTCATCACAAAATTTCCAAGCTTTAATTGAGCGTAGTAATTCTTTAAACTATTTAGAAGAAGGATTAAAAATTTTGGAAGATAACTCAGCTTCAGCTAGTATCTCCAAAGCAAACCATCCTCGTCCCAATCTTGGCAATGATTATGTTGCTCCTTGTAATCAAATTGAAGCAAATATTGCTCGAATTTGGCAAGATATCCTTGGAATTAATTTAATAGGTATTCATGATAGCTTTTTTGATTTAGGAGGACAGTCTTTATTAGCAACTCAACTTCTATCTCGATTGCGTGAAGAGTTTAAAGTAGACCTGTCACTACAAAGTTTTTTTGAAGCACCTACTATTAGTGAGCAAGCATTGATTGTTGAACAGAGCCAAAATTCTGGAGAAAAGTATAACATCAATATAATTAAAAGAATAGAGCGAAATAATGAGCAAGAGGTATTGGCAAATCTCGATAAAATTTCTGACCAAGAAGTTGAATTAATGCTTAATAATATGTTGAAGTAAAAGAGGCTGACCAATGACCAATACTCCCGATAATATTAATGAGCTTTCACCAGAAAAAAAGCGTGAGATTTTGGCAAAACTACTTCAACAAAAGGTTAGTCAGATTCACACTTTTCCAATGTCCTTTGGTCAACAGCGACTTTGGTTTATAGACCAATTGCAACCTGGTAATTTCGCTAATCATATATGGGCAGCTTTGCGTCTTACTGGTTTACTTAATCAAGATGCATTATTACAAACTCTTAATGAAATTGTCCAACGCCATGAAATTTTACGAACAACTTTCGCAACGATAGAAGAAAAACCTGTTCAAGTAATTATTCCTAATTTAAAGTTGTGTTTACCTACAATCAGTCTGGAGGAATTATCTAAGGTTGAGCAAGAATCTGAAATTAAAAAGTTAGTTATACAAGAAATCCAGCAACCCTTCAATTTGAGCCAAGCTCCATTGCTACGAGCTACTTTGTTGCGAGTGAATGAGCTAGAACATATTCTGATATTCACAATGCATCATGTGATTTCCGATGGCTGGTCAATGGGAGTACTGATTAAAGAAGTCGCAGCACTTTATGAAGCTTTCTCAACAGGGAAACTGTATCCACTTTCGGAACTACCAATACAGTATGTAGACTTTGCAGCATGGCAACAGCAATTACTACAGGGAGATATACTGCAATCACAAATATCTTATTGGAAAAATCAGTTAGAGGACGCACCACAATTATTAGAATTACCCACTGACTACCCACGACCTGCTGTTGGAAGTTTTCGGGGTGCCACTTATTCATTTGAGTTATCCTATGATTTATCTGTAGCCTTAAATAAATTGAGTCAGCAGTGTGGAAGCACCTTATTTATGACTCTGCTGGCAGCTTTTCAAATACTTCTATGGCGTTATACAGGTAGTGAAGATATTATAATCGGTTCGCCTGTTGCTAATCGCAATCGCACAGAGTTAGAAGGATTAATTGGTTTTTTTGTTAATACAATTGTACTGCGAACCGATTTAGCAGACAATCCTAGCTTCGAGGAATTACTAAATCGTGTGCGGAAAGTAGCATTAGCAGCTTACGCCCATCAAGATTTACCTTTTGAGCAGCTAGTAGAAGAACTACAATTACAACGAAGTTTAAGCCACACACCACTTTTTCAAGTGATGTTTGTGCTTCAAAATTCACCAATGCCTGCATTAGAGTTATCTGGTTTGATTCTAAATCTTCTAGATATTGACAATGGCACAGCAAAGTTTGATTTGACTCTAGAGATAACAGAAAAAGCGCAAAAAATCTTTGCCAATCTGGAGTTTAATACAGATTTATTCAAGGAAAGCACTATCAAGCGGATGGCTGGACATTTCCAGACCTTGCTGGAAGAAATTACTGTAAATCCGAAGCTACAACTTTCAAAATTATCATTACTGACAGAACCAGAAAAACATCAATTACTCCTGGAATGGAATAATACAAAAGTTGAGTATCCTCAAGTTCAATGTATTCATCAATTGTTTGAAGCGCAAGTAGAATGCACGCCTGATGCAGTCGCTGTAGTATTTGAAGACCAACAGTTAACCTATTGGGAACTCAACACCAGAGCAAATCAACTAGCAAATTATTTGCGTTCATTAGGAGTAAAACCAGAAGTATTAGTGGGGATTTGTGTAGAGCGATCGCTTAATATGGTCATCGGACTGTTAGGTATCCTCAAAGCAGGTGGCGCATATGTACCGCTCGATCCTAGCTATCCTAAAGAACGATTAGCATTTATATTAGAAGACACCCAAGCGCCAGTATTGCTCACTCAAGCGTCGCTTGTGGAAGTAATGCCTCAACACAAAGCTCAAGTCGTTTGTTTAGATACTGATTGGCATTTGATAGCCCGACAAAGCCAGGAAAATTTCTTCTCCCAACTAACTACTGACAACCTAGCTTACGTCATATATACCTCTGGTTCCACAGGCACACCCAAAGGTGTAATGATAAAACACGCTAGCACAGTAGCAATGTTGGACTGGGCAAACAAAACCTTTGAGATTGAAGCCAGATATGGAGTTTTGGCATCAACCTCGATTTGCTTTGACCTTTCAGTATTTGAAGTATTTGTTCCTCTGTGTTGCGGTGGTAAGGTGATTCTAATTGAGAATGCACTCTATTTAGCAACTTTGCCAGCAGCCTTTGGTGTCACCTTAATTAACACAGTTCCGAGTGTGCTTTCACAGTTACTCACCAATGATTGCATTCCAACTTCGGTAAAAATTGTGAATGTTGCAGGTGAACCGCTTCATAATCAACTCGTACAAGAACTTTATAAGCAAGATAATATACAACAGGTATTTAACCTGTATGGACCTTCTGAAGATACAACTTATTCCACCTATGCTTGGATACACAAAGGTGCTAGCAATATCCCACCAATAGGTCGCCCGATTCACAACACGCAGACTTATTTGTTAGATAAAAATTTACAACTGGTTCCTGTAGGTGTACCAGGAATGTTGTATATTGGTGGTGCAGGTTTAGCCCGTGGTTATTTAAACAAAGCAGAATTAACTGCGGATAAATTTATTCCCAATCCTTATGCAAACTTGCCAGGGGAGCGGTTATATCAAACTGGGGATCAGGCACGCTATTTGCCGAATGGAGAGATAGAATACATTGGTCGCATTGATAACCAAGTAAAAATACGTGGTTTCCGCATTGAACTCGGAGAAATTGAAGCACTGATTAGCCAATACCCAACCGTGCGAGAAGTTGTAGTTAAGGTTCATTCTTCGCAAGTAGATTCTCAACAATTAGTCGCCTATCTAGTCCCCACAAAAGATCAAACGCTAACGATTTCTAAACTACGCAGTTTTTTAGAAATAAAGTTGCCAAACTACATGATCCCAGCAACTTTTGTCATCTTGGAGGCACTACCACTAACACCTAATGGCAAAGTTGACCGCAAAGCATTAAAAGCGCCTGATACAGCAAGTCCTGAAGATAAAAAATTAGTAGCACCTCGTAATTACGTCGAAACCAAGTTGACTGAAATTTGGGCAGATGTGTTAGGTGTAGAACAAGTAGGTATTTTCGATAACTTTTTTGAGTTAGGTGGGGATTCTATCCTTGCTATTGTAGTTATTACAAGAGCTAATAAGGCTAACCTACAACTAGCTGTTAAACAATTATTTCAACATCAGACAATTGCTGAGTTGGCATCTGTAGCAGTTACAAAAAAAGTAAATCAAGCTGAACAAGGACTTATTACAGGTTTAGCTTCTCTTACACCAATACAACACTGGTTTTTTGAACAGAATCTATTTGAACCCCACCACTGGAACCAAGCAGTCTTACTAGAAGTTAAACAAGTTCTTGACCTCGCTTTATTAGAAAAATGCATACAGCAACTGTTGTTACACCATGATGCTCTGCGCTTAAGATTTGAGCATACGAAGTCAGGTTGGCAGCAGGTTATAGCCAGTTCTGATATAGAAGTCCCCTTGACACACTTAGATTTCTCTGCCCTACCAGAAAGCGAACAAAAACCAGCCATCGAAGCAGCTGCTACCAAATTACAAGCTAGCCTTAATCTCTCAGCAGGTCCGTTGATGCAAGTTGCTTTGTTCGACTTAGGTCAACAACCAAGCCGTTTGCTGATAGTCATTCACCATTTAGCCATAGATGGCGTTTCTTGGCGGATTTTCTTAGAGGACTTAGAGGCTGTATATGAGCAGTTAAGTCAAGGCAAGAAAGTGCAACTGCCAGCAAAAACAACTTCATTTAAAGACTGGTCGAAATGCTTAGAAAAATATGCACAATCAGCTACCCTTCAACAAGAATGGGACTATTGGCTAAGAAAGGAATGGCAGCAAATTGCTCCTTTACCAGTCGATTTTTCTGACGGCGACAATACAGGAGCTTCAGTTGGAAACATCTCAATTTTTCTGACTGTGGAACAAACTCAAGCCTTGCTAAAAGAAGTACCAAAAGCTTATAATACACACATTAATGATGTCTTGCTCACGTCACTAGTACAAGCTTTTTCTCAATGGACTGGCAATAATTCTCTATTAGTAGCTTTGGAAGGTCATGGGCGAGAAGAAATTTTCAATGATGTAGATTTATCTCGCACAGTAGGTTGGTTTACATCTATTTTTCCAGTACTGTTAGATTTAGGAAAAATCTCTCATCCCATAGAAGCCTTGAAGTTGATAAAAGAGCAGTTGCGGGGCATTCCAAATAAAGGAATGGGCTATGGTGTTCTACGTTACTTGAATCAAGATATTGCGAAAGTTGAGTTATTGCGATCGCTTTCAAAAGCTGAGGTGGTTTTCAATTACTTAGGTCAGTTCGATCAAACATTTTTAGACTCATCAATATTTAAAATCTCTCAGGACTCGCAAGGAGCAACGCGCAGTTCGTTAAACCGTGAGACTTATATGCTAAGTATCGACGCTTTGGTAATTAATAACCAGTTGAGAGTAAATTTGACTTACAGCAAAAAAATACATCGACAAAGCACTATTGAACAATTAGCACAAAGGTTTGTAGAAGCATTGCAACTACTTGTTACTCATTGTCAATCTTCTGAAGAACGAGGATATACACCTTCTGACTTTCCAGAAACAGACTTGAGCCAACAAGACCTCGAACGGTTTTTAAGGAAAATCAAAACGGCATGAAAGAAGATATCCAAGACATATACCCACTATCTCCAATACAGCATGGTATTCTCTTTCACGGTTTACACGCTCCGGAAATGGGACTATACCATATACAACTTGTTCACACTTTTAGTGGCAATCTGAATTTTGCAGCTTTTGAATACGCTTGGCAGCAAGTAGCAACCCGGCACACAATCTTGCGTACCAGCTTCTATTGGGAAGAATTGGATAAACCATTACAAGTTGTGCATCAGCAAGTAAAGGTACCTGTAGAGTACCAAGATTGGCGGGGAGTGAAGCCATTAGAACAGCAAGAGCGTTTCAAGTCTTTTCTTGAGTGCGATCGCCTTCGACATTTTGATTTTTCCCAAGCACCTCTAATGCGTGTGGCTATAATCCAAATTCAAGAAGACACTTATTATCTTGTTTGGAGTAACAATCTGATCATTCTCGATGGTTGGTCATATCCATTGGTATTAAAGGATGTGATTGAAATTTATGAAGCGTATTGTCGTGGTCAAGATACACCCTTATTAATTGGCAGTTGCTTTAAAAACTATATCAAATGGTTAAAACAGCAAGATTCGGCCAAAGCAGAGAAGTTCTGGCGACAACAACTTAGTGGAGTAAAAGAGCCTACTTCTTTAATCAATCTATGCTCAAACAACTTGTCCAATATAGAAAAACGCTACGAGGATATAAAAATCACTCTATCAGAAGTAACTACAAGGAATCTAGATTCATTAGCCAAGCAGCATCGCCTGACTATGAGTACACTAGTTCAGGGAGCTTGGGCTATACTTCTGAGTCACTACAGTAGTAAAAATGATGTAGTTTATGGCTGTACTACTTCTGGTCGTCCAGTAGATTTAGAAGGTTCGGAGTCAATGGTCGGGGAGATGGTTAATACTTTGCCAGTACATGTCAAGATAGATATGGACGAGTATTTACTTCCTTGGCTTCAGCAATTGCAAACTCAATTGATAGATATTCGTGAGTATGAGTATTATCCATTGGTAAATATTCAAAAATGCAGCCAAGTGCTGGGTAATGTACCCTTATTTGAAAGCTTTGTGGTGTTTGAGAACCAAAAAACAGGTAAATTTTTGGAAGAATGGGGAAGTCTAAACATCTCTGAGAAAACTGACTATTATAAAACTAACTATCCTCTCAATATAGTTGGCTATCCTGGTTCAGAGTTGACCATTGGAATCAATTACGATTTCCAACTTTTTGATCCTGCAACTATTATTAATATTTTAGAACATATCAAGATATTACTTGAAGCCATAGTGATGAATCCGAAAATGCGTCTTCGGGAGTTATTACGGCTGACAGAGCAAAAACCCCATACGAAATTATTAATGTTAGAAAAAGAGATGTCGCTTGATTTTAATTTGGTTTAAAGCAGTATAAATCAGAATTTAAATAAGCTTTTTGTTTAGGTAACAGACCTAGATGCTGTAATTCACACTTATTGAAATCTACTGTAACTAGCTAGTGTAACCTTAAAATAATACTTAAATTTCAAGTTTTATATGTGCATATTGCTAAATAATTTTTCAATGTTATTAGGAGTAAAATATGAATCAAAATTCACAATATAACAACGACTTATTATCTCAAAAAATTTATTGGATAAATAAACTATCGGGAGAATTACCAGAAGCAAATCTGTTACTGGATTATGTAAGACCTTTATCTTCGGTTGGCAAAAATAAATCTCTTAACTTTAATTTATCAAAAGATTTATCTCAGGCAATTATTAAGCTAGCTAAAGGTTCTTACTTTTCAATGTACTTAATACTTGTATCTACATTAAAGATATTGCTACAAAAATATACCCGAAACAATGATGTTATTGTCGGTATACCAGTATATAAAGAAATTTTGACAAATGAGATAAATAACAAAGTTATTCCTTTATATACTCAAGTACAGCCCCAGCTTTCATTTAAAGATTTTCTTTTTCAAGTCAAGGATGCAATCATCGGTGCTTACAACAATCAAAGCTTTAATTTTGATGAATTAATTCAGCTATTAAATATACCGACAACTCCGAATCGTTGTCCAATTTTTGACATAGTAGTTTTATTAGAAAACATTCATAATCAAAATGAGTTTAATAACTTAAATAATGACATAACAATTTATTTTTCATTTAATGGTGAAAACATTAGTGCAAATATAGATTATAATGAGTATTTATTTCAAGATGAAAATATAAAATTGATGAGTCAATGTTATATAAATGTTCTAGAAGATTGTATTAATCAAGTTAATATTAAAATTTCAGATATTCTGTTTATTAAAGAAGATAATGAATATAAACTACTGAAAAACTTTAATAACAATACTCAAGAATATCAAGTTGATCAGACAATAAACAAATTGTTGGAAAAGCAAGTATTACAAACTCCTAACAATATAGCTGTAATTCATCAACAAACTAAGCTAACTTATCAACAACTCAACCAAAAAGCTAATCAGCTAGCAGAATTATTGCGGAAATTAGGAGTTGGCAAGGGAGAATTTGTAGGTATATTTAAAGACCGTGATATCAATTTTCTCATTGCTATCCTTGCTATTTATAAAGCAGGTGGAGCTTATGTACCTATTGATAGTACTTACCCACCAAACCGAATTAAGTATATGCTATCTAATAGCGAAGTCAGATTTTTATTCACAGATGATTCGTTATTAAATGTTTTATCAGACTTAGCAGAAGATTGTTCGCAATTATCATCTATTATTTGTTTAGATAGTTTGATTTCTGGTCAGACAACGCTTGGCGATCGCGCTGAAATAAAAATATATAATAAATTAGACTTTGAACAGTTGCCGAATGATAATATAGAACCGATTAATGATGCTGCTGACCCAGCTTATATGCTTTATACTTCCGGGTCTACAGGATTACCAAAAGGGGCAATTGTCAGACATGATGGTGCAATTAATCATATTTATGCCCAATTTGATGAGTTGCAGTTAACAGAAGAATTTTGTTTTCTCCAAAGCGCTCCTTCTTCGACAGATATTTCTGTCTGGCAGTTTTTGGCACCGCTTTTAATCGGTGGCAAGACAGTAATAGTAGATGTAGAAACTGTTGCGATTCCTGATAAACTATTTAAGACACTCAAATCAGAAAAAATTACAGTCGTTGAATTAGTCCCGGCATTATTTGGCGGCTTACTTGAATATACTTCAAAGCTAGGAATTCACCAAAGAGAATTACCCAATTTAAAATGGATGATGGTTGTAGGAGAACCAGTATCCGTAAGTTGGGTAAATAAGTGGCTAGAAATATATCCAGAAATCAAAATTGTTAACGCTTATGGTCCCACAGAGGCTGCTGATGATATTACTCAATTTATCGTTGACAAGCCTTTTGCTGAAAATCAGCGAACAGTGCCAATTGGTAAACCATTAGCCAATTTAAATCTCTACATTCTAGATGAGCAAATGCAACTATTACCAATTGGCGTTCCTGGAGAGATATGTGTATCGGGAATTGGTGTAGGTGCGGGGTATTGGAAAAATGAAGAAAAAACTAATTTAAGTTTTGTTCATAACCCATTTCCGGATGCAAGGAAAAAGTTACCAGCAAATCGCCAAGATTTAATTTATAAAACTGGAGATTTAGGAAGGTGGCTTCCTGATGGAAATATTGAATTTCTGGGACGTATTGACCATCAAGTAAAGATTCGTGGTTTCCGGGTTGAACTTGGAGAAATTGAGGCTTTTTTGGGTCAGCATCCAGGTGTTAGGGAAGTTGTAGTTGTAGTTAGAGAAGAGAATCCTGATGATAAACGCTTAGTTGCTTATGTTGTACCTAGCCCTGAGTTTCATCAGGATGATCGCAACAGTAGCGAACTAATCCAACAGTTACGCGATTTCTTAAAAGAAAAGCTACCAGGGTATATGATACCCTCTGCGATTGTATCTCTCGAAGCACTGCCTCTAAGCCCTAGTGGTAAAGTAGATCGTCGCGCATTACCCGTACCAAATTTTAAGAATGAATCTGAATTTGGCTTTATTGCACCCCGTACTCCCGCAGAGGAGATAGTTATTGACATCTGGAGTCAGATATTAAAGCAAGAACATGTAAGTATTCACGATAACTTCTTTGATTTAGGTGGACATTCTTTATTGGCGACTCAAGCTATTTCCAGGTTGCGTGAAGCATTTAAGATAGAGTTACCTTTACGTAGTTTGTTTGAAGCACCGACAGTAGCTCAATTGGTAGAATGTATTGAGAAAATGCTGACAGTACAAAAGCTACAGCTTATTTCAGCAGACGGAGTAGACAACGGTCGCGAGGAGATAGAATTATGAAAACTATTGAAGAGTTTTTGTCTTATCTTTGCAGTGTGGATGTCAAGCTCTGGATAGAAGAGAATCGCCTACGCTGTAGCGCTCCAAAAGATGTGCTAACCCCAGTTATCAAATTAGAATTAGCTGAACGCAAAGAAGATATCCTCGCTTTTATACGCAAAAATAATGTAGCTGTAAGTTCTAATAATCAGCCTATTTACCCAGTAAAACGGCAGGAAAATTTACCGTTATCATTTGCTCAACAAAGGCTGTGGTTTTTAGCTCAATTAGAACCAGATAGTTCCTTCTACAACATACCTGCTGCTGTTCGTCTCGAAGGACAATTGAATCTAGAAGCACTACAACAAAGCTTCAACGAAATCATCAGCCGCCATGAAGTACTGCGAACCAATTTCCAAACAACACAAGAGCAAGCAGTAGTAGTCATCTATGAACAAAAGCCTTTAACATTGTCAATAGTCGATATCAGCGAATTAGCTGCAAACCAACAACAAGTTGAAGTCAAACAACAAGCAGCACAAGCAGCACAAGTTGCCTTTGACATCAGCAGTGACCATCTGCTGAGAGTCAAACTCTTACGTCTTGACGAGCAAGAACATATTTTACTGTTGACAATGCACCACATCATCTCTGATGCTTGGTCAATAGATGTAATAGTGCGAGAGTTAGCAACACTTTATCAAGCTTTCTTGTCTGGACAACCTTTACCATTGCCGGAACTAGCAATACAGTATGTAGACTTCGCGGTATGGCAACGACAATGGCTGCAAGCACAAGTACTTGAAACTCAACTATCTTATTGGCTCAAGCATTTAGAGAACGCACCAAAAGTATTAGAATTACCTACAGACCACCCAAGACCAGCAATTCAAACATTCCGAGGTAGGACTTACTCATTTGAGCTATCACAAGAATTATCTGCATCTCTAAATAAATTAAGTCAGCAGCAGGGAAGTACTTTATTTATGACCCTATTAGCAGCTTTCCAAACACTTTTATGGCGTTATACAGGTATTGAAGATATTGTAGTTGGTTCGCCGATTGCTAACCGCAACCGAACAGAGATAGAAGGATTAATTGGATTTTTTGTCAATACTTTAGTATTGAGAACCAACTTAGCAGGAAATCCCAGCTTTGAGGAACTACTCAAACGAGTGCGGGAAGTAGCACTTGGAGCTTATGCACATCAGGATTTGCCTTTTGAGTTGTTAGTTGAGCAACTGCAACCAGAGCGTTCTTTAAGTCATACACCACTATTTCAAGTGATGTTTGTGCTTCAGAATGCACCAATGTCCGTTTTAGAGTTGCCTGGTTTAACTTTAAGTTCTGTAGAAAGCGAAAGCGATACCGCCAAGTTTGATTTAACCCTACAAATCGAACAAACACAGTCGGGGTTGGTTGGTTCTTTAGAATACAATAGTGATTTATTTGAAGAAAATACAATCTGCCGGATGGCGGCTCATTTGCAAACGTTGCTTCAAGCAATTGTGGCAAATCCACAGCAACGTTTGTCGCAGTTACCACTGTTGACACAAGCACAACGGCATCAATTGCTATACGAGTGGAATCATACAGAAGTTGAGTATCCTCAAAATCAATGCATCCATCAGTTGTTTGAGGCACAGGTAGAACGCACACCTGATGCAGTCGCAGTCGTATTTGAAGGCCAACAGTTAACCTATCGTCAGCTAAATACCAGAGCAAATCAGCTAGCGCACTACCTACAACACCTGGGAGTCAAACCAGAGGTATTAGTAGGAATTTGTCTAGAGCGATCGCTTGATATGGTCATCGGACTCTTAGCTATCCTCAAAGCAGGTGGTGCATACGTACCACTCGATCCCGCCTATCCTCATGAGCGATTAGCATTTATACTAGAAGATGCTGCTGTGTCAGTGTTGTTGACTACTGCGTTGCTTGTAGAGATAATACCGCAACATAAAGCTAAGGTCGTTTGTTTAGATGCTGATTGGCAGACAATTGCAGAACACAGTAAGCAAAATTTATTCTCTGAACTAATTACTGACAACCTAGCTTACGTCATATATACCTCTGGTTCAACAGGCAGGCCAAAAGGTGTAATGATTCAACACGCTAGCACAGTAGCAATGTTGGACTGGGCAAACAAAACCTTTGCGATTGAAGCTAGGTTGGGAGTTTTGGCATCAACCTCGATTTGCTTTGACCTTTCAGTATTTGAGGTATTTGTTCCTCTATGTTACGGTGGCAAGGTAATTTTAATCGAGAATGCATTATATTTACAAACTTCGCCAGCAGCTAAGAGTGTAACCTTAATTAATACTGTCCCAAGTGTAATTTCACAGTTATTAAGAAATGATGCCATTCCAGCTTCAGTACAGACTGTGAATGTGGCAGGAGAACCACTTCATAATAAACTTGTACAACAACTTTATCAGCAAAATAATATACAACAGGTATTTAACCTGTATGGACCTTCTGAAGATACAACTTATTCCACGTGTGCTTGGATACACAAAGGTGCTAGCAACACCCCACCGATTGGTCGCCCGATTCACAACACTGAGATTTATTTATTAGATCAGAATTTACAACTGGTTCCCGTAGGTGTACAAGGGATGTTGTATATTGGTGGTGAAGGTTTAGCCCGTGGTTATCTAAACGAAGCAAAACTCACCGCAGATAAATTTATTCCCAATCCTTACGCAAACCTACCAGGAAAACGGTTGTATAAAACTGGGGATCTGGCACGCTATTTGCCGAATGGAGAGATAGAATACATTGGTCGGATTGATAACCAAGTAAAAATCCGTGGTTTTCGTATTGAACTTGGAGAAATTGAAGCACTGATTAGCCAATACCCAGCAGTACGAGAAGTTGTAGTTGTAGTACGTGAAGATTCAGCAGATTCTAAAAATTTAGTCACCTATGTCGTTCCTCAAAAAGAGCAAACACTGGTCATTCCTGAACTACGTAGCTTCCTAGAGTCAAAGTTACCAAACTACATGGTACCAACAGCTTTTATCATATTAGAAGCACTCCCACTCACACCTAACGGTAAAGTTGACCGTAAAGCATTGCCTGTACCCGACATAACACAGGTAATATCATCGAATATAGTCCCTCCCTCAACACCAATTGAGAATTTATTAGCAGGTATTTGGTCAGAAATACTCAGTATAGACAAAGTAGGCATTAATAATAATTTCTTTGAATTAGGAGGTCATTCGTTAATCGCCACTCGCGTAATGTCCCAAATTCGGCAAGTATTTCAAGTAGAACTTCCTTTACGTTATTTATTTGAAAAACCAACAATAGTCGGGCTGGCAAAAGAAATTGAAAAAGCTACTAAAGTAAACTCAGCAGTCGAATCGACGAACATAGAACCAATTGAGCGATCGCAACAACTACCGCTATCATTTGCTCAACAAAGGCTGTGGTTTTTAGCTCAATTAGAACCAGATAGCTCCTTCTACAACATACCTGCTGCTGTTCGTCTTGAAGGACAATTGAATCTAGAAGCACTACAACAAAGCTTCAACGAAATCATCAGCCGCCATGAAGTACTGCGAACCAATTTCCAAACAACACAAGGGCAAGCAGTAGTAGTCATCTATGAACAAAAGCCTTTAACATTGTCAATAGTCGATATCAGCGAATTAACTGCAAACCAACAACAAGTTGAAGTCAAACAACAAGCAGCACAAGCAGCACAAGTTGCCTTTGACATCAGCAGTGACCATCTGCTGAGAGTCAAACTCTTACGTCTTGACGAGCAAGAACATATTTTACTGTTGACAATGCACCACATCATCTCTGATGCTTGGTCAATAGATGTAATAGTGCGAGAGTTAGCAACACTTTATCAAGCTTTCTTGTCTGGACAACCTTTACCATTGCCGGAACTAGCAATACAGTATGTAGACTTCGCGGTATGGCAACGACAATGGCTGCAAGCACAAGTACTTGAAACTCAACTATCTTATTGGCTCAAGCATTTAGAGAACGCACCAAAAGTATTAGAATTACCTACAGACCACCCAAGACCAGCAATTCAAACATTCCGAGGTAGGACTTACTCATTTGAGCTATCACAAGAATTATCTGCATCTCTAAATAAATTAAGTCAGCAGCAGGGAAGTACTTTATTTATGACCCTATTAGCAGCTTTCCAAACACTTTTATGGCGTTATACAGGTATTGAAGATATTGTAGTTGGTTCGCCGATTGCTAACCGCAACCGAACAGAGATAGAAGGATTAATTGGATTTTTTGTCAATACTTTAGTATTGAGAACCAACTTAGCAGGAAATCCCAGCTTTGAGGAACTACTCAAACGAGTGCGGGAAGTAGCACTTGGAGCTTATGCACATCAGGATTTGCCTTTTGAGTTGTTAGTTGAGCAACTGCAACCAGAGCGTTCTTTAAGTCATACACCACTATTTCAAGTGATGTTTGTGCTTCAGAATGCACCAATGTCCGTTTTAGAGTTGCCTGGTTTAACTTTAAGTTCTGTAGAAAGCGAAAGCGATACCGCCAAGTTTGATTTAACCCTACAAATCGAACAAACACAGTCGGGGTTGGTTGGTTCTTTAGAATACAATAGTGATTTATTTGAAGAAAATACAATCTGCCGGATGGCGGCTCATTTGCAAACGTTGCTTCAAGCAATTGTGGCAAATCCACAGCAACGTTTGTCGCAGTTACCACTGTTGACACAAGCACAACGGCATCAATTGCTATACGAGTGGAATCATACAGAAGTTGAGTATCCTCAAAATCAATGCATCCATCAGTTGTTTGAGGCGCAGGTAGAACGCACACCTGATGCAGTCGCAGTCGTATTTGAAGACCAACAGTTAACCTATCGTCAGCTAAATACCAGAGCAAATCAGCTAGCGCACTACCTACAACACCTGGGAGTCAAACCAGAGGTATTAGTAGGGATTTGTGTAGAGCGATCGCTTGATATGGTCGTCGGACTCTTAGCTATCCTCAAAGCAGGTGGTGCATACGTACCACTCGATCCCGCCTATCCTCATGAGCGATTAGCCTTTATACTAGAAGATGCTGCTGTGTCAGTACTATTAACACAGCAGCTGATAGAGAATTTGCCACAACATCAGACTAGAGTTGTTTGTCTAGATACAGACTGGGAAATTGTAGCTCAACAAAGCTCACAAAACCCAATTAGTGAGTATACAACTAATAACCTAGCTTATATTATCTACACCTCTGGCTCAACAGGTCAACCCAAGGGTGTATTAGTCAATCACAGCAACGTTGTTCGTTTATTAGCAGCAACTGAATCCTGGTATAACTTTAACCAACATGATGTTTGGACACTATTCCATTCTATAGCCTTTGATTTTTCCGTTTGGGAAATCTGGGGGGCATTGCTGTATGGTGGAAAATTAATAGTAGTACCATATTGGCTGACTCGTTCACCTCAAGAGTTTTATCAATTATTGTTAACACAGCAAGTGACTGTACTTAACCAGACACCTTCTGCTTTCCGTCAACTGATACAGGTAGAAGAATCGCTGGAAAATATTAACAACTTAAGCCTACGAAAGGTCATTTTTGGTGGAGAAGCATTGCAAATTGAGAGCTTAAGACCTTGGTTTGAGCGTCATGGCGACCAGTTTCCCCAGTTAGTCAATATGTACGGGATTACGGAAACAACTGTGCATGTTACATATCGTCTGCTAACAATGGCAGACTTAGAAGTAGCATCAGCAAGTATAATTGGTCGTCCAATTGATGACTTACAAGTTTATTTACTAGATAGAGATGGGCAGCCAGTACCCATCGGAGTAACAGGTGAAATGTATATTGGTGGTGCTGGTGTGGTCAGAGGTTATTTAAACCGACCAGAACTTACACCTGTGAGATTTATTCCTAATCCCTTTAGTAATAAACCCAATGCGCGTCTTTATAAATCCGGCGATTTAGCACGATATTTCCCAAATGGAGACATCGAATATTTAGGTCGTATTGACAACCAAGTTAAGGTACGTGGTTTCCGCATTGAACTTGGAGAAATTGAAGCACTCATCACTCAACACCCAGCAGTGCGAGAAACTGTAGTTGTAGTTCGTGAAGATTCAGCCGATTCTCAACAGTTGGTAGCTTATGTTGTCCCTCAAAAAGAGCAAACACTGATCATTCCTGAACTACGTAGCTTTTTAGAGTCAAAACTGCCAAACTACATGGTACCAAAAGCTTTTGTCACATTGGAGGTGCTACCACTCACACCCAACGGCAAAGTAGACAGAAAAGCTCTACCAGCACCAGATGGGGTAATCACTCGAAAACACGAATACGTAGCACCACATACAGCCATAGAACAAACCTTAACCAATATTTGGCAAGAACTGCTTCTTAAAGAAAAAGTCAGCATCCACGACAACTTCTTTGAAATCGGTGGTGATTCCATTCTTAGCATTCAAGTAGTTTCTCGTGCCAAAAACTTAGGAATACAAATCACTACCAAACAAATATTTCAAAATCAAACCATCGCCGAACTAGCTAGGGTTGCCAATACAACAGTTTGTGTAAGTGCTCAACAAGGTATAGTTACCGGAGTTGCACCACTAACGCCAATTCAACACTGGTTTTTTGCGCAAAATCTACAAGATTTTTACCATTTCAACCAATCAGTTTTATTACAACTACCCAAGAATATAAAAATTGAATTACTGGAAAAAGCTGTAGAAAAATTATTAGAACATCACGACGCTCTGCGTTTACGATTCAGATTGCAAGCGTCTGAGTCTAAACAAATAAACTCTGATAAAGATAATAATGTACCATTTTCTATAATAGATTTATCATCAACTCCCAAACTATTACAATCACAAGCTTTATCAAAAATCGCCACAGAATTTCAAGCCAGTTTAAACCTGTCAACAGGCCCGATAATAAAAGTGGTAATGTTTAACTTGGGTAGCGAAAGTGATGCACGTTTACTAATTATTATTCATCATTTAGCAGTAGATGGTGTAAGTTGGCGAATTTTATTATCAGATTTAGAAACAATTTATCAACAACTTGTCGGACAACAACCGATACAACTAAATGCCAAAACAACAGCATTCATTGATTGGGCAGAAAAACTAAGCAACTATGCACAATTAGAGATTATCAAACAAGAATTAGACTATTGGTTAAATCAATCCTGGTCTAAAATAACGCCACTACCATTAGATTCTGCTCGCGCTCTACAAGAAAATACAGTTGATAATGCTGCTTCTGTATCAGTGAAATTAAATGTAGAAGAAACCCGGATACTGTTGGGGTCAGTAAACGAAGCTTATAATACACAAATTAACGATATACTACTAAGTGCATTAATACTTTCATTGGCACGATGGACAGGTAATTCCACCGTAGTAATTAACTTAGAGGGACATGGTAGAGAAGAACTATTTGAAGATGTAGACTTATCGCGGACTGTAGGTTGGTTTACCAGTTTGTTTCCAGTATTATTGCAACTACCAGACTTAGACCAACCAGCATCTGTTATTAAATCAATTAAAGAACAATTACGAGCAATTCCCAATCGTGGCATTGGCTACGGTATTTTGCGTTACTTATGTAAAGATATTACTGTTAATCAACAACTACAAACAATTCCTACTCCAGAAATTAGTTTTAATTATTTAGGACAATTTGACCAAGTAGAATCTCAAAGTGATTGGAAATTTGCCCCTGAATCCACTGGAGCTAATCAGAGTTTCAAGCAAATTCGTGACCATTTATTAGATATTAATGCTTTGGTTATTGAAGGAGAATTACAAATTGATTGGACTTACGGTAGTAATGTTCATACTCAAGCCACAGTGGAGAATTTGGCACAGAGCTATATTCAAGCAATCAGGTTAATTATAGAACATTGTCAGTCAGAAAATGCTTTTGGATATACACCATCAGATTTTCCTGATGCACAATTAAATCAACTAGAACTTGATGAGTTATTAGAAATCTGGCACAAATAGTGTCAATTTGAAAAAATCCAAATTAAAAAGAAAGAGCGATGAGTAACGGACAAATAAAATCTCCAAGTAAAACTAAAAATATTGAATTAATTTATCCACTTTCTTCCATGCAGCAAGGGATACTGTTTCACAGTCTTTATGCTCCTGAAAGTGGGGTGTATTTTAATCAAACAACCTTAAGCTTTAAAGGTAATATTACTACTGCTGCTTTTGAATTAGCTTGGCAAAAAGTTGTAGATAGACACTCAATATTACGTACATCATTTGTTTGGAAAAATCGTTCAACTCCATTACAAATAGTACTAAAGCAGATTATTTTACCTTGGAATAATCTTGATTGGCGAGGATTATCTCCAACAGAGCAACAACAGCAATTATCAGAGTTATTACTAAAACAAAGAGAGCAAGGTTTTCAATTAAACCAAGCACCGTTGATAAGATGTACGTTAATTCAACTAAGTGAAGATATTTACAAATTTATCTTGAATAATCACCAAATCCTCATGGATGGATGGAGTTTACCCATTATTTTTAAAGAATTTTTAAGTTTCTATGAGGCAGAGGTGAGAGATGAAACTTGTTATTTGCCAATACCCCGTCCTTACCGTGATTATATTGCTTGGCTGAATTCTCAAGATCAGGAAGTTGCTATTGAGTATTGGCAACAAAATTTGCAAGGTTTTAGTGCCCCTACTTCTCTAGTAGTAGATAAGTTTCAGTATCAAAATAAACAGCAAGACTCTTACTATCATCAGGAACTTGAATTACGTTTGTCTGCTCATGTGAACCGCAAGTTACAAGATATAGCACAACATCATCATGTGACTTTATCGACTATAGTACAAGCTGCTTGGGCATTACTATTAAGTTGCTATAGTGGTGAAAAAGATGTAGTATTTGGTGTGACTGTTTCAGGTCGTCCTGGTAGTTTTTCTGGGGTGGAAAATATGGTGGGATTGTTCACCAACACTTTACCATTGCGTTTGGAAATATCCCCCCAGCAGCAACTAATACCTTGGCTCGAACAAATACAACAGTTAATGTTGGAATTGCAAGATTACTCTTACACTCCTCTTGTTGACATTCAAGCCAAGAGCGAACTCCTTGGGAGAAGACTTCTGTTTGAGAGTATTGTGGTGTTTGAAAATTATCCAGTTGATAATTCTTTGTTGGATGAAGGTAGTTCGCTACAGCTAAACGACATAGAGTCTTTTGACCGCAATAATTATCCACTAACTGTAGCTGTAGTGCCTGAAGATGAGTTGCAAGTTAAGATTATTTACGATAGTGTTCGTTTTGAAAAAGATACGATTGGGCGGCTGTTAGGGCATCTGCAAACCATTTTCTGTGCGATCGCAGAAAATCCCCAACAAGCTGTGGGTGAATTACCCTTGTTGAGTGAAGCAGAACGTCATCAATTTTTAAGGGAGTGGAATGATACCCAAACTGAGTATCCCAAGGAGCAATGCTTCCATCAGTTATTTGAAGCTCAAGCCGAGCAAACACCCGATGCTGTTGCAATAGTTTTCCAGGATGAACAATTAACTTATCGAGAACTGAATCAACGGGCTAATCAACTGGCACGTTATCTGCAAAAACTGGGAGTAAAACCAGAGGTATTGGTGGGACTTTGTGTAGAGCGATCGCCTGAAATGATTATAGGCGTATTGGGCATTCTCAAAGCGGGTGGCGCTTATCTCCCCCTAGATCCAACCTACCCCTCAGAGCGTTTGGCTTTTATATTGTCAGATTCTCAGATTAAACTTCTTCTGACAACCCAGAAACTAGTTCCAGAACTGCCTAAACACCAAACTCAAATTATCTGCCTAGATACAGATTGTGCAAAATTTGTACAAGAGGGTCAAGAAAACCCCAATAGTGATGTTACGATTAAAAACTTAGCTTACTTAATTTATACTTCCGGGTCTACAGGGACACCCAAAGGAGTTTTGGTTTCCCATGAAGGACTGGTAAATCTGACTCAAGACAAAATTAAGACCTGTAAAGTTCAACCAGATAGTCGTATTCTCCAGTTCTTTTCCTTGAGTTTTGATGCCTCGATTCCAGAATTAGTAATGGCTCTGGGTTCTGGTGCAGCACTGTATTTAGGAACTTTGGAAGATTTGCTACCAGGTAAGGCTCTAATGCAATTTCTACGCAAACAAGCTATTACCCATATTACGCTTCCACCTTCAGCACTAGCAGTTTTGCCTTCAACAGAATTACCAAATTTGCAAATGGTTCTGGTGGGAGGAGAAGCCCCTTCTGCCGAACAAATTGCCCAATGGTCAAAAGGGCGACTGTTCATCAATGCCTACGGCCCGACCGAAACTACAGTCAACGCGAGTATGGTGGAATGTGGCAACGGCGGTCAATTCTTACCTACCGTGCGTCCCGCCACCAATAAGCAGCTTTACATTCTAGACCAATATCTCCAACCTGTTCCCATCGGTGTGCCAGGAGAACTGCACATTGGTGGAGTTGGTCTGGCGCGGGGCTACCTCAACCACCCTCAAAAAACTGCCGAGACATTCATCCCTAATTCTTTTAGCGATGAACCAGGAAGCCGTCTTTATAAAACTGGGGATTTAGCTTGCTACCTGAGTGACGGTCAGATCAAGCTTCTTGGTCGCCTCGACCATCAAGTTAAAATTCGCGGCTTTCGGATTGAACCGGGAGAGATAGAAGCACTGTTAAACAAATACCCAGGAGTACAAGAGAGCGTAGTTATTGTCCGCGAAGACCAACCAACAGATAAACGGCTCGTCGCTTATGTCGTCCCTGATCCAGAAAATATCCTGATAATTAGCGATTTACGCCGCTTTATTGCAGAAAAATTACCCAAGTACATGATACCTGCGGTATTCGTGACGCTGGATGCCCTACCCCTAAATCCCAACGGTAAAGTAGACCGTTTTGCTCTGCCTGTACCAGATACGGCTCGACCGGAATTAGAATCAGCGTTTATCGCCCCTCGCACTTCTACAGAGCAAATTTTGGCTGAGATTTTTGCCAAAGTACTGGAGGTTGAGGGGGTGGGTGTTCATGACGATTTCTTCGAGTTGGGAGGACATTCTCTGCTAGCAACTCAACTGGTTGCTCAGTTGCTCAAAACCTTTGAGGTCGAGGTGACGGTTGTTGACTTATTTGAAGCGCCTACCGTAGCTAATTTAGCTGAACGTATTGAGAAGATGCAGACGTTGGAGAAGCTTTCGTCTCTTCCTTTGGAGATGGTTGAGGAAAGAGAGGAAATTGAAATATAAGGAGGTAGGGTTTCTCACTTTTTTAAGTTTTAATTCCTTACAAATTCATAAAATTCTGGCAAGTTCGGATTATTAAAATTTCTTTATGTCCCCCCGTCTTTCTGTCTCTGCGTCAGTTCTAATGATAAATCTTCAAGCAACATGATATTATGCTTTATCTCAAACCCAATGTGATTGTAGAGCCGTTATTTAATCAGTGGTATGCCTGGTCATACCTTATTTCTCCAGCAACAGCGGCTCGGTATATTACTGAATCGCATTTCAAAATTATGCAGTCGTTTGTCGATGCTCCCCAGGTTCATCAGTCAGCGTTAAAAAATCCAGCCATGATGGGGGGTCCTTTTATTAATTATGAGGTTGACCGAGTTCATGAAATTAAAGCTTTGTTGGAACAAACCAAAGAAGAACAAGCACATGTGGTACAACTTAGTCAAGCGATCGCACAACTAGATACGATGCTAACTGAGTCAGCCAAGGGGTATTCCTTAGAACCTCTTTATCAAAACGTTCCTGAAGCGTTAAAAGGATATGTAGAGTTAGTTTACGACTCAAATAACCATCCTTCTATTCGCTTTATTGAGGGACTTCTCTATCAAAGTCAGTATTACAATCCCGCCTCCCAAACTGTTGCTTTATATTTAGGTCATGAGGATGAACGCTCCTTTGTTCTCAGTACGCCTCGTTTAAAAGATGAGCGTTGTTTACATTTAAATCTTGCTTTCAAGGACTCCAGACTTGATCGCTTGTTTGAAATGAAAGATATTCCTCAGCCCTATGCCAAAATTAAAAATCTGTTGAAAATAGCCGAGGAAGATGAGGCATTATTTTCATCGTTCTTCACCGAAGAACCTCCTGCCAAAGAACCAAAGTATAGCGGTGATTCAGTCAGAATTCGCTACTTCGGTCATGCTTGTGTCTTAATTGAAACTGAAAATATCAGTATTTTATTTGACCCATTAATCAGTTATCAGCATCAAGATGGCATTCCCCGCTACACCTATGCCGATTTGCCAGAAACGATTGACTACGTGCTGATTACTCATAATCATCAAGACCACTGTATGTTTGAAACATTGTTGCAATTACGGCATAAAATCAAACATTTAGTTGTGCCGAAAAGCAACAGTGGGGTTTTACTCGACCCATCTTTAAAATTAATCTTAAAAAATATTGGCTTTGCAAATGTTATAGAAATTGATAACCTTGAGGCAATAGACATTGATCAAGGACAGATTGTTGCCTTGCCTTTTTTAGGCGAACATGGAGATTTAAATATTAACGCAAAAGCCGCTTATCTTGTTAAATTAAAAGGACAATCTATTCTTTGTTTAGCAGATTCTAATAATATTGAGCCGAAGCTTTATGAAACAATCCATAAATTATTTGGAGATATTGATGTAATTTTTATCGGAATGGAATGCGATGGAGCACCTTTTAGCTGGGCATACGGCTCCTTACTGACAAAACCAATCCCCAGAAAGATGGATGCAACCCGGAGGTTAGATGGTTCAAATGCCCAAAGAGCAATTGAACTTGTCAGTCAATTTAATCCGCAACAGGTTTATGTTTATGCAATGGGACAAGAACCTTGGCTGACGTATATAACCTCAATTAATTATACTGAAGAATCTCGTCCTATTATTGAGTCGAATAAGTTAGTAGAAGCGTGTATAAATCGCAATATTTTTAGTGAAAGACTATTGGGTAAAAAAGAAATTATCTTGGATGAGAATTCAAGACGAGTAGCTGCTGTCACATTCCCTACAAGTTATAGGGAACAGTTAAGTGAAAAGAAAGTGACTCAAACTGTTAATGAATTTTTAGCTAAACTTAGCCGTCTTGATATCAAGCTTTGGGTAGATGGAGAAAACCTACGTTGTAATGCTCCTAAAGGAGCGCTGACACCAACATTAAAAGCTCAACTTTCCGAGCGCAAAGCAGAAATTTTAGAGTTTCTTAGCAATGAATCTCATAATAGCAAAATTTTAGCGTCACTCAATACTGATGCTGTTCTAGACTCTTCCATTTACCCGGAATTACCGATTCCGGCTACTCTGGAACCCAGTTGTATCTTCTTAACTGGGGCAACGGGTTTTGTCGGAGCTTTTCTGCTATATGAACTCCTACAACAAACATCAAGCGATATTTATTGCTTAATTCGTGACAAGAGTACTGAATTAGCTCAGGATAAATTGCGAAACTGCCTTAAATCTTATTTGCTTTGGGACGAAGATTTTAGTAGCAGAATCATACCAGTTATTGGAGATTTATCACAGCCCCTTTTGGGACTTTCTGAGTCAAAATTTTATGAGTTTGCTGGTAAAATTGATGTTATCTATCATAATGGTGCGTGGGTTCATCACGCTTCTCCTTACTCTTTACTCAAAGCCACTAATGTCGTGGGAACTCAAGAAGTCTTGAGATTAGCGTGCAAAACGAAAGCGAAGCCCGTTCATTTCATTTCTTCTACCAGTGTTTTCTCAGAAGTTGGTGATTCTGGTGTGAAAGTAATTCGAGAACAGGATAATATTGATAATAGTCAAGTTCCATTCGGCGGCTACAGTCAAAGTAAATGGGTAGCAGAAAAGCTAGTGACTGCTGCACGCGATCGCGGACTTCCGGTTTGTATTTATAGACTCGGACGCATATCAGGACATAGCAAAACCGGTGTCTTTAATATCAATGACTATTTGTACAGACTGATTATCGGTTGCGTCCAACTTGGTAGCATTCCAGATGTTGCATTAATACAAGATATTATTCCTGTAGATTATGCCAGCATTGCTATTGTTCATCTATCGGAACAGCAAGCTTCTTGGGGTAAAGCTTTTCACTTAACTCATCCTCAACCAGTTTCCACCAACCTATTTTTTGAAAAATTGCGATCGCTTGGCTATCCAATTCAACAAATTTCTTATGAACAATGGCACACTCAACTGTTAAACGTTGCAGCTAATTCTCCAGAACACGCTTTGTATCCTTTAGTTTCTTTGCTTTCTGGTAAAAATAATAGTTCTGAAGCACCAGCCTCTGATGCAGCAGTTTTACAATTTGACTGTCAAAATACACTCGATGGTTTAAAAAATATATCTATTACTTGTCCGTCCATAGATGATCAATTGCTAAATGTCTACTTTTCATACCTCATTAATAATGGTTTTTTAGCACCACTACCCATTAAAGATTACAGTCAAACAAACCACTACAATAATGTTACATCGCAGCTAACAACAACATAGAGTTAAGTTTATTTTTAGCGATTTATCTATCATTTAGCTGATAATTATATCTCATAATACAAAATCTTCCTTTAGAAAGAGTGTCAAATAACCAAGATTTGCCCAAATTATAAATTTTCTACTTTCACATAACACCATGAATACAACTGACATATCTTCAGAAAGTCGCTATACAGATTACGATCCTTGGGCTTGGCTATACAATAAATCAGAAGCAAATTCAGCCTGTACAAGTTTACTACCAAATATAGAAAAACTACTTTTACCACACCTTACTAAAGGAGCTAAAATTTTTGATCTTTGCTGTGGTACAGGGCAATTATCGCAAAAGTTAATCGCGAAAGGTTATGAAATTGTTGGACTAGATGGCTCGATGAAAATGTTGCACTACGCTCGTCAAAATGCCCCAACTGCTGAGTTTATTCTAGGTGACGCACGTTCATTTGAACTTTCTTCTAATGTATTTGATGCTAGTATATGTACTGATTCTGCACTCAACCACATCATGAGTGTTGAAGAACTCAAAAGTGTTTTTAGTAATGTGTATACAGTCTTGAAAGAAAACGGTCTATTTTTATTTGATATGGGTTTAGAAAACCGATATGCCAATATATTGGTAAATGATGGTGAAATACAAGAAAATTATGCTTGGACTGTTGGTGAAACTTACAACCCAGAAGAAAAAGTCGGTACATTTATAATTACGATGTTCCAGCCAAACGACAATAAACCAAATAGAAAAATAAACTCAATTAGCTCACTAATAAGACGTTTTAAACGCCTAATTTACAATAATTATTTACGTTCCGCTAAACCATCAACTTTATTACAAATTTTAGAAAAAGACTGGCAATCTTCAGAGATGGTTTTTTCAGTCAAGCCTTATTCCAAAACAGAAATTCAGTCAGCTTTAGAAGAAGTAGGATTTACATCGGTTAGTATTTATAACTCCAATGGCAAATTAGCAGATTCTCAAGAAAATAAATATGCCTATTTTCTAGGACGTAAACCTTCTAATTTTCTCAATTCATCAGAAAAAGACTGAAAAATGTAAGTAATATAACGCTTAAAAATCATGATAACTACTAAACAAACTTCACCTCTTTCTACAGAGACAACAGTAAATTTGCAACAGAAACATTTGCAAGCATTAATCGAACATTATACTAAACAGACAAAAACTTCAAAACAAATGACCCAAACTTACCGTTCGGTTCTGGCAGATCCCAGAGTACCAGAATGGTTTAATGTTTCTGTTAAAGAGATGTGTTATCTAATTGTGGGTCAAAAAGCTCAAGGATCTAGAGTTTGGGATATTGATGGAAATGAATATATAGATATCATTATGGGGTTTGGTAGTAATCTTTTAGGTCATAATCCACCCTTTGTTAAAGAGGCAATTCAGGAGCAACTTGAAAAAGGATTTACCCTAGGCCCACAATCAGAATACGCTGGTGAAGTTGCAGAGTTAATTAGCGAACTCACAGGCATGGAAAGAGTAGCTTTTAGCAATACTGGTACTGAAGCTGTGATGACAGCAATTCGCTTGGCTCGTTCCCATACAAAACGCAATAAAATTGCCATATTTACTAATTCATATCACGGTCACGCAGATGGTGTTTTAGTTGAATCTCTCGGTCTAAAATCACCTAAGGCACTGGAAAATATAGGTGGTAAAATCTTAACTTCTCGTATTAATTCCCTACCCTTTCCAGCGTCTCACGGCATTCCTTACTCAATTACCAAAAATGCTTTAATGTTAGAGTATGGCAACCCTGAATCTCTTAATATTATTAAAGCTAATAAAGGTAAATTAGCAGCAGTTCTAGTAGAACCTGTCCAGACTGGTAAACCGGATCTACAACCTAAAGAATTTTTACATCAACTCAGACAATTAACTCAAAAATCAGGAATCGCCCTTATTTTCGATGAAATGGTAACAGGTTTCCGTCTTCATCAAGGAGGAGCGCAAGCTTGGTTTGGTGTTGAAGCAGATATCGCTGCTTATGGTAAGGTTGTCGGCGGGGGAATGCCGATTGGAATTATCGCTGGAAAAAAAGCTTACTTGGATCGTATTGATGGCGGTATGTGGAACTATGGAGATGCTTCTTCTCCGCAAGTAGAAGAAACTTTTTTTGCAGGCACTCACTGCAAGCACCCTCTAGCGATCGCAGCAAGTCGAGCAGTGCTTAAGTATTTAAAAAATCAGGGACCTAGTCTTCAAGAGCGATTGAACCAAAGAACATCTCAGTTTGTAGAAAGATTAAATATCTACTTTGAAGCCAATAAATTACCAATTCGGATGGCGAATTTTGGCTCTTTCTTCGGCCCTATATTTCCTGAAGATGCTGTCTCCTCAAAAAGTTTTATTATGGGTTTCGAGCTATTACGCTATCACCTTTTTGATAAAGGTATTTTGCTTAGAGGAGAAGGAGGAGGTTTCTTATCCACTGCTCATACCGATGAAGACATTAATTCCATCTTTAAAGCTATGAAAGACAGTATCACTGAACTACAAGAAAATGGTTTTTTTTAATGTCGAGTAACTTCAAAATAATGCTTTATCTATAAGCATATAAATTCTTACTGTACAAAAGTTCAGTTAGGTCAATAGGGCTGTTGATAAATTACGCCTAATGTGAATTATAAACGCCTTTTATCAATTGAGGGTTTTGATAATCTTCCAAAATTATATTTTTGGAACTATCAATTAAATTACAAAGTTTATAAGACTTGATTCACATTAAACGTAAATTATTTTTTAACTAAACGCCACTTTAAAATGACCCATAATTCTCTTCCTTCTCAACTTTATTTGCTTGCTCCTGGGAACTTACCAGTTGAGCAGCAACTTAGTGAATTAAATCAAGTTAAAATACGTCAAATACTCAAACATTTATTGCAAGCTTTAGATGAACCGTCTGATTCAGAAGCCCTTGACATTATTAATCAAGAATTAAACAATCTTGAGATCGGCAATATATCTCCTGCCTCAATATCTTCTACTGAAACGTCAATAGAACCTTGGGAAATTGAAGATTTTAACAGTTGTTTTAAAGCAACTTATGTAACAACAAAAGAATCAAGCGTCTGTCTTGTTTGGGGACTTCTAGTAGTTTATAAAACTTTACTTGTATTTAATGAAGATGGTAAAAAACTTGACTTTAATCGAGTCAAAGAGCTAAAAGAAGGACTTAAAAGCTATGTTTATCTGTTAGGAAGAGTTTTCAGTTTATCTTTGGAGGAAATCTAATGACTACAACAGAGACTCAAGCCAAACTAAAGCAACTTTGGGAGGGATTTCACTGGTTATTTTTTGTAGATGTCCAAGGGCTGATTATTTGTTTGCGACGCTTTGAGATGGAACTTGCAGCAAGTAATTTTCACCAAGCTGAAGTTGAGTTAAGAACGGCAACTAAATTAATGTTAGCGTCTGGAGCTGCAATGGAACTTGCTGGCAGCTGCTTCAGTAAAGAGGAGTATGAGAATCAAATTCTTCCAACGATGAAGCCTCCTCAAGTTCAATCAGAAAATTTTAGCGGATTAATGTCTTGGGATCATGCTTTGCTAATTAAAATTTTGAAAAGACTTAGTCCAGTTTTTCAGGATTTACCTGTTGAACTCCATATTCAACACAGCCAATTTGTAAATGCTTATGTTACATTATCAAATGCTCATACAGCAGTTTGCACTCGATTTGGCGGTGATGAAAAAGGAAGTTTACGTTGTAATAAAAGTACGGCAGTAAGTAAGTTAAAGATATTCGCTCAAAATCGTTTAAAGCTGATTAATTCAAATCGTAAAATCACTAATAGTTGATATATAGCAATCCTATTTTAGTTGTGAAAGTTGTTATATGAATGATTTTTAGTGATTATTCCATAGTTATTTACTCTTTTTAAATAATAATTTAGGATTGCTACAATTAAATTAAATTGAAGAGGACGTAGTAGATATGGAAACAGTTAATACTTACTAAAAATCGCATGAAAAAATTATTAATATTAAAAAACTTATCATTAATTTCTTTTATTGTTGTGGTCGTCATCACAACTTGGTTAGTTATTACAATCTCTACATCTAAAAATTATTCTGATTCTTATACATATACACCTCCGTCCGTAAACTCACCTGTACCAGCACTCATTTATCCTGAATCTATTTCATCAGCTAACCTTTCTGTTCGGAAGAATGTTGTTGACCTTACATCAAAGGAAAAAGCCGCTTTTGTCAAAGCGGTTAATACGCTACAAAATACAATTCCAGAAGGTAGCAAGCTTAGTATTTACGAACGATTTGTTTTAGAACACGTTCTGACAATGGGTTTTGATTTATCCAGTGGAGCTAAAGGTTTAGCTAAAGTTAACCCTGCCCATACCATGCCCGCATTTCTACCTTGGCATCGTCAATTTTTGCGAGAATTTGAACAAGCTTTACAAGCAATCGACCCTAGTGTAACTGTTCCTTACTGGGATTGGACAGACCCCAAAGCACTTGAGATTATTCTTCAAGACAACTTTTTAGGATCGCCAGGACAAGGAGTGACTATTGAAATTCCAGGTGCAGGAAAGTTCCAAGGAGGCTTAGTTTCCTCCAGTCCATTTGCTGAGTGGACATTGAATGAGAAAATTCATTTCGACCCCATTACTGAAAAGTCATTAGGACCGAAACTCAAGCGATTTACTAAATTACCACCTTGCGATAAATATCCTATATCTAAAGCGAAAGTAGAAAAACTTTTCGAGTTCGATAATTATGAAATTTTTAACGCTCTTTTAGAAGGAGCATCAAAGTTGGATGAGAAAAACAATTGGGTTGAAGGCTGGGAACTTCACGCTTATATCCATACACTTATTGGTGGTAGTCTTGTTGACAAGCTCGAACCAGGACGTGTACCTGAACAAACCCAAATTTTAGGGACAATGGACAGTATTCCCAGTTCTCCCTACGATCCAATATTTTGGTTAAATCATGCTAACACAGACCGCCTGTGGGCTGAATGGCAAGATCGAGGACACACCAGTAGCCGCTTTTATCCATCTAAGGGGATGCCATTTGGACACAACTTGCACGATCCAATGTGGCCTTGGGATAAGGGTTTGTCTACACCAGGAAATATTGGCCCCGAAGATATCACTTCTTTAGTGTCAAGTATCCAATCTAATGTAGTGGTCACGCCTATGGACGTTCTAGATTTCAGGAAACTGGGTTATACCTACGACACTACTCGTCTGGGTTCAAAAACCTAAAACGATTTAAATTATAATTAATCGCAGTTTATAATTTATCTAAAAATAGTTTCATAGTTTTTAATTTTTATCCCTCTTTTAATAAATATTAGTGTTGATAGTCAGAAATGTTAAATTCAGTAAAGCTGTTATTTTCAATTCCCTTATTTCTTCACACCTTAATACAGATAGTAAAAAATTTTGTTGTCAAATCCATAAATACATGCACTTTTCCTTGTCAACTAAATACAGTGGCTCAGTTAGATATTGCTCTACTAAAAAATGTTGGAATTAAAGGTGTCATTCTTGATTTAGACAATACAATTGTTTCTGAGGACGATCGCTACATATCTCCTGGTGCTGAAGCTTGGATAAAACAAGCAAAATTTCAGGATTTGAAATTTTTTATCCTCTCCAACGGTAAGCGTGAATGTCGAGCAAAAGCTTGGTCTAATCGTCTAGATATTCCAATTATCAATCCAGCAAGGAAACCGTTTCCTTTTGCATTTCATAAAGCTTTAAAATCTATGCAACTTGAACCTCAAAAAGTTGTTGTTATTGGTGATAGTCGTCATACAGACATATTAGGAGCATGGTTTGTGGGCTGTCCTAGCATCCAAGTTGCAACTCTTCCTCATCCCTTTCGGTGGTGGGAGAAGCTTTTTGGAAAAAGAGTACAAATTCCATATCCCTCTGGACACGAACTTTGGGATAATAATTTCTAATTGGGACTATAACTTGATTTTGTAGTTAAGTTATCAAGAACTTAAAAAATGAATTAAGTTTAGCAAAAAAATAGCAGATAAATTAAATATTATACTTGATTTATTTGTTAATAATGTGTTTTTAAACTCAATAGAACGACAAATTACCATAGAGTAGTCTACAAATTAAAATGCTTTATCCTCAAATTAGCCTAGTTTTTGTGAACTTAGCTTGAAAATTTATTAACCTATTTTCAGTTGAGACGAATACTTTTAAGCAGCCAAATGAGGAAATTATAAGTTATGGTTCGTCCCAAGTCAGCTCCAAAACAAGCTCGAATTCAAAAAGGAATTAGTAGTACAAAAATATTTTCCTTAACTGCTCTTAGACCCCGCCAGTGGACTAAGAACTTGGTTATTTTTGCCGCACCCTTGTTTGCTTTTAATTTAACTTGGCAATCAATTCTTGAGTGTTTACTAGCATTTGTTTTGTTCTGCTGTGCTTCTAGTAGCTTCTATCTGATCAATGACATAGCAGATGTCCAATCAGATCGTCAACATCCTATCAAATGCAAACGCCCGATCGCAGCTGGATTAGTTAGTATTCCGGCTGCAATTGCCATATCAATGGTTCTGCTAGGAACAGCGCTGAGTATCAGCTGGCTACAATCGCCTGCCTTGGGAATCACTCTCACTAGTTATGTATTTTTGCAAATTGCCTATAACTTGAAGCTGAAACACATCCCTATTTTGGACATCGTCGCGATCGCTACAGGATTTGTACTACGAGCCTATGCTGGTTTTGCAGCAACTGAGATAGCCTTATCTACATGGTTTGTATTATGCACAGCAATGTTGGCTTTGTTTTTAGGGATTGAGAAGCGTAAAGCAGAACTGAGGTTATTTGAAATACAGGGTGGAAAAACTCGTGCTGTTCTTAAATGTTACTCGCTACCTCTTTTGATCCGAATGGAAAGTACAGTTACTACTGGTGCATTTATGAGCTATGCCCTTTGGAGTGCTGGACCTATAGTACGCGGTGCAACAACACCTTGGATGATGCTGACAATTCCTTTTGTGTTGTATGGCATTTTTCGTTATCAGATGCTCAGCGATCCAAAGGATATTATTTCTGGAACAGAAAATGAGTTAGGACAAGGACAACATACGGAGCGACCAGAAGAAGTTTTATTGACAGATATACCAATTACACTAACTGTTATCAGTTGGGTAATCACAGTTTTCATGATTTTATTGCTTAAACATTATGGCCTGATCTAATAAAGAAACTCAATCAATTAAATTACATTTATTTAATAAATTTAAGCAAATTTAAGAAATTATTACCAGTGAGACTTGAAAAGATTATGGGTTTGAACTTCCAAAACACTGCTTCCGCACTCTGCTACTCAATTATTGAGCGGCGTTGTGAACCAACAAATTCAATATTAACTTTTCATGATAACGAAGTTGTACGTTTTGTTTTGCAACAACATGGCCGAATGTCTGACTTTCTGCAATTGCCCATCGTTGTTCTCACCTTGACTTTTGATATGTGGGGAATCGTTCAGGGAGGCGCTCTATTCCATCGATCGCCCCCTTCAGTTCGGTGGCTTCAAATCCAATCTTGGCGGCGCTCTCCCATTGGTTTTTGTCGAGACTTAATTCGTTTTTATGAAAGTTTAGTTCTATTTAGCTATTACACAAGTACAACGACCAATGTTGTCGCTGAGTAAACCGTATGCCTAAGTGTTTAAGTCACAAAGTTATTACCAATCCTCAGCAACACATTCAGTGTGAGATTGTAGTGGTGGGTTCTGGTCCTGGTGGATCAATTACGGCTTGCTTGTTAGCTGAGGCAGGATGTAATGTACTCTTAATTGAAGAAGGTTCTTACCTACCTCTTGAGTCCTGCACTCCTTTTTCCTTAGATGAAATGGTGCAGAAATATCGCAACGGCGGTCTTACTGTTGCGATGGGTTCGCCTAAGATACAGTACGCAGAGGGGCAATGTGTAGGAGGGGGGAGTGAGGTCAATAGCGGGCTTTACTACCGTACACCAGCAGATATTCTAGAAAAGTGGCGGCGGGAATTTGAAGTAGAAGCCTTGAATCAAGACGATCTAGTGCCGCACTTTGAAGTTTGTGAACAGGATGTTAATGTCTGCTATATGCCTGGGAAACCACCAGCAGCTTCCCTCAAGTTACATCAAGGGGCAATTTATCTGGGATGGAAATCAATAGAAGTACCTCGCTGGTTCCGTTATGAGGAACCTGTAAAACCGACAGATGTACCTCAGGGAACCAGGCAGTCCATGACGAAAACTTTCATCCCTCGGGCTTTGCAGGCTGGTTGCCAACTCCTTGCTAATACTAAAGTTCAGTCAATTCGCCAGGAGGGTAAAAAATGGCTTGTAAATGGGTATTACTCCCCCTCAAACTTGCCGTCTCGCTCTTTAGAGATTGAAGCAGAAACTGTTTTTATCGCATGTGGAGCAGTTCATACTCCTGCCTTGCTGCGCCGTAGTGGCATCACTCACAACATTGGTAATTCTTTGCAAATGCACCCCACTGTCAAGGTCATTGCTCAATTTCCAGATCAGTTAAGCTCGGCAGATATGGGAGTGCCAGTTCATCAAGTCAAAGAGTTTGCCCCAAAATTTAGCTTTGGCTGCTCGATTAGTTCTGTTCCCTACCTAGCATTGGGGATGAACGACCATCCCCAACACCTCCATGAGGTTAACCAACATTGGCAAGAGATGGCGATTTACTACGCAATGATTACAGGCTCAGGTTGCGGTACAGTCCGCTGTTTGCCTGGATTTCGCGATCCGTTAGTTCGCTATCGCATCACAGATGAAGATATGAAAAACCTGTTAGAAGGCTTACGGCAACTATGTTTACTATTGTTTGAGGCAGGTGCGATCGCGCTTTATCCTAGCATCACCAATGGATCTCGCTTAACTCATCAGATGGATCTAAAGCAGTTGCCTGATTCTTTGTCCCGAAAGCTGACCAACCTAATGACCATCCATCTGTTTTCTTCCTGCCCAATGGGTGAAAATAAAACCATTTGTGCGACTGATTCTTTTGGAAAGGTTCATGGATTTAAGAACCTCTATATCGCTGATGCTAGTTTGTTATGCACCGCACCGGGGGTGAATCCCCAAGGTTCAATTATGGCGATCGCTCGCCGGAATGTATTGAAGTTTCTTGGAAAGCTGTAGAGATATGGATTTTGGCACAAATTTAGTACTGGTGACTGGAGCGCTGGGTTGGTTAGGAATTAGCCTAATCAAAGCTTTAGTTAATGGACTGGCAGATTGTGAGGCTTTGAGTCAGCCCCAAATAAATCTCCAAATTCGCTGCCTGATTTTACCTGGTCAAGATGGTTCAATACTGGAAAAACTTTCAGAACGTCTTGAAATTGTCACTGGAGATTTGCGTAACACTCAAGATTGCGATCGCTTCTGTCAGGGGGCTGAGAAAGCTATTTTGTTCCATACAGCAGGCATGATTCATCCGCAACGGGTGACAGAGTTTTATCAAGTCAATGTAGATGGCACTAAAAATCTTCTAGATGCTGCAATTCGCTTTGGAGTTAAACGGGCTGTTATTGTCTCTTCTAATTCTCCCTGTGGCTGTAATCCTCATCTTGACCACTTATTTGATGAAGAGTCGCCTTACAATCCCTATATGAATTATGGTCGCTCTAAGATGCTGATGGAAGTAGCAGTGAAAGAGCGTCAAAAAGCTAGGCAAATTGAAACTGTTCTGATTCGCGCACCGTGGTTCTATGGGCCAAATCAACCACCTCGACAAACACTTTTCTTTCAAATGATCCGAGATGGGAAAGCTCCAATTGTAGGTAATGGAAAGAATCTTCGCTCAATGGCCTATATAGATAATCTCTGTCAGGGATTAATTCTTGCAGCGATTGTTGAGCGGGCAACCGGTCAGATTTATTGGATTGCTGATAAACACCCTTACTCAATGAATGAAATCATTGATACGGTTGAGTATTTATTAGAGTCAGAGTTTAACCAAAAATGCGTACATAAACGATTAAAATTACCAAACTTCATGAGTGAAATTGCTTTAATACTTGATGCATTAGTCCAAAAAATTGGATTTTATCATCAGAAGGTTCATGTTCTTTCCGAAATGAATAAAACGATAGCTTGCTCTACGTTGAAAGCGCAACGAGAGCTTGGTTATACTCCACAGGTGGCTTTAAAAGAAGGGATGTGTCGGAGTTTAAAGTGGGTATTTAAGCAACAAGGAGGTATCCAAACTTAATGGTTTCTCATATTGTTGTCACTGAGGGATTAGCTTATGTTGTGGAACTAGGAAGAAGGAAATGTTGTTTGTCTGACTACTTTGAAGCCGTTTTAGACAGACTCCTGAAGACTGTTCCTACTAATGAATCAGTTTTTATATCACCTGGAAATTATTTTGGTTGTGAGTTTTGTGAGGAAGAGTATGCTGTTCAGTATTTGTTGAGTCAGCGACCGAATTTAAATGTATTTATTCCATCTAATATCCGCGATTGCGCTTATCTAGACACATTTGATAATGCAAGACTTTTACGCATTTGGTTAGAAAAACAGGGGCTTTGGCCTCTAAAAGAAGTGACTTTGTACTGCAATGCCCCACATTTATTTCGCAGCTGGTTGCTGTTTCGACTTTGTGGTTTTAACGTACAGCAGGTGATTGGCTGCCGTCCTGAGAAAATTTCTAGAATAATTATTACGCGCTTGTGGTTTTATGACTATTTTGTAATTCAGATTTTCTACGAACTATTAGGAACTTTCTATGATTTGATGAGGTGGTTTCTATGGATGTCATTGAGTAGATAGAAATTTTCTATTAATTCAGTCAATTATTTGAGAAAATTGACACTGTTGTTAAATCAATTGGATTGTATTTTTCAGGAGTTATGGATGATTTATCAATTACAGTCTCAAAGCAATATACAAATAGTCGAAGATATCTTTAATATTCTTCCATCTAAAAACTTTGGAATAACTTTATGGATTGTTTCATCAGTTTTAACACTTCTTTATTTAATTTATATGCTAAGTAAAGAAGAAAATAAAATTGGTAAATTATTATCTTTATTAATTCCAAGTCTCATTTATATCGGGACTTTTATTAATACTTTTGGAATTCTCGATGAAGTAACAGTAAACTTAGAACATCCTTACAACCTCTATCACTTCGGAAAATTTTCTATGTCACCAGACATGATGATAGATGGAACTGTAGAAGTTTTATATTATCTTCTGCATACACCTTTTGCAAAATCACAATCTAGTTTAATACTTGGAAACTTTTTAATTTCATTAATTGTTGGATGGTTACATATTTTCGTGCTTTGGCAATTACAATTAACTAAATCTTTTTTGAATAACCTGATTTTACTGTCTTGCTTTTCTTTAAGTTTTCCAATAATTTCAATATTTGCCAGTGGCTTTGGAAATAGTTTATTATCACTTTTATTCTTAATTTCAATCTATTTGTGTTTAAAGAATAAGTTAACATTTTCGCTTTTAGTTTCAGGTTTATTGCCGCTTATTCGTCCAGATGGAATTCTCTGGTCTTTCGCTAACATTGCAACTATTACTTTAAGAAGAAAAACAAAACCGGGATTGTATTCTAAAATTTATTATATTTTAATAAGTCTACTTCCTTTTATTTCTATATTTATATATTTATTATTATTTAAGAAATTCTATGGTCATTTAATTCCAACACCAATTTTGTTTAAATCATTTAAACTTTCAATGCTGCCAATGTTTGACCCATATCTGTTTTTAAACAATATATTATATTGGCTGCTAGAACCTGTAAATAGTTTTGCATTTGTAGTTTTAGTATTACTTATATATTTAAAAATTAAGAAGCCTAGCTGGCTCGAACAAAATGAGATAATTAAGATTTTAATGACATATACAGTGTTTACTAGTTTAATCTTTGTATTCTATAACTTTACAAAATCTACAATCAATGACATGACTGGGGATATTTATTCAAGATATTGGCTGAGTTTTGAAGTAACATTAGTTCTTCTGTTATTGGTAACAATTTCCAGGTCAAAATTATTAATATATGTAGAGGAACACTACTTAACGAGCATTACGAACATTCACTTCTTACCTATCTCCCTGATGTTTTTTCTTTTTATAACATCTGTCCAGCTAGGAATACAGCGAATAAACGATCACAGCACAGATTTTTTTAATAGAACTTACAATGTGTTTGCTGGAGCACTTACAGAAAAAATATTACCTAACAATTTCTCAATTTCAACTTCTGAAATGAATACCTTTGGTTTAATGATCGACAGACCTGTTCTTGACTTATGGGGTTATACAAATCGAGATATAGCTAAATCTAAAGTTTGTAATGGCGGTAAAATAAAAAATAATGAGTACTTGTTTTTAGAAAAACGTCCTAATATTTATTGGGCCTATTGGTTTCCCTCAGAGGAAGAGGCGAGACAAGAACACTCAGCAAAATATGGCTTTGATACTCTTGAAGAAAATTTTGCAACTACGGATGAGCCTAGTAAGGAATGGAACCAACTTGGCGACATGAATGAGGTTATCAAAAACTATGATTTTTTTATAATACAAACTAATGGAAAAAAATTGTCATACCTCGTGCGTAAAGATAGTAGTGATTTACTAATCAACCATCTCAAAAACAAATTTAAATTCCAGCTGATCAAATCTAGAGAAATTGATGTAAAGTATTTTGGTTCTTTATATAACTCGCAAAAGAAAATTCAATATAACTGTTCCTAGAGGGCCTTTTCAATGACTAAGCATCTTGTAACTGGTGGCTCTGGTTTTTTAGGCAACTTAATTGCTAGACGCCTTTACGAACGTGGCGAATCAGTAAAAATTCTGGATATTTGGGAAGATCCAACTCGTCCCAAAGAAATTGAGTTTATTCACTGTGATATCCGCGATCGCAATCGTGTCGCAGCAGCTATGCGTGATGTTGATGTTGTGCATCACAATGTGGCTCTCGTTCCCTTAACAAAGTCAGGTAGTAAATTTTGGGAAGTTAATGTTGAAGGTAGTCGGATTGCGGCTGAAGAAGCCGTAAAAGCTGGAGTACAGAGTTTCATTCACATGAGTTCCAGTGCCATCTTTGGCGTGCCTAAAACTTGCCCAATTACTAATCAAACCCCAACCAACCCAATAGAAATTTATGGTAAGGGAAAGCTGGCTGGCGAATTAGCTGTACGTAAGATTTGTGAAAGAGCCAATCTTCCATTGATTGTGATTCGTCCGCGTACAATTCTTGGCGAAGGAAGACTCGGCATTTTTCAGATTTTATTTGAATGGATTCAGGAGGGCAGAAATGTCTACGTTATTGGCAGTGGTAATGTTCAATTCCAATTTGTCCATGCTCTCGACCTGATGGATGCTTATATGTTGGCCTTAGACCGAGGGAAACCTGGAATTTACAATGTCGGCACAAATCGCTACAGTACACTCCGCCAAGGTTTAGAGAATCTGATTGAATATGCAGGCACCGACTCAAAAGTTAAAAGTTTGCCAGCGTGGCTAACAATTAGTACCCTCAGAGTCCTGGATTGGCTTGGTCTGAGTCCTTTGGCTCCCTGGCATTATCTAACTTATCATAAAGCATTCCACTTTGATGTAAGTCCTTTACTGGAGTTGGGGTGGAAACCTAAATACTCTAACGATGAAATGTTCCGCGAAAGCTATGACTGGTTTAGGCAAAATTATAACCAGCTTGCAGCAGAGAAAGCAGGTTCAGCTCATCGTCGTCCAGTAAAAGAAAAGCTATTGTGGCTTGTCAAGCAATTTTCCTAATTAAATTTGATTGATATGAACTTTACTTTGAGTGCATGGGGTTTAGTCTTCGCTGCTGGCATTAATACCTGTATTGGAAATTTGCTCCTCAAGCGATCTCGCCTTGAAGCCCCAAATCCCGGCTTACTGTCATTACTCTTTTCTCCTTGGTTGATTGCTGGGTTAGTGTTCTATGGTATCAACGTCGTGCTATTCGCCAAAGCATTAGATAAATTGCCAGTTTCAGCAGCCTATCCTGTCTTAGCTGGAATGGGATTTACTTTGATTACCATTACTGGAAATTATTTCTTTGGGGAACGTCTTGGCCTTAACCAATACATTGGACTAGGGGTAATTCTAGCTGGAATCATTATCATGTCGCGCTCCTGATAGAAAAAAACATATCAAAAGTAACTTGATGCCTTTGATTACTTGGGAGTTGTGTTTAGCCTGTAATAAAGTTCGCTGATAATCCTCTGATTTAACAGAAGTCAAACGATAGATATAGATAATTTAATTCCAGAACAAGCCGCTTAAGCTATGGATGTAATTTGATAATAGAAGTAGCACAAAAATTAAATATTATTACTTCTTTATTTGTTAAAAATACATTTATAAACATAAATAAAAGTTTTTCAAATAGTAGTCTAAAAATTTAATTTTTTATCTTAAAAGTACTCGTTTTTTTTGAATGGATCTGTAAAATGTATTCAACTTATTTTCGACTTAGACCAATATTTTTAATCGCTCAAAGATATTTTCCTAGATTGTTAGTTTTAGGATTGATGAGTCTGTTTTTTTAACTGGGATAATCGGAATAAATTTTGGAAACCACTGGGAGGAAATCATTCACTATGATACTGTCAAGTATTCCTTAAAGTCAGTAGTTCTTCTTCCATGTATTGATGATCCAGAACTTGCTGATTATGGAAAAGCTTTTTATAACTACCCTCGTGAAGTAAATTATAACTACTATGTTACCTGGGACGGTCGAGATAGAATTTTACTAGTTCCTATGAAAGATACAGATAGAATGGGCTTAACAAATGTTCTAAATATATATTAGAAACAGATTAAAAATTATAGTTATTTTAAAATCCGCCTCAGAAAAAGCTCGAATTAAAAAATAAATGAGTCATTTATAGATTGGTGAGACAATAAGCAATTTACATTGAAATAATAAAAGATTAGGATTTAAGGATGATTTACTCAAACAG
This sequence comes from Nostoc sp., assembly GCF_036917575.1. Taxonomy (GTDB): domain Bacteria; phylum Cyanobacteriota; class Cyanobacteriia; order Cyanobacteriales; family Nostocaceae; genus Nostoc. Next base: position 15,427 of record NZ_JBALDC010000074.1, on the reverse strand, counting down.
ATCAATCAATTTATGGCAAAGTGATGTAGCTATATTATGTTACTTATCATTAACAAAATTATTAATACATTTTCTGACAAATGGACAATATGGTTACTTTTTTGATGAATTTTACTTTATCGATGATGGCGAACATCTCGATTGGGGCTTTGCCGAGTATCCACCTTTAGTTAGTGTTCTCGCTGATATCAGCCGTTGGCTATTGGGAGATTCACTTTTCGCGATTCGCTTCTTTCCTGCTGTAGCTGGAAGCTTGACTGTTTTGTTTACAGGACTAATGGTACGCGAACTTGGTGGTGGTCGATTTGCTCAGTGTCTAGCAGCATTCTGTGTAATCGTGTCACCAATGTATTTGTGGCATCATACCGTGCTAACAATGAATGCATTTGAGCCACTAATTTGGTTGCTGTGTACTTATATTACGATTCTCATCGTTAAGCATAACTCTCCTAAACTTTGGTTACTAGTTGGTTTAATGGTAGGTATTGGATGGCTCAACAAATATTCAATTATTTTCTTTTGCTTTGGTTTATTTGTTGGCTTATTAATTACTCCTAACCGACAGCTTTTACTTAATCGATGGATTTGGATAGCTGGTTTAATTGCATTCACAATTGCCTTACCAAATCTGATTTGGCAAGCTATACATGGTTGGCCTTTTATTGAGATACAAAAAGCAGATCAAGCAGATTATCAGGTTGATTTCTGGATATCTACTATTAATTTCACTTTACAACAGATTTTTCAGATGCATCCCTTGACCTTTCCAATTGCTTTGGCAGGATTTTACCATTATTTCAGAGACACAGAAGGTAGATTATATCGTTTTATAGGATGGTTATGTATTGTTGTTTTTGGACTATTGATAATTCTTAAATCAAGAGAAATTTATTATTTAGCTCCTATCTATCCATTGCTTTGGGCACCTGGGGCAATCAAAGTTGAGAAGTTGATCTACTACAATCGCAGGCGTTTAAAATCTATTATTTTAGCTGTTCTAATTACTGGTGGTATTATAACAATGCCTGCCTCACTTCCTGTCCTCCCCTTAGAAACCTTCATTAGCTACTCACGCTTCTCACGCTATTTATTGCCGATTTGGGAATATCCTTTCATGCTGGAGCCAAAAGAGGTTACGGCACCATTCAGGTGGATGCTTGGTTGGGAGGAAACTGTGGCTACAGTGGCTAAAGTTTACCATAGCCTTTTGCCGAGCGAGCAAGCCAAGTGTGCTATTTTAGCTTGGTTCTATGGTGATGCTGGTGCAATTGATGTTTTAGGTAGAACCTATGATTTGCCAAAATCAATCAGTGGCGCTCTAAATTATTATTTCTGGGGTCCAAGAAAATATTCTGGTAAGATTGTGATTAGTGTTGGAGGTGATTTAAATTACTTAAAACAGCTATTTAATCAAGTTGAGCAAGTAGCTATGATCACCAATGAGAAAGTTGGAAAAAGTAGTAATACACCGATTTATCTGTGTAGACAAATCAAAATTCCTCTAGAGCAAAATTGGTCAAGTTTTAGAAATTCTGGGTGAAGTAACTGTAATTTTTCAACCTTGGGCGATCGCATAATTATTTTTCCATGAAATAGCCCTGATATTTTACAAGAATATGTAAAAAACATGAAATTTAATTAGTAATTTAACGCTATTTCATTCTTTATAAATAATATCTGTAGCAAAGTATAGTAAATATGCAAACTCAACATTCTCATGAACTTCTCACAACAGACTGCCGTTTTTGCTCTTTAATTTCCAAAGCCAACAAAGAAGATCCAATTGGGACAGCAGAAACTTGCGATAATTGGTTGATTATGGAAATTCCACAACCTTGGTCATCTGAAATTTTTCAGGAAAATCCAACTGTCAAATCATTGATTGGTTTGTTCCAAGAGCTAGTTTTTCAGCATGGCATTAAGTTAAAACCATTGTTAATTGCTCCAGATCGCGAGTATTCTTTTCCCGGCTTTACCCGTGTGTTGTATTACTACCGCCCTGCAAAGCTGTTTTCTCAGTTTGAGAAACAGGAGTTTGTTGTTCCAGAAAGCAAAGCTGCTGCTTTGGTGAGAGCAATATTCAAGCAATTAATGCAACAACCCAATGATTTATCCGAATTTCAGCAATATCAACAACAAACGAGTCATATTCGTGAACTTATGGTTTGTACTCATGCTCAAGTAGACCTTGCTTGTGGCAGATTTGGCACTCCTATATATCGGCGATTACGTAAGGAATATGCTCCTGCTTCTAATGGAAAGTTAAGAGTATGGCAAACAACTCACTTTGGTGGTCATCAGTTTGCTCCTACCTTAGTTGACTTACCCCAAGGATGCTTATGGGGACACTTAGAGCCAGATGTATTGGATTTACTGGTGCAGCGAAATGGTTCAGTTACTGGTTTGCGTCAATACTACCGAGGATGGACAGGTTTAAGCAAATTTGAGCAAATTGCCGAACGCGAAATTTGGATACAGTCTGGCTGGAGTTGGTTTGATTACTTGAAAGCAGGCAAAGTACTTGCAATGGAAGAAGTAGCTGGAGGACAGGAGGCTGACTGGGTAGAAGTTAGGATTGATTATGCTGCGATCAATGGTAGTACAACAGGTGCCTATGAAGCCAGAATTGAAGTTTGTGGTGAAGTTATGAGTGCATTGAACTCAGCAAAAGAAATGGAATTAGAAGCAGTGAAGCAGTATCGTATTAGCCATTTGGTTAAGGTTGAGTAAACAAATGACTTCTGAAAAACAATCTCAAATCACGAATGAAATACTCAAAGGCAATCTTGTTAAACTGATGTTCAAGTTATCAGTTCCTAGTATTTTAGGGATAATGATAATTAGTTTAAACAATTTTATTGATGCTTTATTTGCAGGAAGATTCATTGGTGAAACTGCTTTAGCTGGTATTTCGCTTGCACTACCAATTACAAGTATAGTAGAAGGTTTTGCCAGCTTGATTGGGGTAGGTTCTGCTTCTATTCTCAGTCGAGCTATTGGGTCTGGAGATATGAAAATTCAATCCAAATTATTTAGCAATCTCATAACTATGAGTGTTGTAATTTCATTGTTTGTTACAATCATTGGTTATAAATTTGGTGACAATTTCATCGTGTTCATGGGAGGAAGTGGTCAAGTAGCTTTAGAAGGAACTAAATATTTTAAGACTTATATTCTAGGTTCTATTTTCTTAATTTTAGGAACAGCTTGTGGCGATATCATAAGTTCAGAGGGACAAATTAGATTAACCACAATATCCATGTGTACTTATGTAGCTGTTAACATATCATTAAATTATATATTTATTACTATATATCATTGGGGAAGCTCTGGGATTGCTTTTGCCGGAGTTATAGCAATGGTTGTTTTTAGTATGATGAACTTAGCTTATTTGATTATAGGTAAAACCTTAATTCGAGTTAATCTGAAAAAATTGGCGATCGCAATAGATTTACTACCAGAAATATTGTCAGTAGGAATCTCAGCACTATTTTATCCAGTTATGCTATTGGTTCAAGAATTTGTAGTTTTTAATTCAATTTCTTACTACGGAACAAATAATGATATTGCTTTCTTTGGAGCAACAGTAAAAGTTATTTCATTGGTATTTATTCCTATTATTGGTTTCGCACAAGCATTACAACCTATAATTGGTATTAATTATGGTGCAAAAAACTATGGGAGAATTAAAAAAGCCTACTCAACTTTTGCAATTATTGGGACTATTTTATTACTATTGATTTGGCTACCTTTACAACTATCGCCAAAGACGTTTTTAGGTCTAATTCTACCAAGTGTTAATTTTACAGAAAATGATGTATTGAATTTTAGAATTATCATTATGTCAACACCCATATTGCCTTTAGCGTTTTTTGGTAATACTCTTTTTCAATCTATAGGTAAAGGTAAAACTGTCTTAGTAGTTCTTTTGTTGAGAGGTATTATTTTAAATATACCTATGGTTTTATTGTTGTCAAGATTATATGGAATAAAAGGTATATATTATGGAATGGTTTTTGCCGATGTCATATTTATGTTTATTGTATTTATTTTAACGTTTTTAGAATTTAATAATTTAAGCAAACTTAAAGTTTAATAACTAATAAGTAAGTCGTGAATAAAAGTTATAAGTATATAAAAATAGTTAGGCAGGAAAATTAAAGTTAAATCTTACACATTACGTACTGTAATTTACTTTTTTCCTCTTGTTTGGACTCTATCAATGACGGCATGAGGCTTGCGTCTAACTCATCCTCAAAAGTTTTCGACGTTGCCATTCCAATTCAATCAAGTTCATTTCCAATCAATATTTAGGTAGAAATGAAGATGTACAAACCCATGTCTTACCTCTTTGACCATGATTGCTGTACTTCTTTACACCGATGAATTGGACCGTTGTCTGGCAGGATTACAATGTGATTATTGCAAATTTTATTAAAAAACTTATAATTAGACTTAATTGATTTTCCGTTGCCCAGTAGGAATTGGAACCATGCCACTAGACATAGCACGGACGATCAAAAAGACAGAATATGATGCGCTCTGGGAAGAAGCCGATGAGTGCGGTGAAAACCCTTGGCAGTGGAATGATTTTGAGCGACGACAGACTATCCCGAAACGGTTAGGGGAAGGAGAGATTCGGATTATTGATCTGTATCCGGGATTAAGCATTCAAATTGCTACGTATCAATTTTGGCGACCCCTGCTTCTGGATTATCATTGCATCGGGGAAGGAGTGCTGTTATCCAATTTCTATTTAGCGGGCGATCGCCGCATCATCAACCCAGGCATTCAATTTGAAGAAGATCGAGCAGAAACTACAGGTGAAACCTGCCTTTGCTACATTTCCGAGGCGCGATCAATTGAGTATTTCCCAGCCGAACAAACCCTCAAAAGCTTGGCAATTCAGACGGATTTAGAGCGGTTAAGGTTGTTTGGGATGACCTGGGACAATGCTCCACCTTTACTACGATTGTTGATTGAGGGAAAGTCGGCAAAAAGCTTTCATCAAACTCTCAATAGAAGCACATCCGCCATGCAACAGGCACTCCAGCAGATTCTCAACTGTCCCTATGAAGGGTCGTTCAAGCGCATGTATCTGGAAAGTAAGGTGCTAGAACTACTGGTGTTGCAGTTTCATCAACTGCTAAAGAAGCAGAAACCATCCTCTTCAACTCTGACCTTTCGCTCAATAGATGTTGAAAGACTGCATCTAGCAAAAGCGATTCTTCAGCGAGAACTTGAACATCCTCCCTCGTTGCTTGACTTGGCAAGACTTGTAGGGCTAAATGATTTCAAGCTCAAGCAAGGTTTTCGACACCTCTTTGGTACCACAGTGTTTGGCTATTTGCAGACCTGTCGGATGGAACGAGCTAGGCAGCTTTTGAACGGCGATCGCGAGTTAAGTATCGCAGAGGTTGCCCATCACGTAGGATATGCCAGTCCGAGTCAGTTTTGCCATGCTTTTAAGCGGTATATAGGCATGACACCGAGCAATTATCGTCGTTAGTTTCGAGCTTGATGATACAGATGATTCAACCTCCGGCGATCGCCGTCACCAAAGTTTGCTTTGCCCGGAGGGTTTCCCTCCGACGCTCCAGGACTCGCTAACGCTGTGCGTTAAAAGCGCCCCACTTCGCTAACACTATTGCAACTCTTTCTGAGTAAAAAGTAAAATTAATTGCACTCAGCACTACTGAACCTTGGGAAAGAAACTACAGGGGGTCTGATGCTATGCAAACACATATCAAACGGCTTGATCCAAAAATAAATCCCGATCGGACAGAAAAAAATCCGTTTGCGGCAACAATATCTCCCTCAAATCCTGTATTCTTAGTTTTATTGAGAAGCTTTCTTGATTAGCTGGAAGCTAAATCAATTTAGAATTGAGGTTTGAGGAAATGTGTAGTCACGATTCACAAATAGCTTGTTGATTTTCTGCATTATTTTCATCGTATTGCTAGGTGTGTGGAGTAGCCAATGAAACCAAAACAGTTATCGAAAATTTTCTTACTAACGAGTTCTATTTGGTTGTGGGGTACAATCAGCGCCACTGCAACTGAAGCACCCCCAAAAATGCAGACTAAATCTATTGCATCGGTACTACGTAAGTCCCAGCCAATTAGAGAGATTTCGAGACTTAGTCAGATAGAAATTCCTAGTACTAGTAGTTCGCCAAGTGAACTTGGCGGGGTAAAGGGTAAGGGGGAAGGGGGAAAGGTTTTAAATCCCTTACCCTTTTCCCTTTCCCCTTTCCCCAGCCCTCACCCAGCATCTTTGGGTTGGCAGACTACTAGCGCCAGATTGCTAGTACAGTCGCCAGCACCAAGCAATACTCCTGACCAAACAGGTGAAGTTGTACCAATAACCTCCGTCAAAGCTAATCCCACTGCACTAGGTGTGGAGATAATTTTACAGACAACCCAAGGGACTCGACTGCAAGTCACAAATCGCAGTGCTGGCAGCAATTTTATTGCCGATATATCTGGTGGACAATTGCGTTTACCATCGGGCGAGGCTTTCACATTCCGTTCGGACAAACCGATTGCGGAAATTACCCAAATAACAGTTACGAATATTGATGCAAATACTGTGCGAGTAACAGTCATCGGTGAGAAGGTTTTGCCCACAGTTGAGTTATTTGATGATAATGTCGGGCTAGTTTTTGGCGTAGCATCACAGGCAACGGCGACACAGCCACCGCAACAACCCCAAACCCCTGCTAGTGAGACACCCCAAGAAAAACCAGCAGCACAGCAAGATCAGCCGATTGAGTTGGTGGTGACGGGTGAGCAGGATGGCTATAGTGCGCCAAATGCGACAACAGCCACAAAAACCGACACCCCTCTACGGGATATTCCCCAATCGATTCAAGTTGTACCCCGAGAGGTGCTCGAAGATCGTAATGTGAGAACTTTAAACCAGTCAGTGGAAACGGTCAGTGGCGTTTCAAATACTACAGACTCGAGCGGTGCGACTGGCGGAGCCAGATCCATTAGAGGATTTGCTGCGGAAACAAATTTACGCAACGGCCTTTCAGAGGGCAGCTTTACTTTAGACAATCTCTTGGAACCAGTTGGAACCATTGAGCAAGTGGAAGTCCTCAAAGGACCCGCCTCAGTTCTGTTTGGTTCTCTAGAGCCTGGTGGAATTGTCAACATTGTCACTAAACAACCCTTGAGTGAACCCTATTACAAGCTCGAATTTGAGGTAGGAAGTTATGGCTTTTATCAGCCCCTGATTGATTTCTCAGGTCCCTTGACTGCCGATAAAACTGTGCTTTACCGCTTGATTGCCAGTTATCAGGGTGCAAACGGTTATCAAGATTTTGTCAACACTCAACTGACCACCTTTGCACCCTCAATCACAGTCAACTTGGGCGATCGCACAAGCCTGAATCTTTACTATGAATACACTCGCTTCTTTGGAGATCCTCCTAGAAGTGTTGTTGCGCTCTTGAGTGATGGTAGCTTGATACCTCAGAGCTTCTATATGGGTTATCCTAGTTTTGACTTGACCGATATCACGACGCAAAAATTTGGCTACACACTAAAGCATGAATTTAGCAACAACTGGCAGATTCGTAATAGTACATCTGTAATTCTTAATCGTAGAAACCAAAATTCATCTGGTCCTAGCCAAATAGTGGACGATCGCTTCCTCACAGGCTATGGAGCTAGTGAGGGTGACATTAAACTTGAAAACTATTTTGGACAAATCGATGTGCTGGGGAAATTTAATACCGGATCGATTTCTCACCAGCTTTTAATGGGCTTTGATATAAACCGCTTTTTCCAGAATGAAGTATACCTTTTCTCTAGTATTAGTAATTTGCCCGATCTCGATATCCTCAACCCAAATTACGACATTCCCTCAAGACCCGAATTTGATTCAAGAGGTGAGGGTACAACCAGAACTCAATCATACGGGGTCTACCTTCAGGATCAGATCGCGTTTAGTGATAACCTGAAACTCCTGATTGGTGGTCGCTATGATTGGTTATCCGATGAATTTGAAGCACCAGATTTTGATCAGACGGTACAAAATAATGGTGCCTTCAGCCCCCGGATTGGCTTAGTGTATCAGCCCAGCAAAACGATTTCTGTTTATACCAGCTACAGTAGCTCTTTTAGGCTGTCTAGAGGATTTAACTTGGATCAAAGAGCGTTTGAGCCGAGCCGGGGAACCCAATATGAAGTCGGTGTCAAAACAGATTTTCTAGACGGAAAGCTTTCGACAACGTTAGCTGCCTATCAGCTTACTAAGACAAATGTGCTAACCCCCGATCCCGATCCCGAACGAGCTAGGCAAGGTTTCTCCATTCAGACTGGGGAGCAGCAAAGTCGAGGGATTGAGTTGGATATTGCGGGTGAAATTTTGCCAGGGCTGAAGGTAATCGGTTCCTATACCTATACCGATGCAAAAGTAACCGCAGATAATGTCATTCCTGTAGGCAATCTATTAAACGGTATACCCGAAAATCAAGTCAGCCTTTGGACAACCTATGAGATTCAAGAGGGTGATTTTAAAGGGTTTGGAGGTGGTTTGGGGCTGTTTTATGTAGGTGAGCGGCAAGGCGATTTAGAGAACTCGTTTACACTCCGAGATTACTTGCGGACTGATGCGGCGCTTTTCTACAAAAGAAATGGTTTTAAGGCAGCGATTAATGTCCGTAATTTATTTAATACAGACTATGCAGAATCATCTTACAACATAGTTAATGTTCAAAGAGGTAATCCGTTAACAATCACGGGTTCCATCAGTTGGGAGTTTTAGAGGAAGTGAGAGAGTCAAGGGGTAAAGAGGCGGTGATGAGAAAGCAGATTGAGTAAGGTTGTGGCACAAAGATGAGTCTACTTCAGACCATGCATGTTGTTTAGGCGATTTGGCGAACTTGTTTACACTCCGAGATTACTTGCGGACTGAAGCGGCGCTTTTCTACAAAAGAAATGGTTTTAAGGCAGCGATTAATGTCCGTAATTTATTTGATACGGACTACGTAGACTTATCTTACAACATAGTTAATGTTCAAAGAGCTAATCCATTTACAATCATAGGTTCCATCAGTTGGGAATTTTAACTAGCTATACCATTGGTCATTGATTGAGCAATAGTCTGTAACACCGTTTGATTTGTAGATCGCTAGAAAACTCAGTAATGAAACCTCAACAACCACGTTTAATAAAGCCATTGCTTTTAATGGCTTTTTCCTTCCTCTTAATAATTACAGCTTGCCACAGTCCAGTAACCCAAGCAACTAAGACCTCAACACGATATTTAGCACCTAAGTCTGATTGTCAAGTGATTCAACACGCATTAGATGAAATCTGTATTCCAGTTAACCCCCAACGCATTATCGCATTAGATATTCCCTGGACACTAGATCCTTTACTGGCTCTCGGTATCAAACCCGTAGGTACAGCAATTTATGGAGATGAATCGGTCGGTTTCAGTGGATTGTCGCCCGATGAAGTAGCAGGAATCGAGCTAGTTGGTCTAACAGCGAGTCCTTCTCTAGAAAAAATCCTCGCGCTTAAACCAGATTTAATGCTGTCACTCGATGTTCATGACGACAAAAATTACGCGCAACTATCAGCTATTGCGCCTACTGTGCTCAGAGAATATGACAAAATAAAAACTTCTTTCCAAGAAAACTTTCGAGCAATTGCTCAATTAGTTGATCAAGAAGAAAAGGCAGAAAAAATTCTCGCCCAATATCAAAAACGAGTGGAAGCATTACGAAAAAGCCTGGGCAAACCGCTACAAGGAACAAAAACTTCCGTCATTCAATCTGATGGTTCTAATTTTTGGATATCGCCGAAATATACAAATTACTTTCAAATTTTGAATGATATCGGTGTACCTTTAAAACCGATTTTTATCAAGCAAAATGAGTCAGTACCGTTTAGCATTGAAGTTATAGATAAGTTTGACGCTGATATTTTATTTATTGTTAGTCATACTGACAAACCAGCTTCCCATTTTTTGCAAAATCCCCTTATCGCTTCACTGGCAGCAGTCAAAAACAATCGGGCTTATGTTGTTGAGCAAGCTATATGGTACGCACCATATGGCCCTCTGGGTATGAATAGGTTGCTGGATGACATTTCTAAACATTTGTTAGAAGCGATACAGACTTTTTAACTTATTAAGAAAAACATAATTAATTTCATAATTATTTAACAAATCAAGAGAATTTGGAAAAAACTATGTAATTAATTTTGTTTAACTACTTACTAATTTGTAATATGTAATGCCCTGCGGGTTTACTGTTGGGGGCAGTCCTTCCTGTAGAGTAGGCATCTCGTTAAAGAAGCTAAAAATGAGAGCGATCGCACACATCTTCAGCTAATTTTTCTACACGCCAAATTAAGTAAGTCTGCACATAAATTGATCGCTATGTGATTGCAAGCATCAAAAAATCCCGATCGGGCAAAAAAAAATCCGTTTGCGGCAACAACATGTCCTTCAAATCCTGTATTCTTAGTTTTATTGATTAGCTGGAAGCTAAATCGATTTGAAATTAAATCCGTTGAACGCTTTTAGACTCACTGGACTTTTGAGTATAAATAGATTGCTAAATGATATTTATAAATATCTGTTATAAGCTATACATTTTAACTTATTGAGATAGATATAACTAATTTTATAGCAATTTAACAATATAGAACTTCTGCACATACCTCACTGATATACCCTAAAGTTATGCATCAACATACTATCTTCGTCTGTAAATCCTGCCACCGCTCCTCCGAAGAACGACCCAAACACCAACCTGCTGATGGCAGTATTTTACTGGACAAAATAAAGACTTTATGTGATGAAAAATTGACCTCTGATAAACTTGAAATTAAGCCAGTTGAATGCTTGTGGGCTTGCAGTCAAGGCTGTGTTGTATCTGTATCAAGCCAAGACAAACCCACTTATCTTTTCATTAATCTTCCTCCAGAAGAAAGCCCAACAGCGTTACTAGAATTTATGCAATTGTATATCAAGAGTCGTAAAGGCAATGTAGTTTGGAAAAAAATTCCTGAACTTTTGCAATCTGCTATTTTTGCACAAATTCCACCTGTAATAATTGATAAAAATAAGGAAGCATGTAAAAACAAATTGCGTAACTTTGAGGAATGAAGATGTAACTAAAATAATTATTTTTAAACTATGCAAACTTCTGGGAGTAACTATATCTCCATTCTGCTGGCATATCTCAAACCCCTGTGGCAGAAGTCGCTTTTGCTACTAGTTCTGTTGCTAATTGGCATTGGCTTGCGGTTGCTCAATCCTCAGCTTTTAGCAACGTTTATCGACACAGCGATTGCCGGGGCAACATTTTCTCGACTACTGCAATTAGCATTGCTTTTTTTGGGAATTGCCTTAGCGACTGGGCTAATTTCTTTATTAGAAACTTATCTAGCAGCAGATATTGGCTTACGGGCAACAAATCGACTGCGGGCGAATCTAGCACTACACTGCTTAGAACTCGATATGTCTTTTCATAACAACCAAACACCAGGTGTTTTGATCGAACGCATAGATGGCGATGTTAGTCAATTGGATAACTTTTTCTCTCGCTTCGCCATCGAATTTGTGGGAAACGGTGTTTTTGCAGTCGGTGTTTTTATTGCCCTGTTTTACATTGACTGGCGGGTAGGGTCTTCTGCGATCGCTTTCGTTGTCATTCTATCGTTTACTTTTAACCGATTCAGTAATATAGTTGTTCCTTACTTCCAAGAGGAACGTTCCTCCAGTGCAGCTTTGTTTGGTTTTTTGGCAGAGCGACTCTCTGGTACAGAGGATGTGCGTTCTTCTGGTGCGTCAGCCTATGTCATGCATCGATTCTACGAACGCTCACGGGATTTGTTTCCCAAGTTAATTAAGGCACAGAGCTTGAGTTTGGGAGTATTTAGCGCCTGGAGCATTCTGTTTGCGATCGGAAAAATGGTGATTTTAGGTATCGGTATTGTGCTTTTTTTCAATGGCGCATTTTCTATCGGCACAGTTTATCTCATCTATCGCTACATCGAGTTATTGGAAGAACCAATTCAAGAAGTTGGTCGCCAGGTTGAAGACCTACAACAAGCTTTAGCTGCCTTAATTCGAGTTCGAGAATTACTCACAACTCAAAGTCGTCTTCCAGATACTGGTCAAACAACTCTTGAGCATCAGGCATTAAGCGTGAGTTTTGAGAATGTTGATTTTCGTTATGCTACTCCTGAAGGAGACTCGAAGGCAACACAACCGGATTTGGTATTGGGCGATGTCTCATTTTCTTTGTTGCCTGGTAACATTCTCGGTCTTCTTGGTCGCACAGGCAGTGGCAAGACCACGCTCACCCGCTTGATTGTACGACTTTATGACCCCACACAAGGAACAATTCGTTTGAGCAAAGTTAACTTACGCGATATACCTTTGGCTGCACTGCCAGAACACGTAGGCATGGTAACGCAAGAGATTCAACTTTTCCACGCCAGTGTTCGTGATAATCTCACTTTGTTTGAGTCATCTATCCCTGATACAGACATCGAGGAAGTGATTCAGGAAGTTGGTTTATGGGATTGGTATAAATCTCTTCCTAGCGGTTTAGACACTCTACTAGCTCCTGGTGGTAGCGGGTTATCAGCAGGACAAGCGCAGTTATTGGCATTTGTGCGGGTCTTTCTCAAAAATCCCGGTTTGGTAATCCTCGACGAAGCCTCATCCCGCCTCGACCCAGCTACAGAGCAATTGTTAGAAAAAGCTATCGATCGCCTGCTAGTTGGGCGAACTGCGATCATTATTGCTCATCATTTGGCAACGGTAAAGCGAGCCGATCAGATTATGATTTTAGAAGACGGTCGTTGTATCGAGTACGGTCAGCGTCAGGAATTAGCTACTAACCCTGACTCCCACTTTGCCCAATTACTACAAGTTGGGCTAGAGGAGGCCTTGGCATGAAAGCAAAATCTTTGTCTTCTATCCCAACTTGGCAGTACTTATTGGAGTTAATTCGCTACAAACCTCTGCTCTACTTCACCAATGGATTATTAGCCAGTGGTGTATTTTACTTCTTTCTCTTAGTACCCGGACTGATTATTCGCCAAGTTTTCGACACGATTACAGTCAAAGCAACCACAGGGTTCAACGTCTGGACATTGCTGGCTTTGTTGGTAGGGAGTGTTGTGGCACAGCAAACCTTCATGCTGATTGGTGCCACAGCAGATGGTGTGTTTCGGATCCATGTTGCGACTCTGCTACGTAAGCATTTACTCGCCCGAATCTGGGAGCGACCAGGCGCACAAGCATTACCTGCCTCATCTGGAGAAGCGATCGCTCGGTTTCGTGATGATATCACGGCGATCCTCGATTTTTTAACCTTCTCTTTCGACCCAATTGCTCAAGGGTTAGCAGTTTTAATCGGCTTGGCGATACTGGTGCGAGTTAACCCCTGGTTAGCACTGGTTGTGTTTATGCCTTTGGTGATAACGCTGGCAGTCGTCAATATTGCCAGTAAGCGTATCCGTAATAATCGACAAGCCAATCAAGAAGCCATTGGAGCAGTTACGGGGTTATTAGGCGAGATTTTTACAGCAGTACAAGCAATTAAGGTTGCTGGCACCCAGAAGCGTGTTATTCAATACCTTGAGAAGGTGAATGAGGTTCGCCGCCAAGCGGCCCTCAAAGATTTATTACTCCAACAGTTACTGTATTCATTTTTGACAAATATGGCAAATCTGGGCACAGCTATCTTGCTGCTGGCGGTGGCTCAGATGATGCAGACTAAAACAGGAACAACTTTAACAATCGGTGATTTTGGTTTATTTATTTCATATTTGGGGGAATTCGCGGCGATCGCTAGCTTTTTTGGTGAGTCTTTAACGCGTTACTATCAAACTGAGGTTTCCCTGCTGCGACTGACCGAACTCATTCCTGGCGTGCCACCTCTAAGTTTAGTCAAACACGAAAAAGTTTATCTTTGGGGTAACTTACCTCAGTTGCCCTACACTCCCAAGACTGCCCAACACCGCTTGGAAACGCTGAGGATCAAGAACTTAAGCTATCACTACCCCAGTACTGAGTGCGGTATTGCAGAGGTCAGTCTGACTTTAAAAAGGGGTACTCTGACGGTAATCACCGGACGCATTGGTTCGGGTAAGAGTACTTTATTGCGCGTGCTTTTAGGGCTTTTACCCAAACAAGCAGGAGAAATTTTCTGGAACAACCACCAAATCGAAGACCCCGCCGCTTTTTTTGTCCCACCACGTAGTGCTTATACTGCCCAAGTACCGCAACTTTTTAGCGAAACGTTACGCAACAACATTTTGATGGGACTACCGGAGGATGCAGTCGATCTGGAAACTGCTATTTATTTAGCGGTGATGGAAAAAGATATTGCCAACTTAGAAAATGGCTTAGACACCTTAGTAGGGCCAAGGGGAACTAAACTTTCTGGTGGTCAGATTCAGCGTTCAGCTGCGGCACGGATGTTTGTCCGCGAGTCTGAGCTATTGATTTTTGATGATTTATCTAGCGCTTTAGATGTGGAAACAGAACGCACCCTGTGGCAGCGCCTCTTAGAAACGGAAAATTTTACCTGTTTAGCTGTCTCTCATCGTCAAATCGCCTTACATCAAGCTGACCAAATTATTGTCCTCAAAGATGGTCGAGTTGAAGCGATGGGCAAGTTGCAGGAGTTGCTAGCAACCTGCGAAGAAATGCAGCGCCTCTGGTCTGAAGATATCGGACAAATTGGAGCGTGACATCTTTTGTCACCTTTAACGGCGACTATGAACACTTAGTAATTCAGACAGTGAGATTACTGCGATCGCTCATTGCTATTCTTGTAGTAGCAGCCTTAGCAGTTTTTTGTAATTTACAACCTGCGTCTATCCCGCACATTTTTCTATAAAGTTGAGTATTTCTTTCTCCTCATACTGCTAACTAATAAGGCGTAACATCATCAGAGAGCGATCTGTAACTGGTACAGTTTGAGAGTCTGAAACTAGATCATATTACCAGTAGAACCGAGATCACACTTCAATGAGTTTATCTCGGCTAAACTGAATACTTATACTTCAATCTAACAAATACCTACATAGAAATATAAATTATGACAATGAGTAGAGCAGATCGCAGAGATTCTAATCATGACAACAATGTTAATAATCCTCGCTCACGGCAGAGAGAGCCACCTTCTCCTCGTGAACTTCAACAGCTATTGATGACTGTTCGTGCCCAACGCGATGAAGCACAACAACGTGCGAAAGAAAATGAGGAAGCTGCATCTCAACTGGTTGATGTTCAGCAAGAAATTCAAACTTACCAAATTGAGGCTAATGAGCTAAAAGAGCGAGTCGCTCAAAATTATCGCTTCTATATTGATGAGCAAGAGAATCATCAAAAGACGCTCTACTTTTACAACGAAGAGAAAGCAAAAATATCCCAGCTAGTT
>NZ_JBALDC010000073.1:0-37671 GCF_036917575.1 Nostoc sp. | reverse complement strand
TGGCTCTAATTCTTGAGGCAGGTTTTGGTTCATATTTGCGATATTCCCCCTCAAGTGTCCCCTTTGTCAATACTCTGCCACCTGAATCCTTACGGTCTTAGATACTGCGGGATTTGAAACACAATCCCAAATTGACGAGCAATTATGTTGCTGCGATCGCTCAATACTTCATAAGTTAGCTCATGTTTTTCTACAGTTGATATGGTATGACGATTATTTTGAGGTGAAATAGCTATTACTGATGCTCCTAATGTTTTAATTGCAGGTAATGCTTGTTGGAGTCCTGCTAGTTACAAGTTACAAAAAAGACACCAAGAACCTCGAAAAAAGGAAATAACTACAGGGCCATTAAATAGTAATTTTTGTAATTCTACTGGTTGACTCAAAGCATTAGGTAGAATGAAATTAGGAATAATATCTCCTACCTTTAAAGCTTGATCAATTATCCCTGAATAAATTAGCTCGTTTTTGATAGATTCTATAAAATTCATCGTAATTTTCCTGAAAGTTAACTTAGACTTTTATGTACCTTTCTAGATAAATACTGTTGCAGTGAATTTACTGAAATAATAAAAATAGACCCTTGGATTTGCATTACAAAAAATTAATTATCCCAGCCTGATATTATAGCAATAATAGTTTCTCAGCAAAGAATAAACCACAAACCTACACAGATAATTTATCAGTGTAGGTTTGTGGTTTTATTTTTAAAACATTAATTTTGTAAGATATCTATTATGCATTACAATTTTTTCTATAGGATCAGTAAAAATTAGTAATTGCAACATTAATTAACATTCGCTCACCTGACTTTATGAATATCTTTAGGCGCTCGTTAATTAGTATCTCTCATGGACAAAATTTTAGCTGGTTCAGGTTTGAGCAAGCCGTTCAACAGTGATGCAGGAGGTTGACTGTAAGGCCAAGCAAAAGCATGACGGAAAGCTGCATCTTGACAAGCTTGTAGTTGTTCAAAACTAATAATGTTGTAAGTCAAAAGATTTTCATACTCAAACGGTAGACGCACATTGTGCAATCCAGCATTATCAGTACAGATAGCAATATCAACCCCAGCATCAAGACAACGGTCAAAAACTAATTTGAGTTGACGTATATCTTGCAAAGTTCCAGTTTTGAGATAAGTTGTCGGACAAACTTCCAAACATTGTCCGCGTTTAGCCACATCATTAAGTAGTTCTGGATATAGTAAGGGAATTTGAATGCCGTGACCAATTCGCATCAAATATGGTAACAGTTCTGGGTAACAACTAGCGGTGGTTTCATATAGATGTCCCGTGGTGTTAATGCCTAGCGATCGCGCATAATCATATAAGCTAATCCATTCTTCTAAGCGATCGGCGTAACAACTACCACCTCCGGCTACATCTACTGCACAGACATACTGTTGATTTTGCGCTGCCAAATCAACAATCGCCTTGTTCACTTCATAAGGTAGGCGCGTGTGCATACAGAGAATTTGGCTAGTAACAATCGGATATTCTGGCTGGTGGCTGGCAAGTCCTACGACTCGCACAATTTCTGCCATCTTGTCAATTCTTTCGGATTGACTCAGATGCTCAGGTGTCCGCAAATAAGGAGTATAGCGCAGTTCTAGATAAGCCAAATTTTCAAATATGTAAGCACCCCGTACCAAGCGGTAGATAAAGTAAGGCAAAGTTTCCACAGTTTGCACGCTTTCTACCAAGGTGTGTAATTCTAGATACTCATCTAGGGTGTTACGTGGGCGGGTATAAAAATCTTCAAAATCTGAATAGTCAGCAAAGCGGGAAATTAACTCCGTAGAATGTCGCTCGAAATATCGCCATAAAACTCGTGGTACAACTGAGCCGCCTAGATGTCTATGTAATTCAGCATATAAAGCCATAGTGGTATTTTTAGATATAAAAGTTCAATGATTGTAACAAAAACATTGAGAGAAAAATCTTCCATCAAAAAAATTTAGCTCCAACTTCTTTGGAGCAGAGGTTTACCTTCATCTGGATTTCAATAAATACTCCGACCGATAAACTGCCCAAACGATTTGGTGGCTGGTAATTAGATAGGGTTGATAGCAACAGACAAATTTCTGCCTCCTACCTCCTGCACTATTATTTGCAGCATTAATAAACTTGACATTATTAAGATGAAATTGATAGCATTAATAACTTTTATTTTTGTGCTAAACTAAAATAACATTGCTATTGTTAAGCGAATAAGATATAGCAATATATTTTTCCTTTAACAAAGCAAATTATTGGCAAGGTTGGTATTAATTGAAAATTCAAGCATTGGAAGTCAAGGCTGGCGATCGGATTATTGCTTACTGCAACAATAAAATGCAAATCTGCAAGGTAAAACGCATTTTAGATCCAGGTCAAGCTAATATCACACTATCAGTATTCACTTCTGAGAATTATCGCGGTTGCTCAGTTTCATCTATAGTCCGCTTCCAAAGCAACGCCTTAGTTGATTTGGTAAGTTAGAAACTAACTAAACATTCAAGTTCAAAAAGATTTATAGCTAATGTCCAGCCTCAAACTGGACAAAATTTTTGTTAAAGGTGCTAAAGTCTTGCTTGCCCTGATTATGCAAGTTAAAGGTGGAACAGTTTATTACTAAACTACCTTCCATTTGATGGCTTTTTTAGTTCTTTTTCACATTACGAGCCATGTTGAGGTAATAGTCGTCAAGTTTGGCATTAGAACGACGACGGTTAGTGGCAGGTATTTTAGCAGTGTTATCTCGATTCGTTTCAATTGGCCGTTTAGTTGAAGCTTGCTTTACGCCTTGCACCTGATCGGATTCCAAGAAATAACCAGACTGAGAGAATCCGAAAAATTTGGCAAAAAAACCAAATAAATTTCCGAAAAAATTAGAAATACTTTGGAATAAAACACCAAACAAGCCTTCAAAACGAAGGAACAAGTTCCGAATAATTTGAGTTAGACGAAGCATAACAGTACCTTCAATGATTGCATATTACCATTGTGACTCAATTCGGATTCAGGAATTGAGGATATGGCAAAAATCTACCAGTAGGTAGGTATAGCTCAACTATTACTTACGTTTGATATGGCAATAGCCTCGCGCTTCGCTGTCTGTTATCAATTCCCACAACCCCTACTTTTCCTGAACCAGCAAAACCGACTTCACAGGACGCTTGATAAAATTTCCCTGCAAATCAACCTTGCCATAAAAAGTTTTCCGATTGTAATAAAGCGAAGACGAACTTCCCCCATCCAGATTCATTGCTTGATCGGCATCAAGAGTTTTCATCAAATCAGCTAATGCTGGCAAAGATATTCCAGAGTTCGCTGGAGCCGAGGGTTTTTGAGCCACCATAACTAAAATGACGCTATCATCACGGGTGATACCTACGGCAGTTCTGGCATTGGGTTGGTTGCTGCCAAGCGCATCTCGTTTATTAGCATTGTCTATAAAGCCCTCTTTTTCTAAAGTGAGTTCTGGTAATAAGCGTGGGCCAGCACCTATAGCATCGACTAACTGACAACCTGCTGGTGGTGACTGACTGTGTAGAGCAATGGAATAGCGAATAGTTTGCCCGCATAAGTAGCGCCGAAATTCTGTGCGATTGAATATTTGATCCAGATAAGGTTTTAAGTTGGGATTGTTTACTAGCCGCTCGTTTTCCTTGGGATCGGCTACCAAATTTCCTTGTCGGACAATATAAGATGTAGTTTTTTGGTTAGCTGGATCAAAAAAGCCTGCATTCAAAACAGCCACTGCTTGATACCTTTGGGCAAATTCTTCTACAGTGCCTACCTTCTGTGATAGTGCAGGAGTCACCAAAAATTTGCTATTAGCTGGAATCAACAGGATGTGAGCGATGCCTTGGGGCAAAGTGCGATCGAAGTAGCGGATAGTTTTTGGTGGTGAAGCCGCAATAATGGGTATTAACGGTGTTGAAAAACGCAAATTAAAGCACAACACCATTGCCAAACTAATTAATATCAAAGCCAGTAGTTTGATTTTTCTCACTTTTAAACTCACTTCCAGTTAGATCAAAAAAGTTGATTTTTAAAATACTTTAAGCTGAAAATAAGTAATTAACTTTAATTACTCCCGATTCACCCATTTTTTAGGGAGTTAGGAAAAGTAAATACTCAAAAGTATACCGAAAGGCATATTCCCAAAAAGACTTAATTAAGTGTATGTTCGCAACTATGGCTACTGAACCCATAATTATAAACAAAAGAGTCGATGATAACCTATATTTCTAACTCAAATAGAGCGTATGGGCGTACAACTACTAATCGATAAACACTTCCGACATACGAAAATTGGCAAGATAATTTTAAAAAAGTTAAGAGATAATATCTTGCTAGACCTTTTCAACCAGTGTTTACTCGATTTATACCGCATTTGTGCTACACCTAAAATCACTTTTAACGCCAATTTAGCATTAAAATAACTAAATTATCTAGATTCAAGCAAATATGAGTATAGTTATCTTTAAAAAATATCAATAAATAAAATATGTGCGCTATTGAATTGCAAATTATAAAACTAGTATCTTGCAATTCTCCACAGAAGCTTCTACGGCTTTGATAGTTGCTTCAGTTCGGATCAATTGAAATTTTTAACTGCTTATGCATCCTCGTCAAAAAATTATCGAGATGTTCTCAACCTTCATTGAGTTGGAAGAAGACAGATTCAGCAAATGGTTGATTGATATCAAACTACATCGAAATATTCAAAATTGCTTAAAGTCTTCATCATTCGTTTATAACTCAGAAAATTTTTGGTCGTTACATTGGCACAAGTGCTGGCGAGAGCAATCTAATAGCCTTGCTAAAATGCATTTATCTGCTTATTTACAAGAATCAAATTATTGGGCTGCTAAAAAAACAATTGCCAAATTCACAAATAGTCAACATAGCCTAGCAGATTATTTTCAAATGGCAAATGCTGAAATTGAAACAATTCTCAAAAACTTTAATCTAGAAAAATGCTCTAGCTTAAAAGTCTATGCCACTATAGCAGTTCCCAGTCGGCTAAAAGATATTTTACGCCAACGCAAAGAAGCTGATATTTGCACAAATTGGGCATTGTTACGCAAAGTAAGCAAAAAGCAGTTATTAGAAGCTTTAGCTCAAGCTGGATTATCACCTATTCTAATTGCCCAATATCGACTAGCTTGGACTTGTTTCAAAGAACTGTATGTTCAAAACCAACCAGGTGGCACAAAGTCACTACCAGAACCAGAACCCCAACTTTGGGAAGCTATTGTCAACCTCTACAACCGCGAACGCCAAAATCAGTTAACTCAACCTACTTCACAATGTACTAGAGAGAAAATTGGACAGTGGTTAACTCAAGCAGCTGTCTACGTGCGTGGTTATTTGTATCCACCTGTTAGTTCTCTAAATGCAGCGATATCAGAAGATGATTCCACAACAACTTTTGATTTGCCAGATCCATTATCTGACTCATTAATTGCTCAGATGATAGCCCAAGAGGATGCCCAAAACCAACAAAATCAACAATTTCAGATTGAGGCTATTTTGTTAAAAACTTTACAAACTTTTGAGGTAAAAACCCAGGAAATACTTAAACTTTACTATCAACAGGGGTTAACTCAGCCACAGATTGTAGAACGCCTACAAATGAGTCAGCCTACTGTTTCTCGCCGTCTGATCAAATGTAGAGAATCAATGCTGAAAGCATTGCTCGAATGGAGTCAAGACACGCTTAATATTTCTGTGACTTCCAACCTAGTTAATGATATGAGTAGTGCTTTGGAAGAATGGTTGAAAGTTAAGTATGGAGAATATCGCTGACGCTATGAAAAATGAGGTAGTAAAAATGACTTCCACTTTTACAGAACCGCAGGAACTATTGTTAGAAATATCACCATCATTACAGACAAGTTGTTGGCAAGAAAGCCAAATATACGCCACACCTAGCAGTCGCTGGCGTGCTTACATGAATCAAATTTGCCTTCATGGGTTTTTGAATTGGGTAAAAGCTGAATATGTTCCAGAAGCAAGTATCTGGCACAGTTCCCCTGGTATTCCTGCTTTTTGGGAATTTGTCAATGGCACAGCAATTTTGTTAAAGGAAAAGCGAGTCGTTTTAATTCCCAGCGAGGCAATTGATGATAGCGAATTAGAAGTTCCTCAAGAATGGGTAGACATTCCCAGTTGGGCAGCAGACTATTATTTAGCAGTGCAAGTTACACCAGATGGGGAGTGGGTAAGAATTTGGAGCTATATAAGCCATCGTGAACTTAAATCACTAGCAGACTATGACCAAGTAGATAGAACTTATTGTATAGATGTACGGCACTTAATTAAAGACCTTAATGCTTTTTGGATGACCTACCAATTTTGTGGAACAGAGGAAATGAAAGCTGCGATCGCTCCACTACCAAAATTATCGAATGTTCAAGCAGAAAATATTGTGCAACGGTTAAGTAATTCCTCTGTAACATTTCTGAGACTTGCAGTGCCATTTACAACCTGGGGAGTGCTATTAGAAAATGAGCAGTGGCGGCAGCGTTTGCACCAAGAAAGGCTGCGATATCTACGACAACAGGCTGCACCAACGCAATTTTCACAAGTACGAGTGGATCTCAGTCGTTGGCTGGAGCAGATTTACGATGCTTCTTGGCAAGCTATAGAGACTTTTTTTGAGCCAAACTCCAGTAGCCTAGCTTTTAATTTCCGCACTTATTCTGGGTTAAATACTATCGCTATCAAACGCGCCAAGCTGATTGACTTGGGAATAGAAATAGAGACTCAAAAAGTTATTTTATTAGTTGCCTTAATATTAGAGGCTAATCAACAAGTTAGGATTCGCGTGCAGTTACATCCAGTTTGTAATCAACTTTACCTACCTCCTAATATCAAGCTAATTTTACTTTCAGATCGAGGGGAAATACTTCAACAAGTACAAGCAAGAATTCAAGATATCTACGTGCAATTAAAACTCTTTTATGGGGAAGTAGAAGAATGTTTCAGCATCCAGATTGATCTGAATAATTATCAAATAACAGAAAATTTTATAATTTAGTTATTAGGAGCCAGCAGTGTCAAATTGGTGTTGATTGGGAGTATCCTACTTATACAATAATATCAAATAGCGAGTTGACCAAAGTTTTTTATTATCTTAATAGTGTATTTTTATACACAAATGATGCGATTTCTTTTGCGGCGGCTTGTAAACGTTGTTTTTCCTCGAAGGTCATAGATTTAGCCTAAATTTGTCTTGTGTAGTTCTTACACTACACTTTCCTTTGGTCTTTTTGCATAAGTAGAATGCTCCCTGTTGATTAGTCATTAGTTAATCACGAATGGCAAAGTCCACTTAACTTATGAGTAAGCTAGTTGTCTTCAGCTTCTTGGGAGGAGATTTAAATCAAGGATTTCCTGTTGTCACGGCTCAACTTTGGTGTCATAACCAATTTGTACCCGTGAAATTAATAGGGAGTCTACCGCCAGCACCAGAACTAAGAGAACTCTACCACAGATGGCAGTTCCTCTACGCAGCAGTTCATCAACGCCTGGGTAGCAATCACCGTATAAAAGTACATTCGCAAGACATAACCAATATTTCTATCAATGACTTCAATGAAGTATGTCAACAGCTACAAGTAAATATCAATGGTTGGTTAAAATTTGAATCATTTCAGAATATTGAACGGCAGTTGCGAACTCTACTTAGTCGTAATGATGAAATTAGAGTCGTTATTGAAACAAATATAGTTCTACTACATCGCCTGCCTTGGCATCTATGGCATTTTTTTGAAGATTACCCAAAAGCAGAATTAGCTTTAAGCAATCATGAGTATAAATCTCCTCAGTTATTACAAAAATCTCCTACAGATAAAGTCCAAATTTTGGCAATTTTAGGCAATCGAGTTGGTATTGATATTGATAAAGACGCCTCTTTATTACAAAATTTAACAGATGCTAAAACCACCTTTCTTATAGAACCAACACGGCAAACACTTGACGAGTATCTATGGAATCATGAGTGGGACATTCTATTTTTCGCTGGACATAGCACTAGTCTTGCTGACGGAGAAATTGGAAAAATTTGTATCAATAAAACAGAAAGTTTAACAATTTCGCAGTTGAAAAATGGACTGAAGACAGCAATTAGACGCGGTTTGAAACTAGCAATTTTCAATTCTTGTGACGGAATTGGTTTAGGACGAAATTTAGCTGATTTAAACATTCCCCAAATGATTGTAATGCGGGAAAAAGTACCAGATTTAATAGCACAGGAATTTTTCAAAAACTTTCTTACCGCCTTTGCAAATAGCAAACCATTTTACTTAGCTGTGCGAGAAGCTCGAGAAAGACTTCAAGGACTGGAAAATGAATTTCCTTGTGCCAGTTGGTTGCCAGTTATCTATCAAAATCCCACAACTGATCCTACTACGTGGCAAGAACTATGCGGTAATTTTGCTGATACCAAATTTGTCGGAGAAGTTTCGACAAAAGGTAAAATTGCAACACCAAAATTCCAACTTTGGACTGTATTATTTAGTACTTTTATTGTAGTTATTTCAACAGTAGGTTTGAGATATGTGGGAATCTTTGAGAAAATCGAACTGCAAAGTTTTGATCAAATGCTACGGTTGCGACCCAAAGAAGACCCAGATCCAAGGTTGATAATTGTAGAAATTACTGAAAAAGATATTCAATCACGACAAGAGACGACCAAAGGAATGAAATCCATTTCTGATAATACGTTAGCTAAATTGCTCAACAAATTACAAAAGTATCAACCGCAAATTGTTGGACTGGATATTTATAGAGACTTTCCCGATCCCCAGAATAAGTTACAACCAATAAAACTTTCTACAGAAATTAGCAAAGAGAATGTTATTGTTCCCTGCAAAATACCCGATAGTAAATATGACCCTCAAGGTGTTAAACCTCCGAAAGAAGTACCTGTAGAACGTCAGGGTTTTACTGATGTAATTCAAGACCCAGATGGTATTGTCCGTCGCCAAATTTTGAGGTTGCCACCAGAACCTTCTTCGACTTGTACAACAACTAATTCGCTTTCGTTGCTATTAGCTGCTCATTACTTATATGAGGAAAAGATTCAAATTAAATTTAATGAAGATTATGTACAGTTTGGCTCTAAAGTATTTAACCGCTTAAAATTTGGTCGCAGTGGTGGCTATCAAAAAAAAATTGATTTAGGTGGAAATCAAATACTTATCAATTACCGTAATACTGATTATCAAAAAGTTTCCCTTGAAGATATATTGAGTAATAAAGTTAATCCTGATCTACTTAAAGATAAGGTAGTTATCATTGGAGTGACAGCTAACACTGTTAGCGATACTTGGTCAACTCCCTACAGTACTGCACAGCAAGATTACCAAGAAATACCAGGGGTATTTATACAAGCGCAAATGGTTAGCCAAATTTTGAGTGCAGTTTTAGACCAACGTCCAATTCTTTGGGTTTTGCCTTACTGGGGCGATATTCTTTTGATATGCGGCTGGTCTGTAGTTGCGAGTCTGATTATTTGGCAGGTGCGATCGCTCTCACATAAAAGATGCGCTATCTTTGTGACGGTTGTCATATTATATGGAGTTTGTGCGATCGCTCTTTTAAAACAAGGGTTATGGTTGCCATTTATTCCTTCTGCCTTTGCTGTGGTTGGAAGCGGTGTTGTTGTAGTGTTGATTCAACGCCGTCAGGAATTTTTCACGATTTCACAACCCTTAGTTGAATAAAATTTTCCTTTATAACTGAAAGTTAACGTCAATTTGGCGATTGACGATCTCAAAAATCTGTCATTAATCTTGCCTTACGAAGCACAAATTGCAGCACAGTTTCTTCGCGGGTAATAATATCAACTCTGCCATCCATACCCAATTGAATTTCACATTTTTTTGTACTGCGACCTAAAGCAAGTTTCTCTGGTTCAATTGTGACTTCATAAAAAGCACCTACAGCACTTGCTTTTGGCATAGAGTTCGTATCAGCATCTGCATCATTTTTTTGCGAACTAACAGCATCCGGGGAAATCGCTTTGACTACGCCATTGAGAGTACCGTAATCAGGATAAGGACAAGCACTAACTCGCATTTGCACCTTTTGATCGACTTTTATCTTACCTTTTTCCTCAGAACCGACAGCTGCTTTAATAACTAAAGGTGCATGACTAGGAACTATTTGGACAACTTCCTCCCCAGCCCGGAGAGTTTGACCAGGGTTTCTTAAATTTAGCTTGGAAATAATCCCGTCTGCTGTAGCCGTAATAGTAGTTTGCTTCAGGTCAATTTCAGCTTGCTTGAATTCGCTAGTATCGCGCTCTAATTGTTTTTCCGTTTCGATTTTCTGTTTTATAAGTGCTTGAAGTTCTCTTTCTAAGGATGCTTTATTTACTTCCCCAGAGGCTTTTTCTTGAGCAATGCGTTCAGTCGCCATTGTTACCTCTGCATTGCTTGGGTTAAGAGCTACTTGAGCGCGATCGCGTTTAGCAATAGCCCCATTAACAGCTTGTTTTAACCGTTCATTTGTTTTTTCTTGGGCTTTATAAGTTGCTTTTTGCGCCTCTACAGCTTGTTCCTGTTGTTTCACAGCCAGCTGTACTTCTTCTAGTTGGTCGCGGGATAATGCCCCTTGTTTAGCAGCACTTTCATATCGGCTTTGCTTTGATGTCGCTGCTCCTAAAGCCGCCTCAGTTGCGTGGAGATTAGCTAATGCTGATTGCAACTGTGCCTGCCCTGCATATAATTCTTCTTGAGCCATTTTGACATTGGCTGATGCTTCTTGAAGTTCAGTGATACTGGTAATTTTTTTGTCTTGATGATCGCGATCGCGTCCTTGCAATTCAGCTTTAGCAGAGGCGATAGTCCGATTGGTGCGATCGCTTTCGGCTCGAATTTGACTATCGATTGCATTAATTTGGGGAACGGTTTGAATTAGTTGTAACCTAGCTTGCTGAATATTGGTTTGCAGCTGGTTTTTTTTGGTTTGCAATCGAGAGTCATCAATAGTAGCAATTGTATCTCCTTTTCGCAGTGTTTGATTTTCTTTGACGTAAATCTGCATTACCTGTCCTTCTGTCGCCGCCTGTACAATTGGCAATTCACCCGCAGGACGGACAACAGCTTGACCTTTGACCGTAACTTTATATTTAGCAACCGCAGCCACAGGAACAGCTAACGACAACACAAACACGATAAATAGTCCGCCAAATGTAGTCCAACGACTAATTGGTGGGAGAAACTCGTTGTCTTGAACTAAGGGTAAAAAATTTTTTTGAGAGTTACTAATCATCAGTGTTGAGTAGATAGAAAATTTTCAATAACCATTAACTAATTCTGAATAGCCAAAGAAGATTTAAAACCATTCTTTTCAGGATAAATATCATCAAGAAAGCTTAAATGCTCTCTAGGAATATGACGTAATTCTTTTGGAGTTCCTTCCTTCCCCAACCCCTCCCCACAAGAGGCTACGGTGTACACACTAGTCGAATTACCCCCCTTAATCCCCCCTTATAAAGGGGGAAATAAGAAATCTTGTTCCCTCCCCTTTATAAGGGGAGCCACTGCGTTGGGCGGCTCTGCCGACTTGAAGCAAGTGGCGTGAGGGTTAGGGTGGGGTAAAACTAACGCGAAAAACCAGGCGAGTAAGCTATTTCAGACTTGTGTATACACCGTAGCCCTACAAGAGGGGAGGGGAGCTAAAGCGCAGCTTTTGCGGGGTGGGGTTCCGGGTATTATGGTTAATTACCCGGACATCATAATTAAACCTATCCTAAGCTAATCGTCATTCATTTTTCCAGACTGATTCGGTTGCAGTAAGGGTTTTAGCCTTGGTTTTATGCAACTTAAATGCTGATTAGCTCACACGATAGAGGGAACTTAGACTGTCGTTTGCAATACCTTTTGGGGGAACAGCGTATATTCCTGGCCCCAGAGTGGTCTGAAACGTCGTAAAGTCGGCGTCTCTATAGAACTGCCATTTACCCCGAATAATGACAAGAGATGAGGTTATATCGTTGAAATCATCACCAACGTAGGTAAGACCATCACCTGGTGATGCATTAACCCCCAGAGGATTACCGCCGCCGAATTGTACATCTCTATACAAAATTACATCTGGGTCGTTGCTCCCAGTATAGGCCACACCACCACTACAGATAGCAGCATCTTCATCATTAAGTTCTTTGATGCCAGAAATTGCTTCAAAGCAGTTCTTTTTCATTTTTTTCTCCTAACTAAGTGTGAATACTTCTTTTTTTGGCATTGCATAACTCCAGCAGTAGACTGAAAAGTTTTTTAAAAGACTTACCAGCCGATTATTTGAGCTAAAAAACACCATTTGTTGAAATTCTCCCAGAATCTGCTTTTTGAGCAATCGGGTTGTAGATGGGCTTTTTTGCTATTAGCGATCGCTCTGGTCAGCCACAGAAATATTCGTTAAAACTCGCATTATTTCATGAAATTAAAAAAGGTTTCCGTCTACTGTCCTGAGTTATGTTTTCATATTACTAAATAAGCACAAACAAAATTCACTTGTTACAAAACTTACAAAAGTTTAATTCCTGGCAATTCCGTCACTTTAGTTAACTCAGTTTGCAAGAGAATCTAGTCTTTTTCATGAGGCTTGAGTCCTCTAAAAAGACTAGATTATGAGTAGATATAAAATATAATAACTATTAACTAATTCTGAATAACTAAAGAAGATTTAAGACCATTTGTAGAAGGAGAAATCTCATTAATAAAGCTTAAATGCTCTCCAGGAGTATGACGTAATTCATCTGGGGTTCCTTGAATTTTTAAGTGCCCATCTTTAAGCAGCACAATCCAATCAGCCCTTTTGATAACTTGAGGACGGTGGCTAATCATAATTGTAGTTTTACCTTGACGGTGATTAAGTAATCTATCCAAAACTTGGGTTTCACTTACTGGGTCAAGAGCGCCTGTAGATTCATCTAAAATTAATATAGGTGGGTCAGTTACAATTGCTCTAGCTATAGCTAATCTCTGCCTTTGTCCACCAGAAATATTTGCACCAAATTCGCCTAAAATAGTTTGATATTTATCCGGTAATTTACTAATAAATTCATCTGCACCAGCAATTTGGCAAGCTTTGACTATTTCCTCAAAACTAATATTGGGATAACTGAAGTGAAAATTTTCCACAATCGAACGACTCCAAAAATGAGGTTCTTGGGGAACTAATACGACTTGCTGTCGCAAACATTCTAAAGATAAGTCTTCCTGATTGTATAAACCATAACGAATGTTACCAGATTGGACTTTATACAAACCAGTAATTAATTTACCAAGGGAACTTTTACCACAGCCTGATTGACCGATTAAGGCTATTACTTGACCACCAGGGATAGTTAAAGAAAAATTTTCTAACAGGTCAGTTCTACCAGCATGATGAAAGTTAATTTGAGAACAAATAATATCTACGTTACCTGGAATTTCTGCCCAAGGTTTTTTAAAGTCATTTTCATCTTCTGGCGTAGAATCTATCACTTCTGTCAAGCGTTGAACGACAATTTGAGCAGTGATAAATTGATCGATTAGCCCGACTACTGATGCTAAAAACCCAAGAAAGCTACCACTCATACCACTGTACGCCAGCAGTTGACCGATGGATAATGTCTGATTAATCACTAAACTAGAACCTAGCCAGAGTATGCCAATACTCGTCAATTTGGAAAGAATATTCGTGACTGTGCTGCTGTAAAGCCCCAACTTCATCGTAGTCCAGCCTAAGTTTGCAATGCGACCAAAATTTGTCTGATACTCTTGCCAAGCTTGCGGAGTTGCTTGGGTAGTTTTCAGGACTTGAACACCGCGAAAGGTTTCGACTAAAAAGCCTTGATTTTCCGTACCTTTAACGATGAGGCTGCGGGTTTTCTGGCGTAAGGCAGGAAGAAAAAGTAGGTTGACTCCTGTGACAATGACAAAGGCGGCGACGGAAGCGAGAGTAAGTTCCCAACTATAGAAAAGCATGAAACC
This sequence comes from Nostoc sp., assembly GCF_036917575.1. GTDB lineage: Bacteria > Cyanobacteriota > Cyanobacteriia > Cyanobacteriales > Nostocaceae > Nostoc. The sequence continues at coordinate 23,690 of NZ_JBALDC010000073.1, read as the reverse complement.
CAAGGAAACCAGAGCCACAAAAAATTGACTGGGTAAACCAAGGACAATTTGAGAAACGAGATTATTGATGGTATGAACATCAGCAATCCGGCTAACGACTTCTCCACTGCGACGTGCTTCAAAATATGATAAAGGTAAGCGCAACAGTTTTCTGCCGTATTCTAGAATTAGCCCGTATTGCAACCGTTGACCAAAATGACCAATCAGGTGAGCTTGTACCAAACCAATGGCACTTTGAATTAAGTTCATGGCAATAACGCCAATTGCTACTGTTGTTAGCAGTTGGGTATCTCCTCGTACTAGCACGTCATCGGTGAGGAGTTGCATCATTAAAGGGGAGGCGAGGGACAATAGCCCGATCGCAAAGTTGATGGCGATCGCCTGAATCAGAAGGTTACGATAGGGCAATATCCGGGCAAAAAAGCGCCCAAAACCGCCAATTTTATCTTCTGCTTGCTCATAGAAGCGGCTGTCGTCTGGCATCAACAGCAGCATTACACCATTACTCCAACCGGCCATTAACTCTTTTAAGCTGAGATAACGGATACCAATTGCGGGGTCAGAGATCGCATATTTTTTCCCTTTTAGCCCGTATAGTACTACCCAGTGGTAGCCTTTCCAATGAATGATGGCAGGCAAGGGAACTTCATTTAATTTTTCTAGTAGTTGTGCGGTGGCTTGAACTTGACGAGCATGGAATCCTAGAGTTTCTGCTCCGCGTCTCAAACCTAGTAGTGTGGTTCCCCGCGCTCCTGTGCCTACTGCTTCTCGCACGCGGTTGAGGGTAAAGGTGCGTCCGTGGTGTTTGGCTACTGTGGCTAGGCTTGCTGCACCACAGTCTTCTTCACTGTGTTGCAGTACGCTGTAGTATTTCATAGTTAAATTACTAAAGTTTTTGATGCCGTAGAGGCAAAACAGATCAATACGAATATTTAACCGCCTCAAAATATAAATTTCTGAGCCAGCTTTGAACTCTAGACAAAAATCACTAGATTTACCTTGTGATTTTTAATTGCTAGCAGTGACAAAGAAGCAATTTCTAGAATGAATACTGCCATAACTGCTTCAAAAAATTATACTTTGAGGCAGTTTTGCTATGTAGACAAAATGCCTATAAAAGTTGTAGTCAATCTCACTCTAGGCTATACGCAAGAAAGATGAGATTGTGTCGTTACCAATATTAAGGGTTCTAGCATCAGAATATGTTCTACGACCAAGAGTAATTATCATGCCCTGAAAGTTGGCATCTGCATAGAATGTCCAAATTCTTTCGTTAACAACAATTAAGGATACTTGGTCATTATTCAGGTTACCGACATAAGAATAACTACTATCTGTAAAGATTATTGACCCTTGAAAATCGGTATCCTGATAAAGTTCTAATGCGGAACCGCCCTGAATGGTAGCAACCTTTTCACAGCTGAGTTCTTGAAAAAGTAGATCATTACCTCATATCTACTCCGTGCTTGTTGATATTAGACATTTTTCTCTCCTGGATTTTAAATTGGGGTTTCAACTGAAGGTAATCGCTGATTTCTTAACCCATCCTGATTCTTAATCGATTCTTTTTTCGCCACATCTACCAATAGTATGAGATTCGCTCGCTGATGGATTGAATTTTGTGCAAAAAATTCTTCTCTAACACTCTTTTTTTACTTTAGGAAAATAAAAATAAAACCTAATTTTTCAACTGTATATAGGGCAGGAATCTGAACTTTAATTTTCTCGCTAACTTATTTGCTAATATCCTCTGGTGAAACGAGCGTGGAATCCCAGAGTTTCTGCTCCCCGCAGCACCACAATCTTCCTGAGTATGTTGGAAAACAACCTGATATCTCGTGGTAAAATTAAATATCTATAAAAAAATAAGGGGCGAAAGCAACCTCGCCCCTAACAACTGGCAGAAAAAGCGTTACTCAGCTAAAAGCGAAGGTGAGAACGTTTTTTCTCTTTTGGTTTTCAGGACTTAAGTTTCTAGAATCACAATAGATGAGATCGGATCGTTGAAAGTGTTAGCTCAACTTACCCGATCCTCTGGAAGGATGAGATTGAATCATTAGGAAGTATACCCAGACCAATATTTGGATAACGTCCTGGTCCTAAATCGGCAGAAACACCGCGAAATTCAGAATCTGTGAAGAATCTCCAAACACCCGCGTTGACTATAATCGAGGTAATACGGTCATTTACATCGTTGCCCACATTTCCAGTACCATCGTTTGTCTGCACTAACGGCTTCCCAAAATTGTCGTCATCGAAGAGTTCTAAATCAGCACCGCCAGAAATAGCAGCAGCACTTTCATGGGAAAGGTCTTGCACAGCTTCGATGCTGTAAAGGTCTTGGGTTTGGTTGTTGATGTTAGACATTGTTTTTCTCCTGAGTTTCAGATTGTGTTTGAACTGAAGGTAATCGCTGGTTTGCCTTGACTCTAATTCTTAATTGGTAGCAGTGATTAAATTTTATTCACTGTGGGAATCAGAGTTCTTTCCGGCTTGCTAACCTGACTGATTCTTAATAGGTAGTTCAACCCGCAACGTAAAACTTGAAAGGCAATAGATCCAAGGAAAGCCAACTTTACACGACACGATATAAGAAAGATATTTTGTCGTTGTTAAACTATGTTGGATTACGCTCTGCATAACCCAACATAGTTTAGCTTCTGTTGGGTTGTTCGTCATTATTGAACGTTTATTTTTGCTGATGAGATGACATCATTATATACCCCTCCATTTAAATTTTGGAGGTTAGAATATTCTCCTGGCCCCAAAATTAGACCTGAACCACTATAGTTAGCATCTGACCAAAACACCCACTCCCCAGAATACACTTTAATCGATGATATTTGATCGTTAAAAGTGAAAAGAGGTACGTCATAATCCAAAACATTTGAAGCAGTTCCTGAGAAATTTGCATCCGTAAATACTTGCGCTGAAGCACCACCTTGAATGGTAGCAGCTTTTTCACAGTTGAGTTCTTGAAAAAGTACATCGTTATTCATATCTACTCCGTGGTTGTTGATGTTAGACATTGTTTTTCTCCTGAGTTGTAAATTTGGGTTTGAACTGAAGAGAAGCTTGTTTTCTTCCTTCTAATTCTTAATTGGTAGCAGTGAGATTGGTTTATTCACAGCTGGGAATCAGAGGTTTTTGGCTTTGCCTCCTGATTTTTAATTGGTAGTAGTGACATGATTTTATTCACTGCTAGAAATCAGGCGTTTTTGGCTGGCTTTACCTCCTGATTGTTAATTGGTAGCAGTGACATGATTTTATTCACTTGATTCAGTAATACCAGTTCGGTAATATCCTCTCTTGTGGATAAGTTGATTGTGCTGACACTTATACTCAAGATTGAGGCTTCCAAGCAAAATTTCCTTTTCTATAGGAGAGTGCAATGTCTTTTAGAACTGCGCCAAACTGGCTACAAGGTTTAGGAATTGCCATTGTCAGTGCGATCGCCTTTTATACAAATATCTCAGTTGCCCAAATCACCCCAGATGGCACTCTGCCAAATAATTCCAATGTAAAATTAGAGAACAACACCTTCAAAATCACCGGAGGAAGTCAAGCAAGGGGTAATCTGTTCCACAGCTTTAAAGATTTTTCTGTTCCTACTGGCTCGGAGGTATTTTTTAACAATCCTGCCAACATTCAAAACATTATTAGCCGAGTCACAGGAAATTCTATCTCTAATATTGATGGTTTAATCCGAGCTAACGGCACAGCTAACCTCTTCCTAATTAATCCCAATGGGATTATCTTTGGTGAGAATGCTCGATTAAATATTGGTGGTTCATTTTTTGCCACATCTGCCAATAGTATGAAATTTACTGATGGATTTGAATTTAGTGCCAAAAATCCTCAATCTACACCTTTGTTAACTATTAATGTCCCTATTGGTTTGCAATTCGGGAGTAATGCTGGAAATATTTCGGTAGAAAGGTCTAATCTACAGGTAAATCCTGCTAAAAGTTTAATACTTGTTGGCGGCAATATGAGCATGGATGGTGGGAAGCTTGTAGCTCCTTCGGGAAGTGTAGAGTTGGGGGGAGTAGTAGGAGAAAACACCGTCAGGCTTTTTTCTAACGGGGATTTTCTTGGTTTGAATTTTCCCCAAGGAGTGCCACAAGCTGATGTGTCTCTCACCAATCAAGCTGAAGTGAATGTACTTGCAAGTAGTGGTGGTAGTATTGCTGTCAATGCAGCAAATTTGAATATATCGGAGGGAAGCCAACTGATAACAGGAATTTCAGGCGTTGGTTCATCCAAAACTCAGGCGGGAGATATTAAAATTAATGCCACTGGGATAGTTGCGATCGCAAACAGCAGCAATATTTCCAATCAAGTGCTAAAGAATGCTGTGGGCAATAGTGGAAATATTAATATCAATGCTGATTCACTTTCTCTGAGCAAGAACTCTTTTCTAGCAGCCAGTACCAAAGGACAGGGAAATGCAGGCAACGTGACTATCAATACTAACTCACTTTCTGTTTTTGAAGACTCTTTCTTAGCAGCCAGCGCCAATGGAAAAAAGGGAGATGCTGGAAATATCAATATTAATGCCCGCGATCGCGTATTGTTTGATCGGGGAGGTCAAGCATATACCAATGTAACCACGAAAGGCAAGGGAGGCGACATCAGCATTAGTACAGGATTACTTACCGTAACCAATGGTTCTCAGCTTAATGCCAGCACTGCGGGAGTAGGAGATGCGGGTAATATCAGCTTCAACATAAAGTCATTTTTCGTCACAAATAACTCTGAAGTGACTGCCAGCACTTCGGGAGTGGGAAATGCAGGCAATATAACCATTGATACAGACTCGCTTTCTGTCGCTAATGAATCTTTCTTAGCTGCCAGCGCCAATGGACAGGGAAATGCCGGAAATATCACTATTGATGCCCGCGATACCGCCTCCTTTGAGAATGGAGCTAAAGTATACACCGATCTTAATCAGCTTTCTGGTGATGCCACACAAGTAAAAGGTGATGGAGGCGACATCAAAATTACTAGCAGGTTGCTTTCCTTAACCAATGGTTCTCAGCTTAATGCCAGCACTGCGGGAGTAGGAGATGCGGGTAATATCAGCTTCAACATAAAGTCATTTTTCGTCACAAATAACTCTGAAGTGACTGCCAGCACTTCGGGAGTGGGAAATGCAGGCAATATAACCATTGATACAGACTCGCTTTCTGTCGCTAATGAATCTTTCTTAGCTGCCAGCGCCAATGGACAGGGAAATGCCGGAAATATCACTATTGATGCCCGCGATACCGCCTCCTTTGAGAATGGAGCTAAAGTATACACTGATGTTAATCAGCTTGCTGGTGATACCACGCAAGTAGAAGGGAAGGGAGGTGACATCAAAATCATTAGTGGGTCGCTTTCCTTAACCAATGGCGCTCAATTAATTTCCAACACCCAAGGTGAAGGAGATGCAGGCAATATAACCATTGATACTGGCACACTTTCTGTGGCTGGTAAATCTTTCTTAGCAGCCAGCGCCAATGGAGAAAAGGGAGATGCTGGAAATATTACTATTAATGCCGGCGATCGCGTATTATTTGATCGAGGTAGCGCATTCAGCAATGTTGGAATCTGCTCATTAATCGCCGTTGGCTGCACCCTAAGTAATAACACGATAAAAGGCAATGGAGGCAATGTTAGGATTAATGCGCCATCTCTCCAATTAATAAACAGCTCTTTTTTAGCTACTGGAGTGGGTGACGACAATAATTTGGAGAAGAAAGTAGAGGGAAATGCTGGCAAGATATCAATCCATCTCAGGGATGGTTTATCTCTAGACCAGAGCTTTATTACGACTACACTTTTTGCTAATGGCAAGGGCGAAGCTGGAGATATAGATATCCAAGCAGGATTTGTCTTTTCTTATCAATCTTTGATATCTGCTAGCACTCAAGGACAAGGAAATGCTGGCGGGATTTCTATGGAGACTATGGGTGCAATTTCGCTGGCTGATAGTGACATCTCTACTGCCGTACAAAAAGGGGCAACTGGGGATGCTCAAGGGATTAACATCACAGCCCAATCGCTCTTATTAACAGATGGCGCTCAACTGAATACAGTCACATCAGGAGAAGGAAAAGCTGGTAATATCCTCATCAATACTACAGATAAAGTTAGTTTATCTGGGACTAATACAACAGTGGCTCCCACCGACCTTTTTCAAAACAATATTCCACCCAGGTTCAATTCTCCTCCACAGTTCGTAGATGCAGTATCGAGTGGTATATTTACCAACACCAATTCCTCTGGAGTTAGTGGCAATATAGCAGTGAATACAAATACATTCAGTATTTCCAATAGCGCGCTTGTAGATGCCCGAACTACAGCCAGTGGAACAGGGGGAGCAATTAATATCAATACGAATACTTTTGAGGCAATATCGGGTGGGCAACTGACTGCCATCACATCTGGTAGTGGGCGTGCGGGTAGCATCACTCTTGATGCCACCGGCGGTGCGACAATAACAGACAGCGATCCAACTTACTTAGCTCGACTTGCTCAATTCGGCGCTGACAATCTCGATATATATGGCAAACCGAAAGTAGGCAATCAAGGTGCAGCCAGTGGACTAACTGTGAGCAGTGTTGGTTCGGGAAGTGCAGGCAATCTTACAGTACAGGCTGACTCTATCCATCTTAACAACGGTGCAAAAATAAGCGCTGACACTACAGGAGGAGGTGGAGATATCTTTCTCAACTCGCCTCTACTATTGTTACGTCGAGGTAGCAGCATAACCACTAACGCCAGTGGTTATGATATCACTGGTGGTAACATCACAATTAATACCAAAAATGGCTTCATCGTTGCTCTTACCAAGGAAAATAGCGATATTAGAGCAGATTCTGCGAACTTTCGTGGTGGGAATGTCACCATCAAAAATATTGCAGGGATCTTTGGCATTCAGTCCCGAATTGAGCCTTCGCTAAACACAAGCGATATCACCGCCACAGGTGCAACTCCTGATTTAAGCGGCAATATAGAAATTACTCGACCTGATGTAGACCCTAGTAACGGCTTAGTCGAACTCCCAGTTAATCTAGTTGATGCTTCTAGGCAAATTTCCAATGCCTGTACACCTGGAACTCGGCAATTCCAAAATACATTTGTGGCAACGGGACGCGGTGGACTACCCATGAGTCCCACTGAACCATTACAAGATTCAAGTACTGTGTCTGCGTGGGTGAGATTAAGACCAAACACAGAAAAGGCAAACACAACAACTCAGCCACAACCAACAGCAGTTTCAACTACTCCTAAAATTGCTGCTACAACTCCACTTGTGGAAGCTTCTGGCTGGGTAATTGATCGCAAGGGAAACATAGAACTAGTAGCACAGATTCCTCAACTCAACCCCCACAGCCCTTGGCAAACACCTGCTTCCTGTCCTGTATCTCAGGGAGGTGTGAAATATGACAAAATTTCAGATGCCAAAGCGAGTAATTAGATTTGCGGTAACTCCCGTAGTCCTATTTACCCTTGCTATTTTCCTGACTATTATCCCTTGCACATTCGCTAAACAACAAAAGACAAATTCACCAAACGGGTTTCACATTCCAATCAATAAACCCCCAGCCACAACACCACAGCAACTTCTTGAACAAGGAGAAGCACCTTATCAGACTGGGCGCTTTACTGAAGCCGTAATTATTTTACAACAAGCTGTCCGTACCTATCAACAAGAAAGCAATAACCTCGCACAAGCCGCAGCGTTGACTAATCTCTCTGTTGTATACCAGCAACTCGGCTCGTGGAAAGAAGCTTATGCAACTATTGACAATAGCTTAAATTTACTTGGCTGGGATGAGATAAATCAAAAGTTAAATGTCAACAATCCAAAATCTGAATTGTTAGAAATTCTTGCACAAACTCTAAATATTCAGGGCGAATTGCAATTAGCACAGGGACAAACTGATGCATCTATAAAAACATCACAACAAGCAGAGCAAATCTGGAAGAAATTAGGTGATACTGCTGGAATAACGCGCAGCCGGATTAACCAAGCACAAGCCCTACGAGTTGCTGGTTTTTATCGCCGTAGCTTAGATATATTGAATGAAGTATCCCAACAATTAATTTCCCAACCTGACTCACCTGTAAAAGTAACAGCTTTGCGATCGCTTGGCAATGTCTTACAACAATTAGGCGAACTAGAGTTATCCCAAAAAAACTTACAGCAAAGCTTAGAAATCGCTCAACGTCTGCAACTGCCTCTAGAAATTAGTTTGACGGAATTTAGCCTCGGTAATACTGCTAGGTCGTTAAGTGATATTAAAAATGCGATCGCTCATTATGAAAATGCTGCCAAAATTGCACCAAACTCTCTAGCCAAAGTTCAAGCCCTGATTAATCAACTGAGTTTGCTGGTTGAAAACCAACGCATTACGGAAGCAAAGTCATTAATACCCACAATCCAATCTCAATTACCCAATCTGCCTAGCAATCAAGCTGGTATTTATGCACGGATTTATTTTGCTCAGACTCTAACCACAATTGGTAAAAAAAAAGACATTGCAGAGATTCTGGCAAGTAGCGTTCAGCAAGCCAAAATAATCGGCGATGAACGTGCCGAATCCTCTGCACTGGGCAGCTTGGGAGAAGTTTACGAACATAACTTTCAATGGCAAGAAGCACAGGATTTGACGCAGCAAGGGTTGTTTCTGGCTCAAAAAATTGATGCCTCAGATATAGCTTATCGCCTTGAGTGGCAGTTAGGACGCTTACTCAAAGCACAGGGAAATATCCCAGCCGCCATATCTGCTTATGATGCTGCTGTAACAACTCTTCAGTCTCTTCGCAGCGATTTAGTGGGAGCTAATCGAGACGTACAACTCAATTTTCGCGATCGCATAGAACCTCTTTATCGGCAGTCTGTAGAGTTGATTTTACAAGAAAAAGGACAAGGAAAGCCTGATTTAGATAAAGTACGTCAGCGAATGGAAGCTTTGCAAGTTGCAGAACTCGACAATTTTTTTCGAGAAGCTTGCTTAAGTAACCAATTTGTGGTTTTAGACAAAGTAGTAGACCGTGACAACCCAAATACTGCTATTTTATACCCGATTATCCTAGATAACTATTTAGAAATTATCATCAAACTTCCCAAGCAACCGTTAATTCATAAAACTTTTCAAGTCAACCGTCAGCAAGTAGAGCAAGTTATTACAAAAATACGAAAAACAATAGTTGAACCTGATGCTAATCTACAATTTCAAGCAGTTTCTCAACAGCTTTATAACTGGTTAATCAAACCAGTTGAAACAGACCTTAAGAATAGTAAAGTTAATACTCTAGTCTTTATTCCAGACGGGTTGTTGCGAAATATCCCGATGTCTGCATTATATGATGGCAAAGAGTATTTAGTCCAAAAATACTCTGTAGTTATTAGCCCAGGACTACAACTATTTACTCCCAAACCTTTAGGACAGAAAAAATTAAATACCCTTGCTGGAGGACTATCGCAACCACCCAAAAATGAAAATTTTGCAGCGCTTCCCTACGTTAAGGTTGAACTGAAATTAATTCAGGAATCAGGGGTATCGACAACGACATTATTGGATAAAAATTTTACTAGTAAGACTTTAAGACAAACCATCAACGCTCAACCTTTTAGAGTTGTTCACTTGGCAACTCACGGGCAATTTAGCTCTAAAGCAAAAGACACTTTTATCCTAGCAGCTGATGGACGCATCAATGTGAGTGAATTAGATAGTTTGCTTAAAAGTAGAGAGCAAAAACTAACAGAACCAGTTGAATTACTTGTTTTGAGCGCTTGCGAAACAGCAGCAGGAGATAACCGAGCCGCTTTGGGATTAGCAGGAGTTGCTTTGCGTGCTGGTGCGCGGAGTACTTTAGCCTCCCTATGGCAAATTGGTGATAACTCTACAGCTTTATTTATTGAGGAATTTTATCGCCAGTTAGTGAGTGGTAAAACTACGGCAGAAGCTTTACGCTTTGCTCAACTAAAATTACTTGAAGCTCCTGAATATAACCGTCCAATGTACTGGGCACCCTACGTTTTAGTTGGTAATTGGTTGTAGAAATCTCGGCTAAAAAATACTTTACTGGATATGAAATTATTAGCGGTTTGGTAATTTTATTAGAGGCATCGTAGCAATATTATCCAAATTGATGGATTGCAATAAACTTTGCCAATCTTTTTCAAGAAATGCATCTCTATAATTAGATATGCGTATTTGGGCTAGCATATTTAAAGCGTCAAACCAAATCCCTTTTTCAGCATAGATTATAATCTTCTGTCGAGGCTCATTTGCGGCTTTTAATTGTTGCATAACACGAGAATCTAAATTGATTCTTTTAATGTCTCCTTCTACATATACAGGAATGCTTGCTGTCTCTTGGTTACAACGTACTTTTAAATACCAGCGATATGTCTGATCTACTTTTAATGAAGTAGTACTAGGGAGAGAAATACCAATGATACTTGGCTTTGAAGGTAGGGCGATCGCATTTCTATAAATATCATTTTCGGCGCTATCCTGTAGGCTAAATTCAGCACTTGAGTTAGACAAATCCTTAGTATAGGGAATGTAAAACCAAAATGTAGGCCGTTCTAAAGTGGTTAGACCCTCTACAGTCCCGATAATTGATTTGTTTGTCTGTTTGCCAACCTTTTGTTCCTCTTGAAATGGTACTAAAGCAGTGAGCGGGATTGAAACCGCAGGGCAATTATCTCGACTACCCATTCCTGCTCTCCGCCCAGATACAGGACTTAATGGAGCAGGTGCGTTTGGTAAAATAAAAACTGGTCGAGAAGTAGGTTGTTGAGGGGAAGCAGGTATTTTAACTGGTTGTGTAGGCTGTTTATTAGTAACTGGTTGTTTAGTTTGATCTGTTACTTGTGCTGAATATTGGGTAGTGCTGCTCAAAATCAGAGCAGTTGTTAAGATCCATTTCATGACTTAACTGGTATGATTTTTGCTTGTTGCTATCGTCATCATAAAGGTTAACGTTGCATTTGGTTAAATTGAGCGTCATTATTTTTATAGGCGATCGCATCTTTGTAGAGTGTCACCTATCAATCGACATCCGAACTAGTGAAAACATTTTACGCCAATTGCTATGGCTTTCTCTTTAAAGTTTGGCCCAAACGTAACTACATATTATAATCCTAGACAACCTTATGTTATAGATTCTAGAATTACTGGTACAACCTTTTTGCAACCCACTACTATTGCCGAGATGAAACTTGGTGGGACAAATTTAAAAAAAGTAAAAGGAATTCCTAAGCGTTGAGCTATACGCTGCACTTGTCTTAAGGTTTTGTGGGAACGAATTTGCTGCTTACCTTTGTTGTTGTGATGTCTGCGGTATTTCATTTATCTATTTGCCTTTTTTGTATAAAAAATTTCCCAAAGCTGTCTATGCAGTAACTATAAGATGATGTCTATCCACTGAAGCTTTTAACCTTCACCTTAGCACTAGCATTTTCATCATTACCAAATTAAGTTTACTTTTGTTGCCCAACTTAATGTTACAAAATGAAGTACTATCAAAAATTTCTTTTGCGTGTGTCAGATAACAGTCTGAAAAATGGTTGGATTAACTACAACTACTTTATAGTAGTTTTATTACCAAATAAATTGGTTTAAAAAGATATAATTACCAAATTATTTGTGGATATTTTATATATTAATAAATAGTAAAAAATATATATTTTCTATCAGTTACGATACAGATTAATTGAATTAGTTGTTATTATCTATGTGTAAATAAAAAGACAGTAGGAGTTATAAAATGCAAGTTAGCGCTCGTAATGCTCTTAAAGGAACTGTAAAAAACGTCGTCGTTGGCTCTGTAAATACTGAAGTAACAATAGAAGTAGCATCAGGGGTAGAGGTGACTGCAATTATTACCAAATCATCAGCAGAAAATCTCAAACTTACTGAAGGTAAAGAAGTCTACGCCATAATTAAATCATCAGATGTGATAATTGCCATAGACTAAAGTAATTGTTGGAATTCTATTAAGGGGGGCTATCAAACTGCTCTGTAGTAACGCGATCGCATAGGTAAATTGTTGGTATAACTGTCCTATCAATAATATGTTGTAGATCAGCTAAACCAAAGCTATTTAGTCTATTAGCCACGCTAGCAAATGTCTACATAGAATTGCGATCGCACGCTTTTGATGTCCCAACATAGGGATAAACTGCTGTACTGGTGATTGTTCCAAGTATTCTTTGAGAATCGCCAAGTCGGATCGCGCACTATAAACAAGGATAAATCCCAACCTCAAGGCAGCAGTTATAAATACCGTACAGATTCCTGCATCAGCCATTGCTGTATATCCCACCAGAAAGTAATAATACTTCAAAGGCCCTACGCTTTGCTGTGGGGCTTATTTCATTAAGCATTTAACCCAGGATAAACAGTATTGTATAGCCGTAGTCAGATATGTTAGGACATTTTAAAAAAATGAAAGCTAGGAATAGTAATAGTTTTACCTCCTGCCTTCTGCCTTCTGCCTTCTGCCTTCTGCCTCCAGCTATACATATAGGACTAATATTTGATTTTTACGAAGCTAGGCACAACTTCAAGAGGCTTCTTTCGTGTTCCCTCCCTACACAAATAATTTTAGAAATCAAGCCGGATTCCTATAGCTCCCTTAATGATGTCTAGAAAAAATACCAATTTTACAGGTAACAAATTAGAAAAATGTATAGACAACTACAATACTTGCTACCAACTAGATGGTAAATTTTACGACTGATAAAGAGGTAAAAAGCGATGAACTTAACACCCAGTGAGTTAGAACGCTATCACCGCCAAATGATGCTTCCCAATTTTGGCGAAGTAGGACAAAAACGCTTGAAGTCTGCAACGGTTTTGGTTACAGGTGTAGGGGGATTAGGCGGTACATCAGCGCTTTATTTAGCAGTAGCGGGTGTTGGGCGGCTAATCCTAGTTCGGGGTGGTGATTTACGGCTAGATGATATGAATCGTCAGGTTCTGATGACTAATGATTGGGTAGGTAAGCCAAGAGTACTCAAAGCCAAAGAAACTCTGCAAGCTATTAATCCTGATATTCAGGTGGAAGCAGTTCATGATTACGTTACGAAAGATAATGTAGATTCTTTAATGCAATCTGCTGATATAGCTGTTGATTGCGCCCACAATTTCACAGAGCGGAACTTGCTCAATGAGGCTTGCGTGCGCTGGCAAAAACCAATGGTAGAAGCTGCAATGGACGGAATGGAAGCTTACTTGACAACGATTATTCCTGGTGTCACTCCTTGTCTATCATGCTTGTTCCCAGAAAAGCCTGATTGGAATCAGCGTGGGTTCTCAGTTATCGGTGCTGTTTCTGGGACACTAGCTTGTCTTAGTGCATTAGAGGTAATAAAGCTGATTACTAAGTTTAGTCAACCGCTATTGTCACAACTGCTGACAATCGACTTGATGCGAATGGAATTTGCCAAACGACATTCTTATCGCGATCGTTCATGTCTGGTATGTAGTAGCAGTTTTGAAGAGAAAAATTCTTAAATAGTTAGATAATTGTAGCGATCCACTTCTAGGCGGATCGCCACAACTTAATCTGCTCATTTCAAGCTATTCTGTAGCAATTATGACATCTGACGCTTTAATTACAGCGATCGCTTGTTTTCCCTCTTGAAGTTGGAGATGCTCTACCGACTCTTTGGTAATAATTGCAGTTACTTCCACCCCAGGCGCAATTTCTAATATGACCTCAGAGTTGACTGCTCCTGCATGAATTTCCTTAATAGTTCCTTTAAAGGAATTACGAGCGCTAACTTCCATATTTTGATACTCCCTAGTTTTAAGATAATTCTAAACTGAGTAATACTAACAACTATCAGATTATTAGATTATCTTTATTTAGTGGGATGCTATCTTCTGCCTTGCAGAAGAACTTAGATATCAACTGGTATTAGAAGATGAACTATTTGTTGTAGGCATCTTTAATCAGACGGGTTTTCAGAAATATTTTGGTTTCAAAGGAGAAGCAGGAGCAGATAATATGACGATATTTGTCACATTACTAACGTAACGACCTCCAGCTTTGTCACCTGGAACTACTAAACGAGCAAATCCTTCATCTGTTAAAGGTAGTACTTTACCATCACTACCTTTTTTGGCAAATGCTATTAGCACTGTTTTTCCTTCAAAGTTAGGTTGAATTTCACCAATAGCTACGACTGCACCATAGCAATCTGTGGCATCAACTAAAACATATTGCCTCAGAAAAGAGTTTTTACTATTCACCCCAGAATTCCCAGGTTTTAGACCACCTCCGGCTTTCGGATTATTAATTAATTCCCATAGAGGAACCCCATAGTATGTTTCTGTTCGTGGCCCTGAGCCGGTTTGAAAGCTCACAGTAATTTCAGTAACTAATGCTGGATTTTGTTTTTTTAAAGTATCTCGTAAATTTTGCAGTTTTTGCAAGTTATAAGTGGCTGGATTATTGAGTTCTCCACCCAAGCGAAAACTTTGCGAAGAACCTCCAAGACACTTATTTTTATCCCAGATTGAAGGTGTTTTTTCTTCTTTATTCCAAGGAATATCCCTTTTTGATTCTGCTAAAGTGGGCTGCCATAAAACCAGTATCGATAGTATTAAAGACGCAATGGGTATTTGGCGGGTAAAACGCATAAAATTCTTTTCCTTTTCCTATTTATTGACAAAACTTGATAGTTTTGCTCAAAGCTGTTTGCTAAACAAAATTAGTATTTTTATTACTAAACTTGAGCAATTTGATAATAGATTCTGTTAGCTAAAAATAAAAACAGTTCTATCGTTCAGCTTTCAACTTCTTACCAGACACTACCAAATAACTAGTTTTTAATAACTCATATTAAAAACTAATAAATCCTGACGCCAAAGTTAGTCGCAAATTTCTTGTTAGATTTGCGTTCTTCAAAATGGATAAGTGTATCTGTGTAATCTAATCTAGATAATACCAACTTATTGAGTAAAATACCAACTAATATAGTAATCAAACGCTAACAAAATTAATTTTTATTTCTTTTAAAAATAGTTGGGCTTAATATTATAAAGAAACTCTAGTCGTAAATCATTCGTAAAAAATTAGATCCGCGACTTCTCAAAGAAGTCGTGGATCTGGACACAAGAAATTTTCACAAATCAAATAGAATTGCTATAAGCTATCGTTATTTACCTTAAAAATAGGTAACTATCAAGCTAATAAACTCTTTAGCTGTTCTTTCTGGCTTAACTCCTGCGTTTTAACAACTGCAATCTTAAGTATCAAACTAAATATAAAAATGCATTACTGTGCCATGATCATTTTGGCTGCAATATCGCACGGTTTACCAAAGTAGGGTGAACTTGTCACTAAAATATTCACACCAGTGCTAGCATAATCCTTTATATTTTCAGAGGTAATACCACCAGCAGCCGCTAATTTTAAGTTTGGATGCTGCTGCTTCAACTTCAAAACTAGAGGCTCAAGGTTTGGTAAGGGAATTTTATCAAACTGAATTAAATCTACACCTGCTTGAGCAACCATCCAAGCATCTTCTGGTGTATCTACTTCAACGCAAATACTTTGTTCTGGAAACTTTTGTCGCAGTTCATCCATGCGCTCAGTTAGTCCAACTATACCTCCCAGGAATATTAGGTGTTGGCTAAAGATTAAAACTGTTTCAGATAATCCTAAGCGATGAAAAAAACCTCCGCCAGCTAGAACTGCTTTGATAGAAAGCGCTCTAGTACCTGGGAAACATTTACGAGTAGTCACAATAGAAATAGACTGATTTACTGTTTTAGCAGTATCTACTAATACTCTTGTACGTGAAGCAATACCAGAGGCGTATTCCATCAAATTTAAAGCAACTCTCCAGCCACTGTGCAAAGCTTGAGCAGTGCCACTAGCTTGAAGAATTAATTGCTTCTCTTGGCAAACTGTACCACTTTCGACTTGATAATGAACTTCGGCACCACAATATTTTAATACTCTGGCTGCTTCTTCAGTAGCACAAATTGTCATCGGATGACGGGTAGAAAACTTGATTTCACCAAGTTGCTTGCCAATGCCAAGTCCGTAGGTTGTCAAATCTAGGTAGGGAACATCTTCCTGAATTAACTTAGCGATCGCCTCATCTGAAAAGAAAACACTCATTTTAGTTTTATGATCGGCTGACAAATAAATAGCTCAATCAAGATTCACACTAAACCTAATCTCATTTAGTTGTCGGAATTGTAATAATTACTACTATTGTCCCAAATAGTTGGTAATAACATAACTTTGTTAAGAAAAAATATATATTTGAGTCGTCAGAATTAGTTAAATGCTGAAATTGGAAACTATTGACTTCTAATATTAAGTTTGAGGTCAAACTAGCACCGACCATACTTGCAATCAGTGTACGTGGTAGGTGCATCAAGCAAATAATTATATGCTCAGTGGAATCATCATACAGCGCTTCTCGTTTGCGTGAAGTACATCCGTAGGGGCACGGCACTGCCGTACCCCTACACCCCGCGATATAATGTTGTACCGCATCTAAATGGGAACCGCTATAGTTAGTAAATGCAGTGAGTATTTTGGCAATGGAAACGATAGTGCAAATGCAGAATACTTACTGCGATTACTCTCTATCCTAGTCAGCCTCTTTAAAAATGGTATACTGCGGTCAAAAATTATATATCGTTAGATGATAAGCGATCGCAAATTCAACGATTGCAGTTTCTTCAGACATAATTTTGCACCTCCTGCTTATAAAGTGTCAAAGTTTCTAGTTTTTTTTGCAGATATAACGAGCAAGGATTAAGTGCTAAAGTCTCTAAATTAAGTTCATCCTGAAATCGTTTTATTTTGTCACGGCAGGTGATGACATCACCAATAATTGAGTTTTCCAGCAAATAGTTTTCATCAAAAGAATTTTTTTGATCGCTAATCGGCTGGAGATGTTGACTATTATTACTGCAATTTTTGACTTTATCTTTAAAAGCTTTCATTCTCTGGCTAAAAGTGCGAAGAAAAGGCAATGCCTCACTTACTGCTTGATCATAAGTGCGAGCAACAAAAAAGAACCGTGCTAGCATCAGGCGATCGCACCCACTAGAATTAATAGTACGATATTTAGTAATATTGCTCTTGAGACTATCTAGAGAAAACTGTGTTCCTCCCATTAAGCCAAGGGAATTAATAGCGGTAAACTTGAGCGCTTCATCATCGCTGGTCGCTACATATACTGAAATCGGTTTCTGCAAAGGTTTCGGATAAATAGTCACACCTTCGCACTGATAGTATTTGCCGTTAAATGACACGTCAGTATCATATAGCAGTTTATGAATCAATGCCATTGCCTCTAGAGTTTTAGAGCGGGATTCATTCATAGGAGTGTCAAAGTGCTTGTTTTGTTCGGGGAACGGTCCACCCTTAGCAATTCCAATGGAAAGTCGCCCGTTGCACAGATTATCCAGTGTAGCAATACTTTCAGCAATAGCGATCGGGTTGTGGAATGCCAGCAATAATGCTGCTGAACCTAATCGGATTTTGTTAGTTACACCTGCTAAATGCGCCATTAACACTAAAGTCGATGGGCTGACACTGAAATCGTTAAAATGATGCTCTGTTATCCAAGCTTCTTCAAAATCCAAGCTTTCTGCACGTCTTACCAAAGCCACTTGCTCAAAGATGGCGCGACGAGCATCTTGGTGATGATTTTCGTAATTGCAGAAAAGTCCAGTTTTCATAGCAAGTGTTCTTATTCTTTTGTTGCAAACCCTGTTTTACTTCGGAATTCTAACTTCTGAATTCTGCTGTAGACATTCAACTATTAAGGCTTTGTTTTATACAGCAATCATCACATCAGATGCTTTAATAACAGCTTGTGCTTGTTTTCCTAACTGAAGCTGAAGATTATTTACAGACTCTAATTTTGAGTCAATGGAAAAGCTCACGCCTAGCTTGCTAACATTGGTTGGTATATTCACAAATGACATATACAGCTTGATAGTTACTATCAAACCTAAAATTGTTCCATAAGATTGTATCTAGCACTACATTTTACCAAAAATATTGGTAAAGTGTTTTTTATTTATGACTAATTAGCTATGCGATCGCCAGCTTCAAAACCAAGCCGTTTCTACCGTTATTCCTTATCGTTGGTGAATTGAATGAATTAAGACTCAGTGGCACATTCACCTAAAAAATAAGTATCAACAGCAGATTACAATTTCCTTAATAGATTCAAAAATGTAGCTAATCATACATTTATCCCAACCAACTTAACTGGTATAAATGTATGATTAAGTTAATCAATGTATAGATATTAGTTCTGAAATTTATATGAGCAAAACTTAGCCAATCTCCAGCTGAGTCCCTAACTAAGTTTTTTAACGATCGCTATTCTGACAATTCCCTAGCAGCTCTTGATTTTGAACAGTGATAAAATTGAAGACGTGTAGTCAGATCGGCACATTTTAACTGTGATTCTAAAACATCAATTTTTCGTAAGAGCGATACTCCCCACACTATAGAAATTACCAACTTGATGGTCATGCCTACGAGCAAAAGTGTCACTATTGTGGCATTTTTCTTTTGTTGAGCCAGCCTTTTTTGTTGCTCAAGAAGTCGCGCTTCAACTTCTTGAGCGCGTTCAGCCTCGAATGCTTGCTGTACTTCCCGCCGATCTAATTCTTCACTAGCAGCTAAAAACCGATAATCTAAGTTGCTCAAGTTTTTACCATTTGCCCACGTTTGAGCATCCATTAAGGCTTGTCCACGCAATAGGCGAGATTTATCTTTTTCTTCTGAGGCTACCCATGCATTGAAGTTTTCGTAGTAGGGACGCAAGTAAGCTAATTTTTTTCCAACCCATTCTAAATTGAAAACTTCTTGATAAATTCGGTTTTTTATTTCAAGAAAACCTTGTTTTTTGATTACCAAGCCAGATAGCAAC
This sequence comes from Nostoc sp., assembly GCF_036917575.1. Lineage (GTDB taxonomy): Bacteria > Cyanobacteriota > Cyanobacteriia > Cyanobacteriales > Nostocaceae > Nostoc. Next base: position 4,756 of record NZ_JBALDC010000073.1, on the reverse strand, counting down.
AGTTCTACCTGTTCTCGACTATCATCGGCTGGTACTTTCATTCCTTGGAGGATTTGTTGATAAATTCCTAGTAATCTGGCGGCAAATTTTTCGTTTCTGAGGATGCGATCGCGAATAGTCCTGAGATGCTCTGGTTCATCTTGTGATTCCCATTTTTCGATAATGTGCGATCGCACCACATTTTCTATCCAAAATTCTTCTGTACCAGGGGGAATTTTCAGCTTTCTACCCAGATCATCTTGAGATAAACTCACAAGTAACCGACAGAGCTTTTGAGTAAGAAATGGTTGCCCATCTGTCCAAGCTAATACTTCTTTCAAAACTTTCTGAGGATGATTATCTTTAATATCTAGTCCCAAAGAAAGTGGTTGAGCTTCCTCGAAGGTGAAACCATTTACTTGGATAGTTTTACCAAGATTAAACGGGGTAGTATTATTTCGATATATAATTAAATCTGAAGGTGTAGCAACCCCAAAAATTGCAAATGTAATCCGATGATACTCTGGATTAATTGCTCGTTGGTTATAACAAAACCGAATCAAGCTAAAAAAGTCATCAACTGAGAAATTGAGGTTAAGTATACTATCAACTTCATCAATAAAAATGAATAGTCTTTCGTTAGGAAACTCAGCCAACAAAACTTCCGAAATAAACCGACTGATTTTCTGTACTAAAGAAAAATCGCTTTGTTCTTGCCACCAAGTTTTTAAATTGACTTTTCCTAACAGTTTAAAACTCAACCATAAGTCTCCGACAACTCCTTTATACCACTGTTCTGGAGTTATATTTTCACAACCAATGTTAGTCATATCAACGGTGGCACATCTAAAGCCTTCTTGTTGCAAGCGGTGCTTTGTTTTTACCATAAGTGAGGATTTACCCATTTGCCTACAGCTTAAGATGTAGCAAAATTCATTCTGTTTCAAAGCTTCGTAAAGTTCTACATCCGCTCTTCGCTCAACATAGCTAGGAGCATCACTAGTGAGAGTACCACCAACTTGGTATCGATAATTTTTCATTTAATTAATCTTTTATTTTCAATTACTTCTATATTTCAATTGATAAATTTGTATTTTTACATGTGATAATATTCCTACAATATCGATTATTAATTAAATCCGTCATCAGAATTTTAGTGCTTATTATTAACTCTCAAAACTAGCTGAAAAATTCCCTAGAAGCATTAGCACTATTTTGCTTGACAAACTGTTGACTAAAATAAAGACGATATAACTCACACATGGCACTAGCTTGATTGCCGTTTAGTTGAACTAAACCCATACTTTCTAGTTTATAAGCAGCGATCGCGTCTAACTCTACTTTTTTATCTGTTGCAATTACCTGTTCCATAGCTGACATTAATTCTGGTTCTGCTTGCAGTAGTGTCAACAGTTCTCGTAAATGCTGACCGTAAATTCCTACTGGTGTAGATGCAGTTTCTAATAATACCTCTAATGTCATTTCTCCCTGACATAGATGATAAAAAGCAAGGTTCACCAGATAAGGATGTCCTCCTATCATTGCTTGTAGGGGTACAAGGCGTTTTATCCCTTCCAAGTTTCTTGACCAATTTAGTCCATAACGTAATGCTAAATTCTGTACCTCCTTAAAGGTAAATGGTGGCAATGTAATTGTTATACCTACATTGAAAGGTGATTGGTTGAGCTTAAGCGGAATATAAATTTCTGTTGTGTGAACCACTACCATCCGCAGTTTTTGCCAAATCTGATTTTGCTTTGCTTGTTCATGCCAAAATCGCAGCATTGGTAGAAAGTCTTGGGCAATATTGGGGTGTTCAAAAATCCGATGGACTTCATTCAAAGCCAAAACTACAGGACTATCATCAATATATTGCAACAGATAAGCTTCAAAATAGATTTTGCAGCTTACCTTGCTACCCATTTCTACATCCCAAAAATCATCTATACAAGGAAGGAGATTCAACTGCCTACTAACATTTATACAAAACCAACGCAAAAATTTATCTAGGGAAGCAAAAACATCTTGGTCAGCTTCTTGAAAGTCCAAATAAACAATTTGATAAGCTTGCTCTCTAGCATAAGCAATCATCCGATTGAGCAGAGAACTTTTTCCCATCTTTCTAGGTGCTTTGAGCCTGATTAGGCAACCAGGATGTAAAATCTCATTACAAACAAGTTCTTCCAGGGAAGGGCGATTGATGTAAAAAGGAGAATCTAGTGCCACAGGACCGCTAGGAAATTCTATCTTGCTTGCTGAAAAAAAGTTTGGAGAAACTATTTCTAAGCTAGATTCTTCACTGAACTTTTGTTCGATTTGATTTTCCTGATTATCTATCTCGTATTGCAATTGTTTATTTAAAGCTAAATGCAGATTCTTTTTCGTAACTCTTATTCCAAGTGCGATAGAAAGGTCTTGCCACAACTCGGAACCAATTTCCTTGATATAATTGTTGCCGTAGCCTGATGCCTCTGCTATTTCTCCGTAAGTTTTGCCCAAGCACGATTGATAAAGCACAAACCACTGAATTGAACCGAGAGGCTTGTCTTGCAGAATTTTTTTTACAGATTCTATAAACTTATCCACAGCGTATAAATTGTTCAAAAGCTATACAATTTACTTATAGTTTTCCGTCTAGTAATAAGATATATCTGAACAAATACTTGAAAACAAAAAAAGTCAAGATTGCATTGATACAATTTTAAACTTTATCAGTACTTCAAAAATATTATTATAATTATATTTTTTTGAAGATTTTTTGTATAGAGGTTAACACTCTTTCTTCACTCTCATAAAATAATAATCTAGATAGAAAACTGAAACTATCACCCAATCTCAAGGTTTGAGGTTTTATAGCAAGGTATTGAGTGTTAAGCAAAACTCAGTATATTAAAGGTTTCAGCAACCAACATAGTCCTAACCTATACTTCGACTGCTATATTTTCTACTAGAAATCAAAAAATATAGCTAAAACCTGAAAACCGAAGTATGGCAAGCCTTGCAGCAATTGCTTTTTCCCAGACTGATGGAAGAGAGTTAAGTAGGTAAGTACGATAAAAACAATATACAGCAGAATTCAGAATTAAGGAGTCAGAATTCAGAAGTAAAATAGCCTTTATGCCTAGCTTTGAGACGAATGAAGTGTACTTCATCTACTTGAAATCTGCTGTATATATATTTAGTTTTGTCAAAACGGTGAAATAACGAATTTGTAAAGTATGTGCTGTATTTACATTTTCGTAACATATTTAGGAATTTTCTCTTCTATTTACTTAGTTCAGCTTAAATACAGCCCTAAAAAACCTAGTGATAATGATGGCTCACTGGTATGAGATCCTAGAGACAGTCAATGGAAGCCCAACAGAATGGAACAACATCAGAAGCCAACGGTTGTAATTACGGGTGCCTCTTCGGGGGTGGGTTTGTATGCTGCAAAAGCTCTTGCTGAAAGGGGATGGTATGTCGTACTAGCTTGTCGGGATTTAGCGAAGGCACAAAAAGCAGCCCAAAGTGTGAAAATCCCTTATAACAGTTATACCAGCATACATATCGACCTTGGCTCCTTGGAAAGTGTTCGACAGTTTGTGAAGAACTTCCGAGCCAGTGGAAAGTCTTTAGATGCTTTGGTGTGTAACGCTGCAATTTATATGCCCTTAATCAAGGAGCCATTACGCAGTTTAGAAGGTTACGAGTTAACTGTCACCACCAATCATCTGGGTCATTTCCTATTGTGCAACCTGATGCTAGAGGATCTCAAGAAGTCATCTTTAGAGCCAAGACTGGTAATTTTAGGAACTGTGACGCACAATCCAGACGAACTGGGTGGGAAGATTCCACCACGTCCCGACTTGGGCGATTTGCAAGGCTTTGCAGAAGGGTTTAGAGAGCCAATATCGATGATTGATGGCAAGAAATTTGAACCAGTCAAAGCTTACAAGGACAGCAAGGTTTGCAACGTGCTAACTATGCGGGAACTGCATGAGCGCTATCACCAGTCAACCGGTATCGTCTTCAATTCTCTCTATCCGGGATGTGTTGCAGAAACGCCGCTATTTAGAAACCACTATCCCCTGTTTCAGAAAATCTTCCCATTATTCCAGAAGTACATCACTGGGGGATATGTATCTCAAGAGTTAGCGGGAGAACGGGTCGCTACGGTGGTTGCCGATCCTGAGTATAATCAATCCGGTGTTTATTGGAGTTGGGGAAATCGCCAGAAGAAAGATGGCAAGTCTTTTGTGCAAAAAGTCTCTTCTCAAGCCCGTGATGACGAAAAAGGCGATCGCATGTGGGAACTCAGCGCCAAGTTGGTTGGACTTGCATAATGGAACAGAAACAGACAAACTATGCTCATCTAGTGTTCACCGTTCCACTCAATACTGATGAGTAAACAGAACATCGTAACCTTTACATACTAGAACGTGAGACTACACCTTTAACAAAATTAATACCTCCCAATTCCTAGAGTTCGTAGGGTGCGTTACACTTTGTTAACGCACTGATGTTAATTGTAAATAGATACGAAAAATTATCTAAACATTTCTGATGGAAATTGCTATGTCTTCTTTAAAGGCGCATTCCCAAACGCTATATGAAACTGATTACTTGCAATGGATAGAAACGACTGTAGAAAAATTGCAAAGTCAGGATTACGCAAACGTTGAGTGGGAGAACCTAATTGAAGAGTGCGATTCGTTGCTTAGTGAATCGCGGTAATCAGTCCGTACATAACTAAGCCAGTCTGACAGCAGATTACTGTCATTAAAAGGCTGAACTC
>NZ_JBALDC010000072.1:0-257101 GCF_036917575.1 Nostoc sp. | reverse complement strand
ACGTTAGTTGTACGTGAGCATATTTTTGCAAACCTTAGCAGTGATGGCATCATCTAGACCCATAGGTCATTCTTTCTGTCAATGCGTAAGTCCTACATTATTCTTTTTGCAAAGCTTTTTTAACTGATTCAGGAAAAATATCTTTTATAGACACAGTTAGCTCAATCTTCCCTATTAATGAGAAACAGGTTTTTTCAGCACACTAGGAATTGCCTCAAGTACTCGCTTGGCAACATCTTCAGGTGTATCTCCCTCTCCCTCGGTGATGTGTAAATCGGCTTGAGAGTAAAGTGGTGTTCGTTGTTCAAGGAGCGATCGCAACTTACCTTTAGGATCGGCATCTTGCAGCAGTGGTCTTGTGGTATCCTCAGCTAAACGGCTGTAAATTATCTCCACTGGCGTATCTAGCCACACTATCAAACCGTGGTGCAAGTAACCCCAATTTTCTCGCCGCAGTACAATTCCGCCACCGGTTGCGATAGTCAACTTTGTAAAAGCACAAACTTGTGAAAGTACGTCGCTTTCTAACTGACGAAACCCGGCTTCACCAACTTGTGCAAATAACTGATTGATAGATTTACCTGTTGCTTGGGCAATGACATCATCGGTATCTACAAATTTATAACCCAGTTCTTTTGCTAGTAAGCGCCCTACTGTCGTCTTACCAACGCCCATAATACCAATTAAGTACAGGTTAACTCCTTGTAATACACTGCTCACCAGTTGTTTCGCTCCAATTATAAGTTCTGAGTGCTGAGTCACAGTTTTAAATTATAAACAACTAAGTGGGTGCAAAAAAACACAACTAAATTAAAAAGAGTAAAGGGTAAAAAGATAAGGGAAAAACCTTTAACCTTTTCTCCTTACCCATACAAAATTTTATATAGTTCAGTTTAATTGTGCCTATCTACTTATCACTGCTGGGAAAAAAATATCATTGCTAGCTTCATAAGGTGTTTAACAACCTACAATTTTTCTTAACTGAACTATATTGCCTTCAAATTCATCTTCTATTTCAGAGGAATTAACTGCTGTTATTACTGTTACTAATGGTATTTAAAGTAACTTCGAGCTAATTGAGAAACTAGAGTAAAGTCTTTGTCTAGTAAAGGTTTCAGTAATTTAAGTCAGAAAAGCATTTATTCCCTGAAAGTCATGCACAGCAATGAATTGGGTATCCCTAAGATTTTCTTGACGACTCTGCTTTTAGGTAATAAATTAACGATTTTTCTATGAAATTACCATCAGTAATAACCGATGAATTTCTTAGGAATATAGAAATTTTCTGTAGTAACTTGATAATTGCTGCATAATAATCGCTATGCTTAACCAAAAAATTAAAGTAGCTTGTTTGAAACTTTATCCAAATAATATCTGTCTATCCAAATAATCAGAGTTTTTAATCCGGTGGCTAATTTTAAGTATACACAATACTGTGTTTCTCCCAGCACAGGATGATTATTCTAAAAGTTCAGTTATAACAAGACCTGCTCAATTAAATGTTTATGATAAAGGTGTAAATAATGACTGATTTACCGTGAGCGCCCAAAAAAAGCTTGTAAATAAATTGAAGTTTCGACACAAAGACTACTGCATATTCCACCCCAATAAGCCTGAATGAATAAATATTGTATGAATGAGGTGTCAACCATGACTCGAATTCGTGACATTGTAGAAAGAGTTTTAGCAACTGGCTATTTAACAGTTGAAGCTGAAGATCAACTACGACAACTGTTGACTACCCGATATGACTTGGAAGATTTTAATGCTTTCATGACTTTGCAGGAAGCTGCCATGACTGGTAAGGTCAAGCAGGAGTCAAGAGAACGGTGTGGCATTAAATAGAGATGTAGCCTGCTACTATATCTCACCGACGGGGGCGTTTACCATCATCTTCAAAATCATCATCCTCCTCAAAAAATTCCCAATCATCATCATCTGTTTGATTGGTAGTTGGCGGCTGGTAAGGGGGGATAATTACCCGGTAATCAGCATCGTAAATTGATTCAGTTTTTCCGGCAGCTGTATTTTTTGGTTCGCGGTAGCTGTAGGAGTAAGCTGAACCAGACCGAGAACTACTTTTGGCTTCTGATTGACGTTCATAAGTTGTTGAATCTCTAGGCTGTTGAGCTTGAGGATTAGGGGTAGGTGCTGACTGTGATTGTTCATCAAAGTTCCAATCATCATCTTTACTGCTATTTGTCTCCCAATCATCAAATACCTCACTGCTAGACTCTTCATTTTTACTAGCTGGTGGTGGAGAACTGGCAGGGCGAGATGTAAATTCTTCTCTTTGGGTTGCTTTGGCACGACTTGAAGGAGTGGTTGCTCTGTTAGGAGTTTGGCGTTGTCCTGCCACAAAATAATTGGATAAATTAAATAAGGTAGCAATCAATATCGATGTGAAAGCACCAGTGGCAGTACTGAACAAAATCCATATCGCTAGTGGTAATGGTTGAGTTCGCACGCCCAAGAATACTAGCGATAGGGCAGGTGAGAAATTTTGGACTAATAACAGCGTTAGTCCTCCCAGTACTGCCACCAATAAAATTAAGCGAATTACAGCCATAAAAAAGGTAAAAGGTAGAAGGTAGAAGGCAAAAGGCAAAAAGCAAAAGGCAAAAGGTAAAAGTAACTCTATCTTTACTTTTACCCTTCTGTGCGAGACGCTGCGCGAACGGATGACGCTACGCACAGTCGCTCTAAGCGAACCTACACCGAAGGCTTTACGCTGCGCTAAGGCCACTTGACGCCAGTCCGCCCAAGTCGGGAGACCCTTCCTGTGCGGCTGGCTCCTTTATGCTGGGGAACCCTAGTCGAGCAGTGGCTCACCTTTTTACTTTTACCTTTTTACTTCCTGCCTTGCCACCGCTGAATTGGGATACAGTCAATATCTAGTTGATCTAAAGCACGGGCAACTACAAAATCAACTAAATCCTCGATGGTTTGGGGATTGTGATACCAGGCGGGAATAGCGGGGACAACTCTCACTCCAACTTCTGCTAAAGAAGTTAAGTTACGTAGATGGATGAGACTAAAAGGAGTTTCACGCGGGACAATAACCAGCTTTCGCCCTTCTTTAAGTTGGACATCCGCTGCTCGTTCTAGTAAATCGGAACTCAAGCCAACCGCTAGCTTTGCCACTGTACTCATACTGCATGGAATAATCATCATCCCCAGAGTTGCAAAGGAACCGCTGGCAATTCCGGCTCCGACATCGCTCCAAGGATGACAGCGGAGTTTACCCAAAAGTGGAACTCCAGCTTGCTCTCGCCAGAATAATTCTTGCCCGGTTGATTCTGGTGGCATCCGAATTTCCTGTTCTGACTGCCAAACCATGTAAGTTGATTTAGAGGCAACCAATTCAATACTATACTCCGCTTCTAGCAAAAATTTGATCGCGCGAACAGCGTAAATCAGTCCAGATGCACCCGATACGCCTACAATTAAAGGTTTAGTGTGATTTAACACGTAGTTTTTAGTGGATTTTACTCATCCTCAGAGTAAGGATCTAGGTCATCAGGCTCCATGTCATTTGGTAAGTATAGGTCTGAAAGCTCGTCACGGGAATCATTACCAGTTAAACCTTTAGCAAAGCCATCGCTACCAACTGTTACTAAATCAATTTGCTGACGGTAGTAATCGACACTTTTAACTTGGACAGCGACGCGATCGCCTAATCTGTAAGAAGCACGATTTTTGCGCCCAAATAGTGCCTGTTGTCTGGCGCGATATTCATACCAATCATCTTTGAGAGAACTGACGTGTACCAATCCCTCTACTCTCAAAGGCACACCAGGATTACTCCTAGACTCCACTTCAGCAGCTGGTACTTCAATTTCCACAAAGAAACCGTAGGATTGAACCCCAGTAATCACACCTTGAAATACCTGACCGATACGTTGCTTCATCAGTTGGGCTTTTTGCAGTCCAGCTAAATCGGCTTCGGCTTCTTGGACTTCTTTTTCTCGGTCGTTGATTTGGACAATTACCCTAGTCAAATCGCTTTGCAGTTCTTGTTGCAATTCTGGGGGTAAAACGTTCCAGTTAATTTCCTCGTGGCTGGAGGAATGGCGTAAATTAACGCGCTCTCTAACACGGGTATTGCGGCGATCGCGTCCGTTTTCAAGTAGCGTGTAATACACTCTCTGCATCAGCAAATCTGGGAACCGCCGCAAGGGAGCGCTAAAATGGACATATTGCGGTAGTGCCAGACCAAAGTGAGATCCTTTGGTGGTACTGTATGCAGACGGCTTAAGGGTATCTTGTAATAAGTAAGTAAGAACTTGCTCAGAAGGAGATTCAGCAAAAGCTGTGGTCAAATGTTGGTAATCTAAGGGTTGGATATCAACTTCTGGATCTAATGTCAGGTCAACGCCTAAATTGACTGCCAATTTCAGCATTTCCTGGACATCTTCAACATCGGGAGTACCTTGGACTCGCCAGATAGCGGGAACACCAAGGGCATTTAAGTGAGTTGCAAATAGTTGATTAACTAACAGTACCAACTCCGTGAGTAGCGATCGCACTGGTAAATCATTTACCACCACAGCGCCAAGAATCCCCTCATCATAATAGGCGTTTTGGCTAGGCGGCAGATTCAACTGGAGGCTACCACGAGTCAAGCGTACCTGTTTAACGCCTGTTTGCAAGGCTTGGAGGTCGTGCAGTATTTGGGAAACCTGTGATGATTTATCTTGAGCTTCACCAGTGAGAATTGCTTGGGCTTCTTCTGTAGTCAGTGCAGTTTCGACATTGATTACACTGGGTTGAATTTCCCATTCCAGCACTTCTCCCGATTGGGGATCGATGGTAATTAAAAAAGAGATGGTTAAGCGATCGCTCCCAGGTACTAAAGAACAGCGTTCTACTACAGTTGGCGGCAAGATTGGCAACACCAATTCTCCTAGATAGACTGATTTGCCCCGTTTGAGTGCTTCTCTATCTAGGGCTTCGTCAGGTTGGACATAGTGAGAAACATCGGTGATATGAACGCCCAAAAGCCAATTTCCGGCTAAGTTTTTTTCTAAACTAAAAGCGTTTTCTATAACTTTGGTATCACTATTTACCCCTTCAATCGTGAGAGTATACAAATTACGTAAATCCAGCCGATTTTTCAGGTCTGCTTTCAGCAGCTTTTTGGGCAACTTGGCGGCTGCTTCTAAAACATTATCTGGAAAAGTCCGGGAAAGGTCGTGTTTGCACGTAACTAAATCTATATCAGCTGCGGCTTCGGCATCACTGCCGAGGATTTGCACCACTCGACCAAGGGGAGGATATTGTGCCAACGGGTAACGCAAAACTTCCACATGAACCAGATGATCGATCGCTTCTTCTAACTTTGCCCCGTTCGGTTGAATCTTGAGTTCAAACAGCAATCGATCGTCTAAAGGCACAGCCCGAAAACCAGTTTCTACTTGCTTGATTCGTGCTAGTAAAGTGTGGTTAGAACGTTCGAGAATCAGCTTCACCTCCCCTTCAGGAGAGCGACGGCGACTGCCTTCTTTAAGAACTCTCACCAAAACGCGATCGCCATTCCAAGCATTACTCAGATGACTTTCGCGGATGTAAATATCCTCGGCTCCTTCCACATCTTGAATAGCAAAGCAAAAGCCTTTACTAGAACAACGGAGTTTTGCCTCGATTATTCCCTCTTCTGAAACACGGCGGTATTTGCCCCGTTCCTTCACTAAAATACCGATTTTTTCCAGAATATCTAAAGCAATGTGAAGTTTTTGTAAGCTTTTTTCATCTTCACAGCCAAGTTTCTTTTCTAAAACCTTCCGAGCTACCAATTTATCATCGGTGAAATTGGCAAGGAGTGTAGCGATTGAAAATTCCATGCAGTGAACCGACCTTTGGTCAAAACATCATTTGTTGTTTAATCTGGTTCATTTCTGTATATCCTCACGGCTTACAGAAATAAGCTGGAAACTAATTGCCCTGAAGCAAGCTTCCTAAGTTCTAAGGAAAGGAAGCCCGACCCAGTAAAAGCGGGAAACTACTCCCGCAGTTCCTTTGCAAAGAAGCCGACCCACGGACAACTCTGGGCGTTTACGAACTTCTCACTGCACGGTGCTCTCAGAATTCGCCTGCGTTCAAGTCCCTTCACCTAATCAAACTTAAGATTGCACGCCTGATTAAAATTTAGCCCCGCTAGTTAATTACGCGACGGGTTTTTGAGAAGCTGGGCTTAGAGAATCCATACTGCCCAAAAGCGCTATGCAGGGGAGCCACTACAGTCCTGGGGTCTCCCCAAGTAGGAACAAGTGGCGTGGAAACTACAGGTGTTTGATTGTCTAGAGAGAAGGTAATTTTACGCCATTAGACTCTGATTTTTAACTAAAAGGAACTGCTGGTGAACCCAATTTTCCCACATGTAGAATCGGTAACAATTAGGTAAGCAGCTTAATAAGCAGCGAAGGCGAACCTTATCTCCATTATTGTAGATTTAGAGGGCACTTCCAGAAAATAGTTCTAGATATAGACTTGGGTAATCAGTATAGCATTGCAAGCAAGACTACCCAGATAAGTTAGCACTGACCAAAAATTTCGTCAAAAAACAGCTACTGCTACAATTGGGACACAACACAAAGCATTAAAAGGGACTGGGGATTGGGTATTAGGGATTAGGATTAAAATGATTCTTTCCCAGTCCCCAGTCCCCAATCCCAAGTCCCCAAAAGATTTAGATTGGTAGCAGTATTATGTTGGCTCAATTCCAGAGCTTGTATCCCAAAGGCAGTTTGATTTCTGAATTAGTGCAAATTTTTCAAGGAAAATATATTGTCCGCGCAAGCGTGCAAATTGAAGGTGTCACCCGTGCTACGGGTATGGCAGCAGCAGAAACAGTAGAAGCAGCAGAAGACCAAGCCAGAACCAGGGCGCTGATAGTTTTGGGTATTACAAACACGCCACCAGAATCAGTAGCGTTGACCTCAAATCCAGTTTCTCCAGCACAGCTAAATCCTGACTTGAATACTAAAGGTGGATTGAATGAGCCTGCTGCCTATTCCTCTGCAAAAGAGGAAGATTTTGTTAGTAGTCAGTGGTCAGCAGTCAGTAACAAAGAAATATCTATACCGCCTTCCAAAGAACGGAACATCAAACCAGAAGTAGTAACAAGCAGTAACGAACAATACGGGTACAGCAATGGTGCGCCCCTATCAAACGATACCTATGGCCAGGATTTAGGTCAAAACTTTCCGATGACTGCCAACCAAGAGCTAGAATTCAATCCTCCAGTTGAGAATTTGGAAATAAATTTTGATTACCAGCCAGAAAATCAAACCTTTCCGGCAATTTCTGCCAACAATGTCACACCATTTACACCTCGGAGTTACAGCCCTCAAGAAAATATCACTACCCCGCCAGCAACAGGAAAGAGAAAGAAAAAAGCTGAACCCGTGGATTTATCGGATGTAATTGCAAAAACAGATGTTGAACTTCAGCGTTTAGGCTGGACACCAGAACAGGGACGGGAGCATCTGATTGAAACCTACGGAAAGCGCGGGCGGACTTTGCTGACTGAAGAAGAATTACACGGATTTCTCAAATACCTGCAATCTCAGCCAGACCCGATAGCAGGATTTTGATTTGTCATTAGTTATTTGTCATTAGTCATTTGTCATTTGTAAGGACTAATGACCAATAATATAGGCTCTTGAAACAGTAACGAAGTTATGGAATCTGTGAATTTTTCTGAAGCAATTGCTCAAACAGATGTTGAAATGCAGCCACTAGGGTGGATAATAGACCAGGGACGGGAACATCTCATAAAAAATTATGGGAAGCGATCGCATACCTTTGCTGACAGAAGTAGAATTACTAGACTTCCTCCAATACCTTGTATTTCAACGGACACCACGATTAGACGAAATTTTCCTAAAAACTTCTAGTAAGCAAATTAGAAATCTACTTACCAAAGAAGAACTACTAGTATTCCTCAACTACCTAGAATCTCAACATCCAGTAGAATACCCCACGGATATTGACGCGGAATATTAAGTACTTGAACAGACCACCCATTCCAAAAATAACCCCTCTTCATAAGTGAAAAGGGGTTATTTTTAGGGTTTAAGAAAATTAAAAGTGGTAAATCACCATTTACCAATCGTAACTATTAATTAAGAACAGCAACAGCTGGGCGACTACCAGCGGAGTGACGGTCAATCACTTGGTCAATCAAACCGTATTCCCTAGCTTCCTCTGGCGACATAAAAAAGTCACGTTCAGTATCTTCAGCAATTCGCTCAATTGGTTGACCTGTATGTTCGGCTAAATAGTCGTTTAGCCGCCGCTTATGGTAGAGAATTTCCCGCGCCTGAATTTCAATATCAGTCGCCTGTCCTTGAGCGCCACCTAGAGGTTGATGAATCATAATCCGAGAATGGGGTAGACTCATCCGCTTACCCTTAGTACCCGCGCTGAGGAGAAAAGCACCCATACTCGCTGCCAATCCGGTACAAATTGTACAGACATCAGGGCGAATATGTTTCATAGTGTCAAAAATGCCCATACCAGCCGTCACCGAACCACCGGGAGAATTGATGTACATATAAATGTCTTTCTCCGGGTCTTCAGCATCCAAATACAGCATTTGGGCAACAATCAAGTTGGCAATATTATTATCAACTTGTTGTCCCAAAAAGATGATGCGCTCACGTAACAGCCGTGAGTAGATGTCAAAGGCGCGTTCACCTCGACCCGATTGTTCAATAACGATAGGAATCATGGAAGCGTGTTTGTGGCTACTTTAAATACATTTTATCGGTGACAGCACGAAACTGGGGCTGATTTCTACTATTCCCAGCTAGGGACTTCCAACTAAAAAAATATCCTATCCCTTTGGCGACCAGGGGAGGCAGGGGAAGCAGGGGAAGCAGGGGAAGCAGGGGAAGCAGGGGAAGCAGGGGAAGCAGGGGAAGCAGGGGAGGAAGAATTTCACAATAGTCTTCGCTCTCACAATTGAATAATTTAATTTCTGGAAGTCCCTGGATATAAGTAAATCTTGGCTATTCTGTCTGATTTAACAAAGGAGCAAAATATGCTTTTGCAATAAATTCAACTTCTAAGGACACTTTTTAGCGACAAAAGCTGTCTAAGAGAATATCCCGGTTTAGAGAAGAATAAATCAAAAAACTTCAATTGTCGCCAACTTTATATTTTGGACTTTGCTGCACAACCTTGGCGATGTATTGATTATACCGATAACCGAAATCCGATTTGCTTAGGGAATTATATTAACAATTAGTAACATATTAAACATTTTTTTAGGATTTCTTTCGGCATTTATCGAGTTATTTTTGTTAAATTCGGTTAACCGAGAGTACAAGGTGTATTTAGAATAACCAGTCGCAGTTGAAATGCTAATCCACTCAGAGAGAGACGTGCCATGCTGGAAAAACTCATACAAGCTGCCATCATCACCTTCTTGCTCCATCTGATAGCAGGACTTAGCCCAAATACTTTAATGCAAACAAAGACAGTATCACCTATGCAGCAAGAAATGCCACCAAATATTGTTAGCTTGCTATTGCGATCTTTTCAATAAGAATGTTTCATAAGTTGCACAGATGTAAGTAAGTCGGCGTATATGAACTCAATTATCTAGATGATCCCCTTGTAGTTAGCGCTGACTACAAAATTGCAATTTTTTGCACGAAATTACTTAGGCAAGATTAAAAACAAAAGTATAATTCGCTCGTTGAGTTTTTTACTTATAGCAGATTTCAAGTAGATGAAGTACACTTCATTCGTCTCAAAGCTAGGCATAAAGGCTATTTTACTTCTGAATTCTAACTCCTTAATTCTGAATTCTGCTGTAATGTAGATAGCTGGCTAAACTCACACTTCTGAGAACAGGGTAGACTGAGCAAAGAAGGCAAACTACTTGCGTTTGATTATGACTAATCGCCTTGCTGAAGCTAAGAGCCTCTATCTCCGCAAACACGCCGAAAACCCAATTGATTGGTGGCCTTGGTGTGATGAAGCACTTGCAACTGCAAGGGCGCAAAATAAACCGATTTTTCTCTCCATTGGCTATTCTAGTTGCCACTGGTGTACTGTCATGGAAGGCGAAGCTTTTTCTGATATTGCGATCGCTGACTACATGAATACTAATTATCTTCCCATCAAAGTAGACAGGGAAGAAAGACCTGACCTAGATAGCATCTATATGCAAGCTTTGCAGATGATGAGTGGTCAAGGGGGTTGGCCTTTAAATATTTTTCTTTCTCCAGAAGATTTAGTACCGTTTTACGCTAGTACTTATTTCCCTGTAGACCCGCGTTATGGTCGTCCGGGATTTTTGCAGGTGTTGCAAGCCCTTCGCCGTTATTACGATACAGAAAAAGCAGAATTACAGCAACGCAAAGCCTTAATTATTGAGTCGCTGCTCACGTCTGCGGTGTTACAAGATGGTACAACAGATGAGCTTGAAGACCATGAATTACTTCGCCAAGGTTGGGAAACCAGTACAGGCGTAATTACTCCTAGTCAATCGGGCAACCGTTTTCCGATGATTCCCTATGCAGAATTAGCACTGCGGGGAACTCGATTTAATTTTGAATCTCGCGATGATGGCAAGCAAGTTTGTACCCAGCGGGGATTAGACTTAGCGCTGGGCGGCATTTATGACCATGTAGCTGGTGGTTTTCATCGCTATACTGTTGACCAAACTTGGACAGTACCTCACTTTGAAAAGATGCTCTACGACAATGGACAAATTGTGGAGTATCTGGCTTCTTTATGGAGTGCAGGAGTACAAGAGCCAGCCTTTGAGAGGGCGGTTGCTGGGACTGTACAATGGCTGAAGCGAGAAATGACTGCGCCAGAAGGTTACTTTTATGCAGCTCAAGATGCCGATAGCTTCACTGAATCCACAGAGGTAGAACCAGAAGAAGGAGCTTTTTACGTCTGGAGTTACAGCGAATTACAACAACTGTTAACGCCTGAAGAATTAACCCAATTACAACAGCAATTTACCGTTACCTCTAACGGCAACTTTGAAGGACTTAATGTTTTACAAAGAAGGAATTCAGGTCAGCTGAGTGCAACGCTAGAAACATCACTGAGCAAGATGTTTTCCGCTCGTTATGGCGTTAATTCTGAGTCACTAGAAACTTTTCCTGCTGCTTGTAACAACCAGGAAGCAAAAACTACTAACTGGCCAGGTCGCATTCCCTCGGTGACAGATACGAAAATGATTGTCGCCTGGAATAGCTTGATGATTTCTGGGCTGGCTAGGGCTGCTGGAGTTTTCCAACAACCTTTGTACCTGGAATTAGCAGCACAAGCAGCGAATTTTATCTTGGAAAATCAGTTTGTCGATAGACGTTTCCAGAGACTCAACTATCAAGGAGAACCAACTGTTTTAGCGCAGTCTGAAGACTATGCTTTGTTTATTAAAGCTCTCTTGGATTTACAAGTTTCCAACCCTGAGCAGAAGCAATGGTTAGAAAATGCGATCGCTATCCAAGATGAATTTAACGAATTTCTCTGGAGTGTAGAATTAGGTGGTTACTATAACACATCAAGCGATTCTAGTCAAGATTTAATTGTTAGAGAGCGTAGTTATGCAGATAATGCGACACCATCAGCCAATGGAGTTGCGATCGCTAACCTTGTGCGTCTGGCCCTACTCACCGATAATCTAGATTATTTGGATTTAGCGGAACTTGGTTTGAAAGCTTTTAGAAGTGTAATGCATCGCGCTCCCCAAGCTTGTCCCAGCTTGTTTACAGCTTTGGATTGGTATCGTAATTCTACCTTGATTCGTAGCACCACTGAGCAAATCAACGCTTTGATTCCCAAGTATTTACCGGCGGCTGTGTTTGCCATCACATCCGATTTTCCAGAGGGAAGCGTTGGGTTAGTTTGCCAAGGTTTGAAGTGTCTTGCACCAGCAGAAAGTGTAGAGCATTTATTGCAGCAAGTGCAGAAAAGTCTAAATAGGGCATAGGGCATGGGTTAATGACGAGCCGAAGCACATTAACCGCGATTGTATTAGCTGGCGGTAAGAGTTCTCGCATGGGTCACGATAAAGCCTTGATTCCCATTCAAGGGGTACCATTGTTGCAGCGAGTTTATGGAATTGCTCAAAGCTGTGCTGATACTGTTTATGTAGTAACTCCCTGGCCAGAACGCTATCAAGATTTACTTTTGCCTGGTTGTCAGTTTATCGAGGAAGTACCTTTGTCTGGAAAATCTCTAGCCCACGGGCCTCTAGTTGGGTTTGCTCAAGGGCTAGCTAAAGTCAAGACAGATTGGGTGCTGTTGCTAGCTTGCGATTTGCCGAGGTTGCGGGTTGAGGTGTTGCAAGATTGGGCAAATAAACTTGATAGCGTGGAGGATAATGCGATCGCAGCTTTAGCTTGTCATCCCAAAGGTTGGGAACCTCTGTGTGGTTTCTATCGCCGTAGCTGTTTGCCACAACTCCTAGAGTTTATCAACCAAGGGGAGCGATCGTTTCAACAGTGGCTTCGCCAATATCCTGTAGAAGTTTTGCCCTTAGCAGAACCCGAAATGTTGTTTAACTGTAATACACCAGAGGACTTGGCTTTAAGTTGAGTTGGAAAATGCGGACTTAATCGTGAACTGAACCTGCGAAAACTCTACCTACAAAGTAATTGGTAATGCTTGATTAAATGCCATATTTTTTAATGTGTAGGCATTTCAGGCTATTTTGTCTTGCTGAAGCTGTGCAAGTGATATTTTCTTAGTGTAAACTATCAGACATATTTTCTACTACAAGATTTGTATGAAGATTGAACCGACATATACCTCTATAGAAAGGGGTGTATCCCAGTTTTTATTTTTTAATGAAAAAATAATTTTTATCCCTAAATATCAAAAGAGCTTATGCATGAAATTCTGAATTAGTAGAAAATTTTATAAAAGATTTAAATAACTATTTTAATAAAAGAAAATTAAAATTCTCTGTTAATCACTTTTTGGTAGGAGTACTTTGTGTAAAATATCCTGTTAGATAAATAAGAAATCAAGATGGATATGAAATTAGTGATTGACAACAGAGAATATAATTTTTATCGATAAAAGTTAAAAGTTGTTTGAAATTTAGACTATTTAAAAATAGTATATAAGAAAAACTTTTATTACATAACCACAATGCTATTTCCTGAAAATGAAAGCCAAAGGAGTTTTAATTTACTTTTCTCTAAAAATCCTAACCCTATGTGGGTATATAACCAGAATAATTTAAAATTTTTAGATGTAAATGAAGCTGCTGTTGTTCACTACGGCTATTCACGAGAAGAGTTCTTGCAAATGCGAATAACTGACATTCACCCTTCAGAAGATGTGCCTATCTTACTTGAATATTTAGAACAAAAGCACTCTAACTTAGATTTGACTGGGCGATGGCGACATCAGCGAAAAGACGGAAAGATTATTGATGTTGAAATTTTCACACAGACAATAGACTATAACAGTTATCAGACTCGCTTAGTTCATATACGAAACATCACAGAACACAAACAAATAGAAAAAAAGGTGCGGGATGGTCGTTTACTGGATACGTCTTGGACTAATGTTTACCTTTCAAATGGTCAAATTATTAGTATTGGGCAAGATATCACAGAACGTAAGCAAACTGAATTAGCTTTTAAAGCCCAAGCCGAGCGGGAGCAATTGATGCGAACTGTTTCTCAACGGATTCGTCAATCTTTGAATCTTCAAGATATTCTAAATGCAACAGTTCAAGAAGTGCGAGATTTACTTGAAGTTGATCGAGTCGTAGTTTATCAGTTTGACTCCAAGATGATCGGCACAATTATGGCAGAATCTGTGGAACCTGGATGGACGGTTTCTTTAAGTGTAGAGATTCATGATACGTGTTTTCAAACAGGTGCAGGATTGGAATATTATCAGGGATGCAAACGAGCGATCGCTAATATTTATGAAGCTGGACTAACTGATTGCCATATTGGACTGTTAGAACAGTTTGAGGTGAAAGCAAATTTAGTTGTGCCCATTTTACTAGAAGTAAGCTCTCAAAACCCTGGCTCTCACATTTGGGGTTTACTAATTGCTCACCAATGCTCTGGTTTTCGTGAATGGGAAGAAAATCAATTAGATTTGCTCGATCAAGTGACAGTCCAATTAGCGATCGCAATTCAACAATCCAGCATCTTAGAGCAAGCTAAAACTGAACTTGTTCAAAGACAAAAAGCTCAAACTAAGTTAAAAACGGCCTTAGCTGAAAAAGAAGTTCTTTTAAAAGAAGTTCATCATCGAGTTAAAAATAATTTGCAAATTGTCTCCAGTTTATTACAACTTCAGTCTCAAACACTCAAAGACCCGGAAATAATCAAAGTTTTTCGAGAAAGTCAAAATCGAATTGAGTCAATATCTCTAATTCACAAAAATTTATATACTTCCGCCAATATAGGACAAATTAATGTCGCTGATTATATCAGTAATTTAGCAGCCAACTTGCTAATTTCCTATCAAATATGTCCTGGTAAAATTGCTTTAGAAACTGATATAGATTCAGTAAGCTTGAATATCGATCAAGCTATTGCCTGTGGATTGGTGATTAACGAATTAATCTCCAATGCCCTCAAACACGCTTTTCCCAATCAACAAATAGGCACAATCAGTATTGCTTTACACAATGTGGGCAATAGTATCGAGATGACTATCCGAGATAATGGGATTGGTTTACCAGATAATTTAGATTGGAGAAATACTGATTCTTTGGGTCTGTCATTAGTACATGACTTGGTTACAGAACAACTAGAAGGCGACATTACTTTAGAACGCAATCATGGAACAGTATTCAAAATAAAATTTACGCAGTTAACTTTGCATTAATAAATATCAAATGGGTCAAGCTAAGATTTTGGTCGTTGAAGATGAAGTGATTGTGGCTAGAACTATTGCTAATCAGCTCAGTCAACTAGGATACATTGTTACAGGTACAGCTTCATCTGGAAAAGTTGCCATTGCCAAGGCATCGGAAACTCAACCAGAACTAGTATTAATGGATATTATTCTTAAAGGTGATATGGACGGTATTGCCACCGCCACTCAGATTCGCCAGCAGCTAGATGTACCTGTAATTTATTTAACCGCTTATGGCGACGATCATACTTTAGAAAGAGCCAAAATTACCCAACCTTTCGGATACATCGTTAAACCATTTACCACAAAAGATTTAAAAATCGCGATCGAGATCGGTCTGTTAAAACACCGCTTAGAACGTGAACTGCGAGAAAATCGAGACCAGTTAGCAATCCTTTTAAACTCAATGAGTGATGCTGTAATTGCCGCAAATGAGCAGGGGAAAATAACATTTATGAATCCTGCGGCTGAGGCGCTGACTGGCTGGCAGCAAAAAGATGCTTTAGGAAATGAAGCAGCAAAAATTTTTCATATTGTCGATGAAGTGACAGAGACAACATTAGAAAACCCTGTGACAAAGGTGCTGCGGGAGCAACAGGTTGTTTATTTAAAGGAATTCACATCTTTAAT
This sequence comes from Nostoc sp., assembly GCF_036917575.1. Classification (GTDB taxonomy): domain Bacteria; phylum Cyanobacteriota; class Cyanobacteriia; order Cyanobacteriales; family Nostocaceae; genus Nostoc. The sequence goes on along the minus strand of NZ_JBALDC010000072.1, from coordinate 241,606 downwards.
TACAAAAAACGGCAAAAGAGTTCCAATTGGTGATAGTGCTTCACCACTGAAGCGAGAATCTGACCAGATAAACGGTGTAGTAGTTGTTTTCTGGGATCTTAGCGAACAACGGCAAACAAAATTGCTAGAGCAAGCATTGGAAAAGGAGCAAGAACTTAACCGTCTTAAATCCCTATTTATCTCTACTGTGTCTCATGAGTTCCGTAATCCCCTCACTGTTGTGCAAACGGCAGTAGAACTCATGGAAATGCGAGGAGCAAATTTAACAGATACAAAAAGAGGTGTCTATTTAAAGCGAATTCAAGGCGCTGTGCAATCTATGGAAAAACTCATGGAAGAAGTGCTATTTATGGGTCGAGCAGAAGCAGAAAAACTCATATTCAACCCTGCTACTCTTAATCTAGAGCAATTTTGTCGAGAGTTAATTGAAGATTTTTTGATTGTTAAAAGCAGCGTGTGTGAAATTGTTTTTACCTGTCATAGTGAGAATACGTCTGCTGTAATGGATGAAGGACTTTTACATTACTTGTTTACAAATCTTCTCTCAAACGCGGTTAAATATTCTCCCCAAGGTGGCAATATCCAGTTTGATTTAATATGCGACCCAATTGAGAAAGTAGCAATTTTTTCTATTCAAGATCGAGGTATGGGCATTCCCAAACCAGACCAATCTCGACTGTTTGAATCATTCTACCGAGCCTCAAATGTCAAATCAATTCAGGGTACTGGATTGGGGTTAGTAATCGTTAAAAGGTGCGTTGATGCTCATAGAGGTCAAATCAGTGTTACGAGCGAAGTTGGAGTTGGTACTAGATTTACAGTAATTTTGCCCTTAAATTCCGAATTATAAGTTATAAATTCTTCTTCAACTTATATCCTGATTTTTTTTACCAACATGGGTTTGGTAGTGACGCCATTTTTCTTGCTGACGCGCTCTTTTGTCTTCGTTGAGGCTATCGAAACAATAGGGACAGGAGATATTTTGCTCATATTTGGGAGACATCTTATCTTCCTCAGAAATCGGATGCCCACAACAGAGGCACAACTCATAACTTCCTTTCTCTAACCCATGACTAACGGCTACCCGCTCATCAAAAACAAAACATTCTCCTTCCCATAAACTTTCTTGCGCTGGAACTTCCTGCAAATACTTAAGAATGCCGCCCTTGAGATGATAAACTTCTGCAAAGCCTTGAGCAAGCATGAAGGATGAAGCTTTTTCACAGCGAATGCCGCCTGTACAAAACAGAGCAACCTTTTTGTGTTTAGTTGGGTTAAGATGGTGGCGCACATAATCGGGAAATTCGCGGAATGATTCAGTTTGAGGATTTTCTGCCCCTTGGAAAGTACCGATTTTCACCTCATAATCATTGCGCGTGTCAATCACGGTTACTTCTGGATTGGCAATTAAATCATTCCATTCTTGGGGATTGACATAGATACCAACTTGCTCATTTGGGTCGATTTCTGGCAACCCCAAAGTGACAATTTCTTGCTTCAACCGTACCTTCATCCGCTCAAAGGGTGGGGTTTCGGTATATGACTCTTTGGATTCTAAGTCTGCTAAACGTGGGTCAGAACGTAGAAACCAGAGAACTGAGTCAATGGCCTGACGCGAACCGACAATTGTACCATTAATCCCTTCAAGTGCCAGCAAAATCGTCCCCTTGACACTTTGCGCTTGACAGTAAGACAGCAGAGGAACTCGTTTTTCGGCAAAATCTGGCAGCTTAACAAATTTATACAGTGCTGCGACAACTTGAGTATTTTCTGGCTTCATTCCTTTGGTAATAGAATAATATAAGTTACAATAACAACGATAATCAAAGTCTATCTACTATTTTAAGTTTATGGGGGTTTAGCTCAGTTGGTAGAGCGCCTGCTTTGCAAGCAGGATGTCAGCGGTTCGAGTCCGCTAACCTCCATTGGAAATGTTAGATTAAAATGTGCTATGCCTGCGGTTATTAGTAGCCTACGCACATTTAAATCAATTAAAATCCCATTTATTATTAAATAATGGGGTCATTTTCTTTGTTAGGCGAGGGATTAAAGGAGAAAAAAGTATGGTAATTGCATCCATTGCACCGATTCAAAGCCGTGCTTAGTTAGAGGAATCTCTAGATAAGAAGGTAAACTCTAATTTAACAGTAATCACGTAATTTTAATAGTTAAAATTTGATTGATCTATACTTAGGAGGTTGTTTGGAAAAGCGTCCATTGGGGTTAGTGGCAATTGTTGTCTACAAATCATTTACCGCCTTGCTGCTTATGGTTACTTCGATCGCTTTATTATTGACATTAAAAAATTATCAAACTCTACAGGTGCTTTCAGAAAATTATGTTTTAGAAGGTAAATCAATAATCATTGATTGGCTTTTAAAGAAAGTTGTTAACTTAAATCCTAGAACTCTGGCATTTAGCGGTATCGGAACCGGAATCTATGCTATTGTTACTGCTACTGAAGCCGTTGGTTTATGGTATGAAAAGCGTTGGGCACATATCTTAGTATTGGGACTTGTCGGTATCAGTATTCCACCAGAGATTTATGAATTAATTCGGGAAATATCTCTGATTAAAATATTAGTTTTTGTGTTAAATGTAGCTGTATTTGTCTATTTATTCCAAAGTTTTCCTAAACATCCCAACTAATTTTTGATTCGATACTTAGAGTCTATCGTTGAAAAGTTAATGAGTGCTAAGGAACCAAGAGAGCGAAATGTAGTGATTAAAAAGCTTGACCACAAAAGGCTCAGGGTTTACGCAAAACCAAGACCCCACGTTGTACAATCGCTAGAAATACCATCTGGAGAGCGACTTGCCTAGATCGATTCAGTCTACTCAACAACCATTGAAATTTATTCCCCAACGATTGAATCCGCTGGTACTACAGATTTTTCGGTGGTTACTGCCGATTGCACTACGGTTTCGTGTTCGCCCTTGGCTGCCGGCTGGAATTGTCAAGGTTGAAGCCAAGAATGTTGAAGTATTAGCTGAACTCTATCAACAATTTCAGGCTGGAAAAATTCGCTTTTTGTTGGCATTTCGCCACCCAGAGGTGGAAGATCCTCTTTGTATGTTGTATTTGCTTTCTTGGATTGTGCCACAAGTTGCTCGTCAAAAAGGTATTACCTTAAAATCCCTGGTTCACAGCTATTTTCTTTATGACCGAGGTATGACAGTTTGGGCTGGAAAGTGGCTAGGTTGGCTGTTCTCTCTGCTGGGGGGTGTGCCGGTTCGTCGTGGTAGGCGACTAGATAGGCAAGCTATCCAAAATGCACGGGAGTTGTTTGCTAATGGCGCACTACCGATCGCAGTAGCGCCGGAAGGCGGTACTAATGGTCATAGTGGGATTGTTAGCCCCTTAGAACCTGGTGTTGCTCAAATGGGGTTCTGGTGTGTAGAAGACTTAGAAAAAGCTAACCGTTCTGAGACTGTGATCGTTGTGCCAATTGCCATCCAGTATCGTTACGTTGAGCCACCTTGGTCTAAAATAGATTGGCTCTTAAGTAAGTTAGAAGCTGATAGTGGCTTGAAAGCTTTGGAAATTGATTCTGGCGATGCCTGCGGCGGGCAAAGCCTACGCGAAGAAATTTACCATCAACGCCTCTTTAGGTTGGCTGAATACCTGATTACCGAGATGGAAGAGTTTTATCGTCGCTTCTATCATCAAGACATCCCAAAAACCATTTCAAATGATGAATCTAATAGTGCTAATCAGGTATTAATTGCCCGACTCCATCGCCTACTGGATAAGGCTTTACAAGTTAGCGAACAATATTTTGGAGTTCAAGCGCAGGGTAATTTTATTGACCGTTGTCGCCGTTTGGAAGAGGCTGGCTGGAGTTACATATACCGAGACGATTTGCCAGATATCAATGCTTTAGCACCCTTTAAACGCGGTTTGGCAGACTGGATTGCAGAAGAAGCCGACTTGCGAATGCGGCACATGCGGATAGTAGAAAGTTTTGTTGCAGTCACAGCTACTTATATTCAGGAACAACCAACGGCAGATCGGTTTGCACAAACAGCTTTGCTTGTATTCGATATGCTTTCTCGAATTCAGGATACAACACTTCCGGGGCGACCTCAGTTAGGTTCGCGACAGACACAAATCACTGTGGGAGAGCCAATTTCAGTTACAGAACGCTTCAGAAATTGTCAAGGCGATCGCCAAGCGTCTAAACAGGCTGTGAGCAATTTGACACAAGATTTGCAAATCGCTTTAGAGAAGATGATTAAATAACAGAAATTCGTAAGAATTCAGGAGTAAGAATTCAAAATTCAGAATAGTTAAAGAATCAAATAAAGACTTGATAAATAAATATCCTAGTTTTAATAAACTCTTTATATATTCTGGCTTCTGACTCCTGGGTGCTGAATTCTTACAGAAATTCTAAGACTTTTTCGCTCGAATTTTGTCAAAGATTGCACCTTCATCAAAAAATTTCTTTTGAATTTCGTCCCATCCTCCTAAATCTTGAGCTTTGAAGATTGTTTTAATTTTAGGAAAATTGCCTTCCGTTTCTTTTAAAACAGTCAAGTCAACAGGACGAAATCCTAATTTGGTAAACTCTCTTTGCGACTCTGGGGTGTAAAGAAATTTGATAAATGCTTCGGCAATCGGGCGAGTACCATGTTTATCAGCATTTTTGTCTACAACAGCAACAGGATTGTCGATGGAGATATTAATATCAGGCACAATATATGAGATTTTTTTGCCATTTTTTGCTAGCAAAATCATCTCATTTTCGTAGTTGAGCAGAACATCTCCTTGATTATCGTTGTAGAATAATTCAGTAGCATTTCGAGCCGTTTTAGGTAACAAAGGTGCATTGTTATAGACTTTGGAGGTAAAGTCTATTGCTTGATTTTCATTTTTGCCAGTTTCTGTTACAGAACCCCAGAGACTAAGAAAATTCCAGCGAGCACCCCCAGAGGTTCTAGGGTCTGGTGTAACCACATTTACACCATCTCGTGCCAAATCTGCCCAAGTTTTGATATTTTTGGGATTACCTTCACGAACAGCGATCGCCTCTAGAGATTTGGTAACAATTGCATCATTAGGCGCTTCTTTTTCCCACCCCGGTTGAATAAAACCTGCCTGAACAAGTTTATTAATATCAAGGGCAAGTGACAGGTGTACTACATCAGCTTCTTTACCATCAATCACAGCAAGGGTCTGGGAACCCGACCCATCATAGCTTTGATTGAAAGTGACATTTTGCTTATGTTCTTTCTTCCACTGTTCAATAAATTTAGGAATAATCTGCTGGTATGCTGCACTAGTAACTGAGTAAGAAACAAAGGTTAGTGTTACATCATTTTGGGAAACTGCACTAGCATTACCAGTATTATTGATATCACGTGGAGAGCAGGCAGCCATTATTATACTCAAGCTAACTCCGAATAAGAATAGAGACGCAACACCCAATGAAGAATATTTGTACAACCAATTTCGTATTAGTTGTACGCGCCACTGTCTTGTATTATGTAAAGCTTTAGCAATATAAGTCTGAACTAATTCAGTCAAATATCTCCTTGATTTAAAAGTACGTTGCCCCTGGTTCATCAAATTTTCCCCTGAATCTGCGGTAAACCGATCCAAATACTGTGGTTAAGGCGCATTATAAAACAGTGGTTAAGGATAAATAACTTTTGATTAACCTAAATTTAAACAAATTATCTTCCTACCAAAATCAACGAGCAAGAAACAGAAGCAGTTCAACTAACCTTGCCAGGTATTGAGTAGGTGGGGTATTGGGAGATTGAGAAAGGAGGATGATCAACGATCGCAAATCTTATTTTATTTAAATGCAATTTGATAAAATAAGATTCAGAATTCGCTGCCTTATTTCACGGTGCTAAAATAAGATTCCTAACTCACCAGTTATATTATGCGAAGTGGTCAATATGTAAAACAAGTTGAAGGCTATAGTGCATTTATCCCTGCTCCATTACCTCCAGATCCGCCTCTAAAAATGGATGATCCAGAACTTATCTGCCTGCTATCGGATGCTGATCGCGCTTTAGGTAGACTAGATGGTTCTACCTCCATTCTGCCTAATCCTGACCTGTTTGTAGCAATGTATGTCCGTCAAGAAGCAGTACTTAGTTCACAGATTGAAGGTACTCAAAGCACCTTAGAAGATGTGCTTCAGTTTGAAATAGATGTCAAAGGTCAGGAAATTCCCAAAGATGTAGAAGAGGTAGTCAATTATATCCGGGCAATGAATTATGGGTTGGAACGCCTAAAGGAATTTCCATTGTGTTTGCGCTTGATTCGAGAAATCCATGCTCATCTAGTTGACGGAGTAAGGGGAGGCGATAGAACTCCTGGCGAATTCCGAAAAAGTCAAAACTGGATTGGCGCAACAGGTTGTAGCCTAGCTACCGCTTCATTCGTTCCACCACCAGTTGCAGAAATGAACCAAGCTTTAGACAACCTGGAAAAGTTTTTGCATGATACAACATCTTTTCCTGTGCTTATACTTTGTGGGTTAGCTCACTCTCAGTTTGAGACTATTCACCCTTTTTTAGATGGTAATGGGCGTATTGGACGCTTGCTAATTACCTTTTTACTCTGTGAGCGAGGAATTTTACAGCGTCCTCTTTTATACCTCAGCCATTACTTAAAAGCTCATAGGATGGAATACTATGACCGACTCATGGCTATCCGCACAGATGGAGATTGGGAAGGATGGTTAAAATTTTTCCTTCGAGGCATTTTTGAAGTTAGTCAGTCTGCAACTGCAACTGCTCGCTCAATTCTCAACCTACGTGAAGCTCATCGGGAAATCATTGGTCAGAAAATTTCCAGCAGTAATTACGGTTTGCGCTTGTTAGACTGTCTTTTTAAGCAACCCATAGTTACTGTCAGGTTAGTAGAAGATAATCTTCAGTGTGCTTACGTTACAGCCAGCAAAACAATAGAGCAGTTTGTAGAACTTGGACTTCTCAGAGAAATTACTGGCTGGCAACGAAATCGTTTATATCGTTATGAACCATACCTCGCTCTTTTTCAACCGTTAAAAATAGTTACACCTCCACAGAACGATCCTTAGCAAGATACTGGGCATATTGAAGAGATCATATTGAACTAACAGTCTCCTTAACAGTTTCTCGCAGCCGCTCCACATCGCGCATCGGTGGGGCACCAAAGAGCCGCTTGTACTCTCGGTTGAAGTGTGAGGCATCGTCGTACCCCACTTGGTAAGCAGCACTGGTAGCGTCAAGATTTTCCCCCAGCATCAGACGGCGAGCCTCCTGGAGCCGCAATTGCTTCTGGAACTGCAAGGGACTCATTGCAGTGACAGACTTGAAGTGATGGTGAAAGCCTGAGACACTCATTCCCAGCTCTCTGGCGATGCTTTCAATCTTGATTGGCTCCTTAAAGTCTTTACGAAGTCGCTCCACGGCTCTGGCGATGTAGTAGGTGTAGCCACCGAGAACTGCAATATGACAAAGCCGATTACCTTGCTCTCCCATTAGGAGTCGGTAAATAATTTCCCGCTTAATCAGTGGTGCGAGAACATGAGCTTCAGCCGGGGAATCTAGAAGCCTGACGAGCCGCACCACAGCGTCCAACAGATTTGCATCCAACGGACTTACGTCAATCGCTTTCACATGAGCACGGCTGCGCGATGAGGGATGTCCTGCCTCGACCATCACTGAGCTAACGAGGGTGGGGTCGAGATCGAGGCGAAGGCTAAGGTAAGGTTGCTCCTTGGATGCTTCCAGAATTCGGCTGACAATCGGCAGTTCAACCGTAGCAAGCAGATAATGTATAGGGTCGTATTGATAACGCTCGTTACCCAGAAAAACTTCTTTGCTGCCCTGAGCAATCACACAAAATGCAGGGATGGAGACACTATGAAGGCATTCCGAAGGCGAGGAGGAGCGGTTGAAGTGCAATCCTTTGTGCGGCTCAATCGTCCCATCATGATGAATCGCCTGTGCAATACGCTCAGTCAGTTGGTCTCTGTTGGCTTGCGCTCTGTCTGCCTCGCGCTTTGCCGGGTCATTCATGAAATCTATATCGGACTTTTCACTCGTTTTGGCAGCGTTCATTTCTAAGTTTGCAGGATTGTACAACAATCTTAGACGATCGTCATATTGCTTGCCCTTGAGGATTCTTAGAATGAAGCTAAAGCAATGAAAAATGATTTCGGCTTCTTGTAAGCATTCTGGATTTTTATTTAAGAGAAAACTCAGTTTTGATTGGGCAAGAGACTCGCCTGCTAGCCACCGAAATGGCATCAAGTGAAGGAATTAAGAAATGGACATTAAAAGAAGTGGCTCACAGCCTTCTACCAAAGGATCGGCTGAGTATTTTACCGCCACTGTACGCATTGATCCCCTATTCGAGGCGCACAATCCAGCCCGCACGTCTGGAGCCAGTGTCACGTTTGAACCCGGTGCTTGGACAGCATGGCACACGCATCCGTTAGGACAGACCCTAATTGTCACGGCAGGTTGCGGTCTCGTCCAACGCTGGGGTGGTGCGATCGAGCAAATTCGACCGGGGGACGTAATCTGGTTTGAGCCGGGTGAGAAGCATTGGCACGGTGCTACAGCAACCACAGCCATGACGCACATCGCCATTCAGGAATGGCTCGACGGCAAGCCCGTGGACTGGCTTGAACAGGTCAGCGACGAACAATATCACAAGTAATCTCTGCATCCAAGTGGTTTGCTGCGGCAAGACCGCCGACTGTTCAAACCCGATTGTAGAGCAAAACAGTTCTAACCTTTAACTTAAAAACAGGAGTTCAAAAAATGCAAAAGCGCAAACTTGGAAACAGTAATCTGGAAGTCTCGGCTATCGGGCTTGGCTGCATGGGAATGAGCTTTTCTTATGGGCCGCCCAAAGACACCCAAGAGATGACCGCTCTTCTGCGGGCCGCTGTCGAACGTGGCGTTACATTCTTTGACACCGCTGAGGTCTACGGTCCGTTCTTGAACGAAGAGCTTGTAGGCGAAGCCCTCGCTCCCTTGCGCGGGCAAGTGGTGGTTGCTACCAAATTCGGGTTCGACGTAAGTCCTAATTCCGATCCCCGCGGAATGAAAGGTTCACCCGGACTGAACAGCCGCCCAGAGCACATCAAGCAGGTTGTGGAGGGTTCGCTCAAGCGACTCAAGATTGAAACAATTGACCTGCTCTATCAGCATCGAGTTGACCCAAATGTACCGATTGAAGACGTGGCAGGAGCGGTGAAAGAACTGATCGAGTCAGGTAAGGTGAAGCACTTTGGACTCTCTGAAGCAGGAGTGCAAACGATCCGTCGTGCGCACGCAGTTCAGCCGATCACTGCTCTCCAAAGCGAATACTCGTTGTGGACGAGGACTCCTGAGAAGGAAGTGATACCGACCCTTGAGGAACTCGGAATCGGCTTTGTCCCGTACAGCCCCTTGGGCAAGGGCTTTCTCACTGGCAAGATAGACGAAAGCACGACCTTCGACAGCTCCGACTTTCGCAGCACCCTACCTCGCTTCACGCCAGAGGCTCTCAAGGCAAATCAAGCCCTGATTAATCTCCTCGGCAGCATTGCAGAACAGAAGCAGGCGACACCTGCTCAGATTGCGATCGCCTGGCTACTTGCTCAGAAACCCTGGATTGTTCCGATCCCAGGCACCACGAAGTTGCATCGCTTGGACGAAAACATCGGAGCAGTCTCAGTCGAACTTACACCCGACGATTTGTATAACATCGACGATGCTGCCTCAAAGATCACAGTGCAAGGGGCTAGATACCCCGAAAAGCTGGAGCAAATGACTGGTCGCTGAATGGTAAAAAATGTGTTCTCTGGTTAGAAGTATTTCTAAGCACAAAGCCCAAAGTCGAGCCAGTCGCACAGGAAGGGTTTCCCGACTTGGGTGTTAGCGAAACGGTAGCGACGCAGGAGCGTCACTGGCGTTGAGCGCCGGCTTCCGGCGCTCAAAACTTTGTAAGACAGAACTTTTGACAAAGAACAATCCTCACTAATTAATGTGCAATTTTCTTTGCATAACAGCTTACTAACTCTTTGTTGAGTTTTGCTTTGCTTAACCCAACATTCTTGCGTTTGTTGGGTTTTGTTCCTCAAACACCACTTGCTTTAAGCCGGGAAACCCTAGTCGAGCAGTGACTCTCTAACCTACAGAAAATCGAATTCTGAACCTTTTTTATGGTGACGTGTACTAAGCAAGGCAGATAGCTAGCAGCGATAGACGAGGGAGAGTAGTATCCAAGTTGGCATTCTAGGTTCAGATTTGATGGGTGGCAAACTTGGGACACTCTTCGTCCCTGCGGTGATTAAATTTCCTCGGTTCTGGCTTTGATGAGGAGAAAATAGTTCGCGAATGACATACGCAAACTATTATTTGTTTGTTTTATGCAAAATGCAAGAATACTTAAGATACATAGAAGTCTGTACAGCATTGCAAGAGATACAATGCCAATTAGGCAAATGCTAACTTAAATTTGCTTCGAGCCAAGTGACCTTTTTGGACAACTAGTGCTTATTGTCGCAATGACAGGTTTTGAGTAGGTAGGTTTTAATAATGGAGCTAAGCGGATTCGAACCGCTGACCCCCTCAATGCCATTGAGGTGCGCTACCAACTGCGCTATAACCCCAGAACCCTTACTTGATAAGCTTTTTAAGCTTACTAATTAGTCATATAAATTGTACTACCTTAACTATTATGCAATTTTATGCAACTTAAGTCAAGATAACTATATTAAGTTATATACCATTTGTAGTACAACTTAATGTAGATAGATTGCGACAGATGTTGCCGTCTTCGGCTGTAGGCATGAAACACACAGGACTACGCAGCTTGGACGGCGATCGCTTATGGCACAGAAAAACAATAGCTATTTAGTAGTACATATATATTGCTATAAGATTAAGCATGGATGCAACATACTCATAAGCGAACAATGACTGACAGAATTTGAGTTAGGTTGATGTTTGTTTGTGGGAAAAGATGTGCAAAAGGGTGAAGATGGGATTAGGGAGTGGAATAATTCAATTAATTGCAAAACACTCTCAGAGCGAAACTGCCAGCAAACCCTCTAAAAAGAAAAAACCCGCCGTAGCGGGTTACACAACAAAACTATGAACAATGAAAACTTGATTTAGCTGGAATACCTCATTTCAGCTTCGAGTTGACGAATTAGCTGTTCGTCGCCTTTTGCTCTAGCTATTTCCAAGCGATGCTCTAGGCTTTTTTGAATATTGGCTCTGTGAGCTTCTCGTGATTTGCTTATGCTTTGTAGTCTATTTTGATTCATAGCGATTACCTGGTTTAATCTTTAAATTTATATCTTGTATTCTTAACATAACACACATTTTGTAGTTTTTGCTACAGAAATTATATTGTTTATATAGATATACCAAAATATGTCTAATAACCGGATAGATGGACAAGCACTCGTGACCTTACTGAGCGATTTCGGCGATCGCGATGTTTATGTAGGCATAATGAAGGGGGTTATAGCCCAAATCAACTCTAAACTGACGGTGGTAGACTTAACGCACCAAATTCCGCCGCAAGACATCGCCGCAGCCAGGTTTAGCCTGATGAATGCTTATAGCCATTTTCCAATTGGGACAGTGCATCTGGCAGTAGTAGATCCAGGTGTGGGAAGCAAGCGACGGGCGATCGCAGTAGAATTTACTCAAGGGTTTTTGGTCGGGCCAGATAATGGTATATTCAGCGGCGTACTCAGTCAAAGTCTGGCGATCGCAGCCGTCGAACTTACAAATCTTAATTATTGGCGAACTCCTGAACCAAGCAAGACTTTTCACGGTAGGGATATCTTTGCACCAGTGGCGGCTCATCTTGCTAGTGGTGTGCCTCTCAAACAGCTAGGACAAGAAATCGATTTAGTAAGTTTGGCAAAGCTGGATATAGGTGACTGCAAGCAGACAACCATTGGTGTAGTGGGTTGCATTCAATATATTGACCACTTCGGTAACCTAGTGAGTAACATTCCAGCGAGTTACGTGCAAGGCAAAATTTGGTATGTGCAAGTTACTGGATTGAGTGTACCAAGCTACGAAACTTACAGTGAGGTCAAAGTGGGAGAAATAATAGCTTTAGTTGGCAGTCACGGCTGGGTAGAAATTGCCATTAATTGCGGACATGCTGGCTCACAATTACAGATTAATTTACAAGATGCGCTAGAAGTCTTGTTTTTTTAAGAAAATCAGACAAGTGAATATTGCTAAAGTTAAGACAGTTAAAAATTACTAGGCTGCAAAATGCCTGTTGGTGATTTATGAAAAAGACAAAAAAGGGGAAAATCTATAGATATAAAATGGAGTGTGGACACTGTACACTACCTAAAAACAGGCATTTGAACTCACTGGAGATAGTGTGAATCTGACAAAATTTCCAGAAAGCAACTGCTAAAAGACGTAAGTTTAGTAATGGTGACATCAACTTCGCCTTATTGCTCATAATAATAAAAGTAACCTTTAAGCAATTTCCCGTTGTACTCTACTAGAGAATCATAATTATATTTTTATCTATGACTACACAAACACTCTCTGCACCAGAAGTTTATCAAGGTCAGTTTGGAGAATTTACAATTACTCAGAGCGATCGCACTGGCGTAATTATCTATCGCGCTGGGTTAATGGTAGCAGCACTGAGCTTTGCCATCGGCAGCGTTTTAGTTTTACTCAACAATAATCCAAGTGTTGTAACTGCACTTACACCTTTATATGCTTGTTTTAGTCTCGCTCTTGGTGTAAGTTTATTTACTATTCATATTTACATGGCATCATTGCACCGAACATTGCAAGTTTTTTGGGCGATCGGTAGTATCGCATCAGTAATTCTGGCAATCACTAGTAGTGAACCTTTAGCTCTTGCTGTTTACAATCAGCCGATTACTTTATTTGGAGTTGGTTTTATTTTTGTAGCTCTGACAGGTATTTATTTTAAAGAGGCTTTTTGCTTCAATCGCCTGGAAACCAAAGTATTAACCCCAATTGTACCGCTATTGTTGTTAGGACATTTAGTGGGAATTTTACCAACTCAGGCAGAAAGTATTTTATTAGGAACTTGGGCGATATTATTTTTAGTGTTTGCCTTGCGAAAGACAGTACAAGCAATTCCTGCTGATATTGGAGATAAATCTGTGTTTACCTACTTGAAAGAACAACGTTTAGCTAAGGTTTAATGCAGACAAAAAATCGTCGGTGTCAAAAATTTCCCAAAATCAAACTAACCAAACGCCAAGAAATGTGGACACTTACGGCTCAGGGGTGGGCGATTGCGATCGCTTTGATTGTTTATTTAATATTTTTCATTATTACTCATGTACACTCATTTCTCGCCGTAACTTCCCCGATCGAATCAGCAGAAGTATTAATTGTTGAAGGATGGCTACCAGATTACGCTATAAAAGAAGCTTTGACTGAATTTAAAACCGGTTCTTATCATCAAATAATTACTACCGGAGGCACATTACAAAAAGGAAGTTATCTAACCGGATACAAGAACTTTGCAGACGTGTCAGCAGCCACCTTCATCAAACTCGGTTTAGAAGCAGAAAAAGTAGTAGCTGTTCCCACACCTTTTGTAGTTAAGGATCGTAGTTATGCATCTGCTGCTGAATTTGAGCGTTGGCTATCCAATTCAAATTTAAAGATCGAATCGATTAATCTTTTTTCCTTGGACGTTCATGCCCGTAGGAGCTGGTTTCTTTTTAAAAAAATACTTACTCCTCGAATTAATGTTGGCGTAATTGCCGCTAAAACGCAAGATTATAATCCAAACAAATGGTGGAGTTATAGCGAAGGTGTGCGAACAGTTCTTGATGAAGGCATCGCTTATATTTATGCACGGTTTTTGAGTTGGAAAGCCTAACAGTCGTAATTCGTAATTCGTAATTCGTAATTTATAGCTCCCTAACTTTTAAAATAATTTGGGGAGCTATTAACTAAAGGTTTTATGTTTAATTAAGTTGACCTACTTAGCCAAGATTTGTAATAATGCTTGCCGATAAATTTTCAGACCATCTGCATTCAGATGGTCGCCATCAGTGGTCAAATTTTCTTTAAGAACATTATTTTCATACAATGGTGCTAGTCCTGCTGCGGCAACTGGTACTTTTTCTGTTTCAGCCACTTGATTAATCAGAACATTAATTTGTTCAACTCTAGCAAGTGGGGCTGCTACAGTTGGATCTGAGCTTGCTGCCACTGTCGAGTAAAAAGCCGGAATCAGAAAAATCTCTTTAGTTCCCATTGTGCGAAGAATTGCGATCGCTTCTTGGAGATTTTTGTTAAATAACTCATCACTAATTTTATACAAAGCATCATTTCCACCGATGGCAATAATGGCTTTTTCGCATTTCACCTTGGTAGGAATTAAACTTTTGAGTTGTTCTAGTAACGAGATTGTACTCAGACCATTTAATCCAAAATTAAAAGTACCACTCCCAAGAGTATTGCCAAGTCCAGCCGAAATAGAATCGCCAAATAAGCAACCTGAGAATTGTTTATCCTGAGCAGCGAGTGTTTGATATTGTAGGGCAATTTTTCCTAAAGGCGAAGAACTTACGTCATCTTTCGGCGGCGCATCAGCAGAACCAGAAGAGAAATTTGCCATGCCGACTAGCTTCTGAATTTTTGACACGTCAATAACTAATTGATTACTGGGATAGGCTTGTAGAAAGCTGGCTATTCCTAAACCTTCGGGCGATTTTGCTCCGATGATAATGGCAGATCGTAGCGCTTGTATACTAGCTTGATCGCGACGAGCGATCGCACCAGAAGCAAAAGATAAAATTTGCTTGCCCATTCCTGTATTTATCAGCTTATCTAAAGCCACAATATCAAGCGACATTTTCACCTGAAGGGCTTCTTGAAACTTCTGTTTGTCCTTAGCGCTGAGGTAATGTAGGAAAGATTGCAAATCGCCAGAAACCTTTTGTGTTTCCCCATAGTTGCGTATATCTGCCACCGGGATTGATTGCTCAAACAATCCGTACCTGGCGGTAACTTTTTCAGCTGCCAAACTAGGCAATAAACCAAGGCCACTATGCAGCAGTAAAAATATTAAGCACCCACATAGGCTTATTAGAAGACGATAGAAATATTTCATCACACAAGATAAGAAGATAGATAGTCAATAGTTAATAGTCAAGAGTCAAGGGTCAAAAGTCAAGGGGAATTGGGAAAGAGGAGGCAGATCGCCCAGTGTGTCGTAGAGAAGCAAAAGTTCCTTGTAGAGACGGCGATTTATCGCGTCTCTTGCCTTAACCGCATAGTATTGCCCCCACTCTCCCTCGCCATCAACAGTCAACCTCAATTTGGGAATACTCAATCCAGTGGTGTGAGGATAGAACGGTGGTAGAAGAAAACGCATATTGGCTAGCTTGGGCGCAAATTTCGGGAATTGGGCCAGTATTACTGCGACGGCTGCAACAGCATTTTGGCACGCTGGCAACAGCTTGGAACGCTACTAAGGTACAGTTGGGAGAGGTGGAAGGCTTGGGTTTCCAAACACTAGAAAAAGTAGTACAACAGCGATCGCGTTTGCACCCAGAACAACTATTCACCAAGCACCAGCAGGAAAACTCTCATTTCTGGACACCAGCAGATGCAGATTATCCCCGCTTACTGCTAGAAACTCCCAGTCCACCGCCAATTTTATACTATCGCGGTGAAGTCGAACTTCAAGAAAATCTCGGACAAAAACCAATGGTTGGGATTGTCGGAACCCGTCAACCCTCAGAATATGGTATCCGTTGGACTCGCCAAATTAGTACAGCTTTGGCTAAAAATGGCTTTACAGTCGTTTCTGGGATGGCAGAGGGAATTGACACCGAAAGCCATATCGCCGCGATGAAAGCTGGTGGACGGACGATCGCAGTTTTGGGGACTGGCGTTGATGTAATTTATCCACATAAAAATCGGGATTTGTACAAGCAAATTTTGACGGCTGGGTTAGTCGTAAGTGAGTACCCCACAAAAACCCCACCCGATCGCACTCACTTTCCCCGTCGCAACCGAATTATTGCAGGCTTAAGCCGCGCCATCTTAGTAATAGAAGCGCCATTAAAATCTGGTGCTTTAATAACAGCTACCTACGCAAATGAATTTGGTAGAGATGTCTATGCATTACCTGGAAGACTAGACGATTATCCATCCCAAGGGTGCTTAAAATTACTAAGTCAGGGAGCTTCCTTTATTGTTAAAGAACTAGACGAACTGTTAACAATGTTAGGAGCAATACCACAAATTGATGCAATTGAGGCTTCTACAGCACCAGAACAGTTAATGCCAACTTTATCGCCAGAGTTACAAACAGTAATGAATGCGTTCGCAAGTGAAGCTTTACCCTTCGATTTTATTGTCCAACAAACCGGCATGGCTGCTGGCTTAGTTTCCGGCGTGTTGTTACAGCTGGAACTTATGGGTTTAGTTTCGCAACTACCAGGAATGCGCTATCAAAAAAAGTAATTAAAAAATTCATAATTATCTTGGAGGATAATACTGAGGATTCATTACTGGAGATTGATAACCGCTCGTTGGTACTGTACTTCCCATGCCGTTGGGTACAGGAGTGACAACAGGAGACTGATAAATACTTATGGGCGCAGTGCCTGTTGTACTGTTGGGTAGACCAGGATTCGTAACCTGGGGCTGATAACCATTTGCAGGTACAGTGTTTGTAATGGTATTGGGTGTGACAGGATTTTGACTAAACTCTTGGTAGGCAGCACGAGAAATTGAGCTAATCAACTTTTCCGCACGAGGATCGTTTTCGGGGCGTTGTACCATAACAGAGGCTATGTAGCGCTTGCCAGTTGGAACAACAATTAAACCTGCATCTGCCAACATTGTGCCGATATCACCCGTTTTGTGGTATGCTCTTGCACCTGTTCCCAAACCTGCTGGTAGCAGAGTGTCTTTTTGGGTGCGACGCAAGATATCGAGCATGAGATCGCGTGATGGCATACTGACTAAATTTCCCTGACTCACAATCGCCATCAAATTCCCTAGTTCCTTGGGACTGGTGGTATTTGTGCCTTGTAAATCTGGGAGTTGATTACGAATTGTGGTGGTTGTCAATCCCCAACTACGAAAACGTTGGTTTAAAGCATCGATTCCTCCCAGTCGAGCAATCAGCATATTTGTCGCCGTATTGTCGCTGATTGTAATCATCTTAGTGACGACTTCCAAAGCAGCGTACTGAGTTCCTGGTGGTTTGTATTGCAGATTTCCCGAACCGCCAGCTACCATATCCTGTTGCATGGTCAGCATTTCATCTAGGCGAATTTTTCCCGCATCCACATCCTGGAAAAAGGCAATCAAAATCGGCACTTTAATCGTGCTAGCCGCCGGAAAACTGGTAGAGGCATTGATATCTACATAATTACCAGTATCTAAATCTACTAAGAAAATTCCAGGTGTAAGATTTGGGTTGGTGGCCACCAAATTTTGCACGGCATTTTTCAAAGAGGTAATTTCCTGAGATAGGTATAGACTCGAAGTCGTGCTTGGGGGAGTTTGGGTAGGTTGTGGCTGCGATCGCGCCACATTACTATTAGATTGCGACGCCGAGTTTGTGCTGATGCGATTAGCTGGGTCTAATATTGACAACACCGTGCCCACAATTGCACCCATCCCAATACCCACAATCAATAACCGTAAAACATACAATATGGTTTTGGCCGTTGGCTTTAACCGCGTTTTCCGCGATGAACGCCTACCCATTTTTGGCTTTTCCATCCGTACTGTTTTAACCATCACAGCACCTGGTCGGAAGGCAGGAATTTTTCCCTTGACACTAGGTATTGGTTTTACTGCTGTTGGCATGACTAACCCCGATTTTACCCTACGTGTAGCGCCAGGGATTGAGGGAGGACTGATTTGATTTTTTGGGCGTGTTAGTGCCCCTTCTTTTGCATTTGTAGTTTGCTGCTGGCTGTTAGCTTTAACTTTCTTTACCACTTTTTGAACTTTTTGTGGCTGCTGGCGGCGATTTAAGGGTTGACGCCGCGAGAAAGCTGTTAGTTCGCCACTTGATTCTGACACCGTTACTCCTTGTGACCCACTTGACTGTTTTCTTGCAGACTTTTGACCCCAAACTTAATTTTTAAGCAATATTAATACTCAAATTCCACTTTGCTACTTAGTAGCATTTTTGTGTTTAGTTTAAGCGATATTAATTATTTTGGGGAGATTGATTGCATATATATTAAACGAATAATTACAAGTTTTCACTATTGTTCTGGTTTTTCAGGGCCCATTCTACCTGCTGCAAAATTCCTCGCAGCATGGCTACCTCCCCAGTTTTCAAGTGAGCGCGATTATACAATTGGCGAAATTTTCCCATCCGACTAGCTGCCGTATGGGGATATACATAACCAATTTTCAGTAATAGTGATTCTAATTGCTGGTAGTATCCTTCCACAACTTCTATTGGTGCAAGTTCAGTTTGAGGTAAGGTTTGAATGTCAAGTTTTTGGGCAGATTGTGACAATTCATAACAACAGATTGCTACAGCAGTAGCCAAATTCAGGGCAACATAATCTTGACTTGTGGGAATGCCAACAAACCTCTGGGCATAATTTAATTCTTCATTGCTTAATCCCCGGTCTTCTCTACCAAAAATCAGTGCTGTGGGTTTTTCAGGTTCCTCCAGTAACCAGGGTAGTGCAGTGCGGGGATTTTCTAAGGGTGTTTCCCAACTGCGAACGCGACCAGTGGTAGCGATCGCCCGTACACATCCATGCAATGCTTCTGGTAAGGTCGCCACGAATACCGCAGATTCTAAAATTTCCTGAGCGTGAACAGCCATCATCAAAGCTTCCGTCGATAGTGGATCGCATTGGGGGTTCACTAATACTAAATTATATAGCCCGAAATTTTTCATCACTCTGGCGATCGCGCCGATATTTATCGGTCCAGCTGGTTCTACCAACACAATTCTTAATCCAGCCAAGCCCATTTTTTGCCTCCTGCGATCGCACCAGATAATACTTACAGGCTAATTTTCAGCGTTGTGGTTCTGCTGAAGAGTTTCCTTGAAATCATTTTAGCTGTGTAAGTGAACGCCTGCGTCAGGTCTGAACAGTTCAGCGCAATCTTTGCCGTTGGGCTAGTCGTTCATACCTCAAATGCTATTGACAAGAGGCTTTAAAGACATAAGTTTCTTCAGCGCTGAAGAAACTTATGTCTTCACATATTTAGGTGTTTTTTGCCCATCAACTTATTCCATTAATTCCTTAGGTGGCAATCCGCCCCAGTGAGCCACGGCTTGCGGAGTATCCTTCCATACTTTCGGTTTTTGAGGAAAATCTTCGTGCCAGGGTCGGGGTTCAAAATATCCTACTTCGTTGAGCATGATATCTATTTCGGTAAATAGTTCAACTATGTTTTTGTCAGGATCTTTATGATACGTAGCGATGTTATGTCCGATTCCGTGGCGTACCGGTCCCCAAAGAGGGGTAATGTTATGCTTTGCCAAAAAATCACAAGCAGTTTGCATCTGTGCCCAGTCTCGTAATTGAAAGGCAATATGGAACATTTTTTGCTGTTTAGACTGCAAAAAATTCATAGTATGGTGATCCTGATTGCATCGCATGAAGACAAAGCTATCTTCAAGCCAGTCAGACACGCGGAAGCCTAACATATTCTGATAAAAATCAACACATTTATGGACATCATGCACGTACATGGCGACGTGTCCTAATTTTTCAGGAACGATGCCTGTTTCTCGAAACCCATGAGTGACTTGTTGAATGGTTGAATATAGCTGGAGAGTATGTCCTTCCGGATCGCAAAACTCAAGCAGTTCCGGTATCCCTGGTTGGGCATCTGTTTTTTGCTCTACCTGGATGCCTGCGTCACACAGTTGTTTGGCTGCCTCTTTCAATGTCTGACTACTATCAATTTGAAAAGCAAGGTGATTATGACCGCTTTCTGTAGACGGATAGAGAATGATTGTATGATGATCTACTACACAGCTTAAATAGACGGCTCCATCAGAGCCTCGTTCGGTCAGAGTAAATCCCAGAATTTCTGTATAGTATGCCAGCATAGCTTCTACATCTGGCGTTTGAAATCCAGCATGACCTATCTTTGCTACTTGTACCATTTTTTTATCCTTTGCGTTTACCTCACCGACAGCCTCAAAATAGCTTTATTCACTTGCAGTAAGAGTATTGAAAACTCTTTAGTAGATGTATTCTAAGTAAAAAACACTTCTATAAGCGATAACAGACTAACAAAATATGTCTCACATCCTGGTCGAAAATCTGAGGAAAACTTTCTTTGTGTCTGAACGTTCTTCTGGGCTTTTCGGTTCAATACGAGGGCTTGTGCAGCGAAAAACTAGAGAAGTTTATGCCCTTAAAGGAGTTTCATTTTCCCTGGAGCGGGGAGAACTTGTAGGATACATTGGCCCAAATGGAGCTGGTAAATCGACTACGATTAAAATTTTAAGCGGTATTCTCGTACCTTCCAGTGGAAAATGCCTAATTAGCGGCCGAACTCCTTGGAAAGATCGAATCAAGCACGTTAATCGTATTGGTGTAGTGTTTGGTCAAAGAACGCAACTCTGGTGGGATTTGCCAGTGATTGAGTCTTTCGATTTGCTGCGGGATATTTATCGCGTTCCCCAATCAGAGTATCGCCAGACACGCGAAGAAATGATTGATTTGCTTGGTCTTGAAAGCTTTCTCTCGACTCCCGTGAGGCAATTAAGCCTTGGTCAAAGGATGCGATGTGACTTTGCTGCCGCAATGCTTCACAGACCAGAAATTCTTTTTCTTGATGAACCAACTATTGGGCTTGATGCAGTTTCCAAGCTTGCAGTCAGAAAATTTATCAAAGCGCTGAATAAAACTCATCAAGTAACCACCATCCTGACTACCCATGATATGGATGATATCGAGGCATTGTGCGATCGCATAATTATTATTGGTGGAGGTGAGATCCTTTGTGATGGATCTCTAGCAGCACTGCGTTCTCAGGTTTCCTCGCGTCGGTACTTAAGAATCGATTTAGCTAACGATGATTTCTTTTTTGAAGAAGCAGGAGTCAGTATTATCTCTAAAGAAGGTCGCACCGTAACTCTCGCCTTCGATCCCACAAAGCTTTCTGCTGCGTCTTTGATTAGTCAAGTTACCTCGCTACATGAAGTAGAGGATCTTTTTGTGGAAAATCCACCCATTGAGGAGATAATTGCTGAACTTTATGCAATTTCAGCAGGAATTGTTACATGAAAGCATATTGGTCATTGTTTGTTGCTAGATTTACCCTGCTGTTGCAATACCGTACTGCTGCATTGGCAGGCGTTGTAACTCAGCTTTTTTGGGGGTTCGTGAAAGTAATGGTTTTACAGGCATTCTTTACTAATGCAACCTCTGCTCAACCGATGACTTTTCAACAGGCTGTAGGATATGTGTGGCTGGAACAGGCGTTTCTGATGGCGATTGTCCCTTGGGGAGGTGATAGAGATATTCAAGAACTTATACGATCTGGTGCTGTAGGATACGATCTTCTCCGACCCACAGACCTTTATAATTTTTGGTTTACTCGCGCTTTGGCACTTCGCACAACGCCCCTAATACTTCGTGCTATTCCACTTCTTAGTATCACAATTTTTATTTTTCCCTTTTTAGGGTTTTATGAATGGTCGCTTTCTATTCCACCCTCCTTTACTTCTTTTATTGCCTTTTTTCTCTCTTTTATTGGTGCAATTTTACTTTCATCTGCATTGACAATGCTTTTTACTGTATCAATGATGTGGACAATTTCTGGTGAGGGAATTAATAGTATTTTACCCACTCTTGTGATTGTTTTCTCTGGCATGATTGTTCCTTTGCCACTTTTTCCTGAGTGGAGCAAGCCTTTTTTGAATGTACTTCCTTTTTCAGGACTAATCGACAAACCTTTTCGTCTTTTTACTGGTAATCTTCAAGCAACCGCGCTGCTTAATGTTTTGCTGCATCAAACTTTCTGGATAGTTGTCATTATTATGCTTGGGCGTTTCCTTGTGAAACATGGCATCAGAAAGCTTGTAATTCAAGGGGGATGAGTGAATAATTCGTAATTTTGTCAAGCAGGAAGCTAAATTATATAGATAATTGATTTTAGATAAAAATCACAAAGCGACTATGAATGATTTTTTTCTTTACCTTCGATATATTTCTGTATCTTTTAAGTCGCAAATGCAGTACAAAGTTTCTTTCTGGCTGCAAATTATAGGGCAGTTTTTAGGAACTGCTATTGAATTTTTTGGAGTCTGGGCACTTTTTACTCGTTTTCATAGTATTGGTACGTGGACTTTAAATGAAGTTGCTCTATTTTATGGAATAGTTAATATTTCTTTCGCCTGTGCTGATGCCCTTGGGAAAGGATTTGACTCATTTACAACAATAATTAAAAGTGGAGACTTCGACCGTTTACTTCTTCGTCCACGCACTACAGCACTTCAGCTTTTAGGTCAAGAGTTTACTTTGAAACGAATCGGAAGATTTGTTCAAGGAATTGTTGTTATGGGATGGTCACTTTCATCACTCCACATTCCTTTAAATTTTAAAATTGTATGGCTTTTGGGTATTTCATTTATTGGTGGAGTTGCACTCTTTGTTGGCATTGTCATTATGCAAGCAACACTGACATTCTGGACTATTGAATCTCTTGAAATTATGAATGTCCTCACTTATGGAGGAGTCGAAACGGCTCAGTACCCACTTGCAATTTATAGCAAATGGTTTCAGCGATTTTTTACTTTTTTGATACCGCTTGCTTGCGTCAGTTATTTTCCTTTGCTTGCAGTACTTGAAAAAGAAGATGCGTTTTTAGTGCCTTTGTGGTTTTGTTATATCTCGCCAATCGCAGGTATTCTCTTTCTGATGGTTGTGCTGAAGCTTTGGAAAATAGGAGAGCGATACTATTGTTCTACTGGCAGCTAGTACCGCAAAGCAAAAGTCAAAAGTCAAAAATATGTAAGAATTCAGCACCCAGGAGTCAGGAGTCAGAATTTATCAGGAATCTAGAATGATTGGTATATAGCAGGAGGCAGAAGGCAGAAGGCAGGAGGTAAAACTATTACTATTCCTAGCTTTCACTCTTTTCAAATGTCCTAACCTATGTGACTACGGCTATATTTATTCATCAAAAGCTCTGCTGATTTTTTAACTATTCACCAATTCTGAGTTCTGACTCCTGAATTCTTACAAAAATATTATGGAATAAGCTCTTTAGAGATTTTAAATGGTTGCTCGTCTTGCAAAGTTCTGATACCTGCGGCGGGCTGCACCAACGACGGGAACAGCCGCTCAGACTTTGTGCTATTTATGCCGTGGCGTACTAAAACAACAAAATTTGGCGTTGCAGAACAGGGGGATGAATTTAGACAGGCTTTTAAAGCAGGAAGAGAAATTTTATAACTTGCTAAATCATCCCTCAATTCAGCAACGCCCAAAATTTTAACTGTGCACTCAGATGTATTTTAAATGGGCAGATCGCACTTTTTTTTTAAAGATTCTGATTAAATACCTTGTAAGATTGCCTAATTTCACTA
This sequence comes from Nostoc sp., assembly GCF_036917575.1. Classification (GTDB taxonomy): domain Bacteria; phylum Cyanobacteriota; class Cyanobacteriia; order Cyanobacteriales; family Nostocaceae; genus Nostoc. The sequence continues at coordinate 218,067 of NZ_JBALDC010000072.1, read as the reverse complement.
AACAATGCCACGGAAAGCTCAAATGAAAAACTCCAGGAAGGGTTGGTTACGTAAAAGACTCAAAATTACTCTGATTTTCCTGTTAGTGCTAGGGCTATTGTTAGTGGGATTTGCCACCTACACTGTGCGTCAATCCTTTCCGCAAGAGAGTGGCACAATTCAATTACCTGAACTGAAAGCTGAAGTAACTGTCCAACGCGATAAATGGGGGATTCCCCATATTTATGCTGCCAACTCCCACGATTTATTTATGGCGCAAGGTTATATCCACGCCCAAGACCGCTTTTGGCAAATGGACTTTTGGCGACACATCGGTTCTGGGCGACTCTCAGAAATGTTCGGTTCTTCTCAAGTTGACACTGATAAATATCTGCGGACTATGGGTTGGGCAAGGGTGGCACAGCAAGAAATTCTGGAAATAAATGCAGAGATGAAGGCATACTTGGAAGCATACGCCGATGGTGTTAATGCCTATCTGGGAGAGCATCAAGGCAGCGCCCTGAGTCTAGAATACGCTGTGCTAAAATTCCTCAATCCTGGGTATAAGCCAGAACCTTGGCAAATACTGCATTCTCTGACTTGGGGTAAGGTAATGGCTTACGACTTGGGGAGAAATTTCGAGAGTGAAATTGAACGTGCTGTTTTGCTCAAAACTCTTAACCCAAATCAAGTAGAGGAACTTTTTCCACCATACCCTCAAGACTTGCCGGTTATTTTACCTGAGTTGCAGCGAGAAACAGGGGAAGCAGAAGAAGAAAGGGACAATAATGTTGAAGTACTTCTCAATTCTCCAGATGTATTACCTGCTTTAGAGTCAATTACTAAGCCAATGATGGCTTTAGAAGAACTCATCGGGCCCACAGGAATAGGTATTGGCTCGAACAACTGGGTGATATCTGGTCAGCGAACGGCGACAGGTAAGCCAATCTTGGCGAATGACCCCCACTTAGGTGTGCAAATTCCCTCTATATGGTATGAGGTTGGTCTGCATTGCACACCAAAGAGTGCAGAATGTCCCTACAACGTTTCTGGCTTTTCCTTTGCAGGAATGATTGGGGTAATTATCGGTCATAGCGATCGCATTGCCTGGGGTGTCACCAATGTACAATCTGATGTGATGGATTTATACATTGAGAAAATCAACCCAAAAAACCTTAATCAGTATGAGGTCAATGGCAAGTGGGTTGATATGCAACTCGTACAAGAGACGATTCAAGTAGCCGGAAGTCAATCGATTGTGCAAACGGTGCGCTATACCCGACATGGGCCGATTCTCTCTGATGTTTCGCCCAATCTGAAGCAATTCAAATCAAGTCAGCTGCTAAAATTACCGCAAAATTACGCCGTAGCCCTGCGCTGGACAGCCTTAGCACCTTCCAAGCTAGGGTATGCTATTCCCCAAATCAATCGCGCCCAAAACTGGCAGGAATTCCGCACTGCTGCCAGCAATTATGATGTCCCAGCTCAAAACTTGGTCTACGCTGATATTGATGGCAATATTGGCTACCAAATGCCTGGTAAATTTCCCATCCGCGCTAAGGGAGATGGGCGTTATCCCGTTCCTGGTTGGACGGATGAATATGAGTGGCAAGGCTATATTGACTTTGAGAAATTGCCCAAAAGTTTTAATCCATCCCAAGGTTATATTGCTACTGCTAATAATTTAGTTAACCGTAAATATCCTTACCTAATTACCGCAGACTGGGTTTATGGCTACCGAGCAAAGCGAATTGTTGAAATGATTTCACAACAAACCGAACCGATTTCCCTAAAGGATGTGCAGCAGATACAGGGTGACGATCGCAATTTAAATGCCCAAACATTAGTACCACTACAGCAATCTATCACTATTGATACCCCTCGTTTACAAGCAGCCCAAAAACTGTTGCAAGATTGGAATTTACAGTTAGGAATGACATCGCCTGCTGCTGCTCTGTTTGAAGTATTCTGGAAACACTTGTTAACAGATACATTTCACGATCAGTTACCTGAGAAATACTTTCCTAATGGAGGCGATCGCTGGTATGCTGTGGTGGCAAATCTGGTCAAACAGCCCAATAGTTCTTGGTGGGATAATCGCAATACCTCAAAAGTTGAAAACCGCGACCAAATCCTGCGACAGTCTTTTATAGAAGCTGTAGATGAACTAGAACGAATTCAAAGCAAAAATCCGAAAAACTGGAATTGGGGCAAGCTGCATACCATTACTTTTCGGAATGCCACCTTGGGTAAATCTGGGGTAGCACCGATTGAAGCTTTATTTAATCGTGGTGCTTTTGCGACATCGGGTAACGGTGAAACAGTGAATGCTAACCGCTGGATAGCAAATAAATCCTTTGAGGTGAGTGATATTCCTTCACTACGGATGATTGTAGATTTGGGAAATTTGGATAAGTCAGTAGCAATTCACACTCCTGGACAATCAGGCCATGCTTTCCATAACCACTACAACGATATGGTTGAACCTTGGCGCAAAATTGAATACCACCAGATGTTATGGGAATCAAAGAATGTTACAGCAAATACTATTGCCACACTAAGGCTAATTCCAAAAATTGCAGAGTAAAGGACAACATGATTATTTAAGTAGGTGGGTGGAAAAATTTATCGTTGAGAGGAGGCAGGGGGCAGGAGGGAAGAGGGTTTTAACCTAGTTAATTTTTATTCACATAGTTTGGTTTTATATATTGAGTAATTTATATAACTTAAATAATCACTTTGCGTGTAATTACATATACTTTGTCGCAAAAATTAAGTATAAATTTCGGATATTGAATTGTAGGTTTTAATCGCGTTGTTCATGAGTATTTGTCTATGGGCGCAACAACGCAGTGTAGTTTAAACAGCCTCCACTCTAAGTCCGTTAATCCTTTCCTGCGGAACGCTTCGCAAACAAACCGCCCAGCCATACTGTGATACACCCTTCTGATTTGAAAAGTAGTGAGATTAAGGTAAAATTATAATTATAAAGAAATGTTAATAATTTTCAACAAAACAATCAATGTTCAGCATTTCTATTGACAAAAGTAACTCTCATATCGTCATTATCGGTGCAGGAATAGGTGGATTGACTGCTGGAGCATTATTAGCTCATAGAGGTTACAGAGTCTTAATTTTGGATCAAGCCCTCGTACCAGGAGGCTGTGCTTCAACCTTTAAACGCCAGGGATTTACCTTTGATGTGGGAGCAACTCAGGTGGCGGGGTTGGAACCAGGGGGAATTCACCACCGCATTTTCTCAGAATTGTCAATAGATTTGCCACAAGCAACGCCTTGCGATCCTGCTTGTGCGGTGTATTTACCTGGAGAAACCACACCCATCAACGTTTGGCGCGACCAAGAGAAATGGCAAGAGGAACGACAAAAACAGTTTCCTGGTAGCGAACCGTTTTGGCAGTTGATGGCAACTTTATTTGCTGCTAGTTGGGAATTTCAAGGACGTGACCCGGTACTACCACCGCGTAATTTATGGGATTTGTGGCAGCTAACTCAGGCGGTGCGTCCCAGTACATTAATTACCGTACCCTTCACCTTGTTTACAGTAGGAGATGCTTTACGGTTATATGGACTGGGAAATGACCAACGATTGAGAACTTTTTTAGATTTGCAACTAAAGCTATACTCCCAGGTGGATGCAGACGAGACAGCATTGCTTTATGCAGCAACAGCGTTGAGTGTATCCCAACTGCCTCAAGGATTATTTCACCTCCAAGGAAGTATGCAAGTATTAAGCGATCGCTTGGTACAATCCCTAGAGAGAGATGGCGGCAAACTATTGATGCGCCATACAGTAGAACAAATCAAAGTAGAAAACGGTAAAGCCAGTGCTGTAGTTATTAGAAATCAGAAAACTGGCGAAGTTTTGACAGAAGCAGCCAACCACATAGTTAGCAACGTCACCGTACAAAATTTGGTGCAGTTATTAGGAGAACAAGCGCCATCTGGATATAAAAATCGGGTGGAAAAATTGCCCCAAGCATCGGGTGCTTTTGTGGTCTATTTAGGTGTAGATGCCAGCGCAATTCCGCCGGAATGTCCTCCCCATCTACAATTTATGTATGATGTCAATGGCCCCATTGGCGAGAATAATTCCCTATTTGTTTCCGTGAGTCATCCTGGAGACGGCCGCGCCCCGGAGGGGAAAGCAACAATTATCGCTTCTTCATTTGTCGATCCTGGACAGTGGTGGCAGACTGATGATTATGAAGGACTAAAAGAAAAGTTTACCCTGCAAGCGATCGCTCGTCTTGCCCAATACTTTTATCTCAAACCAGAAACTATTATTCATCAAGAAGCCGCAACACCGCGCACCTTTGCTCATTACACAGCCCGCGATCGCGGTATAGTTGGTGGTATTGGTCAAAGAATACCCACTTTTGGCCCCTTTGGGTTCGCCAATCGCACACCAATCCAGAATTTGTGGTTAGTTGGTGACTCCACCCATCCAGGGGAAGGTACTGCTGGGGTGAGTTATTCGGCACTAACGGTAGTTAGGCAAATTGAAGCGCAAATGTAGTACTTTGTAAACTTAGTTTTGAGAAACCTGTTTACAAGTATTTAGATAGAACAGAAATTTTATTAAATACTATAAATCATACTTATAACCGATGCTAAATAGGACGCAAAACTGATGAAATAAGGTTAGTGTTGCGAATTTGGAGTAATGAGAGACAGCGTTTTAATTCTTGGTGGACGAGGGCGGATTGGTAGCAGTGTTGCTCAGGATATAGCTACCCATACGCAAGCTCAAATTACGATTACTGGACGTTCTGCGGAGTTTGGCAAGGCTGTGAACTTGTCTTCGGGAGGACGAGTACAGTTTTTGGTATTAGACTTGGCAGAAGTTGACAAGCTGCGAGATGCGATCGCAAACTCTAACTTAGTCATCCATTGTGCTGGGCCATTTCACTATCGAGATGCTAATGTTCTCGAAACCTGTATTGCTGAAGGCGTTAATTATCTAGATGTTAGTGACCATCGGTCTTATACCAGCAAAGCTCTTAATTATCATGAAAAAGCTGCTGCTGCTGGTGTGACAGCAATTATTAATACTGGCATTTTTCCTGGTATTTCTAATAGCATGGTACGCCAGGGAGTTGAACAATTCGAGCGACCAGAAAAGATCCATTTAAGTTATTTGGTTTCAGGTTCTGGGGGTGCTGGTATTACAGTGATGCGGACAACTTTTTTAGGGTTACAATTTCCTTTTGAGGCTTGGATAGATGGAAAATGGGAAATAGTCAAGCCTTACAGTGAAAGAGAAGTAATTGAGTTTCCATCTCCATATAAACGTAGCGGAGTTTACTGGTTTGATATGCCAGAAACCTTTACACTGCCCCATGCATTTCCATCAGTTAAAACTGTAATTACTAAGTTTGGCTCTGTTCCAGATTTTTATAATCATCTAACTTGGATTGCGGCACACATTTTTCCCAAGTGGTTAATGCAGCGTCGTTACATGATTGAATTTCTGTCTCATGTTAGCCATTCAATGACAGATGTCACTAATAATTTTAGTGGAATTGGAGTAGCTGTTCGTTCTGAGGTGACAGGGCAGAAAAATGGTAAGACAGCCGTTTATTGCTCAACCGTAGTGCATGAAAATACAGCTGTGGCTTCTGGTTACGGCACAGGTAGTATTGCCCAATTATTGCTAGAAGGTAAACTCAAAAAACCCGGAGTTTTTCCTGTAGAAGAAGCCTTACCAACAAATTTATTTGAACAAGTAATGCAAAGCCGAGGAATTAAAATTAATCATAGTTGGTCATAAATGTTTATCCAATAAGAAAGTCAAATATTAGTTTATTTAAGTAGACTTGAGTTATTATTTCATAATTTTAGTTCTGGACAGTATGTTATTAATACCAATTTGAAAGAAGAATGCTAAAAATAGACTAATTGTAGCAACGTAATTTATCGCGTCTTTACCGAAAGATATATTGCAATCATTAATTGAATTAGTATAAGTACAACAATTTTGGACTATAGCAATTCTCATTTTAAACAGGTATACAGGTTAAGATTACACAACTTTATACTACTATTAAATTATTTATGAACCAGAAAATCCCCGACTTCTTAGAGAAGCCGGGGATTTTAGTCTTGTGAGATTACTACAATAACTGAAAATTAATATACCTTGAGGTAGAAGAAAGAACTGTACTTAAACACATAGGATGCCTGTGAGCCTAAGATATTTAGTTTATTTTCTACCTAAAAAGGCTCATAACAAAAGATTGGGAGGTTTTTTCATGCAAAAAATTCTATTAAGTTTGAAACAAGCATTACGTTCAAGCTTTTTGATTATTGGTTTGATGGTTTTCATCAGCTTGTCGGGTTCCTTCATTTTCATTCAGCAAGCTAGTTATGCAACTACTGTTGAAGAATTAAAACTAATACCTCCAGAGTATAAACCAAATTCTCAAGAAAAAATTAATCGCGCTAACGAATATGACCCAGGTGTTGGCGTTCAAGAAGAAGGGCGAGAAGAAGCTTATGAAGAAGCAATAAAGGATGGAGAAAACCTTAATACTATGGAGAAGGCTTACGAAAGGAATTTGAAAGTAGAGAGAGAACAAAATTCTCCAGAAAGTTTCGGTGAAAAAGCGAAAGAAGTTATTGAAAAGGTGACAGGTAAATAGAAAATAGAAACTAACCCCCTAACTTCTTCTCAACAAGAGATGCAAAATAATATTCAAAGCCTCTCTCCAGTTTAAAATCAGGTTTAGAAAATTAAATTGCAGGTGTGTTATGCCAAAGGCTAACGCACCATCAGTAATTTTAGGTGAGTTGCGCTAATGCAATAACGCAATTTCCAAAAATTACTTTTACTCAAATTCATCTATTGTAGTGGGAGGAGTATTTTTTTTATGATTAGCAAAATTGCGCTCATACCACTTCATTAATGGAGTTGTACTAATTCCATGCACAATCACCGAAACTACAATAGTAGTGTAAGTTATCCAAGCAATTTTTTCGCCTGCTTCACCTTTTAAGCCATGACCAAATGCGTAGGCAAGATAATATAAAGAACCAACACCACGAATACCAAACCATCCAAATAATAACCGAGTTCCTGGATGTAAGGTTCGGCGGTGTGATTCTAAAGGACGTTTACCTATTGTGCTAATCCAAACTCCTACAGGTCTGATTATTAAGAATAACAAAATTATTACTAAAAAAGATTGCCCAGCATAGTTGAGCATTGGCCGCAATAATAATATTGAACCTAATAGTAAAATTGTCCCAACTTCTAGCAGTTTCTCAATTTGCTCAACAAATTCCAATTCTGCTAGCGGTTTTTCAGGATTTCTGTAACTGCGTTGGACAACTAATCCAGCAACGAATACTGCTAGAAATCCATAACCATTAACCATTTCTGTTAAGGAATAAGTTAGGAAAATTGTGCTGATAGCAACAAAGTCTTCCATTAACTTATCAGCAGCACGGCGTTTTTGAACTTTTTCTTCAATCCAAACTATAGATTTTGCAACAACAATTCCCATAACAATACCACTTGCGATCGCCCAAACTAAATCAACCGCAATCCACTGTTTAAACCAGTTGCTCCAGTTGCCATTTTCTAAGGCGTGAAGACCAAAATAAACGAAGGGAAAAGCTAAAGCATCATTTAACCCACCTTCAGAAGTTAAACCAAATCTCAATTCATCTTGGTCATTTGTACTGGTGAGTTGTACCTCTGATGCTAATACTGGGTCGGTAGGTGCGAGAATTGCTCCTAATAAAATTGCTTCCCCCCAATTCATTCCTAAAAACAATTTACCTACAACAGCCAGAGCAAAAATTGAAATTGGCATCAGAAATGCAATCAATCTCACCGTAATATCCCAAACACCCAACTTTAGAGGCCGAATAATTCTTAAGCCGCAGCTAAACACAGAAATAATTACTACAAGTTCTGTTATTTTCTCCAGTAGTTCGGTGTTGAAAACGTCATCTCGACGTAATTGAATCAGCCCAAATCCATAAGGGCCTAGAAAAATACCAACCAATAGGTAGATGATGGCAAAAGAAAGAGGTAAGCGAGCAATCCAACCTGATCCTAACGTTACCATCAGCAAAAGTAGACCAATTACAAATAGGTCAATAATATAGGCATCTATCATATAGCGATTTACATAAATATAAGGTATTGCTTTGTAAGCTTAGTTGCAATACGTTTGTATTAGAATTTACCTATGGGCAGATTTTCTGGGATTAGGAATTCAGAGACACCACCAAATCGAAGAAGAAAGGAATAGATAAATTTGGCGTTGGCTTTGCCCATCGTAGAAATCGCGCTTTGATTATTTGTTAGAAGTCCTTTAAACAATCGGATGTAGCACAGGAATATAGCTAAGACACACCTATATGCTTTTAGCAATGGTTTATAAGCTAAACGACATTTAATCCAAAATTTATATAACTCTTGTGGCATAGGCCGAAAAGCCTACGCTAATTATGCAAGTTAAAGATGGAACAGCTTAATAGCTTAATCATGTCCGATTAAAGACTTATGATTAAGACCGCCCAAGGGAGGGATTTTGGGCTTTCTGCATAGATTCGGGAATATAGCTAATTAGCCGAACATGATATATTTCCTACTTTCTGACTCAGATATCGCCCAATTTAGTACAAATATACTATAATATGTATAGCGTCCACAAAGCCTAGCCAAATGCATAATGGCTCTGTGAAAACCTTCTGGAAGATGGATTCAAGGGTTAGTTCGATGATGAAGCATTATATTCTCAACCTCAATCCGACTGCCAAGCATGAATGGGATCGGTGTATTTTACGTGACCCGTTGACTGCCAAACGTCCAGACATTGCTAAACTAATTGCCGAAGCAGTTGGTGCTGATACAGGTAGTTATTTGGTCAGCGTAAATATTGAAGTTCAAGTTTTGCAGCAAGCGGCAGTACCTCAAGCCGAACAACTCTCGCTTTCATTTCCAGAAGTGAGTGTGCCGTCACAACCACAACTGCGGGAAGCGGCTTGAGCTAAAGTACAGAATTTAGCAGAAAATAATTAGCCTGCATAAGCAGGCTTACTTTATTAGCCGCAGACTTCAGTCTGATGGCCAAATAAGTTATGGGTATATGGGCGGACTTAGTTTTAAATAGGACTTAAGCACAAGTTACGGAATAACGAACCGCAGAGAGAAGCCAGTGCGCCCTTGCGGTTAAGAGACTTGTTCGCGCAGCGTCTCCCCTTCTCCCAAAGGGAGAGGCTAGCGCCAAGGGAGAAGCAACTGGCGCGGCACGGAGAAATAAGAGTTTGAGAGATATTTTGCGTAAGTCCTATTAAAGATAAAATTAATGGTGTTATTCAAAAAACATCTCTAGACATTACAGCTATTTTCAGGTAAATAGACCATGCGGTAAGGGCGGAAGACCTTACGCCCCTACAACAGATGTAGTTCAAATACATCAAAACTGCTGTAATGACGATCTAGATTCATTTTTACTCTTATGTCTAAAGCTAATTTGAAAATTTAAAAATTTGGCTGATATAGAGTATATATAAAGATGAATGAGATTTAAATTTCAAATTATATCAAGAGTTTATTTGAACTTGATTATCGTTAAAATTTTGAAAAATGACTGGAAATAATTAGTGGAAAATAATCGGCATAGCTGCACTTAAGACATCGCTTTTTCTCCCCTAATTATTTACATTTAGACTATAATATATATATAGCGTCCACCAAGCTGAGTTAAGTGTAAAACTGCTATGTGACAGCCTTTCGGTAAATGAATTCAAAGGTTGGCTTTATACTTAAACACTACATTATTGACCTTAGAGGAAAATTATTAAATGATGCAACTGAGTCATTATCCAGGTGCGATCGCACAAGCTGCTCAACGGGCTAATGAAATAGACTCTCAGTTGATGGCAGTGCAGCATCAAGTTAACCGATTTGAAGGCAATGCAGACCGCACCGCCGCCTTTGAGATGGATTTGAAAAATGATGCTCAACGCAAGGCTCGTCGCTTTGAGGTGCTGCTTGTAAATCAGGAATATCAAAAAGCAATAGATACCCAAATTCGATTAACTGTCGATAAAGCAAATGCCATCGCTCATTTGGAATATCTGCGTAACCAGTTTAGTGTAGCTAAGTTGGAAGCAAGATTAGCGATCGCTCAACAACTCTCTGATTTTGAGTCTCGTGAATTAGTTGGTTTATAATCACACCCACAAAACCCAGACGTGAATTTGGCGTTATCCAAATAAAATCGGTGATTGTAGATTAGCCAAGTAACTATAATCTGTGGGATAGCAGTTGGGCAATTTGCTGGTTAATAATTGCAATATCAAAACGCTGACTAGCAGTAGTTCGGGCATTATTGGCAATAGTTGCAGTTATTTCCGTCTCCTGTAAACAAGTGCTAATTACTTGTGCAAGTTCCTGGGATTCTCCTGGTGTGACTAAAAAACCATTAAGTCCATGTTCTACTAATTCCATTACACCCCCGGCTTTGGCTGCAACTACAGGTTTTTCACATAGCATCGCCTCTACAATCACTCTACCAAAGGGTTCTGGTGAAGTAGAGGTATGTGCCACCAAGTTACAAACTGCCATTAACTGGGGAATATCAGAACGAAATCCTAAAAATTTGACACGGTTTTCTAGCCCCAGTTCACTAACTTGTTGGTGTAACTTTTGGACATAATCTTGTTCACCAAATAGTGCATCACCCACTAAAATTGCTATCACCTCTAGCGGACACTTAGCAAGGGCATCAATTAAAATATGCTGTCCTTTCCAAGGTGCAAGACGGCTAAAGTGTCCAACAACAAATTTTCCTTCTAATCCTAACTGTTGTTGTAATTTATTAATGTCATATTCATCAAGTTGATAAATTTTTGGATTAAAGCCGTTATAAACAACTTCGATGATATCTGAGCGCCCTCCTGCTTGCACAAAGGCTATTTGACTAGCTTGAGAATTCGCAATTACTAATGATGCAAAACGATTAGCTAAATTAATAGCAATGCGAAGATTAGTTTGGCTAAAATGTTCTTTGGAAAGAATATCGTGTAAATGATAAACTAAAGGACGACGACTGAAAAAACTTGCCAATGCTCCGACAACTAATGCTTTTTGGGTGTTAGCGTAGATTAAATCGTATTCACGTGCTTTTTTAACTACCTTACTAATCAAAGGTGCAAGTTGTCCGAGACTCTTGAATCCTTGTACCAAACTACTTTCTTTATGAACTTGGATGGCTTGAGTTGTGAAGACTTCTACTGGAATATGATTTTGCTGTAATAAATGTTTAAATGAGCCATCTGCAAATAAACCTACTAAAGCCCGATCGCCATAAGGTTTAGCAATATCTATTAAACATAATTCCGCACCGCCGGGTTTACCGCTTTGATCTAAGAAAAGAATTCTCATTTAACCTGTACTTTATCTAGTTTTATTCATGTAGCACACCTAAAATTTATAAGATTCACTTATTTAAGCTAATAAAACATTCCGTACTTGCTGGGCAATTTGATTCCAGTCGTAGTGTGTGGTGGCGTATTGGCGACAGGCCGATCGTGAAGGTATGGGGATATTTCCCAAAAGCACTTGTTCTAATTTTTCAGCAATCGCTGAGGCTTCTGTTGAAGTCGTAATTAAATCGGGTGAAAATTCTGATAAAATTTCTGGCATTCCGCCAACTGGAGTACATAAAACAGGAGTACCACAGGCTAGAGACTCAACTATTACTAATCCAAATCCTTCAAAGGATTGACTAGGCATAATAGTCAATTCAGCAGCTTGATAAGCCATAGGTAATTGCTCATCAGGGAGAAAACCTAAAAATTTAACGTTGTCTTCTAGTCCTAATTCTGTAGCCTGTTGTTGTAGTGCAGCTTGAATGTGACCACGACCTGCGATCGCTAACCAAACATCTGGTATTCTGGGCTTAATTATAGCTAGAGCTTGCAATAATTTGTCAACTCCCGTTCGATGCACTAAGCGGCGTGATGTAAATATAATCCGGCGATTATTAGGCCAGTCTAGCTTTGCACAAGCCTCCTGGGGTGATAAATTTGGTTGAAACCAATTAATATCAACTCCACCGGGAATAACATTAATTTTGCTCCACGGTATTTGATATTTATCATGCAAAACTTTTCCAAAAGCTTTGCTCAAAACAATGAAGCGATCGCAGCGATTATAAGTATTTTTTTCTATTAACCAATGCTTAATTAAAAGACTGAGGTTTTTATTAACTACCTCTTGCTGACTCTCAGAAGCCCAAGGGCCATGAAAGTTAAAAGTAACTGGTACTTGCGTTGGCAAAATATCTAAAATAGGAAAGCTGTATAATGCAAAGTGCAAATTAATAGCATCTGGTTTGCTCATTCTTGTTTTCTGAAAATTATTACGAATCGACCATAATCTTTGCCAAATAGCACTATTGGGAGAAGCTAAGTTAGTTAGTTTAATCGGTGAATTTAGTTCAGTCTCAGGTAAACCGACTCCACATAATTCAATTTGATCTTGATTTGCAGCTAATTTATGAGTTAGTTCATAAATATACCTTTCTAGTCCTCCGGGACTTTTGGGAAACCAGCCTAATCCAAGGGTGAGAATAGATGCAGATGATGAATTTAAACTTATTTTTTTATTAGCTTCCATTGATATATCTCCTATAAATATATTAAAACTGTAGTGACACACAGCTGTGCGCCCCTACTGCGTGTTGTAGCCAAACCCGAATCACTATAATTTTGGAATACACATTACTAATAATAGTTTTTTTATTGAACACCAATTTATAAACTATTTATATGCCAACGTCAATAATGAATTTAAATCTGTACTCTTGTTAACTAAATAATACTGACTACGATAGATATTGTACTTAAAAATCATCAAGCTGTATGCTAGATATGCCACTAAGAAAATACTGATTAATAACAAATACTGTATTACTTTTTGCAATCAGTAAAATAAATCTTACGATGCTTACAGTATTACTTAATATTTTAAATAATAATGTGTTTTTGATAAAGTTTATATGAATAGTGCATTTTTCATCCTGATAGTCTTTTATTGATATATCATCAGATATCTTGTTGCAAAAAAAATGTTTACTGGCGAATTAAAAAATAGTCATATTTTATGCGGATTTCATAAAAACTAATTGTATATAAATAATTAAAAACTCAAAAATATATGAGAAATAAACTACTGACGAAGTTAGTAAAACTTTGTCATAAACTCAATCAGCAGATAAAAAAATTATTTAATACTAGATATTTACAAAGAAGTAAATCTTTAATTTTTTTGCTCATTATGACTGTTGCAGTCATCATTACTAGCATCGGAATGACAACAAACTGGGCAAAAATAAAAATACCGACAAATACATACGAAGCATCATCGATAAGTAATACTGATAGTACCAATCTGCGAATACAAAACAATATTGAAATATCCAAGCTTAACTACAAAGCATCGTTGAGAAGTAATACTATTAACAGTAAAAATTTGCTAGTAGAAAACAATACTGAAACACCCACATCTAATTACAAAACATCGTGGATAGGTAATACTATTGGCAGTGGAAATCTGCGAGTACAAAACAATATTGAGGCCATGTATGTTGCCCATGATGGCACAGTTTATACCAACAGCCATTGGGATGAAGCAGCAATGGAGGCAGGAATATATAAAGATGGTAAGGTTATTGCTGCCCTTGGGGATACTCACGGTTGGAGTCGTGGTGGTGGTAAAGCTGTAACAGCAAATAGTAAATATGTTTACATTGCCATGACTCAAGGTTCGAGGGGCAATATAAAAGAAGATTACCCACCAGAAGGAACAACTTGGTATAGCGTTAGACGCTATGATTTGTCAGGAAAACCTGCACCATTTCCGAATGGGCGTGGCTGGGATAAAAGTATGTTCATTACCAGTACTAAAAGTGAAGTTACTGGATTAGCAACTATAGGAAGCGAGTTGTATGTGAGTGATTTTGCTGCTAACCGGATTCGCGTTTATGATACTGATATGATGAAGGAACTCCGTAGCTTTACTGTTGCTAATCCGGGAGCAATAACTATTGATTCACAAAAAAATCTGTGGATTATTCAAAGTAAAAATGGTAGTAAGCCTGCAAAAATTTTACATTACTCCCAAAGTGGAAAGCAATTACCGCAACAGATTGCAGATATCGTCGAACCAACAGCGATCGCAATTAATCATCAAGGTAAGCTGTTAATAGCAGAAAATGGCCCACGTCAGCAAATGTTGACTTATGACATCAAAGATAAACCTGTACAAGTGGGTAGTTTTGGTTCTAAAGGCGGTATCTATGCGGGAGTTCCTGGTGAAGTTCGAGATTTGAAACTTTACGGACTTACCGGAGTCGGTACAGATGCTTCGGGTAATATTTATATAAATAGTAATGGTTTCAACAAATCAGGAACAGATTTGCGGAAATTTTCGCCATCGGGAAAACTAATGTGGCGATCGCTGGGATTGATATTCGTCGATAATGCAGATGCCGATCCGAAAACCGATGGTGTCGATTTATTCACCAAACAAGAACACTATCTGATGGATTACAGTAAGCCTGCTGGTAAGCAATGGACTTACAAAGCCTACACCTTAAATGCTTTCAAATATCCTCAAGATCCACGTCTGCATACATCCCCAGATGGAACTTTTGTTCGCCGCATCCAAGGGAAGCCGTTTTTGTTCCTCACAGATATGTATAACAGCTTTCTGCAAATATATCGTTTTAATTCCGCCACAGATGGTAAAGTCGCCATACCCGCCGGAATGTTTGTCGGTACTAATAGCGCCGAGAAACCATTTATCACCGGAAATTGGCCACCCTATCAACCAGAAAAAGGGGAATGGATCTGGCGTGATCGCAACGGTAATGGCAAATTTGAAAAGAACGAATACGATCGCAGCAAAGATTATCCTTATCTCGGTGGTTGGTGGGTAGACAGCAAAGGAGATGTTTGGAAAGCTTTGCGAACAGAAGATGGCATTCGACATTATCCTTTACAGGGAATAGATTCTAAAGGCAACCCCATCTACAGCTATAGTTCGATGGAAAAACAAACTACTCCCAAAATATTTAACGACTTGCGGCGGATCGAATATTTCCCAGAAACAGATAGTATGTATTTGTCAGGTTTTACGGGAGATCGCCCTGCATTTAGTGACGATGCTGGAGTTGCTGGATCTGAAATTGCCCGTTTTGACAATTGGAGTAAAGGAAATCGCACTCCCAAATGGCGGATTGTAATTCCCTACGACAGTACCGGGAAACGTGAAGTGTCTACAGCAGCAATCAGTGTGGCGGGAGATTATGTATTTGCCGTCACAGTCAAAACCGCAGAAGTATATGTCTACAATGCCAAGACAGGAACGCAAGTACAAAAGTTAAAGCCAGGCCCAGAAGTTGGCAGCGAAAGTGGCTGGATTGATATACCCTACGGTATTCGCGCTTTTCGGCGTTCTAATGGTGAACATCTGGTATTTGTGGAAGAAAATTGGAAAGGAAAAGTGATTATGTATCAGCTGGCAAAGTGAGTATTTACAGCAATTGTCATTTCCTATTTAGCCTTTACCCGCGCCTGCTTCACCATTGCAATCAAAGTTTGATGGGCATCTTCCGCATCTACTAAAACATGATCAAATTGAATGCGAACTAGTACAGTTTCCCCATTTACTTGCGCTGTTAAATCCATACCCTGTCCATCAATTGACAGCATTTCGGCTGCGATCGCATCTTTTACACCACCAAAAGCTTTAGCATAAATAACTACAGCATCAGCATGATCGTCATTCATGTGCTTGCAGATGCGCGAACTAATTTCAGCAGAGAAACCATTAGACATTGTGAACTTAAAAGTGATGAATATGGCAACAACCTAAATTATCGGCTAAATAGTTCAAATTAGCAGAAAAAGCTAGTCTTACGCCATCCTTATTATAAGTTATTGTATATATTTGATAAGTTAGGTTTATTACTTGTACAAAAATTAAATTAAAATAACCATTATCCAGTATTTTTACCTTTCATTGCGGAAAGCAGACAGCGTAAACTGTAGCAGGAGTATTAGCCAAAACTATTGCAGCTAAGAGACAATGAGCGAAACTAGCCCCAGACGAATTGTAATTGGGGATGTGCATGGACACTATGAAGGTTTAATGACATTGTTGGAGGCGATCGCCCCCACCTCAGAAGATCGAGTCTATTTTCTGGGAGACTTAATAGATCGCGGACCTCATAGCGCACAAGTAGTTAATTTTGTCAAGCAAAATAACTACTCCTGTTTATTGGGAAATCATGAGCAGATGTTACTAAGCATTCTGACTAATGAAAGGACTTCCTCCTCGACAATGCAAGCATGGCTGTTTGGTGGAGGGCAAGCTACCGTGGCCAGTTACCAAGAGGCTCCAATTCCTAGTGACCATCTGGATTGGTTAAAAGCTTTGCCTACATACCTTGACTTGGGGGATATTTGGTTAACTCATGCTGGTGTTGACCCTTGCAAGTCGGTGATAGAACAAACTGCCGATGAACTGTGCTGGATACGAGAGGAATTTCACAGCATTGAAAAACCCTACTTTCCAGATAAACAAATTATCATTGGTCATACCATTACCTTTACCCTGCCGGGTGTTTCTCCTGGGAAACTGGCTCAAGGCAAGGGATGGCTAGACATAGATACTGGCGCTTATCATCCTCGGAGTGGCTGGTTGACTGGATTAGATGTCACAAATCAGTTGGTTTATCAAGTTAATATTTTTAAAAATTATATCCGTATGCTGCCTTTAGAAGAGGTTGTAAGTACGGTCGATCCAGCCAAAATTAAAGTCGCTCGCCGCGATAAGAATTGAGCAATATTTGAAATGAGGGGGAGTGGGAGAAATTAATTAAAAATTAAAAATTAAAAATTAAAGAACCTCCTGCCTCCTGCCTCTTCTTGCCTCAAGACCTTGCCAATGGTTGAATATTAGCTTTATAACTAGCTTTATCCAAGCCATATTTTCCATTACTAGGTTGAGAGTTAATTGCACGTCTGAGGGCTTCAATGCGATCGCTAGTTCCGGGGTGTGTACTCAAAAATGTTGGAGTAGAACCACCCTTTTTCAGCAGCTTTTGCATAAAAGAGACCATTGCCGACTGGGCATAACCAGTACGTGTCAAAGTTCGTAGTCCTCTTTGATCGGCTTCAAATTCGTTTTTACGACTACGTGGTAAGTCTCGTGCTACCTGGACACCAATTTGCACTGCGGAATTTCGATCTAAGCCAGCCGCCGTTAATAGACCACTTTCGAGGGCTTTTTGCTGCATCTGCTTGACTACGTGTTTCCCACCAATGTGACCAATTTCATGAGCGAGTACACTTGCTAGTTCCGCTTCATTGTCTGCGGTTTTCAGCAAACCCGTATGGACATATACATAGCCGCCCAAAGTCGCAAAAGCGTTAATAGAGTCATCCTGAACTATCTGGAAATTATAGGGGAGATCGGGGCGATCGCTATTTGCTGCTAAACGCCGACCAACTTGCTCTACATAACGATTCACTTCGGGATTACGGTAAAGTCGGACTTGACTACCGACTAATTCCTGATTAATCTGCTTACCAAGATCAACTTCTTGATTAGGGGATATATTAGAAAGCTGAAATGCCTGAAATCCTTGGAGTAGAAGAGGCAAGAAATCTAAAGTTCTTCCCGGCAAGGGTGTACTCAGGCACAGACTCAGGGCGACTACCACTGAAATTAAAGGATAAAACCAGCGACGCCGCCATACACGGTAATTTGCAGTAAAACCTTTCCAATTGAACATAATACGCTTTGAAGATTATTTCGGGAGAACATAAAATGAGGGGACAAATTATGAGACGGATTTAGAGTATTCTAAGTTGCATTCTTAACTCAAGACTAAAGGAGTTGTCATACAGATAATCTGGACTCAAATCTACCTAGCTGCGGGAGGCTAAGGATTCTCTCTAGAGATAAGCTTAAAACACTAGATTTTAATTTCTAGGTGCTTCAGTATTAACTGGTAAAAATTTGAGGATTAGCTGCCATTCTTCAGAAATTACGAACTTGTGATAAACTGTCGCATAACCTCAACCCCGAGTACTTTTCCTTTATTACCAGATAGGGAAAATTACCGTTCCCATCGAAAACTTTCTTGCTACAATCCATTACTTCGCTATTACCTTGGAAAACTTTTTATGGCTATTTTAGATTCAAAAGGTCGCTTATTTGGCAAAATCAATCTCCTAGATTTAGGTGCGGCGCTGGTAATTTTACTAGTCATCTTTGGCATCTTTGTTTTTCCTGGTACTTCTGGTTCCGTTGCCCAAGTCGGTGCGAAAACAGTGCCTATAGAAGTAGACTTAGTAGTTCGTGGGTTGAATGTACGCGACCCAGAAAGATTAATCGATAATGGGTTCAAAAAAGGTGAAAAAACCAATGTAATTATCCGCAATCAACCATACGGAGAAATTGAAATTAAATCTATTCAACAGCTACCTAGAACAATCAATGTCTTCCAACCAGATGGTACTGTTAAAGAACTGCCAGATCCAAAAAGAAACAATTATAGTGCAGATTTTCTTTTGACTTTAGATGGCAAAGCCCAAGTTACTGAAAGCGGGCCAGTTTTGGGTAACAGTAAAGTGAAAATTGGGATGCCATTTGAGTTAGAAGGCTTTAACTACAACTTCAATGCAACTGTTATTGATATTAGATTGAAAGACAAATAGTATTGTCACTTTTGTTGAGAATATTTTCTTTAGCAATCTTATTAAACATCTGGTAAAAAAGAACGTAGAGACGCGTTCGCTTTGCAAAACAAACGCGTCTCTACGACTCATGTTAATTAAGCAAAGGCAAAAACTTGCGAATTAACCCGATTGTCACTGCTGGCAATTCCAACTGTGGTGTTAATCCGACATCTTCCAACTGTTGAAAAAATCGGAT
Source organism: Nostoc sp. (assembly GCF_036917575.1). GTDB lineage: Bacteria > Cyanobacteriota > Cyanobacteriia > Cyanobacteriales > Nostocaceae > Nostoc. Next base: position 199,097 of record NZ_JBALDC010000072.1, on the reverse strand, counting down.
TGCTTGAGGATTGATTTCAGCAAGGCGGCGACCAATTGAGGGGCCTGTAAATTCTGACTTTTGTCCCCAAATAATGGCGCTGGGAGTAGTTAATTGTTGAATATAAAGGGATAAATCAAAGCACAAATCGCCACGAACAAAGGACAGTGCTGCATATTCAGCATTAGGCTGTTGGGCAGATTGTAAATAAGCATCTACAATTTCTTCGTAGACTCGATTTGATTTAGCAAATTGTCTTTGTTCTAAGAAGCTGCGAATACCACCACTAGTAGCAACTCCAGTGCTGTAAAGTAAACGATCGACAATGGGAACGCTAACTAACTGGGCAAAAAAACTACGGGAGTAGTCTTCACCAAAGTCAGAAAGTCCGGCGGGGGTGGTAAGAATTAAAGACTTGAATAAATCAGGACGAGCTGCTGCTACCCGAATTATAAATCCTGCGGTTAAAGAAGAAGCGATCGCTGTTACTGGCCCAGTACAAGTCTGCTCGAAAAACTCCCGAATCGTGGTCAAATAATCCTCAATCTTGTAACTCCGTGCTGGATGTTCAGACCTACCCCAACCGAGCAAATCTGGCGCAATGACTCGATATTCAGCCGCAAAAGCCGGATAAACTTTCGACCACTCATAAGCAGAAGACCCACCACCAAAGCCGTGCAGGAATACCAAAGTTTCCCGATTGTCTTTGGCAGTTCCATCATCCTGCCAAGGTGCTCCAGTAGCAGTGTAATATACCATTCTACCTAGTGAGGTATCTATAGAACGTTGTTCAAATCCTAGTGGTTGAAACATAAGTATTTTTGTGTTGACTGTAGTGATTCGTTGGCACAAGTAAGACACAATATCTGGGACGCAAGCACAGGAAGAGAAGATTTAATAATTTATCTGCCTCCTTTTTAGTCACCCTAAATGTTTACCGCACTCAGTGCTGAGTAAATTAAAAAGCACCTAATATCTGTGTACTTAGTAAAAATAACGTCCTTTGTAGGCAGTCCTTTAACTCAGCACTCTTCATCTGTATAGTTGAAACTTGCGATCGCGATCGGCAATTACTCGCTCAAACTGCACTACCAGGCTCTAATCTCACCAATTCCGACTCGCCAATTTCTCCCAATACCTTATTATCTATAAATGTGAATAACATTTACAGTGTTACCTTTTGTACTTTTGATGGTCAATTCACCCTTGATAACTTTCGTTTTTGTCTTTAACTAAGACTTACGTACAAAATGCCCTTGCTCTGAGCGATTGAAAATGGTATCTTAATTTGCGCTGTGCTGTATTAGTCTACTATCCGTCTATAAAATTGGGCATTTTGTGATTTAAGCCTTCATCCATAATAAACAGGAGTCAGAAGTCAGAAGTCAGAAGTCAGAAGTCAGAACACTCTACCCATAAAGGGATAGAGTTTTAATAATGAATAATGTTTAAAAAAGTTTGCCCACAAGGAGCAAGGTTTTAAACCAATATTCATCAAAGAGTCGTACAGAATTAATACTGAATTCTGACTCCTGAGTTCTGAATTCTTTTTGATAAAACTTATACAATAGGTAATTTCGTAATCAAGTAGGTAAACACTGTGGCACAGGCTTCGTCTTCTTGGCAGCAATTGATCAATCAAATCCTCAACTGGAACTGGTCGCTGACAAAATTTAAGACAAAGGGAGCCATAAAGCAGCAAACATTTAAACGTTTCTCTGGCCCTGGGGGCTTTCTTGGGTTCCTGACAATTATCATTGCTATGTTGTTGTGGAACTGGAAACTGCTACTGGCTCTTTTTATCGGCATTGGAGTAATGGTATTGGTTTACTCAATGCAAGAGTGGGACTGGCAATTGCGCTGGTCAAAAATACGTAATTTCTTAAATAGTTCAAATCGTCGATTAGTTTTAGCAGTCATCAGTGGTGGTCTTGCTACTGTCAGCACTTACATGGCAGCGGCAATATGGGTTGACTCTCACAGTCATTGGATTGCTGCTGGTGCCATTGTGCAAGGTGTGGGAACCTTGTTAACTTTAATTTTATTAGGATGGCAAATTGTCAACTTCTATGAAAATCGAGAAGAAGACTACCTTGATCGCTTGTTGGTGAATTTGACAGAAAAAGATCCATTGAAGCGGTTGATTGCTCTAGGTCAACTAACTAAATTGATCAGCCGTAAGCGAGTTGATTTTTCAGTGCAGCAAGATATTGTCCAATGCTTGCAACTCTTACTCAGTCGAGAGGAAGAAGTTATAGTGCGAGAGGCAGCTTTTAAGAGTTTACAAGCTTGCGATCGCCTACAAGCGTTACCCCCGAAAACAGCAACAATTTTCACACCGATATCCGCAAAAATCAAGCACCACGTATATTAGTTATTTGTCCTTTGTCCTTTGCAAATGACCAATGACTAATGACTAATGACTAATGATTAATGACAAATAACTATTTTCGAGACAACCTGCCATTACGAACTTGCACTACCGGATGATTGTACCGCCGTACCAATTGTTCATCGTGGGTGGTGACAATTACCGTAGCCCCAAAGGAATTTAACTTCTGGAGAATCTGGATTACTTGCCAAGAATTATCTGGATCGAGATTTCCAGTAGGCTCATCCGCTAACAGTAGGGGTGGTGTACCAACAATTGCACGGGCAATACTCACCCGTTGTTGTTCTCCCCCAGACAGTTGATCTGGAAAACAGTCAGCTTTACTCAGTAAACCTACCAACTTTAAGGTTGGTTCTAAACGTCGTTGAATTTCTTTACGGGTATACCCTTGAGCTTGTAGTACAAAAGTGACATTTTCTGCTACTGTTCGTTGGCTAATGAGTTTATAGTCTTGAAACACAATACCAATTCGTCGCCGCAATAATGACAAGCGATCGCCCCGCAAATCCGCTACATTACATTCATCAACAATTACTTCTCCTTTTGTAGGTAATTCCTGACCATATAGCAATTTCAAAAGCGTTGATTTACCAGAACCACTTGGCCCCGTGATAAACAAAAATTCTCCCTTTTTTACCTCAAGGTTTGCATTCAATAAGGCGTGAGTGCCGTTAGCATAAGTCTTGGTTACAGATTGCAATTGTACCTTCGTAGTAGTATTGCTACCGTGCTGTTGAGTTTCACTGTCCTCTCGATGAACGGATTTATCTGTCTTAACTTGAGTTGTTAATACTGGCATTGTTAAATTTTCCTCATACCCACAACCAAACAGTTTGCCTGCTTAAATGTGAAATTCTCCCCAAAATCAGGATTCCCAGGTTTCACCTGGAAATTTAAAATTCAACAAAGAAAAGTTAAAATTTTTTCAAAACTTTAATATTAACTAAGTAATAACACTCAGAATTATGAACTTAGCACTCAGCACGGGCTAAACCTGAGCTTTCCGCTAACAGCACTCTTAACTAATTGCACCCCTTGCTGTTAAACGATAAACAAACGCTTTTATAGCAAACGCTGGCAAAGCCAACATCCGCCGCCAGCGCCAAGGTTCTTGATAAAGGCGATACAACCATTCCAAATTATTATTTCCTAACCACGCGGGAGCGCGAGTTTTAGTTCCTGACCAAATATCAAAACTGCCACCAACACCAATCCAAATTGCTTGGGGACACAAATGGCGGTTTTCAGCAATCCATAATTCTTGACGCGGCACTCCCAAACCGACAAAAATCACTTGTGGCTGTAATTGAGCCAGAGTTTTTCGCAATTGTGCTTCTTCTTCTGGGGAATGGTAGCCTGAGTGAGTGCCGACTATACTCAAATCTGGAATTTGCTGCTGCCAAAAATCTGCCGTTTTTGCAGCCACTCCAGGCGCTCCTCCATAAAAAAATATCTTTGTCCCTGTCTTTTGTTGTCCAAGGACTTGCAAAAGTTTTTCAGCTAATTCAATTCCTGGAAAACGCTGCACTTTTTGCCATAACAGCCATCGTAAATACAGAACAACCCCGGCTCCATCTGGAATCACGAGTTCAGCATTTCTAATTACTTGAGCTAATAATTGATTTCGCTCTGCCTGCATAGTCATTTCTGCATTGAGCGTTACTACATGAGTTCCTTTGCCTGTGTGCAGGCATTCTAACAACCAGCCTGGATAGTCAGCCATCACATGAACTGGTATTCCCAACACTGAAAATGCTTGATTGCCTTTGGACATAGCCTATTCTTAAGTAATACTCACACCAGATTTTGCATGAATGTTAAGTTTATCAAATTTTTTTATATTAGAACTTAGGCAAAAGAGATTCCCCTTTGCCCTGCAACCAGAGAAACCATAATTAAACTAAATAGACATAAGAGTGAACAAGAATGTATATACCTAGCACTGATACGTATATATAAGGATTTTAGATAACACATAATTAATTTCACTCCTCTGTCTATTAATCTTGGGCGCTTGTGCTTGGGCTGAAACCACTCTAACTTTGATTGTTAAAGTGTAATATTCACTCAGTATAAAACGCTCAAATCATAACTTTGGTTGCGGGAATAAAAGCCTCCACTATACTGCTTGCAGTTAGTGTAGGAGTATGTCACAAAACTCGACTTTATGGTTATAGTGTAACGGGCTGAAGTTGGCTATGAGTAAAATTCGTATCGCTCTAATTGAAGATCACGATCTAACTCGTGTGGGTATTCGTACAGCACTACAGCAAAAGAACGAAATTGAAGTTGTAGGTGAAGCTGCTAATGCTGTTGAGGGTCTAAAAATGTTAAAAATGCTACAACCAGATATCGCCATTGTAGATATTGGTTTACCAGATAAGGATGGTATTGAATTAACACGAGAGGTAAAATCTACTACTAATACACAGCAGCTACTTACAAAAGTGTTAATTTTGACGTTGCGGGATAATAAAGAAGCGGTGTTGGCAGCTTTTGCTGCTGGTGCAGACTCTTACTGTATGAAAGATATCAAATTTGATAATTTGCTGGAAGCAGTACGAGTAACTTACAATGGCAACGCCTGGATCGATCCAGCGATCGCTCGGATTGTATTGCAACAAGCGCAACAAAATCCTCAAAAGTTAGAATCGGCTTTAGTCGATTCTAAGACTATTGCTCCCAACCCAGATTCTTTTGAGAATTTGGCAGAAATTCCACCTTACACCCTGACAGAAAGGGAATTGGAAGTGTTACAGTTGATTGTCGAAGGTTGTAGTAATGCAGTAATTGCGGAAAGACTTTACATCACAGTTGGCACTGTTAAAACTCACGTTCGCAATATTTTAAATAAGCTATGTGCCGATGACCGTACCCAAGCAGCAGTCCGCGCCTTGCGTTCTGGGTTAGTTGGATAAATTTAATTTTGGTGTGGATCAATTGAGGATAATCAAGGGAAACTCGCAACTTTGAAAATATAACTTTTCAAAGGAAATGGCTTCTCTGATTTTCTCTTATTTATTAGGTGAGATAAACATCATATTATCTCGCCATTCAAATATATAAAAACAAAAGTCAAATATGGCTGAGATTGGTACAGACAAACTTAAACTGATGGTGGTAGATGATGAACCAGATAACCTAGATTTACTCTACCGCACTTTTAGGCGAGATTTTCAAGTATATAAAGCTAATCATGCTTTTGGTGCTCTGGAAATTTTGGATCAATTTGGCGAAATGGCGGTAATTATTTCTGACCAAAGAATGCCAGAAATGAATGGGACTGAATTTTTTAGTCGCACCGTAGAGCGCTTTCCAGACACGATTCGGATTTTGTTAACTGGCTTTACTGATGTCGAAGATTTAGTAGATGCGATTAACTCCGGTCAGGTATTCAAGTACATTACCAAACCCTGGAATCCAGAACGGCTGAGAAGCTTAGTTGAGCAAGCTACTGATACATATCGCCTAGTTAAGAAGCGCACCCAAGAGTTACGTCGGGCCCTACGACGAGAATCTTTGTTTAATGCGGTAACAACAGCAATTCGGGAATCTTTAGACTACGGTAGTATGCTGCAAAAAATTGTCGCAACTATTGGAGAAACATTTGAAGCTACCAGTTGCTTGCTCAAACCAGTAGAGAGCGATCGCCTCACACAAGACGAGTTTTTCTACCGCGATCCGAAATCCGATGTATTAGATTGCTTTTTCGACTCTAGTGATTTAATCGAAAAGGTGTTGGAAAGCCGTCATTATCAACTCGCTCAAGATATATACAATGGTAATCCTAGTCACCACTTAGTTGTGCCACTTAGCTATCATCAGCATTTATTAGCTGTGCTGACACTCCACCAATGGGGACGCGATCGCTCTTGGGAAGACGAAGACATTCAACTAATTGCAGGTGTTGCCGAACAAGCAGCCTTAGCCCTCTCCCAAGCAAAACTCTACCAACGCCTCCAAGAAAAGCAACAGCAGATTCATACTGAGCTAGAGGTGGCTCGCCAAATTCAATACAACCTGCTACGCCAAAGTTTACCTGACATTAAAGGTGTGAAGGTACAAGCTTGCTGCTACCCAGCGCGAGAAGTAGGAGGTGATTTTTTTGAAGTTTTTGTCCATCCCAAAGGCGATTTGTGGGTAGCAGTGGGTGATGTTTCTGGCAAGGGCGTCCCAGCAGCTTTATTTATGGCTAGTATTATTTCAGTTTTGCGCCGAGAATTATCTCAAGAGACACCAGCAGAGCCGAATGTGGTCATGCAGAACCTCAACCACGCTCTCAGTGAAGATTTAATTAGCAACAATTATTTTGTCACTCTTGTATTAGCTTGTTATACCCCTAGCACTAAGGAACTGGTTTACACTAATGCCGGTCATATTTATCCAATATTATGGTCGCGTTGCTCGACTTTAGCTGAAAATCCCAATTACCTGAAAGTTCGCAGCGTTCCTTTGGGGATTTTGCCTAAGTGGCAGGCACAGTCTGGTCGCCTGGTTCTAACTGCTGGAGACACATTGTTACTAGCCAGCGATGGAATTACAGAAGCAATGGTATCAAATAATCATGATTTAACAGGAAAAATTGAGGCTGGGGTTGAAACTGTGAACCGCTCAATGCTGAATCAAGATGGTCTTTGGCAACTCTTACAACAAGAGCAACAACCACTTTCTCTTAACCATTTACTAGCTCGCATCCAGGCAGATAATCACGTTCAAGAAGACGACCAAACTATACTTTCACTGGAGATTTTGTAAGTCATGAAAAGTGAGCTTCATGTACCAAGCGACTTGAATTTTCTGAATATTGTTGAAAACTGGTTGTTGGGATGTTTGAAAATTCAGCTAGGGGAATCTGTAGATTGGTCGCGGCAATCAAGTCGTTTGAGACTGGCTTTAGTAGAAGCCTACTCTAATGCAGTCCGTCATGCTCATAAGGAGCAACCAAATTTACCAATTTTACTGCGTTTAGAAGTGAAAGACCGGGATTTTGCCCTAGAAATTTGGGACTATGGCGAAGGCTTTGATATGTCTAACTACTATGCTCCAAACCCGATGGAAAAGCAAGAAGGTGGTTATGGTTGGCTGATTATGAATCGTCTCATGGATAAAGTAGATTACAAGTTGCAAGTGAATGGTGCCAACTGTCTGAAGTTAGAAGCTACTTTACCCGAATTAGCCCAATAGACAAAAGTTATACCAATTCAAAATGACGCTCTCTACCACACGCTACGTGTAGCTTGCAACTCTTACAGAGTAAGCGGACTCGCTCTAAGCGAAGCCATGCCAAAGGCTTTACGCTGCGCTAACAAAATTCATGCATTAACAAAGCCAGACATAACAAAGCTATGTCCGTATGTATAGCCGTAGTCACACAGGTTAGGACATTTTGAAAGGGTGAAAGCTAGGAATAGTAATAGTTTTACCTCCAGCATAGCTGCCTTCTGCCTCCTGCCTCCTGCCTCCTACTATATCTGTCGCATTCTTTTTTCAAATTGGTATTACTATTTTTCAAGTCATGCTATTTATGAAGAAGAATTCAGAATAAAGTCATAAATCCTGTGTGATTGGGTGATAAATACTGGTTTAAAACTTTGCCCTTTGTAGTTATTTGCTACTTACTTTTCAGGACGTAAAGAAAGTAACTCTTTGGGGGAAGCTAAAAGTTTGATTCTAGTATATATAATTTGCCGTTGTTGGTTGAGGATAAATAGCCACAAGACATTGACACTACACCACGAAGTTTGTGCTTTGCCTGTTACCTGGACTTGGATATCACCATTTTCTAAAGTCTCGGCTATTCCTGTGTTCGGGTAAGCTTTAATGTTTTGACCTTCTTGTTTTAAGTAGGCTGCGATCGCATCTGTCCCCACAATATCAGATTCAAATGGCGGACGCATCACACCATTTAGCGCAAACAAGGCAGCAGTTGCCTCAAATTCTCCTGCATTTAAGGTTTCAAAATAACTCAGTACACTTGCTTCTGTAATTCCCTCAATCTGGAATTCTTCAAACTGCGCTGGCGATATAAATTCAGCAGAGGTCATAAAATTACCTGTATGATGCTATCTGAATATTAATTTCAATACAAAAAGAGGTAAAAAAAAAGCTGCTGTTGAGATATATTGCTACATCTTAATAAATCTTCCTGACGATAGAAGTCTTGATTTGCCACACAGCTTAAAACAAGCTAGATGTTGGTAAAGTAACAAATCTTAATTAAAGATACTAGCTAAATAATGTATAATCAAGACGCCTTAAATTAGGCAAAAACCAGATAAAAAATGAATCAGTATCCTCTAACGAGTAGCAGTCTGGTGAAAGAAAAAGCCAGCGAGTTGGGCTTTCACAAAGTTGGAATTACTGCTGTAGATCGGGTAAATGCCACACAAGCGCAGAGGTTGCAAGCATGGATTGAACTGGGTTATCACGCTGATATGAAATGGATGGCTAACCCGAAGCGTCAGGATATGCGCTTAGTGATGCCAGAGGTGCGATCGCTAGTGTGTGTAGCTCTAAATTACTACACACCACATCAACGTCCTGAAAGTGAGGAATACGCCAAAATTTCCCGTTATGGTTGGGGAAGAGATTATCACAAAGTAATGCATAAAAAACTCAAGCAGCTATCTGTATGGCTAAAATCACTTGATGCAGGCGTATTAGCTCTTTATTATGCAGATACTGGCCCAGTACCAGATAAAGTGTTGGCTCAACTTGCCGGAATTGGTTGGATTGCCAAGAATGGTAATGTAATTACACGGGAATATGGCTCTTGGGTATTTTTGGGAGAAGTGTTGACTAATTTAGAATTAGAGAGCGATCGCCCACACACAGAACACTGTGGTAGCTGTACTCGTTGTCTTCAGGCTTGTCCCACAGGTGCAATTACTCAGCCTTTTGTTGTCGATGCTAATCGTTGCATTGCTTATCATACCATTGAAAATCGTGACAAGGAATTGCCAGAGGCGATCGCACCTCATTTGCAAGGCTGGGTTGCTGGTTGTGATATTTGCCAAGATGTTTGTCCTTGGAATCAACGTTTTGCTCAAACAACTGATATTGCAGAGTTTCAGCCTTATCCTGGGAATATTGCTCCCCACCTGCTAGAATTAGCCCAAATCTCAGATCGGGAGTGGGATAAACGTTTTCCAGCATCTGCCTTGCGGCGGATTAAGCCAGAAATGTTACGACGCAACGCCCTAGCTAATCTTGACGCATCCAGGCACAAGAATGACCCAGAAAGTAATTATTTTTGATTTTGATGGCACTATTGCTGATACAGTAGATGCCCTTGTAAGTATTGCTAATCGTTTAGCTGGAGACTTTGGTTATAGACAAATAAGCCCAGAACAATTAGCCTTCCTCAAGAACTTAACATCTAGGGAAATCATTAAGTACTCAGGAGTTTCTTTATTTAAAATACCTTTTCTAGTTAAAAAAGTGAAAGGGGAATTAAAAAACAAAATCCCAGAATTAAAGCCAATTCCGGGAATTAAAGAAGCATTAATAGAACTCCAAAATCAAGGATATAAACTCGGTATTATCACTTCTAATTCTAAAGAAAACGTTACACAATTCCTTACAATCAATGATTTAAATCACCTATTTGATTTTATCTACTCAGGAATTACAATTTTTGGCAAAACAACTATTATCAATAATGTCTTGAGGCAAAAGCAACTTAAACCTCAAGAAGTTATTTATGTTGGAGATGAAACCAGAGATATAGAAGCATCAAAAAAAGCAAATGTCCAAGTGATTGCAGTCACTTGGGGCTTTAATTCACCGGAAGTACTAGCCAAGCAAAATCCAGATTATTTAATTCAGCAACCTAGCGAACTACTAGAAGTGATGAATAGTCATTAATTAATAATCAAAAGTCGATAGTGAGAATTTTAACAATTGACAATCGATAAAATAGTAAAGTGGGCAATAGCTACCAATGCCGATAATTTCAATAATCTTATTTTGTGACATTGCCCATCTTCCAAAATAGCAAAATATCAGGAAAACCTAATTTTTCCGTTCTCCCTTTTCCAAAGCTTGTTTTACTAAATCATCGCTGACATTGCTTACAACGTCATTCTGAGAATTTCCAACTTCTTTTGCTAACTCTAGAAAATCATCAGGATTGCCAGTTGACTGAGTTTGAGTTTTTGTCTCTTGTGGCTGAAAGGTTTTCTGGTTAGATGCAGTCGCTGCTTCGGCTGCTGCTGCACCTTCACCTGTGCGATCAACTTCACTAACGCTGAATTTTTGTGCAGCTGCATAATCAGCATCAAAATTCACCGTTGGCGCTTCTTCTTCACCACTAGCTATGTTTTCGGCAGCTAATTGTGCTTCATGGGTGGAAGCTTCATTTAAATTGGGCTTCACTTCTTGATCAGGCATAATTAAAACCTTAGGTAAAATTTTTATTTCTAGGGCAATCATAGCGAAGTAATGTGCTGCTTTCTTGCTTCCTGGGGGAGACTTTTACCTCTATTAAAAGGTAGATTAAAGCGGCAATTTCCAATTAATTTAACTATTTCTAGGGATAGTAGCATCTGATACTCTAACTCTGGTACGAGTTATCTTGGCCTGTTAAATTTCCTTGGAAATAAATTTATGACTGCAAGTTACGATAAAAATATTTCTCAAGCTCAGAGCGATGAAACTCAAAAATTGGTAGATGCGTTTAACGCCTTAGATACTGATGCCAAATTAGCCTGGTTTTATTTTGTTTATAAAAAGATGGGTGATTCGATCACACCAGCTGCTCCTGCTGCGGCCGAACCAGAATTAGCACCACTTCTGCTAGGAGATTATTTTAAATTATCCGATGAGCAGCAATTAGATATTATGCGGGATATTGTTAACCGCAAAGATACAGAATATTCTCGTGCTTATGGGGCGATAAAAGAAAACAACCAGCTGTTAGTTTGGTATGCTTGGGCTGTAGCTATGGGGGATACGGTGGTTGGAATACCGGCCAGTTACCAGGCAAGTAAGGCAGTTAACGATCTGCTTTCCGAAATTGAAGGAGTAGATTTTGAAGAGCAAATGTCAGTGTTTCGGACAATAGCTGGTGAAGTAGGTTACACCGATATTAAGCCAATCCCAACGCAAGCAGAAACTGGGAAAACCTCAAGTCTGTAATCAGCTTTAGCGACTAAAAGTCGCTCCTACACAACCTAAAGTCCGCACAGGCGGACTTTTTTAATCTACGAGACAGTTAACTGACTCAAGTCGGCTGGAGTGAGGTTGGAGTGTACTATTTGACCATCACGGAACCAAACGATGCGATGAGTTTGACGAGCAACTTCTGGTTCATGTGTTACCATCACAACGGTGATTCCACTGGCATTGAGTTCGCCAAAAATATCTAAGACTTCTTGGGTTGTACGCGAATCAAGTGCGCCTGTGGGTTCATCGGCGAGAAGTACTACGGGACGATTAACGATCGCGCGGGCGATCGCTACTCTTTGTTGTTGTCCACCAGATAGTTGAGTTGGTTTGTTGTTGAGGCGATTTGCTAAACCTACTCGCGTCAAGGCTTCTGTTGCGCGATCGCTTCTTTCTTTTGGATTGACACTAGCATATACCATTGGTAGCATCACATTTTCTAATGCTGTGAGTTGGGGTAATAAATGAAATTGTTGGAAAACAAAACCCAGCTTTTTGTTACGGATGTGTGCCAAGGATTTATCATCCATTTGCGCTACATCAATGTTATCTAAGTAATAATGTCCGCCTGTGGGTCGGTCTAAACAGCCAATAATATTCATAGCTGTAGATTTACCTGAACCAGATGGCCCCATAATTGAACAATATTCGCCCTCGTGGATAGTCAAATTCACATCGTTAAGTGCTTTAACTTCAGTTTCGCCACTGCCATATATTTTAAAGATATTCTCCAAACGAATAATTGTTGATTTTGGGACGGAATTAGGAAGTAGAGAATCGGTAATTGAAATAGTGTTTGCCATAAGGATTTAGTTATTAGTTGGTAGAGATGCAATTATAGGGATGTCTTAAAACAAACTGCTTTTTACTTCTTATCTCTAGGATAATACGCTTAGTTATCAGCTAACCTATGCCAATAAAGTTTGGGCATGGTTGTAAAGAAAAGCAATGCAGGTATAAACTTCCAACGCAGCATTATAGGCAATGCTTGGCTTGGGCTACGCCTAAGCCTTCTAATTTTTTAGTGAGTTGGCAACTATTGTATGCACGTGGATTTTTTTAGTACAATTAAACTATAAAAAGCAAAAAAATTCTTCCTAGCTCTTGTTAGTGATAACTCTGTCAGATGATCTATGTTAGAGCAAATAAAAGCTAGCTATTATCTAACAGACTGAAGAGGGGGTGATTGTAGTGTTGTCATGTTTTAACGTAGCAGATTACTTTATCTGGTTAGCAAATGAAACAGGTTCTTTTATTAGTAATCTAAAGCTGCAAAAGCTTGTGTACTATGCTCAGGCTTGGCATCTTGCACTCAATGACACTCCTTTATTCCCAGAGGATTTTCAAGCCTGGATACATGGGCCTGTAATACCTGCTTTGTACCAGAAGTATAGGCTTTTTGGATGGCAACCAATTTTAGAAGATGTCAACCCAAAATTCCCGCAAGAGGTTCAAGGGTTTCTAGATGAGGTTGCACAAGAGTACTTTGCTTGTGATGCTTATGAACTAGAGCAGATGACTCATGCTGAGACACCCTGGAATTTGGCTAGAGGAAATCTACCGCCTGATGAAGCTTCTAGCGAAGTTATTCAGAAACAGTGGATGATGGAGTATTACGGATCTCGTGCCGAAGAAAAAGATTAAAAAGACTGAGGTTGTCAAAGACGGCACATCAGGTATTAAACCAACAAAGCTGAAGCCGCTTCAAGGCATCAGCTTTTCGTTTAAATATTATCAAGACAATCACAACAAGTTTTCTTGTAGCCAAAAAGAAGCAATCTACTGGCTGACCTTGGTTGATCGATTAAAAGCTCTATCTAGTCTAACGGCTCAAGAGTTGTTAGTAAATCGTGGCAGTACCCTCAGATGTCATCCCATCAAGTGGGAAGATACCAGCGAGAGGGCATTTGGTTTGCCAAATGAAGAACAATCGGTTGACATACCATACCAGTTTTCCATCTCCTCAAATGAACATGGTAGGGTTCATGGATTCTTTCTTGATGAGATTTTCTACATTGTTTGGCTAGACCCAAATCATTTGCTGTACGCCGCAAAAAATTAAGGAATCATTGCCACCTTTATTACTTTACGCGCCTTCATATCAGAAAACACCTGTTCTAAATCTTTTAATGGTCGCTGTTCGCTAATAAGTAACTCAAAGGGAATTTTACGACTAGCTATGAGTGCAAGGGCCGATCGCACATATTCTGGTGTATTATGAAACACGCCTTTGATGGTAAGTTCGCTATAGTGTAGCTGTTCAGTATTCACGGTAATGCTCGTATCCCGTGGACATCCACCGAATAAGTTGACTGTTGCACCAGGACGAGCACAGGCGATGGCACTTTCCCAAACACTTGGGACACCAGTGGCTTCAATTACTACATCTGCACCCCATCCTTGGGTAAGTTCTTTCACTACACTGGGAATCTCTGGAATTTGATGATAATTAAAGGTCTGGGTTGCACCAAATTTCTGACCAATTTCTAGTCTATCATTATTACCTCCCCACAGTAAAACCTCAGCTTTCTCGCTCAAAGCTGCTACAAACATTAGCCCGATCGCCCCATCTCCTAAGACGACTACTTTATCTTGAGACTTAACGTTTGAACGGGCTACACCATGCAACACACAAGCTAGAGGTTCTGTCATCGCTGCCAATTCCCACGGCAACTCATCCGGAATCTGCAATAAATTATGCTCTACGATCGCTGCGGGAATTTTTAGGTATTGAGCAAAAGTCCCATTATTCCATGTCAAATTTGGACATAAGGAATATTCTTGACGTTGACAGAAAAAACAATGGTAGCATGGTGCAGAATTATTGGCGACGACGCGATCGCCTACTTGCCAATTTGTCACCCCTGCACCCACAGCAACAATTCGCCCAGCCGCTTCGTGACCAAACAGCGTTGGTGGTATCAGCATCCTGGCATGACCACCACGCCGCCAGACTTTCAAATCTGTACCACAAGTTGTTGCTGCCCCTACTTCGATGGCAACTTCCCCAGCCGCCGGAGTGGGGTCAGGAACTTGTTCTAGGCGTAAATCTTCTTGACCATAAAGTAACGCTGCTAACAAAACTTTAAACCTATCAATTAGCTCGATCCAATTTTACCAGTTGGGGCTTATTGATAAATCTAAACTAAATCAGGATTGATTTTTAGTAGATTTTATATGTTGAAAAACTAGCTATTCACCGCTGGCTGGGGAACCACTCCGGTGTTCCGAGTTTCCACATTAGGCAAGCGAGTTGCAGTTAATAGCGGTACTTCTTGTCGGCATGACTGGCAAAACCAATATAGTTCACCATGACGGACATGACGCAGAAGGGAACCAGCGCAGCATGGGCAGGTGTTAGCTCTCGTACTCATAGCAATATTCTCCTTAAAAAATTGTTGTTTTAAGCTCATTAAAAAAGCAGTTGATTAAAACTGAATGTTAGCTGCATGAATTCGTCCATTCGATTCTATGCGGTCTTTAATAATTTGTCTGTAAACAGTTTCATATCCGTTAACCATTTGGCTAACACTAAAGTTGTTTTCTACGTGTTTTCTACAGGTTTGACGATTGAGTTTCAAAGCTAGTGGAATCACTGCTACCATTTCTGCATGGCTATTGCAAATAAAACCTGTTTCACCGTGGGCAATAACTTCAGGTACAGAACCTAAATTTATAGCAATCACTGGCGTACCAGTTGCCATTGATTCAATCATTACTAACCCAAAAGGTTCTTGCCAGCTAATGGGAAAAAGAGTTATGGCAGCATTGCCCAGAAGTTCAATTTTTTCAGTGTGGTTAATTTCACCGAGATATTCAATTTGCTGACCATCTATATGGGGAGCAATCTCTTGTTCAAAAAACTCAGAGTATATTGCATCAACCTTTCCTGCCATCTTCAAGCACCAACCACTCTGTTTAGCAATGGCGATCGCATGTTGCGGACCTTTATCTGGCGAAAAGCGACCTAAAAATGCTAAATATGGAGGTTCTAACGGTTGGGCTACAAATGGGTAATCTGCTAGTTCAATTCCGTTATAAACCGTGCCAACATAATTAAGCTCGATTTGACGCTGCGAGTTACTAATGCTGATGTATGGTTGCTTTTGGTAGTAGCTAAATGCGTGACGGTTGTCAGTTGTAAAATTATTGTGCAGCGTGTGGACTGTAGAGGTTACTGTTATCAAACTCGCTAAAGGTAATGCCGACATCCCTACATGAGAATGGATAATATCGAATTGGGCAGCATGTTGGTAAACTTGGCTTAGTTCTAACATTTCATACACTGCATACTCTTTCACATTTGGGTCTAAGCGTAATGCACGTGGATAAATTGCTTCTAAATGAGCCAAAGTTTGAGAATCGCCAGAGGCAAATAAAGTTACCTCATGACCGCGACGAACAAGTTCATCAGTCAAGCGACTCACTACCAGTTCGATTCCTCCATAATTAGGAGGTGGAACCCTTTCCCATAAGGGGGCAACTTGAGCGATTTTCATAAGTTTTTCTGGTTCAGTCTATGAAATTGTCCTCAATATAATGAGTGACATCATTATTCTATGAGTAAAGAGCATTTGTACTTACTCTTTTGACATTTAAATTAACCTAACAGGCTAACAAAAGCGCAATAACGATTAACCGTACCGGAAATTTTCTACCGACAAATTTAACGAATTATCGCCAAAAGTCAACCCTGAGCTACATTTCTAACTTATAGCTAATCTATTAGTTGTTGCATCTGTCTTGGGGATCATAAAGAAGTAGAATGTTTTGTAGCAGAACTTACAAAATTGAATACTTTGTAGCTGAAAACACTAAAATATTTAATGGAATCAAGTCATTAAAGCTTCGTTTAAAGGTAATTAGCAAATATAACAAAAATTATAAATATTAAGTAATTGTACAATAATTACATCATTTGTAATTAGTAATTTACAAAAATCCTGATAATTAAGTAATGAAAATCGCCACTTGGAACGTCAACTCAATTCGCACTCGCCTTGAACAGGTTATCGATTGGTTAACCCTAAATCCCGTTGATGTTCTCTGCTTGCAAGAAACCAAAGTTGTGGATGCTGAATTTCCGCGATCGCCTTTTGAGCAATTAGGCTATAACCTTTATATGTCAGGACAAAAATCTTATAACGGCGTAGCCTTGATTAGCCGCCAGCCACTCCTCAATGTCAGTAGCGGGTTTAGGGCGATTTTGCCAGATTTACATCACGAATGGGACGAGCAAAAGCGCGTGATTACAGGTGTAATTGATGGTGTTCAGATTGTAAACTTATATGTTCCTAATGGTGCAGCGGTAGGAACTGAGAAATACGAATACAAACTGCGCTGGTTGACAGCGCTACACGAGTACTTGCGATTGCTCGTGCTGTCACAACCCGCAATTTGTGTGTGCGGCGACTTCAATATTGCCCCAGAAGATAAGGATATTCACGAGCAAGTGAGTACAGAAAATCACATTATGGCAACAGAAACAGAGCGCCAAGCCTTACGGGAGATTCTAAAACTGGGATTTGACGATGCTTTTCGCAAATTCACCACAGAAGGTGGAAATTATAGCTGGTGGGATTATCGCGCCGCCGCCTTCCGTCGTAACTTAGGTTGGCGAATTGACCATCACTATCTCACACCCATCCTGTATGAGCGTGCGATAAGTTGCATCATTGATGTTGCACCCAGAAAGTTAACTCAACCTAGCGACCATGTGCCAGTTCTTGTGGAATTTTGAATGGGGATTGGGGATTGGGGATTGGGGATTGGGGATTGGGGATTGGGGATTGGGGATTGGGGATTGGGGATTGGGAAAAACTTGCTGCAACTTCTCCTATACTCCCTCATCCCTCATCTTCATGCCCCATGCTCCCATACCCCATGCCCAATGCTCCATGCCCAATTAATCAATCAATTTAACGGGTTATATATATCCTTAGAACTAGGATTGAGATAAGGACGCTGCAAATCTATTAGATGGCGTGCAAAGTGTTGGTCAATCGTCTTCATCCGTTCCTCCATTGCATTTTTACCTTTTTGCCAAGCTTCTAATAAAGCATTAGCGACGATTTGGCAACGGTTCATCCCAAAACTTTCTTGAGCCGCAAATTTTTGGGTTGGTTCTTCGGCTAAACCTAACCCTGGGGCTAAAAATTTGGTAAACAAAGGAATTTCGGGCTGGAAATGAAATTGATTTTCGATATAAACAGTCTGAAGGATTGTGCGGATTGCTGGATAGTCGGGGAGTTCAAAGTAGAGTAGCCCCGAATCATAGCGTCCGTATGCAGAGGGGTTGTAGAGAACCTGAAAGCTAAAGGGAATCGAGGCTGCATTTAGTTGCAGTGTCAAACTTTCCATGAGAGCGATCGCACCAGATGCCGTAAAGTTAAAGTAGATTCGCCCTCCTCCTAAATCTGCGTCTGGGTTACTCTGCCGTTCTTGTCCGACATTGCTAACTGCTAAGTAACAGCCGTTTTGCAGTCGATTTTTAGGCATCCAGATTGCTACCATATCACCCACTTTGGTAGATTTCTGACTGGATTCTAGATGGCAGTCTGGCTCAACATAAAGTGTTAAACCACCTTTAGTCACTGCCATAGTCCCATCAGGTTCTTTCCGCAACACCTGCCATTGAGAGTCAAAGTAACCTATGCCGTGATTACTAGCGTGCAGCTGTTCGTAAAAGTCCCAGTCAATCTCCAAAATAGAATTATCTGCTAAATTATGCTTTGGCAGTCGATTAGTACTATCAGTATTGATTGCCAAAGTAGTTTGCAGAGAGCCATTGTAATAGATTCCATAGAGAAAATTCCGCAGCAGGAGAGTAAGATACTTATGTTGTAAATCTACGGAATTTTGCTGAAATCTATTGGCTATTTTAGTCGGCAGAGTGAAGGGTTGATAATTAGGATGATAAATACAAAAATTGGACTCAATCTGGATATTCTGAGCAATATCAAACAAAGAATTAAGCGATTGATTGATAGAGGAATTTAGCATTAATCAATTCATAAATCAAACTTTAATAAAATAGAATTCAGGAGTCAGAATTCAGAATTCAGAATTTAAGTATGTGTGACTGGTTTAGTCGCGTGGTCTTATCCTTTAGTATTAACAACCACGTAGCCGAGTTTTTTCGTAATAAATCCGAAGTAACTGCTGTTCCTTTATAAGCTGAGGAAATTTATGAATCTTTGCCACAGGATTCAGGATTTCTGACTCTGATATCCCAAAAATGGTCAGTAGAGCTTGTTCTGGCATTACAAGTAAACTTTTAGCTACTTGCAGCATACAGAGTTCAGCATTATTAAAGTGTTTCCGGCACGTAATCATTTCCTGAATTTGATGAATTAGTGCCAGCCCTGCAAACTGGATAACCCGCGAAATAAAGTCAGTGCGGTATTCCAAAATCATCGGGAAAGCATTTATATAAGCCCTAATTAAGGCAATCATTGAAGGTTGTAAAATATCTAACGGTGTTAACGCCAAATGTAGAGATTCTTCTAACTCAATAGTGGGATCTACAACCAGACTTTTTAGCCAAATTCCTAAATAGCTTGCCAGTAAAGTTCCTAAATCAAAAGCTGGGTCTCCCCAAGAACAAGCTTCCCAGTCAATTAGTCGTACAAGACAATTGTCTAGTTGCTCCCACCTGGAATGAACCAAAATATTGTTCAATTTCAGGTCGTTGTGAGTTAAGCAGCAAGGATTCCAGCTATATGCCAAATCTGCGATCGCAGATGACAAACTCTCGTATTGTTGATAGAGAACATAGAATTTCAGTGCATCCGTGGGAACAGTCCCAAAAATCTCCGGCCCAATTGACCCTACCCCTTGGGCTGGATTGTAAAACCCATAGCGAAACTCTCCTTGGGGAGCAGTTGCCATAAAATCCCGATATTCTCGACGGTTGTAGGTGGCGCGATGCAGTCCCGCCAAAGTCGTGCCGATGGCAGAGGCAATTTCTTGTGGAAAAATCTCATTGTTGTGGTAAAATTTTGCAATATCTAGATATTCACTCAAGTAGCTACGGACGAGAATCGAATTTTCTTCGTCAAAATGCACTAGCAAGGGTGCGATTGCCGAAGTATTACCTAGAACTGGAAACTGTTGTAGCAACTGGTGAAACAGCCACTCCTGAAACAATTCGTGAGGCACGCCGTCATTGTTATTAACGTTACGTTCTTGTTTCAAGAGCAGTTGGCGATTATCTGGTAAAGTAACTAGCAAATTGAAATTGTTCTGACTACTTCCTGGCAACTCAGATTTGTCTGATGAGCCATCTTCTGAGCTACACAAACCTGCGTCTTGCAGATACTGGATAACGTTATGAGAAGACAGTGATAATACCATGTATTATTTCCTACTTCATTAAATTACTTAAACTTATCGTCTCAAATTTGCTTGGTCTTAAGAGTTTTCAGTAGATAGGAACTAATGCAAGAAGAGAAATGTGAATAACAATAAAGATTTCTACAATCTACTAATATCCCATATTTGGGAGAAAAACCTGCCAAAATGGCACCAAGTCCTTTGTAATTCCTTTAAAATTTGCTCCGAGATACCTTGACATCTTTACACTTTATCAGCATAGTTACTTAGATACATCTACAGTAAGTTTTGTTGTAGAGTCTTTTTATGTGGCTTCATCTTCTTTTTTTGTAGCAAAGAAGCATCCCCGGCAAAAAACTGATTGGCAGCAGATGTTGTTTGATGTTCAGTAGTCATCCTCAAAGCAGCGAAGAATTTCAGTAATCCTTCGCGGTACGAAGCACGAGATTCAACACTATTACTTTTATTTATCATCACAAAGCCAAAAAAACCGGAGTTTTTCGGCAATCAATAATTATTTTTTGATTTAATTTTCAGAATTGATGTCTGTAAACCTTGTTATTACGTTATTTACGTCACATACAAATTGTAGATGACTATAGGCGATCGCAAACAAAGCCTACATGAGCGCACCTTATGAAACTGCACTTTTGTCAAAGTTGAAACAGAGCATTTTCAAGTATGATTTGTGATCATGTGTTAGCAATATCTAGTGACAAGCCACTGTTCTACGAGACGCTCCGCAAATACGTCTACCCATGACCGACAACCACACGACCAATTTGCGAAACAATATTTAGAAGAATTACTTTCCCCCTTTGGAAAACACTCTCTATGCGTCTGTGATTAAAAAGTAATTTATTTAACCGCAAATGCGCAGAGAACACAGATTAAAAAGGAATTCTTTGGCAAGAATTTTACTCACCTTGATAAAGATATTGTGCAGCCCTAACTGTTTACCTTATTTAAACAAAAATCGCCATAACTCATTGAGAAAGCAGGAAGTTATTAGGCAAGGGTAGCAAGTTAAAGTAATATAAATGTACTAACTTAATTCAAACCAGGGAAAGTCATGCCATATCAAAAAAACAGGAGGGTGGTTATTGCTTAGAAACTAATGCTACCTTAAAGCCACAATTTGATTCACCATTAACCCCAATGCCAGCAGACCCAAAATCGTCATCAATCCCGCAGGCATAAACTTGCGTGTTTTTACCAGTCTAACTGCAAAGACAACAACTAAAACAACAGTAACTAACAGTGCTAAAATCGTACCCCAAGTTTGTCCTTGGAGTTGAAAGTAAGCGGCAAGTATTAATAATAAACCGCTAATGCTACCACTTAGGAGTGAAACTCTACTTGTAGCCTGAATGTAGCCAATAATGCCACCAACAATCGCTAATATGCCGTAAGCAAAAGCAGCAATTATACTTAAATTCATTGTTAAAACCTATGTAGACTTTGACTTTACTGCCAGGGTCAGCAGACAATTTACCATAGCTATTTAGCTATACCACACAATTGATTAATGGATAATCAAGCGATGCCAATGGCAAATACTTCTTCATATACAAAGGTTCAATATCTCCAGCGCCAAGCAGCCTCACTTTTACTGTACCAATCTGTTCTGCAAGGTGAAGTGGGGATAGCATTTCTGGAACTGTTGCAAGCTATACGTTACGCCCAAGCCGATGCACAGAATTGTCTCCAAGCCTACGGTAGTTACTTTCATGCTTTGGCTGCTAGAAATCAAAACTGGGAAGACTATTTAATTACTCAAATTCTCTTCTTAGAGAATCCCTTTACAAAGCTGGCGGGAGTGCAAGAATTTGAAGATTTGCCCCCAGCTTTAGTAACAGCAGTTCAGCATGATTTACAAGCATTACAAAGTCTCTATGAGTGTAGCAGCGCTTCTTTGAGTGAGTGGGTACAAGATGTAGCTTATATGCCGATTTCACCAGTAGTGTGGTATAAAGGGCAAGAATTGGTAGGAGTAGAGACAAAATTTAATACATATCTACAAGAGTTAGATAATTGGGGTGATGCTGTAGAAGAGTTAGCAGCTTATTATCGGCAATGTGGTTCTGGTTTATTTGCAGAATATCGCGCCTTACGCTGGCAATCAGGGCAGTTTATCGGTATCAAGTATTCTGACCCGATTAAACTGAGTGCGCTTGTCGGTTATGAATCTCAAAAAGATGCCTTGCTGAAAAATACAGAGTTTTTATTATTAGGAGAAATGGCACTGCATGTATTACTTTACGGTAGTCGCGGTTCTGGTAAATCTTCTTTAGTAAAATCTTTGTTGAATGAATATAGCGATCGCAGCCTCCGCTTATTGGAAGTGGCAAAATCTGATTTAAAAGACTTACCAGAAATTGTGGAACATTTACGGGGTGTGTCACAAAAATTTATTATCTTTGTCGATGACCTTTCATTTGAAGAAGATGATGATGCCTTTAAAGCCTTGAAGGTAGTTTTAGAAGGTAATTTAACGGCACGCCCTCAAAATGTAGTGGTGTACGCTACGTCTAATCGCCGCCATCTGATTCGGGAGTTTTTTGTGGATAGACCTGCACCTAAAGATAACGAGGAAATCCATGCTTGGGATACGATGCAGGAGAAGCTTTCGTTTAGCGATCGCTTTGGTTTAACCTTGACTTTTGAACCAGCCAATCAGAAAACTTATTTAAAAATTGTACAACATTTAGTGACACAAGCTGAAATTAATATTACCCAAGAAGATTTGGAATTTCAGGCATTACAATGGGCAACTCGTCATAATGGTCGTTCTGGACGTACAGCACGGCAGTTTGTTGATTTTTTAAAAGCTGATTTAAGACTTTTGCATAAAAATAACAATACATCCAACACCTAGCATTAAATATTTGTCTATATCTTTTTTAATTACGAATTGCGAATTACGAATTAGAAATTACTATGATAGCTACTTATTCAGAGAATTTAACTACGCTCAAAACCAACAATATGCAATCAGTAACGATCAGCAATAGATTTATACTAGTGATAGTTGCCTTTAGTGTGAGTTTTGGTCTTAGTCTTGTTCCAAGTTGGGATTTTAATAAAGCCTTTCTCACAGGTGTAATTACTGCCGTTACTATCCATACAACAGCATTATTCATAGACAAGCGACGCAGAAATTATGAAATGTTTGTTTTAGGTTCTCTCCGCAAGAGAATTAAAGATATGGAGGGATTAAAGGCTCGTGTTGTTAGAGAAATCAATCAAATTGAAGAACATCGAAATTTATTATATATTGAATCACAACAGTTGCAAAATCAAGTTATAGAAAGCCGTAGCCAAAGAGATAGTATACATCGAGAATTAAGAACATTTGCAGGACAAAAGAAGCAATTAGAAACAGAAATTAATCATCTGCAAACTGAAATTAATAATTTGCAAAACAATCAAAATGAATTGAATAATACTTTTTCTATACTCGCAGCAGAAAAGCGCCGTTTAGAGTCAAATTGTAATGTATCTCGCGCTGAAATCACCCAATTGCAAAGTCAAATTTCTGAGTTACAACACGAAAAACAAGAAGTTGAAAGTAATTTAACTCTTTTAGGCAGACTCAAACCCCAATTAGAAGAAAAATTATACGAACTACGAATTACAATTCAAGAGCTAGAAGCTGAGACAACCCAAAACAATCAATTGCTTGTAGCAACCAAAACCGAAAGAGAAAATATCCAAGCTATCCTGAGTTCTTCAAAAACCCAACTAGCAGAACACAAAGCCGAATTACAACAATTACAAGCAGAAGTTTCATTATTGCAAGAAGAACGAGACTCATTACAAAATCAAGTATGGGAATTACTACAACAAGTAGAAACATTTAATTCAGAGCTTTTGTCTAATAATTCCCAAGAAGATGATACTGAGTTGTTTCCATTTTCTGAAATAATTGAATCTTCAAATATAATTGAAAGTTCGGAAGTTGAAACATCGGAAAATATCTCTGAAGAATGGAATAATTTTTTCAGAAATATGCCAGGATATGAGTTACAAGTATTAAAAGCTATACTTGAACAAGATAATCCTAATAGTGCTATTAAAAAAATTGCCGAAGCAAATATCACTATGCCAAATTTATTAATCGATTCTATAAATGAACGCGCAAATGATACTATTGGAGAGTTAATAATCAATTTTGATTTGGAAAGTCCAAAAGTTTATCAGGAGCATATAACAGATGTCAAAAAAATGATTGCAATGTATGAAGGTCTCATAGCTAAACATGCTTCGTCAAATTAAATTGTTATTGTCCTCGTAAGATTTAGTAGTAAAATAATATCCTTTACCTACTTACTGCGTGCTTCTGCGTTTAGAATATAGTGAATGTAATACATGGGAAAGCTCAAAATCTCAAAGAAAATCTCCACTGCTTTAATCAATTCCCTTGGAGCGGGGGTAGTACCAAGAGTAGGAGTTGAATATATAGCAGTAGGGCGAGAAAAAGAACTCAAAAGCCTATTACAAAATCTTGATGATATTGCAGAAGGTGTCGCAGCATTTCGCTTCATAGTTGGTAATTACGGTTCTGGGAAAAGTTTTTTACTGCAACTAATTCGCAACCAGGCTATGGAGCAAGGTTTTGTAGTAGCTGATGCTGATTTATCTTCTGAACGTCGATTAGCTGGAAGCAACAATGAAGGTGTAGCCACTTATCGAGAATTAATGAGCCACCTAGCTACAAAAACTCGTCCTGATGGTGGTGCTTTAGTCTCTATTTTAGAAGGATGGATTAATAAAATTCAACAAGAAGTGGTTAAAGAAACTGAAATGCGTCCGAATGACGATGGTTTTGATGACCAAGTTGAATCGAAAATTAGAGAAGTAGTTCAGTCTATTGAAGATTTAGTTCACGGTTTTGATTTTGGTAGCATAATTATCGCTTATTGGCGTGGCTACCGATTGGATGATGATAATTTAAAAAATGCGGCGATGCGCTGGTTGCGGGGAGAATTTACTACTAAAGTTGAGGCAAAAGCAGCTTTAGGAGTGCGCATTATTATTGATGATGATAGTTGGTATGACTATATAAAACTGTTTGCGAAGTTTGTGGCTGAGATTGGCTATAAAGGACTGCTAATTTTATTTGATGAAGCCGTACATTTATATCAAATATCTACCACCGTTACACGAGAAAAGAATTACAATCGACTTTTAGCAATGTTTAACGACACCATGCAGTGCAAAGCAGAACATCTTGGCATTGTTGTTGGTGGAACAACTAAGTTTTTAGAAGACCCCAAACGGGGACTTTTTGCAGACCAAGCTTGGCAAAGACGCACAAAAGAAAGTCGTTTTATTGCACAAGCTAATGTTCAGGAGTATTTGGGGCCAGTAATTCGGTTAAATCCGTTGAGTGAAGGAGAAATCTTGACACTTTTGCAACGTTTAGCTGAGATTCATGCAGTCAATTTTGGCTATGAACAGACTTTGACAAATCGTGAGTTGAAGGAGTTTGTGCAAGAAATTATTAATCGCCTGGGTGCAGAAGCATTACTTACACCAGGCGAAATTGTGCGAGATTTTATGAGTGTGCTGAATATTCTTCACCAAAATCCAGGAATTGGGCTTGCTGAATTAATTCATGGCTCTAAATTTAAACCGACTGCTGTAGGTAAAGATGCAGATGTGGATGAGGATGGTGCAGCAGAATTTAGTTTGTAATAATATCATTAACTAAATATGCCAAACACTAGCATATTATAAAAGATGAGTCCTTTCTTAAAGCTATTAGAGTGGGTTGGAAGCTCGCTGGATGATTTGAGAGAGTTTCCAGAAGAAGTTCAACAAGTAATGGGTTATGCTTTGTACTTGCCTCAGTGTGGTGAGAAGCATGATTCGGCAAAACCCCTCAAAGGATTTAAGGGTGCTGGAGTGTTGGAAGTTGTAGAAGACTTTGATGGCGACACTTACAGGGCTGTTTATACAGTCAAACTGGAAGAGGTTATTTATGTTTTACATACTTTTCAGAAGAAATATAAACACGGTATTGCTACACCAAAATAAGATATCAAATTAATTGAAGCAAGGCTGAAGCGGGCAAAAGAGCATTACGCACAAAACTATAGTGCGAAACAAAAGGAAGAGAAAAATGACTGAAGAAATCAGTGTACAAACAAGTAGCGGGAATGTGTTTGCAGATTTAGGTCTAGCGAACCCTGATGAACTACTTGTGAAAGCAGAACTTGCACGTCAAATTACCGAAATCATCGCTAAACAGGATATGAATCAAGCTGATGTAGCCGAACTATTGAAAATAGAGCAGCCCAAAATTTTTGCTTTAATAAGGGGAAAACTAAGCTGTTCCACAAATAACCTTGCATATATTGGGCGGGCGAGACGCCCACCTCACAAGAAATGTACAATTTCAGATTATGTAAACTAGATGTGGTTTAGCTTATCAGGTTTTTCAACAGAACAACTGTTACGGTTTTTAAATGCTTTAGGTTGTGATGTGGAAATCGTGGTGAAGTTGAAACCGAACTCCCAAATACAGGCTCAAACTAAAGTTTGTAGTTATGTATTAGAAAACTAAGAAATGCTTGCTTACTGCATAGACAGGAGAGATTTTATTTCACTTATCTGCTTATCAATTACACTAAAATGATTATCAAGCATTTTTAGCATTCTTAATAGCTTGTCCGAACCCATATAATTCGGAAATAAATCCAAAATTAATATAATTAGTTCAAGATGGTGCATACTAACGCTATTCTTTTATATAATTTCATATAATATCAAATAAATAAAGCCTGACTCATCAGTATTTAAACGTATCTTGAATCAACTGATTAATTTAATAAATTTGACAGAATACAATACTTAATTTACCCGATCGCACTACCAAAATCATTCGCTAGTACTTTCTAAAAACAACCGATTCAAGTCTAATAATGCATCATCAAATCCAGGAATCACTACTGACTGATTCGATAAATAAATCTGCTTGCTGAGATAGCTAAACTTATTTTGAGCATTTTGATATGGCTGGCTGTAGCGCTCAAGTTGACTATCTGGTAAATTCACAATCCAGTAATGAGAAATTCCGGCTTCTGCATACAAAGACAGCTTGGTTGTTTGAGTACCTTTCAGCCGCTATTTTGAGATATTTTTTGAATATCTCTTGAGAAACTATTATTTCATCTTTATCCAGAAAGCAAAAGCGAACTCCTTCAAACATATCATCCTCATCTTCGCAAGGAAATTCACACATGGCATATTCACTACCATAACCAGTACCTTCAAGAAGATAATTTAATGCATCAGGGAAAGAGATACCCGCTATTGCATTAAAGTATGACTTGACTATCCAAAGTGGATCGGTTGTATAGTCTACACCGTCAAATAATTCTTTGAGCATAAAAAATAAGATGCATTTTCCCTGAAGATTAAACTGACTGCGTTGTTTCCCCCCGCAGGTATCGCAATGCCTCAAATTGTTGCCAACAAAGGTACAATGCACGCGGGACGTGAAAACATCCTTTCCATTTGCCACCTTTGAGGTTCAATAAGACTTCTCCACGTCGATTCAGATAGCCAAACCATTCACCGTATTCTGAATCAGCAAAGTGTGACCAGGCGTAATTGTGCATTTTTTGATACCATTCCCAACACACCTCACGCCCAGTTAGGCGATAGCCCATCGCTAATGCAACCAATGACTCTAGGTGAACCCACCACAGCTTTTGATCCCATTCCAATTGTTGTGGGGGATGACCGTTTGCATCCATAAAGTAATATAATCCGCCGTACTCGCTATCCCAAGCAAAATTTAAGATGTTTAGCACCACATCAACGGCTTGGTTAATAGTTTTGATATCGTTTTGGCGACGCGCGATATCCATGATGAACCACATCGCTTCGATACCGTGACCTGGATTAATTAGCCGTCCCTCAAAACAATCTATGTGAGAACCGTCAGGGGCAACGTTTTCGTACATTAGTCCCCGTTTATGGTCGAGAAAATCGGTCATCACTTCCCGGACTGTCTCAGCTAGGACATTCTCTAGTGTTTCCTTTGGCAGCAGCCATTCCATTTCTAGAGTCAGATTGGCTAAAATCATCGGTACAGCTAATGATTTCATCGGGCGTGTGCCGGGATAGGTTTTATTATATTTGCCCTTCGGGTTATCTTTGCGGCGTAATACGTTGTTGTAAGCTTGCATCGCTACATCCTTTGCCCATTCTTCGCCGCCAGCGAGTGCATATTGACTAAATGCCATCGCCGCAAAGCAATCAGAAAAGATATTGTAAGGGTGAACCAATGGTTTCCCTTCACGGGTGAGGGCAAAGTACCAGTTACCATCACTATCTCTGCCATGTTGGGCGAGAAAATTAGCGCCATTACTAGCAATTTTTAACCAATTTTCGCGCTTTTCTAACTGGTTGTAAAGCATAGAAAAAGTCCACACCTGGCGGTTTTGCAGCCAGATGAATTTGTCTGTATCATAAATTTTGCCTTCGCGATCGAGGCAGGTGAAATAGCCGCCTTGCTGCCAATCGAGAGAATATTGTTCCCAAAATGGGAGTACGTCGTTGAGGAGGGCGTTTTTGTAAAGTTCAGCGCTCGCTTGAAAATTATACTCCATAAATTTCCTCCCCTTTTGTACTCAAACCAACAGCTTAACAGTTATCATATTTTGGCTCGAACATGGAGCATAGGCGTAGCCCGTCGTAGACATCGCGTCAGTCTTTTACAAGATTTAGCCACTAGCAGTTATACTTTTATCTCATATCTTGCGCCATTCTCAATAACCGTAGGAGAGCCAGTGAGGTTGTTATGAGTCAGATTGAACGAGTTGCGATCGCTGGAGGAAACCACGGTAATGAGTTAACAGGAGTACCTTCGGTTACTTTTATGGAGAATTAATAGTAAGATGCCATATTTTTATTCTCTAACACCTTTAAACCAAATTTGCTAAACTTATACACCTGGCCTATAAAGGCAAATTAGAGTAAAGCAAAGACACATATTCCCTTGTAGTTAGACATCGCTTTAGTCGATTTCTTTAGCTATAAAAATTAAGCAGATAAATATTTTTAGCAATTAATATCAATTTTCTGCCTGCAATAACCAAAAGCCGCTATAAGTCATACCAGAATCATCGGGTTGAATTAACAAAAAATGCAATCCTCGGCTTTGCTGCTTGCGTTGTTCAAATGCTTGGGCTGCTGTTGTAACTTCTGGATCTTCAAATGTGGCAACAATCCACCTATCGACCAAGCTAGCTTCTAATATTAAGCCATCCGGTGCGCCAGAAATGTAGTTCAAGCCTACGGGACGGGCTTGCTGTAACCACCTAGCTAGGCGCATTGATTGCCGTCCACCATAAATTACTACACCAGGGACGGGCACTGTTGAAGCTAAACCTAAATTGATGGGTTTACGATGTTCTGGGATGTGCAAAATGGGAATGGGGCGATCGCTAAATCTCGTTTCTACATCACTAGCAGCTAAAGTCGCAAAACGCCATTGTTCTCCCCAGAGGTTTTCTGGTAATGGTGCTGGGGGTGGTTTATCCAGCGTTAAGGGATATTGCTTTTCTTGTAACCACTGCTTTAACGCCAAGGTGTGACGGGTAGGTTCGACATTAATACTTAAATTGCGTCCAGCCGCCTCAATTAAGCTTAGAGACTGCGGACGAAACACCTGAATTATATCTGGCAATTTTTCACCAGCAGCTAGTTCAAGTTGAGTCGCAACCCAGTTAGAATTTGCTGTTGACTGGAGACAGGTGGCTTCATACTCAAAGCTGCGAGTTGCGTCACAAATCAACAACTCCCATAAAATTTGTCCAGACGCATCTTGTAAAGGACGACGATAAAAATCAACCTGCCAAATTTTCATAGGTGGGGAGTGGGGGTAGAAGACGCAGGGGAGGCAGGGGGAGCAGAGAAACGGAGTTTAAAGACTCGTCAGCGAGTATCAAAGACTCATTCACGAGTATAAAAGACTCGTCAGCGAGTATCAAAGACTCATTCACGAGTATAAAAGACTCATTCACAAGTATAAAAGACTCATTCACAAGTATAAAAGACTCGTCAGCAAGTATCAAAGACTCATTCACGAGTATAAAAGACTCGTCAGCGAGTATCAAAGACTCATTCACGAGTATAAAAGACTCGTCAGCGAGTTATTAAAGACTCATCCCCTATTCCCCATGCCCAATGCCCAATTTATAAAGCCTGAATCCATTCTTTAACAGAATATTCAGTCCAAATGCCATTTTTCCAGTAAGGATCGTTTTCAATTAACTGGCGTACAGTGGCTTCGTCTTCGGCTTCGTAAATGCCAAAAACTTTTGTAACATCCTTGGTGGGGCCAATGGTAATCAGCACACCGGATTCTTTCTGTTTTGCTAATCCGTCTAAATGAGCTTGACGATAGGGGGCGCGTTTTTCGATAACGTCTTCGCAGTAAGTTCCCCAGAGTACATATTTAGGCATAGCTAAGACTATTTTGGATTTTAGATTTTGCAGTCAGTGTATCGGGGAGTGAGGAATTATTAATTTCTCATTCCTAGCAAATGACAAATGACTAACTTCTCAAGTTGACACCGAATTTTTCCACCAAAGCTTCGCGGACTTTATTGTGTACTGGTTCGACTTCAGCCTCAGTAAGGGTACGATCGCTAGCCCGATAAATCAAGCGGAATGCTAAACTCCGCTGTCCTTGGGGGACGTTTTCACCACGATATTCATCAAATAATTCCACCGATTCGAGCAAATCTTTACCAGCTTTGGTAATTACTCTTTCAATTTCGACAACTGAAATTTTCACGGGTGCGAAAAAGGCAATATCGCGATCGCTAGCTGGATATGTAGAATAAGGCCCGAATCTGGAGACGAGAGTTTCATCTTCTCCCAGCGAATCTAAAAGCACATTTAGATCCAACTGAAAGACATAAACGGAATCTGGTAAACCTTTTTCTCGTCGCAATTGGGGATGGAGTTGCCCAAAAATCCCCAGTCTGTTACCCCGAATCCACAGGGTAGCGGTGCGTCCTGGATGTAAGCGATCGTCGCGGCGATCGGGTTGAAATTCGATTTGCAAGCTAAGTTGCCGAAATACACTTTCTAAAATGCCTTTGGCTTCAAACCAGGTAATCGGTTCTTCGCGTCCACTTTTTGACCATTTGCCAACGGAAATATCCCCTCCCATAATTCCTGCCAAGGTTTCTGTTTCTTGCAAACCGTCTTCTTCTTGCCAGAAAATTTGTCCAATTTCAAAACCGTTGAGGGAACCATTACCCTGTTCTAAATTGTATTGAAAAGCATCAATTAACCCAGAAATCAAATCGGTTCGCAGTGCTGAATATTCGACAAATAAGGGATTGGACAGTACTATATTTCTGTCTTCTCCTGGTTTGACTAAAGAATAGTGAATTAATTCTGTCAATCCTTCAGCCCGGAGGAAAGCTCGTAATTTGCGAATCACTTCCTCATCTAAAGGCAGATAACCAGCTTCCGCTTTTTCTGGTAATGTATCGCAGAATTTGTTGTAACCATAGAGACGGGCGATTTCTTCAATTAAATCAATTTCTCGCTCTAAGTCGCGGTAACGATAGGGTGGTACGGAAACAGACCACGTAGGTTGATGGCTGCTATCTTCTCCTGAAAAAGTCAACTGACACCCCAATGCAGTCAGGATGCGCTCAACATCTAGTTTTTGCAGTTCGCCTGTATCTTCTCCTAAATCGATGGGCCCCAATATCTGATTAACTCGGTCTAAACGCAGGGCGATAGAACGACTCCAAGTAGATCGATCGGGGCGGGTGTCGGCAGTTTCTTGCTGAACTATAATTCCACTCGCTAATTCGCTAATTAAGGATAAGGCGCGGCGATTGGCTATTTCCAACTCAGCTCGATTAACTCCCCGTTCGTATCTGCCAGAAGCCTCACTTCTTAATCCAACACTCCGGGAAGAACGGCGAATTGCTACGGAATCAAATAAAGCTGCTTCTAAAACAAGGCTTTGAGTACCTTGATGGACTTCTGTTTCTTCCCCACCCATGACTCCCGCCAAGGCAACAGGTTTGTCGTTAGCGGTGATTAATAAATTTTGGGATGCTAGGGTGCGAGTTTGTCCATCCAGAGTTTTGAGGGATTCTCCATTATTGACGAAGCGAACGCCGATAGTTAAATTTTCGCTACCTGCAACAGATTTTAAGCGATCGCCATCAAAAGCGTGCAGTGGTTGTCCCCATTCCAACAAAACATAATTAGTAATATCCACCACATTACTAATGGGACGTACCCCAGCCGCCCGTAAACGCTGTTGCAACCATTCAGGAGATGGAGCAATTTTGATCTGTTCAATTACCGTACCAATGTATGCAGGACAAGCTTGGGTATCAGCAATTTTTAAAGCTAAATTTCCGGCATTTTTGGAAATAGAGACTTCACCAGGTTCAAGAATGCTCAACTTTCCACCAGTTAAAGCTGCTACTTCTCTGGCTACACCTACCATACTTAAAGCATCAGCGCGATTGGCAGTTGCAGTCAGGTCTAAAATTACATCATCTAAACCTAACAACGGCCGGACATCACTACCCAATGGTAAATTTTCCTGGGTAAAAATATGAATTCCATCTATATCGGTGGGTAAACCGAGTTCCTTTAAAGAACAAATCATGCCCTGAGATGGGACGCCACGCAGTTTTGCAGGTTTGATTTTTAAATCAATTTTGGGTAAGTAAGTACCCGTAGTTGCCACTGGGACATAGATATCTGCCTTCACATTGGCAGCGCCACAGACAATATTTAAAGTTTCGCCTTTACCGATATCCACTTGGCAAACACTCAATTTATCGGCGTTGGGATGGGGTTGACGCTCAAGCACTTTGCCGATAACCACGCCATTTGCCCAAGTGCGGCGGTCTTCAATCTCTTCAACCTCAAACCCTGCCATTGTCAGGGTTTCGGCTAATTCTTCTGGACTAAGTTTTATCTCTACTAGTTCGCGCAGCCAATTTAGAGAAATACGCATGGAGTGTGCTTGTTTTAGGAATCGTCTTTTGCTCTTATTTTAGGGTGCAAGAAGCGATCGATGGCTACTCGCCCTGCAAGGCTTACCCTTTCACTTGAACAATCCTACTACGTTAGACTAGCAATGTAAAAATAAGTAAATACTGAGAATGTATCTACGCAGGGAAGTCAGACATTATTTTTATTTGGTTGATTTTGACGTTAAACTACATACCCCCAAATTTCTCATTTGTGAAAAATCCGGGGGTTTTGTTTTAGAAAAAAACGTGTCAAAGGTTAGTTATTTAGTTTCTATTAACAACAATTTTAACAATGTAGTCTTGGAGTGCGATCGTCTTTTTGCTATTTGGGTACGGAGAAACCTCTATCAATCTCACCGAATACTTATTTAAAAATTGAATTGGTAAAGGCTCGTCACCTGGTATCAGGGTTAGCGTTAATGTTGAAACTTGCTTACCATTTTTTATGATGTCTAATCCAATAATAACTTCCCCTTGCCAAATACAAGTTACATCAGAAGGACACCGAGAATCATCGATAACTTTTGAAAATTTGATTTCAATATTTTCAGTGGGGAGGTAAGCTGTCCTTCCATATCTAAGATAAAATGGAGTATTTAAAGTAGTTCCAACTCTAGCCATCAATTGCTGATGATTACCTTGAGCAATTGATTTAACTTCTATGCTTGAAGGTTTGATATTTGATAATATTCCATAGCTAGGAAGACAATTTACTCCACTAAGAAATGTTAAGATAACTGCTGCGCTCACTACACTTTTCATTTTTCTACTCCATAGTCAAAAATTTTTATTATTAATTGAGCTAGAAAGCAGGCTGATAAATAGTTCTGTTTTCTGCTAGAGTGAACCTTCAAAACACAAAACGCAATTAGCTAACACGATGTGCATAGGCGCAGATCGTTGTAGACATCGCTTCTTGCGTAACCATTACGATTGAGGTATCTGATAAAACCAGCAATCTAAATACACAAGCTTTTTGCTGATTTCAATAACTTCAATACTACAGCGTTTTTCAAAGAATTCATTGCTTAATTTATCTTGAAAATTCACTCTAGTTTTACTTTCTAGCATTATTACTCCATAGTTGAGCAATTATTACATTATGTAAAAGGGACATTATTTTTTCTCTGTTCTCAACAAGCCCAGTTTTTTGCGATGAGCAATGACCACGATTTCACAAGGCGTAGCCCATCGTAAACATAACTTTGAGACTTGGAAAATAAATCAAATGAGAAATACTGATTTTTTTGTTGGTTCTTAACATTGGTTGCGATCAAGAGTAATTTAGATGCGTTTGCTCTGGCGATCGCAGAACTTGAATCTTTAAAACTCGATAAAACCTCACAAGTAATATTTTATAACTCAATAGACTACAAAAATCACACTTCACTCTTTTTTGTAGTGTAATTAGATTACATTGTAATGTATAACTTCAAAGAGGTAAATTTGCCCTCTTTATGCCGAAAAATCACTAGATAAACTGCCTCTATAGCTTTCACCATAACGATTGTCGGACATTTTTCTGAAATCTAACTCAACAAGATCGAAAGAATAGACAATCCAATCTAAAAAATCGGCAATACAATCGAAATTTTGTTCATTTTAAATATAAATTTGATTTTGTACACTTTTACTAAATGTGGTGATTGCTGTTTTTATTAGTATTTTTCATTGAAAATACAAGTAAAAAAATGCTTTCATTCATGCCGTTGATCTTCCTCTTGATAGAGGTATTTCAGTTTGAGTAATAGGAATTTAATTCTAATGGCAACTTCTGGCAATAGCAATCAAACTGTTGGCTCACAAAGTACTAGCAACAATTTAACTGGTAATGGCAATTTTTCTTTCAGTGATGGCAAATGGCAGTCTACCGATGGCAGCAGTCTAGATAGTGGCAGTGGCTTTGGTGGCGCTGCTAGTGGTAGTAATACTTTCGCTTCCTTCATCGGTGGTGGTAATTCATCCACAACCAGTGAAGATGGAAAGTACAAATATAATTATGAGCGACCACTTGACGAGCGGGCTTTAACTGATACCAATAATCCGTTCAATCAACTCATCGGAGTCCTTGGCGGTGATATTAGTGCGTTAGGTGATGGTGGAAGCAACCCCTTTGGTGGTGCTAACGCATCTGGTGGTGGTGCATCTGGTGCTAACCCATCTGGTGGCGGTAGCAACCTCCCTGGTAACTTACCATTTGGCAGCACTCCGCCTTCTAAGGAAAGTGGTAGCAACCCCTTAAGTAGTGCTAACGCATCTGGTAGTGGTGCATCTGGTGTTAACCCATCTGGTGGCGGTAGCAACCTCCCTGGTAACTTACCATTTGGCAGCACTCCGCCTTCTAAGGAAAGTGGAAGCAACCTACCTGAAACTGGCAACGGTCAACCTGTACCTTATAAGAGCGACAACTGGATATCTGATATTAAAAAATTAGATGGTGCAGATGCGGTCGGTAACAGTGGCCAAGGTAACGGTAACTGGCTATATGGTAGTAACAACACAACCGACGGTAATGGTAACTGGAATTTTGGTAGCGGTAACACAACCAACGGTAACGGTAACTGGAACTACGGTGATGGCGGCAAAACCGAAGGTAATGGCAACTGGGGCTTTGGTAACGAGAGCACAACCAACGGTAACGGTAACTGGAACTTAGGCAATAACAACGACATCCTTGGTAATGCTAATACACTACCTGGTAGTAAAAACGATATCCTTGGTAGTGGCAACACTGCCAATGTAACTAACAGCAATCTCCTGGGAAACCGGATTGAAGCTAGTGGCGATGACAAAACACTCGTTGGTAATGAAGGCTGGAATTTCCCTGTTAGTGGCGAACTGATATCGCTAGGTAGTACTAAGCCTAGCCAAAATATAGGAACTGATGTCAGCAGTTTACTCAGCAGTTCTGACCTTGTAACATCTGCCATATCAAATCCAGGCTACAACAACCCAAATTATGATTTCTCTACCATAGCCTAAAAGTTTATAGCAGACAGGAGCCAGTTTTGCATTTGTAAACCTGTCTATTATGGCAATAGCCCTTTTTGCCAACTTGAACTGATTATATTTTGAATACAATACTTCTGGGTTAAGCTTTGCAGTTGACATTGCTCTCATCGATCTGTGCAAGAATCAACCTTCTAGTACTTGAAGAATTTCAATCTGTTAAGACTTACACAAACTCTACGATTCTTGGTAGTTCGATACATTAAGCTTTTTAGCACTTTTTGCGTAAGTCCTATCTGTAATTAACCCAGAAGTATTACTCTTTGAAATGTATTGGGTAAGGTGGTTAATTTAAGTCAAATGCATAAAGACTATTTTTAGTAATTCGGCGCGAGTAAACGGTTTAGTCAGATAGCCAGATGCCCCAACTAATTTAGCTTTTACTTTGTCTACAATTCCTTTATTTCCAGTGACAAAAATAATAGGAGTGTTTTGAAATAGTGAATTGTTTCGTATAATCCGGCACAACTCATAGCCATCGATTCCTAGCATGTTTAAATCCAACAAAATTAAATCCGGTTTGTGCCTTATAATTGACAAAACTGCTTTCACTGGATCGTTAATTGTCACTACAGAAAAATTTTCATTTTCTAAGAAATAACTAATTTCTTTAAGAATTGTGGGACTGTCATCTACAGAAACAATTTTGTGAACTTTTTGTACCGTTACAGTAGCAGCCGTTACTCTTTGGGAAGTAGAATTTATGTTATTTGATATTGTTGGTTCCTGAAAGTTTTCTTTTAAAGGAGTAGAAATCTGTGGTAATCGCTGAACAGGAACTATTTTCTCTTCATGAATATTTTGGTAAGAATTGACAGTGGTATTTAGTTCTTCTTTGGTATCAACTAACCCTGAAATCAATTTTGAGAAAAGCGTAGGCGTAGACCGTCCTAGACATCGCTCCTCAAAAATCTTTGGTAATTTATCAAATGGTGGATCGGGTTCATGGAGAATAATCGCACCCTTAAGGATATAGGGATATAAATTTCGAGCTAGTTGAATTTCATCTTGATTCCAAATTACAGCCAAATGACACAAGCTAAAACCCTTCATCCAGTTAATTAAATCTGGCTGTATATTTGGTAAATCTTGGTCATCAAACTTACTGTTAATCAACAGATATGGACGTTGATATGGAGAAGAAATTTTAGGTACAAAAGCCTGCCAATTCTGTAATTTTATTTGGCAATATTCTATAATTTTTTCCACACCTAGCCT
Source organism: Nostoc sp. (assembly GCF_036917575.1). Taxonomy (GTDB): domain Bacteria; phylum Cyanobacteriota; class Cyanobacteriia; order Cyanobacteriales; family Nostocaceae; genus Nostoc. Next base: position 161,957 of record NZ_JBALDC010000072.1, on the reverse strand, counting down.
GCAAATTTTTGGCATTCTCTCAAGTGATTCTGTTAATTCATAAGTACCTTCCTTAATGAGCAAAAATGATTCAATTACCTCTTTAACTAATTCTTGAACGAGCACTGCTGCTTGTGTAAAATGTAGATATTGTTGACTAACAAGCCAGGATATAGCCTGATACTCAGGAGGGTGGCTTCTCGAATTACTGTCATCTTTAATTAACTGACTGTGTGAGTCAGGTTCAAACATCAGCCGTACTTGAACGCGAACCTCATTAGTAAGGAGTGGAATTTGCTGGCTAAGGCGTCGCAAATGTCGTTCGAGTCGATCAAAGGGTTCTACGGAATGGGTAGCGTAAGTTATTTTGCCCTGTTCTAAGTAAATTGACCAAGAAACTGAGTTACTTAATACTTTTAAAAAAGTACTGTCGGAACAATTGGATAATTGTCTTAACAAACTTAGAGGACGTAGTTTGGTAAATGTAGCTGAGTTATTCATATTTTTCAAGTTTTTTGCGGAATTAACAACCGAACATTTGTAGATTGAAAATATGAGCTATAAAATATTTTTTCTTTCTAATATTTTTCTACTCACAAATTATTTGTTTGAAAATATGTACATATATTAAAAATTGTAAGTTTCATCAGATGTTTGTTACATTTTGCACATTTTACTTAATCTATCTTTAAAAACAAGTAGGTATAAATAAAGGTAAACATCTATCATAGCTAGATTATCAGTCGATGTTGTTTAATTCTGGATTTTACTAACTACTAACAACTCTTGAGTGAAGACCTCAATAATGACGTTTATTTATACCCACTTACTTTTGAGGCAAATTTGATTCCAAGTTCGCGCAGTTACACTGGTATAATTATAGAGTTAACAAGCTTAATTATGGTTAATTACTCTTCCTTAAAAAACCGATTCTTCTACATAAAATCTTTAAAAATTTATCTAGGAAAGTTTACGTATTTATTGTACTGTAGGTTTAATGGATATAAGTTTTTGGTAGATACATTACAACAGGTAATGCTGGGTTTTGATAAACTCTTTTTTGCTAAACTAAGCTGTGCTCAAGTTCATCTTAAATATATAGAGTATATAGAGAACTTCATGAAAATAATTTGTTTAATAAAGATTAGAGCATCTACCAGTAGATACTATATTCTGTAGTCGCCTTGGCGATTAAAATTATATAATTTGAGCAAAGGAAAATAAAGCTTTGGACTTTAACATAACACAAAAAGTTATGCATGATACATTAAGACTTGATGAAGTAGTAGAATTTGCTGAGAATCCAGAACCACGTTGTCCTTGTGTACTTTTATTAGATACATCTGGGTCAATGCAAGGAGAGCCGATTGAGGCTTTAAATCAGGGTTTATTAAGCTTAAAAGATGAATTGGTTAAAAATTCCTTAGCCGCCAGACGGGTGGAAGTGGCGATCGTCACTTTTGATAGTAATATCAATGTAGTACAAGACTTTGTAACTGCCGATCAATTTAATCCGCCTATTTTGACAGCGCAGGGCTTGACTACAATGGGTGCGGGAATTCATAAAGCTTTGGACATAATTCAAGAACGGAAATCTCAGTATCGTGCCAACGGGATTGCTTACTATCGTCCTTGGGTATTTATGATTACTGATGGAGAACCCCAAGGTGAGTTAGAGCAAGTGGTAGATCAAGCATCCCAACGCCTACAGGGAGACGAGGCGAACAAGCGGGTAGCATTCTTTACAGTTGGAGTAGAAAATGCGAATATGACGCGTTTAAATCAAATAACTGTACGTACTCCGTTAAAGCTTAAAGGATTAAATTTTATCGAAATGTTTGTCTGGCTGTCAACTAGTATGTCAGCCGTTTCTCACTCACAAATAGACGAACAGGTAGCACTACCGCCGATTGGTTGGGGGACTGTTTAATTAAAAATTGCAGCTTGATGTTTACACAGCTAGCTGCTAGAAAAAAAATTTATGAACATATCAAAACAGATTGCTCAATGGCGGATTGTGGCTGCGTCTGTATGTGGTACAAGTCACTTAAAAAACAATCAATTATGTCAGGATGCTCATCACTGGCAGATATTGTCAGATAATGTTTTAGTGGCAGCCGCAGCAGATGGCGCGGGGTCTGCTAGCCTTGGAAAAGTGGGAGCGATGGTTGCTGTGGAGACAGCAATAGAAAACATTTCTACCAAAGGGCTGACCCGAAAAAGTTTGACTGATGATACATTGGTGCGATCGCTCTTAAATGATGCCATATTCGCCGCCAAAAAAGCTGTGGAAGATGAGGCGGCTACTTGTGACAAACAGCCTCAAGATTTAGCAACTACCTTAATTATGCTGGTTGCCACACCAGAAGTTGTAGCTGTAGTTCAGATAGGTGATGGTTTAGCAGTAGCAAAAGATTATATGGGCAACCTGTTGGCACTGACTATGCCTGACAGCGGTGAATACATTAACGAAACCACTTTTTTAACTTCGCCTAATGCCTTAGATACAGCACAAATGAGATTATGGCGCACAGACATAGTAAACGTTGGTATTATCACTGACGGATTACAAATGCTGGCTTTGAATATGGTTGTTGGCGAACCTCACAAACCATTCTTTTTTCCGCTGTTTGAATTTGTCGCCAATACTGAGGATAAGACAGAAGCAAAGGAGCAATTAGTAAAATTTTTACGCTCAGAGCGGATTACGCAACGCACTGATGATGATTTAACACTCATTATAGCTGCATTCAACGACTAATGAGCAATAAATCTACAGGTTTCTACATCTTACAATAACTTCCGTTAGCGGTAATTTCATTATGCAGGTACTACGTTGTTCCCCCAGTAAACAAATCCTCAGTCTCAATGTCAGTTTGGGTCGTGGCGGTGAAGCTTGTGTTTATGCAGTGCCATCCGATAATGACTTGGTAGCAAAGATTTACCACAAGCCAACCACTGCCCATGCTGATAAACTCCAGGCGATGCTTGCTAACCCGCCAGAAAACCCGACGGCGAGTTTGGGGCATATCTCTATTGCTTGGCCAGAGGATTTATTACGGGCGGCAGATGGCAAAAATTGCATCCTGGGCTTTTTGATGCCACGTATTCAGGGGATGCGTCCAATCATCGACTTTTACAACCCCAGAACCCGTCGGCAACACTGCCCTTTATTCAACTATCAGTACCTGCTTCGCACAGCTCGTAACCTGGCAGCGGCTTTTGCCGCTTTGCACACTAGTGGATATTGCATTGGTGATGTGAACGAGTCTAATATCCTTGTCAGTGATACAGCACTGGTGACTTTGATAGACACAGACTCTTTCCAAGTAACCGACCCCAACAACAATGTTGTTTATCGCTGTCCAGTAGGTAAACCAGAGTTTACTCCACCAGAATTACAGAATAAAACTTTTGCCCAGCACGATCGCCAAATTTCTCATGATTTATTTGGGTTAGCGGTGCTAGTATTTCAACTCTTAATGGAAGGCACGCACCCATTTTCGGGAATTTTTCAAGGTGCGATTGAGCCACCACCTTATGAAGCACGCATTGCATCGGGTCATTTCACTTACAGCCAAAAGCGTTATGTACCCTACCTGCCGACACCCATTGCACCCCCTTGGGAAATTCTTCATCCCAGCTTACAAGAACTATTTGTCCGTTGTTTTGAAGAGGGTCACAATAATCCCCAACTGCGTCCCAGTGCCCAGACTTGGCTCTCAGCAATCGCTGAAGCCGAAGATTCCCTGATTACCTGCACGACAAATCCTCAGCATCGCTACAACAACCACATGCGTAGCTGTCCGTGGTGCGAACGTACCGTGCGATTAGGCGGACGCGACCCCTTTCCATCACATCGGGCTATAGAAGCTAGAGAACATCTCCAACCGCGAATCAAAGCGAGAAAGCGCTACACTCAGACACCGCATTTTCCTCAAAGAGCCATGTCATCGCAGCAGCTAGCTAATTACTGGCAGCCAATAATGACTCCTAGCGGTTCATATAAACCTTCCAAAAAGTCAAAGTTATACCCGATTATTTGTTGTTTGCTAGGTTTTGGTTTATTGGGATATGCAGACGTAATGATTAAATTTACTCAGCCGTTAGTTTCCCAAAATGCTTACACCCAACAAACAATCAAATCTTCCCAGCCAAATAATAAACTTAGCTTCGCTGATTCTTATCAGCAAGGTTATGTTGCTTATAAAGAGCGAGACTACGAGAAAGCAATTGTCAACTTTAGCCAAGCAATTGAACAAGAACCGACACATGCTAGAGCGATTGTAAATCGTGGTAATGCCCGCTATAACCTCAAAGACTACGATGGAGCAGTTACAGATTATAGCCAAGCTCTGAAAATCAATCCTAATCAAATCAAAGCTTTGGTAAATCGGGGTAATGCCCGCTATATGCTCGCTGAATATAGCAACGATCCCGATCGAGAATATAATCAAGCGATCGCTGATTATAATCGAGCCATTGGTCTGGATAATAATGAAATTGAAGCTTATGTCAGACGGGGAATTGTCCGCGCTCAAATGGCTAAATATAGCGGTGAATCTCAACAAGCTTACAAAAAAGCGATCGCCGATTTTACTCAAGCAATAAAACGTAATGTTTCCAAAGCCGAAGCTTACTTTCAGCGGGGTGTTGTCTATTATCAAATTGCTCAATATAGCAGCAATTATCAGCAAGAATATAATCAAGCGATCGCTGACTTTAACCAAGCATTAGCCCTAAGCCCAAAACTAGCAAAAGCATATCTCAAACGAGGTATGGTTCGCTATGAGCTGGCACAATATGGCGGTAGTGAAGCTAATAAAAACCAGGCAAAAGCTGTCGAAGATATACAGGCATCTGCTAAAATATTTTTTGAGCAAAATGACATGGATAATTATCAGCAAGCACTTAGCAATATGTGCGTAGTTGTAGAAAACAAATGTGACCCTTTATTCCAAGGTTCAGGTAATCTGGAAAAAACTAACTAGAAATGAGTAAGCTTTGTTACTAGCATATTATTGGTTTTGATTGAAAAAATCAAGCCTGACTAGGGTTAGCGCCAGCTAATCCTAGTTATTTTATTGAGTAACTTATTTCTGTATTTATATATATTCATAGAGCTTTTATATAGAAAAGATTTTAATTTATCTTACCTTTATAATTTCATCGCAAATTACAGTTAGATTATTGACGGAGAAACAGAAATCAGAAATATATTTTTCTCCCTTTAAGTGCATCCTCTTCATCTCGAAAAAGTCAAATAATCATATCTCTACAAATCTTCGAGGTAATTGCATGAAAGCGGTGATTTTGGCTGGAGGTCTTGGTACACGCCTCAGTGAAGAAACCAGTATTAGACCCAAGCCGATGGTTGAGATTGGTGGTAAGCCAATTCTCTGGCACATAATGAAAACATACTCTGCCCACGGCATTAATGACTTCATCATTTGTTGTGGTTATAAAGGTTACATCATTAAAGAGTATTTTGCTAACTACTTCTTACACATGTCAGATGTTACCTTTGACATGCGCTTTAACCAGATGAACGTGCATTCTGGTTATGCAGAACCCTGGCGTGTCACCTTAGTAAATACGGGTGATAATACAATGACCGGCGGACGCTTAAAGCGAATCAGCGAACATCTTGGTAACGAGACTTTTTGCTTTACTTATGGTGATGGTGTCAGTAATATTAATATCACCGAACTAATTAAGTTTCACAAAGAACAAAATAGCTTAGGAACACTTACTGCTGTTCAACCAGCCGGACGTTTTGGTGCTATTTCTTTAGGATATGAGCAAACTAAAATCACCAGCTTTCGGGAAAAACCGGAAGGTGATGGAGCATGGATTAATGGTGGTTATTTTGTGTTAGAACCAGAAGTAATCAACTTAATTGCTGATGACTATACGGTATGGGAGCAAGAGCCATTAGAAAAGCTAGCTGATATGGAACAGCTATCTGCTTTTAAACATCATGGTTTTTGGCAACCGATGGATACTTTACGTGATAAAAACTATCTCGAAGGGCTGTGGAAAAACAATCAAGCTCCTTGGAAGATATGGCAAGAGAGAAGTTAGGAGTCAAATGACAAATGACAAATGACAAATAACTTTATGGATTTACTGTAATTTGAAGTACAATAATACTAATGTATGATTTTGCGATTATAGGTGGGGGAATAGTTGGACTCTCGACAGCGTTGGCTTTAGGAAAACGCTATCCCAATGCCCGGATTTTAGTACTAGAAAAAGAGAGCCAATGGGCATTTCACCAAACTGGCAATAATAGCGGGGTAATTCATTCTGGTATTTACTACAAGCCAGGGAGTTTCAAAGCTAAATTTTGTCGTAATGGTTCTCGTTCAATGGTAGAATTCTGCCAAGAGCATGGAATTGACCATGAAGTTTGTGGTAAAGTAATTGTTGCAACTGAAGAACAAGAACTACCAGGCTTAGAAAATCTCTATCAACGCGGCTTAGACAATGGCATAGAAGTCCAGAGAATTAGCCCCAAAGAAGTTAAGGAAATTGAACCTCACGTTAGATGTGTAGGTGGAATTCGGGTATTATCTACTGGTATTGTTAATTACAAGCAAGTTTGTTTGAAATATGCCGAGCTTATTCAACAGCAGGGTGGAGATTTACACCTGAATACAAAAGTCCTAAAAATCTCTCCAAGTGGTAAAAATCAGGTACTGGAAACAAACAACGGCAACTTTGCAACCCGCTTTGTAATTAATTGTACTGGATTGCATAGCGATCGCACCGCCAAACTAGGTCAAGTTGAACCCCAAGCCAAAATTGTCCCATTCAGGGGAGAATACTACGAACTCACCCCAGAAAAACGCTATCTGGTCAAGACACTAATTTACCCAGTTCCCAATCCAGATTTCCCCTTCCTGGGTGTCCACTTTACCCGGATGATTGATGGGAGCGTCCATGCAGGGCCAAACGCGGTTCTATCCCTCAAACGCGAAGGTTACAAAAAAACCGACTTTGACTTACGGGATTTTCTGGAAGTTATCACCTATCCCGGTTTCTGGAAATTAGCAGCTAAACACGCTGATGAAGGTATCCAAGAAATCATTCGTTCCTTTAGCAAAGCAGCCTTCACCAGAAGTCTGCAAAAACTAATTCCCGAAGTACAATCAGAAGACTTAGTTCCCACCCATGCAGGAGTCCGCGCTCAAGCCTTAATGAACGATGGCAAGCTTGTAGACGACTTTTTGATTGTTTCTGGTCAAAACTCCATTCATGTTTGCAATGCTCCTTCTCCGGCTGCCACATCTTCTCTAGAAATCGGCAAAGCGCTTGTGGCAGAAATTCCCCAACTTTCGCATCTAGAAAGTGTAGTAATTGCATAGATAGCATAGTTGTTATTTCCGGAACTGCTGAATTAAGGGATGAATCTTGTATAGTGGGCATCTTTGCCTGCTTGAAAATACAAGGGATAGGTAATACCAATTTGAAAAAAGAATGCGACAAATAGACCATTTGTAGAGACGCGATGAATCGCGTCTTGACCCAAGGATGTGTTGCAATCATTAATTGAATTGGTATAAGACACCCATCTCACAACAAAAAAGGGTGTTACATCAATTAAGAACTGCTAGAGAGTGCTATTAACTAATAAGTAAGCCTGCAAAGGTTTTAGTAACTATATAATGACTGTTAGCCAAGTCATATATAACGCTTCTCAGTTAAGTCAAATACAGACCGAACTCCTAACCCCTTCCCTATAAGGAAAAGTAAGATTAAAAGCCTCTCTGCTTTTAAGAGAGTGGTTTGGAGAGAGGTCAAGTTATTGCATACAAACGAAAAATATAGCGGTTCCCTTTTAGTGCAACACACTCTAGTAGTTCGCCAAGTTCACTTGGCGGGGAAAAGGGTAAGGGGGAAGGTGGGGCCCCCTCTGGGGATAAGGGGCAGGGGGAAAGGTTTAAAATCCCTTACCCTTTTCCCTTTCCCCTTTCCCCAGCCCTCACAAGCGCATCTTTGGGTTGGCAGACTACTAGGGCGTACATCTACGCGTCCAGCTAAACGAAGAATTTAATTTCCTAATACAATACAAAGGAATTAACCACAATGAAAATATTAGTAACTGGAACAGAAGGTTATCTAGGTTCATTATTACCACCTCTGTTAATCGAACGAGGACATGAAGTTATTGGTCTAGATACGGGCTTCTATAAAGTTGGTTGGCTGTACAACCCTAGTGGAGTGACTCCTAAAACCCTTAACAAAGATATCCGCAACATCACACCTGATGATTTAGAAGGAATTGAAGCCATAGTTCACATGGCGGAACTCTCCAACGACCCAGCCGGACAATTGGCACCCAATATTACCTATGAAATTAATCATGTAGGTTCAGTTCGTCTGGCTAGTCTGGCTAAGGCTATGGGTGTGCGTCGCTTCGTATATATGTCTTCATGCAGTGTCTACGGCGTTGCTACCGCAGGTGATGTCACAGAAGAATCCGCAGTTAATCCTCAAACAGCCTACGCAGAATGTAAAACTCTCGTAGAAAGAGATGTCGCACCACTCGCTGACGATGACTTCTCTCCCACCTTCATGCGGAATGCAACAGCCTTTGGTGCTTCTCCTAGAATGCGCTTTGATATTGTTTTAAACAACTTAGCAGGGTTGGCATGGACAAGCAAAGAAATCAAAATGATTAGTGATGGCACACCTTGGCGGCCATTAGTCCACGCATTGGATATTTGCAAAGCAATAGTCTGTACCTTAGAAGCACCACGAGACATTGTACATAACCAAATCTTCAACGTGGGAGATACAGCGAATAACTATCGCGTTAAAGAAATCGCAGAAGTTATTGCTGATGTTTTCCCAGATTGTAAACTATCCTTTGGTGATAACGGCGCAGATAACCGCAGCTATCGCGTATCTTTTGAGAAAATTAACACAATCCTACCTGGATTTAAATGTGATTGGAATGCCCGACTTGGTGCCCAGCAGCTATTTGATTTATTCAGTCAAATACACATGGCTGAAGATACTTTCTTGTTTAGAGGATTTACTCGTTTAAAACAGCTAGAGTATCTAATTCGGACAGAGCAGATTGACAAAGATTTCTTCTGGAATAAAAAGTAGCTAAAATTGCCTAGCAGCAACGGATAAATCATCTAAGCTTCCGAATCAAATAGTGTTGATTCGGGCTTATTTCATCCATAAAACTATTTTTAAATTGTGAAATGAATAAATTACTAACTATTGCAATTCCTACATTCAATCGTGCCCATCTTTTAGATCAACAACTTACTTGGTTAGCCAAATCTATTAAAGGGTTTGAGTCTGACTGTGAAATCTTTATTTCTGATAATTGTTCTACAGATAATACCCAAGAAGTTATTAAAAAGTGGCAGCTAATTTTTAATAATATCACATTTGTATCAAAGAAGAATAGTGAAAATATCGGGGTCATGGGTAATATTGCTTGTTGCTTAAAAGCCCCAAATAGTAAATATATTTGGACAATTGGTGATGACGATCCAATTCAAGAGCGAACCTTAGATTATGTATTAACGACACTAAAAAAATATTCAGATTTAGCACTAATGCTTTTAAACTTCTCTGGTCGTCAAAAACAAACAGGTCGACTTGTTGTCGAACGCTGGTTAAATAGTGATAAAGACGAACCAAAAGTTAATAGTAAAACTATATTTCAAAGTTACCTGAATGAAAATTTTGGTGGTGTACTTTTTATATCAGCAGCAATTTATCGCACAGATTTAGTACAACGCGCTTTACAAAAATGGCCGTCTGCTACTAATAATTGGGCATCTCAAGCATATTGGACTGCATTTTGTGCTGCTCATGGAAGTGTCATCGTCACTAAAGACACTTATTTAGAATGTACTATGGGCGCTAGTCTTTTGGATCTTGACCCAACATGGAACTTTAAAATGCGATATGCATACATACCTGAAGTTTATATAAAACTACTAAAGGTAGGATACCCTCATAAATTTTGTCAGGAAATGATTTGGCAGAGTTTATATCAAAAAACTGACTTGAAAATCCTATTAGGTGCTTTAAAACGTTGGCCTTTCTTGACAATCAAGATATTTATTCCTTACTTACGTTTGTTGAGCATATCAGCTTGGGCAACTCTTTTTCCACCCAAACAGCTAGAGAGCCTGTAACCATTAATATATCAATTTTTTACCATGCAGAAATTACTGACCATTGCTATACCGACTTATAATCGTGCTGAATTGCTGGATAAACAGTTAGCATGGCTAGCTCAAGCTATCAAGGGTTTTGAAAATGATTGTGAAATTTTAGTTTCTGATAATTGTTCAACAGACAATACTCAGGATGTGATTAAAAAATGGCAAAGAATACTTAGCAACATCCCATTTAAATCAAATAAAAATCCTCAAAATTTAGGTGTTGTCAAAAATATTATGTATTGTCTAAACTCGACGACAACAAAATATGTTTGGACAATTGGTGATGATGATCCAATTCAAGATAGAGCGATTGCTTATGTGATTAGTAAACTTAAGCAATATGAAGATTTATCATTATTGTTTCTCAACTTTTCCGGTCGAAACCAAATTACAGGTGAACCAGTTCATCCACCAACAATTGTTGGTAATCGCTGGTTTGATATAGATAGTGAAGATGGTGATGGTGATGGTAAAGCTATATTTGAGCATTGTTTCTCAAAAAGTGTCGGTGCAGTCATTTTTCTGACTGCTACAATCTACCGCACTGATTTAGTGAAATGCGCTCTATATAATTGGCAAGATGCTGAGAATAATTGGATATCTTTAGCATATTTAGCCGGGTATTGTGCTTCTAATGGTCGTGTAATTGTCACGAAAGAAATTTATTTGGAATGTGTTGTAGGTGTGAGTTATTGGCAGAAAGAACCAAAATCTGCCCTGTTAATGCAATATAAACACATACCCGAAGTAATTTTGAAATTGCAGCAGAGTGGATATTCTAAGCAGTTTTGTCGGCGGATGCTTTTGCAAAACGGTAAAGAAGTCAACTTGAAAGTTTTCTTAGGTGCTTTAAGAAGATGGCCTATGTCTGCCATTAAGACAGTAGTCCCATTTTTAGCTTTAGTCAGTTTATGTGCTTTTGATGTGATGGTTTCTAAAGATTTTAGTTTAGCAGAATCAAGTGAAATACCTACTCAAGAAATGCGGAGCTATAAGCCATAAGCTACTAAATTACCAAACAATTGACATTAAAACTAGAAAATATTTCCTATATGTTTAATGTAATTAAACGCAAAATATCTACACTGTCTTCTGACTTGCAATATTATGTAGCTCGTTGGAAGCATAGCAGAAATCTGCCAGCATTGGAAGGGTGCGATCGCAACATTCTGAAGGTTCTCAAAAAAGATGGTGTTTGTGTCACAACACTAGCAGATTTAGGCTTCAACTCTAGCTTTGAACTGCTCAAAGCTGCTAACCAGCAATTATCTCAGATGGAAAATCCCAACAACGACCATCTTGATGAAAAGTTACCACAAATTTACACAGTTACAGGTTTACCAGAATTTTATGCCTGGGGAATGGAGAAAAGACTTCTCAATCTGATCGAAAACTATATTGGTCTTCCTATTGCTTTTCATGGTGTACATTTACGTAAAGATTTCCCTAGCAAACATCAGTTTGGCACACTACTATGGCATAGCGATTCTGAAGACCGTCGTATTATCAAAATCTTTATTTACTTGAATGATGTCGAAGAAAAAACTGGGCCTTTTGAATATATTCCCCGTTCTTTAACTTCCTTATTGAGTTGGAATTATTTTCGGCTTTACTACAAACTTTGGAAGTCAGGCTATAGAGGTATTGATGATGAAGAAGTGAAAACAGTCATTCCCAAATCAACTTGGAAATCCTGTTTAGGGCCAGCAGGTACTGTCATTATTGTAGATCCGAAAAATACTTTGCATCACGGCATAGTCCGCACAGAAGAACGCTCAACACTATTCTTTTGTTACACCGCCAACCCTCCTGAAAGACCAGAACTCTGCACCCAATACTGGGATGATACTTATCCCAGAGCAGAGTTAAGACAACAAATAGAAAATAGCCGATAGTCTATTAAAGGTAGTCATGCCATGCTGCTCAAGATTAAACGCAAAATATTTTCACTAGGCTCTGAGTTAGTTTACAGATTAGCACTTTTAAAACATGCTGCTAATTTGTCTGCACTAGAATTCAGCGATCGCCAAATTCTTAACGATCTTAAATGTGATGGTATTCATATTACCACACTTACTGAATTGGGATTCGATTCAACATCAGAATTGCTCAAGGCAGCTGATAGTTATTCGTCCCAGATGGCATCTATCAATAATGACGATTCAAATGAAAAATTTCCTCAAATTTACACAGTTACCTATTTACCTGAATTTGCTAATTGGGGAAGCGAAAAAAGGCTTCTAAACATTATTGAAAACTACATTGGTCTGCCGATCATTTTTCATGGTGTACATCTTCGCAAAGATTTCCCTAATAAAAATCAGTTTGGTACACAATTATGGCACAAAGATGCAGAAGACCGCCGCATGATCAAAATCATTATCTACTTAAATGATGTGGGAGAAAAGCACGGCCCCTTTGAATATATTCCAGCCTCTTTAACCTCTTTATTGAGATTAAACTATTACCGTACTTACTACAAGCTTTGGCAATCTGGTCATTTAGGCATCACAGATGACGAACTAAATGAGATTATCCCGAAACAAGCTTGGAAATCTTGTACGGGATCGGCAGGAACAGTCATTATTGTAGATCCTAAAAAAGCCATACATCACGGGACATTACGCACAGAAGATAGGTTAACTTTATTCTCTTGCTACACTTCTACTTCTCCCGATCGTCCAGAAGTTTGTACTCAATATCGAGACGATACTTTTCCTCAACCAAAGTTAGCGCCATCTAGTTCAGTCCAAGCAAGCTAATTGTTAATTTAAAAACCCACTCAAGACTCTTTTTGATGAGGTTTTAACAAGTTAAGTTTTCAAACTTGCCAAGTTTTGTTGTCCTCAATATTCTTCTCAAGGTTATTCATTCATGATCTTCACTCAAACTGCACTCAAAGACGCATTCATCATTGATTTAGAAGAAAAGCCAGATCATCGTGGTTTTTTCGCTCGGTCTTTCTGCGCTCAAGAATTTGAAGCACACGGATTAAAGCCAACAGTTGCCCAATGTAACCTATCTTTTAATTATAAAAAGGGCACTATCCGGGGAATGCACTATCAAATTCTGCCAGCAGCAGAAACAAAATTAATTCGCTGTACTAAAGGCGCAATCTACGACGTAATTATTGATATGCGTCCTGAATCTCCTAGCTTTTTATCACACATTGGTGTAGAGCTAACCCCAGAAAATCGCCGTGCTTTGTATGTTCCAGAAATGTTTGCTCATGGCTATCAAGCACTCACCGATGAGACTGAAGTTGTATATCAAGTAGGTGAATTTTACACTCCAGGATATGAAAGAGGTTTACGCTATGATGACCCATTCTTTAACATTGATTGGCCTCTAGATGTGACTGAAATCTCCGAGAAAGATTTAAATTGGCCTTTTTTGAGAATGATGACTGTTGGTGGTACAGCTTCTAGATAACTATAGACTATTTCTCTGTGCCAGGTGTTTTCTGTACAACACACTGGCTCCTCTGCATGAGGTAATACAATAATGCGAAAGTCAGAAGTATTGCCAATTTGCCTGCTCAAGCCTACAGAAATGCTGTGGAGCAAATTATCAAAAATCACAGCCAGAAAAAACAGACTACTACTACTCACATCTAGCAAACAAGTGGTTAGTAGCTGTCATTAATGATAATTTCCATGAAAATGTACTTAATATTTAGCCGTAACAAATTATTAAGTGCAAAATTATCGAGAATTTGTAACACAACAAACAGTTCCAAAAAGGAGTTTAGTTCATGATTATTATCGATCGCGCCTTACAAGCCCGTGCAGCAGCAGGAAATCCTATTAAGGTGGGAATGATTGGTGCTGGTTTTATGGGTCGAGGAATTGCCAACCAAATTGTCAATTCAGTGCCAGGAATGGAGTTAGTTGCTATCTCTAATCGTCAGATTAGTGCAGCTAAACAAGCTTATTCGGAAGCAGGAATTGAAGATATTCAAGTTGTTGCAACTGTCAACGAATTAGAAGATGCGATCGCTAACGGTAAATATGCAGTCACAGAAGACGCTAAGTTACTGTGTCGGGCTGAAGGCATCGATGCATTAATCGAAGTCACAGGTGCAGTGGAATTTGGCGCTGAGATCGTTATGGAAGCGATCGCCTACCGCAAACATGTGATTATGATGAATGCTGAACTTGATGGCACCATCGGCCCCATCCTGAAAGTGTATGCCGACAAAGCAGGCGTGATTCTCAGCGCTTGTGATGGCGATCAGCCAGGGGTGCAAATGAACCTTTATCGCTTTGTGAAAAGCATTGGTTTAACTCCTTTATTGTGCGGTAACATTAAAGGACTTCAAGACCCCTATCGCAATCCCACCACCCAGGAAGGATTTGCTAAACGTTGGGGTCAAAAGTCCCACATGGTGACTAGCTTCGCCGATGGAAGCAAAATTTCCTTCGAGCAAGCGATCGTTGCCAATGCCACAGGCATGAAAGTCGCCAAACGGGGAATGCTAGGATATGACTTCAGCGGTCATGTCGATGAAATGACCCAGTTATATGATGTTAAACAACTTAAAGAACTGGGCGGTATTGTCGATTATGTAGTTGGAGCAAAACCAGGCCCAGGTGTATATGTATTTGCCACTCACGACGACCCTAAGCAACGCCACTATCTCAACTTATACAAATTAGGCGAAGGCCCACTTTACAGCTTCTATACTCCTTATCACCTCTGTCATTTTGAAGTTCCCTTGTCTGTAGCGCGTGCTGTTTTATTTGGTGATGCTGTGATGTCCCCACTAGCAGGCCCGCTAGTAGATGTTGTCACCACCGCCAAAATCGACCTGAAAGCAGGAGAAATCTTAGATGGCATCGGCTACTACATGACCTACGGACAATGTGAAAATTCCGATATCGTCCAACAGCAAAATCTTCTACCAATGGGTTTAGCTGAAGGGTGCCGCCTCAAACGAGATATTTCTAAAGATCGAGTCCTCACTTATGAGGATGTAGAATTACCTGAAGGCAGACTTTGCGACCAACTACGAGCTGAGCAAAACGTCTATTTCGCTCCAGAAAAAATCTTAGTAGCAGTTGGATAATATCGGTTCTAAAAATATTTGCCACAAATGAATTAGCTGTAGGGGCGTACAGCTGTACGCCCCTATATATTTGTCGCCAGAATTTCATCAAGAGGATAGAAAGCTATACTGCGGGACACTAAAGTTGTTGATAGTAACTTGCTGGGAAACGTTTCCACAAACTCGGTCGAAACTTTAGGTCAAATTTCATGAAAATTGCTCTCGTCCATGATTATTTAACCCAGCGAGGTGGGGCAGAGCGTGTGTTTGAACTGCTTTGTAAGCGCTATCCCGAAGCAGATATTTTCACATCTTTGTACGATCCCCAAAAAACGATTGATTTAGGCGATCGCATAGTTAATACAACCTTTTTACAAAAGATTCCTGGTGCAGCAAAATATTTCAGGTCGATGGCTCCTTTATATTTTCCTGCCTTTCGTGCCTTGGATCTGCAAGATTACGATTTAATTATTAGTAGTAGCACCAGCTTTGCCAAAGCAGTGCGAAAAAATCCTAATGCTTACCACATTTGTTTTTGCCATAATGTTACCCGTTTCTTATGGGATACAGCAACTTATTTAAGAGAGTACGGAGACTATAGATATTTTGCTCCTTTAATCGAACAAGTATTTCAAGTAATGAGAAAGGTAGACCTGAAATATGCACAGGAGCCTGACCTTTACATTGCTAATTCCAGTGTTGTTGCCCGCCGGATTGAAAAGATTTATGGCAAACAGGCAATGATGGTGAATTATCCAATTGATACTAGTAAATTTGTTTTTTCCGATATAAAAGATGAATATTATCTGGCCTCTGCCCGGATGATCAGTTATAAGCGACTTGATATAATAGTCGAAGCTTTTAATTGGTTAGGGTGGCGGCTATTAATATCTGGTGACGGGCCAGAACTAGCACGGTTAAAATCCAAAGCATTACAAAATATTGTGTTCTTGGGACACGTAAGTGATAGAACCCGCAAAGACTTGTTTTCCAAAGCCAAGTCTATTATTGTCGCAGCCCTAGAAGATTATGGATTAGTTCCGGTAGAGGCTAATGCTAGCGGTACACCAGTCATCGCTTATGGAGCGGGTGGAGTATTAGATACTCAAATTCCAGGTGAAACAGGAGTCTTTTTTAAAAGACAAACACCTGAATCTTTACAAGTTGCCTTACTAGAAGCCAATGGCATTTCTTGGAATTACGATCGCATCCGCAATCATGCTGTAGCAAACTTTTCAGAGAATGCATTTTTTGGCAAGGTTGAGCAAATTATTAACCAAGCTTGTGGCGTGCATCAATTATTCATTTGATTTCTGAATCTCTTTCTACTATCAGATTACCCATTTATTTTCTCTCTCGTCTTTGGCGGTTGACAAAAAAATAGGTATTCTTCGGAGAATCTCTTAGCGTAAGTCTTGAAGACAAGGATAATAAAAGTGGTTCAAACTAGTCTAAATCCTCATCTAGCTCCAGCTTCTGAAAGTGAACCAAGTTATGGGCAAATGTTTGCCGTATTTGTGCGGAGATTTCCTTGGTTCTTAGCAGTATTAATTAGTTCTCTTGTTATTTCCAGCATAGTAACTGTAAAAACAAAACCTACTTATAAAAGTTCTATGCAACTGCTAGTAGAACCTAACTATCAAGGTAAGACAGAAGGTGGTGCGGGGGTAGACAATCAGTTTACTGACTCTAATGTGGTCATAGATACTGCCACCCAGCTTAACTTGATGCAAAGTTCGGGACTAATTCAAAAAGCAGTTGATAAACTTCAGTCTAGTTATCCAGATATAACTTCAGCTGAAATTAAAGCTTCTTTGGTCTTAACTCAAATTAGGAGCAAAGAAGATAACGTCGCTACAAAAATCTTTCAAGTTGAATACACCGCTGGAGATCCTGAAAAGACCCAAAAAGTTCTAGATGCAATTCGACAAGTTTATCTAGAATATAACAAACAACAACAGAGTTCGCGTTTGCAAAAAGGTCTGCAAATCATCAGAGAACAGTTAAGTAAAGCTAGTGAAGAAGTCAACGCGGCTGAGACAAATTTACAAAGATTTCGCAGAAATCAGAATTTAATCGATCCAGAATCACAGGCCAAAGCGATTGAAACAGCTTTGAACAGTCTTTCCCAAGAAAGACAGACAACTCGTGCTCAGTATGGAGAAGCTTTAGCACGCCAAAAATCTTTAGAAGAACAACTTAACCGTTCTCCTCAAAATGCTTTAGTTGCTTCTCGTTTGAGTCAGTCTACTCGCTATCAAGGCTTACTAAACGAAATCCAAAAAAGCGAATTGGCATTAGCACAGGAACGCTTACGCTTTACAGATCGAACTCCAAGCGTGCAAAAACTCAAAGAACAGCTTCAAGACCAGAAGGAATTATTGCAACAAGAGGTAGGAAGAACTTTAGGCGGAAAGTCTGCTGGTGCATTCACTTCTGGAGACTCTCTTCTCGAAAAAGGACAGTTGGGCCAAATCGATCTTAACCTTGCTGCTCAGTTAGTAGAAACGCAGACAACTATAGTTGCTTTAACTGCTCGCGATCAAACTTTGGCTCAGAAAGAAAACGAGTTGCGTTTTGAAATCAAACGCTTCCCACCTTTGTTGGCTTATTACAATCGGATGCTACCGCAGTTGCAATTTAGTCGTGAAAGATTAGAGCAGCTTTTAAGAGCAGAACAACAATTACGGCAAGAACTTTCCAAGGGTGGATTTAATTGGGAAGTGGTAGAAGATCCTCAAAAAGGCGCAAAATTAGGCCCCAATCTCCAGCAGAATTTGCTCTTAGGTGCTGTGGTTGGCTTAATGTTAGGAGGCATTGCTGCCTTTATTCGCGAATCGGCTGATGATGCAGTTCACACCACTGCTGAGTTAGAGAAGCAAATGGCCATGCCGTTGTTGGGAACAACTCCCAAGTTACCGCCAGCCAAACCTAGAGAATCAATGATCAAGTTGCCTTTTGGTAAGCCAGAAGTTCTTGCTCCTTGGACAATTCAGGTATTGCAATCTCCACCACGTTGGGAATCGCTGGATCTGATTTACAAAAACATTGAACTTTTAAATACTGTTACTAATTTAAAATCTTTGATGATTACCTCAGCTTTAGCCGATGAGGGTAAATCAGCTTTGGCATTGGGTTTGGCAATGAGTGCTGCTCGTTTACACAAAAGGGTACTGCTGATTGATGCCAATTTACGCGATCCCAGTTTGCACCATCAACTGAATCTTCCTAATGAGCAAGGGCTTTCAACTTTATTGGCGAGTGATACAACTTTACCCAACCAAATTAGTCTTCAATACTCAGGCTCCGCCTACATCGATATTTTAACCGCTGGCCCCAAACCTACCGACCCGGCAAATCTGTTGAGTTCTCCTCGGATGATCCAATTAATGACAGCATTTGAGGAAAATTATGATTTGGTACTGATAGATGCTCCCCCAGTTCTCGGCTTAGTGGATGCCATGCTTACTGCATCATCTTGTCGTAGTGTGATTATGGTGGCAAGTATTGGTATTGTGACGCGAAGTCAGCTTAATCAAGCGACAGCTATGTTGAGTAAGTTAAATCTAATTGGGGTTGTAGCTAATGGGGTATCAAACTCTAGTAGTAATTACGTACCTAATCTTAAACAACAGCAATTAGCTTTACGTCAAGCTGTAGAAAAATAGCTAGTACCACAAGGCAGAATTCAAAATTCAAAATTCAAAATTAATACAGCGTAAGCATTTAATTGGTTTTGAATAGGTGGTTTATTTACGCCGTACTGTACTAGTACGGCTAGATGATAAATCCCCGACTACTTAGAGAAGTTGGGGATTTTGCGTTTCGCATTTATAATAGACCTCTTGCAAAAATCTTTGAATCACCCCTCCCCAACCCTCCCCTTATTAAGGGGAGGGGGCAAGATTTTAAGTTTCCCCCCAATATATCGGGGAGCCACTGCGTTGCGGAGGTTCCCTGCGTTGTAGCAAGTGGCGTGGGATTAAGGGGGGTCTATTCGACTTATGCAAGAGGTCTAATCAAAATCTAATTTTGTTGCTATCGGGAAGAATTCAGTATATTTATGCTATCTTTATGAGTTTTCAGAGAAATCACTGACTCTTTAAAGAATAAATAAAGAAGTTATTTGAGCGATCGCTATTTCTGCATAGTCTTATATTCTAGAGATTAAAGCACCTTCATAAAGGCTAAAAGACAAGAGCAGACTGGTTTCTTTAATCTATTAAGACAATGAACACCTCAGCGTAATTAAACGTAGATATAGATTCATGGGTAATTTCTCTCTACACTTCTCTACTGTCAGTAGTTTCCGGAAAATCATGATTTGCCCATGAATGTTAATAGTAGCGGTGATTGCTACCGATGTAATTAGTATCTGTCCAATTTGTACATCTCTACACCAGCAGAATTTTACACGATATATGCTTGGCTGAGTGATGGATATTATAGCATATTTTGCCCTCAATTATCTCCAATTTTTTGGACTTACAACAAGATTCGGATTTGGGTCTTTGGCATTAATAGCCTTTGATAACGCCTCAGTAATTCACTTTTGTATCAACCCAAAGACATTATGACAACTTCAATAATTCCAACTTTAGAGAATTTATATGATGTAACCCAGTCACACCAAGATAATCGTGGGTACTGCACACTTCAGTGGCGACGGGGTAAGCTTTTGGTGAAAGTGCCTGGACGAGTTAAACAACCATATCTGGCTTCATTAGATGATAAGCGATCGCTAGTAGAATGCTTACAACATTCTCCAGTAAGTTTGATCAGCATAGATCCAAAATTGGGTGAGGCTTTGCTCAAATTTTGGGCAGATGCATGTCAAGCAGCTCAAAAACCAATATTCCTAAGCATACCTGCTGGCAAAAAACTTCCTAACCAACCCTTGAGACAATTGCAGCGAGTAATTGATTGGATTGCTGCTTTAATGTTGCTGCTATTGGTAAGTCCAGTCATGTTGGGATTGATTGGATTAATGCAGATTTACTCACCAGGGTCGCTTTTTTGTCATAAATGGTGTGTTGGAAAACGGGGTAAACTCTTTCAAACGATCAGCTTTTGCACCCACAATACCACACCGCTAGCGCGTTGGATGGTTAAATACAATCTTGACAATCTGCCACAGTTATTTAACGTGCTACGGGGTGACATGAGTTTAACCGGATCTCGTTGTTGGACTTTGGAAGATGCAATACAGCTAAATAAATTACCAGAAATTACAGCTTCCTGGGAAGTAGAGGCACAGTCTCATCTATTACACCTGGATAGCCAAATTTTGTAATTTATGTGTGCCGTAATTGATGATTTCATCTACTGCACTGAACCTCAAACAAAAATTGTTTACGTAGCATCTATAGAGAAATCCAATTTTAGATAATTGGTTTTTCAAGACGCGATAAATCATATCTATACATCAAGATTTTGTTGCTCATTATGAACCGGATCAATCTATAGATGTCTATCTTCCTTGCCAAAATATTATGATAAAATCCATGAATTTTCAGCTTCCTCAACCACTCAGTAATCTGCTTAAAGCTAGTAGCTTTTGGCAAGAGAACTATTTAATATTGCGAGAATTTAAACACTTTCGTAAAATTGCAATTCTAGCTCTAATTTTCTCAATCTTGGCAGCAACCTTTGAAGGTGTAAGTATTGGTTTCTTACTTTCCTTTTTGCAAAGCCTAACTAGCCCAAATGCTCAACCAGTCCAAACAGGAATACAATGGTTTGATCTTTGGATTTTAGGAGCCAAGACATCAGCAATTAATCGTTTATATCGCGTATCTTTGCTGATTCTATTGAGTACTTGGTTACGTGCCACCTTCAATTATTTTTCTCAAGTCTATACTGAATTATCTCAATTATATCTTGCCGATCGCTTACGCAAACAAATTTTTGAACAGTTACAATCCTTCTCACTAAGTTACTTTAGTAAAACTCGTTCTGGTGAACTAATTAACACAATTACTACAGAGATTGAACGAATCAGACAAGGTTTTAGTGGTGGAGCTTTTTTAGTAACTAGAGGAATAACAACTTTTGTCTACTTAATATCAATGTTTTTGATATCATGGCAATTGACGATAATATCAGCATTGCTGTTTACACTTTTAGGTGTGGGGTTGTCAAATCTGAATGCTAGAGTCAGAGAATCAAGTTTTGGGATGACAACTGCTAATGCTAATTTTACATCAACAGCCGTAGAATTTATTAATGGTATTCGCACTGTTCATTCTTGTGGTACTCAAGATTTTGAGCGTCAGCGTTACTATAAAGCTAGCGATAAGGTAATAAGTACTACAACAAAAGTTGTATTTACCTGGACATTAGTGAAGCCAATTGCTGAAGGGGTAGCGACTACAGTATTGATCGGAATGATTATTTTGGCATTCACTAGTCTTGTCACCAATGGAACGCTACAAGTTGCTTCTTTACTAACTTTTTTCTTTGTACTATTTCGTTTTATTCCTTTTGTTCAAGATATTAATGGTACGAGAGCATATCTTAGTACTTTACATGGTTCATCAGAAAATATTAAAAATCTGTTGACAAGTGATGAAAAATATTACTTTCAAAATGGCAGAGTTGAGTTTAAGGGATTAAATAGATCAATAGATTTAGTATCTGTAGATTTTGGCTATGATGATGAAAATCTAGTGCTGCATAATATTACCCTGACGATTGAAAAGGGAAAGATGACAGCGTTAGTCGGAGCATCTGGCGCTGGTAAAACAACTCTGGCTGATTTGATTCCCCGATTTTATAATGCTACAGATGGATATATTTACATTGATGAAATTGATATACGGCAGTTTGAAATTAACTCTCTACGTTCCAAAATAGCTGTTGTTAGTCAGGATACTTTTATTTTCAATACTAATGTTTGGCAAAATATTTCTTACGGAACTCCAGAAGCGACAAATGAGGAAATTCAAGAAGCTGCAAAACTAGCAAATGCACTAGAATTTATTTTGGAAATGCCTGAAGGTTTTGATACCCAATTAGGAGATCGGGGTGTCAGGTTATCTGGAGGACAAAGGCAGCGAATTGCTATTGCACGAGCTTTACTGCGGAACCCAGAAATTTTAATTTTGGATGAAGCAACTAGTGCTTTAGATTCGCTATCTGAGCGCTTAATTCAAGATTCATTAGAAAAGTTATCTGTTGGTAAAACAGTAATTGCGATCGCACACCGTCTTTCTACTATTTCTCAAGCAGATAAAGTTGTAGTTTTAGAACAAGGACGGATAGTAGAGCAAGGTAAGTATCAAGAACTATTGGAACTAAAAGGCAAGCTTTGGAAATATCATCAAATGCAGTATGAAGTAAGGCAACAAGATTAGAAACAATATTTAATTACCAAAGTACTTACAACATATTCATCGGCTGTAAATTTCTACAGCCGTAAACTCTTAAATATGTAACAATAATTTTACCAAATATGAAAATGATAAGATTTCAACACTTATTATTCCTATAAATAAGTTCTTAAAATTAGTCCCATATACTTAAAACTAATAGAAAATATGTCACAGGAAATATTTGACAAAGACCTAATCTATCAATGCTCAAGTTTCGGTGTCGGTGGGAGTGGAGGTGTTGAAACTTATTTAGCTTCTCTGTTTGAACATCGGCCACCCGATGTTAGCGATCGCGTGATAAAATCACTTAAAAATATCGATCAAAAACAGTTCAAACTGCTGCACATCCACAGTCCAGATTTGCTATTACAGCTTACAGGGGAATGTCCTGCTATCTTCAGCGTTCATAATCACTCATTTTACTGCCCTAGTGGCACAAAGTATTTAGCAGAGCAACGGACAATCTGCGATCGCAACTTCTCTTACTTAGGATGTACCTGGGGTAAATTAGTAAATAAGTGTGGTAGCCGTAGACCTTTAAGAACTATTAGAGAACTTCAAACTACTCATCAGTTTTTAGATATCTTGAAAAGGTTAAAAATTACTTTCATTGCTAATAGCGAATATGTGCGGCAAGAGTTAATTCAAAACGGTGTACCCCCAGAACAAACTATAACGCTACACTGTGGAATCTCTATACCAGAAACAGCAACTTCCCCTCTAAGTTTGGAAGTACATCAAAATCAGAGAATTTTGTTCGCTGGACGAATTGTTTCTGATAAAGGTCTGGAATGGTTACTCAAAACCTTAATACATACAGACCCAAAAATTCAACTTGATATTGCAGGTGAAGGTTGGGAACGACCACGATTAGAAAAGTTAGCAAGTACACTTGGATTAAATAAGCGAATCACTTGGCATGGTTGGTGCGATTCTGATAAATTAGATAAACTTTATCAACAGTGTTTTGCAGTTATCTTTCCCAGTGTTTGGCCTGAACCTGCTGGTCTTGTCACTCTGGAAGCATACTCTCGTTGTCGGCCTGTAATCGGTAGTGCGGTCGGAGGAATTCCAGAACATTTACAAGATGGAGAAACGGGTATTCTTGTTCCCAGCAATAATATCCAAAAGCTGGCTGATGCTATTAATGAATTGTATAGAGATTATCAAAAAAGCCGCTACATGGGTGAGCAAGGTCATACTTTATTGATGAAAGAATTTACAATGGCTGCTCATGTAAATAATCTCCGAGCAATTTATGCAAAAACAATAGCTGAATTTCATTCTCAAGGCAACAAACTATACAGTATCTCTCCAGCTAAATAAGTTGAATTTACTAAAAACATCAAATAGTACATCTTTTACTTAGAAAATATAAAGGAAGAAAAATATGTCATTACATCAAGAATGTCAACAACCTTTAGTCAGCGTTGTTATCCCCACCTATAATCGACCAGAATATCTCAAACAAGCGATCGCAAGTGCAATCAAACAAACTTATCAAAATATTGAAATTATTATTTCTGATAATTGTAGTTCCGAAAATCCCCAAGCAATTGTCGCATCTTTTGGTGATTCACGCATCAAATTTTGGCAGCATCATCAAAATGTTGGGATGTTAGCTAATCAGCAATATGGCTTTAAAATGGCGCGAGGTAAGTATGTTGCTAGTCTCCATGATGATGATATTTGGAATGAAGACTTTTTAGCAAAGCTTATACCACCACTAGAAGCAAATTCTGATTTAATTCTCGCTTTTTGTGACCAATATATTATCGATGCTAATAGCAGAATTAATCATGCTGGTACCGAAGAAAATACCCGCGCTTACAAGCGAGACAAACTAGCAAAAGGAATTCATCAACCTTTTTATAAAATTGGATTGGTAGATAAAAGTATACCTACTGCTGCATCTTGTGTGATTCGGAATAATTTAGTGGATTGGTATAGTATTCCCTCAGAAGTTGGTGGAATGTGGGATTTATATTTAAGCTATCTATTCTGTACATCTGGTTATGGCGCTTACTATTGCCCAGAAAGATTGACACGATATCGCGCTCATGAGCAAACTGATACTATGCTCAGTGGGAGTCGAGATGTGCAAGCAAAAATTCGCAAAGCTAAAAGCGAAATGTTTTGTTATCAAGTATTTATGGAAGATCCTCAGTTACAGGAATTTAGAACTCATTTTCAACATAAATGGTTAGAAGCTAATACTACTTTAGGAATTGGTTTGTTACGAAGCGAACAGATAGCCGCAGCACGTCCTTATTTTTTGCAGGCGCTGAATCAACAAAAATTTAACGTGCGAACTATGGCAGCACTTAGTCTTAGTTTCACTCCGCGATTTTTAGCAAGTAAGTTAATCGGAGTATCGAAATAATATCTCAATATATCTAAATTGGGAAATTTATTTATTAAACGTAGATGCACGCCTTGTCACAGGCTCACGCAAAGGGTGTAAAGAGCGTAAAGGGAAGAAAAGAAGATTATTTTTAAATTCTTTCTCTGCGCCTCTGCCTTTGCATGAAGCTTTTTATTCTGAAGGAAGTGGTGTATGAAACTTTGTATTGTTACTCATAAAATCAAAAAAGGTGATGGTCAAGGGCGAGTAAACTATGAGGTTGCTAAGGAAGCAATTCGTCGTCATCATCACTTAACGTTATTAGCTAGTGAAGTTGCACCAGAACTAGAAGACAATAGCCAAGTTAATTGGATTAAAATTCCAGTCAAAAACTATCCTACAGAATTTGTACGTAATTTCATCTTTGCCCAAAAAAGTGCAGATTGGTTACGTAAACATCGCTCTGACATTGATTTAGTTAAAGTTAATGGAGCAATTAATCTGGCTGCGGCTGATGTGAATGCTGTGCATTTTGTCCACAGTTCATGGTTGCGATCGCCTGTTCATATTTCTCGCAACCGCCGCGATTTTTATGGTTTTTACCAGTGGCTATTTACGGCTTTTAATGCCCGTTGGGAAAAACAGGCTTTCCAAAAAGCGCAGGTTGTGGTGGCTGTATCTGAAAAAGTAGCTCAAGAATTAGTCAACATTGGTGTACCGCGTTCTCGAATTCGGGTAATTGTCAATGGCGTTGACTTAGAAGAGTTTACTCCTGGTCAAAGCGACCGCCAAAAATTAGGTTTACCGCAGAATGTTACCCTAGCACTGTTTGCTGGAGACATCCGCACACCTAGAAAGAATTTAGATACAGTACTACACGCTTTGGTGAAAGTTCCCGATTTGCATTTGGCGGTGGTAGGTCATATCGAAGGTAGTCCCTTCCCACAACTAGCAGCATCCTTGGGGTTAAGCGATCGCGTGCATTTTGTGGGATTTCGCCGTGATATCCCCGAAATTATGCGGTCAGTAGATTTATTTATTTTTCCTTCCCGATATGAAGCTTGTAGCCTCGTATTGTTAGAAGCACTTTCTTCAGGACTACCAGTAATTACTGCCACAGCTACCGGGGGTGCAGAGTTAGTCACACCAGAATGTGGCATTGTCTTACCCGACTCCAATGATATCGATGCTTTAGCTGTGGCGATGATGTCCTTAGTAAGTGTAGATATGCAGCAAATGAGTCAAGCTGCTCGTTCTGTGGCAGAACAACACAGCTGGACTACGATGGCACAAACTTATGTGGATCTATTCGAGGAGTTAAGCAATGCGGAACACCGTTCTGATACCGACTTATCGCCGTCCACAAGACCTCTCACGCTGCCTTTTGGCGCTACAAAAGCAAACTAAACCAGTCGATCAGGTGATAGTGGTTGTCCGCGATACGGATGCAGAAACTTGGCAATTTTTAGCGCAATACACAGCGCACAACTTGCCACTGCATACGGTGAAAGTGACACAACCAGGGGTAGTAGCAGCTCTTAACGCTGGACTAGCAGCAGTGGAGGGCGATATTGTTTCCATTACCGATGATGATGGCGCACCCCACCCGGATTGGTTAGAGCGGATTGCGGCTTACTTTACCTGTGATAGTCGTCTTGGCGGACTGGGAGGGCGTGATTGGATATACCACGGCAGTAAATTAGAAGACGAATCCCGCCCAGTAGTGGGACAGTTGCAGTGGTTTGGGCGAGTCATTGGCAACCATCACCTGGGAGTGGGAGAACCCCGCGAAGTCGATATTCTCAAGGGTGTGAACATGAGTTTTCGTACCCAAGCAATCGGACAACTGCGGTTTGACGAGCGGATGCGCGGTACTGGAGCGCAGGTACACTTTGAAATGGCATTCACCCTGGCATTAAAGCGGGCTGGTTGGAAGATAATTTACGATCCTCGCGTTGCTGTAGATCATTATCCAGCACAACGTTTTGACGAAGATCAGCGAAATAACTTTAATGAAATTGCCTTTATTAATTTAGTCCATAATGAAACCTTAATTTTATTAGAGCATTTGCCATTTATCCGCCGGATTGTATTTTTGTTCTGGGCAGTATTCGTGGGTACATGCGATAGTTTGGGCTTAGTACAATGGCTGAGATTTTTACCTAGCCAAGGGCAGTTGGCAGGGAAAAAGTTATTAGCATCTTGGCGCGGACGTTGGCAAGGATATAAACAATTCGTAATTCGTAATTGAAGAACTAAATTGTGAATTACTTTCAATTTGCCAAATTGATTTATATGTACATCTAAAATTGAATGAATTCTAAGCAGATACTTTTCAATAGTTTTTTACAAGAAAACTATTCTCCTGAAGAGCGATCGCTACAGGGTTGGATGGCGATCGCAGGCTTTATATTACTAACTGTAGTTTGCTATTTTGGTGGTGTTACTGCCGGATTACGCCTAATTTTCCCGGTGACAGCTTTAGTAGTAGCCGTATTTTTATACTTGCGGCATCCCATTCTCTACATTGGCTTTACCTGGTGGATTTGGTTTCTCACACCCTTAGCTACTCGCTTAGTTGACTATAAAGTGGGCTGGGATCCTAGCCGCCAAATGCTCATAGCACCCTACTTAGTGGTGTTTATAACTCTAGCAACATTCTTACGATACTTTCCCCGTGCCTCTCGCCAAGGAGGTTTACCATTTGTTTTGGCTTTTATCGGAGTATTCTATGGCTTTCTCATCGGTCTAATTTACAACCCACCTATCCCTGTAGCACGCGGATTGATGGATTGGCTCAGTCCTGTAATTTTCGCTTTTCACTTATTTATTAACTGGCGAGATTATCCCAGTTATCGCCAGAACATTCAGCGAACATTTCTCTGGTGTGTGTTGATTTTAGGAACTTACGGCGTATATCAATTTGTGGTAGCTCCTGAATGGGATAGGTACTGGCTTATACAATCAAAATTATTCATGAGTTCTGGAAACCCTGTACCTTTCGGGATGCGCGTCTGGAGTACATTACACTCAGTCGGCCCTTTTGGTTCTGTGATGCAGGCTGGGTTACTGTTGTTATTTACCGGTTCAGGAAACTTAATTTTTCCGGCTTCAGCTGTTGGTTATTTATCTTTTCTATTAACACAAGCACGTACTAATTGGGGAGGCTGGTTATTTGGAATAATTATGATTATGGGTTCAGTCAGAGCCAAAATTCAAATGCGCTTAATTACGATAATTGTGGTCATGGCTATTTGTGTTGTGCCATTGACAACTATTGAACCAATTGCTGGGGTGGTAGCAGCACGTTTTGAAACTTTTTCTAATATTCAAGAAGATGGCAGCTTCAAAGATAGATCGGGAACTTACGACAGAAATCTTGGTTTAGCCCTTTCTAATGGTTTAGGTAACGGCTTAGGAAATATTTGGAAGGTCAACGAAAAAACTGGTCAAATTGAAGTAGTGGTAATTGATAGTGGCATTTTAGATATGTTTTTCACCCTTGGTTGGTTTGGAGGCATATTTTATATGGGTGGATTAATCTTTTTAATTATTAGTGTTAGCAGTTATGGTGAAGGTCGTTTCGATAGTTTTGTCAGTGCTGCTCGCGCCATTGGAATCAGTTCTGCTTCACAGTTAGTTATCGGTAGCGGGATGTTGAGCGTGTCAGGGATGATTCTTTGGGGATTTTTAGCTATGGCTATGGCAGGACATAAGTACTATAGCAATCCTCAGATGCTCTCTAACATTCCTAACTTCTCTAATAAATCGAGAATCTCATAAATCTTCCAACTTAAATCGGACTTTTATAAATTATGAAAGTAATTATTGTTATGCCACTGGCCGAGCAACGAGGCGGTGGTGAAATGATGCTTTGGGATTTGGTGCAGCAGGGACGTAATGCTGGTGTTGAGTGGCTGGTGATATTTTTAGAAAACGGCCCGATGGTCGAACAAGTAAAGTCTCTAGGTATTGATGCGCGAGTTGTAGAAAGTGGACGTTTACGCCAAATCCACCGTTTTATTGGTGCTGTTTTGCGGATAGCTGCGATCGCTCGCCGTGAACGTGCAGATATAATTGTCAATTGGATGTGGATTACGCATATATCTGGAGGTTTGGCGGCGATGCTAGCTGGCTTGCCTGCTGTGTGGTATCAACTAGAAGTACCTAGTGATAAAACTTGGTTGGTACGAATTGCAACTTTCATCCCAGCGCGGGCAATTATCACCCTTTCGCAAGATGGCAAGCAAGCACAAGCAGAAATTTGGCCCCACAGAGCAACATCTTTGGTTTACCCTGGTGTCGCATTAGACCGATTTGAGCCTAATACTTTACCTTCTCCTGAAGAAGCACGGCGAAAACTAGGCTTACCTTTACACGGGCCGTTGATTGGAATTGTGGGACGATTGCAACGATGGAAGGGAATGCACGTATTGGTGCAAGCGATGCCCAAAATTCTACATAAGTATCCCGATGCCCATTGTGTAGTGGTTGGCGGGAAGCACGATTTAGAACCGGATTATCAGGACTTCTTAAAAGCCGAAATCACCGCTTTAGGCTTGAAAGACCAAGTAATTATGGCTGGACTACAGCGTAATATCCCGGAATGGGTGCAAGCAATGGATGTATTCGTTCATGCATCAGATAAAGAACCTTTTGGGATTGTGATTATTGAGGCGATGGCGCTGGGTAAACCTGTAATTGCTGGCAGTGCAGGCGGCCCGACAGAGATTATTACCGATGGCATGAATGGACTATTAACACCTTACGGCGATGTAGATAAATTAGCGATCGCAATTCTCCGCTATCTTGACGAGCAAGAATTTGCCCAAAGTGCCGGAGTCGCTGCTAGACAACGCGCCCTCGATTTTTCAACGCAGAATTATGCCCAAAATTTTATTAATGCAATTCGTTCTGCAATACCAAGTGTTTCATCGGCTGAATGAAACAGTAAACTTCTTACAAAAGTCAATTTTATGAAAATAAAACTACGGATTCACACAGATAATTAATCGATGTAAATCTGTGGTTAAAAAATAACAAATTAGATGGAAAGGAATTAATTAATGTTGATTGATAGCCGCAAATTGCCAATATATGAAGTTATTAATACTGAAGTTTGTATAATTGGTGCTGGCCCAGCAGGAATTACACTTGCACGGGAATTAATTGGGCAAGACTTTCGAGTGTGCTTACTAGAAAGTGGTGATTTGGAATTTAATCAAGAAACTGCATCTCTTGGTCAAGGCGAAACTGTTGGAGATCATTTTCCACCACTGCAAGATATGCGTCATCGTCAATTTGGTGGATTAGCTAATGTTTGGAATATTGAAATTAATAAAAATAAACTTGGTCTGAGGCACGTGCCGTTAGACACAATAGATTTTGAAAAACGAGATTGGGTGCCATATAGTGGCTGGCCTTTTAGTAAATCTCACCTCAATCCATTTTATGAGCGCGCTCAAGCAGTCTGTAAACTCGGTTCTTTTGCTTATGAAGCTGAGGCTTGGGAAAATACTCAATCTCCTCGGACACATTTCACAAGTGACCGAGTTACTACCAGTATGTTTCAGTTTGGCCCGCGCGATATTTTTACCAATGAATATCGACATCAAATTAATCAATCTCCTAACATAACTACATTCCTCAACGCCAATGTGGTAGAAATTGAGGCAGACAAAACAGCCCAAACAGTGAAACGCGTGCAAGTAGTGTGTTTATCTGGTCAGAAATTTTGGGTTGCGGCAAAAGTATTTATTTTAGCCGCAGGTGGAATTGAAAACGCGCGTTTATTGTTATTGTCAAACCGAATTCAAAAAAATGGATTAGGCAATCAACATGATTTAGTGGGTAGGTTCTTCATGGATCATCCTTTTATTCGTTGTGGTATGCTTATCCCGCAAAATCGCAAAATATTTAATTCGATGGCTTTGTATGACTTACGTCGGGTGAATAATATCACAGTCATGGGAAAATTTGCCCTTACAGAACAAGTTATGCGCCGCGAGAAATTACTAAATATGACCGCGTTGTTATATCCCAGAGATGAAAGGTTTAGATCGGCAGCAAAGGCTTCTGCAAAAATTTTGTTCTCTTCAGTTCGACAAAAACAGTTACCTAAAAATATTTTTCAGCATTTGCAAAATGTGATTACAAATATTGATGATTTAGTAGCTGATTGGTATAAATATAATTTCAAAAAAGAATATTTATTTCCTGATTTGAGTCATGGAGGATGGTCTTACCATGAGGATAATGAACAGAAATATGCAAAGTTTGAAGTTCTCAGCCAAACTGAACAAACCCCAAATCCAGACAATCGAGTGACACTCAGTAATCAATTAGATAAGCTTGGTTGTCCGCAAGCAAAATTAACTAATTATTGGAGCGAAATAGATATTTGCAGTGTGAAGCGATCGCAGCTAGTATTTGCACAAGAGTTTGCGAGTGCAGGTCTAGGTGAGTTGCAGATTGAATTGGATGGCGATCGTCCAGTCGCTTCGCTGAGTACCCATCACAATATGGGAACAACACGTATGCATCACGACCCCAAACAAGGAGTAGTCGATGCAAATTGTCAAGTTCATGGCATCTCTAATTTATTTATCGCAGGTAGCTCTGTTTTCCCTACAGGAGGCTATGCTAATCCTACGCTTACCATTGTTGCCTTAGCAATTCGATTGGCAGACCATCTAAAAGCACAATTGTGTCACTAAATACAACTTGGCGTAAAATCGCCACAGTTTTAAACGTACCGATCGCCTGAGCGCAGATCACCACATTACATTACCTGCACCGATACCAAGCCTATTGCTACTGCCAAAAGCCAGTGAAAAGTGACTTTTTACTGCTCTATTGTTGGATTATAAGATAATAATTGATTTTTCTTTCACTAAAAGTCCTCCAACTGGGGTTGCAGGACTTTTTGGTAGGATACTTACTGTAAAACTTGATTTCGCTCATTTCGTACATTGCGTTCATTTTGAATAAGAGCTATTATGAGGTGAATGATAATTGCAATCCATATTTTCGTATGGATAAGTGGAGTGCAATTCGATATTAGACAGAGAGAGGCTGATATCTATGACACTCAGTACATACCAATCTAGTAGGACTGCTGTACCTACGGAAGAAGATGCTACGCTAGCTAAAAAAAGTAGTCAAACTTTGGCATCCTATGTACGGGATAATCATGCATACCGTAATATCAAAGTTGTGCAAGATAACGCTACAAGTGAAACAGTTACCATACCAGCAGCGGCTTTTCATCTGCTTGTTGACATCCTGACACAAATGGCTAAAGGTAATGCTGTTACTCTTATACCCATACACGCAGAACTGACGACACAAGAAGCAGCTGATATTTTAAATGTTTCTCGTCCTTATTTGGTAGGGTTATTGGAATCTGGAGAGATGCCATACCGTAAAGTAGGAACGCGACGACGCGTGCGTTATCAGGATCTACTCAATTACAAAAATCAAATTGATACTTTACGAATGCAAGCTCTTGATGAGCTTACTGCTCAAGCTCAAGAACTAAATATGGGGTACGAATAAGAATCGTGATACATAACAGTTTCGCCTGATTAGCCAGATGCTCTGCTGAAGGCAACTCTAGGAATAAAAGTACATCTAACAATCAAGTTAAACTAAGTCAGGAAATCCTTTAGTACCCAATTGACTTAGTTTTAACTTTAATATGATTGAAACTATAAGTTAAAACTAAAAGTTTACTTAGTATAAAGGACATTTATAAAGAAAATTTGTTACCACTGTTATGGGTAATAATTTCAAAATAATAAAGCAATTATAGTGTCTAATTTTACAGCTATTTATGATGCATGTGTTTTATATCCAGCACCATTGAGAGATTTTCTTATGCGACTTGCAGTCACCGACCTATTTAGGGCACGGTGGACGGACGCAATTCACTCAGAATGGATTAGAAACGTTTTAAAGAATCGTCCTGATCTCACGCTTGATAAAGCTTACCAGAACTAAAAATCTGATGAATAGCCATGTCCGAGATTGTCTGGTTACAGGTTATGAAGCACTGATCGCAGGTTTACAACTTCCAGATCCAAACGATCGCCATGTTCTCGCCGCAGCGATTCGTTGTAATGCAAGTATTATAGTCACTTTTGACCTTAAAGATTTTCCTGCTCAAGCTCTTTCACTATATGGTATTGAGTCTCAGCATCCAGATGATTTCATTCTGCATCTAATTGACCTTAATCCAACAGAAGTTTGCAAAGTGGTAAAGAGGCACAGAGGTAGTCTTAAGAATCCCCCTCAAACATCTGAAGAGTACTTAGAATCGCTTTTAAGGCAGGGACCACCACAATCAGTTACTGCTTTACAAGATTTTTGCTATGACATTTAATAGAAATCTGCTGAGATTATGATATGGCAGGAGGCAGGAGGTAAAACTATTACTATTCCTAGCTTTCACCTCATCCTTATGTCCTAACCTGTGTGACTACGGCTATAACAATTTGAAAAAAGAATGCGACAGATACACATCTGCAAAACCTTGTATTGTCTAGATTCTTAATTTTGAATTTTGAATTGGTATTACTCTTTCAAAAAATGATTTCTGCCTTGCGGTACTAGGCTTTTAGCGAATGTTGCACTAGCCAGCAATGTAAGCCCACCATTAACAGCGCCAATGGCAACATTAATATTGGGATGATTTCTAAATTTGTCCAACTTGCAAGCCAGCCTGCTCCAGTGGGTATAATCGCTGCCCCCAAACTGGCGGCACTAGTGGCAATGCTAACAGCCGCAGGAACATAGGGATCTGGTAATCGTTGAGGAATTAACCAAATGGTTGCAGGAAAAATGGCTGCCAACCCAAAGCCAATCAACGGTAAGCTAATCCATTGATCTGGCAGTTGCCACCAAGCAAGCAATCCAATTATTACAAGACTAAGCGACATACTGATTGTGCGGACTGCCCCAAGCGATCGCAAGAAATAACCTAAGATGAAACGTCCTAATGTTAATCCCAGCCAGTAGGCACTAACGCTGTAACCAGCAATCAGCGTGGGAGTGTGACGAGCAACGGATTGCACAGTGTATGCCCAGTTGCCAATGCAGGCTTCAGTGCCAACATAAATCAGCAAAAGTAGCCCAGTTAGCAGTACTATCGGAGTTTGGAGCGCTCTGCCCAGATTTTCTAAAGCAGTTGTATTTGATACCAATACCCGTTGTGTCATTGGTGTGTAGTTGAAGATGATTAAGCCCAGCACGCTCACAATTAATAAGCTGACAATCCCGGCTAATACCCCATAAACCTGTCGCCAGTTCATCCCAACTGCTAATAAAGTAGTAGCGATCGCCGGGCCTGAGAGTGCGCCAATACCATAGAAAGCATGGAGCAAACCAATCAGACTGGCACTGCCGGAATTTTGCACAATGTAGGTATTGATACCTGCATCAATCAATCCAATGCCCAATCCCAACCCCGATCCAGCCGCAACCATGAGAAACCAGGAGGGTGAGATAGCATAGATTATTAGTGCCGTCGTCAGCGCACCCGCAGCAATCAACAGCATTCGGGCTAACCCCAGCCGACTACTCACAATACTGCTGGTGAATGCTGCCAGAATGTAACCGCTAATTTGACTGAGAAAAAGTAGGGTAACGGTTGCCGGAGTCAGGTTATATGTAGATAAAATTGAGGGCAGAAGAACTCCTAATCCTGCTTCAGCAATGCCAATGGCAATAAAGGCATAGAAGGCGATCGCCGAACCTATCCACAGAGGCGGTAGGGTGCGTTGATAGTCTTTCATTGGCTGGAATGCTCTATTTATCCTTCCTTTTTGAATACTTGAGCTGCTAGGAATGCTAATGCTAATGTACCAGCGATCGCACCCCACTGGAGAAGCGGATTTTTATCTAGCCAGTCAGAAACACTCGGTATAACTAAGTTACTAAAATCTCCGTTAACTCTGTCGTCTTCAGGAACAGATTGGTAAAAATTATTTGGTGCATCTTCAGACTTCGGCTCAGAAGAACGTAGTAAATCGAAGCCAACGAGCAATAACAGTGAATCTACTAATGATGGTGAGACGCGCTGTACCACATCTAATATTTTAGCTATATCCCCAACTAAGAAGTCACGAGTTGGATGTTCGGCTACATAGAGGATAGCATCAGCTACAAGTTTAGGCTCGTAGTAAGGTGGTATGCCGAAAGGCTTTACGCCTAATTTCGTCAGACCATTATTCCAGAAGGGAGTGTTGATCACTGCTGGTTTCACACTCGTGACGCTGATCGGCCATTTTTCATGTTGCAACTCCAGGCGCATGGTTTCGATAAAGCCCTCTACCCCGTGCTTGGCCGCCGAGTAAGCACTTTGGTAGGGGAGCGATCGCCTACCTTCCATTGAAGAGACGTGGATCAGTGCCCCCCGTCCCTCACGCTTGAGATGGGGTAGAGCCGCCATTGCACCATATACCTGTCCCATGAGATCGACATCAATCACATGCTTAAACTCTTCTGGTGTTGTATTGTCAACAGTGGCAAAAATGCCGATCGCGGCGACGTGTACCCATGTATCGAGTCGCCCGTAAACTTCTACAGTTTTATCTGCGATCGCCTTAACTTGCTCAAATACTTCCACATCAGCTACGCAAAAAGTTGCCTCGCCGCCAAAGCCGCGAATCTCTTCTACTAAAGACTTTAGCTTCGACTCACTCCGAGCCGAGACTACCACTTTTGCCCCGCGTCTAGCAAACTCAAGAGCTGTGACACGTCCGATCCCACTGGAGGCTCCAACGACAGAAACGACTTGCTGATTGATTGGCTTTAATTGCATAAGTGTTAGTTACTTTTTAAAATAAATTAGGGATTGGGAATTGGCTTCGACAGCGTTATAGACTTTAGCTTCAGTAAGTAATTAAAACGCTTTATTCGTATCAGTTATTACTAAAAATATTTCTTAATCTAGCCGTAGTTACACAGGTTAGGACATAAGGATGGGGTGAATACTAGAGTTAGCAATAGTTTTACCTCCTGCCTCCTGCCCTCTGCCCTCTGCCTCCTGCCTCCTGCTATATATATGTTAATTATTATTACGGTTACAGTTCTCTGTCTATTGGGGAATCTGAAAACGCCACAGGAAGTATATGTAAGCGTTTTCTAAACTAAAAAGAGAGTTGCAACAAAATCAATGGCTCAATGTCTGGCAATGCTGCAACTTCTATTTTCTTAAATTTTTTTAAGGGAGCCATTGTAATCCCTTATTCTGTAATTTTTGCTCGATATGCTGCATTTCTTCGATAGTTTCTCCAGTAACGATCGCATAAACTTCGGTGTAGATTTTTCCGTATTTGACCTTCTCTAAAGCCGACAGGATAATCAAGTCCTTGCGATCTAGTTCTAGTTTTAAGGTCACTAAAATTGAATCCAACGTTCCTTCCATACGGTAGTCACTGGAATATTTAGCAACTTCCTTTTCTAGTCCCAGTAAGGTATGACGCTGCAAGCATAATGGAGTCGATCCATTAACTCGGAAATTGGCATCGATCGCATAAAGTTGTCCGTCTTGGTCTTCTAGCACATCGAAGCCAATTACGCCGAAATAACCCTGTTTGTGAGCATACTGACCAATGGCAGCAATCATCTCAAAGAACTTGCTCATGTCAGTGTTGCGGTAGTCAATCAGTCCCCCTAAATAGTTGCCTTCTGGAGTGACAAGTTGGCAGGTAGTGCCGATGAGGGTTATCTCTCCTGCTTTGTTGACATAGAATTGTACGCAGTAATTCTGTACCTGATTCTTAATGAACTCCGAAACAATAATTCTATCGAGCAATTTAATATCCAGATATTTATTGATTTCTTCAAGACAGTAGTTGAGATCGCTGACACTTTTGATGATATAAGTACCTTCTCCTGAGAGTCCGTGGGACGTTTTAATTAAGTAGGGAAATTGTGGTAACTGAATGTCTTCTAGATTATAAGAGTGCAAATTGTAACTCTCATATTTTGGACATTGCACCCCCAGTTCGGATAGGGTTACTTTGCTGAGTAAGCGGTAATGGGTGTCTGAATCAATAGCGTGTTTTTCAGGTTTTAGACGATCAAAGGGAAATAGAGTGATGAGTTTGTCAAACTGTTCGCTGTGACTGAGGTCATCTAGATGAGTCAAGCGATCCATGACCAACCTATTGGAATAGCTGAAGCCGAAATGCTCTTGCCAGTATGCAAGCAGCGACTTCGGCGGCGGATTAATCGCAATTCCGGGAATGCGATCGCCTAATACAGCTAAAATTTTCCAAGGTTCCTTTTGGCAAATCTTGTCAAAGGAGGTTTTGGTGGCTTCACTACTGCCATCTTGAATAAAATATTTTTCCAGGTTGGGGTAAGCAGCCCAACTGGCAGTTGCAGGGTAATTTAGGATAAATCCATAAGATGCATCTGTGATGTCTTGAGCAAATAGATCGGAAAGAGAACTTCCTTGAAAGTATTGAAAATTATATTTTGAGTTCATTTAGTCCTCCAGAAAACCGCATCCCCAAATAGTTGGACAGACCCATCTTCTGGCTGCACTCCTACCAGCAGCACTCTGTCTTGCTCAGAGGCAATTTCTTTAGTAATTGCAGCTAAAGCTTGGGCAAATTTCAGCGAAATGAATCTATCTTTTGATTGATTCTGCTTGTAAAAACGTTGTAATTGTTTGATTTTACTAAATTTTATACTCTGAAGATTGCTAGACTTTTTTTGCATAAAGCTGATATTTGATAAATTGCTCTATATTAATCTTACTTATATTTTTATTAACTCTATCAAACGAAATAAATAAGTAAATTAGTTTATTTATTATTTTCAAATGAGATTAGTCTGAAATGATTGTTCATCTGATAAAACAATATGCATGAAGGTGTAAATGTGTAAAGATTACTGTAGCTAAAAGCTGATCTTATCTATAAGTAATGCACCAACTAGTTCATACTCCAAATAAATGCGATCGCAACCTACTTTCAAAACGCCAAATTACAGAGGATCAAATGGATCGTATTTACTCGTCAAAGTTTTTCAGGTGAGATGCTATTGGCTAAGTGCGTGAAGACTCAGATTTGAATGAAAATCTAAGTTTAGGTATTCCACTTTCCTGTAAGCGACTTTTAATAATGTCTACAACTTCACTATATGACATATCATCTTTAGGGCCAAATGGTATATCTGCTCTCCATTTTCCGTTTAAACTGACAGAAAGCATAGCAGGTACTAGGAATTTTCTAGGGGATACATATGCTTTGCTTATGTATCCTTCTTCTTCGTTAAGCTTTACTTGGGCAAAATCTGATAAGTATGGTTCTAACACCAACCAAAAAACTCGATCTACTGTCGCTGCTAAATAAACTTCTTTATAAAGAGAACCCTGTAATGTACTACCTTTTGCTCCATGTATGAAATTACCTCTACCAACTGTCGTTGTTTTACCGTTCTCTAACTTAAAAACCACGTAGCTTATTGGTTCTTTAAGATTACCCAAAAATGTTTTGACAAAGATAGCCATCCTTTTATCTTTGTTATTGTCTACGTAATTATCATCTTTTGGTAAATAATTCAAGTATTTGTTGACCTGATATTGTTCCAGGTCAATACTACGTTCTATTAATAATTTCTTGAGATAATCTTTTTTTGCAATAAGGTTTGTCAATCTATTGGGAGAGTTTGTATTGCTTTCTTCTTCCGTCTTATCTTCTCTCAGGAAAACTTTAAGTTTACTAATGTCTATATGTTCGTAAAATAGTAATTTAATCAGATCCTTCTTATATGGAGATAATCGTTCTATTGCCTTCTGACGATTTTGCTCATATGCATGGTATTGCTTCTCAGAAGACATATAAATTCCAGTAACACTTAGCAGGCATTTATTTTTGAGTGCAACTAGAGAGTCTTCATTGACGACTCTCATATCAACTCCAACCAATTGAGTTAATTCATAAGCTTGAATATGTTCTAAAGCTTCTTGTGCAGCTTTGTAGATTTCGATAGCAAAACCATTTACTAATAGTCTTCTTAAGAAGAAAAAACCATATTTTTCATCTTTTATTTTACCTTTACAAGCCCAGTTATCTGAATAGTTAGTGCGTTGCTTGAATACATATTTTAAGAAACGATTAATAGACCGCCAATCCTTTGCAAAATCTTCTAACTCTTTTAAATTTATACAGACGTGTATTACATTCAGGGGCAATACAGCTTTCTGAACCCTCCAATCATCTCGCCAATATATAGAATCATTAATCAGTTTAGGGTCTTGTTTTCGTGGAGGTTCTACACCTAGTATAAAACTGTATGGTGCAAGGATAGTTAGTGTTTCCCGTAATAGCGTTTCTGTTGGATGTAGTTTCTTGGTTCTAATTTTAGTTCCATTCAGTTGGGGATTGTACTCTTCAATGCGCTGTCGTTCCATAGCATTGAGATGTGATTCAGCTACCAATTCGTAGTATATGACAAACTGCTTCTTTCGCTGTTTTTGTAACTGATACAGTCTGTGATGGCTATCACCTGACCAACGACTACGTAAATTTTTTGCCTGCCCTACATACCAAACTATAAATTGTTCATCTAGTACATAGTATATTCCTGAAAATTCAGGAAGTAACTCTCTACTCTTTATACTTATGTGAGGTAATTGTAAGATAAATTCATTTGCGTTCATTGGTAAGTTATATACTTATTAAGTTAAGGATTTACAGCTAGTATTCCCAACTTGACAAACTATATTAAAATGTATCTCACAACTTAACAATAAAACTATCCCGCAGATGAAAGTCAGCCTCCGCGCCTCTATGAGTTGACGCCCAGTAAGTTACCTCACCATTTCTGTGTTTAATAACTGTAGTAATAGCAACTTCAATAGCTTGGTTTGCCGAGATAATTTTATCCAAATCGACATCTAACGCAAGGGCGAAACCATCGGCTTGATTCTGAATATTAAACGGTAGTTTTTCAAAAGCTGTTTCCTCTTGCATCCCTTGACGATAGCCATCAAAGCGATAGATATTCCAGTGTCCGGCGGGAGAGAAGTTAAATTCCCAATACCGTGCAGAATCTTTGATGCCAAGGAACAACTCAAAACAAGTGTCTTCCCACAATTCGTGCTTGCGTGATGGTGCATTTGATTGTGGAGCAATTGCAATTTCTTTTAAGTTACCTCCAAGGTTGTAGCAGATGGTAAGTTGATTAGCATTTCGAGAGATATTGCCTGTAATTTTTAAATTAGGAAAGGACTCGTTAGAAGAGAAAGGTTGCAAGTAAAATATCTGATAGCTCATTTCATATCTTCGATAATTTTGCGAATCTGCGTTTCTTGAGATTCAATACTTTCAGTCAGCTTAAACTGGACGATCGCTCTTGCTAAATTATGTTCTGGGTGCTTAACTTTGAAGTAGACATTCCCTGCTAAATAATCAGCAAAGAATCTTAGTCCTAGTTCAAAAGTAATTAGACGAATCGCATCATATATGTATGCATAATCATTCTCGGTTAGAAATGCCTTAGCCACAGCGAGATAACCCTGGAGAATTTCCTGACACAAATCGGTA
This sequence comes from Nostoc sp., assembly GCF_036917575.1. Classification (GTDB taxonomy): domain Bacteria; phylum Cyanobacteriota; class Cyanobacteriia; order Cyanobacteriales; family Nostocaceae; genus Nostoc. The sequence continues at coordinate 121,449 of NZ_JBALDC010000072.1, read as the reverse complement.
TCGAAATAAATACTTTCCCAATTCTCGGTTTCTTCGCCAGCAGGATTGCAACCCGATCGCAGGCAATCACCAATATCGTAATGTACCAAACCGGGTTTCACGGTGTCTAGGTCGATAACGCTGACGGCTTGCTGGGTAACAATGTCAAACATCACGTTATTAATTTTTGGATCGCCATGCATCAAACGTAAAGGTAGCTTGCCTTCAGCTTTAGCATTTTCTAAGATATGTGCAAAGGCTTGGCGATCGCTAACAAATTGTAAGCAATAATTAACTTCAGAAGATTGAGGCGCATTAATTTTCGGCAAAACTTCCTCGTAATGCTGAAGATAAAACGGTGTAATATGAAACCCTTCAAGGGTGTCAGCAAGTTTTTCTGCTGGCAAATCGCTGATTAGATTGTGGAACATTCCCAAGGCATAACCGATTTCTTTTGCGTGGGAGCGATCGCCCATACTATCAAAAGACTGGGAGCCTTTAATAAAGCTGATTGCCCGCCAAAATGAGCCATCTGCATCCCTCCAGTGGTCTTGAGCGTTTTTGGTCAACAATACGCGTGGCACTTCCCAGCGACGATTAAGGGGTGTATCCTGCAACCTTTTTTGAACGTGTTCAGTTAAGGTACGCATATTCTGCATAATCAGTTGTGGCTGACGAAATACCTGTGTGTTAATGCGTTGCAGGACAAAATGTTGTTCCTTTGAGTCATCTAGAGTTGCTAAAAAGGTGTCATTTATATTACCACTACCAAATGCTTTAACGCTTGTAACCTTCTTTAGTTGGGCGAATTGATTGGCGATCGCCACTAGATTTCGGGTATCATGTGTATTGAATTCTTTTATCATCTGTTTTACCTGTACTACTCCTCACGCACATTGCAAGAAAACAATAGGGGATATCGTAGCGCAAGTGTCAAGATAATTCGTAATTCGTAATTCGTAATTCGTATATGAATTTTTAAAAGTACTACAGCAATCCTGAATCCATTCGTGAAAAATAATAACCCCGACTTATTTGAAAGTCGGGAATATGCGGGTTGCAATTCTCGTCAAGCCCGTGCTAATTCCACAGTTAGGAAATCTCATCGCTATCAACCCACTCGTCATCAGATGAGTCATAACCAACGTAGTAAACAAAGTATTGCTGTTTTTGGATTTGTTGAATCGTTGCGGAATACCAAAAATATTAAAGAAGCAATTAGAGATTATCATCTTTTCTTTGTTTTTCAGCAAGCCCTACTTAACTTTTCTCTAATTATAGCGATCGCTTGCATGACCACTTCCTTATCTGCTGGGGCTAGTACTGCTGCGCAAAAGTCAAAAGTATTGTATTCCAAGCTCTTGCGTCATTTTGAATGGTATGCTTATTTACGCCATGTTGTACTAGCAATTTGGGCTTGGATAAATTGCTCATGTTCAGGTTTGAGTTCAATGTTCATGATTTATTTCTCTAAAATCGGCTTTAGCAATGATTTTATTTCTCCTAACCACTAATTACAGCGATCGCATCAATCTCCACTAATACATCTTTAGGTAAGCGTGATACTTGGACACAAGCCCGCGCTGGAGCTGTATCTTCTGGGAAATATTTCGCATAAACGGCATTCACCGCCGCGAAATCATTCATATCAGCTAAAAATACAGTGGTCTTTACCACATCCTGAAAAGTCGCTCCAGCTGCTGTGAGGATGGCTTCAAGATTAGCTAATACTTGCTCGGTTTGCTTTTTGACATCATCAGTGTAGACGACATCACCAAGGCGGGGATCGATAGCAATTTGTCCAGCGATAAATACAAATTGACCTGAAGCTGCGATCGCTTGATTATAAGGGCCCACTGGTGCGGGTGCGTTATCAGTATTAATTACTTTACGAGTCATAGATATTACTTTCTCTAACGATGTTTCCTGTTTACCGATTTCTGCTTCAGCTGCGATCGGTTTGTAGACTTCTCCATCAGGCATTATCGCACCAGTCAGGTCAGCATCTTTAAAGGTTGCTCCATAGATATTTGCTCCAGTTAAATCTACCTTCTTCAGCTTTGCATCTTTCAGATTCGCGTTGATCAAATCTACTTTTTGTAGTTCTGCTTTCTCTAAATTTGTCCCCTCAAGGCAGGCTTTTCTGAAATTTACACCTATGAGATTTGCTGCACCTAGATCAGCCTGAGTCAGATTCATACCTGACAAATCCTTTTGAGATAAATTAACACCCCGAACTTTGGCTCCCTGCAAATTAGCACCTTTGAGTATCACTTGAGCTAAGTTTGCTTGACTCAAATCAGATGCAAACAAGTTAGCTCTACTTAAATCAGCACTAGTAAGGCTAGCTCTAACGACTTTTGCTTCATTTAAAGATGCGTCGGTTAAGTTTGCATAATTGAGTGTTGCATCACTCAAGTTGGCGTTATCTAGATTGGCATTACTGAAGTTAGCGCTATTCAAGTTAGCTTTACTCAAGTTGGCATTATCCAAATTGGCGTTACTAAAGTTAGCGCTACTTAGTTTTGCTCCACTTAAGTCAGCACTACTTAGGTCTGCCCAGCTCAAATTTAAACTAGAACTTTCGTTCAACTCACTTAAATTTGCACCTGTTAGAGAAGCTCTAGTGAAGTTTGCATTTTGAAGTAATGCTTTACTCAGGTTCGCATCATTTAAATCTACACCCGTCAAATCTGCACCTGTTAGGTCTATTCCACTTAGATTTGCATATTTGAGGTCTACTCCTCTAAGATTCTCGTTGTGAAATTGCCTGTGTCCTTCGGCGTATTTCTCCAACAGTGTCTCAGCATCCATAATTCACCTTTAAATACCACTGACACAGTATAATCACAAAAACTTTGTGTCATAGATATTTCCTCTCACCTCTTCCTTTGTGTCCTCTGCGTCCTTTGCGGTTCGTCCCTCTTACCCCAACCTCGGACGTATCCCATAATGCCGATATCGCCAATAATCCCGCAAAATGCGATCGTGGTCAAAACATAAATTACCAGGCACACACCAAGACTCAAAAATGCCTACACCCTTAGCATCATCTCCAGCCAGAGGTTCCCCCGTAGCTGTCGCCAAAAACACAATACTAATCGTATGCTGACGGGGATCACGATTGGGGTCAGAATACACCAGTAATTGTTCAACCAACTCCACCTGTAAACCCGTTTCTTCCTGAGCTTCCCGCTGCGCCGCCACTTCTACCGCTTCTCCATAATCCACAAAACCACCAGGAATAGCCCAACCTAAGGGTAGATTATGTCTTTCAATTAACACTATTGGCCGATGAGGTCGATCTACGAGTTCAATAATGATATCAACTGTCGGTGTAGGATTTCGGTAAGTCATAATCTGTTAACAGTGAACAGTTAATAGTTAACTGTATTTGTTAGCTCTGTGACAACTGATAATTGATAATCGAATACTGTTCTGTGATAGATTCGATGCGATCGCCTAGCGTCTCCATCAGACAATTGCTCCCTTCTATAATTTAGATTACTTATGCCTTTTCCTAGATCAAGTGGTATTTTACTGCATCCTACCTCCTTTCCCAGTCGATTTGGCATTGGGGATTTAGGCTTAGAAGCTTATCGCTTCATCGATTTTCTCAAAGAAAGCCATCAACAATATTGGCAAGTTTTACCTTTGGGCCCCACTGGATACGGTAATTCTCCGTATATGTGCTACTCGGCAATGGCGGGAAGTCCCCTGCTGATTAGCCCAGAAAAACTGCAAGATGAGGGTTTGCTAACAGAAGAAGACTTTGCTAATTTACCAGGTTTTCCAGAAGAAAAAGTAGATTTCGAGAAGGTTGTGGCGGTTAAAATTGGGCTACTCAAAAAAGCCTATGAACATTTTAGAGCCAACGCCACACCCATCAAACAAAAAGAGTTTGAAGGTTTTTGCGACAGCAAAGCCTATTGGCTAGATAATTACGCCTTATTTATGGCGTTGAAAGATGCCAACGAGAATGCAAACTGGCACACATGGCCGTCAGAACTTGTCAAGCGTGATCCACAAGCAATGGAGCAAGTACGGGAGCGGCTCAATGAAGAGATTTTTTATTATAAATTTGTCCAATTTGAGTTTTTCCGCCAGTGGTCTGAGCTTAAAAGCTACGCTAATATGCGCGGTATTGACATTATTGGCGATATCCCCATCTATGTAGCTCACGATAGCGCTGATGTGTGGGCGCATCCCGAAATATTTTGCTTAGACGAACAGACAGGAGCTGCTGCTCAAATGGCAGGAGTTCCACCAGATTACTTTAGCGCCACCGGTCAATTGTGGGGCAACCCGGTTTACAACTGGGAGGAATTGCAAAAACAAGACTTTAAGTGGTGGGTACAGCGCTTTGAGGCAATGCTGGATTATGTAGATATAATTCGCATTGACCATTTCCGGGGCTTCGAGGCTTATTGGTCTGTGCCGCAAGGTGAACAAACTGCCATGAATGGTAAATGGGTGGAAGCGCCTGGAGATGCTTTTTTTGAAGTGATTAGGCAAAAGTTGGGCAAGCTACCCGTCTTAGCAGAAGATTTGGGAGTAATTACACCGGGGGTAGAAGCGCTGCGAGACAAGTATGAATTTCCGGGGATGAAAATTTTGCAATTTGCCTTTAGTGCTGATTCCGCTAATCCATTTTTACCATTCAATTATCGGCACAATGCTGTAGTTTATACCGGGACTCACGATAATGATACAACTATAGGCTGGTTCAATACAGCTGAGGATGGGGAAAAGCAAAACTTGTTGCTTTATTTAGGTTCTATCAGCCCTGATGGCATTCACTGGGATTTGATTCGCCTAGCTTTGAATTCTGTAGCCAACCAAGCGATTATTCCCTTGCAAGATATTTTGGGATTAGGAAACGAAGCGCGGATGAATTTTCCCAGTATTGCTGAGGGGAACTGGGAGTGGCGCTATCAACCAGGAGCGATAACAGACGAATTGCGCGATCGCTTGAAAGTTCTGACCAAACTCAATGGACGCGCCCCGGAAGATCAAGTTCAGTGAGCAGGGGAGCAGGGAAGCAGGGGGAGCAGGGGAAAATAATCAATCCCCAATCCCCAATCCCCAATCCCCAATCCCCAATCCCCAATCCCCAATCCCCAATCCCCAATCCCCCATATTTCAAAATTTAGGCTTGGCAGCAATCCTAACTTCTTCCTCTTTCCCTGGCTCTCCCATTTTCTTAGCTTTCTCTTGATTGACGCTCACCAACACACCGCCAGCATTATCAGTTTTCACTGTTAGTTGCTCTTGGGCTTTCCAAATTCGGTGAGTTCCCTCTGGCAGAATACCCTCAAACTCGGTTTTGCCATCGGCTACTACACGAATCCAAGATGACGCTTTCAAAGTCACACCAACCTGAACAACCTGTCCCTTTTGGACACCGCCGACGGTATCGCTGACAGGTTGTACCTGCGTTGACTCTTTTAGTTGAGCTATTTCTGGTTTAGCAACGGACTTTTGTTTTGGATATGGCTGGTTTGGACTATTACTTGCTTGTAGTAAGGCGTTATTTAATAGCTGAGATAAGCCATTTACAGAGCATACTATTAGTAATATGTAAAGAAAGTAGAGATGAATCGGACGTAGTTGAGCCAGGGGTGAAGTATTCTCTCTACTTAAAGGGCTAACTTGTGCAGAACTGATTGGAAAAGTGCCAGAAAATTCTACTCCATTCAAACCTAGTGCATCGGCAAATTGCCTGATCAAACCCTGAATATATATCGGTTCTGGTAGTTCGTTTAAATTACCTTCTTCGATCGCCTGCAATAATCGTTTGGGAATCCTGGTCAATGCAACCACTTGCTCTAGAGATAAACCCTGTTCTTGACGCAATGCCCAAAGTTGAGCGCCTAATTCTGCCAACTTTTCGGCTCGTTGTTCCTCTAATGAAAGTGATGGCTGGTGATTATTCTTTTTTCTTAGCCATTTCATGCCTACTGACACTCCTTAATTCCACTGAATCTTTAATAGGTCGCGTTATCTGATCTTGCAAAAAGCGAATCTCACGATCTTTAAGGGAACGATATTTACCCTCTGACAAAAAAGGTTCTTTTAGAGTTTGTAATTTAATTGGGCCGATCGCAGTCCGATGCAGTTTGATTACTGGGTATCCTAACTGTTGAGCTATCCGGCGAATTTGACGATTTCTTCCCTCCTGCAAGACTATTTCTAAAACACTTTCCTCGGTACGACGTTCTATGAGGTGTACCTTAGCGTTTCTGGTTTTTCTACCCTCCAACATCACACCTTGACGCCACATTTGCAGTACTGTTTCAGAAGGATGTCCTTTGACCAAAACATGATATGTCTTGGAAATACTGTGACGTGGATGGGTTAATCCAAATGTCAGTTCTCCGTCATTAGTTAGGATTAACGCTCCTGTAGAGTCTGCATCTAAACGACCAACTGGGTGAATACCTGAACCCTCCCGTAATTCTTTTGGTAGTAAATCTAGGACTGTTGGTCTTCGATGAGGGTCGTAGCAAGTCGAAACCACTCCTGGCGGTTTATGCAGCAATAGATATATTAAAGCCGGACGCTGCTTTTGCGATACAGACTTACCATCAATTGCGATCGCATCTTTTTCGGGATCAACTTTTTGACCTAAATGTGCCAATACCCCATTAATCCGCACCCGTGATTGCCTAATCATTTCTTCGGCTTCACGACGTGAGGCGATGCCCCATTGAGCGATAATTTTTTGTAACCGTACCTCCATGTGGAAATTGCTTATTTATTGCGATCAAGTAAATGATATTTGCATTATGTAGCGAGTAGGTAGAAATGTTACATTTAAAGCTTATTTAATTTATGTTCAATTATTGATTAAATACTCATAAACAAATTAGTTTAGATGCCAGATCAAAATTCGCAAACAACAAGTGCAAATAAAATCCGCATAATTACGCAGGTACTCACAACAGCAGTCAAGCTCTGGTTAAGAGCGCAGGTCAGCCAAATATCGGAATTAGAAGTGGAGATTAAAGCTAGCGATCGCCAGCTTTTCTCTGGACGCATTCCTTCGGTATCTATTTTTGCTACTCATGCAGTTTATCAAGGTCTCCTAATTACACAAATTCAACTAATAGCAGAAAATATTCGAGTAAATATCGGTTCTGTACTCAAGGGAAAACCTCTGCGACTGTTAGAAACAGTACCAGTGGTTGGCAATTTAATTGTAGATGAGAAGGATTTGAATGCTTCTCTCTCATCAGAATTATTATCGACTGCTTTGAGCGATCTATTGGTTAAGGTTTTACCAACAGATTATCCCCAGTCCCAACCAATCAAGTGGCAAGAAATTATCCTTGGGAACAACCAAATTATACTGCGAGGTTTAAGAGTAACCAATAGTGAAACAATACCTCTAGAGATTTGTCTGGGCTTACAATTACTTAGTGGGCATGAATTGCAAGTGACATATATCCCAATCAAGCCCGAGCAGAAAAATATATTAAAAAACAATCAGGAGTACAACCTGGATCTTGGCTCAGATGTCGATATCCAAGAACTAACACTGATCCCAGGCAAGCTGGTGTGTCGTGGACGGATTAACGTTAACCCTTGACGATCGCAAATTAAAAAATATTAATACTCTATTTTAAATGATATGGCGTCTAGTCGTGACTGGGGACTGAGGACTGAGGACTAGGGACAGGGGGGAATATTGAACAAGCCTCTCCCAAGTCTCCCCCCTCTTCCTTGTCTACCTTGTCTCTTCTCCATGCCCAATACCCACTAGCCAATACCCAATACCTACTTACTAAATAGTGGCAAAAGTAATGTCACAAAATAGTAAACCAAAGGAGCTGTGAAAATATAACTATCGGTACGGTCTAAAATTCCACCATGACCGGGAATTAATTGTCCAGAATCTTTAACTCCAGCATCCCGCTTCAGCATAGATTCTGTGAGATCCCCTAAAAGACTAGCAATGCCAATCAGCAAACCCAATGCTAAACCAGTGAAAAGGGATTTAGGTAAGTGAAGATAATAGGCTCCTGCTATGGCTACAGCAACACTTGAAGTAATGCCAAAGACAGCACCTTCTACAGTTTTTTTCGGGCTAATGTCAGATAGACGGGTTTTTCCAAAGAATTTGCCAATGGTGTAAGCACCGATATCAGCTGCCCAAATACACAAAAAAGTCAGTAGTGTGGCTGTAAAACCTTGTGCTAAAGAAGTAGAATTTGCCTTTTCCCAAAAATCTGTCCAAGTTGTGGGCCAGTAACCTCCAAAAGGGAGATTGCTAAAAGCATCGCTATCTATTGCTCGTAACCGCACCCAGTAACTTGGTAAGTAACCAACGTAAAATAGCCCCATAATAGAAGCGGAAACATCAGCGATCGTGGCAAATTTGGGTTGAAACAGCAGGTAAAAACAAATAAGTGTGCCAGCTATTGGCATCACAGCGTCAGCTAAACTGCCATCAAGGGTGCAAATCACTAGCAAGACTAGGCTGACAGCCATAGTAGTTTTAGCGGCGGGAGCGATGCCTCTGGCTCGCACCAAATTAAAATATTCCTGTTGACCCAAAAAGATGATAACCGCAAAGATGATGGTAAAGTACCAACCCCCCAAAAGGGTTGCACAAAGAGCAAGAGCGATCGCAACAATTCCACTAATAATCCGAGACCAAGGCATAGAAGTATTGGGTACTGGGGATTGGGGATTGGGTATTGGGTATTGGGTATTGGGTATTGTGAGAACTCTTCTTTAATTTCAAGTCCCCAGTCCCCAGTCTCCATTCCCTAATCCAGTTTCTCACCACTGAGGATAAAAATGGGATCGACGGCGGTAAAGGTTTGAGAAAAGCCGCGTGTCTCTAGGCGGTTAACCGCAGATTGGACAACTTCGATATTTCTAGCTCTTAGTAGGGAAAAGCTTTGGGAAATAGCATACAGACTTTCTAGATTAGCAGCTGTGGCTACAACCCGACCGGATGGCGGCAAATAATCCCAAGCTGCTTGCAGAATTTCTTGAATGGGGCGACCTCCTTCGATACAAACGCGGTGAGGGGTAACTTTGAGGTCATGCAAACACTCTGGGGCGATGCCTTCAACAACTTCGACATTTTTCACATCAAAGCGATCGCAGTTACGCTTGATCAGATTAGCTACTTCTTCATCTCTTTCGATAGCGATAATCTGTCCATCTGGACACAATAGCCCCACCTCTACCGGAATTGTACCTGTCCCGGCGCCAATATCCCACAACACAGAATCTGATTTTAGCCGCAGTTGGGCAATCAATAGTAGTCGGACTTCTCGCTGGCTCAGGGGAATTCCTGGCAAATGCTCGAATAATTCATCGGGAATACCAGGGGTAATATAAGGCCAAAGTTGGGAGGGCATAGAACTACGCAATTATATTAAAGATATAGATTTGCCAAATTCAAAAGCTATAAGCTCTAAAAACTTTTCAACCGTAGCATTAGAAGAAACCATAATGATCGGCGAAATATTAAGTGAGCGCTACGAAGTTCAGCAGCTATTGGGAAAAAAAGCAGGACGGCGGACTTTGCTAGCTCGTGATTTGCAAACTCAGGAATTAGTGGTCATCAAGTTACTCTCTTTTGGTGATGACTTTGAATGGGATTCACTCAAGCTGTTTGAGCGGGAAGCTGAAACTTTAAAATCTTTGTCACATCCGTTAATTCCTCAGTATTTAAACTATTTTGAGGTAAATTTACCAACAATCAAAGGATTTGCTCTAGTACAAACTTATATTCCGGCACAAACTTTAGAGCAATGTTTACAAACTGGACGAAGTTTTACCGAAGCTGAAGTCAAACAGATAGCCAAAGCACTTTTAGAGATTCTCGTTTATCTACATAGGCTGTATCCGCCTGTAATTCACCGTGATATTAAGCCTAGCAATATTTTATTGGGAGAGCGTTCTGGCAATAATGTCGGTCAAGTTTATTTGGTAGATTTTGGCTCAGTGCAGACTGTTCTGGCTACTGAAAGCGGGACAAGGACTGTAGTCGGAACTTATGGCTATATGCCACCAGAGCAATTTGGCGGACGCACTGTTGCAGCATCTGACCTTTATAGTTTAGGCGCAACCTTAATTTATTTAGTAACGGGTACTCACCCAGCCGATTTACCCCAAAAGGATTTTCGCATTCAGTTTGAACAACTGGCTAATCTCAGTCCCAGCTTTAGCAATTGGTTAAAGTGGATGATTGAACCTAGTTTAGAACGGCGTTTGAGTTCTGCTGACCAAGCGATGGCAGCTTTGGAGAAACCACAACCGATAAACTTGCCTACTTTTGTTGTTGGCAAACCAGATGGGAGTAAGATTCAACTAACCAAAAATGGGGATTCTCTAGAAATTATTGTTCCACCAGATGGTTTTGATCCATCAGTAGTACTCACAGGTGTATTTGCGATCGCCTGGAATTCATTTATCCTAATTTGGACAATTGTCGCTCTTTCGGCTCCTTTTCCTGCCAATATCCCCTTTGCCTTGTTTTCACTTCCTTTTTGGAGTGCTGGCTTGCTGATGGTGTATAAATTTTTCTTTAACTTGTTTGGATGCATCTGCTTACGCCTGAATTCCAAAGAAATTGCCCTAACCTGGGAGTTGTTTGCTTGGAAATCTTATCGTACCCGTGCATCACCAAGGCAAAGTGTTACTAAGTTGGTTTACATTCCCAAACATTTTACTAAAGATTCTGAAGGCAGTAGAATTGCCGTTCCTGCACAATTGGATATTTGGGTAGGAGTAAAAAAATATCACCTTGGTGGTAGTGGTGGTGTAATTAAATCTGAAGCGGAACTGGAATGGCTAGCTCAGGAATTAAGCGATTGGTTAGGTTTAGCAATTACCAATCCAATTAGAAATTAGTTCGCTGATTATTGCTTTGTTCAACGTGTCCAGTTGTGCCTCGACCATTATCACTATAGAACATTTGTACTGATAAAAATCCAGATACTTGGCAAATTGCCCTATTCATTCAGCAAATTGATCAAAAAAATAGCTAATAGTTTGAAAACTTATGTTTTTACGGATGATACTGTCTTCAGAGAGCGTACAACTGTACTAAAATTGTTGAGATGAGACTTAATAATTGTAACCCTTATTACGAAACAAAATTTGGTGCTGCTTATTTGGGAAACAGCTTAGAATTAATGGCAGGTATTCCCGATGAAAGTATCGACCTAATTTGCACCTCTCCACCTTTTGCACTAGTTCGTAAAAAAGAATACGGAAACGTTGATGCTGATGAATATGTTGAATGGTTCAAAGATTATGCAGCACAGTTCTATCGTATTCTTAAACCAACAGGCTCATTGATTATTGATATTGGTGGCAGCTGGATTAAAGGTATGCCAGTTCGTTCTCTTTATCATTTTGAACTAGTTGTTGCTTTGTGCAAAGCAAAAGAAAAAGGCGGACTAGGATTTTATTTGGCACAAGAATTGTATTGGTATAACCCAGCAAAACTACCCACCCCTGCCGAATGGGTGACAGTTCGCAGAGAAAGAGTTAAAGATTCGGTAAATACAATTTGGTGGCTATCAAAAGAGCCGCATCCTAAAGCTAATAATAGAAGAGTTTTAAAGCCTTATAGCGATGCGATGAAAAACCTTCTCAAAAATGGGTATAAGCCCAAAGTTAGACCATCAGGGCATGATATTTCCGATAAATTTGGAAAGGACAGGGGAGGAGCCATTCCCCCCAATATTATTGATGGACGTTGCAGTACAGACAAAGAAGAAATAGGGCAACAGACTTTTGCACAAGAAATTTTATTTGAAGATTTAGTCCAGCCTGTAAATGTGATTTCCGCCTCAAATACTGCTTCCAACGATTATTACCAAAGGCGTTGCAAACAAGAAGGTTTTAAACCACACCCAGCAAGATTTCCTCAAGCTTTACCAGAGTTTGTCATTAATCTTTGTACAGAACCAGGTGATATTGTTTTAGAACCTTTTGCTGGTTCTAATATGACAGGTCGAGTTGCAGAAACGTTACAAAGACACTGGTTAGCTTTTGAGATTAATGAAGACTACATCAAAAGCTCAAAACTGAGATTTGAAGAAAATGCTCCTTTAATTGTTGAACCTCCAGCAGATTTACCACCAATAGCAACAGAGAATATTGAGAAAAACCAGTCAATACAGTTAGGACTGTTTTAAAAAAGGCGCTTCAACCATCAGATATTTTAAGGAACTTTGCCAAAAGTTTTTGAGGATAAAAAACTTATCTTTATTGATTTTATTTATACGCTGTTTTACAAGATGTAAAGTGCTTATCAGTGGCGAATTCATCGGATGTGAGCCATCAATGTCTATATTTAATTACAGATGCCTTAGAGGAAATTTATATGTTTGGACTGGGATGGCCAGAAATAGCTGTAATTAGCATAGTCGCTATTCTAATTTTCGGCCCAAAAAAAATTCCCGAGTTGGGGACTGCACTGGGCAAAACCCTACGAGGTTTTAAGGAGGAGATGAAAACTCCCAGCGAGGAAACCAATCAGGAAGAAGAAAAACAGTAATTAAAGGAGTCAGGAGAAGCCAGCGCGGTGCCTCCTCCTGATTTATAACTACAGCAAGGTATTAACCACAGAAGAAGGCGCGATCCCATTTTGGGAATCGATGACAGTTGTGCCGGGATTTTGTTGGTGTGTCTCTTCTTTGGCTAAACCACGCTGCTTAATTAACTTAATAGCCCTATTAACACTTTCTGGCAAAATTACCACCAGACTGTTATCAGGAGCCATGTCTAAGCCTTTATTTATCGCTTGGGTTTCATCCAGAATCGATTCATAGCGGCTATCAGGCTTAACTTCCGCGATCCCTTGAATAATCAACTGGGCAGCTGAACCACGTGAGCGTCCCCGTGTATCATCGTCTTCTTTGATGATGATGTAATCAAAAATTTGTGCTGCTAATTTACCCAAAGTAACAAAGTCTTCATCACGGCGATCGCCTGGCCCGCCAATTACGCCAATCCGTTGTCCTGTAGTCCAGTTCCGCACAAAGGAACCTACAGCTTCGTAACTAGCTGCGTTGTGAGCATAGTCTACTAAAGCGTGGTAGTTGCCTAAATTAAATAGATTCATTCGTCCTGGTGTTTGGCTAACTGAAGCCCGGAAGGTTTTCAAACCAGCACGAATCTGCTCAATTGTGACGTTTTGCACAAACGCCGCCAAACTGGCTGCTAAAGCGTTGGCAATCATAAACGGCGCACGTCCGCCCATTGTTAAAGGTATATTTTCGGCTCTTTCTATGCGGTGTGTCCAGTCACCTTTAACAATTGACAAATAGCCATTTTCATATACTGCCGCGACTCCACCCTTTAAAATGTGCTTCCGCACTAATTCCGAATTGGGGTTCATCGTGAAGTAAGCAATATTAGCCTTAGTTTTTTCTGACATGGCGGCGACGCGGCGATCGTCAGCGTTAAGTACCGCGTAACCATCCGGGAATACGGCTTCTGCTACTACACTTTTGAGGTTAGCTAACTGCTCAATGGTATCTATATCGCCTATTCCTAAGTGGTCGGCAGCTACATTCAATACTACCCCTACATTTGCAGCTTCAAAGCCCAATCCAGAGCGGAGAATGCCACCGCGAGCCGTTTCCAGTACTGCTACTTCTACTGTCGGATCTTGGAGGATGAGGTGGGCACTTTGGGGACCTGTATTATCGCCAGTTTCTACTAAATAATCACCGATATATGTCCCATCAGTAGTAGTATAACCTACTACTTTTCCTGTCTGCTTATAAATATGTGCTAGTAGTCGAGTCGTGGTGGTTTTGCCATTAGTACCCGTGATGCTGAGGATGGGAATTTGGCCAGATTGTTCGTTAGTAAACAACATATCCATCACTGCGCCAGCGACGTTGCGGGGAATACCTACGCTTGGGGCAACGTGCATCCGAAAACCGGGAGCGGCGTTAACTTCGACAATCACGCCATCCACTTCCCGCAGAGGACGGCTAATATCCGAGGTGACGATATCGAGTCCGGCGATATCCAAACCGATAATTCTGACTACTCGTTGTGCCAACCAAAGATTTTCTGGGTGAATTTCATCGGTACGGTCTACGGCACTACCACCTGTACTTAAGTTGGCTGTTGCCCTAAGATAACAAATAGTGCCCTTGGGTGGCACGCTATTTAGGGTATAACCTTGCCTTTCTAGGAGCTGGTAGCTGGTGCGGTCTAGTTCAATCTTGGTTAGGACGTTATCATGTCCTTCACCGCGATTTGGATCGAGGTTTGTTTCCTCAATCAGTTCGGCAATGTTGGATCTGCCATTGCCAATCACATGAGCCGGGACACGTTCGGCTACTGCTACTACTTTGCCATTTACCACCAGTACCCTGTGGTCGCGCCCAACGTAATATCTTTCGACAATAATTGACCGAGAAACCTGTCTGGCAGCTTCGTATCCGGCTTCAGCTTCTTCCCAAGTTCTAATATCAATGGTGATCCCACGTCCATGATTGCCATCTAGGGGCTTGATGACGATGGGATAGCCGCCAACGAATTCAATGGCTTGTTCTAAATCGTCTAAAAAGTTGATTACTGTACCTCTGGGTACTGGCGCACCAGCAGCAGCAAGGATACGTTTAGTGGCTTCTTTATCGCAAGCTAGTTCTACGCCCAGAATACTAGTGTTGTGCGTCATTGTGGCCTGCATTCGCTTTTGGTTCACGCCGTAGCCTAGCTGAATTAAAAAGCGGGCTTCTAGCGCCATCCAGGGAATACCTCTTTTTTCTGCTTCTTTGACGATCGCTTCTGTGGAAGGGCCTAAGGAAGCATCACGGGAAAAGTCTTTCAGGTCTTGGATATCTTGCTCTAGTTCTGCCTTGGGATAACGACCTCGATCAACGATACTCTGGCACAGCCGTACTGCGGCTCGTCCAGCGTAGCGTCCCGCTTCCTCATTCAGGTATTCGATTACTACTTGGTAAATTCCGGGTGTGGCAGTTTCGCGGGTGCGACCAAAGCCGACATGCATCCCTGCTAATTCTTGGAGTTCTAAGGCTACGTGTTCTACTATGTGGCCGATCATAGTGCCTTCTTTGACTCGCATCAGAAAACCACCACGACAGCCAGGCGAACAATAGTGACCCTCCAGACTTGGCAGCGCCTCAACTAATCCTTCATAAAAGCCAGGGATTTCATTCGAGGGCGTCTCGCCAAGGTTTTCTAAATCGAGGCGCATGACGATCAGTTTGTGGCGTCGAATGCTCCAATAGTTTGGGCCGCGTAATGTCTGGATCTTGAGGATTCTCATGGGAATAGGTAGATGGAGATTCGGAACCAAAATTCTAGTTTCTTACTGGAATTGACCGCTAAACTGTTCGTTAAAAACAGTTTTTTCTTTTTACATGGTATTCTTATCATTTTTCTACGGTAAGAAATAATAAATGTGCGGTCAACTCAGTGTAACCTCAGATACTCTATCCCGTCAGCTGGAGATTCGGTGTACAGCAGGCAATACAGTCCGCTGGTACAAGTGAAAGCGATCGCCGTAGCTGAGGATATGAAGACGTAAATTATGCACGGTTAATGGTTCATTAGCACCGACATGGGGTTCGTTGGTATGGGTGAGCTCGGTGGGATCGACAATGGTGACACTACCTTTACCCATAACTTGTAGCCAACCATCACGTTCAAACACTGCACAAGTATCTTCGTCAATGCCAATACCTAAGCGATCGGGATGAGCTGCGATCGCACTAATCAGTCGCCCCATCCGATTACGGTTGTTAAAGTGTTGGTCAACGATTACTTCTGGAATAAATCCCAAACCCGTTGCCATATCCACTAGGGAACGATTGGGCGCCTCTCCACTACCGCCGCCAGCAATCATGTGATGCCCCATCACCGCCGCTCCGGCACTGGTGCCTGCTAACGTAAGTTGCCCTGTCCTCACCCGCTGACGAATAATTTCCATTGCTGGCGTATCTGCCAAGACGCCACAAAGACGCAGCTGGTCTCCTCCTGTCAAAAATACCCCACTACAGGCTTCTAAGGATGCTTTGATCTGGGAGGCTTCACACTGTTCTCGTTCGCGGATGTCTAAAATCTCTACCTTCTGGGCACCCATTTCTTCAAAAATGCGAATATACCGACCACCAATAATGGCAGGTTCGCGAGAGGCAGATGGAATTATTGTAATATAAGCCTTACTAGCACCGGCGCGTCCAAAAAAAGTTCGTAGGATTTCGCGCCCATGAACTTTATCTTCTGCACCTCCGATAACCAGAACGGCGGTTTTAGTTGCTTGGGGTGTCCTCATTTCTAGCGATTTAGCTTGTAATTGCGGCATTTTGGTTCTCCTGTCAACAACTTCAGGAGCCATCGCCTTGGTGAGGCAGTTGCTCAAAGGGGGTTTCCCCATGAGGAACTGCCGAAAGGGAGGGTTTCCCGGCTTGTGGCGAATGGCGTGTGAATTTAACAAGGTTCAGTTACCTGATTATTTTTACGCTTTGCTTCTTTGAAAGGACACTTTTTGGAAGTTTGGAACTGGGGAAAGATACTCTCCAAATTCTCGCTTAACGCTTGCGTTGCTTCAGTCTAAACGTGTTTGTTCCCATTCTTCAAAGCCAGCGCCTTGTTTTTCACCTGTCCACTTGCAGCAAGGCAAAATAGTCTTTAAGTCGCTAGATTCTCCCTTTAAGATTGGGGACGAGCAGTTAAGACTACGCTTTTTTCTGAGGCTGGCTTGATGCATCCTGGAAGTTGTTAACTTGATATGATTATTAATTTAAATGTAGTTGTGACAACATTTAAACATAAATTAAGTAATTAGAAAAACTTTTGAGCCCATCTAAAATCCAGGAGGTCTGGTAGTTTTAGATACTATTGATAAAGTTTAACTGGAGTTTAACCCAACCTTGGCTTGCTGGTGTTTGCTAGACATTCAATTTAAGATTAGTGTCCTCGAATACGAATAACTGTGCGCTTTGATATAGTTACGCTTTTTCCTGACTGTTTTAACTCTGTTCTCAATTCTGGGCTGCTAGGTAAAGCCTTAGCCAAACAGATTGCCCAAGTGCATCTGATTAATCCACGGGACTTTACCACTGACAAGCACCGAAAAGTAGATGATGAACCCTACGGCGGCGGTGTTGGGATGCTCATGAAGCCAGAACCTATTTTTACCGCCGTGGAATCGCTGCCGATTCTACCCCGAAGAGAAATAATTTTGATGAGTCCACAAGGTGAAGCAATTAATCAACCTCTTTTGAAAGAATTAGTGACAAATTATGACCAGTTAGTAGTTATTTGTGGGCATTACGAAGGAGTAGATGAGAGGGTACTACATTTGGTAACTCGTGAAGTATCTTTGGGCGATTTTATTCTGACTGGTGGAGAAATTCCAGCAATGGCTTTGATTAATGGTGTAGTGCGTCTAATACCAGGAACCGTCGCCAAAACTGAATCCCTGACAGCAGAAAGTTTTGAGGAAGGGTTATTGGACTATCCCCAATATACTCGTCCGGCGAATTTTCGCGGCTTGAAAGTGCCTGATGTCTTGCTCAGTGGGAATCATGCAGCGATCGCCCGGTGGCGTTACGAACAACAAATTCAAAGAACTCGCGATCGCCGCCCCGATCTGTTGGAGAAATTGAAGCAGGGGGAGCAGGGGAAGCAGGGGAGTAGGGGAGCAGGGGAACAGAGAGAGAATAATAATTTTTAACTCCTGACAAATGACAAATGACAAAAATTCGTATTGGTAACGGCTACGATATTCATCAATTAGTGAGCGATCGCGCTTTGATTTTAGGTGGAATTCAAATTTCCCATGAACTGGGTTTATTAGGGCACAGTGACGCTGATGTGTTAACGCACGCGATTATGGATGCCATGCTTGGAGCATTATCTTTAGGAGATATTGGTCATTATTTTCCGCCCAGCGATCCCCAATGGGCAGGAGCAGATAGTTTAGTACTATTAACTCAAGTAAATCAATTGATTCGGGATCAAGGCTGGCAGATAGGAAATATTGACTCAGTGGTAGTAGCAGAACGTCCAAAACTAAAACCGCATATTCATACCATGCGCAACAAACTAGCGGCTGTTTTAGAATTAGAACCAAATCAAATTGGCATCAAAGCTACCACCAATGAAAAATTAGGCCCTGTTGGACGTGAAGAAGGCATCTGTGCTTATGCTGTTGTCTTGCTTTTGAAACAATAAAAATTATGAAATATTCTCCAATTTCTAACACAATTAAGCGTTTTTGTTTATCAATAATTTTAACGTTTGCAACAGCACTTACACTTACTGCCTGCAATCCATCTAACTTTAAAACTGCGGCTGCACAAGTTCCCCAGTTGGTGATTTCTACTACGAGCGACCCTAAGACTTTTAACTACGCCCTTATTCAAGAATCTCCCAATATTTCTGGTTTCACTTATGAGGCATTAGCTACTCAAAATGGAATAACTAAGGAAATTGAGCCAGCTTTGGCTGAATCTTGGGAAGTTTCCCCAGACAAACTGCGGTTTGTTTTTACCTTACGAGAAGGATTGAAGTGGTCGGATGGTCAGCCATTAACAGCTGATGATGTCATTTTCTCTTTCAATGACATCTACATGAACAAACGCATTCCCACTTATATCCAAGATGCTCTCAAAATTGGCAGCAGTAAGACTTTTCTCAAAGTCCGCAAAGTTGATGATCGCCGAGTAGAATTTATTCTGCCAGAACCGTTTGCTCCCTTCTTGCGATCGATTGCAGCAGGTGTGGGAATCCTACCTGAATATGCCCTACGCGCAGCAGTGGAAGCTAAAAACTCTGACGGTAAGCCAGTGTTTATGTCCACTTGGGGAACCGACACAGATCCGAAAAAAATTATTGTTAATGGCCCTTACGCAATCGAGAGTTATTCAACCAATCAACGCGTAACATTTCGGCGTAACCCTTATTACTGGCGCCAAAAAGATGCACAAGGAAAACAACTGCCATATATTGAGCGTATAATTTGGCAAATTGTGGAATCGCCTGATACAGCTTTGCTGCAATTTCGTTCTGGAGGGTTAGATGTACTAGAAATTGGCCCTGGAAGTTTTCAATTGCTCAAGCGTCAAGAAAAACGGGGTAACTTTACTATTAAAAATGCTGGGCCTGACTCTGGGACAAATTTTATAACTTTCAATCTCAACAAAGGTAGTCGCAATGGCAAGCCTGTTGTAGATCCCATTAAATCCCGCTTTTTTAACAATGTTGCTTTTAGACAGGCTGTCGCCTACGCTATTGATCGCCAAACGATGATCAATAACACTTTACGGGGATTAGGTAAACCGCAAGACTCTCCAATTTCTGTTCCCAGCCCCTATTATTTGTCTCCAAAAGAAGGTTTAAAAACCTATGACTACAATCCAGAAAAAGC
Organism: Nostoc sp.; assembly: GCF_036917575.1. Classification (GTDB taxonomy): domain Bacteria; phylum Cyanobacteriota; class Cyanobacteriia; order Cyanobacteriales; family Nostocaceae; genus Nostoc. The sequence goes on along the minus strand of NZ_JBALDC010000072.1, from coordinate 102,077 downwards.
TAAACAACTTTTACTAGGAGCCGGATTCAAATACGATAATAAAGGTCAGCTGTTAGACGCAGATGGCAATCGAGTCCGCTTCACAATCATGGCTGTTGCTGGTAATAGACCTACAATCACACCGAAAATCCAACAGGATCTCGGCAAGATAGGGATTAAAGTAGATTTACAATTTATTGACTTCAGTATTATTGGAGAAAAAATCTCTAACACTCTAGATTGGGAATGTTGGTATGGAGCCATCACTGGTGGTATTGAGCCACAAGATGGTTTCAATGTCTGGTCTGTAGAAGGTAACTTTCATGTATTTAATCAGAAAGCTCAAGCCGGACAATCCCCAACAGTAGGTTGGAAAGCTACCGATTGGGAGCAGAAAATTGAAGACCTTTACATCCAAGGGGCTAGAGAGTTCGATGAAACAAAACGCAAAGCTATCTATGGAGAAACGCAACAACTCTCACAAGAGTATCTGCCTTTTATTCACTTATTCAATTCTCTGGCTTTAGTAGCCGTGCGTAATACTATTGAGAACGTAAAATACTCGGCGATAGGAAGTTACAATTGGAATATTTATGAACTAAAAGTAGTAGAAGATAAAAAAGCTAGTTAGTTTTCATGTGTTATCAAGACGGAACTTCATAAATATCAGGTTCGGTTAAACACTTATAATACCTGTAGGTTGGGTTGAGGAACTATTTGTGTATTAAAAGTATGAAGTTTTTTAAAAAAATATTTCTTGCAATTAAACGTTTTTGGTTGCCAATAATTTTGACTTCAGCAACAGCACTTACACTTACCGCCTGCAACCCAGCGAACTTTAAAAGCGCAGCTGCTCAAGTACCGCAACTCGTAACCGCAGTTTTGAGTGAGCCTTCAACTTTTAATTATGCTTTAAATGAATCAGCATATAGCGTTTTTAGCTTCATTTATGACTCATTGATTAATGAGAATCCCCTAACCACAAAACTAGAGCCTGCTTTAGCAGAAGACTGGGAAGTTTCTGAAGATGGTCAACGGATTGTGATCACTCTGCGAGAAGGAATTAAGTGGTCAGACGGTCAGCCAATGACTGCTGATGATGTTGTCTTTACTTATAACGAAATCTACCTCAACCCCAAAATTCCCAGTTCTACCAAGGATGCCTTAAAAATTGGTGATAAGGGCACTTTGCCAAAGGTCAAAAAAATCGATGAGCGCCGAGTTGAATTCAGTATACTAGAACCTTTTGCTCCTTTTTTAAGATATGTAGGTGCTATTCCAATTATGCCAGTCCATGCTTTACAAAAAGCAATTCGCACAGTTGGATCTGATGGAAATCCTAAGTTTCTCTCAATGTGGGGAACAGGCACTGATCCGAAACAAATTGTTGGTAACGGCCCATATATCATGGAAAGTTACGTTTCCAGTCAGCGAATTATATTTCGGCGTAATCCATATTACTGGCGCAAAGATGCTCAGGGTAATTCTCAGCCTTACATTGAGCGAATTGTTTGGCAAATTATTGAATCTACTGAAAACCAGTTGATTAGTTTTCGCTCTGGGCAGTTGGATAATTTAGAAGTTCCTCCTGAAGGTTTCAGTTTGCTCAAGCGAGAAGAAAAACGGGCGAAGTTTAAAATTTATAATGGTGGCCCAGGTACAAGTACTAGTTTTATTGCTTTCAATCTGAGTAAAGCAAAGAATTCTCAGGGTAAACCTTTTGTAGACCCAATTAAATCTATATGGTTTAATAAAAAGGAATTCAGGCAGGCTATAGCCTATGCCCTCGACCGCGAAACGATGAAAACAAATGTTTATCGGGGACTGGGTGAACTGCAAAATTCATTTGTTTATGTCAAAAGTCCCTACTTTCTTTCTCCAGAAAAAGGGCTAAAAGTATATAATTACGAACCAGATAAATCGAAGAAATTACTGTTACAAGCTGGTTTCAAATATAATGACCAAAATCAGCTTTTAGATATTGATGGTAACAGAGTTAGATTTACACTCTTAACGAATTCGGAAAGAAAAGTTAGAGGAGATATGGCATCCCAAATCAGGCGGGATCTCGCTAATATTGGGATTCAAGTAGATTTGCAAATTCTCAGCTTCAATTCCTATCTAGAAAAACTCAAAGTTACGCATAATTGGGATTGTTACCTGGGAGGATTTGCTGAAGGCGGTATTGAACCCCACGGCGCTAGCAATATCTGGAGAACTGCTGGTGCATCCCACGCATTTAATTTGGGGCCACAACCGGGAGATCCACCCATAATTGGCTGGGAAGTTTCCGATTGGGAAAAGCAAATTGACAGCCTTTATATTAAAGGCGCACAGGTATTAGATGAAAACAAGCGCAAAGAAATTTATTATGAATATCAGCGCATCGCCTCAGAACAGTTGCCGTTTATTCATTTAGTGGAGAGGTTGAATTTGCAAGCAGTGCGCGATCGCTTCCAAGGAATTCAATATACTGCTCTTGGTGGGCCATTTTGGAATCTTTACGAACTAAAAGTAACTGATTAGGAATGGGGAATGGGGAATGGGGCATTGGACGACTGAATAAATGACAAAGAACAAAAGACAAAGGGCTAATTACCAATGACCAATGAAAAAACTTTGCGATCGCTCTTAGAAGCGGTTGCCAATGGTAAAGTTACCCCAGATACGGCATTAGACTCACTCAAAGATTTAGCTTATGAATCTGTAGGTGAATTTGCCAAAATTGACCACCATCGCCAACTCAGAACTGGTTTCCCAGAGGTGATTTGGGGGCCTGGTAAAACTCCCGAGCAAATTGCTCAAATTATGGAAGTGATGCGCCTCCGTAACCCGGTAGTGATGGCGACTCGCATCGAACCAGCAGTTTATGCCGCACTACAATCAAAAGTTAGCGGTTTGCGATATTACGAATCGGCGCGAATTTGTGCGATCGCTCCCCCAATTATAGAACCACAATTTGCAGGTGAAATTGGCATTCTTTCTGCTGGTACTGCCGATTTACCTGTTGCTGAAGAAGCGGCTGTAACTGCTGGACTTTCTGGTTTTCGCGTCCAGCGCCTCTGGGATGTCGGTGTTGCTGGGATTCATCGTTTGCTGAGTAACCGCCACTTGATTGAATCAGCATCGGTGTTGATTGTGGTGGCGGGGATGGAAGGCGCTTTACCTAGTGTTGTTGCAGGTTTAGCGAGTTGTCCGGTGATTGCCGTACCTACCAGCATTGGTTATGGCGCAAGTTTTGGTGGTTTAGCACCGCTATTGACAATGCTTAACTCTTGTGCTGCGGGAGTAGGTGTAGTAAATATCGATAATGGTTTTGGTGCAGCAGTTTTGGCGGGGCAGATTTTGCGGACTGCCGAGAAATTGCGGTTGGCATCGACTGCATCTTGAGTTAAGACATTGAAGTTATATCCAAATATTTCAGTAAATATCAGTAATTAATCTAAATAATAAACTGATGCTGAAATTTGCCACCCCTAACTTCTTAATCACCAAAGATGAGCAATTACAGCGATTTGATATCTCAGTTAGTTTGGCATTTGCCTGTAAATTTGACAGCCCTAGCACAAACAATCACCGATCCAAACGTTATGGGTCAGATGCAAAAAGCTTGGAGCCACTTTATACAAACAGGTCAAGTGTGGGCATTGTTGATTGGTTTAGTTATTGGCTATATGATTCGGAATCTAACTAGCTACGGTTAAATTTAAAAGTTAAGAGTTGAAAGTAAGGGGTGAGAAGTTAGGAGTGAGAAACTCATAATTCCTCACTCTTAATTCTTAACTCTCGCCTACTCTTTTCATAATTTATGACTGAAAAACAAACTTGGAGCCAGCGGTTTGAATCAGCATTGCATCCAGCGATCGCTCGTTTTAATGCCAGTATAAGTTTTGATATTGAATTAATCGAATATGACCTCACTGGTTCTCAAGCTCATGCCAAAATGCTTGCTCACACAGGTATCATCTCTCCAGAAGAAGCAGAGCAACTGGTTGCCGGTTTAGAACAAATTCGCCAAGAGTACCGCCAGGGGAAATTTCAGCCTGGTGTCGATGCTGAAGATGTACATTTTGCTGTTGAACGCCGACTGACAGAAATTGTCGGCGATGCGGGTAAAAAGTTGCATACAGCGCGATCGCGTAATGACCAAGTTGGCACTGATACCAGACTTTACCTCCGCGAACAAATCCAACAAATCAAAAGCCAATTGCGAGAATTTCAAGGTGTTTTACTAGATATAGCTGAAAAGCACGTTGAGACTCTGATTCCTGGTTATACCCACCTCCAACGCGCCCAACCTGTGAGTTTAGCTCACCACCTCTTGGCATACTTTCAAATGGCGCAACGCGACTGGGAACGCTTAGGAGATGTTTCTCGCCGCGTGAATATCTCACCTTTGGGATGTGGTGCTTTAGCGGGAACTACTTTCCCTATTGATCGCCACTACACAGCTAAACTATTGAATTTTGACGATATTTATGCTAACAGCCTCGATGGAGTGAGCGATCGCGATTTTGCAATCGAATTTTTGTGTGCTGCTAGCTTGATTATGGTTCACCTCAGCCGCCTTGCAGAAGAAGTGATTCTTTGGTCGTCTGAAGAATTTCGCTTCGTCACCCTCAAAGATAGCTGTGCTACGGGTTCCAGTATCATGCCCCAAAAGAAAAACCCCGATGTCCCAGAATTGGTGCGGGGAAAAACGGGACGTGTATTCGGTCATCTCCAAGCGATGTTAGTCATCATGAAAGGCCTACCCCTGGCATATAACAAAGACTTACAAGAAGATAAAGAAGGTCTATTTGATAGCGTTAACACAGTCAAAGCCTCACTAGAAGCGATGACAATTTTGCTCAGGGAAGGCTTAGAATTTCGTACCCACCGATTAGCATCGGCTGTAGCAGAGGATTTTTCTAATGCTACTGATGTAGCAGATTATCTAGCAGCACGGGGCGTTCCTTTCCGGGAAGCTTACAATCTTGTGGGTAAGGTGGTAAAAACTAGTATTGCCGCAGGTAAACTCCTAAAAGATTTGAAATTGGAGGAGTGGCAACAATTACATCCAGCATTTGCAGCAGATATTTATGAAGCGATATCTCCCCGTCAAGTTGTTGCTGCCCGCAATAGTTACGGAGGAACTGGCTTTGTACAGGTAAACAAAGCACTCGTAACTGCCCGTGCTCAAATTGCTCAATAGAGGGATTGGAGAGTGGAGACAAGGTGACAAGAGGTAAGAACTTGCAACAAGTTTTTCCTCCGTCCCTTGCGCGTCTCCCTTTAGGAGAAGTTTTAATGCCTACGGTAGGCTGCGCCAACACTGGAAGCCAGCACTCAGACTTCTTTCCTTGTCCCCAATTCTCAAGAGTCCCCTTGTCCTCTTCCCAATGCCCAAAAATAAATAAGGGCGTACAAATAAATGTGCGCCCTAAAAGGTAAATAACCTAAACAATAAGGATTTAGGCAGGCAGCTTATTCAGTGTCAGCTGCTGCTGCGCCTTCTTCTTCCTCATTCTTTGGTGGTCTTTGTTGGAACCTTCTCTGCATTCTTCCTGTCGTAGTCCGTTTACGAAACTTTCTGGCATACGCCTGGTTACGTAGCGCCTTTTCTTTTTTCGGGTTACGGCGCTTGGCCATGTTCACCTCTATTAATAAACAACAAAAAAGTACCAACTAGGCATCACTTAGGCAATATTAGCTACCAATGTTCTTGATATACTTTTAGCCTAGTGCAGCAATGAATACGCTTTAAACAGTGTACTAGTATACCGCATTTTACTTGGCTTTGTCAATATAAATTTTGAATTATCCCCGCTAGCAAGACGAAAAATATCTTTTCTTAAATTCCATTGTGTCAAATAGATTGCAAATTAGCTCATTAGTTGTTGTTCGGGAAACAAACCAATATTATCAAGAATATAATTCAGGGGTCAGTCATCAAAATTCAGGAGGCATAGATTAATTTAAGCATGAAGTTTAATATTTGATTGAATAGTTTTCAATTAAGTGGAGGTCTCAAACTTTATTTAATTAATTGCCTTTGATAAATTCAGAATTCAGAATTTTGACTTATTATTCATATTATTTTTAATATGTACTGAAAAACTGCGATAGCTAGTTTCAGCAGCACTAATGCTAGCTATAAACTGAAAATTTATCTGGGTAAATAAATATTATGTATATATAAAGACAGTACCTCTATTTAAACTTGATGTTAGAATCGATAGTATTCTACGTAAATCGTGAGAATAAAATCTCAAACCATAAACATATTTGTATAAAACAAAACTCAATAAAATCTTTATTCGTTGAGTCTATGTAAGTGGTGGAGAACTATAGAATACAACACATAAATTTTGAAGATTGAACGTTATTGCTTTTTTTCCGGCAGCTGTCGAGTCCACACGTAGCTTATGGCGGATTGGACAAACAGTACTGGGTATAATATTTCGTCATCCCATTACTGGCACTAGTATTATCCCAATTTTACCCGATGGTCGGATTGTACTGATCCGGCGGCGCGACAATGGTCTTTGGTCATTGCCTGGAGGGATTGTAGATTGGGGAGAAGATGTTCCCAATACAGTCCGCCGGGAATTGATAGAGGAAACCGGGCTAGAATTGGTGAAAATTAACCGTTTAGTAGGAGTTTACTCTGCACCAGACCGCGATCCCAGAATCCATTCAATTTGTATTGTGGTTGAAGCCGAGGTGCATGGGACAATGGAGATTCAAGACACTTTAGAAGTCATGGAAATCCAAGCTTTCTCTCCCAGTTTACTACCTTCAGGAAAGATGTCTCACGACCATACTCGGCAGTTGCAAGACTACTTGAATGGCTTGACAACACTGGCATAACAATATTTTTTAATTGGTCATTAGTTATTAGTCCTTTGTCATTTGCCGCCAAAGTTAGGGACTTCTAAGTAAAAAAATATTCAATCGCAGAGGGACGACTTGGGGACAAGGGGACAAGGAAGAAGGAAGTCTAGTTGAGTAGACAAATTGGATAATTTATTTTTTGGAGTTACCTTATGATCTCAGGAAGCCTTGGCTCACACTTCTCTTTTTGTAATTTATCCAGAACTAGTTAATAATAACCAATGACTAATGACTATTTATTTTGGTGCTAAAAGTTAACTACTAAATAAAATGGATACACTATTCCGTAACTCCCGGAGAAAGCTCTCTCAAGGGCTATTATTCTGGCGTGAAGTCGGTGAAAAAACTCCTATAATTTTTTTACATGGTGCTTGGAATGAGAGCAGTCAATGGTTATCTGTAATGGAATTTCTTGCACAAGATTTTCATTGTTTTGCACCTGATTTGTTAGGGTTTGGTGAATCAGAAAATCCTAATATCTACCATTCGATAGATTTACAAGTTGAGTGTCTTGCTGAATTCTTGCAAGCTTTGAAGCTAGAAAAAGTATATTTAGTAGGGCATTCTCTTGGAGGTTGGATTGCTGCTAGCTATGTTTTAAAGTATCCAGAGAAAGTTGATGGTGTGGTACTGCTAGCACCAGAGGGCGTAGAGATAGCTGGACTTGAAGAGTATTGCCAAAAGATGCGGCGATTATTGAATTATCCACCACTAATAGTGAAATTTTTGCGATCGCTAACTCCCTTGACTAAAATCGTGGGTTGGCATGAAAAAATTGCCCAGGACTTGCGGCTGCGTCAGACGCTTTTGCCATATCCTATCGGTTGTCAGTTACTTTTTAAACGTCAACAAGCAGAAATTGAGGCGGAATTACTGCAAAAGCAGCTTTATATGATAGATGTGCCAGTTTTTATTTTACAAGGTGGGCAAGATACGCCAGATGCTTTAGCCAAGAGCCGGGTTTATGCTCAACTAATGCCGAAAGTCGAGTTGAAAATGATTGCTCATGCCGGAAATGACTTACCAGAATCTTCTGCTGAAGTTGTAGCAATCGATATTCGAGAGTTTATTAAGAGAACTCCACAGAATGATTGATCTTACGATCGCAGATAGATAATTTCAGTATGCAGCCTACCTCATATAGCAATCCGATTTGATTCGGAGAATTACTCGTAGAGACTGGGGACTGGGAAAAAGCAATAAAGGTGTACTGAGTTTTTTCACGCAATCAAATATAAGTCCTATATCTTTGAAATCTATCATTCAACTCACCAATCACCTAAAATCTCTGTATATCAAAACAGCCAAAAAACTCAAGCGAAGCAACTGACGACAATTCATGTTAGAAGTGGTGAAAGGTTTGGGAATAGATGGACAGACTTTAATTAAATGGGAATTAGGATGGAATAGATGCACTATTGATAAAGCGATGCAGGAGTTGGAGAGTGGTCATCTTGCAAGTTTTTGATTATATCTTGGCTCAATGCTATATAAACTATCAGCTGTTTTAGTTGATTTATTTTTTCCAAGAACCACTCTCGCACTTTACCAACCGTTTGAGTATCGCAATATCTTTTTGATTACCAGAAGTACGGATTTGCTTTTCAACAGCAATGTCAATCAGTTCCATCTTCAAGCGTTTAAAATAAGCCTGCTGTTCGTCGATTTTAATTTTGTTACTATCTATATTTTGTAGAACTACAAAAATAGGTTTTTGTTTGTCTAAATTAAACTTTTTCACTAAAGAATCGACTACATAGCGCTGTTCAGGGCGAGCTGTCTTTAAAATTTGACTAATTGGTTGAGTAAGAATTGTCTTTTCCTGCGTTGGAAAAACTTTGTTCTGCAACCAAGCCTCAGAAGTAGATATTGGTAAATCCATCGATTTCTCATCCACCTTAGCAAAAGCATGAGCTTCGGCATAAGTAATTCGTCCATCTTGATTGTAATCAGCAGAACTCACTGTTTTCCCTGTGCGATCGCGTCCACTCAAACCTGCAAAGAAGCTAGAACTATAATCTCGATAGTCAGCCTCATTTACCTCTGGCGTACAGCCGACTGAAGGTAAACTTTTAATCGTTGCAAAGAATCCACAACGTGTTTGAAGTGCTACAGGACGTTTGGGATTTCCCTCTTCATAGATAAAATTAGCAAAAGAGCCAGAAAAACATTGAGCCATCATTGCTACAACAGGTTTCTCTGATGGCATTTTATCTAGCATTTGAGAAAAATGCTTGACACTCAGCGGTTGTTCATTCCACAACATAAAATAATTGTTATCTAGGTCTTGTGTATTTTTGCCTCCATGTCCTGTGAAGTATAAAAACGAAACTTTAGAACTTTTATGTTGTCCTAACTGCTGGAAATAACGCTCTAAGTTATTTAAAGTAGTAGCACCTTGAAGGTGGGGAATATTTGGTCGTTTAAATTGCTGTCTTCTTTGCTGGTCAATATAGCGCACAGAGGCTTGACCATCGTTACCATTGGCAAAGAAAATGGATGCAACTTGCTTTGGATTGTACCCCATGAATTGTAGGGTACGCTGAAAGTAAAGTACATTTTTCTCTAAAGCGATTTCGTTATAAGAAGGCGCACCACCACCACCTACAACTAAGAAATTTGATTTTGACTGCAAGCTTTGACAACTATGAGTTGGTTGTAGACTTACTCCACTAGAACCTGGAACTGCAATTAGCAAGCCACAGGTAAAATTGACTAATAAGCGGCGCATTTAGTGTTTATCCTGTATTATTGAACTTTCAATTTTAAAGCAACAAATTGTTTGGTCAAAACGGTAGGGTTTTTATCAAAAATTCGATAAACTATCACCGACAAGTACTATTTAAGTAACTTACAAAAAATAAATTATCTCAAATTGTTTGTAGATTTTTAGGTGCGCAAAACCTTACGTCCCTATAATAGTATAATTTTTTAACTGGAAGTTCTTAATTTTATTTTATCCATACCATAAACTGTCTGCTTATCTTGCGATCGCGCCAATATTTTGCCATTTACTTCTCACCCATTACTATTTCACACATTCCCCAAAAAATTAAATTTGGTTCCACAATTAAAGGTGCTGCAATTTTAGGATATAAGGCTTGCAAATAGTTTAGTAATAAAGTGCGATCGCCCCCTTTAAGCGTAATCTTCCCATTAGGAAATAATTGCAACCAGGCTTCAATAAAATCTTTAATTCCAGCTATTAATGTGTAAATAACCCCGCTTTGAATAGCCTCTGTTGTATTCAGCGCAAAACGTGATGGTAAAAATGTTAAAGTTGGCGTTTCTAGAAATGGTAATTGTCCTGTTTGTTGACCAAGAGTTGCAAATTGCAAACCTAATCCTGGCAAAATTGCACCTCCAATTAGAGACTTCTTAGCATCCGCAGCCGTAAAAGTCAGCGTTGTCCCAGCATCAATTACCAACATAGGAAAACCCCACCTTTTCCCCGCACCCCACAAAGCTAAAGCACGATCAATTCCCAATGTGGGATACATACCTATTAGTGGTATCTGGTCTAAGGTAATAATGCGAGTGTTTGGGTAAGTTTGCCAAATAGCAGTTTGACTGGGAACTACGGAGGCGAGAAAAAGAGGGCAGGGAGGCAGAGAAGCAAAGGTGCAAAAGGGTGGAGTATTTGTGAGAAAATTACTTTGTTGATCGGGTAGAGAAATTGCTAGTAATAAATCATACAGGGTTTGACATTCAACTAAGTGTTGGATGACAGACTCAGAAAGATAGTCGGTATCCCAAGCTGAGTAAAACGTCTCGCCTACAAACAATGCCCAATGCAGCCGAGAATTACCAATTTCCAAGGCTAACCAAATTTCTTCTATGTGCGTTTGTGGTTTCACACTTTTAACTTTTTTAAGTTAGCTAGAGATTTTTTAATAAAAATTAACATTAAAACCGTGTCACAATAAACCTAGAGGAACAAATACTCATTGTGTCAAGGAGGGAGTTATGGTAGCACTTACCGAAAAAACCGAAAAACGGCTCACCATACAGACTGTAGAGATTGCTCAAGAGACGACAGCTATTCGCTCTTTGGATTGGGATCGCGATCGCTTCGATATTGAGTTTGGTCTGCAAAACGGTACTACTTATAACTCGTTTCTCATCCGTGGGGAGCAGACTGCCTTAGTTGATACCTCCCATGAAAAGTTTCGTCAACTATACTTCGATACACTCACTGGATTAATCAACCCAACAGAGATTGATTATTTAATTATCAGCCACACCGAGCCAGACCACAGTGGTTTAGTTAAAGATTTGCTGTTTATGGCTCCAGAAATAACCGTTGTCGGTTCCAAAGTGGCGATTCAATTTCTGGAGAATTTGGTACATCAGCCATTTAAACGGCGGATTGTGAAAAATGGCGATCGCTTAGATTTGGGCAATGGGCATGAATTTGAATTCGTGATTGCCCCAAATTTACATTGGCCCGATACCATTTTCAGCTTCGACCACAAAACCAAAACTCTCTATACCTGCGACGCTTTTGGGTTGCACTATTGCTCAGATAGCACTTTTGATGAAAATTTGGCAGCCATCGAAGAAGATTTTCATTACTACTACGATTGCTTGATGGGGCCGAATGCCCGCTCAGTTATATCTGCCTTGAAGCGGATGGCAGAACTGAAAACCATCGACATGATTGCCACAGGACACGGGCCATTATTATCTCACAATGTTGAAGAACTAGTAGGACGTTATCGCACTTGGAGCCAAAGCCAAACCAAGGCAGAAACAACAATTGGAATATTTTACGTTTCCGAATACGGATATAGCGATCGCCTCGCGCAAGCAATTGCTAACGGTATCAGTAAAACTGGTGTCGCCGTGGAAATTGTCGATTTGGGATCTGAAGTCGATTTACAAGAACTGCGAGAACTAGTTAGCCGTTGTGCTGGACTAATCGTTGGATTACCTCCGGCTTCGGGCGCTGCGAATATCCAAGCTGCACTCAGCACAGTTTTAGGATCGGCTAAAGAAAAGCAAGCTATCGGCGTATTTGAAACTGGTGGTGGCGATGATGAGCCAATAGATCCTTTGGTGAGTAAATTCCGTAATTTGGGTTTGATAACAGTTTTCCCAGCGATTCGGATTAAACAAACGCCTACAGAAAATACCTACAAGTTGTGTGAAGAAGCGGGTACAGACTTAGCTCAATGGGTAACACGCGATCGCAGCATCAAAGCGATGAAATCCCTTGGTGCTGACTTAGATAAAGCATTAGGTAGAATTAGTGGTGGGTTATATATTATTACTGCAAAAAAAGGCAATGTTTCCAGTGCTATGCTAGCATCCTGGGTTGCTCAAGCTAGCTTTAAACCATTGGGATTCTCCATTGCAGTCGCCAAAGATCGGGCAATTGAATCACTCATGCAAGTAGGCGATCGCTTTGTTCTCAATGTCTTAGAAGAAGGCAATTTCCAACCATTAATGAAACACTTTTTAAAACGGTTCGCCCCTGGTGCAGATCGTTTTCAAGGTGTGAGAACTCAGCCAGCCGAAAATGGTGCGCCTATCTTGAACGACGCCCTCGCCTACATGGAGTGCGAAGTCATCAGTAGAATGGATTGCGGCGACCATTGGGGAGTATATAGCACAGTCTACGCCGGAGGGGTTTCTAAGCCAGAAAGTTTAACTGCTGTGCATCACCGTAAAGTTGGTAATCACTATTAGGGACTGGGGACTAGTAGTCTGCCAACCCAAAGATGCGCTTTTTCGGGCTGGGGAAAGGGGAAAGGGAAAAGGGTAAGGGATTTAAAACCTTTCCCCCTGCCCCTTATCCCCAGAGGGGGCCCCACCTTCCCCCTTACCCTTTACCCCGCCAAGTTCACTTGGCGAACTACTAGGGACTGGGGACTGGGAACTAGGAGAAAGTTTTCCAAATACCCAATATCCAGTACCCAATCCCCAATCACCAGTACTCAATTCCCAATAAAGCTATGTTAAAAAATAAACCCCGTGACGTTCAAGTTTTCCCCGTTGCTACAGATACGAGAATACTGCGATCGCGCAGTCAGTCAAGGCTTAGATTTGAAATTGAATATGCTCTTGCTAAAGGTACAACTGCTAATTCTTATTTAATCGAAAGCGATAAAAGCGTCATTATCGATCCTCCAGGGGAAACGTTTACGCAAATTTATTTAGAAGCTTTGCAACAACGTTTCCATCTTGAAGATTTAGATTATGTAATTTTGGGACACGTAAATCCTAACCGTGCTGCAACTTTAAAAGCTTTGTTAGAAATTGCCCCACAAATCACCTTTGTGTGTTCTAATCCAGGGGCGATAAATTTACGTGCGGCGCTGGAAAATCCAGATTTGCAAATTCTTGTGATGCGGGGCGAAGAAACTCTAGATTTGGGTAATGGGCATAATTTACAATTTATTCCCACTCCCAATCCCCGCTATGCCGATCAACTCTGTACCTACGATCCCCAAACAGAAATTCTATATACAGATAAGTTATTTGGGGCGCACGTTTGTGGAGATCAGGTATTTGATGAAGGCTGGGAAGTATATAACGAAGATCGGCGCTATTATTTTGATTGCCTCATGGCTCCCCACGCTCGTCAAGTTGAAACAGCCTTAGATAAACTTGCTGATTTTCCTGCGAGAATGTATGGTACTGGACACGGGCCTTTGGTGCGTTATGGCTTAATCGAGCTAACCAAAGCTTATCGGGAATGGATTCAGCAGCAAGCATCTGCTGAGTTGACAGTAGCGTTAATTTATGCATCAGCTTATGGGAATACAGCCACATTAGCCCAAGCGATCGCTCGTGGGATCACAAAAGCTGGCGTTGCCGTAGAATCGATTAACTGCGAATTTACGGAACCAGAAGAAATCCGGGCGGCTGTGGAAAAAGCGGGTGGTTTCATCATCGGTTCTCCTACTCTCGGCGGTCATGCACCCACACCAGTACAAACAGCACTAGGAATTGTCCTATCCACCGCTACTAACAATAAACTCGCTGGTGCTTTTGGTTCCTTTGGCTGGAGTGGGGAAGCGGTTGATTTAATCGAGGGTAAATTAAAAGATGCTGGCTATCGGTTTGGTTTTGATACCATCCGCGTAAAATTCAAACCCGACGATGCCACCTTACAATTATGTGAAGAAGCTGGAACCGACTTTGCCCAAGCATTGAAGAAAGCAAGAAAAGTGCGCTCGCCACGTCAACCTGCAACAAATGTAGAACAAGCAGTTGGTCGGATTGTCGGTTCTCTTTGCGTTCTCACAGCCAAAGAAGGCGATCGCTCCAGTGCCATGTTAGCTTCATGGGTATCTCAAGCCAGCTTTAGTCCACCTGGTTTAACCATCGCCGTTGCTAAAGACCGCGCAGTAGAAACACTGACGCATACAGGAAACAAATTTGTCCTCAATATCCTCAAAGAGGGGAATCACCTGGGATTGATGAAGCACTTCCTCAAACCTTTTGGCCCAGGACAAGACCGATTTGCTGATGTCGCCGCCCAAGAAACTGAAAGCGGTTCTCCCATACTCACGGATGCCTTAGCATATCTCGAATGTTCCGTACAAAACCGGATGGAATCTGGCGATCACTGGCTAGTTTATGCGACTGTTGAGAGTGGCAAATTGCTAGATACAGATGGCGTTACAGCCGTGCATCATCGCAAGTCGGCAACTCATTATTAATTGGGTATGGGGAATGGGGTATGGAGTCAACTCCTCATCGCCCAAAAGTTAATCTTATGATTCCCCTTCGTGTGAGTGAGAGGCTTCTTTTTGTTTCAGCTAAAAAGTAGCAGTTTGGAGAGCGCTCGCCCATTATCTTGTTTTCACGAATCGCCTATTGGTAAGCTTGTCTGGAGAGATGCGATCGCTTAGTAAAAGAATTTATTTGTGACTGTATTTTTTAGAGTGTTTTGAGTGAAAACGGAATACAGACTTTCAGATTTGCTCATAAGCAGATAAAAAATCCTCTCTTGAGATACCCGCTTGAGTACAGATGGATCTCAACGTCGAACCTTTGATTTGAGAAGCGTTAGGCATAGTCAGTGGAGTTTTTGTTCCATCTTCGTTTTATCGCTCCATAACAATATGTTCCCGCTCTCTAATAACAGTGAATCCCAGAAATTCCAATGTCTTAATTACTTTAGCTTTAGGTACGTCTACTGGGAATTTAACCATTAAATAGGAACCTCAGCTTCCGCCACAAAAGCTTCTAGGACTGGTGATTCCTCTTCTAAAACCTCTTGACCAAAAATATCTATATGGCAGTGGATAGCAGATTTAACATCAGCTAGTGCTTCTTCATAGCTGTCACCTTCACCAACTACAACCCCCTTGATACCCAAGGGATATGCTACGTAACCGTCATCATGTTTTTCAACAATAATTTTGATTGCTCTCATTGTCATATAAAAGAATGGCTGAAAAGTTCGGGAGGAATGTAAGACTTACACACAATAAATTCTCCAACCCATTAAAAAGTTGGCTTTTAGGGTTGTAGCTATTTGCTAAAGCTATAAATTTGTTGCGTCTCCAAGCGATCGCTAATTGATGAAGGCAGTGTACCATCGGCGAATGTCTGCCGATCTAGTTGGACTTGTAAATTACTCAAAGGATCGCAACCAGAAGAAATCAGAAATTCTAGTTTCTGGATGTAAGGCACAGTTGCTAGGTTATCCAGAATTTGGAAGATTGCGTGTATATAAGGATGACCACTTTGTTCATACCAATCACTGCTAGCAACTTTTGGCTGATCGAAACCCAAGTGTATTGTTAAAGATGGCTCGTCAAATAGAGCCAGCGCTAAGGGACGCGCTTCTTCTTGTAACAATAAATCGTTGCTTTTCGCTAAATGTCGCAGTTTTTCTAAGCGTTCATAACGTTCTGTCACAGCTTCCGGGTCATCTTGCCAGTGGATTGCTACTGTTACTAGATAAGTCTGTAACAGCATGTGACCCAGCTTTTTCGCTTTTGTCGCCAAATAATAGGAATTGTAATCGTTTGCTTCAATCAACAATGGCACGCGATCAACTACCTCCAACCCATAACCCTTGACACCAGCAATTTTGCGGGGATTATTGGTAATCAAACGAATTTTTTTGATGCCCAAGTCCATGAGCATTTGTGCCCCCATACCGTAGTCTCGCAAGTCAGCAGGAAATCCCAAACGCTCATTTGCTTCAACTGTATCCAGTCCCATATCCTGCAACGAGTAGGCTTTCAGCTTGTTAATCAAGCCGATTCCCCGTCCTTCTTGACGCAAGTATACAACTACACCTTGACCAGCAGACTCAATCATTTTGAGTGCAGCTACAAGCTGCATCCGACAGTCGCAGCGTAAAGAACCCAAGGCATCACCAGTTAAGCATTCTGAGTGCATCCGCACCATCACTGGCTCATCTTTGAAATTAGCTGGATCGCCCTTGACAATTGCCACGTGTTCTGTATTATCTAGAGTGTGGCGATAAGCGTAAATTTCAAACTGACCGAATTGACTAGGCAGCTTGGTAATTACCTCACGATATACTAAGCGATCGTGCTGTAGGCGATAGCTGATTAAATCCGCAATATTAATAATTTTTAAATTGTGACGTTTAGCATATTCAAATAACTGCTGCAACCGCGCCATTGAACCATCGGAGTTTTGAATTTCACAAATTACCCCCGCTGGGTATAGCCCTGCTAGTCTAGCTAAGTCCACAGCAGCTTCCGTATGTCCTGCGCGTTTGAGTACGCCTCCAACTTTAGCCCGAATCGGAAAAATATGACCAGGACGACGTAAATCGGTAGGTTTTGTAGCTGGATTGAGAGTAACCTGGATAGTTCGGGCGCGGTCTTCTGCTGAAATGCCTGTGGTAACACCTAATTCTGGCCCGGCATCAATACTAACAGTGAAGGCAGTTTGGTTAGTATCTGTAATGTTGCTTACCATTAAGGGTAAATCTAGCTCGTCTAAGCGATCGCCCGTCATTGCTAAACAAATTAGTCCTCTTGCTTCCACCGCCATGAAATTAATCATGTCCGGTGTGGCAAATTGGGCAGCACAAATTAAGTCGCCTTCATTTTCTCTATTTTCATCATCTACCACTACAATGACGCGACCAGCTTTTAGGTCTGCTAAAGCGGCATCAATCGAATCAAATTTAAAAGCTTGGGTAGGATTAGGCTGTGACACAGAAAGATTTCCAGCTATAAACGTAAATTTTTTTTACAATTTCTTCTTTTAGATTGTAGCTCCTTTATAAGGCAGAGAAGTAGACTAGCAATGATTTGATTAAAAGACAAAAATTTTTGCCATTAAAAGTGGCGATCGAGTGCAGCGACAGTAAAGGATGAAGAAAATGAGGAAGAATAATAATTGTTTGTTTGCTCCCCCATCTTCTCAGAACAAAGTAAAGGGGTTTGAGACGTTTTGTGCGCTCCGCGTCTAGTCGCTGATATTGTTGATAGCTGAGAACGAATTAACCATTCATGGGATAAGGATTTGGGATCATGGGCAAATTTAGACGCGTACCCGTTGGGATTGTTGGCGCGTCGGGCTACGGTGGAGTGCAGTTAGTACGACTACTTATGGATCACCCAGAAGTCGAAATGGTTTATTTAGGAGGTGAGAGTAGTATCGGGAAATCTTTTGGGGATCTCTACCCGCATCTGGCTCATGCAACTAACTTGCTAATAGAGGCAATAGAACCAGAAATAATTGCTCATCGCTGTGAAGTAGTTTTCCTGTCTTTATCAAATGGTCTGGCTTGCCAATTCGCACCCAAACTGCTGGAAAAAGGATGTAAAGTACTAGATTTGAGTGCGGACTATCGGTTTAGTAATTTGACAACTTATACAAATTGGTATGGTACAGAGAGAAGCGATCGCACAATTGCAGCCACAGCAGTTTATGGATTACCTGAACTTTACCGCGATCGCATTGCTGAAGCTCAACTCATTGGTTGTCCTGGTTCTTATGCGACTGCTAGTCTCCTTGCGCTTTCGCCACTTTTAAAGCAAGGCTTAATCAGACCAGAAACAGCTATTATCGATGCTAAGTCTGGCACATCTAGCAGTGGACGGCAGATGAAAACCAACTTGTTACTAGCTGAAGCAGATAATTCCATAACAGCTTTCAATGTTGGTTGTCACCGTCATACTCCAGAAATTGAGCAAATTTGCAGTGATTTAGCCGGTCACGAACTCATGATCCAATTTACACCGCACCTTATCCCAATGGTACGCGGTATTTTGGCAACGGTATATGCCACAATGAGCGACCCCGGTTTAGTGCGAGATGACTTAATCACAATTTTCTCAGCCTTCTACCGCAATTCTCCTTGGGTAAGAGTCTGCGGTAGCGGCGTTTACCCGCAAACTAAGTGGGCTAATGGCAGCAATCTTTGTTACATCGGTGTAGAAGTTGACCCACGTACAGGTCGCGTAATTGTCATGTCAGCAATTGACAATCTAATTAAAGG
This sequence comes from Nostoc sp., assembly GCF_036917575.1. Classification (GTDB taxonomy): domain Bacteria; phylum Cyanobacteriota; class Cyanobacteriia; order Cyanobacteriales; family Nostocaceae; genus Nostoc. The sequence goes on along the minus strand of NZ_JBALDC010000072.1, from coordinate 83,773 downwards.
ACAAGCGGGCCAAGCGATTCAGTGTCTGAACCTGATGATGGGCTGGGATGAAACCTTGGGGTTGCCCAAATTGGGGTTTTATCCTTGATTGGGCATGGGGCAGGGGAAGAAAAACTATTGATTATTGATCAATCCCCAATCCCCAGTCCCCAGTCCCTACTTCGGCCCTAACCCCACAGCACCAGCATAAACGGCGCGATCGCCTAGTTCATCTTCAATTCGCAGCAAGCGATTATATTTTGCCACTCGTTCGCTGCGACATAGAGAACCTGTTTTGATTTGACCGGCACGGGTTGCTACAGCTAAATCAGCGATCGTTGTATCTTCAGTTTCACCAGAACGATGGCTAATTACTGAACGAATACTATTGCGAGTTGCCAAATCAATCGTTTCCAAGGTTTCGGTGAGTGAACCAATTTGATTTAGTTTAATCAAAATGGCATTGGCGGCTTTTTCCTGGATGCCTCTTTGCAAGCGAGTGGCGTTAGTCACAAATAAGTCATCCCCTACCAATTGCACCCGCGAACCTAACTTCTGGGTCAGTAATTGCCAACTTTGCCAATCTTCTTCGTGCAAACCATCCTCAATTGACACAATCGGATATTGGTCAACTAGTTGTCCTAAATAATCAATAAATTCAGCCGCAGCGTGAGGTTTACCATCGTAAACATACTGACCATTCTTGTAAAATTCGCTAGCCGCCACATCTAACGCTAAAGCTACTTGTTCCCCTGGTTTATAACCAGCTTTCTGAATCGCAGCAACTAACAATTCCAAAGCCACCTGATTAGATTCTAGGTTAGGGGCAAAGCCGCCTTCATCACCCACACCAGTAAGTAAACCCTTTTCATCTAATACTTGACTGAGGGTAGCAAACACCTCTGCACCCCAACGCAACGCTTCTCTAAAGGAAGTTGCGCCAATTGGGACAATCATAAACTCTTGAAAATCCACGTTATTTGAGGCGTGTGCGCCACCGTTAATCACGTTCATCAACGGCACTGGGAGCAAATTCGCTAAAGGGCCACCCAAATAGCGATACAGAGGAATTTCTAGAGACTCAGCACCAGCTTTAGCTGCTGCCAGGGAAACTGCTAAAATCGCATTAGCTCCCAAATTTTCTTTGTTAGCAGAACCATCTATAGCGATCATTGTGCGGTCTAGCAGTTCTTGGTTGAGGGCATCCAAGCCTAACAATTTTGGTGCAAGTGCTTCTTTGACGTTTTTTACTGCCTTGAGTACGCCTTTGCCTCCATAACGGCTTTTATCGCCATCACGCAGTTCGTGAGCCTCAAAAGTGCCAGTAGAAGCACCACTGGGAACTTGCGCCAATCCTACAACACCGTTGGCTAAATGTACTTCGGCTTCAATTGTCGGTCTACCGCGTGAATCAAGAATTTCACGGGCTGCGATCGCCTCAATGGCAGTATCTAAATCTAAAATGTTAGTCATCTGTTTTTGTCCTTTATTCAAGTGCGTTCTTAGCCTTTACCGCACACAATCCAGTAGCTTACCCAATCGCTAGCATAGGCGTTTAAGTGACTTTGTAGGCTGAGATTAAAGAAGATTTCCAGAGTTGGAGTCAAATAACAGGAGAGTTGATCAAATTCTGAAACCTGCCTACACGCAATTTGCTTATGTAGCAGCGAATTAAATAGATTTATTTCTGGTTTATCTGTTGATAGATGCAACATCTGAGTTATTGAATTTTTGAATCCCTGAACTCCTTTAAAATGTTGTTGGCAGAGAGTAACACTAAATCAATTACAGAGAACAAGTCAATATGCGATTACTACACACAATGCTGCGGGTGGGCAACCTTGAAGAATCCTTGAAGTTCTACTGTGAAATTCTAGGAATGAAATTACTACGCCGAAAAGATTATCCGGGGGGAGAATTTACCCTGGCTTTTGTTGGCTATGGCGATGAAAGCGACAACTCGGCGATTGAACTAACCTACAACTGGGGCGTGGAAAAATACGAATTAGGTAATGCTTACGGTCACATTGCCCTTGGCGTTGATGATATTTACGCTACGTGTGAAGAAATTCGCAATCAGGGCGGTAAAGTCGTGCGTGAACCAGGGGCGATGAAACATGGTTCGACGGTAATTGCTTTTGTGGAAGATCCAGATGGGTATAAAATTGAACTGATTCAACTGGGAACTCAAGGGTCGCCAGTCAAACAAGAATCACAAGAGCAACTTGTGAGTCAGTAATTTATATCAGAAATTTCCAAAAAATAAATTATTCAGTAGGGTGGAATGTCACTGGTTTAAGCTGGATTCAGATCCCCGATTTCTTCAAAAAGTCTGGAATCTGGGCAGCAACTTTTGTTAGGACTTACGCAAAATATCTCTCAAACTCTGATTTTCCCGTGCCGCGCCAGTTGCTTCTCCTTCAAAGACGCTCTTGCTAGCTTGCTTCCCCGTTCGCGCTAGCGTCTCCGAAAAAGAAAGGGTACAAGTCGGGGAACCCGCAAGGGCGCACTGGCTTCTCTGTGCCTCGGCGGTTCGTTATTCCGTAACTTGTGCGTAAGTCCTATTTTGTTTCAGAGCAATAGGAAAATCTACACTGATGTCTTGAAAAGTTGAGCTAGAGAGAAATTGATTCTTCTGGCATACTCGTATATCGTGCCAATCAACCCAGATACGCGAGACTTTTCCCTTTTTAGGCAGGTTAGGGGATCTTCTCTGGGTAAATCCTATTCATATTACCCCCAGACTGTCGTTAACGATCGCCACTAATAACGCTCGCAACAATACCATTGGAGAAAGTCTGCTCATAACAGTGTTTTCGTTTTAAATTAGAAAATAGGTAATAGATTAAACTATCATCAATTGCCAATCCTAAATTGCCACCGGAGATACACGCGGATACACGCTAAGAATGTTTGGATAATTAGGGACTGGGGACTAGGAACTAGGAATTAGTGACTAGGGAAAAGTTTTTCCAATGCCCATTACCCCTTATCCCCAGAGGGGGCCCCACCTTCCCCAATGCCCAATCCCAACTCCCAATCCCTAAACTAAAAATCCAAATTCCAAAATTTTAAAGATGCAACCTACAGATCCCAATAAATTTACTGATAAAGCCTGGGAAGCAATTGTTAAATCTCAGGATATAGTTCGTGCTTATCAACAACAGCAACTAGATGTTGAACATTTAATTATTGCCCTATTAGAAGAACCCACTAGTCTAGCAATACGTATCCTAGCTCGATCTGAGGTCGATCCAATTCGCTTGCAGGAGCAGTTAGAAGCCTTTACCCAACGCCAGCCGAAAGTTGGTAAAAGCGATCAGCTTTACCTTAGCCGCAGTTTAGATGTTTTACTAGACCAAGCCGAGGAAGCTAGATCTAGGATGAAAGACTCCTACATTTCCGTGGAACACATACTTTTGGCCTTTGCTGAGGACGATCGCATTGGGCGAAAGATACTCAAAGGCTTTAATGCGGATGCAGCGAAACTTGAAGCTACTATCAAAGCCGTTCGCGGTAGCCAAAAAGTGACTGATCAAACCCCAGAATCCCGCTATGAAGCCTTACAAAAATTTGGTAGAGATTTGACAGAACAGGCAAAAGCGGGAAAACTCGACCCGGTAATTGGGCGGGATGACGAAATTCGGCGGGTGATTCAAGTATTGTCTCGTCGGAGCAAAAATAACCCGGTATTGATTGGTGAACCTGGGGTAGGTAAAACTGCGATCGCAGAAGCTTTAGCACAACGGATGGTAAACGGTGACGTTCCCGAATCTCTGAAAAACCGCAAACTCATCTCTTTAGATATTGGTAGTTTGATTGCTGGGGCAAAATTGCGAGGAGAATTTGAAGAACGCTTAAAAGCAGTCCTCAAGGAAGTTACAGAATCTAACGGTGACATCGTACTGTTTATTGACGAACTACATACCGTAGTCGGCGCAGGTTCCAGCCAACAAGGGGCAATGGATGCGGGAAATTTGCTCAAACCAATGCTGGCGCGGGGAGAACTGCGTTGTATTGGTGCTACTACCCTCGACGAATTCCGTAAACACATTGAGAAAGACGCTGCCTTAGAACGCCGCTTTCAGCAAGTATTTGTCGATCAGCCAAGTGTGGAAAATACTATTTCGATTCTGCGGGGGTTGAAAGAACGCTATGAAGTGCATCACAACGTCAAAATTTCTGATTCAGCTTTGGTAGCAGCAGCAACTTTGTCAGCGCGTTATATTAGCGATCGCTTCTTACCAGATAAAGCCATTGACTTAGTAGATGAAGCAGCAGCACAGTTGAAAATGGAGATTACCTCCAAACCAGCCGAATTGGAAACTATTGAGCGCCGCCTCATGCAGTTAGAAATGGAAAAACTGTCATTAGCCGGCGAAGAAAAGGGTACTCTCCAAACGAAAGAACGTTTGCAGCGCATTGAACAAGAAATCGTCAATTTAACGGAAAAACAGCAAATATTTAATGAGCAATGGCAAGGTGAAAAGCAGATATTGGAGGCAATAAGCGCCTTAAAAAAAGAAGAAGATGCGCTGCGAGTGCAAATTGAACAGGCGGAACGTGCTTATGACCTAAACAAGGCTGCTCAACTGAAGTATGGCAAATTAGAAGGAGTACAACGCGATCGCGAAGCCAAAGAAGCGAACCTTTTAGAAATTCAAAACCAAGGTTCCACGTTGCTGCGAGAACAAGTTACCGAAGCTGATATTGCCGAAATCGTCGCCAAATGGACAGGAATCCCCGTCAATCGCTTGTTGGAATCGGAACGGCAAAAATTGCTGCAATTAGAAAGTCATTTACATCAACGAGTTATTGGGCAAGAAGAGGCTGTAGAAGCAGTAGCAGCCGCAATTCGCCGCGCCCGTGCGGGGATGAAAGACCCCTCTCGTCCTATTGGTTCATTTTTGTTCATGGGCCCTACAGGTGTGGGTAAAACCGAACTTGCCCGTGCTTTAGCTCAGTTTCTCTTTGATTCTGATGATGCCATTATCCGGCTTGACATGTCGGAATATATGGAAAAAAATTCTGTCATGCGAATAGTTGGTTCTCCTCCAGGCTATGTAGACTCGGAAAGAGGGGGGCAACTCACTGAGGCTGTTCGCCGCAAGCCTTACTCAGTAATTTTGTTAGATGAGGTTGAAAAAGCTCACCCAGATGTATTTAACATATTTCTGCAAATGTTAGATGATGGTCGCATTACTGATGGACTAGGACGTACAGCAGATTTTCGTAATACCGTCATTGTGATGACTAGTAATATTGGCAGCGAACATATCTTAGATATATCTGGTGATGACTCTAAGTATGAAAAGATGCAAAAGCGGGTAATGGATGCTTTGCGATCGCATTTCCGCCCGGAATTTATCAACCGCCTTGATGATATTATTCTCTTCCATGCCCTCAGTCGCACGGAAATGCGGCATATTATCCGCATTCAACTCAAACGGGTAGAAAATCTCCTCCGCGAGCAAAAAATCTTCTTTGAGATATCCCAATCAGCCTGCGATCACCTTGTCGAATCAGGCTATGACCCAGTTTACGGCGCTCGTCCACTCAAACGGGCAATTCAGCGAGAAGTAGAAAACCCCCTCGCCACCAAGTTATTGGAGAATACTTTTATCTCTGGAGACACGATTATCATCGACAAAAATGAGAACGGTCTGTCTTTTAGTAAAAAAATGCTCGCGAAGGTGTCAGTACCACAGATTGCTACATAGCATCTGGCGAATAGAATATCTTGCAAAAGTCACTAACACCATCACACGCCGAGTGCTACCCTTAATCTCCTCCGCGTTTACGGGTAGGTAGGATGGTTTTATACAAACAGAGAAAAGGTTTCAAAGCCTCTCTCCTTCTGGGGGAGAGGTTTGGAGAGGGGTAAAAAGCTATGCCACAAAACGAGAAATCAAGACTTATGTATTTTTCTTTTTTCGTCTGAAACCACCCTGCCCAACGCTAATAGGGAAGGGGTGAGGATTAGGTTTGAAAAAAAGTTGCATACGGCGTTATGTACTAGCCTTAACCAATTTTTTCCACAAGTGTTGGCTTATATAGGTTGGAGAAATAATAAAAGCCTTCACTAACATTTGTATTGCAAATAAAAATCTCTTTTTTTCACCCCATAATATTCTTGCTAATCTCATAGCATTGTGACTTCTAGTCTCAATTTCAAAATTCTTATAAGGCAGACTCAACTCATGTGTAAAAAATATGTCCAATAAATCAAATGTCTCTTTCACCCAGAGTTTATAATCTCCTGTAAGATTACTCGAATGAGAATATTTAGTTACCAAATAATAAGGAACGTGAACGGCTTTTCCTAAGCAAAATAATCGTAAAAATAGCTCTTTATCTTGGCAAATTTTGAGGCTTTCATTAAAATAACCTGCTTTCTTTAAAGTTTTTTTACTTACTACTACAATTGAGGCTGTAAGTATAAAATTTTCCGACAATAGATGATAAGTTAGATCGGGATATGCTAGCCAAGGCTGACAGCTGAACTTTTCAATTTTTCCATCTTGCATCTGGTGGATACACCCACAGAAAACTATTACATTATCAGGACTACTCTCAATATATTGAATTTGGGTTTCTAAATACTTAGGCAACCATTCGTCATCAGAATCCAAGAAAGCTATAAAACTGCCTCTTGCAATCCGAATTCCCTCATTTCTTGCTCCACCAGCACCAGAATTTTTTGGTAAACTAACGCAGCAAATACTAGGATATTTTTCTACAATAAAACTTGTAGTTCCATCGCTTGAGGCATCATCAACTACAATCAACTCGTAATCAGTATATGTTTGATTCAAAACACTATTAATAGCTCTTTCTAAATAGTGTTTACGATTATAAGTAGGGATAATTACTGAAACTTTTGGTTCATTCGTTTGCATATTAATTAACCTTTAATTTTGAGATTTTAAGATAATTGTTTCAATGCCATCAACCATTTTGTCTACATTAAAACTACGTAATATATGTTCCCGACATTTCACACTTAACTGAGGATCTAAATTTTTCCATTTCAATACAAAATTCAAAGTATCTGCCAAATCCTGTGCATTTCCCGGTTCACAGAGCATTTTTTGAAACTCTCCTGTCAATATTTCAGGTATTCCGCCAATACGACTAGCGACCACAGGAGTTCCACAAGCCATTGATTCAATAATTGCTCTACCAAATGGTTCAGAATGTAAACTAGTTAAAACTGTCACATCACTTATTTGATAGAGAGGAATAGGATTAGTTAGATGACTAAGAAATTTAACAGAGTCTGCTATCCCCAGTTCAGATGTCAAATGTTCCAAAGACTGTTTATATTCTTCTGTATAACATAATGGTTTGCCAGCAATCAATAACTTGCCACTCTTGTGAGTTTTAAGAAATAAAGAAAAACCTCTAATCAGTGTTTCGAGTCCCTTCTCCTTATCCAATCTTCCAATGTATGAGATAATTTTTACATCATCAGAAATACCCCATTCCTTTTTAAGGATTGATACATAGGCTGATGGTTGAAATTTATCAGTGTTAATTCCATTGTGTACAACCTCAATTTTATCTTCTTTGAAACCTTGCTTTATCCAATCTATTTTGGTCTGACTAGAAACCGCAATTAAATGTTTTGCACCGGACATGCCAATACTCCACTGGAAACCAAACTTTTTGATTTGTAGTGGCGGTAGGCGAAGATGACAAACAAAGGGTATATTCTTGGATGTTGCTAATGTATAAGCAAAAAAACTATTATGATATTGGTTGCTATACACTATGCTATCTTTAGTAGTTTTTATTTTTCTCGTATCTATAAAAAAGTTTTGCAGTGAATCAATTATTTTTTTTCGTTCAATTCTGAAACCATCAACTTTTACTATTTCAGTGCAAAAAACACGATACTGCTGAAGTAAATCGCCTTCTTTTGTGTAAAGTAAAGTGATAGTGTGTCCACGTTGATATAGACCAAAACAAACATCAAATAGGCTTAACTCTTGTCCACCACGTAGAGAGGATACTTCATTTTCTAAAACAATAATATGCATAAAAAATTGTAAAAACCACAAAAATACTAATCAAAGGAAAATTATTTATATTAATTTGATAATTTTTTAAATATAATTAATAGTCACATTCCTAAGAAAAAGTCCAGAGGAGGTAAGTTAACTTCTGAAGATAAAAAGAGTAATCAAGAATTAGCTAAAATTATAGTTTTAGGTGAGCATGTACATCGGAAGCTGAAGGTATTTAAAATTTTATCCCTGACTTATAGTAATCGTCGAAAAAGATTTAGTTTGAGGTTTAATCTTATTGCTGCTCTCTACAATTACGAGCTTCATCTCTCCCAAACCGAATTTGCCTGAGAGACTTTTGCAAGAGGTTTACTGTAGTATTCTAAATCGGTCTATTAAAAAGATTGGACCCATTGCTAGGCAATAATAGCAGTCGTTATTATGAGTAAAATTTTTATGCTTATGTGCCAGATTTATGCTTCTAACCTAAGATTTTAAAGTCAAGTTCTGATTTTAGTTCAGCATCATAGGTAATACTGAAGAGCCATTTTTTAAAAGCCATTTTACACAAATAGAAAGGACTAATAACAGTAGCAATTAGTCGTTCCATTTTACAGGCGGCAACAATATCGCTTTTCAAAACTCTTCGATATAAAAGAAAATGCAATACGGCTTTGCGTATATCATTGATAAAATATATCAAAAATAATAAAGGTCTTTGCCAACTTTTAAGAAGTTGCATACGCAAGTAATAGCGAGCTAAACCAACCCCATACATTAGAGAAATTAAGTAATTTCTTTCTAATCTCCAAGATGGAATGATGTGGTTTACTACCATTGCTGGGTTGTACCAAATTTCCCACCCAGCCTTATGAATATATAGTAAAGATTCAGCATCTTCACTCCCTAACATAGATGAACCAACTCTACCTATTAAAAAAAGGCGAATAGGAACATTATCTCTCCATACATTTCTGCGTACAACCAAGCCAGCCGAAGGAGGAAAGCCTTTCCTGCAAGCTTCGTATATATGAGGCTTATCACCTCTTTCTGTAATCGCAAGATAAAATAAAATTGGTTTGAAAGATTCTGGCGGTTCTACTTCAAAATTACCGTGAATTTGGCTAGCCCAAGCTCCTGCTCGAGGGTGTTCTTGTGCAAATTTATATGCTTCTATAATCCAGTTATGTGCAGGCAAATTATCATCATCTAAAAAACCGACAATTTCACCTTTTGCCTCTAAAACACCTTTTGATCTTGCAAATGCTGCCCCTTGTTCTGCTTCAAAAATATATTTCAATTGAAACGGGTGATACCAATTTTGTTGGTATTTATGTATTAACGTTGCTGTAGCATCTGTACTATTATTATCAACAACAATAATTTCCCAATTGAGGTTTTCTACTCCTGTTTGATGAAGTAGTTGATCTATAACTACAGGTAAACGAAGCTCACCATTGTAAGTTGGAATTACTGCTGTAAAATCGATTAAAGCCATTTTTAACTCTGGTTTAAATACCGGGTTTTCCATAAGTAAATAGGACTGATCAAACTACTTAATATCAGTTCCATTTCGCAAGCCGCTACTAAGTCGGTTTTAACTTGTGTGCGATATTTCAGCAAGTGAAAGAGAATTTTACGTATGTCGTTGGTCATATAAGCAATTATTGCCAACGGTATGAGCCAAGGTTTAATACTGATCATACGGGTGACATGGCGGCTGAGTCCAATTCCCCGAAAAAATGGAATTAAGTAGTCTCTTTGTAAGCGCCAACTAGGTATCTTGTGATGCACTTGCATCGTAGGGGTATACCAGATTTCCCAGCCTGCTTTTTGGATATATGACAATACTTCCAAATCTTCACTGGTTAACATATTCCCTATTACTCTACCTGTTAAAACACAAGCTACAGGAACGCTTTCCAACCAAGCTTGCTTACGTACAACGACTCCAGCCGAGGGAGGTAGTAATTTTTTGCGAGGTTCATACAAAAGAGGTTGTGAGCCACGCTCTGTAATTGCCAAAAATGGAGCTATTCGATGAAAATTTTCTGGTGGTTTTACCTCAAAATTCGGGTGAATTTGACTACCATAGGCACCAGCTTTCGGGTACTCTTGTGCAAAAGCATAAGCTGCTGCAACCCAATCTAATGCTGGTAAGTTGTCGTCATCAAGAAAGCCAATGAGTTCAGCATGACTTTCATGAATAGCCCGTTTTCTGGCGAAGGCTGCACCTTGTTGTGGTTCAAAACAATAAATGAGCGGATTAGCAACTGACCAATTTTCTTGATATTCTTGGACAATCTTGGCGGTGTTGTCTTTGCTGTTGTTATCGATGACAATAACTTCCCAGCGAAGAGATTGGATGTTTACTTGGGTTCGCAACAGTTCCAAAACTTCAGGCAAACGCTTTTCACCATTGTAGGTGCAAATGGCTACAGTAAAGTTAGTGGATGTGGTCATATTCAGCAATCTCGTGCAAATGTGGGTTAACAGCAATAGCATTTTATCCACAAGGTGTCGGTGTTAGCTGAATTTTTTCCTATTTGTGAGTTTCTGCTTTGGATAGTGAAATCCTTTTGAAAGCAGGCTGCATGAGGAACAAGTAAAGATCAAGCATTGATCCTCAAATTTATATTACCCATATAATTGACAAACTAACGCTTTGCCTTATCTTATGCCACAGAACTTATTTGCGTGGTGCGCTTGTGCAGCGCAAGCGCGATAGGCAGGGAGTAGGGAGTAAAGAATGAGCCTTTTCGACTTGTACGGAGTTTTTCACGCAATCAAATAGGAGTTCTATATATTTTAAATGTGAACTAACTGACAGAAAGGTAAATAATTCCTTTGCCGTTTGTTTTCCACTCCCAGCACCATACCAAGCACCTTCAGTAAGCCAACCTGTCAAGTAAAAGCCTTTGGTAGCCTCTAAGTAATCGCTAGGGAAAACTCAACCTGTCTACTAAAGCAATCAAGACCCTAGAAATTAAACGCTTGGAAGCAATGGCAAAACAAGTAGCAATTAGCCTTAATCATTATTAAAGCCTGAGTTTTTTGCACTCGTGTAAATATTTTTTATGAAAAATTTAGGGTGCATTTATAATACACCCTGAAAATCTGTAAAAATTTCATCTAGTTTTTGTAATTGACGGTGATAGTTTTTGCCAAGTAAGTGGGTAATCTCAGATCATCAGTATAGATTGGGTAAAGTCCAATACCATTACTGAAATAAAATTTCATCCTAAAAGCACAGGTCTTTGTCCAATACTTTCCTGTTAAAGCTAGAGCATCGATTCAGTAATCAAAAACGTTATCCCCCTTCTGTACAAGGGAAGGGGGAGCTAAACTCTTTGGTTTTAATAATACACCTATGACTAAGCGCAAATACATTAGAGCATTTACCCGCTTTCTGCGGCAAGTTATTAAATTACAAAAAACTTTAAGAACATCAGCTACTCGCTGGTTAGCGCGTGTTTTACGTGTGAATTTTCAGCGACACCAAGGTGGGTTTGTACTGCCAACAACCGTTATGCTGTTGTTGATCGTAACTTTGGTAGTCTCAGCTATAATCTTTCGGACTTTGAGTCGTAGCAGTCAGGTTATTAGCGAACGCCAACAACAGGTTATTTACAATGCAGCCACACCAGCAGTAGACCGAGCTAAGGCAAAGCTAGAATATCTTTTTAGACAAGATACTCGTTTACCTGCTGGGGTAACATCAGATAGCACTATACAAAGTATTCTTCAAGCACCCGCCAGTGGGACTGACATTTATACACTCCCAGGTGAAACACGCCTCGCCAATTTTCAGGACTCTAACAGCAACCCTGGTATTGGCTGGTATTTTACACAAAACAATCAAACTATTGCCTATTCAATTATTTTTAAAAAGCAAGCAACAAGTGCAGATGCTACTACTACTTATGCTGAAGTAACAAATGCTGATACTGCAAAAGCACCTTACTTTGTTGTTCGCAACGGCCCGGTCAATACTAATAAATCTACAGCAGACAAATGTGGTGGTACAGTTCAATTGGCAGCCAATGAAAGAGATTGGCTGCCTATTAACGCTGCAACTTTAGCTAAGACTTTTCAAGTTAACGCTTTTGTTGTAGCAAATGCTGACAAACCAAATAGAACTGTAACTACACTAGAGTTGCAACAAGATAGACAAGTAGATAAAGGTAATAAATGGGGAGCTTATTTCCGCTATGACTTTGAAGTAGCTCAAGATCCTAATTTCCGTTGGAACGGAGCTATACATAGTGATGGAAATATGTTCTTTGGATCATATAGCAATCCTTTTAAATCTTACTTAATTAGTTCTCCCTCTTCTTGTGTCAATACTTCAGCTAGTGATTCTAAAGTCACAGTCAGTAGTTATACTGATACGTCAGGTGCTACTACCTTTCAAGGTCAAATAGTTGCAGGTAGATTAGGCAAAGCTGAAGGTAACAACAGCCAACAATTCGGGGGTTCATCAACATTTGACTTATTTAACGGTAATGGAAATCCTCCAACCCAAAATCAAGGATTTGGGGAAACTACAGATTCAGTCACTCCTCCAAGCGACAAAACACCTGCTGATATAGCCCTTGATCCAGTAGCTTTATTGACACAGGATGTATTTAAAGCTAGAGGTTCTGATACAACAAATACAACATATAGAGATACCGCATGGACAACAAGGAATTTCTTTACAAGTAAAAGAGTTTTTAATGAAGAAACAAATCCGCCTTATCTAGATGATACTTATCGGGCTGATGACCGTTATGGACCAAACCCTACTTATGATGGTAAACCCATTAGTACTAGTCTAGTAAAAATACCATCAACCAATAAAGTCGGTGATCTGATTACTTCTAGTAACGCTGGTACAAATTACGATTCTCTCACCAGAAATACTCCCCCAGACCCGAAAAATCCAGACGCTTTGGGTTTGGATGGCTATTGGGAGCGACGAGCAGTCACAGGTGGTTTGCGAGTGATTGTAGGGCAAAGATTGGAATTAGGTGATCCGCTTGGAACTGCATCCAGTCTCCCTTCTGGTAGGCAACATGAGTTTCTCCAGCGCCGCACTCAAAGAGATAATTTAGCAGCGGTGCAAGCTACTTCTGTATATCACTATCAAAGTGGAAGTGGACTAACTCCTGTGGCTTGTATGGCAACTACGGTTCATCCAGGAACAGCAGAAACCCTTAAGCGAAGCGCTACGTTTGACACCATAACACATCAAGATGCATCTAATAGACTTATTACCGACTTTTTCACAGGCAGAGGCACTAATGGTTGGGAGTTTAGTAGTCCTCCTACTAGCAGTGCTGCTTTAACGGCTTTAAGCAATGCGCGGGCGAACCTGGCATATTTTGCAGGAGATCCAGATGGTGCTTTTCCACCTAAACAAGAAGCATCTACATCAACGATGATGCACCCCTATCCTGAACTGACCAAATATGGGAATTTTTCTAATTTGCGGCGATCGCTATCCGGTACAAGTATTGCAGATCGATCATACCGAGATACAGCGAATTGTATGTTGGGGATGCTAGCTTACAACATCAGCTATCTCAATGAATATGTTTACACGAACAACTGGGGAACAGGAACTGCAAAACTTTTGGATGAATTAAATACAGCATTAAATGGTATCACTGCAAGTACGCCAGAACAAGCGATCAGTGCTTTGCCCACTAATCAGCAGCCTCTAGCACGCTTAATTGCCACCAAGGAGCAAGTTAGATTGGATCGTAGTAATAATACAAATTATACTTGCGACTTTAACACTACTGATAATACCAAGGACACTTATGTTAGTAGTACTGACACTACTGATAGAACTCCTCTTAATAAACTCTGTGCTACTACGCCTATATATAAAGCCCTGTTTTACATTTTCCCGACGAGTGAACACGCTGAAGACCGGATTGACTTATATATAATTGGTGCAACAGTCAACCCAACTTCTGTAACTAATCGCTACAAAGTCATTGACCTATCAACTATCCAGGTTAGCCCAAAAATACCAGCAAATTGGACTACTCCTAGAACAGACGTTACCAGCAGTGTCAGCAACAGTAGTTTACCTAATAACAACACAACAAACCTCAACAACCTAGTTAAATACACTGACGGGACTACTACGACATACCACCAAATCGCCTTTAAAGATGCTGCGTTGTTTAACGGGCGGGAAATGATGAGCGTGCGGGCATTAGATATTGACCTCAACTTATTGCGAACTACAACTGCTCCAAGTACTGATAAATGGCTACCAATTAACGATAACACTGCCAGCGATCCTAACGCTCCGCCTCCCAATGGTATATTTTATGCCTTTCGAGAAGATGCAGTCAGGGAAGATGGTATTGCTAGACCCGCAGGAGCAAGCAATACTACCAATATGAATGCTCAACCTGGTAATCTTAAAGACCCGCTCATCGACAATATAAATGGCATTTCTACCAAATCTGTAGACTACTATGCAGATCCAGATCGTCGTCCTTATGGGTTCCGCCTGAAAAATGGTTCTAGGTTAGATAGGGGGACAAACACTGCTGGTATGTCCTTTGTTTCCAACAACTCTGTTTATATTCAAGGAGATTTCAACCTCCACAGTACCGATGGTACTAATACTGACAGCAAATTATTAGAAGAGTTCAAAAACGACCCTCCCGAAAGCACAGCTTACGACCAGCTGGGCAAGCTTAAGGCAGACGACTGGTCTAATTTTTATAAAAGAACTAGGAAAGATGATAGGTTTGCCAAACCAGCATCAGATACTTGGCGACCGACAGAAGTTCTGGGCGATGAGGTTAATATTTTGTCCAATCAATTCTGTGATGGCAGCATAGAAGATGGGATTATCTATCCTACTTATCCTAATTGGAATTCTAAGACTCCTAAAGTAAATCCGACAGATACGACCAATATCCTTTCCTTATCATCCGTTTTAAATTTAAGCAATCAGTACGGTTGTACTTCAGCTGCTAAATACACTTCCTACCTCAACCAAAACCGTCCTGTAGCAGCAATTAAATCACTATCAACGAACCCTGCATCAACAAATAATGATTGGGTTCGGGAAAATCTTTTTGATAATCTATCGCCAATTAAAGTTTCTGTAAATGGCAAACCTTTTTATAAAGATACATCTGGCACTACTAGAGAATACGATCTCTTGAATATGTCTGGCAGCCCTTCACAAACCTACCTAAAATTTGCAGATGAAGACCTGGGTTGCGATACGGGTTCTACTAGAAAATGCCTTGGTGTTGCTAATACCACTAGAGTCAATACAATTATCGTTCAAGGTATCATCCCATCTCGAGGTGGGCAGTCTTATGGAGGCTTCCATATGTTCCCGCGAATGATTGAAAATTGGAACTCTCAAGATTTTTTCATGTCAGGAGCTTTTATACAATTAAGATTCAGTAATCAAGCTACAGGTAACTTTGACCAAGAAGCTTGGGAACCAGGTAATTCACCTAGTTCGAGTACTGAATACACCTGGTACTTCCTTCCGCCTAACCGTCGCTGGGGTTATGATGTCGCCTTGCAATTTCAAACAGGAGGCCCAGTGTCTCGACGCTTTGCTGTTCCTAGTACTAACCGTAGTGAAGTTTACCGAGAGCTAGCTGTAGACGACCCATATATTAAGAAATTGCGCTGTGCAAAGACGAGTGCAAGCGGACCCTACATTGATCCTACTGCCTCTTGTTCTTAATACTTTCAGTTGAAGGAGGATAATATGCTACGAATTAATATCTGCTTGCATCTGTCAGAAGGACTCAAAACTTATCTTGAGTTACAAAAGCCAGTTGTCAAACGACACCCAGAAGAAGGATTTACCATCATAGAATCCTTGATAGCGATGATTGTAATTACCATCGTTGTTGTAGCAATTACTCCTCCGATTTTTTTAGCAGTAGCTACTCGCGTTCAAAATCAAAAAGCTGAACAAGCAATGCAATTGGCTCAACGCGAAGTTGATAAAATACGTATATTGGCCGAAAAGGGAGGTTACGCCAATAGTGTGTTACCTTCTCTACCCTCTACTTCATCAGAAGCAACAGGTGATGCAGAAGCAGTGGGAGCGCCTACAACTTTTCTTTCTTCTACTTATCCCTGCACTAGTTTTACTACTAGTAGTCCTACTTCATCTCAGGCTTGCCCTGTCTATATTAATAACAGTACTACACCCAGTTTTTATATACAAAGATTCCGTACTAAGGAAAAGAGTTATGGAACCCCCTCTCAAGTAGTTGCATTTCAAATGGGGGTAAGAGTGTATGCAGCTATAGCTAATGGACAGTCAGGACTGCAAACTACCCCAGCATCTCTTAAGTTCACTACAGAACAGGGACAACAGCGAAAGTATCCTTTGGCTGTGATGTACACTTCTGTGGTTCGCAGCGATCTCAAAGATTCTCTAACTAGATATAAGGAATTCTTGCAATAACCTTAGCTCGACTTTATCCAAAATAAATACTTTTATTGACTGGGCAAAAAGCTTTAATATCACAGATTATTGATAAGCTAAAAAGTCAAAAGACTGTACCAGAAAGGTTTAAGCTAAGACGTTCGTGCAACGAATTCACTAGATTATAGTGTTGTAAAAGAATGGATAAGTCGAGCTTAAAAATTGCCTAACTGAGTTAAGCAAATAAAATGTATTACCTCTCTTATAAACAAATACGTTTTACCCTCACTTCCTCTCAAAGTTTTTTATAGAGTTAGATTAAAATCTCTTTTATATTTTTTAAGCTTGACCGTATTTAATGTAATATTTGTTATTTTTATAAAGCTGAAAATATATGATAAAAAGACATCTGAAATTGCTAGTGAATTGGTTGTGGATTTCTTCTAAAAAAAGCCAAACAGCAGGCTTTACCCTTATAGAGCTTTTGGTAGCGCTCTTAATCGCTTCTTTGATTATTTCGGCTTTGTTGTCACTGGTTGTAGATATCCTGCAAGTTGACAGTCGGGAAAATGCCCGCAACGAAACCCAACAGGAAATGAAAACGGCATTAAACTATATGGCAGCAGAATTACGTGAGGCAGTGTATGTTTACGACAACAATTGTATGTCAACTACAGTCCAAGGTACTGCCCCAACTACTAGTGCTACAGCTAGTAGTGATTATTGCCCAGGGTTGCAAAACTACTTACCAACATCATTAATTACTGCTACTCAAAAACCTGTTCTGGCTTTTTGGAAACCGGAAGTAATTGATGATGCTACCTTGACTACCTTGGGTACTTGCAGTGGTATAACTGACGCTACTAAAAAACAAGATTGTTTAGACCTTTTAGTTAAGCGTCGGACTTATACATTGGTTGTTTATTTACAATCAACTACTTCTGATAACACTTGGCGGGGAAAATCTAGGATTATAAGATATGCTCTGAGTAAATATAGTGCTATTTCCGCTACTGACTTGACCCAATCCACAGGATATGTAGACCCATCCCAAACAGATAATACTTCATTTCAAATATGGCCAAGAAAATCTAGTGATGGTACTAATTTGCAAGCATCTCTACCATTAGCAAGTGGTGTTAACGCTTTAGTAGATTTTGTTGATGCTCCTGATGCAACAAATACTGGTACTTTACCCACATGTGACACTAACTATATTCGTACTCCTTCAAGCAGCACTACAAGTAATAGTTTTTTTGCCTGTGTTAGAACTGCTGTGCCAGCTTCAACATCAACAGCAGTTGCCAGTGGAGTCAATCAAGATGTAGTGATCTATCTGAGGGGTAATGCTAATGGCAAAACAGGAGTAACAACTAATAGTTATACTCCTGTTCTACAAACTCAAGTACTTATACGTGGCGTTATTAATAAAATTCCCGAATCATAGCTGAATTATAAACAAAGATGAAAAAACAATTTATATCAAAGCAACCAGAGGGTGGTTTCACTTTAATTGAACTACTTGTAGTTATTCTCATGATCGGTGTGCTATCTGCAATCGCAATTCCTGGCTGGCTGGGATTTCTGAATCGTCAAAGGGTAAATACTGCAAAAAATACAGCACTGACACTATTGCGTGATGCCCAAGTTAATGCCAAACGCGAAAGAGTTATTTGGCAAGCTTGTTTTTGGGATGATGGCAATCAAGTTTTATCTTCTATACAACCTGGAACTTCTTGTCAAACCACTAATGCGAAATCCTTGATTACAGATAACTCTAAAGCAATTACATTTACTTCCACTTTTTATCAAATTCCTAGTACTAGCTACTATCGGGTACAGTTCAAGTATGATGGTTCTGTAAATGGGCCATTGGGTAAAATTACATTCATGCCTCGAAATAGCAGTGCTACTAGAGGGTGCGTCTTCGTTTCAACCTTACTAGGCGCAATGCGGACTGATAAGGATAGTGGATGTAACTAATCAATCTCAGATGAAACACATTTATGCTATTGAAAAAATCTATTTAAATTAATATATTTTTAGTTGATTTAAACAAGGTATTGTGTGCTTAATTTACCAGCAAACCCAAAACATCATCTAATTATTTTCACCCGTTATCCAGAACCAGGTAAGACAAAAACTCGATTGATACCTGTTTTGGGAAATGTTGGTGCTGCCAATCTTCAACGTGAAATGACTGAGCATACAATATTTCAAGTTCAAGAATTGCAAAAAGCCAGTCCCCTATCTGTGGAAGTGCGATTTGCAGGTGGCGATTCGCAACTTATGCAAGACTGGTTGGGGTTGGATTTGGTTTACCAGTCTCAAGGTGAAGGGGATTTAGGTTTGCGGATGGCGCGATCGCTTTTTGATGCTTTTCAAGCTGGTGCAGAAAAAGTAATTATCATTGGTACAGATTGTCCTGGAGTGAATGCCCAGATTTTAGCAACAGCCTTTAAGAAGTTACACGCCTTTGAACTCGTACTTGGGCCTGCCATTGATGGTGGATATTACTTAATTGGTTTGCGCCAACCCATCCCGGAGCTATTCGTTAACATCGAGTGGGGAACTGCTCAAGTATTCCAAAAAACCGTGGATATTGCCCAGAAACTTAATTTATCATACGTGGACTTGTTGCCCTTAGCTGATGTTGACCGACCGGAGGATTTAGCAATTTGGGAACAAGCCCTTGCAGGAAAGATGGAGCGATCGCTTTAAATAGTAAAATTAAAGGGAGGTCAATTTAGATAATGCAAGCTAATTGAAAAAGTGCGTAGGCATTACTTTAAAGATGTGAACCGATGATCTTGGGGATGAAAATAACAGACAGAAGCAATAAAATTCCGTGGAATATCAGCACTGCTGAAATAACTCCTTAAAGCTTTTTGAGACTGCTTCAGGTTTAGCAATAATTTCGACAATTTTATTGCGTGCATCTGCTTCAAACAGCGCCTCAACAGCAACTTGGGCAACTTTCTGCCTGGGGATGCTACCATCAAACAGCGTATCTGCACTCTGCATCACGACGTGGTCGGAGTTATCTTCATTCTTCAACCCCCCAGGTCGGACAATCGTATAAGTAAGACCACTTTTTTGAATATACTCTTCAGCTTGTTTTTTCCACAACAAAATTAGCCAAAACAAGTTCAGAGGATGGAAAAGCCGGGAAGTACACAAAGAAGAAACTAAGGTAAAATGCTCAATTCCCTTTACCTTAGCAGCATCTACTAAATTTTTAGTCCCTTCAAAATCCACTTTATAGGGGCCAGTGGGGTCAAAGCTAGGTTTTGCCCCAGTCGCAACCAATACAACTGTGCTATCTGCCAACGCAGCAGTTAAACTTTCTGGTTGTAACACGTCGCCTACCACTAATTCGGCTTCAGGAGACAGAATACCTCTAGCTTTCTCTATATCCCGCACCAAGGCTCGAACGGGAATATTCCGTGCGAGCAATTCTTGCACAATCCGGCGACCTGTTTCACCTGTTGCCCCTGCTACAAATGCTTTCATGATAAATGCTATCCTGGGAAACTATTGTGTGCTTGTTCTGTTCTTTATTTTAGTAATTCTATGGAGTAGATCGCAGATTAATGAGGTTTCGGTCAAAATGGGATCTGAATGCGAAATGACCCAGGTGTGTGGGGAATCATTAATATAGACTAACGCCAAAATATACAGTAATGCATTTATGCTTTCAAGAAAAGGCGAATATAAATCCTGGGAAATAACAGAAGCAGTTTTACCTGTAGCGTCCAGCCAAGAAACCGAGGACAGGTTAACAGAAACAAATGTAGCGACGCTCACAAAATTTTCCGGTCGTTATCAAGATTTTATGGAAATGGCTGCCCCAGTAGAGAAGGTTGCTGAGTATCTAAATGCTCACGCTT
Source organism: Nostoc sp. (assembly GCF_036917575.1). Lineage (GTDB taxonomy): Bacteria > Cyanobacteriota > Cyanobacteriia > Cyanobacteriales > Nostocaceae > Nostoc. The sequence continues at coordinate 63,476 of NZ_JBALDC010000072.1, read as the reverse complement.
CATGGTTTGCGCGCTGCGCTGAACCCATGAAGGTACAATCGCTTGGGGAAAATGCTTATACTTTAGTAATTGGTCGTTTTGGTTCTTTTGGTTATGAAGTAGAACCAAAAATTGGTTTGGAATTGTTGCCCCCTGAGGAAGGTATTTACCGCATCCGTACAATCCCTATTCCTGACTACCAACCGCCTGGTTATGACGTAGACTATCGTGCATCTCTACAGTTAATAGAAACCGATGTTTCCACTAGTATTAGCAAGGTAACAAGAGTTGAATGGGAATTGGATTTGATAGTTTATCTTCATTTTCCCCGGTTTATTCAGCGATTACCCCAGTCTATAATTCAATCTACAGGCGATCGCTTACTTAACCAAATTGTCCGCCAAGTTTCCCGCCGCTTAACTCGCAAAGTTCAGGAAGATTTTCATAAATCTTTGGAAATACCTTTTCCTGCTAATTTTAAACAAAAGCGGTAATTTAAGAATACAGCCAAAGATACTTAGCCTCCAGTCAAAAGCGGAGCCAAAGACGCTCCGCCTTCAATCAAGAGTCAAAAAAACTCTAAATTCCTGAATACTTAACTATGCTTGAGTAAGAATTCTTTGGACAATTTGCACCCCAGTAACAGCCTGCCAAGCAAAAAGTCCCAAAAGGATAAAATTCAACAAAATGTGAGTTGCACGTGCCCAATTTGCCCCTTTCTGCATATAAGGAGACAAAGCCGCAGAAAATGCAATCAAACTTGTCATACCCAGTCCCGCTAGTAGGTGAGATCCGAAAAATAACTTTTGGTTATTAATGTAAGTGACAGCCATAGCAGCGATCGCACCTGCTACCATCAAAGCTAGGAGTATAGACCCCATTTGGTAGTGTTTGACGTTATATCTACCTTTAATCAGTTGTTTCTTTTCTTCGCCCTGAGCATTTCTGGTACGCTGTACTTGCAGCCCCAAATAGGCAGCATAAATTGAGAGTGCTAATAGCGCCCACATGAGCACCGGATGAATGAAGTTCAGCCAATATTTTACCGACGTAGAAAGTTCCAGACTCATCGTGTTCTCGCCTAATCATTAAATCTTCATAAAAATTAGCATAACTCTATTTTCTGTGCTTAAATTGGCACAAATTAAAAGAGACTTACCATCCTCACCGACTATTTTCCTTCGGCCTCTTGCCAAAGTGGATAAACAATCTCAGACTAAATTTTGAGGGTAGATGAACAAAATCCCCTGTGTGGGATCTGATCCATGACTGAAAACAAAGATACTTTGCTGCTTAAAGCTGCTAAAAGTGGTGATATTAAAAAGCTGTGTGCGCTACTAGCTGCTGGGACGAGGGTGGACGCGTGCGATCGCCAAGGCACTACGGCGTTAATGTTTGCTGCTAATTTAGGCTATACCGAAATTGTGCGATCGCTTTTGGATGCTGGGGCAAATATCAACTTTCCCAGAAAACTCTATGGTTTGACGGCTCTGATGTTGGCGGCTAGTGCCAAACAGCTTGACATTGTGCAACTTTTACTATCTAGAGGTGCAGATGTTAATGCCACTAATGAAGATGGCAGTACAGCTTTAATGGCAGCAGTACTCAAAGGTCATATTGATGTAGTGCGAGTTTTATTGGCTGCTGGTGCCCAAGTTGATGTCGCTGATAAAGATGATGATACGGCTTTGAAACTTGCCGTTAGGCAGGGAAAAATAGAAATTATAGAAGCAATTCTCCAAATTGGTGTCGATGTCAATATCCACGATGAAGAGGGTGAGACACTCTTAATGCTAGCGGCAGACGTGGGAAATCTGGAGATTGTAAAAGCACTACTAGCAGCAGGGGCTGATGTGAATGTGAAAAACGCTGATGGTGGAACTGCCCTATCGGCAGCAGCAGCGGCTGGACACAGTGCGATCGCAGCAGCTTTACTAGATGGAGGTGGTGAGATTAATCTCCAAGATAAAGATGGTGAAACTGCCTTACACCTTGCCGTTGTGGAAGGCTACATTGATGTAATGCAAATGTTACTTAACAGGGGTGCAGATGTCAAAATTAGCAACCACCTGGGCGATACACCACTGCTTGTAGCAGCATTGCAGGGACATAGCCAAATTGTCGAGGTACTGCTACGTTCTGGCGTAGATATAAATGGGAAAAATCTTGGTGAAGTACCTTTAACGTTGGCTGCATCACAAGGACACACGCAAACAGTGCAAGTGTTGTTAAAGTATGGTGCTGATGTCAACATTCCAGGGGATGATGGCAAAACTGCTTTGATCAAGGCAACCGAACGCAAACACAAAGAGATCGTACATTTGTTGCTAACAAACGGGGCAGATGTAAACTTTCAAGATTCAACGAGGGCTACATCATTGATGTGGGCTGCTTCAGCAGGTTATGGCGAAATTGTGCAGTTATTACTCCAAGTTGGGGCAGATGTGAATTTGAAAAACCGGGGTGGTTATACTGCTTTGATGATTGCAGAATTTAATGGTTATAAAAATGTGGTGCGGAGTTTGCAACAAGCTGGGGCGCAAGAATAGAATAGCTATCTAAATTTTTCTTCATCTAAAATGTTTTGAGATACAGCGGATTTTAAGGAAAGCCAGGTACACAACGATTCGTTTGTTACCCAGATATAAAGGGTGTTTTACTCCTGAATTCTGCTGTATATCTTGACAAATTATTAAATGAGAGTTATTAACTTAAATACTAAAGAAGTTTAACTAATTACTAATTGTCATGACACTCTCTATGAGATGCTGCGCGTAGAGAGTGTCATTATCAATTACGAATTATTTTAAAATAACTAAGTCTAGACCTAAGAAATAAATAAAGCAAAACTCCGTCGTAGCTGTTGTGAACTTGCTACGGCGGAGAAAGAAAAATTAAAACGCCAAAAGTGAGCAGACCAAATGCTTGCGTCACAAGATAGAAATAAAGCAAAATTGAAGAAGGAAATTTACCTTTTACTTTTTACCTTGTACTTTTACCTTTTACCTGCTCTCCCCCTTAGCGTTTCCTACTGTGCTAGATGTGCAAAATATATAGTTTTTAATTGAACAGAAAAGTATTCTAACGATCATTTTTTATGTATTATCTGAAAGGGTAAATACGAGCAAATCACCAAAAAAGGCTAATTTACAACTATTTGGGCGCTCGCTAGGGAAATTTAAATAAAAATAAATAAAAATTAAATTTAGTAGAATCACTGTGGTGAATTCTCTGTCACCATAACCCCAAGCATTGACTCATGACTTGACCAAGCATATATGCCCAATGATTAGAAAATTTGCAGAACAACTAGTGTCATATCATCAGTGTTTTGTTTATCAGCACCGATGAATTGCTGAACTTGGTCAAATAAATAATCCACAATCTCCTCTGGCCCATTGCAGTATTTACAAGCAGTATTGAAGCCAGCAACAAAATTGTCTTCATCGAAGCGATCGCCACCAGCAGCAGCGGCATCGGTCAAACCATCTGTATAGTAAATAATTGTATCCCCAGGCTCTAACTGTACCTGGGCATCTTCATATTGGCTGTTAGCATCCAAGCCGATTAGCATTCCTAAAGTATCTAAACGGGTGACAGTTTTTGTCGCTGCGTGCCACCACAAGGGAGGATTGTGTGCCGCATTGCTATAAGACAGAATTCGGCTGTCGGGGTTGTATTCTGAGTAAAATAGCGTTATAAAGCGGTGGGAATTTTCTAAGTCCGCATACATAACTCTATTTAAGTTCTGTAGAATTCTGGCTGGGGAATTACCATGTAGTACTTCTCCCCGTAGCATTCCCCGCATCATCGTCATAATCAGCCCAGCGGGGACACCTTTGCCCATGACATCTCCAATAACCAAACCCCAGCGACTAGTTTCGGTGCCACCTTTAATTTTGGGCTGAATCTTCTTGTGATTGGTAGCAATAAAGTCGTAGTAGTCTCCGCCAACACGATTGGCAGGTTTACAGCGTGCCGCTAGGACTGCACCAGGAATTGTAGGGCATTGACGTGGTAGAAGTCGCCGTTGAATTTCCGCGCCAATTTCTAGTTCTTGGTCTAAACGTTCTTTTTTTCTTAGTTCTACAGCTAGTTCATCGTTTTCGATTGCTACTGCTGTTTGGTCTGCCACTAACCTAACTAACTTTTGCCTGGTTTCTGTCCAACTATATTCTGGATCGCGGCTCAAGACATAGAGCCACCCCCGTTCTGTATGTTTTACTAGAATTGCTGTACCAAAGATTTGCACCTCTGGCCCCAAATAGCGATGCATCTGGTCATCTAAAATTCCCGTGGCATTATTAGCTAGAGGGGCAGTATTTGGCAAAAGCGTGATTTGACTACTGGCTATTTCTAGCGCTTTGCGGATATTTTTGCGCTGACCACTATCTTGCCAATGTAACTGTTCTAACCTGACTTGACCATTAGGTTTGTAGAGAAACAGGGCGCTGCCGTCTGCATCTGTCACTCTTGTTGCCATCAGCGGAATCAGTTCCAAAAACTGATTCAAATTATTGAAACTTCTCAGGGCAAATCCTAAAGAACTTAGCAAATCTTGAATTTTGTTCTGTTCCCGGTGCAACCTTGCGACAAGTTCTTTGAGTGCCACGACTGGTGTGACATCTGTGGTGGTACTACTATTATTATCAGTGGGTTGAGAGGGCAGTTGAGACACAGGCACAGGTATTATTGCACTTTATATTGGCAGATTTTAGATTACTTATAAATCTTTTGGCTTTGGCATTGCTAAACCATATTTAGACAAGACTTGCCATTTTAGCAAGAGTATAAAGACGTAACAGGCAAATTTTATAAGTATTTTATCTGCTCATTGTATTTTTAATGGAATATTAGTAATTTCAAATCATGTATTTTTAGTCCAAATTCTAGCCGTAAAAATTACTAGTTTTGCTGTTCTATCATAAAGCTTTTCATTTTTTCATAACTTAATTACCAAAGCATATCTCTAAAGTCATAAAAATACTTTATTCAAAGAAGAATTAAGAACGCTTTCAGGGGGCTGTTTGAAGTCTTTTGAGTGAAAACCTCCATAAGCACTCAAATTGAGCTTAATTTGTGAAAAAACAGACTTTCACTCATTCCCAAACTTGAGAATATGTCAATAAGTTTTCAAATACTGAATTTATATACCATAATTGCTGGGATAATCGCCAAGATTGAGCTTTTTCATTTTTTATTTCTCATTTTATGAATTTTGGGTTGCTGAATACGCAAAATTTCAACCCATCAAAATGGCATAAAAGTGAAGCAACTCTATCTTTTTGGTCTGATGTAACAAAGTTAAACCATTAGTGTGTAACTTAATTTATTGAATCTCCTTCTCTGTTAGAGGTTTACGCCAACGCGCAGTGTCTCCCAGAGAAGAATCATACAGTATTGCGTAAGTCCTGAGTTTGTTAAGAAAAATTTTTAACTCGAAATTCTTCAACTAACCACTTAAGAGAGCTTCGACAAACTCATAGCTCGAAAAGGGGCGTAGGTCTTCAATTCCTTCGCCAGCACCAATAAAGCGAATCGGTAAACCTAGCTGCTGCACAACGGCAAGGGCAACGCCGCCTTTGGCAGTGCCATCTAGCTTGGTTAAGACAACACCACTGAGTTGGGCAGCTTGGGAAAAAACTTCGGCCTGCCGCAGTCCATTTTGACCTAAAGTGGCATCTAGAACCAATAGTGATTCTACCTTGGCATTTGGGGCTTTTTTATCGATAATTCGCCGGATTTTACCGAGTTCGTCCATTAAATTTTTCTTGTTTTGCAATCGCCCAGCTGTATCTACCAGAAGTAATTCGGTTTGACGTGCTTGGGCAGCTGCGATCGCATCAAATACAACTGCTGCCGGATCTGTATTCTTTCCCGGATTGGCAATTACATCCACACCACTTCTACTACCCCAAACCTTCACCTGTTCCACAGCGGCGGCACGGAAGGTGTCTGCTGCCCCAATCAAGCATTTATAACCAGATTTTTGTCCAAGATGGGCAATCTTACCAATAGTGGTGGTTTTCCCGGCACCATTTACCCCGGTAATTAACCAAATGTTCAAGGTTTCTTTTTCTGGGGTAAAGGTAGTTTTGTGAGATATTTTGTTCGGTGCATCCAGCATATCCCGAAGGATTTTTTTCAGGAAAGCGATCGCTTCTTCAGGTGCGGTAACTTCTTCTCGAAGTTTTGTCTGTAGGGCATTAATAATAAAGTCTGTCGCCTCTACACCCACATCAGCTTGCAAAAGCAATGTTTCAATTTCCGTCACAGCAGCTTGATTAAGCGGCCCTTGACCAACGATCGCCTTGAGTTGGTTGAGAATACTACGGCGAGTTTTGTCTAATCCTTGGCGGAGCTTTTTGAGCCAGGTAATTTCTTCAATAGAAACGTCTTCTGCACTTCTACCTTGAGCTGCGAGAACTTTCGCTGACCAGACAAACCCATCATCAAATACCAATCCAGGAATTTCTTCTCCTGTTTCTGAGGTTGTCGCTACTGACTGTACTACCTCAGGTTCTGGAACTTCAATGGCGGTGGCTATTAGTTGTTCTAGCTTGGCTTGCCGTTCTGCCGCTGCCCGCTCTAAGAAGGATGGTGCTGTTGGTTGTGTTACTTCTGGCGTAGCTAGTGGTTCGGTGGGTGTTGGTTCAACTTCACTTACCGTGAGTTCTGGGTTTTTGACATCTGGCTGTTCGGCAATTGCTGTCACTGAGGAATCTTCTGTAATTTCTTCCTCACTAGAAGCTTGAACAACTTCTGGCTGTGTAGTTTCTACGGTTGTATTAGCAGCTTCTTCAGTTGCTTCTGCTTCAGCAATTTCCGCAGTTACCGTTTCTGCGGTTTCAGGTTGTATTGATGATCCTAAGGTATCCGCTGAATCAGGTAGGGTTTCTACTACCTCAACTTGCTGTTTTTGTTGAATATTTTTATAGGCAGCTTTCGCAAATGCCAATAAGTCTGCCGTTGTCTCTGGTGCAGTTTCAGCAGTTGGTGTTGAGGTTTCGGCTGGCTCTGGTTGGGGTTCTTGTGCAGGAGGAGTTTGTTCCTGTTTCTGATCAGAGGGAGTCTTAGAAGAATCGTTATGTTGACGACGGAACCAATTAAAAACCATTGCAGCAGTATTAGTTATATGAGTTATAAGTTATAAGTTATGAGTTTAATTTAACTTTGCACTTTTTCTTGGCGTGAAAACTTTCGGTTTATCCTCACCTTTGAACGCCAGTTTGAGGAGAATCGGCAGAACAGACGGTTGCTTGCGTTCAGGCAGCGTCTCCTTTTAGGTGAAGTTCCGCTTGGAAGAAGCCGCAGAAGCGGCTACAGACTTTTCTCCACGACAGTATAAAAATTATGAATTCCGCAAGGGTACTACGCAGTTTTTTTCTGCTCAGTGACTCGGCGCAGAACACCGTTAATAAAGCGATGACCATCGTCTCCACTGTAGCGTTTGGCTAGCTCCACAGCTTCGTTAATGGCGATACTATCTGGAACTCCTAAGAACTTCATTTCTGCCACAGCGATTTGCAAGATATCGCGGTCAATTTGGGCTAGACGAGTTACTTGCCAATCTACTAAGGCAGCAGAGATTAGTTCATCTATAATGTGTCGATTTTCGTTGACGGTAATTACAAGCTCTTTAGCGTAATTCCGAACTCCTCTGTCCTGATTAGCTAACTGAATCAATACTGGGAAATCAACTGCTGTACCCAACTGATTAATTGCTGTCTGGGTGCAGGCGATCGCTTCTTGAAGCATGGTTCTAGCAGTATTGAGGTCAGAGGCCCGAGTTTGGCTACTTAAAAGGCGATCGTTACTGCGTTGTAGTTCACCTGCGGCATTATCGAGGGTGTCTTGTACTTCTGATGTCAGAGTGCGTACTGCTCCTAATAGCAACTTGGATACTAGTTGATCGTCTTCCAATTTATCTAATTTCTTGGGGTTAACTGGCAATTGGCTAAGGCTTAAAAGCGCCAATTCACGAGCAATTTGCTGGGGTTTACGAGGTTGCATAAAACTGAGGGGTGATTAAGCGAGAACTGATTAAATAAGACTTGACAAATCTCTTATAATATCAATTTTCGCATAATAAAACAACATTACGCTAAGAAAATACTAGATACTGGGTACTAAGGAAAAAATTCTTTTAAGATTTGCCTACGGTATAAATCCACATACTCATCTTTCTTAGTACCCACTTCCTGGTGCCAATTTAACTTTCTTCAACGGGAATAACTTGCTGCTTGATTTCGTCGTGTTTCACTTCCAACGTGGATTCGGAGAAAACCAAAGGCGTATTAGGTGCGACAATGCCACCTGATACAATTATTTTAAAGGCGTCTTCAATCGACATGGAGAGGTTCACCACCTCGTCTTCAGGAACGACTGCGTACCATCCGGTAGTCGGATTTGGGGTGGTGGGGATAAAAATACTTAGCACAGGACGAGACATCTGAGCTTGGATGTCACTACTAATTGCACCAGTAACAAAAGCGATCGCCCAAATTCCTCTGCGAGGATACTCTACCAAAATTACCCGACGAAACTTGCCATTAGAATCTTTTAGTATCGTTTCTAAAAGCTGTTTAAGAGTTTTGTATACCTGTCCGGCTAAAGGAATTGCCTGTAATAATCGCTCACCAAAATCTAACAACCATCGCCCAGCTATATTCCGGGCCATCAAGCCCATTATTAATATACTTAGTAGTGGTACAGCTAACCCCACTACTAAATTAAGTATATTTACTAAAACTGGATTTAACCCGTCAAAGGGATTCAATTGTTTAGGAATTTGGGTAAGGAAGTTGATTACCCAAGTAGCAATGGTAATTGTCAACCAGATAGTGGTTGCGAGGGGAATTATTACCAACAAACCAGCAATCAGGTCGTTTTTTAAGTCCTGTTTTAGACGATCGATTACCAAGCCTTGATTCTCCTGTTTTAAGCTAGAGGAACTTTTGTTATTCGTATCCATACCAGCAGATTCGTCAAATTCCGAAGGCTTTAACTTTGGCAGATTCTACCGCAAGTAACTGTTTACAACGCTAGCAAGTTGCCTGCTGTTGGAAATCAGCTATTTTCCTATTAGCATACACATAGACGATTAACCAATCCGATGGTGACTGGCTATTCTGAGAGAATGTTACTTTTCTTTATAATAATTGTAAATGATTGTTGCAAGCTCTTAGGTATTATTAATCTACGTGCTTAATCAAAAGCTACTCATTATTGTGAAAGTATTACAGGATAAACTGATATAGCCGTAGTCACACAAGTTAGGACATAAGGATGGGGTGAAAGAAGAGAGTTAGCAATAGTTTTACCTCCTGCCTCCTGCTATAAATTACTTTATCTGGTCAGTCACTCACTTTTAAGTAGGGGTAGCTTTTATGAAAATGTTCTGTTAAAAATATTAATTTATTAAGTATTTCCAATAAATAAATTATCTATCTTGTGGGGTGAGTATCCTGCCCTGAATATAGAACCCACTAGAAAGTTAGGAATTTTGATCTAGTCTTGAATCATGAAAAGCAAGATCCCCGACAACTTGTACGAAGTCAGGGATCTGTATAACACATCTGTGCTACGTTATGATTTTGCGATCGCTATACAAGAAATCTTTATAATCTCCAGCTCACGCTGCATCAACCTGTGTAGTTTCAGAATCTACGCACTGCACCTGTTGTGTACTCTCTTGTAGCAAAATTGCTGTTGTATCTAAATTAGGTTTTGGTAGATACTTCATTTCCCAGACTTTGAGCAAAATCAGGTATTCGTAGAATGCCTGCAATGTACACCAAGCAACTCCGGCGCGTCCATCTAAACATCCGCCCAAGATAAAATACATATATACAAACCGTAGCAACGGCCTAGCGGGCAAACGCAAAGATAAATCTTTCAAGGCACGCCGTCTTTCGACTTCTGATTTACCAAAGAATAAATCTTGCCAGTTAACCTTTCCCTGTTCTAACTGATACAACGTTTCTTGGGCTTCATCCGTAGAATAACGGTTATGCTTGTCAATCCAACGGCTCAAACCTTTGCTGGAAGTGTAGTGTGGGTATGTTTCTTTTAAAAAGCTAGTTGCACCCTCACAAACTTCTCGCTCAGTATGACCGTAATCTGTAAACCACACTTTACCGTGGCGGAAGAGTCGCATTTGGTAACGGGGATACTGTGTGCTGTAGCGAATCCAACGATTCATGAACATGACGCGTTCAGCCACATAGTAACCGATGTAGTCTGGATTCTGACTTGCCTTTTCGCATTCCGCAAACAGTTCTGGTGTCATGCGTTCGTCAGCTTCGAGAATGTAAACCCATTGATGCTTCGCGGGAATAGATTCTAACATCCAGGTGCGTTGGCGTCCGTGGCTTTCAAAAGCGTGTTGGACAACACGGATGGGATAGCGACTGGCGATTTCCACAGTGCGATCGCTACTGCATGAATCCACAACAATGATGTCATCTGATAACATCGCCGATTCGATACAAGCAGCAATATCTAGTTCTTCGTTATATGTCAGTATGTAAATTGAGAACATTACTCAAGTTTTATAGCGATTTTACTCAGCGATAATTGTCTTTTTATTGTTATTAGCTATTAGACGCATGGCAGTATTAGCCGTAAATAATATTTGAATACGTCTTACTGCCATGCCAATAGTGGATTAGCGTGTGGCAGCTCTAGGTTTACCACCTTGTACAGCACCCCTACCTTTTAAGCCTGTCCAGCCGATGATAATGTAACCAATGGACAATAGCAAACTGCTAATACCAATCCGTAGTCCAGACTTCCAAGCAGTATCTTTAGCTTGTTGCAGTGCGTCGTCTCGGCGCTGGCGAACTTGGCTCAGTTGTTGAGTTTGCAGCGTTTGAACATCTGTTTGTTGTTCGATAGCTTTGTCAAGTACTTGGGGATTTGTTTTAGCCTTCTTCAGTAACTCTTTTATATTTGCAGGAATTTGAGGGCTTTCAATTGCTTGCTTATATTTTTGGTCATCTTTGAGGATTTCACTAAACTGAGCTTTGGTTTGGTTTCGCAGCTGATCTAGTTGCGCTTTTCCTTGGTCGGTATTCAGTTGTGCTTGCAATTGCGATAACCGAGTGTTCAGTTGACTTTCTGCTTGATCTGCTTCTTGAGTAATTCGGTTGAGTGTTTGAGTCTTGGCTTGATTGACGTTATTTAGGTGCAGAGGAAAAATCAGCAAGAACATCAACCCTAAAATACTGGAGATGATCGCGGCGGGAAATCTGAAATCGATACCTTGGGGGCGATCGCTTATTGGATCGGCATTTTCAATCCAATAGGCAGCAAATAGAAGCCCCAAACCGACTAAAGGAACAATTCCTCGATCGACGAGCGCGGTTCCCAAATTGATTTGCCATACCCGATCGGTGGGTTGAAAGGGTAACAACAGAATCAAAAAGTCAACGAAAAAGGACAAAATGCAGATTATTCCAACTACCTTAAGTGTGAGAGCAGTACTCACGGAAGTAAAACGGTTAACCATAGTTTTTCAAACTGGTGGTGAATACGAGTGATTTTCATATTTCAAGCTACTTGAATATTGTGCCCATGACTATGAGTATTGTGTAAAAACACAAAGCAGATTCAATATTGCTAAAGGCTATCTGCCTCTTGGTTTTCAACTAGGCCACAGTAACATTTGTTATCTACAGTGTCTTCAGGAAATTCTTGGTATTTTAAGATACTAAGTCGAGGCAGGGCTAGAGAAACAGACTAATTAATTACCCAATCTCCCCGATCGCAGTTCTCAATCGCTTGTAATACAGACCTTTTATAGGGGATCGCAGTTGTGCATTGGTGTCAACTTAAATCGAAACCTTTGCAATCAGGTTGTATTGACCTATCACCCGATTTGAGCAAAGAAGCAATTCTTACTGAGAGCAGATGCTACTATAATCAATTTAATTTATACTTATTCAAGATTTTTGCAAATATCTCGCTTGCTATACTTACAGTAGTTTTCTTTTGGATGAAGTACAAAGCTACGGATTTTAAGGCAGGAGGTAGATAGTCTTTATATTTGATACGTGAGTCCGGCATTTTGTACCTCAGTTATAGCAGGAGGCAGCTATGCTGGAGGCAGCTATGCTGGAGGCAGCTATGCTGGAGGTAAAACTATTACTATTCTTAGCTTTCACTCTTTTAAAATGTCCTAACCTATGTGACTACGGCTTTACTTACAAACTCCTGTATTTATACTCTTTTTTGCTAATTCCTCAAAAAATGAGCAAATCGGAAATAATAACTAACAATCAGGTGTGAACTTTACTAAAATCAGTTCGTCGATGATTTACGGAAAGCAAAGAGAGTGAATTTGAAGGAGTCAGACTCTGAAAGGCTTTGAATTCAAAGGTGTTGAAAAACTTATTGGCCCAATAGCCGCGCTTCTCGGCTTTGTGTATTTGTTGCAATGGTATATTGGAGACTTGCGATCGCCTTCCGATCCCATCTTTGAAAGTAAACAGCCGCCTCTGGTGATGAAAGAGGGCGACCCCTACATCCGCGCTTTAATGCGAACTATCTCGGCAAGTGAGGCTAGTGGAAACCGTCCTTATTCGCTGTTGTATGGGGGACAGCAAGTCAACGACCTCAGCCGACATCCTGAGATATGCGTCACAATTCTTACAGGCCCCAACACAGGTAATTGTTCTACTGCTGCTGGCAGATATCAAATTATTAACATTACTTGGTATCGTTTAGCTCCTCATTATCACCCAAAGCCGATGCAGATGATGTTTTGGACTACTTATAGTTTTGAAGCAGAATATCAAGATGTAGTAGTATACCGTTGGTTAAATGATTCTAAAGTTTGGGGAATTAATATTTCGCAACTGTTGCGTCAAGGAAAGTTAAATGATGTTTTGCGGCGACTCTCTCCCACCTGGACAAGTCTGGGATATGGCATAGAAACTAATTCTGTTAGTAACTCTTTGCCTAAGGTTTATCAAAAAATGTTGCAAGAAGAATTAAGCGCAGCAAAGCAACCAGCATTCCCGAATTTGCCACCATCCCCAACTCCTTCTAGCAAGGCAGTAAAGAAGTAGTAAGATTATCCTAATTTTTAACTTGCTGTAGACAAAAACAATTTGATATTTTCCACAAATGCCAAGGTATTTTCAAAGTGGATATTGTGTCCAGCATTACTAATTATTTTTATTTGAGCAAATTCACATATTTTAGCCATTTCTGTATTAATAGATATAAATTTTTGGTCGTATTCACCGACTAGTAAAAGCATGAGAATTGTATTGCATTGTAGCTTTTCCCATAAGGAAGGTTGACATCCAGTACCCATAAAGCGCAGAGATTTATCTAATTCCTGTGGATTGTTTTGCAACCGAACTTCTACCATGCGATCGTATTCTGGGTGATTTTTTATATAACCAAAAATCGCTTGATTATACCAATTTGATAGAAAGTTAGTGTAATCACTTTTTTTCAAGATTCTTGTTAATTTTCTACCTATTTGTGTATCGTTTTTAATCCGTTCTAATTGTTCTGCTACTGTTGTTAAACCTGGAGAAGCAGACTCAAGCACAACTTTATGAAAACGTTCTGGAAAATGTAGGGTTAGGTATAAAGCCAATCTTGCACCCATTGAATAACCAACTAAAAAGCATTTAACAATTTTTAACTCATCCAGTAAGTTGATTAAAGCATGAGCAGTGTTTGTCATTGTATAGTACTCGTCCTCACCCAAAACTTTAGTTTTACCGTGTCCTGGAAGATCAAGTGTCAAGTAAGAAAAATCATTAACTAGTAATTTTATAGCTTCATCAAATTCATTAATGTTACCCATGAAGCCATGCAAAAAAAGAATTAGTGGTTTATCTAAAGTGCCAGTTAAAGAATAATGAAATTGATAATTTTTTAAAATCATAGTCTAGCTAAAAATTATCATTGCACAGCATATTATTTGAAAAAATAAGCTTTTACCTCATTACCTTTTAGTGAAAAAAAGAAAGTCTATAAAAATAGTTTGTCTACCAGCTGGCAATATAATGTTGTTGGAGTGAATGTCACAATGCACTATTAAATTCTGATATATCGCTGCTAGTGCATCAGCAATTTTGCAAATGGATTCTACATTATTTTCTAATTTTTAAGGTAAAAATCGATCTAAAGCAGCTTTTAACTGTTTAATTTCAATATCAATATTACCCTCTTGTGCGGCTCTACCAATACATTCAGTTAAATGTTCATCCAAAACAATTCGCGCTACTCGATCCAACGCGCCTCGCACTGCGGCAATTTGCAGTAGAACATCAGGACAAGGCGCACTTTGCTGCACCATTGACTTAATACCTCGAACGTGTCCTTCTATACGCGATAATCGATTGACAATTCGCCGTAAAGACTCTTCGCTATGGACGTGAGGATGAGCTGACTCTCCAGTTCCATGAGTACGATCTGTATGCTGTTGGTCTGTATCGTGATGGTGGGAATGTTGTACTTGCTGGGATGTTGGCAAGGATTCCTTACCTAATGGGTTTGATCCATTCATGGGCTATCAAAATACTTGTATTACTAAAATCCTAGTCTAGTACCCAACCAACCCAAAATTTATGGGTGAAGGTGATCCTCATTTACCTAACTTTACTGTTGACGATTGGCTTTTTCTTGAGGAATAATCTCCGTTACTACCCTACCGCTAGAACTGCCACCTTTGACAAGTATATTTTCTGTTTGCAGATTACCAACTGCTGTTTCACCCACAAAATTTAATGGTGGATCAATTTGTCGATAAACAACATTTCCCTGAGCTTCAACTAACTTATTGTCTAAATACCAAGTTAGCGTATTGGATCTTAGAGACTGACGACGCTGACCAACAGCGTTAACATTACCTGTTAAATAAACGGTTTTTTGTGGTATTTTCATTTCACCTTGGTTAGCTGTCACTATAACGTTTTCGGCACGCTGGAACATTCGCGTCGGCGAGTTTGTGGTGACAGTTTCTGCGTTCATGTTCCAGGTCATAGAGTTACTAGCTATTTGCAATGGTGGATCTAGTAATTCTAGTTGAGCATTCTTTTGGATAGTGGCAATTTTTGTTTTTAAGTTGACTTCGGCAGAATTTCCCTTACCGCGATCGCTAATTTTATTATCTTTGTAGCGGTCAATTTCTAGAGGGCGATCGCCAATTAGTTTTTCTTCTTTAATATTCCAGATTAAATGTTCAGTTCTCACTTGCATCTGGGGATCGATAGAATTTGCTACTACTCCTCCAGAAAATTCCATCCGCTGTTCGCGGGTTTTAACTCGTACTTCCTGCGCTACTGCTTGTAGGTTTTTATGAGTACCGTTAATCTGGTTACGAACAATCAACAAATCTTCTTTGGGACGCCATTCTAATTCATTACCTTGTAACACAATCCCATTCTTAGGATCTGTGGCAAATATTTTACCTTTAAGAAACAATTGCTTTCCATCTTGGTCTATGTCTGCTACATCTGCCTTAATTTGGTAAACAATTTTGCCATCTTGATATAGTTCACCATAAGGGTTTTCAGCCTGACCAATTTGTTTTTCTTTGGTGTATTTCGCGGTTTTAGCCCTGACTTTCCAAATTGGTTTTCCCACTTCATCTGCTTGTTCTAGGGTGACATCAAAGAAAGTCAAATTACTATCTCGATCGGATGAATCCGCAGTGTTTTGTTGGGAAGCTGGCGGGGATTTGCCGCCGCAGGCGACTAAACCAAATATTAATAAAAGTAAAATAAGAAACGAGGGAGTGGAGGAGAAATTTTGAATTTTTCTCTTTCCCCATCTCCCTCTTTTATGAAATTGATGCGCCATTATTCTTGGATTTCTAGGTGTCCGTCACTAGTTCTGGGGTCTTCCAAAAAACCGATACCAGATAACGGTCGGTATGGATAGCTTTGGCGAGGGGTTTTTTGAATATCTTCTTTGATAGCTTCTAAATCAATGTAGCGATCGCTTACATTAATTAAGCTATCACTGGTCATCGAACGCAAGCTCACTACTTCTACGCGCACGCCACGATAGCTGACTGAATTTACCGCATAAGCCAAATCCCCATCACCGCTAACTAAAACTGCGGTATCATAAGAATCTACTAATGCCATCATGTCTACTGCTATTTCTACATCCAGGTTAGCTTTTTTCGAGCCATCTGGTAGCTGGACTAAATCCTTAGCAATGACTCGATAGCCATTACGACGCATCCACAGCAGAAACCCCTGTTGCTTCTCGTTTGTCCGATCTACACCAGTGTAGAAAAAAGAACGCAGTAATCTAGAACCTCCTGTTAATCGACATAATAACTTCGTGTAATCTATTTCAATACCTAGTTGCAGTGCAGCATAAAATAAATTTGAGCCATCAATAAATATGGCGACCCTACCCCGATTCTCCAAAACTTGTTCTGGTGTAAATATTGAATCGTTTTCCAAATTATTCAACATCATTGTGATACCTCAATTTTTATCCCTGTTATTTTTGATACAAATTAACAACTTTTAGATGCTAGTCACAGTGGCTTATGATAATGTTCCGGGGCTAATATAAATTGAGCCACGATAAATTTTTTTGAGAGAATAAGAAATTGAACAAAATCAGAGTTTGATAAGGACTAATTGTTTTTCGGAGGTTCTATTCGCTTAAAAATTGGTTGGGGTGTACCCAACTGTTGTTTGCTCGATAGTAGCCCCCATTTAGCATGGATGGCGAAAGGAGCATTAACCGAACTTTGTTTTTGATCGTTAAAATTTATTCCAAAGCCTAGCTGCTGATAAATATCGCTGCTGATGTTCGGAATAATTGGGGATAGGAGATAAGCTGCTAGTCTAACTGATTCTAGAACTGCGTAGAGAACTTTTTCCACCGACTGCTGCTGCCCCTGTTTATATAATGTCCAAGGAGCTTGTTCATCAATAAACTTATTACTGGCTTGCGCCAATGAAAGGATGGCCTCGCAGGCTTGACTGAAGGCTAGCTCCTGATATGCATGTTTTACATGTTCCCCTAGATGTAAACCAGTGGCTTTCAAAGGATTTTCGTCAGGAATTCCTTCATTGCCGATTGATGGTACTTTATTCTCAGCACAGTATTTTTTCACCATGCTCAAAGTGCGATTGAGCAAATTGCCTAATTTATCTGCTAAATCTGCATTTAGAGAATTAATGAACCTAACTTCATTAAAATCTCCATCCTTGCCAAATTCGATTTCCTTAAGGAAGTAATAACGAACGGCATCACTACCATAACTCTTAACTAATGCCACAGGATCAAGGGTGTTACCCAGACTTTTGCCCATCTTTAGACCATCTTTAGTCAAAAAGCCATGTCCAAAGACTCTCTCTGGTAAAGGTAAGCCAGCTGATAAAAGCATTGCTGGCCAGTAAACTGCATGGAAGCGCAGAATATCTTTACCAATTAAGTGCAGATCGATTGGCCACCATGTTTCTAAAGCATTTGCTAAAGTCGGTTCTGCATCTGGTTCTAATAATGCTGTGACATAGCCTAGCAGCGCATCAAACCAGACATAAAGGGTGTGCTTGGGATCGACTGGTACAGGAAAACCCCAATCTAAATTCACTCGTGAAATGGAAAAGTCTTGCAGTCCTTGATTGACAAAGCTGAGGACTTCGTTGCGCCGACTTTCTGGTTGAATAAAATCCGGTTTAGATTGATAAAATTCTGTCAGCTTATTTTGATATTTGGATAAGCGGAAAAAATAGTTTTGTTCGTCTCGCCACTCCACTTCTTTATTAATATGAATTGGGCAACGGTGTCCTTCTAACAGATCCCGTTCTTCTTTGAATTCTTCGCAGGATACGCAGTACCAGCCTTGTTGTTGTCCCTGGTAAATATCACCAGATTCCCAGACTCGCTCAAAGAATTCTTTGACGATCGCTTGATGACGAGGCGCAGTAGTCCGACTAAAGCGATCGTATTGAATGTCTAATAATTGCCATAAACTCACGAAACTAGGGACAATTTCATCACAAAATTCTTGTGGGGCTTTGCCTAAACTTTCTGCCGTTCGCTGAATTTTTTGCCCATGTTCATCTGTACCTGTAATTAGTAATACTTGATGTCCCAGTAACCTGTGAAATCGTGCCACTACATCGGCTGCGATCGTCGTATAAGCACTGCCTATATGAGGGACATCGTTTACATAATATAAAGGTGTAGTCAGCGCAAATGTATTTTCTGTTTTATTCACTAGATTCATGCAAAATAAAAATTAACTTATTAAAACGTTTTACATTTTAGCTTTTGGCGATAAAACCACAAATTATACAATATGATTCCTATTTTTTTCAATAACGTCTTCATCCTAGCAAATTTATCAGGTCAAGAATTGTTTGATAATATGCATCAATTAAACTCATTTTTACCTAAAAAATGGAAATTAACTAATCATAATTTTTTTGAATAGTTTGTATTAGATATTCTTGTGTTCAAAAATACATAATTGAGAACCCAGAAAATCTAGTTACTTTTGGAGATTAGATATTTCTATCTTAAGACGGTCATGGCAACAGTAAAGAAATGTAAAAATTAAATTCAGACGAATTGCCATATTTACCGGAAAATATATTGATTAGGTATGAGTGGAAATAGCCCCCTAGAGATTTCTCGCGCTTTGGTGGCGGCATTCTCAACGCAAATGTTCCGCTATTACGAAGACCGCATTCCCCAAGATGCCAGCGTATTGGTAATCAGCAATCATCGCAGCTTCATGGATGCACTGATTTTAATGGCGGCATTATCGAATCCGATTCGCTTTGCTTGCCATCACTATATGGGACAAGTTCCAATCATGCGGGAGATTGTCACCGATCAATTGGGGTGTTTTCCCTTAGAAGAAACTCAAAACCGCCAGCAAAGCTTTTTTTCGCAGTCACAGGTGTTATTGCAGTCTAAGCAAATGGTGGGAGTATTTCCAGAAGGTACTACACCAATGGTAAAATTTACTCAGCCAAGCCAGGTGGGTGAGTTTCAGAGGGGATTTGCCCATTTGGCATTACGAGCGAATGTGCAAGATTTAGCTATTTTGCCGATCGCGATCGCTTCCTTAGAAGAAGTAAACACCAATGGCTTCCCATTAAGACTTTTGAGTGTATTCGACCCTTCAGAACCTTTATTTAATCAAGGTGGTTGGCATCCTTTGGTAATTTATCGTCGGGTTGCGGTGTTAATCGGTCGTCCTTATTGGATTTCGCCCCAACATCATAAAAAATATCATGGCAAACAAGCCAGAACTGTTGTGGCTGAACTGACCGAACACTGTCACAGCGAAATTAGTAATTTACTGCGTCAAGGTTGCTATTAAAGTTATTCGATTTTAAATTTTGGATTGTCTGCACAACTTTCAGCAGCTTGTTTTGAGACTTTTTTGTTTTTGCTCAAAAGTACCGAAGCTCATAAAAGCAACAATCAGCAGTCCAAAAGTTTTATACCATTGACAAATGACTAATGACAAATGACTATCACTGAAGTTGAGCTAAACCCTTGTTTTTTAACTCCCAAACGAGTACAGCCAGAGTATCCACTATTGGTGTATTTGCCAGGAATGGATGGAACTGGTCAATTATTGCGATCGCAAACTGCTGGATTAGAAACTGGCTTTGATGTCCGTTGTTTGGCGCTTCCCCGGAAAGACCTTAACACTTGGGATGTCCTAACTAAGAGTGTATTGGACTTGATCGATGGTGAATTAGAAAAAAACTCTCAAAGACCAGTTTACTTGTGCGGTGAGTCCTTTGGTGGTTGCTTGGCAATGAAAGTGGCAATCCAAGCACCCGATTTATTTAAGCGAATTATCCTAATTAACCCAGCTTCGTCCTTTCGGCTTCGCCCTTGGTTAAGTTGGGCGTCCCAGCTAACTTTCTTAGTGCCATCAGGATTGTATGATGTTGGCGCACTAGGCTTGTTGCCATTTTTAGCATCTTTGCCACGCATTTCTCAAAGCGATCGCCAAGATTTGCTAAAAACAATGCGTTCTGTTCCCGGAGAAACCGTTCTTTGGCGGTTGTCTTTACTGCGAGAGTTTCATATTGATGAGGAACAGTTAAGGCATTTAACTCAACCAGTTTTGTTGATTGCTGGTGCTAGCGATCGCCTTTTGCCTTCTGTAAATGAAGTTAACCGGATAGGCAACATTTTACCAAATAACAAGATTGTAGTATTGCCTAATTGTGGGCACGCTTGCTTACTAGAGCAAAATACTAATCTCTATGAAATTCTTAAGGATAACGACTTTTTAGAAAGTCAAGCTGATAAAGATAGAGTTAAAAAGTAAAAAGTGCGCCACATATAAATTCAGAGAGTTTACAACCTTTATTTTGCCTTTTTTGGTAAGAAGGTAAAGTAAAGGATATCTAATATATCGTCACCTTAAAACAATATTAGCTTCGCTGTCTTTTTATCTCATGGCTCTTTTTTAGATTTACTTATAAAGCCGTAGTCACACTCTTTAGGACATAAGGATGGGGTGAATACTAGAGTTAGCAATAGTTTTACCTCCAGCAAGAACTGCCCTCTGCCTCCTGCCTCCTGCTATAAATAACCTCTGAGTAACAAAAAGGGCAGGTACAAAACCCGCCCTCAAAGTAATCAATATTTAAACTCGCAACTTAATTATCAATTTCCGGCGCAATCAAAGAAACTGAGAGTGTTTCTTGTTTTTGCTGTGCTAATGTCGGTACAGAATCTCGCAATCTTGCCGTCAATTGTACAGTTGTAGCGTCGTACATCTGAGTCAGCAATTTTGGATAGAAACCAATACCAATAATTGGAATTAACAAACAGGCAATGATAAATACTTCACGGGGTTCGGCATCTATCAAAGCTTGGTGAGAAACTAATTCCTCGTTCTCTTTACCGTAGAAAATTTCTCGCAGCATCGACAGCAGATAAATCGGAGTTAAAATCACTCCCACTGCCATCAAAAACACTACGATAACTTTGAAGGTAGAGCTATAAGCATCACTAGTAGCAAAGCCGACAAATACCATTAATTCTGCCACGAAACCGCTCATCCCTGGCAATGCCAAAGAAGCCATCGAACAGGTGGTGAACATAGCGAAAATCTTTGGCATTCTCTTAGCAACACCGCCCATTTCATCCAACATCAGGGTGTGTGTGCGATCGTAAGTTGCCCCTACAAGGAAGAACAAACTCGCCCCAATTAACCCGTGGGAAACCATTTGTAATACTGCTCCACTCAATCCCAAATCGGTGAAGGAGGCGATACCAATCATCACAAAGCCCATGTGAGAAATTGAGGAGTAGGCAATTTTTCGCTTCAGGTTACGCTGGGCAAAGGATGTCAAGGCAGCGTAGATGATATTAACTACACCCAAAACTACAAATACTGGCGCAAAGAAAGCGTGGGCATCGGGGAGCATTTGGGCATTCATCCGAACTAAGGCGTAACCGCCCATTTTTAGGAGAATACCTGCTAATAACATGTGTACAGGGGCTGTAGCTTCACCGTGGGCATCAGGTAGCCAAGTGTGCAACGGAATAATCGGCAACTTGACGGCGTAAGCAATTAGGAAGCCAGCATAAAGAGCAAGTTGGAAATTCAGGGCGAAATCTTTTAAGGCGAGCGATCGCATATCGAATGTCACCGTATCGCCATAAAATCCCATTGTCAGGGCAGACAGCAAAATAAACAGCGAACCGCCGGCGGTGTATAAAATAAATTTGGTCGCTGCATATTGCCGCCTTTTGCCTCCCCAAATCGACAGCAGAAAGTATATTGGCACCAGTTCCAGTTCCCACACCAGGAAAAACAACAGCATATCCTGGACAGCGAACACGGCAATCTGACCGCCATACATCGCCAAAATCAAGAAGTAAAATAGCTTGGGCTTGAAGGTAACAGGCCAAGCTGCTAAAATCGCCAGCGTGGTAATGAATCCAGTCAAAATAATTAGGGGCATGGACAAGCCATCTGCCCCTACTGACCAATTCAAACCCAATTGTGGTACCCAGGGGTAACTCTCCACTAACTGCAAATCTGGATTGGAAAAATCATACCCAGTATAAAAAGCGTAAACAATTAGTGCAAAATCTATCAGCCCCACGATCAGGGAGTACCAGCGCACTGTTTTGCCTTCTTTATCAGGGATGATGGGAAGAAGTAGCGACGCCGCTATCGGAAACAGAATAATCGTCGTCAGCCACGGAAAATTAGCTGTATTCATCACAATTCGTCTGCTATCAAAATCATGTTTGGCAAAAAGTCACTAGTTATTAACTAACAGCTTTTTGAGGATTTCGTCTTCCCCGTTAGGTTGATTTAATTAAATTGCTAATCATTCATTGTTTCTCTTAAGAATCTTTTTTAACAATTGGGGGTGCGGAATGTGCGTTGTGATACTTCCAATTAAGTCAAAAATTTGCCTTAAAAAAGCCGCTAAAATTATAGTTTAGTGGTGCGATGTCTACGACAAGCCGCTTCGCGTCTACGCGTCGCCCAGCCCATCGCTAAAAATACACGATGCTGTTTGGTGGTTGTTGAAAAAAGCAATTTGGTGCAAAAAAGCATGACAGGAGAAATAACCATAATGATAATCGCACAAATTGAAAGCCAGATTCGTTATGTCACCAACACAGAGGGAGAAACAACAGATGTACTCGTCCCTATAGAACTTTGGCAACAGCTTATAAGTTCCAGAAATTCTGATAACGTCAGTGGTTTAGCTTGGATTGATGAACAAGAGCCAAAAGCACAAATATTAGCCGATCTGCAAGAGTCAGTGTGACAAGCAGCAGTAGGACATACTTTCCCAGTTTCACAACTTTGGGACGATATCGAAGCCTAGATTTATGGCAAAAGTTCGTTTTACACTTCCCTTCAAACGCCGTCTCAAAACTCTGACTAAACGCTATCGGCAAATTAAAATTGACTTCAACCCATTATTGATCGGCTACAGGCTGGAAATTTTATCGGCGATCAAATCTCTGGGATAGACTTGACTGTTTTTAAAGTTCGAGCAAAAAACAGTGATATCCCGACGGGTAAAAGTGGTGGATATCGGGTAATTTATCAAGTTGTCTCACCTGAATGTGTCTTACTTCTAACTCATTTATGCAAAATCGGATCAGGCAGATGTGAGCTTAGAAGAGATTTAAGATGCAGTTAAAAAGACATAGCCATACATAGATAAAGCGCGATCACCTAGAATACCATATCATTTATCTACTGTGTAGTCTGTCTCCCATAGCAATAACTTCATGCCTTTCTCCGATTTCACTAATCCTTACCAAAATCCGGCTAATATACCACAGAAGTATCGCCAGCATATAAATCTACAGAAGTTATTTAAAGCTGATGGTTCTTATGTGCGTCCAGCAGAAGACCCTGTGACGATGTGGGCGCTTCAGATTTTAGTAGAAGAGTACGGTGTTCCAATACAGGCAATGGAACTAGAACTAAATTCAGATTTTGCCGAGGGAACTTATCAAGGTGGACGACGCTATCAAGGACGGGCAGACCTTGTAGTTTACGATGACCGTTATGCTGATTCTGTAGGTAATTTGGATGTAGCTTTCATTATGGTGGAGGCTATGGAACCAAATAAAAAAGTTGACGGGACTGAGGGGGAAGGTTGGGTTGATCATCTTAACCGACTTAATGCTTACATGAGTGCTTCACCATCTGCCCGTTATGCTATTTTAACCAATGGTAAACATACAGTAATTTATCGTCGTGACCTTGACTACCCACGCAAGTTAGAAATAATTGGTGATTTACAGAAGTATGAAAGCGCCCGTGAAGCCGCACAGCACAGTTTTTATACTGTAATCCTTAATCCTAGTGAACCAGATGGGATTCAAACAGGACTCACGCCCCTAACCCGTGATAAGTTTCGGGAGGTTTTGGGAGACACACGATCTGGTTGTCACTCTATTCTGAGAGATAATGAGGGTTTGCAGCCACAAGAAGCCGTTGATGCAATGGTTAAATTCTTGTTTGCTAAGTGGTATGACGAACAGGCAACAATTGACTTGGTAAAGCAAACAGGAGAATCACGGGCTTATGTATTTAGTGTTAGTAATGAAACTGACCCAGAACGTTTATTAGTTCAAGTAAGAGACACTTTTGAAAAAGCGAAGCAATGGGAACGAGAAACACTAGCGAAAAAATTTGGTGATGATTTGGGTGTGCGTTTAGCTTTTAATGAGGCTGATGTGCTGCAATTCAAGCCTCACACTACAATGGAAATCGTCAAGCGTTTACAGCCTTGGAGTTTGCGAAAATCTTCAGCAGATGTCAAAGGTGGAGTGTTTGAAGATTTTTTGAGTAAGACTTTCCGCGATGATTTGGGGCAATATTTCACACCTACACCAGTAATAAATTTAATGGTGGGAATTTTGCAACCTACGGTAAATGATTATGTTGGTGATCCTGCTTGCGGTTCAGCGCGGATGCTAACACACATTTTGGATTATGTGCGTAAGCAGGAGTATGCAAAAGCAATAGCAAATAATAGTGGTAATACTGAAGGGATTAATCCTGAAGAACCAACGGAAGAGTTTATCAAGTTTCGAGATAATCATTTATTTGGTGCTGAATATTCTCGAAATGTGATGCACGTAGCGCGAGTTAATACTTTAATGAATGGCGCACAATATGCCGATTTAAAAGTAATGGATTCGCTAGAGCGATTGGGTAGCATTACAGGAGGAATTACAGAGGGACTGCCAGAACGTCCTGGGTTTTATCTGGGAGGGTTTACGATGATTTTAACTAATCCTCCATTTGGTTCTAAATTAACAAATGAAAGTATTTTGAAGGACTTTGCTGGACGAGATGGAGTGACAAAGAAAAATGGCAAAGTTGTTAAAAGTATTCCGCAGGAAGTTGCTTTTGTTAATCGTTGTCTTGAATTTATAGCACCAAATGGAAAGTTAGCAATTATTTTGCCTGATGGTGTGTTGGCAACTAGTTCAATGCAGGATGTTCGACACTGGATTTTGCGTTGGGCTAGATTAAAAGCAGTAATCAGCCTTCCACAAGCAACCTTTGCACCTTATGGTGCTGGAGTAAAAACAAGTTTGGTTTTCCTTGAAAAACGAGAGAACCCATTGATAGTAGAAGGTCAATTAGAACTTGGACTGGAAGTTATAGAAGCTGATGAAAATTATTTAGTTTATATGGCTCAGATTAATGATATTGGTTATGATACCAAGGGGAGATTAACAGTATCAGAAGATGTTTCTGCAAAACCGCCAGAAATTGAAGAAGCCGTAAATGATTTTAATGAAAAATTGGGGTGGTGAACATGGATTTTACTCCTCTACCTCAACACTTATCTAATAATATTGATAATACGAGATACTCGCTTGAATATCTTGCAATTATTATGGATAATAAAAGTTTTGATGATACATTAAGAGATTTTTGTACAAAGTTCTATTTGTCTATAGAAGAATCTGAATCAGATTATTTCACAGCATCAGGAAATGACTTTACAATTGAAGCAAAATTTGTATCATCAAGTTTAAATCCTAGTACGTCAGTATTGCTAAAAGTGTTTACAGATGTTGAATATGATTTACAAACTGCTAAAGAACTTTTAGAGGAACAAGCTATAGGTACTATTTTCATGGAATTAGTTTTACTGCGGGATAGCATTGGTGAACGCCGAAATCAGGAAGCATATATTTTACTCAATGAAATAGAAAATATGTTGAGAAAACTTATAGCTCTGAGGACAGCTTGTCTTTCAGGAAATACTTGGTGGAATGATAGAGCAGACACGCATCTTACAGATAAAAGATATCTTAGAAGAAGACACGATGAAATCAATGATTTAGAAATTACTGGACGTGATGACCAAAAACATCACGAAATATTTTATATAGATTTCTCATCACTCAAAATAATAATACAGGAAGAAAATAATTGGAAAGATGTATTTGCACATGATTTTAAGGTATTACGTAATTTAGATAGGCTTGAATTTTTAAAGAAACTCAGAAACAAAATTGCACATAATCGGTTTCTTTCTCAACGTAATTTTGATGAACTGCGGCAAATTCATAGTCATATTGTGCACATGTGTCGTCGTGCGTTTGGGGAAATATAGGATTAAATTATGATTTCAACTTTAGTACAACTTCAACTAATTGAACAAAGAGATCGTTGGGATTTTGCTTCTTATGATCCAGGTTATGAACAAGTTTTAGGATTAATTAAAGATTCAAATTGGGATTACTACAACCTCAGTAATTTAGTAGAATTTTTTAAGTATGGTGCGAGTATTCCTGCTGACTACACAACTGAGGGTATTCTGTTTATCCGCGCTCAAAATATTCGTGAGTATGGAATTGATCTGTCAGATATGTGCTACATCTCTGATCAAACACCAAATATTGATAAGTATAAGTCAGATCCTGGTGATATTCTAATTACTCGAAGTGGTGTTAATGTTGGTAACGCAGCTGCAATCCCAGAAAATCTTGCAGGAAGTGTACATGGTTCCTACTCCATCAGGTTACGTCTTTTAAAAGTTAAAGTGTCTCCAGATTACTTGGCTGTTGCTCTCAATTCATCTGTAATAAAGACCCAAATACTTGCATCTAAAGGGCGATCTGCTCAACCAAACATAAACATAGCTGAGTTAGGAGCTTTGCAAATACCAGTACCTCCGCTTCATATACAAGAACAAATTGCAAACGAAATGCAGGAAGCCTATGCTGAAGCTAGACGATTGCGTACTCAAGCTGAAAACTTAGTTTTTGAAGCAAATGCCCGTGTAGAGCGCATGATATTGGGAGAAGAAGAGGTGACATGAAGGAGGGCAGTAAATACCAGCCACTCCTTGAGTTTTTACGTGGCACTAACCAAAGTGAAATAACTCTTTCTTTTGCTGAAATCGAGACTTTAATAAAAGATACTTTGCCCAATTCAGGGAAAAGTAAACGCGCATGGTGGAGTAATCGCAGCAAAGGCGCATTACAAGCTTTAGCCTGGATAGAAGCAGGATATCGCGTTGAAAATGTTGATATTGATAATCAGCAAGTCACATTTTATAAACCTCCTAATAACTTTCAAGTTCAGCTTCAGGGTGACACTGTACTGTGGAATGGCGAATTAATCAAAGCACTGCGTCTTCACATGGGTTTAACACAGGCAGAGTTTGCAGAAAGGCTAGGTGTCTATCAGCAAACAGTCAGTCAATGGGAAATTGCAGCCTATGAGCCAACCCTAGCTACATCGAAATACCTAACTTTAATTGCGGATCAAGCTGGATTTAAATATATAGAGAGAGACTAAAGGTCAAAAGAACTTTTGGTTTATTTATTGACATTTTACAATGTAAAATTTAATCTGTCAATATACAATCTACATTGTAAAATGAATATTCAAAACATCGAACCAAAAGCCCTCTTCCTCTCACCTGACGGCAACGTATACCCCGACAATCTAATTTGCACTGGCATCATCCCCGCAGAACTCGACGGTAAACCCTGCCCCCATTCCCAAGCAGGGCGCTTTCCCGACATCAAACCCCTAAATCCTGAAGACTCAAACTACACCATTGACAAAGGAAAACCAGGCGATCTCTGCCCAACCTGCGCCAAACAACAACTTGCACACCTTGGACACTGGCAAGGTCACAGAAATCAAATATTCCCTGAAGAACTGCTATCACTGCGGTTGTTCAAGTGCCGGATGTGGCTATGGCTAGTTGTCCCAGGACTGCACGACCATGATGCAACCCAGCTTTTACCACAAAATCTATGAGATGAGAGTGTTTAGAAGCGATGAAAACCCACTCATACTTACAGCAACCCAACAACAAAATTACAAATCTTGTCAAAAGCCAGCAAATAAGTTTCCGAGGCTTCCTGCTGGCTCTTGGCTCCCTAACAAAAGGAGACATTCACCATGATAAAACCAGTTATTGTCCAAAATCATCCTTGGGTGATAGTAAAAACTGTAGTTATTACCCAATCTCACACTGTCGCCCGTTTTGCTAACCGCCAAGATGCAGACCACCATTTAAGATTTTTGCGTCGAACTATTCCCAATGGAGGTTTTGAGATTATGTTTGAACCCCCAGATGATGTAAAAAAAGACTTTAATATTTAATTGCTGACTATCAGCAAAAAAAAGGAGTCTAAATTAGGCTCCTAAAAAACTTGGGGTGAAAGGGCGGTTAGAAACCGCGTCTACACAGGTAAAACCCACCTCCGTGGATTTCAAAAATTTAATTCTTCCTTAGTCCGCGCAGGCGGACTAAGTTTGTGTAGCCGCGAATTATATTCGCCCCAGCTCTAATTTGACACTACACAAATCAGGTAACACCAAAGACAATCACTAAGCCCAAAACAGCCCCAAACACAATTAAGGCATAGAATTGAGCGCGACCATTTTCTAAGTACTTCAGACCTTCACCGCTAACAAGAGTGAAAAAGCCTGTGAGGTTAACAGCACCATCGACAACGCGGAAGTCAACTTCCATAACTTGTCTGGCTACGCGACGCAAGCCGAGGACAAAAACCCGATGGTAAATGTCATCAAAGTACCACTTGTTGAGGGATAACTCGTAAAGTGGTTGGATTTTAGAAGCGATCGCAGCCGGGTCAATCTTATGGCGCAAATACATCAGCGAAGCTAAGGTAATCGCAACCAAGGAAATTCCCACTGAGGCACCTGCCATAATGTAGAATTCCGTCGGATTGAACTCGGAAGCTTTTTCTAGAACTTCGGTGAGAGTTTCACTAGGAGGAAAGATAAACTCTTCAAAATAATTGGCGTAGGGAGTTCCCACCAAACCAATGAATATCGAAGGCACAGCCAAAAATACTAACGGCAGAGTCATTGTCCACGGCGATTCGTGAGGAGAGTCGCTGTGATGCCCGTGGGAGTCATGATCATGGGAGTCATGGTGTTCAGTGGCAGCCAATTCTCCTTTTTTCATTGCCCCAGGCCCAAAATTCGGGGCTAGTTCTTCTGACTCTAACTCCAGAACAATTGTCGCCGCCTTCTTGAGTTTTTCCTTGATTTTCTCGTCAGTACCCCGGAATTTGCCTTCAAATGTCGAGAAATACATTCTAAACATATAGAAAGCAGTAATCCCGGCAGTTAGCCAGCCGATGAACCAGAGGAGTGGGTTAGCCTCAAAAGCCTTCCCTAAAATTTCATCTTTTGACCAGAAGCCAGCAAAGGGCGGAATACCAGAAATTGCCAAGCAACCAATCAAAAAGGTAGTTGCTGTGACGGGCATATACTTTCGCAATCCGCCCATCAAGCGCATATCTTGAGCTAAGGCGGGGTCATGTCCAACCACACCTTCCATACCGTGAATAACTGAACCTGAACCCAAAAACAGCATCGCCTTGAAATAGGCATGGGTCATCAGGTGGAATAGTCCAGCACTGTAGGAACCTATTCCCATTGCCATCACCATGTAACCGAGTTGGGAAATGGTGGAGTAAGCCAAGCCCTTTTTGATGTCATTTTGGGTAATAGCAATGGTTGCCCCCAAAAACGCCGTAAACGCCCCAGTAAAGGCAATGACATTCATTGCGGCTGGAACGTCTTCAAATACTGGGTACATCCGGGCAATCAGGAAAACACCCGCCGCCACCATCGTTGCTGCGTGAATCAAGGCAGAAATCGGGGTGGGGCCTTCCATCGCATCTGGTAGCCAGACATGGAGGGGGAATTGGGCTGATTTCGCCACTGGCCCTAAGAAAACTAAAATCGCAAATAGGACAGCGAGAAAATTACTGATCGAACCTGATTCGACAAGTTGGGCGAGGCGATCGCCCATGACATTAAAATCAAAGCTTCCTGTTGCCCAGAATAGCCCCAAAATGCCGAGTAATAGACCAAAGTCACCCACGCGGTTGGTAACAAATGCTTTTTGAGCGGCATCTGCTGCTGACTTGCGATCGTACCAAAAACCGACCAGCAAGTAAGAACACATCCCGACCAGTTCCCAGAAGATATAAATCTGTACTAGGTTGGGGCTGACCACCAGACCTAACATTGAAGAGCCAAACAAACTGAGATAGGCGTAAAACCTCACGTAACCGGGATCGTGAGCCATGTATCCATCGGTATAAACCATGACTAAGCAGGCTACCGTTGTGACAATCACCAGCATTAGGGCTGTCAGGTGGTCAATAGTGTAGCCCATGCTCAGGTGAAAATTACCTGCCGCCGCCCACTCAAAGGTGCGAATATAAGTCGCGTGTCCTTGAATTTGACTCCAGAGCAAGGCAAGCGACAGCCCCATAGCTGCTCCCATCATGGAGATAATCACCACAGCGTTAAGCTGGCGGAGGCGGTTTGTCACCTGATTCAACGAGATTAACCCTAGACCGACCAGCATTGCCCCAAGAAGAGGGAACACCGGAATCAGCCAGGCATACTGATAGATTACTTCCATCACTGACGCCTACTTTTAGAATTCTTGATTAGCGTGTCGAAACTGTTAACAATTGTGACACACACCCTTTAGGATAAAATAACCCACCCAAGGCTGATTGGGTGGGGTATTAAGCATGGTTTTAGATTTGGTCATTGGTCATTGGTCATTGGTCCAATGCCCTGTTTGGCCAATACCCAATATCCATCAGGCTGATCGATACTCTAAGTCCACTGTTTTTGAACTTTTGTAGATTTTGGGGTAATTGCTGTAGCTGGCTTTAATCTCTTCTAAAGCTAGACGTAAATCTTCCCTGCTACGAAAGCATTCCAAGCGATGGCGAATAGTGCCATTTTCGATCAATAGTAAAGTAGGTAGTGATTTTAGCCTATAAGTAGTAGACAATTTAAAATTTTGATCGGCGTTAACCCCGACTAATTTAATTTCATCCCCACACTGGGCTTGAAATTGCAACAACAACGGGTGGATAACTTTACACAAGCCACACCAAGGTGCTTCAAAGTTAACTAAAACAGGAATAGGAGATTCTAAAACTTCTTGAGTAAATGTCCGCTCACTAACCGACAACACCATGACGCCTCTTGGATTATAAGGTTTTTATATCAAACTAGCTATCAGTACTGAATTGAGTAGTGCTGAGTTCCGAGTTCTGGTTGCTGAGTAGAAGTCCATAACTAAAGTTAGCGGATTGAATGAGGAAGTTTCTTTTTTTAAAGTAAAACGGGGATTAGAACTAATTGCTAAGCAATAAATACTAAGTTGCTTGCTTTTACTCAGGACTCTGGACTCAGCACTGCTTCAGTGGAGGATTGGTAAGTCGGTAACTGCCGATAGATGCATTCAAGACACAGAATTATTGGCAAAAATTGAGCGCGTTAATGTGTCTTTGACAGAAAAGCCACCTTAGAACTAGCGTTGGCTTTTTTGGATGTTAAACTCCTGATTGCCTAGCTGTCTAGGATTTGACTGAATCTGTCACTTTTTTTAAGGAAAGACAACTGACCAACAACTACCAATATAAAATCTCAAGCTGACTGAACGCACCCTCCGCTGAATAGATGTTTGAATTTATCCTACATTGATTTGGAGCAATTGATAAGCTGAAATTTCCATCTATTTCAGATTTTCTGCTGGCACTGGGGATCGTCTAAAGTTACCATCCTATATTACTAGTTGCTACCAATAACAGAGGGTGTGACCACCAAAGCAAAGCTATAAAAATGACAACTCCCAAATAAGCAGGGCTGAAAAATTCCTGCCATTTGAGAGATTGACGCCCGTCAATAATTGCTTTACAGGGAATAATTGAAGTCCGCTGTTTGGCAATTTCAAAAGCTTCCCCATAACGATCGCTCAAACGGTGATCCCCGTGCCAAACTCCAAACAAATGATGTAACACCAATCCAATGGAAGTCACAAGGGTAAAGGTAGTACCCAGCCAGAGAGTATGGGCAACACACCAAATTATTTGTCCTACCATCTGGGGATGACGGGTAATCCGAATAATTCCTGTTTCGTAAAGATGAACTTGGGGCTTTTGAATAGCAGCAATTTCTAGTAGATTGAAGGTAGCAGGATATAAAAACAAAAACGAGATTGCTGACAGCAGCCAAACAAATTCTCGCACTCCTGGCACCCCTTGTACCTGCCAAATTTGCAAACCATCATAGCGGTGCCCAAAAAAGTAAATAATTAATATCACAGCCAACGGTAGGCTGATTAATGCAAAGAGAATGCGATAAAACCTTGGACCAATATATTTTTCTGCCCAAGGGCGTAAAGCAGCGCCTCCACTGTGAGCGATCGCAAAAACTATTTGTAACCCTAGTATGACAAAATGACTGGGTGTCAACCAAGAAATCAGCAGCATATACAACAGGTGAAGTAATTTAAAGAAAACTGAATTCAGTACAACCAATACCACAAAGTATTCAAAAGGGGACTTTAGTCAAGATGTTGTGCTACTGTCTTTTTCGAGTCAATCCTTCAAGTTTAATATGCAACAAATCATGTCTGGCTGATTGCTGCCAAACCGGATTTATTACGTGCATCTGCTCCTTTAAAAGTTTGTGGGTTGAGCCTTATGTCTGACCTTCCTTTCACTTTAGATCAGTTACGTATCCTGAAAGCGATCGCCCAAGAAGGAAGCTTCAAGCGTGCCGCTGATAGTCTTTACGTTTCCCAGCCTGCCGTCAGTTTGCAAGTCCAAAATCTCGAACGGCAACTTGATGTCCCCTTATTCGATCGTGGAGGACGACGCGCCCAATTAACCGAAGCTGGGCATCTACTCTTAAACTACGGTGAAAAAATCCTCAGTCTCTGTCAGGAAACTTGCCGCGCGATCGAGGATTTACAAAATCTCCAAGGTGGTACTTTAATTGTCGGTGCTTCTCAAACCACTGGCACTTATCTTTTACCCAGAATGATCGGTATGTTCCGACAAAAATATCCAGATGTGGCAGTGCAATTACACGTCCACTCTACCCGGCGGACTGCTTGGAGTGTCGCTAATGGACAAGTCGATTTAGCGATTATCGGTGGTGAAATTCCTGGTGAACTGTCAGAATCTTTAGACGTGATTCCTTACGCTGAGGACGAGCTAGCGCTGATCATACCTGTCTTTCATCCTTTTACCAAACTTGAAAAAATCCAGAAAGAAGACCTATATAAATTACAATTCATTGCTTTAGATTCTCAATCGACTATCCGCAAAGTAATTGATCAAGTGCTAGCACGCTGTGAAATCGATACCAGACGTTTTAAAGTGGAAATGGAATTGAATTCCATTGAAGCAATTAAAAATGCTGTGCAATCTGGTTTAGGGGCTGCCTTTGTTTCAACTAGTGCGATCGCTAAAGAGTTACAAATGGGCGTTCTACACCGTACTCCTATTGAAGGCGTTGTCGTCAAACGGACGCTGTGGCTGATTTGTAATCCCAATCGCTATAGATCCAAGGCCGCAGAAGCCTTTAGTCAAGAAATTTTGCCCCAATTTGCTAACCCAGGATGGAATCAAGATGTGTTAAAATTAACGCAAAAAAGTTTAGTGTTAACTACATTGGAGGTAGCAACACCCACTTCATCTGGCGAAGACTAAAATCAGGTTATTAGTCCCTTGTCATTTGGACTTTGTTTTTTGTAAATGACCAAATAATTCGTAATGACGCTCCTCTGTCGCTAACTTAATTCGTAATTATTAACTCTTTGTGTTCGTGCAGGGTGTTATGGGCAAGCCAAGAGTTTGACATCAGGAAAAAAGTTTCCTGTTCCTCATTAACAAATTTAATTACTCTGTAACCGGAACTGATTACGAATTACGTAGCTTGCTTTTTGCTATTTGCGTAGCATCTCGTAGAGAAGGCGAGTATTATCAATTGCGAATTATTTTGAATAATCATGAAAATGGAAGTTTACTGCACTCGTCCACGTTGTCCACGCCCACAAAACTATTTTGCCGATTTAGATGATGTTACGAAACTGAAAACGACCCAGCAAAAATATTGCACTACCTGTGGTATGCCATTGATGCTGGATGGTCGATACGTGCCAATGAAACTGCTGGGAAGGGGCGGATTTGGAGCCGCATTTTTGGCACGCGATCGCCGAATACCAGGAATGCGTCAATGCGTGGTTAAGCAGTTTCAACCATCGGGAAATTTAACCTTAACTCAACTGCAACAAGCGCAGTTAATGTTTGAAAGAGAAGCAGAAGTTCTAGCACAGCTTGGTAACGATCACGAACAAATTCCTGACTTATTTGCCTTCTTTCCAGTGATAGTTAATAGCCTGCAACCAGGTGAGCAAGACCAATTTTTTTACTTGGTGCAAGAATACATTGACGGGCAAAACCTAGAAGAAGAATTAGCTCAACAAGGCAAATTTTCTGAACAGCAAGTATTAGAGGTATTACAAGAAATTCTAAGGATACTAGAGTTTGTCCATGACAGAGGCATTATCCACAGAGACATCAAACCTTCAAACATCATGCGTCGTCGTGATGGTAAACTTTTCTTACTAGATTTTGGCGCAGTCAAGCAAGTAACAAATGCTGCACCGGGTTCTGCGGCTTCTTCCACAGGGATTTATTCTATGGGATTTGCACCGCCTGAACAGATGGCTGGAGGGCAAGTATTTCCATCCACAGATTTATACGCTTTAGCTGTAACTCTTATTACCTTGTTAACAAATCAGGAAGCAATTCAACTATTTGATGTCTATAATAACCAGTGGAAATGGCGAACCCAAGTAAGTATCAATCCTCGCCTTGCTGACATTTTAGACAAGATGCTGCTACCTGCTGCCAATCAACGCTTCCAGTCAGCCCAAGAGGTTCTACGCGCACTTAACTCACAGGCAGTTCAAGCCCCTACACAATTTAATTCGCCCTCTGCAACCCTCCCGCCACAATCACCCAAAGGTTCCACGCCTGTCGTCCCCCGCCGTACACCAACTCAGCCAGCGTTTTCTACATTGGAATTATTGGGTGGGGCGGCATTTAGTGGATTTGAAGGTGCATTGATTGCGATCGCCCTGTTAAGTCTAGTAAAATCACCAATAGTTACTTTCAGTGTTGCATCTGTAATTTTAGGTATACTAATTTTTGCCCAAACCAGGCGGTGGATTGAAAAGTTCGATTTATTAATTATTCCCACAATTACTTTTGCAATTATTTTTTTTGTCCCTTTTTTACGGGGAGGTGAAGACATTCTATTAGTGGTGATTTTAGCAGTTGGAGCAGGCTTAGTAGCTATTTCACTAACTGCTGTATTTCGACTTATTTATAAATTATTATCTCTCTTACTTTAAAAAAGTTCTGGTGCTAATAGCTACATAAATGTTTCATAAAAACGAAATATTTAGTCTTTTTTTAGCTGTTGTCATCACTATTGGTTTAATCTTTGGTTGTCTATGGTTTCTTTGGGAAC
The DNA here is from genome assembly GCF_036917575.1 of Nostoc sp. Classification (GTDB taxonomy): domain Bacteria; phylum Cyanobacteriota; class Cyanobacteriia; order Cyanobacteriales; family Nostocaceae; genus Nostoc. Next base: position 28,150 of record NZ_JBALDC010000072.1, on the reverse strand, counting down.
GGTGGGCGCAATTAAACGGAATGTATATTTAATAATAGTTTCATCTACCAAGGGCGAAAGCGTATAGCTAGACGAAGTACGATTTTAAACCAATATTTGCCACCCAGTTGTACAGAATTCATACTGACTCGTAAGTTCTGAATTCTTCATAATAAATCTTTTTACTTTATTGAAATTTATTTATGTCACAAAAGAATGAAACCACAATTTTAGCTTTGGCTCTGCTGCTGACAGTTGGCATAGTTGGCGGTGGTTTTTGGTGGTTTAGTAACAATGGAGTCAAAATTGGTAATAACATCATTCCAAATCAAGAACTAGGCAACAATTCATCTTTACAAGACCGCATTAGTTTTGGAGAAAAATCTTTTACTCCCGGTGACATTTCTCCAGTTAAAAAAGAAGGAATACAGGCGATCGCTGCTAAAACTTATGATAAAGCGATCGCCAATTTTACAGCTGCTCTAAAACTCAACCGAAACGATCCAGAAACGTTAATTTTTCTTAACAATGCCCGCATCGGTTCTTCCAAAAGCTATACCATCGTGGCTTCTGTACCATTTGGCACTGACCCCAATACTTCTTTAGAAATTTTACGTGGGATAGCCCAAGCCCAAAATCAAGTTAATAGCTCTGGAGGAGTTAAGGGAGTACCGTTGAGGGTAGGAATAGCTAGCGATGACGACAATCCAGAAATAGCCAAGCAAATCGCTTCTGGACTAGTCAGCAATTCCGAAGTATTGGGTGTAGTTGGGCCGAATACTAGCGATTCCACCTTAGCCGCAGGTACTATCTATACTTCTGGACAACTTGTAGCTATATCTCCGACTAGTACATCTGTCAAAATTTCTAACTTTAGCCATTATGTTTTTCGCACGGTTCCTAGTGATTTTATGGCTGCGAGAACTTTAGCCAACTACATGGTGAGAACCTTGCAGAAAAAAAATGCAGTGGTTTTCTTTAATTCTCAGAGTAACTATAGCCAGTCTTTAAAGTCAGAGTTTGTCTCATCCGTTTCCTTAGAGGGTGGACAGGTAGCCAGCGAATTTGACTTATCCAGGGCGGATTTTAGTGCGGCTAAAAGCATAGAACAAGCAACAAAGCAAGGTGCAGAAGTGTTGATGTTAGCTGCTAATACTGAAACTTTGGATAAAGCGCTGCAAGTAGTTCAAATTAACCAGAAACGGTTAACTCTGCTGGGGGGAGATGATGTTTACACTGCTAAAACTTTGGAAATTGGCAGAGAACAAGCTGTGGGAATGGTATTAGCAGTTCCCTGGCATATTGATAGCGATCCGAAGTCAGATTTTCCCCAAAAATCGCGGCAGTTATGGGGCGCTGATGTGAGTTGGCGAAGTGCCCTCAGTTATGATGCCACTGTCGCTCTAATTGCGGCATTAGAACGCAATCCCACGCGAGATGGAGTACAACTTGCACTCTTGTCCTCTGACTTTTCTGCGACTGGCGCTTCTGGTACAATTCGGTTTTTAGCATCAGGCGATCGCAATGCGCCAGTCCAACTTGTAAAAATTGTTCCTGGTTCTCGTTCTCGCACTGGTTATGACTTTGAACCAGTGCTTCAACCAGTAATAAAAAATTAAAAGTTAACCAATACTTAACCTGGAAAAACCCTGAAGATGAGAAATTAAGCTTTATGGGGAAAAATCTTAGTATCAATTAATAACTTACCCTCACCAACACCAAGCCTTGAGAAAAGAGACGAATAATCCAAGGGAAATTTATTATATCTTGGTTTCTAAAGTAGTCAGAAGTGAGGATTTATCTGCATTTTTAATAAAACACCCGTCCTCCAAATACAATCTCAAGTAGCAAGCACTTATCAAGTCAAGCACTTATATTGAATGGAGGCGCGGGTAATTATACTATGTCCCAAAAAAATGAAACAACTATTCTTGTATTATCCATCCTAATCACCGCCGGGCTAATAGCTGGCGGTTTTTGGTGGTTTACTAGAAAGTCTGGCGTCAATCTAAATACAATTAATTCTGGTAGCACCAAAACGCCCCAAACCGGATTGGAACAACCTAGTGGCAATACTTTCACTTCAGTAAAGGATGTTCCTACAGGATTATTTAATTACGGAGGCAGTACATCTTGGGCACCAATTCGATTAGTAGTTGATCCAGCAATTCAAGCCGTGCGGCCAGAGTTACGGCTGCGCTATGTAGAACCCAGTAATGCATCTCCTGGTTCTGGTACTGGCATTCAGTCCTTGATAGATGGTCAACTAGCCTTTGCCCAGTCCTCCCGACCAGTTCTAGATCAAGAATTAAGCCGTGCCCAACAGCGTGGGTTCAGTTTGAAACAAATTCCTGTGGCAATTGATGGTTTAGCGGTTGCAGTTAACCCCAACCTCAATATACCAGGACTAACGATAGAACAGTTAAAGTCAATTTATACGGGCAAAATTAATAATTGGAGCCAGGTGGGCGGCCCCAATATTGCGATCAAGCCCTATTCTCGCCGTATTACTGATGGCGGTACTGCCGAACTTTTTGTCCAAGACATCCTGGGTGGTCAAGCTTTCAGCTCCAATGTAGAATTTATCTCTACAACCACCCAAGCCTTACAAAAATTGGCTGGTAATCCTGGTAGCATCTACTACGCTTCTGCCCCAGAAGTGATTCCTCAATGCTCAATTAAGTCCTTGCCGTTGGGGCGCACGCAAGGGCAATACATTGCACCATACCAAGAACCTTCTGTCCTCCCGTCTGAATGTCCTGGTAAACGGAACAAGTTGAACATTGAGGCTTTCCAATCAGGAAAATACCCCATTACCCGCAATCTGTTTGTAGTGGTCAAACAGAATGGTCAGACTGAGCAGCAAGCAGGTGTCGCTTACGCCAACTTACTACTGACTGAGCAGGGACAGGAACTGATTGCCCAAGCGGGGTTTGTGAAAATTCGCTGACAAGAGCGATCATACTCAGACAGAGTGGCGGAAATCGCCGCTCTGAACTGTACCTTAACCAGCTCTATTAATCGACTCTGCTGGCAAGCATATTAGATTATCCCCTTGAGTCAGGATTAAACCACGTTGACGCAGCTTACCCATCAAACGGGTGACGGTGACACGAGTCGAACCAATCGCGCTACCAATTTGGGCATGAGTGAGGGGAAAGGGCAGACAATAACCGCGAATCACATCTGGATCGGTGTCGCTCATTGCTGGCTCTCCATATTCCTCAATTAACAATGTGAGAAATCCTAAGAGTCGGTCAATTGTGCGGCGTTGTCCCAAGGCACTCAGCCACAGCAGCTTACGCTGGTGCTGATACCTAAAGGCATCCATAACTTCGCGACGGAAGTGAGGCCAATTGTCTAAATCATGCCAGTACATCCACAGCACCGCAGTTTGATCGACATGGGCGTAAGCCTGGAGTGTGAATGGTGATTGGGCAACAATTTCAAATGGCTGTCCCGCTCCCACAAAACCCAAGAACGCTTCTTCTGGGGTTCTGTTGATTCGTCGAGACGTTAGCTGACTGGCAGTCGCACTAACTTGGGCGGTTCCTACCATACGGATTGCACCCCTTTGCACTAGATATAGCAATCCAGGCCGGGCTGGAATGCGCTCATCTTTGCTAAAGGTACGGCAGCGATAGTGTTCTTGAGCCCAGTCAAGAATGCGTTGCCAAGTCAAAAAAGGCCGTGATGCCTCAGAAAAGGAGGATGGAGATTGCATAGGTAACAAAGAACGTTCGGCTGAAAACAAAGACGTAAATTAAAAGGGTGCAAGGAGTGTCTTTGTGTTGGCGAGGCAGGCTTAACGCCTAACAGCGCCAGCCAATCCAAAGAACAGAAAGCAAATTACTCTCTACTCTTTTGTTATACTTCCTACTGTACAATGATGGTAGTAAAGGTTACTTACTATTCATCGATTATTCATCAAATTTTATCCTCTTCTCATTTTTCTTTATCTAAATTAAATTTATACCGCAAGATAGATGACGAAAATGTAGCAAATATATCTTACATGACTATTTAAATAATATTACGTGCATTATAAATTACCAGTTAGCAAATATACGTCAATTAAACAGTTACTATATAGTTGCTTGATAAAATTAATAAGTAGTGATACCTATAAAGCACAAAGTGGATGCATAAAAGACGAAAAAATTCTTCTATATAAAGGTAGAGATAATAAGAGAGTGTTCTATACCTCAAGTGTGTCTCTGCGATTATCAAAATCTCAGAATCGAAAAGCGATGGAGCTTGCTAGTGCGATCGCTTCTGATTTATCAAGGATTTGTGAAGATATTTTTAGCATCCAAGTAGTTCCCCCTGGTTGGATACATTTTGAATTAACTCACTCAACCTTAGCAACTTGGCTACAAAGTCTCGTAGTCGGGAGTTGGGAGGGAGCAGGGGAGATAGGGGGCACAGAGCAGGAACCAGGGGGAGCAGGAGAAGATGAGAAAGATGAGGCAAATAACCAATGCCCAATACCCCATGCTCCATGCCCAATGCCCAATTCATTGTTTGCTATTGAATATGCTCATGCACGCTGCTGTTCGCTAGTACTTCTGGCTCATCGAGAGGGATTGATTAAACTTAGAGAACCAGTTCCAAATACTAGTCCAGCTTTTTGGGACATTATCTCTCCTAACCCCCTACCTTGGCTTAATTGCGACGGAACACTACGACTCAATCACCCAGATGAGCGTCGTCTAATTAGCGAATTAATACAAGTGGTAGACAACATAGAGTGCCCTGATGTTAGCGGTTCTGTGAAATGGGAAAAAGTAGCGCTGAATTTGAGCCAAGCTTTTGAAAAGTTTTGGTCTAATTGCCGGATTTGGGGTGAGGTAAAAATTACGTCACCAGAACTGACCCAAGCCAGACTCGGATTGCTCATGGCTACTCAGTCAGTATTAAAATTTGTTTTAGAGGAGAATCTGGGGGTTTTTGCGCCTTTGGAGTTATAAATCGTTAATGTCGCTTAGGCAAAAATAAAAACTTTTTATATAGCTATTGACTCAATGCACCACCTCGGATACATTAGCAGGTGTGTGAGGAGCGAACCAGCAGGGGCACCGAGACGAAACACGGCCAGTCGTCGGTGTCCTTTCTGATTTATATAGGTTAGGTTTGAAAAAGTGCCTGACTACAGCAAAAACTTTTCAATTGCTACTGCTACCCCATCTTCCTCTACGCTAGGAGCTACCCACTTAGCGATCGCTTGCACTCCTGCTGGTGCGTTGCCCATAGCTACACTAAGTCCCGCATACTCCAGCATTTCCACATCATTGAAGTTATCGCCAATCGCCATAACGTTGGCTAATTGTAATCCCAGCAATTCTTCAGCTAGGTAACGTACAGCAGTTCCCTTATTTACAGAGGCGTTAGTTGCTTCAAAAAATGTAGCAACAGATGTTGTGAGATAAAGTTCAGCAGGCGTGTATTGGCGGCGCAAATTTCCCAATAGCTTGTCTATTACATCAATGTCATCAGACAATGCAAGAATTTTTGTTGGTTCATTCGTTAAGGTTTGACGCAAATCACCTACGGGAATCGGGGTAATACCAGAACGTTCTGCATAAATTTTGGTTTCTCTGGTTAATTCACGGACGTATAGCTCATCATTGATGTAAAAGTGAACAGATAGAAGCGATCGCAATTCAGGCTGTTCAAAATAGTCGATTAGCTGGTGGGCGATTTCCCTGGAAACAACCCAATGGCGATGAATTTTTTGGGTGATTGGGTCTTGAATCCAGGCTCCCTGATACGCCATTAATGGTAGGGTAGAGCCTATATCTTGGTGAAAGCGCAAGGCTGAACAATACATTCTACCTGTAGCGATCACCACTTGAATTCCTTGTGCTTGGGCTGCAAAGATTGCTTGCTTTACAGGTTCGCTGATAGTGTTAGAGTGTCCAGCGATCGTGCCATCTATATCCAAAACTAGTAGTTTAATGTCTTTTGCAGCAGCCTGATTGTCAGTAGATGCTTTCTGCATAATTTCTTAGATTTTAAGTTCCAGTAACGAGGTTAACAGGCTCTAACGACCAGTGGGGAGTTGTAGGAAAAATTGGCATATCTAGAAAATTCTATGCAAAATCAATAGAATATGCAAAAACTGGGCTATTAGTCACCAAAACCAAGCGAAACGAGTATCTGAAATTGCTAACTATCTGACAAAGCTTCTGGCTAAAATAGGGCTATGTCTGAAATCACTTCTGCAACTGCAACACGCCCCACCTTCATCCTCGTAGATGGGCACTCGCTGGCTTATCGTTCGTACTTTGCTTTCGCCAAAGGGCGAGATGGAGGACTGCGTACTAAAGCAGGCATTCCCACGAGTATATGTTTTGGTTTTGTCAAGTGCCTGCTGGAGGTAATGGCAACACAACAGCCCCAAGCAATGGCGATCGCTTTTGATTTGGCTGAGGCAACTTTTCGCCATGAAGCTGATGAGACTTATAAAGCCGATCGCCCGGAAACGCCAGAAGATTTCATTCCCGACTTAGCAAACCTGCATGAGTTACTGAATGGCTTCAATCTACCCTTTTTCACTGCCCCTGGTTTCGAGGCAGATGATGTTTTGGGAACCTTAGCACAACGAGTAACTGCTGCTGGATATAAAGTGAAGATTTTGACTGGCGATCGCGATCTATTTCAACTGATCGACTCTGACAAAGAAATCACTGTTCTGAATTTTAGTCCAGATGCCCTAAAGCGCTCTACAAATAGCATCACTGAATTTGAAGCAGAACAAGTCAAAGAGAAGATGGGCGTTTTACCTTCACAAATTGTTGATTTCAAAGCTCTTTGTGGTGATAAATCAGATAATATTCCTGGTGTCAAGGGAATTGGGGAAAAAACGGCGGTGCAACTGCTAAATACCTATGGTTCACTTGAGAATGTTTATGCTGCGTTAGATGAAATTAAAGGCGCAACTCAGAAAAAACTGGCAGATGGGAAAGAAGATGCCGAGAAGTCTCGCTATTTGGCAACTATAGTTTTAGATGTTCCTATAAAATTTGATTTAGAAGATTGCAAATTAAAAGGGTTTGATACAAGCGTTTTATTACCAATTTTAGAAAAGTTAGAATTTAAGTCTTTTTTAGGTAAAATAAACGACCTCCAGCAACGTTTTGGTGGCAAACTTGAAGAAAAACGAGAAGCCCAAATAGACGCAATTAATCCCAATACTAACTTAGAGTTAAGCGCTGATGAAGATAATGATTTGTGGTTTTTCAGTGCTAGCGATACAGCAGCAGTTACACAACAATCTACTTCCCCAATTACACCACGCATCATTAACACCGAAGCAAAATTAACTGAGTTAGTGAAAATTTTACAAAAATTCACTAATCCAGAAAATCCCGTTGCTTGGGACACTGAAACCACCGATTTAGAACCAAGAGATGCTGAGTTAGTCGGAATTGGTTGCTGCTGGGGAACGAAACTAGATGACGTAGCCTATATTCCTGTCGGGCACAAAACTGGGGAAAACTTGCATAAAGATTTGGTGCTAGAAACACTACGTCCAATTCTCGAAAGTACCGATTATCCCAAAGCTTTACAGAATGCCAAATTTGACCGCTTAGTTTTTAGATGTCAAGGAATTAATTTGGCGGGAGTGGTGTTTGATCCCATGTTGGCAAGTTACATTCTAAATCCAGATTCTAGCCATAATTTGATGGATTTATCGCAGCGATATTTGGGATTGATAGCAAAAAGTTACTTAGATTTAGTTCCTAAAGGCAAAACCATCGCTGATATAGATATTCCCGCCGTCGCAGATTACTGCGGTATGGATGCTTATTCTACCTTTGGTTTAGTGGCGAAATTGCGTGAAGAATTGGATAAAATTCCAGCTTTATCTAAGCTATTCGTGGAAGTTGAACAGCCGCTAGAAGCAGTTTTAGCTCAAATGGAATATACAGGCGTTCGCATTAATTCAGCTTATTTACAAGAACTTTCGCAGCATTTAGAAACTGAGTTAGCCAGATTAAAAGAGGAAGCAATTGAAATAGCTGGAGAAAATTTTAACTTGGGTTCTCCTAAGCAATTGAGTCAAATTATATTTGAAAAATTGGGGTTAAGCACCAGACATTCTCGTAAAATTCAAACGGGCTACTCTACAGACGCAGCAACACTAGAAAGACTTCAAGAAGATGATAACACTGGATTTGTTAAAGCGATCGTTGAGTATCGCACCCTATCTAAATTAAAGTCTACTTATGTTGATGCATTACCTGCATTAGTGCGTCCAGATACCCAGCGAGTGCATACTGATTTTAATCAAGCAGCAACATCAACTGGTAGGTTATCTTCTTCTAATCCGAATTTGCAAAATATCCCTATTCGTACAGCTTTTAGTCGTCAAATTCGCAAGGCATTTTTGCCCGAACCTGGCTGGTTAATGGTGGCTGCTGATTACTCACAAATTGAATTGCGGATTTTGGCTCATTTGAGTCAAGAGCCGATATTAGTGCAAGCATATCAGCAAAATGAAGATGTTCACACTGTGACGGCGCGGTTAGTGTTTGAAAAAGAAAATATAACCTCAGAAGAACGAGGGATGGCAAAAACTATCAATTTTGGTGTGATTTATGGAATGGGTTCTCTAAGATTTTCGCGCTCAACTGGGATAGATAAGACCGTTGCCAACGAGTTCATTAAGCGGTTTAATGAACGATATCCGAAAGTATTTGCATATTTGGAGCGAGTAAAAAAAGAAGCGATCGCTCTTGGTTATGTAGAAACTATTTTCGGTCGTCGTCGTTATTTTAACTTTACTAATAACAGTTTACGTAAATTAAAAGGCAGTAACCCAGAAGATATCGAACTGAGTAAATTGAAGAATTTGGGTGCTTTGGATGCAGGTTTATTACGCTCTGCGGCTAATGCACCAATTCAAGGTTCCAATGCTGATATTATCAAAATTGCAATGGTAAGATTGCATGAAATTTTGAATAATTATCAGGCGCGTTTATTGTTGCAAGTTCACGATGAATTAGTGTTTGAAATTCCCCCTGATGAGTGGGAAGAATTACAACTGCAAATTAAGTCGGTGATGGAAAATGCAGTACAATTGAGTGTGCCTTTATTAGTAGAGGCGCGTGTTGGTGAAAATTGGATGCAGACCAAATAAGTTTAACTGGGTATTGGAACAATTAGATTATTAATTCGTAATTCGTAATTAAACCGATAGTATCATTAGTAATTACAATTATAAATACTAATATTTTACCATTTTTACTTACTATAATGAATTTTAATATGCATCGTCGTTGGCTTTTATCTGCTTTAGCAATTTTGTTGAGTATAGTTTTAGTTGCTTGCACCACCGCCAACACTCAGCAACTACAAACAAAAGTGGAAAATACCACTGAGGCGACTAACACGAACTCTCAGCAATTACCAAAAGGATCGGCAAAAAGAGTCGTTGCTCTTTCTTCTCTATCGGCTGATATTATCTCTCAACTCGATCAAACAAAAATTGTTGGAATTACTGGTAGTAGATTATTTAAGAATGACTCCAGATTCAAAGATATTCCCCGCGTTAGCGAAGGTCAAAATCCGCCAAATTTAGAAAAAGTGGTAGCACTCAAACCAGATTTAGTTATTGGTGCTGAAGGTTTTTCTAACATTCCAATTCAAAAACTTCAGCAGCTAGGAATTTCGACTTTGCTTACTAAAGTGAATAGCTGGGAATCTCTAGAAGAACTTACAAAGACACTGGCTCAGTCAATTAATGCCGATCCTCAGCTTTTGTTAAATCGTTATAAAACTTTCTTGCCAGATAAGCCAACTCAGAGTCCGTCTACTTTAGCGCTGGTTAGTCGTCAACCAATTTTAGCACCGAATAAAAATAGTTGGGCAGGAGATTTGCTGGCGAAATTCCAGGCGAAAAATATCGCAGCAGATTTACAAGGAAAAAGCCCAATTGCTGGCTATGTGACGCTTTCGGCTGAGAAAGTTTTAGAAGCCAATCCAGAGGTAATAATTTTAGTTAATCCTCCACAAGGAAATTCGGAAGCGGCACTTTTAGATTCATTGAAAAAGGAAACTTTTTGGCAACAACTGCAAGCAACTAAAAATAACCGAGTCTATGTGTTTGATTATTTTGGTCTGATAAATCCAGGTAGTATAGATGCAATTGAAAAGGCTTGTCAGCAGCTTAAGCAAGCGTTGTTTGCACCACAGAGTTAGCTGAGTAATGGGAGAACGTCGCAGTTAAATAATGGTGGCTCAATCCCATCTAAAAAACTAACTATTTACAGTGTTGTTGAAGAAGAGATACGGCTAATTCAAAACTATTAGGTTGAGTTTGTACTGCATAGGCTTCTTTTTCCAAATCTTGTCGTTTGACATCAGTATAGTGCATAAAAAATGGTCGAGCATAATTACTTGGTTGAATATTTAAACCTAAAGTTTTTATTTTTCCTTTTCCGGCACATACCTGTGCTGCATGAACAGTTTCATGGATTAGTGTTTGAGTCCCAATATGTAACTCAAACACTACGGGATTAATCCAGATTTTTTTGTCAGCTTCTCTTAGTAACCCATAAGCTCCTCGCTTTGGTGGTAGTGCAATGATTACCTGAAACCCTTTCTTTTCTAGTTTATTTTTTAAATCTAAAAACTTTGCTTCTGGATTGGGTATTTGAGAAAGTAACAGTAAGGAATTTAATATAAAAATTTTGCTCATTGCCTTTTTGATTACTTGAAAACATTTGTATTCAATTCCAATGGCAAAAATATCAACTGTGGCTTTAACATAAGGTAGCTATTTCTACTCGACATCAGCATAGCCCAAGTTTAGACTATAAGCAATCCGCAGTCCTACAACCTAGATAGTAAGCGATCGCAAAGACAATTCCCAGTCATAGACTGGGAATAAGGGAGACTGCAAACGAGGTAACTGACTGTGCTTTTAATCTTTTGCAGAATTAATTTATTTTTGAGCAAAGGAGGTATTCTTTCTACCTTCAGGAGCAGCACCTCCAAGGCTGCGGAAATACAGTCCTCCAATGGTGAGTAAAAACGTCACATATCCCACTGCTTGCACAAGATAGAGATTGTCTCTGTAACCAAATAAAGATTTGAGGATAATCCCAGGAAACTGTTCGTCAGGCAAGATTGTGGAAGTATTGGAAACTATTGGCCCCAAAATACAGGAGTGGACTTTAGTAAAACGTTCGTAATAAAAACAAAGGCTTTCTGTAGCACGACTGCTAAGGGCAAGGTTAGCTACAGCATCGTCAAAATGTTTTAAGGCTGAAACTACCAACCCAGCGACAATCAACACTAATAAAACGCCCATTACCTGGAAAAACTGGCGGATGTTAATTTTGACACCCCATTTAAATAGCAGCACTCCAACAGCAGATGCCCCTATCAAACCAGCAACAGCTCCCAATGCTGGCATTAATCCCTGTTGAAAATTAGCTGCAACGAAGAGAACAGTTTCAAAGCCTTCGCGGACAACGGCAATTAAAATTAAAGTAAAAACACCCCAGCCAGCATTTGAGTTTTGTATCAGCGCTTCTGTTACTGCTCCCTCAACTGTAGCTTTCATGAATCTGGCTTGTTTAGTCATCCAGATTAGCATCCAACTGAGCATTGCGATCGCTAACACACTAAACACACCTTCTAGCCCTGGCTCAACTACGGAGGTGTATTGAGGATTAAGCGCTCCCAGTACTTGAATTATCCAACTGAATAACACACCGATTAAGGCACTAACGACAATGCCAACGCCGACACCAGCATATACCCATGAATTGAGCCGGGATTGTTTAGCTTTTTTGAGCAAAGCTAGCACAATGCCAACAACAAGGGCAGCTTCTACTCCTTCTCGGAGTGTTATTACAAAAGTAGGTAGAGCAGTACTAAAATCCATCTTTTATCCTTTGTTTTTGTCTTTTGTCATTAGTCAGTTGTCCTTTGAATTTGTTTTTGACTAATGACTAATGACTAATGACTATTAACCAAAATCGCGTAGCATCTTTTTCAATTCGAGATTATGCATCTCTTCTTGGCCAATCATACCGCGAGCGAATTCTTCCAGGTAAATGCTGGCATTGGTGACAGTTTCAAGCAAATCTTTATACAGATCCAATGCTTTTTTTTCATGGGATAAGCTTTCTGCCAAGATATCCTTGACTTTATGCTGGTAGGTTTCTTCCATTGGGGCGATTTTCAGGGAGGGATGCCCATCTAAACCGGTGAGAATTTCTCCCACTTGTTCGGCATGAAGTAAAGATTCACTTGCCTGTGCTTTGAAAAAAGCCACAATTGGAATACGGTTAGGCCCAGTTACCATCAAAGAATAATGTGTGTAGCGCACTACCCCTGCTAGTTCAAATTCCATGATGGCGTTCAGCAGGTCAATAGTCTTTTTGTGGTCAAGTTCTTGCATCAGTTGTTAGTTCAAGTAACGAATGGGGTGTAATTAGTTAGGAGTTAGAAGTTCGTAATTCGTAATTCGTAACTTCTAATGATTTCCTCATTTTAAACTCCTTAACCTATACTTCCCATTAAATTAAAGTGTTATCGCAGTGCTTGGGTATTAGATTTGTCAACCACTTTTTGAGAGTTTTCCTCAATGGTTTTCACTAGCTTGGTAACATCATTCGGTGTTTTGACTGCTTGTGCTGGTGGGATGGCGGCGGGCCAAACTTTTATTAGTTCGGCAAAACTAGTGTCGATCGCTTTGTGTGCTTCGGCATCTGTTTGAGCTACTTGACTAGAAATTCCTTTGTATAAATCATTGGCGTAAAAGACAAAACCACGGGAGTCTTGATACTCAATTGGCGCGGTTACTTTTCCATTTGCGATCGCCGCGCCATATTCGGAGTTAGCTGAATCTAGTAGTTCGTTTATTACCTGTAGCACAAATCCTGGTTTTGAGCGTTGATCTGCTGGCAAAGCTGCGATCGCTCCATCAACCGCTTGCATTGAAGAAGTAAAATTAGTTTTAACTTTGCTATTCTTCGGACTAGATTTCACTAAATCTTGCAAACTTACTAAAGTTGTCTTAAATTCTTTGACTTTTCGTTCATTCAATTGATCTTCTACATCAACGTAAATTTCCTCAACTGGATGTCCAATATGAGGTTCTGCTTGTTTAGGCTGATTTTGATCCAGCAATTCTTGTGCTACCAAAAGATGCCCTTTCATTAAGCCTAATTTAGACATATAGTCAACATCTTTTGCCTCACCTGTGAGTACCACTTCTTGAACACCAACCTGGTCTTTAATTTGGTCGAACTGTTCTTGAGTAATTACTTTTTTAGTAACTAAATCTTGTGGACTACCGTAGGGACGACCTGCCTGAATTTTGTTGGATAATGCCGGAACCCCTAGTTTGGCTTCAAATTTATCCAATTCTGATAATATCGCAGTGTTGATATTAATTTTTTCTTTGTCACCGTGACCACTATGACTGTTTTCACTTACTGCCTCTGTAGCTTGAGGGCTAGTAACTGGTGCTGAGGGATTTTCTGCGGTTGGTGTACTGCTACAGGAACTTAAGGTAACTATTGCCGCAGCTGCCACTGTTAAACAGATATAGCGAAATTTTTTCATTTCTGTTCCTCGCACAATTTAAAAGGTATTGGTTCAAATGCTTCAAACTATTACTCAAAGATAGTTTGTTTGACAAACTGTCATATATTTTACTTTCGCATATAATGATATTTTTTATCAACTATTTGATTTAAAATTTTATTAATTACCAATTAAGTACTTTGTACTTAGACTGAATAGAAATTACTATTTATTTTGTTATGAATTGTTAACAGTCTTTTGATTGCTCTGGGCAAGTACTTCAAATTGACCCATGCAACCGTTTTCTGCGATCGCATCCTGATGCGGATGGAACATATACTTACCTGGATAATGAAAAGCAAATTCTAAAATGTGCCTTTCTGCGATACCCATCGTAATCACATCTGTTTTCTCGCTCTTCTTCATACTCATGCCATAGCGATAGACATCAAAAAAGTTGGCATGGAGATGAAACGTTACTGCCGGATCGTATTCAATGATGTTGAGAATATATAGCCGAATCAACTGATCTTTGTAAATTGGAATCGGATGATCCATGTAATAGTGGGGCGAACCGTTGAAGGCGTAATAATCGTTATGGCTATCATCATTCACATCATATCCACCCATCACTAGCACCATCTCATCAGCCGGAGGACGGGGCGTAGGTGGATCGATGATGAACATCCCATATAGTCCCTTGGCAATGTGACGCGTAACTGGTTCAATATGGCAGTGGTATAAGTGAACGCCATAAGGTTCAGCATCAAATTCGTAAATTGTGGCACTACCATTCCTGACTGGGCGAACACCATCCATTTCTGCCGGATGAACGCCATGAAAATGCAAAGAGTGAGAATGTCCCGCCTTGTTAAGAAATAGTACCCGGATGCGATCGCCCTGTTTTGCCCGTAGCGTTGGCCCTGGTATGCGACCATTTAAATCCCAGATGTTGTAAGAGACAGCACTATTGATATTGATTATGGAAGTACCCGCAGTTAACTGAAATTCTCGGATCGTCCGCCCATTTTCTTGCTTCACCGTCCCATAATCAAAATCCCTTAACATCTTCATCGGGTTAGTAGCATCGTCTGGTGCTTCCATATTGAGTGGTGGCACTTTGACGATTGACTGACTTTGTAGATTTAGCATCTGCCAAAGTCCAGCTGCACCAGTCACGCCAGCACCTGCTAGTCCTAGCTTCAATAATTGACGGCGGCTCCAAGGTTTTCCGTCACCTAGAGCGAAGTTGTTGGGCATGATATTTGGTTACGGTTAGCGCTAAATAATTGCTAATATTTTGCAATTACTCTTAATATTTTAGATGAATTAGTAATTATAGTCTATAACAATTTTGTGTTGTCTTTGTCTGATGCCATCTGACAATCGGTTTTGAAGTGCTTTATTTAAATCCAACTCCAAAGAATTTAACTTCTGATATTTTTCTAAATAGTAATCAAAGCAACAAGTACTGACATAAGTATTTAAGGAACTTAGGAAAATGTCTATTAACACGGGGGCAGAGGTGGAATCCGGGCGATCGCTCCGGCTCTGAGCAGTTCTGGGCGCTTGGCGTATGAAAGCATACCATCAGGCTTGGCATGATACTGACTAGCACAGTCAAGTACGGCTGCTGCTGTTTTTTCTACACATTCAGTGTCAACAGGCAGATCGCCGAATAAGTAGGTATGCTTGTCAGAACAGACGAAAGCAATTGCACAAGGGCGATCGCAAACACCCATACATTTAACAGGTTGAATTGAAAACTCGTCTTGCAACATCCAATCATGATATTGGCTTTGTAATTCCTTTAGCAGCTGTTCGCCACCGCTTTTAGCAGTATGCTGTTTTGGGCGATCGCTACTTTCACAATTCGTGCAGACGAATATAACGTGTTGATGATTCATAGATAAATTGCTTCCGTTCAATTTTTGATCCTGTGTTTATAAAAATCCATGTCGAATACTCGATAGTATCCGACATGGATTTTAGGCAATCAGCCTGTTTGGTCATTGGGCGAACAAACTAAGGGCAAATGTATTTACAACTTTTTGACGCTGACTTACGAAACACTACGATTCAAAGTCAACCCGGTACGCGGAGTCTGCCGATGTCGCAACCACAGTCCCAGCAGCAAACCAATTACCACAATTCCAGTGAAGTAAGTCAGCGAAATCAACCGCACAGACATCGGCGGAGCAACACCTTCGACGGGAATATTCTCTGCAACTTGGAATGGCTGAAATTGCCGGGTTGCATTTGCTTGCGGCGCAACCTCTACAACAATGCTATGGGGGGCGCCATCAAAGAACTCTTGCTCCCACGTTAATTTCCCGTTGCTGTCTGGAGTACCCTCATAAGCAAACGCCACCCAATTATTTTCTAGTTGGGTGGTTGTTACCTTCAACACGACATCTGTGACGGGTTGGCTAGTTTTGGCATCGCTGACGCTGACTTGCAATTTGGCAGGTTGACCCACCGTTGCACCTTCGTCACCCGATAGTTGCATATTAAGTCCTTGAGACTGTAATTTAGCGGGCTTACTAGAGCGCGGAACTTCTTCTCCCATACCAGGCATTGACATCGTATGGTGTGATTCGGCAAATTCAGCACTGATATTGACCCAGAGGAGTGCAGCGATCGCTACCACAATCAATCCACTCAACAACAATCGCACCTGTTGCGGGGCAATTTCTCCTGGTTGAATTGGTTGTCTACCTCCAATCACCCAACCTCCTATTAGCCCAACTGCTAGCAAAATCACAACCAGGATGCCAAAGTAGCGGAACTTTAAGGAATTTTCCGGTAGCGTCAGTGTCAGCGTTTGCTGAATCGGCTGAAACGCATTGGCAACAAGTGGAGTAACTGCTACCTGGAGTTGATACGTTCCCCGGATCGGCAGGGTTTGTTGAACCTGCAACTGACCTGTTGGTGCATTGCCCTCAATATCCAGCAACTTTGTCCCTTCAACGATCGGAAAATCTGTTGTGAACCAGGGGTTTTTAGGACGGGTGAACAATTGCAAACGGATTTTGGCATCCTTTAAAGATTGCCCTTGAGCATCCACAGCTTGCAGCATCAGCTGCACTGGCGAATTGTAGTGCCCCGAACCTAACACTGTAGTGGCTTCAGCCTCAAGGGGTTGAACCTGATTAATCGGTGGATTGGTTGTTAGCCGCACCGATGGTTGAGGGGATTGTGCAAGTCCGATCAAAGCATACAGAACAATTCCGAGCGTGCAAATTACACCGATCAGCTTAGACCACTTAAATAAAGCCATTTATTTGTGAACTCCTGCTAATCATTGACTCAATCAACTAATGGCAACTTACCATCAGTGTGTGGTGACGCAGAGTATGAGTTGTGTCATGAATAGCAGGGTATGTACTGAAATAAATTGTCCATAAAGTCAAAGAACACAGTGCAACATAGAGCGCTGATTGTACAGGTACTGATAGTACTTGACGGCTGACTTTTTGCTGAACCGAACTAGAAGATTGAACTGTCATTTTGTACCTCGTAGATAAAACGATATTTAATGATTGATTCGGTAGGCATTTTGACTTCTACAGTTAGCAGTGAACAATAAATCACTGAAAACAGATGAATAAGACTCTGTATAAGCTGTACTAGTATACTTAGCCAGCTATTTCTTTTTCATTCATGAAGATTACCTATATTAACACCGACGTAAGGTTTAGTAAAACCTATCTAAATGACAGAGGCATTGCAATCTTATGTCCTAAGTGTGACTATTCGTGCTGCTTCCTAACTTACAGATGGTACGAGAGCTACCCTTACTTTTTGGTTAATTTATTAGTTTTACTTATCTTAAATTTCTCAACAAATTTATCAAAAATGTATCTTATAATATGGTTTTTGTACAATAATTGTGTCTGTGGCTATCCATCACAAAGTTATCGCAGAACTTTTTGGTCTATTGAAATTAGTTATGCAAGGTCAAAAATAAGTACTTTGTCTCATAATTTTACGATTGTAGAAAGTTGCAATTATTACTACAGGTGAAAGATACCGTCATAGAATAAGCGATCGCAGATGTAGCGTTGCAAATAAAAGCGATCGCACCACCAATTTACATCCGATTGATTGGTTTATTTTACTTTACAGCCTTTGTCGGTATTGGCATGGCGATTGGATTGCCAATACAACATCGACGAAAACCACAAGCAAGGGCAAATTAGTAATCTTAAAGTTGTACTAAAGATTCCTGTTAATACAAAGATGTAGATTAATCACTCAAAATAGTTGTGGTTAAACCACACTATTTTTTTGTTAATGGATTGTATAAACTATAAAAAGGTAGTGTGATAGGACAAGGTAAGAGATTGCAATAGCTTTAAAGTTAAAACTTATATTCGAGCTTAGTATTTTCTAGAAATTGATATATTTATTAAGTAGAATTTTATTATTTCCAAGCTCATAAAATTAAAATTTACCGAGAAATTAAGAAAGTAATGCTGACAAAAATTGCGTTTGAAACAATTCTGGAACGTGCTTTGATGGGATACGACTTATCCCCCGAAGAGGGAGTGGTATTGTTACAACAAACAGAGCCAGAGGCGATCGCAGCAATACGTGCTACATCCGATACACTCCGCCACACACAAGCAGGCGATACTGTCACCTACATAATTAACCGTAATATTAACTTTACGAATATTTGTGAGCAGCACTGTAGTTTTTGTGCTTTCCGTCGAGATGATGGTGATGCCGATGCATACTGGTTAGATTCGGCGCAAATTTTGGAAAAAGCCACAGATGCAGTACAACGGGGTGCGACAGAAATCTGTATGCAGGGGGGATTAAATCCACAAGCACTGATAAATGGTAAATCTTTGCCCTACTACCTTAAAGTTATAGAAACCATCAAGCAAGAATTTCCTCAGATACATTTACACGCTTTTTCTCCCCAAGAAGTGCAATTTATCGCCAGACTTGACGGACTGGAATATGCTGAGGTAATTACTGCTTTGCGCGATGCTGGTGTTGGCTCAATGCCGGGAACAGCAGCTGAAGTATTAGACGATGGAGTAAGGCGGATATTGTGTCCAGAGAAAATTGACACAGCGACTTGGCTAGAAATTGTCAGCACCGCTCATAAATTAGGCTTGCATACTACTACCACCATGTTATCTGGGCATATTGAAACCCACCAACAGCAAATCGGACATTTAGAAAAATTGCGATCGCTCCAAAAAACCGCCATCAATCAGGGATATCCAGCAAGAATTACAGAGTTTATTTTATTACCATTCGTTGGCCAAGAAGCACCCAAATCCTTACGTCGCCGTGTTGGACGCGATCAACCAGTTTTGAGTGATGCACTGCTATTAGGGGCTGTAGCGCGGATTTACTTAGGTAATTGGATTCCCAACCATCAGCAGAGTTGGGTAAAACTGGGGCTTGCAGGTGCGACAGAAGCTTTAACTTGGGGTTGTAACGATATCGGCGGCACTTTGATGGAGGAGCATATTACCACAATGGCAGGTGCTTTGGGCGGTACGTGTATGGAAGTGGAAACCTTACAAACTGCGATCGCTTCTTTAGGAAGACCTTACCAACAACGAGATACTCTTTATCAGAAAATTAAAAGTTAGAAAAAAATTCCTTTTCAATCTCTTTAATCTGTGTTCTCTGCGCCTCTGCGGTTAAATAAATTGCTTTTCAACCGCAGAGGCACAAAGAGATCAGAGAGAAAAACAGATTTTACGAGTTCGCTTAAAAAAGCTAATCTTCAACGCCTAACTGATTTGCTTGCGTTGTCTCCATACACAGGTAACATCAAGCCCATAAAAAATAACAAGCCAAGACTTGTATTTTGCTCTAATACTGTATTTTACAAAGCTACTTTAGTATTGATTTCTGGAGCAAAAAAGTCATCAATCCCCTTGCTTGAAGGGCCATTAGCAAGGTCATCGGAAGGATGTTTATCAATAAATGCGGTGTGTAACCAGGCATTGTGGGCTACCTCAAAAATTGTATTAACATTCAGATAGTTAAGAATCTATGGTAAAAAAATTAAGATTAACTTTGTAGGTAAGGTAATCCTTGCTCAGTGTTAGCAAGCCCTAATAATTTAGAGGTGGAGCATTATGAAAATTTTGATAGTTGAAGATGACGATCGCATTGCCAAACCATTAGCTGAATTTTTAAGACGACAACACCATATTGTCGATATAACAAATGATGGTTTGGCAGCTTGGGAATGGTCACAATCAGCATTATATGAGCTAATTTTATTAGATTTAATGCTTCCTCAATTAGATGGAATTACTCTATGTCAGCGTTTACGCGCTACTTCATCTAATGTTCTAATTTTAATGCTGACGGCACGAGATACAACAGGTGACAAAATTATAGGACTCGATGCTGGTGCTGATGATTACTTGGTTAAGCCATTTGAATTAAAAGAGTTAGCAGCACGTATTAGGGCTTTAGCTCGAAGAACTCCAGAGATTCGCCCCCAAATTTTAATCCACGGTGATTTACAACTAGACCCAGCAACTCAACAGGTTACTTATATAGGAAATATCATATCATTAACTCCTAAAGAATATATGATTTTGGAATATTTTTTGATAAACCCAAATCAAGTTATCACTCGTTCGTCAATTCTTGACAAACTGTGGGATTTTGATAAATCTTCGGGAGAAGGAAGTATTAAAACTCATATTACAAATCTACGGAATAAACTGAGAGCATCTGGAAGTTCAGAAAACTTAATTGAAAATATTTATGGCATTGGTTATCGTCTAGGACATAAGTAAAGTAACTTCAAAAAAATATAATATTATTCATTTTTTCAAAAAACAATTAAAAATTCACAACAATAAATAATATGTTTAAAAAAATTAGATATCGTTTATTGTTATCTTATTTATTTGTGTTCGCATCACTGCTAGGAATATTTGCGATCGCAGTCCGATTTGCTTTCACTCGCAGCTTAACTGAACAAATCACAGATAAACTCTTAGCTATAGGGAAAGGTGCAGCTGCAAATGTAGAATTTGAAAAAGGCCGCCTAACGTTTGAAAGTGACTTTCGTCCACAAGACTTAATTGCTTATCATCAAGCTTTACAGTGGTTTGATACTCAAGGAAATTTGATTACCCAACAAGGAAAAACTGTTTTAACTTTACCTTTTTTACCAAACAAAATTGTACAAGTTCAGGCTGGTAAAATTCCTATCCAAGCAGTAACTGTACCAATCATTGCTAACGATAAAGATCAGCTAGTTGGGTATGTAAGGGTAAGTCAATCTTTAGAAGAATTTGATGAAACCCTCCAAAAACTAGACTTGGGATTAAGTGGTGGGATTATTATAACTTTAGTTCTGAGTAGTATTGGCGGAATTTTACTAACTCGTCAAGCAATGCAACCTATTGAGGAGAGTTTTGCAAGACTTAAACAGTTTACTGCTGATGCTTCCCACGAACTACGCAGCCCGTTAATGGCTATCAAAATTAATGCTGAGTTACCGTTAGAATATCCAGAAGAAATAGGCCCAAAAGATGCAGAAAAGTTTCAGGCGATCGCCAATGCTACTAATCAGATGACTCGCCTTACAGAAGACTTACTGATGTTAGCACGCACTGATAAAGTTTCCAATCAAAATAGGGATACTCTCAATTTAACATCAATATTAGAGAATATAATACAACTGTATAAACCTCAAGCTGAAGCAAAAAAAGTTAACTTGAAATTTCAATTAATTGCTAATTTTCAGCTAATAGGTGATTCAGTTCAATTAACGCGACTGTTTACCAACTTAATTGAAAACGCAATCTACTATACACCATCAGGAGGCGTAGTAGAAATTAAAATCAGTCGTGTTGGTTTCCAGCTTTATATCAACGTGCAAGATACAGGTATGGGAATTGCACCAGAGTATATGGACAAGGTTTTTGAGCGTTTTTGGCGAACAGATCAATCTCGTTCTTATTGGTCTGGTGGTTCTGGTTTAGGACTGGCGATCGCTCAAGCGATCGCCCGAAATCACGGTGGATTAATTAGTCTTACGAGTCAATTAGGAGTTGGTAGTTGTTTTACTGTGCGTTTACCAACTTCTTGACAATTTGATTTTAAATTCCCTAGCTACTTGTTATCATTATTGGTTTCGCGATCGCCATCACCACTTTCTTTAACTTGAATACTACTCTTAGGACGAGTGGCTTCATTCTTCTCATTTTGTTGATTGGCATTTTCAGCGTAGAGAACTTTGCCATTACCAGCATCGACCTTAACATCTTGTTGACCAATTTTTACAGCATAAACTAAGTTGCCATCTTCATTTTTGAGTTTGACACTTTTTGCCTTACCTCCCACTGATGCTTCAACTGCTTGCTGTGCTTGTTGTGCTGTAATTTTAGCTAGCGGTTGCAGTTTTGCCGCTTCTTGTGCATCGTCGTTGCTTTCACCGTCACCATCACTGGCTTCAGCAACTTGAGTAGCGCTATGACGCTGACGCGCAATTGCTACGAAAGATTGTGGTTGTTTTGCAGACACAACTCTAGACAATCCAGCAAGTCCCAAAGTACTAATAAAAGCTGTTACCAAAATCATTTTTGTTGAAGTTTTCATACTTGTGAAATTACTTTAAGTCTGGGTTTGTCTTTTTACAATAAATAATAAAAGTCCAGAAATAGTCAATATTGGTTTGAACTCATTAAATTTAATATCAAATAGTGAAATTAATTTTTAACTAGACATTTCGGCTATTTTTAATACTTATATTCAGATAAAATTCCGCTTTCAATTAAATCTTGACTATTTCTTGACTTTTGCTGTGTAAAGTACAATCACTCAGTAATTTATGGCAATAAAGCTAACTTTAAGATGTGATGTAATCTCACTTATACGTAAAAATTAAGAAGAAGATGTTAAACAGGGTTGCAGAGATTACAATCTACTTCTGGATTACTAAGATTTTAGCAACCACAGTAGGTGAAACCGCAATAGATTTTCTGTCAGTAACCCTGAATCTTGGTTTAGGCGTTATATCCTACATTATGTTTTGGTACTGTAGAAACCAGTACACTTTTTCTTTCTATAATCGGAAGCCTGGTTATTTACTTAAGTCTTAAGCAGAAGAGATTAGCTCTACTGCTAGATTGACCGACAAGACTGATTAGCGATCGCTGACTTACTATTTTTTATTGTGAAAAATAAATGAACAAAGTTGCAAAAGTCACAATTTTCTTCTGGATCATGAAGATCATTGCCACAACCCTTGGCGAGACGGCAGGTGACTACATCTCAATGTCTCTTGAGCTGGGGTATTACGTAGCTTTTGCTGTAACGTTCGCTATTCTAACTATTTTACTATTTTTTCAAATTCAATCCGACAGCTATCGTCCAGTCCTTTATTGGTTGGCCATCATCGCAACAACCACAGCTGGAACCGAAGTTTCAGACCTGATGGATCGATCTCTTGGGCTGGGCTACGCAGTGGGATCGCTTATCCTGGTAGCCAGTCTATTGAGCGTTCTTGCCATCTGGTACTACCGGGATCGGGATCTGAGCGTTTATCCGATCATGAGGAAAGATGCAGAGACCACCTATTGGCTGGCTGTCGTGTTCTCCAACAGTTTGGGAACGGCCTTTGGTGACTTTCTGACAAGCAACTTGGGATTGAGCTATATCCAGGGCGCATTAATGACGGCCAGCGTTATTGGTGTTGTCATCACCCTTCACTACGTAACAAAGTTGAGCGATATTCTCCTATTCTGGCTCGCGTTCATCTTCACACGACCCTTCGGAGCCACCTTCGGAGATTTTCTTACCAAACCAGTCAAAGATGGCGGTCTCTCACTGCCAAGAGGCTATGCTTCAGCGATCGCCTTTATCCTACTGGCAGTTGTCCTATTCTTTTCCGTGCAAAAGGAGAAAAAAGTGCGTCACCCATTTGAGTGATTGCATTTTAGCAAATAAAGATGCCCTCTATTTTGGTACTATCGGTTCATCTATGGTTCTTGTATCGATACTCAAATTCTATATCCTATTCACCGCTCTAAAGCAGAAAAGACTAATCGTGGTTACGCCTTATAACGACGAATGACATTAAAGTATGCTCCGACAAATTTCTAATTTCTGGTTGCATCATATACATCCTCATTTAGCTTCCTTAATTGCAACAATTGGTCTTGTTGGACTTGCTAGTTGTCTACTAGTAATTTTTGTTTTAGCCCAACTGGCTGAAGAGGTTTTGGAGCGAGATGCTTTTAAATTTGATACTACTTTTCTATTATGGCTACATCAGTTTGCCAATCCAAATTTAGATAATTTAATGGTGTTTATTACAAATCTTGGTAATCCTAGTACAGTGGTTGTAGTTGCAGGCATTAGTATCTTGTTACTTTGGTGGCGACGTTATCAAGAAGAAGCGAAAGCTTTTGTATTTGCTTGCTTAGGAGGGTTAATTTTAAATACAGGGCTAAAGTTGTTTTTTTCTAAACCTCGCCCGGAATTATGGCATCGCTTGATTTCTGAAAAATCTTTTAGTTTTCCTAGCGGTCATGCGCTAGGTTCTATGGTACTTTATGGTTTTATTGCTTACGAATTAGCAATTCACTATCCTACTTTCTCCAAAGTTATTTATAGTTGGACGGTTATTTTAATTGCTGCTATTGGTATCAGCCGCTTATATTTAGGAGTTCATTGGCCCACAGACATAATTGCAGGTTATGGAGTCGGTTTTTTGTGGCTGATGATATGTATTACGATGCTGAAATTGCAAAAATTGAGGTAGGGAAAATTAGTTGATTAAATCCCATCAACCTCTAATTCCATAACTTCGCAAAGAAAATATAGCGGCGATAATTGTCCAATCAGATTTTTTAATCACCTGATTTTTGCCCAAGAGGCTTGTAGATGACTGCTTTTGAAGAAGTGAAACAGCACTGCTAACTCCCTAGTACAGACGTGGTTAATCACGTCTCTCCTTACTCCCCACTTCCCACTCCTTATTCAATTGATCCCCAAGTTACCAATCCAAGATAGGATGGACGTTGATTTAGTATTCTTTTACTTAATGCATATGAAGCGCTATTGGTCGCGTTTGCTTGCGCTGGTTTTAGTTGTAGCTATCGGCTTAATGGGTTGTTCTGGCAGTCCAGATAGTTTGACTGGGGATTATCGTCAAGACACCTTAGCTGTGGTCAATATTATGAGACAAGCTCTGGATCTTTCACAAGATTCACCAGACAAAGCAGCAATTCAAGCACAAGCGCGTCAAAAAATTAATGACTTTTCGGCTCGTTACCAGCGAGTTAACTCTGTTTCTGGTCTTGGCTCGTTTACAACCATACGAACAGCCCTCAATTCCCTAGCTGGACACTACAGCTCTTATCCAAATCGTCCCGTACCTGAAAAACTCAAAAATCGTCTAGAGAAAGAGTTGCAGCAGGTAGAGACGGCGTTGAAACGTGGCGGTTAGCTATTAACTATTGCTTACTCCATCATCAATAGTCAGGTGTCACAAGTTTTGACTCCTGGCTATTTTGTTTGTCAAGGCAGGAGGCAGGAAGTAGAAACTTTTTATGTATGATGCCTAAGTTCTGCATTTTGTAGCTCATCTACTTGAAAATTGCATTAACAATCCAAGCTGATATATTAACAATGTGAGCCGATGCCTTAACAATGCGGGTGAAGTTTTGATATCTACTTCATGCACTGGAAACCGCTATAAAAGAATACGGCAACAGAAATAGATTTTTGAGATTCTTGAAAAAATAGGTTTTAAAACCCTTGGTATTTGACTATATAATTTGATACACGCTGCCCACAATTATTTGAGTTGGGATAGATGATTATCGCAAATTAAAAGCTTTAAGACCGAACGTCAACACGTAGCTTAGAGTTAGAGCCACTTCGCCTTTGCTCAGTTACCCTGTGGTAAGCAAGTTACAGTCGGAGTTTAAATTCCTGTCTGAAACTTTTTTGAATTTTGAATTTGTTCATCTACTGGTAGGTATGTCTAACTGTCCCTTGAACGTTGCAAGATCAATATTATTTTGGCGGCGCTTATGCGCTGTTGTTTTTACTAGTAGTTTGTTGCTCCCAAATTTGGGAAGCGAACCAGCAAGGGCGCAAGTAACTGAGTATTGTCAGTTACCATCAGCTGCGGCGCAACAAAAAGAAAACTTGCGTTTGTCAGCCCTCAAAGGCAAACAAGATGCTCAAACGCGCTACCAAAGCATAATACAAGAACAAGCACAGAAATTAAAGGAATGTCGCTCTCGGACTTGGCCGCAAACCCAAGCCATTTGGTTACGCTTGTATCCTTGCGACATTCAGCCAGGAATAATCGATCAGATTATGGATCGAATTGTTAATCATGGCTATAACCAAGTTTATATAGAAGTATTTTACGATGGGCAGGTACTTTTACCAGCAAAAGCTAACCCGACGGTTTGGCCTGCTGTAATTCGCACTCCAGGGGCAGAAAATACCGATATACTCGCTATGGCAATTAAAAAAGGTCGGCAACGTGGTTTGAAAGTCTATGCCTGGATGTTTACCACAAATTTCGGCTATACTTACGCCCAGCGCCCAGATAGAGAAAGTGCGATCGCTCGTAATGGCAAAGGTCAAACCAGCCTATATGTGGTAGATAATGGCTCTCAACTATTTATCGATCCCTACAACCTGCAAGCAAAACGCGATTATTACCAATTAGTACAACAAGTTTTGCGCCGTCGCCCAGATGGCTTGCTATTGGATTACGTGCGTTATCCTCGGCAAGCAGGAAGTGATTCTATCGCTACCAAAGTTTCAGATTTATGGCTATTTACTCCCGCAACCCAAGAAGCTTTATTTAAACGGGCACAGAATTATAAAGGGCTGGAGTTAATTCGCCGCTTTTTGAGTCGGGGATTCGTCAGCGTCGGAGATGTAGCGGAAGTTGATAAACTTTATCCCCAAGAAGGGGAACCCCTCTGGCAAGGACGCATCCCACTAGCGCAAAAGTCAATCCTATCTGCAACCGATAGACAACCAGTTTTACAATGGGAGTTGTGGCAGCTTGCCGTTGCCCACGCCATGCAAGGAATTATAGATTTCGTCACTATTGCTAGTTACCCGGCAAAGCAGCAAGGTATTTCTACGGGAGTCGTGTTTTTTCCTAATGGCAACCAAACTGTCGGACAAGGGTATGATTCCCGTTTGCAACCTTGGGATCGGTTTCCCAGTACATTAGAGTGGCATCCTATGGCTTATGGGAATTGCGGTAATGTTAGTTGTATCGTGTCGCAAGTGCAACGGGTTTTGAGTATGGCAAAACCGGGTACGCGTATAATCCCGGCTTTAGCTGGTCAGTGGGGAAAATCTGTCAGTAATCGTCCATCCTTGGAAGTGCAAATGCAGGCACTTCGACAATTTGCCCCTCAACTGAAGGGAGTTAGCCACTTTGCCTATTCTTGGCAATATCCTCAGAGTGATAGCGATCGCAAATTCTGTCGAGTTAAGTAGACTTCTTACAGAATTAGTGAAAAGGGATTGAATTTCCCTTTCAACTTAATAGAATCACACACTTTACAAATTCATACCAAATATAGCGATCGCAGTCATAACTACAGCTTAAATATATTGTGTAGCGAGTCGTTGGAATGCCGACGGGACTGGACTATCTGCGAGGCGCTGGCGTATCACCTCCGCACACGCACCTGGGCTTAACAACGAGGTATCCACTTCAAGGTCATAGATGCCAGGAATGTGGACTTCACGTTGCCATAACTGAACCGGATGTGGGATTGGAGAGTCGGCTGTACTTCCTATATTCCACCCCGTATTTTGTCGCCGTTCCATAACGATCTCAATGGGGCAGTGAACGCCTACGAACAAAACTGGCAATCCTTTCAAACGTCGGGCACTATCAACTATAATGCCTCGCTCTATTGCGTAAGCGTCATGGTGTCCGACATCAACCACGACATTAAGACCCAAGCGGCTATGGGCAGCGATAGACTCATACATGGCGCTGTACAAAATGGGAACAAAGGGTTCGATGTCCTGGCGTTCTCCCCCCGGTCGCAGACCAATCCCAGGCAGGTGTCGTGCGGGAGTCATTTGCATAAACCTATCGACACCCAAATTCATCCACAGACCATCAAATGTCTCCTGAATCACTGCAACAATGCTCGACTTCCCCGATCGCGGAACACCATTCAGGATGATAATCTGTCCTAGCTTTTGTATCTGCACCATGATTCCTCCTCGCATCCTTATATCTGTACTTTAGACTAAGAAGCACAAAATCACTCAGAGAAGCTGAATTGAGAAGAACCAATTGCAAAAAATGTAAAAAATGAGAAATAAAGCAGATTTTTGCGCTGATTTAGGTGAACGTGGAAATATGCGTTTTAACAATAGGATAGCGAATTCTACCCATTTAAACAAAAAGCGCCCTCCGTTAACGGAGGGCGCTTTCTTATTTAGTTAATCTTCAGAATTAACCGTTGATAGCAGGAGCACTTAGAGCTACAGGAGCAAGATCGCCAGCAGCCAAATCCAGAGGGAAGTTGTGAGCGTTACGCTCGTGCATTACTTCCATACCCAGGTTAGCGCGGTTGATTACGTCTGCCCAAGTGCTGATGACGCGACCTTC
>NZ_JBALDC010000071.1:0-87166 GCF_036917575.1 Nostoc sp. | reverse complement strand
TCTAAAAAAGTTAAACACAGAGGTACTGGAACAAGAACTAATCCTCCTGTGTTTGTTGTTTCAAGCACTGCATAGCCTTAACTGAACCGTATTGCCTGATAATCAAACCCTTGAAGTCGTTTATCTTCATACAATTTAACTTGAATGATCAAAAGCTGGTTGCCATTTTGGCAAGTTTTTAAATATTTCTATTTGCTCATATCTAACTTTTTAAAAGCAATTAAACCGCTATATAACAAGATTCCCGATTTCTTAGAGAAAGTCGGGAATCTGAGCTAAGCTAATTGGCAAAAAGTGTTAATTTAACGGGATTTTACTTTACAGTAGTATTAATACTGACGTAAAATAGCAGACAATGAACTATTTTTACGAAGATCCATCAAGTCTGCTAAAGGTTCTGTGCGCTTATCCAGGTGGTGCTTGTGTTCTGCGGGTAAAACAGTTACTAGATGCTTTGTTTTAGGTTGCATCTGCATAACGGGCATTAGTTGTGGCTGTGGCACAAAAATCGGTTGACTCTTGGGAAGTTGTGGTGCCAATTTTTGGTGATGCTTCTGTGCCACGCGTACCTGATGGCGATTAACCTGTTTTTGAGGTTTTTGCAGTTGTTTTGTGCGGTTAAGGACTCGGAAAATCAGCAAGGAACCACCACCACAGCCAAGGGCGATCGCCGCAATCATCCATAGAGGTGTAGGATTGCTATTCTCAGAGGGCAGATTAATTGGTTCTTCAACTATAACTGGGATTTTTTCTGGTTCTTCTTGTGGCACGGGACCAGCAGTACCTAAACTATATAAAGCAAAGGCACCACCTCCCATAAACATGGCTAAACACCCGGTTAACAATAGCCAAGGATGATGTGCAACCAGATATATCAGAACATTCGAGCTGTTTTTTAGTCTCGATTTCCTATTTGTCAGCTCTGGAGTAGCCCTTTTTAATTGGGTTCGTTCGCGCTGTACACTCTGACTTTTTTCCATGATTATTTTCAGATTTGTACCCCTCTAGTGAATAAATTGTACTTGAGGAGTCAAGCATCAGGTATCCGTAACAAAGTTCAGATTTAAGTAACTTTTTTGTAAAACAGATGCTACAAAATTTGGCTAACTTTTGCCAAAGTTCTGTATTTATGATGACTTTTTGCCGTAATAATCCAAAATCAGTTCGCTTATTTCTTCTCTTTGCTAGGAGAATGCCTTTCAAGAGCAAGTTCAATTAACCGATGGACTAATTCTGGAAAGGAAACTCCACTATGGGCCCAGAGTTGGGGATACATACTTGTCGCAGTAAAGCCTGGTAAGGTATTGATTTCGTTAATTAAAACTTCTTGTGTAGCTTCTACATAGAAAAAATCTACCCTTGCTAAACCCGCAGCATCAACTGCTGCAAAGGCTTGCAAAGCCATATCCTGGATTTGACGAGCGATCGCATCTGGAAGTTTTGCCGGTATCAGTAAATCTGCTAATCCTTCAGTATATTTAGTTTCATAGTCGTAAAAATCACTGTCATATATAATCTCTCCAATGACAGAGGCTTGGGGTTGATCGTTACCTAAAACGGCACACTCGACTTCTCTAGCGACGACACCAGCTTCTACAACCAGCCTTCGGTCATAACTGGCAGCACTATCTAAAGCGGCTTCTAATTCTGGGCGCGATCGCACTTTGGCAATACCCACCGATGAACCTAAATTAGCAGGCTTGACAAAAGCAGGATAACCTAATGTTGCCTCAATTTCATCACACAGTTTCGGAAATACGCAGGGATTAGACCAAACCTGCGCTCTAGTTACCGCCTTGTATTTTACCTGTGCTAGTCCTGCTTGCTCAAAAGCCATTTTCATGGCAATTTTATCCATTCCCATTGCTGAACCTAACACCCCAGAACCGACAAAGGGAACTTGCATCAAAGTGAGTAATCCTTGAATTGTCCCATCTTCACCGTTAGGGCCGTGGAGAATGGGAAACCAAACGTCTACTTGGGAAACTTGAGAGGGAGATTGCCAATTGCTCAGGGTTTGGGCTTGAGGGTTGGATATGAGATTTCCCTCAGAAGTTGATTCTGCCGATTCCAGCAGTGGAGTGCCGGTTGCTAAAACCTTTTGGGGTGCTTCTCCCGCCAGCCAGCGGCCATCTTTTTGGATGTAAAAAGGCAGTATTTCGTACTTACTAGCATTTTCCTCTGCACTTAAAGCTTTAGCGATCGCCCGTGCTGAGTTGATCGAAACTTCATGTTCTCCCGAACGACCGCCAAACAGTAACCCTACCCGCAGCTTAGTCATTTTCGGCTCCTTCACACTCCTCAAGCAGATAGCGTATCACAACCTACAAAAGTTGCCATATTTTTCTATATTATTTTATTGCTTCCGATCTCCTGCCGACGCTCACGGACTTGCTACCGTTGCGCTATCATCGCCCCCTGCCCCAATACAGTTCAGTTAAGCTTTTTTCTCTCCCCCTGCCTCCCCTGCTCCCCCTGCCTGGCCTAACAGATAATTTCCTTAACCCAAACGTATTGCCCCCTGCCTTCAATTGAAACAATCGTGTTGTCAGCTACAGTTATATTCCAGGAAAGTGGGCAAGATTATTAATAACTAACTAGAAATGCAGCCCTACCTGTAAAAGATGCTGCCGTTTCATGAAACCTCGAATTATTGTTTGTGGCTTAGGACGTACCGGATATAAAACCTTTCGTCTGCTGAGACACCAGGGAGCCTTCGTTGTTGGCATTCATCACCAATCTATCCCTGGCGAAACAGCAGGAGATGTGATTGTTGGAGATTTACAAGCAGCTTCTACCTTGACAGCAGCAGGAATTCAACAGGCACACACTTTAGTCATCGCTGGATCTAAAGATGCTCTGAATTTGTCTATTATGATGCAAGCGCGGGTGCTGAATCCTCAAATTCGGATTATCAACCGTTTTTATAATACAAATTTAGCGGAGCGCCTAGATCAAAGTTTGCCAGACCACTTGAGTATGAGTGTTGTCGGATTAGCAGCACCCATATTCACATTTGCAGCACTGGGAAACAGAGCGATCGGACAAATCAAATTATTTGAGCAGACTTGGCCAATTCACGAGGAATACATCGATCAAAACCACTTCTGGAAGGGTCGAAAGCTGAGTGAATTGTGGGAAGACCGATCGCGGATGCTAATTTATTACTTGCCAGTCAAAGGCGAGATGGATTTGGTATCAGCTGTGATTTCTGGCCAAGAGATCCAAGTAGGCGATCGCATAATTATTGGCACCCAACCCCGTATTCGTCCTCCTCGGAGATCATTGATTAGAAAACTGCTGAAAGTTATGACTAATCTTAGGCAGTTTCAGGAACACGGGCGATCGGTAGTCATGGGTGCTATTGCCCTATTAACAGTTATTGCGATCGCTACATTCACCTATATGTCGGCTGAGTTGAGTTTGTCTCCTGTCGATGCTCTATATTTTTCTGTAGGCATGATTACTGGAGCAGGTGGTAATGACAAAGTAGTAGAAAATGCTCCTAAAAGTATTAAATTATTTACCGTTGTAATGATGCTGGTTGGAGCAGTAGTGATTGGTATTTGGTATGCCATGCTCACCGATTTTGTCTTAGGAAGCCGCTTTAAACAATTTTGGGATGCAGCCCGAATTCCCCAGCGATATCACTACATTGTCTGTGGCTTGAGTGGTATTGGCGTGAGAATTGTCCAGCAACTCCACGCCAGTGGACATGAAGTTGTAGTAGTTGAACCCGACTCCAACAACAAATATGTCAATACCGCCCGCGAACTAGGTATCCCCGTCATTCAGGGCGATGCCAGCTTCCGCACAATACTCAAAGCCAGCAATATAGACTCTGCCGCCGCAGTGATTACTGTTACTAGCAATGATGCTACCAATCTGGAAATTGCCCTCAAAGCCAAAGGTTTAACACCCAGCATTCCGGTGATTGTTCATTATGCCGATCCTGATTTTGCTAGCGTAGCACAACAGCTATTTGGCTTCGAGACTGTACTGAGTCCGGCTGAACTGGCAGCCCCAGCTTTTGCCGCTGCTGCATTAGGGGGACGCATCCTCGGCAATGGCATCACAGCAGATAGTCTTTGGGTAGCTTTTGCGATTGTAATTACAGGTTCACACGTCTTTTGCGGTCAGTGGGTGAAAGATGTAGCAATGTCTACTGATTGCGTACCTTTATATGTAGAAAAAAATAACCAAACCCTTCATGGCTGGGATTTATTAGAAAACAATCTCAGTGAAGGTGATGTTTTATATATGACTATGCCAGCGACAAGGCTATATCAATTGTGGCAGGACGAGCAAGTTTGCGAATCACACGCTTAAATAATTCGTAATTCGTAATTCGTAATTCGTAATTAATACACTACTTCCCACTCGCCACTGCCATTTATTTATTAACTATTCGTTGTTGATATTCTTGCTCAGTAATCATATCGAGAGTATTCTCTAGGCGATCAACAAATACAATACCGTCGATATGGTCATATTCGTGTTGAAAAATACGAGCGATAAAATCGGTTAATTCTTGCTTTTGTAAATTGCCTTGAGAGTCAGTGTACTCTACTTCAATAGTTTGATATCGAGGAACTAACCCTCTAATTCCTGGAACACTTAAACAACCTTCCCAATCTTTGACAACTTCACTTGAATGAGCAATAATTTTGGGATTTATCATGGCAGTAGGTTCCATTTCCGGGGCGTTGGGATACCTGGCATTAGGACGGGAAGCCACAATAAACAAACGATAGGATTGTGCTACTTGAGGTGCAGCGATTCCCACACCGTTAGCTTTAGCAACAGTAGCAATTAAGTCTTCAATTAATTTTTGGATTTGCTCATCTTGAATATTTTCAACCCAAGCAGCTTTTTGGCGTAATGTTGGATTGCCTAATTGAATAATTGGCGTTAATTCACCCATGATAAAACTCCTTTAGGTAATGGGGAATGGGGAATGGAGAATGGGAATGAAGCATTGGGCACTTGTCTAAGCGTTGTCGTTGGCGCAGTCTCTGGTAGAGAAGTATTGGGCATTGGGAGAATTTTTATAACTTCTCTGCCTTCTGCCTTCTGCCTTCTGCCTTCTGCCTTCTACATCATCCTTCACGTCTCACGGGCAAAGGAGCAGGTTGGACTCCTACTTGGACAGTTTGCCCATTGCGTTCCACTTCCATTGGTAATTTAGTCCCAATTTTGCTCTTTTCTACTAGCTTTTGTACTTCTTCAATTTTAGTAACAGGCTGGCTGTTAATGCTTTTAATCACATCGCCAACTCGTAAACCAGCTACAGATGCAGGCGATCGCGGCACAATCTCAACCAGCAAAACGCCGTCATCTGCTGTAATATTTAAGCGATCGCCTGCAACATTTTTGATTCTTTCTTTATTTTCTGGTGTCAATGTCACCATCTGCACACCCAGATAAGGATGATCCACCTTGCCTTTAGCAATTAATTCTTGAGCAATCCTTTGCACAGTGTTAATGGGTATAGCAAATCCCAAACCTTGCGCGCCTCGGATAATCGCTGTATTCATCGCAATCACTTGACCACGAGCATTGAGCAATGGCCCACCAGAATTACCAGGGTTAATTGCAGCATCCGTTTGGATGTAATCAACCCGCTTGTCACTAGCACCGATATCGCTACTAGAACGCCCTGTAGCACTAATAATTCCAGAAGTGACGGTATTATTCAAGCCTAATGGATTACCAATGGCAATTACAGCCTCTCCTGGTTGTAAAACATCGGAGTTACCCACAGATAGAGTTGGCAGATTATTGGCATTAATTTTGATCGTTGCCACATCCGTTACTGGATCTTCACCCAAAACTTTCCCATCAAAAGTCCGACCATCTTTGAGTATAACAGTAACTCTATCAGCACCATCTACTACATGGGCATTGGTAACAATTTGACCTGAAGAATTAATAATAAATCCAGAGCCACTACCGCGTTCTACACGTTGTCTAGGCTGTGGGGTTCCCTCTCCAAAAAACCGCCGGAAAAATGGATCGTTGCTAAATTCATCTGGTACGCGAGAAGTGATTGTTCGGGAAGAATCAATGCGAACTACCGCAGGCCCCACCTGTTGCACTACTTTCACCACAAAATTAGGATCTCCAGACGAAGAAAAAATCGGCGGGGGGACTATTACCGGATTAGATTCTGTTGTTTTTTGGGCTTGAGTATCGCTTTGTTGAGTCTCAAAAGTCTTAGCAGGTAGAAGAGAGCAGCTCCCCAAGAACATCACTGCTACCCCGTATGAGAGCATCCACAACCTATTGGGTAAGCCCCTGGTTTCAATCTTTTTGGGTGCTGAGTGATGGTTTGTTATCTTCATCTGTCGTTGCTTCTCCGTGTCAGTCAGTGGGTGTTAGAATCTTGCCTACTGGGTATGTCCCAAAATGATTACAACTTAAAAGCTTATTTTAGGTCTAGCGTGTCTCAATGCTAAATTAGTGCTTTCTCTTCTATTGTGACGATTAGCAGCAAAGGTGGTGATAATGGAAATTCCCATAGAAAGTCTGTGGAGTCAGGTACTAGAGCGCCTAAAGCTTGAACTATCCCGACCTACCTTTGAAACTTGGATCAAAACTGCCAGTGCAGAGCGATTAGAAAATAATTGCTTGGTTATCCGCACTCCTAACCCATTTGCTCGTAATTGGTTACAGAAGTATTACATCAATACCATTGCTCATGTAGTACAAGATATTCTCGGTCATCCTGTGGGAATTTACATCACGGTTGCTCAAGGTGATGAAGTTTCTCATTTTAGTGAACGAGAGGTTGCTTGGGAATCACCAAATTCCAGCAGTATTTCTGAAGCTGTGGCTAATCACAATCATAAAACTACTGACTTAAACTCTAAATATGTCTTTTCGCGGTTTGTAGTTGGTGCTAACAATCGTATGGCTCACGCTGCTTCTTTAGCAGTTGCAGAATCCCCAGGGAAAGAGTTTAATCCTTTATTTTTATGCGGTGGTGTCGGCTTGGGTAAAACTCATCTGATGCAAGCTATTGGTCATTATCGCTATGCAATTTTTCCTAATTGTAAAATATTTTATGTTTCTACTGAGCAGTTTACGAATGATTTAATTACAGCCATCCGTAAAGATAGTATGCAAAGTTTTCGAGAGCATTACCGAGCTGCTGATGTTTTATTAGTGGATGATATTCAGTTTCTGGAAGGGAAGGAATATACCCAAGAAGAATTCTTTTATACTTTTAATACTTTACATGAAGCTGGTAAACAAGTTGTCATTGCTTCCGACCGTCCGCCTAACCAAATTCCTAGCTTGCAAGAACGTCTTTGTTCTCGATTTTCTATGGGCTTAATTGCCGATATCCAAAAGCCGGATTTAGAAACGAGAATGGCAATTTTGCAGAAAAAGGCTGAGGATGAAAATATCAATCTTCCTCGCGATGTGATTGAGTATATTGCTTCTAACTATACTTCTAATATTCGAGAATTAGAAGGAGCTTTAATTCGGGCGGTAGCTTATATTTCTATTTGGGGCTTACCGATGACGGTAGAAAATATTACACCAGTTTTAGAACCGCCTAACGAAAAAATGGCAGCTACCCCAGAAGCAATTTTAAAGGTGGTGGCGGCTAATTTTGATGTTTCAATAGACGACCTTAAAAGTAACTCACGACGAAGAGAGATTAGCTGGGCGCGTCAATTAGGAATGTATCTCATGCGCCAACACACGGCTTTGAGTTTACCGAGAATTGGGGAGGAATTTGGTGGTAAAGACCATACAACGGTAATCTATAGTTGCGATAAAATTGCTCAACTTCAAGAGAGCGATCGCACCTTAGTACAAACTCTACGTGAATTGAGCGATCGCATCAATATGACTAGCCGTTCTCAAAAACCATCCTGAAGATGTCTTTTAAGTTTTCCACAAGCAGCAGTCTGAATTATCAGCTTTGACGGCTGAAGAATTAGTCAAGAATATTAAGTAACGTCTAAAAATTGATTAAATTTAACTTCAATTGTGGAAAAAAATGGGGAAAACTTGATATTCTACCGAAAAAACTTAATTAAGTATAATTACCTTGTGGAAAACTACAAGAGTTTTTCCACAAGTTTTCCACAAGGGAAACTTGCCTAACCATATATGATTTTAACAAAAATTGTTACAAGTTTTTTGCAACTTACTGGCATCGCTATAGCAGTCCTAAATCATTAATCTTTTCTAAAATTGCAAATACTCTGCTCACTCCACCGACAACTTACCCACCACCAAAACCATCAACTCTATCACCCGCTTCAAAGCTGTATCATTGGTCAAAAACGTCTCACAACCAGCAATTATTGCTGCTGCCATCTGCAATGCATCGGGTAACTGAAGATTATAACGCACCCGAATTCTTGCAGCTTATCGCGCAATACTAGCATTAATCTGCACAAAAACTACTTGTTCTTGTTGGAACACACGCGCTAACTAGAAAACTGCGATCGCATACTCAACAATAAGGGTGTTACGATATCTTTCACCAGCTGAATCTGACTTATGAAATTAGTTTGCTCCCAAAGCGATCTTAGTACAAACCTCTCACTCGTTAGTCGTGCAGTACCTTCACGACCAACTCATCCAGTACTAGCCAATGTGCTGTTGCAAGCGGATGCTGAAACTAACCAAGTAAGCTTAACAGCCTTCGATCTCAGCTTGGGAATCCGCACTAGCTTTAACGCAGAGGTATGGGAAAGTGGTGCGATCGCACTTCCTGCTAAGTTACTTGTAGACATCACCTCTCGTCTTCCAGAAGGCGAAATCACTCTCGATGATGAATCAGCCCTGACAGGTGCTACATCCAGTGGAGAAGGTTTAATTGTTACACTCACACCTAAGAGTGGACATTACCAAGTCCGAGCAATGGGGCCGGAAGAATTTCCCGAACTCCCTGTAATTGAAAATACAGAAGTAATTCATCTCACCACCACCGCATTAATTGAGGGATTACGTGGTTCATTGTTTGCTACCAGTGCTGATGAAACCAAGCAAGTACTCACTGGTGTGCATTTAACAGTTAAACAAGATACTCTAGAATTTGCAGCTACCGACGGACATCGCCTTGCAGTCGTAGAAACTAGCAACGAGCGTCCTCTAGGCGGAACTAGTCAACTAGAAGTAACAGTACCAGCTAGAGCATTACGCGAACTCCAACGAATGTTAGCTCATAGCGCTTCATCAGATGAACCTGTAGCTTTATATTTTGATCAAGGTCAAGTTGTATTTGCATGGCAAAATCAACGCTTGACTAGTCGCACATTAGAAGGGCAATATCCTGCTTATCGACAATTAATTCCGCGCCAATTTGAGCGACAAGTAACAATTGAACGGCGACAATTTGTTAGCACTTTGGAGCGGATTGCTGTATTAGCCGACCAAAAAAATAATATTGTTAAGCTCAGTATTGATAGCGAAGCTCAAGAAATTACCTTGTCTTGTGAAGCTCAAGATGTAGGCAGTGGTAGAGAGTCAATGCCAGCACAAATTTCTGGTGAAAATATTGAAATTGCTTTTAATATTAAATATTTGATGGAAGGCTTAAAAGAATTACCATCTACCGAAATTCAAATGCATTTAAATCAAAGCCTAACTCCAGTAATTTTTACACCATTGGGTGCTTTGAAAATGACCTATTTAGCTATGCCTGTGCAACTTAGAAGTTAGAGGTGATTTATAGCAGGAGGCAGGAGGCCTCCTGCTATAAAAGTCTTTGCTAATGATCAATGACCAATGACAAATGACTAATGACTAATTTGTGTAATCGGAATTTCAATCCAAAATTCTGTACCAAACCCCGGCTGAGAATCACATCTAAACACACCACCATGTTTATCTACGACAATCTGGTAACTAATTGACAACCCCAAGCCAGTGCCTTTTCCAACTGGCTTAGTTGTGAAAAAGGGATCGCAGATTCTTGCTCTGAGAACTTCGGGTATTCCTGGCCCATTGTCTGCAATGCGAATGACTACGCTTTTGATATTGTCTTCCACTTCCCCAAAAGCAGTATGGATAGTAATTTGACTGCTATGAGGTTTTGATTGAGATTCCGTGTAAGCTTCTAAAGCATCGATCGCATTGCTTAAAACATTCATAAATACCTGATTTAGTGGCCCGGCATAGCACTCCACTAAAGGAAGATTACTATATTCTTTAACTACTTTAATTGCCGGACTTTCTGGTTTTGCTTTCAAGCGATGCTGCAAAATTAGCAAAGTACTATCAATGCCCTCATGAATATCAACTGGCTTTTTTTCTGCCTCGTCAAGGCGAGAGAAGTTCCGTAAACCCAAAACAATCTGACGGATGCGATCGACCCCAATTTTCATGGAAGATAGAGTTTTGGGCAAATCTTCTATCATAAATTCTAAGTCGATCTCGAAGGCGCGATCGCTAATCTCAGGGCTAGGGTTGGGAGTATTTTGAAAATAAAGGTCTAAAATACCGAGTAAATCTTGGGTGTAATCATTGACATGATTTATGTTGCCATAAATGAAGTTCACGGGGTTATTAATTTCGTGAGCCACACCAGCTACTAGTTGACCTAATGAGGACATTTTCTCAGTTTGGATCAGTTGGGTTTGAGTTTGCTTTAAATCATGCAAAGCTTGAGCCAGCTTTTGCGTTTGCTCTTTGGTTTGATTATGTAATTGAGCTTGTTGGAGTGCAACCCCAAGCTGATTGGCAATTTGAGTAATAAACTTAATTTCCGAGGCTTCCCAATGGCGGGGTGCAGAATTCTGGTAAGCTGCCAATAAGCCCCATAGCTGTTGCCCAATAAATATAGGTGCGATCGCATAAGCTCTTGCTTGAATTTGCTCTAGAACTGCAACGTGGCATTGAGAGTGACCAACTTCATAGATGTCATCGACTACAAAGGTTTCATTGTGACGATATCGCCCACCTTGGGTTTCCTGTAAATAGCTATCTTGCCAACCTGTCTTGGTATCAGAATTTACTAATTTTAACCAGTTATCACCCACAAACTCGGCGATATATTCACCACTCCAATCAGCGTGGAAGCGGTAGACTGCAACTCGATCTGCTTGTAATGATTTACAAATTTCTTGAGTGGTTGTCTGAAAAATCGCATCTAGATCGAGAGATTCTCTAACTTTCGCCACAACTTCAAATAATACCCGTTGTTGTTCTGTTGCTTGTTGCAAATCTAAGGTCTGTTGTTGTGTCTGAGAGAGTAAATCAGCTTGCTGGAGTGCTACGCCCATTTGGGCTGCAATCTGACTGAGAAAGTTAACTTCAGAAGTTTTCCATTGCCGGGGGCCAGTGTGTTGATAAGTTGCTAGTAAACCCCAAAGTTTTTGCCCAACAAAAATCGGCGCAAGCACAAAAGCATGAATTTGAAACTGCTCTAGATTGTCGATATGACACTGAGCAAACTCCATCTTATAGATGTCATCGACCGCAAATGTTTGATTGTGGCGATAACGTCCTCCTTGTGTGTCTTGTAAATAAGTGTCATTCCAAACTGTATTAATACCTAGTTGGGACTCATTCGACCAATATGGACTAGCAGCCTCGAAATCTCCGACAAATTTACCACCCCAATTAGAATCGAAACGATAAACAGAAACGCGATCGGCTTTGATTAATTGACAAACTTCTTTAGTAGTGGTTTGAAAAATCGTATTTGTGTCCAGAGATTCCCGAATTTCGGCAATAACTTTAAACACAGCCTGTTGTTGTTCAGTTGTCCGTTGTAACTCAGCGGTGCGTCTTTTAACTTGTTTTTCTAAGTTTTCATTGAAGACTTGTACTTGTTGGTATAATTCATACTGCTGAATTGCGGAAGCAAAGTGTTTACTGAGGTTTCTGGCCAGTTCAATTTCTTCAACCGTCCATTTTTGAGCTTGTGCTTGTTTAAATTCGCGCCAAACCTCAAAGGATTGTCGAGGATACTGTTGCCTTTGATCGCTATCATACTGCCCTGCCCAGAGAGTTTCTGTATCTATTTCGCTGCGGAAAATACTTAAGTAACCCAGTAATTGTTGACGATATTGGAGCGGGATCATCAACATGCTGCGAATTCTAGTTGGTTGAAAAGCAACTTGCAAACTTCGCAACTCAGAAGTTTTATATATATCTGAAATTGCCCAAACATCGTATTTACTAGACTTGTAGTGTTCTTGCCAGATACTATACTGTTCTATAAGTGGATATATAGTTTGTTCTGGCATCACGGGTTGCTCTCCACAGAGATAAAGCTTAATACAAGTATTTCCTGGTATTAAGCATTCTCTAAAGCTGATAGCGTTGCCATTGTGGAAATCAAAAGCTTCATTTCTGAGGCAAAGCCTGCCACCAACTCCATTAAAGGCAGCAACAGCCTCTTCTAGGGCTGGCTGTAATACAATTGTTGGTAGTGAATGTAGCAGAGTCGCAATGCGATTCACGATCGCTTCTCGTTCGGCTGTTTTGCGGACTTGAGTCAGAAGGGTACTTTGAGCGATCGCCATTGATAGCTGCTCGACTACCATTTGTATTGCTTCTAGTTCGTATTCTGAAATCAAACGCGCTTCAGAGTTATGAGACACTAGCAGCCCCCAAAGCCGCTCTTGATAGAGAATAGGCACTACCACAGAGGATTTTACCCCCATTGCCGTCAAATATTCAACATGACAGGGGTCTACAGGGCGGTAACGGATCTCCTCTGATATAGTTTCTCCATTTTCCAAGTCATGCAGGTGAATTTGACCAATCTCTTGAGTATCAACGTTTACAACAGAACGCACCCGTGATTTGATAAATAGTTCACGAGCGGTGGGTGGAATATCATCAGCAGGAAAATTCAATTCTAGTAGTGATGGCAAACGATTTTCATAAATTGACTCAGCAATCACTTGACCACTATCATCAGGATGAAATTTGTAAATCATCACTCGGTCAGTTTTTAATAGCGATCGCACCTCTGCCGTTGTCACTGTGATAATTTCTTCCAACTCTAAGCTTCGTCGGATACGGTTTGTAATGCGGCGTAGTAAACTTTCTTCATGGTGACATAAGGACAAATCTGGTTCAGGATTGGAGGTCATTGTTATAGAAAATAAATTAATATTTTGAAAATTGACATAATTAAATCTAAAGACATTTTGAAATTTATTTCATCAATTTGTCTTCAGTAAAACTACGGTCAAATCAATAGTAAAAATATTTATTTCCCTTTTATCAAAATTCACCAAAAAATTATAAAAAAAGACGCTAAAAAAGTTGCGTCTGTACTAAATACAAGAAAAAATTATTGCTTTTTAGTTTTAATTTTTTGTTGACAGAGTAACTTCAACAAAATTAAACTCTTGTATTGTCAGCAAAGCGGATTTTTAGATAGTCATTTTCCATCTTTGCTCCGCCTGGTTGTAGTGCTGCTAAAGCTTGTGGCAAAACTAAGTTACGACGATGGTTGCCAATAGTAATGTTTAATTCGTCTCCAGTTTTACTGAGTTGAACTTGGTCTTTAGGAATACCAGGTAAGTAAAGTTCTAAGCTGTATTGGTTTTCCTCTTGCACTACTCTAAGAGTTGTTTCTTTGTAATAAACCTGAGTCGGATCTTCATCTTTATAAAGAGTTTCTTTCAGGCGTTCTAATGAAGCTAATCCACACATTTCCTCAGAAAAGAGGGGAACTTCTTTCACAGGCAAAGGGTGAAAATCATCATGAATTTCTCGGCGATATTGCTCTTGACTATCCTTCCAACGTTGGAAAAATGGATCTTGGACTTCGCTTGGGATAATGCGATTAGCCACGACTAAATCTGTTGCAACGTTATACAAACTCAGATAAGCATGGGCGCGAAGTGACTCTTTAATCACCATTTTTTCGGGATTAGTGACAAGACGCACTGAGGTTTGAGTATTATCTGTTAATACTTTTTCCAGAGATTCAATTTGTTCATAAAACTCATAAGGTGCATCCATTACCTCTTTATCAGGTAGCGAAAAACCAGCAATTGGTCTAAAGAAAGGTTCAACCAGAGGTCGAAGTGCCACCGAGATGTTTTGAAATGGTTTGTAAAAACGGCGCATATACCAGCCACCGACTTCAGGTAAACTCAACAAGCGGAGTGCTGTGCCAGTGGGGGCTGAGTCGATAATTAAGACATCAAACTCACCTTCATCGTAATGACGCTTCATCCTTACCAAGCCAAAAATCTCATCCATGCCTGGTAAAATTGCCAATTCTTCCGCCTGTACGCCGTCTAAACCCCTTGCCTGTAAAACTTGGGTAATATAACGTTTCACAGCACCCCAGTTTCCCTCCAGTTCTTGCAGGGCATCTAGTTCTGCACCCCACAGATTTGGGCGAATTTTTCGGGGTGTATGTCCCATTTCCATGTCAAAACTGTCTGCTAAGGAGTGGGCGGGATCTGTACTTAAAACCAATGTCTGATAGCCGAGTTCTGCACAACGGAGTCCAGTTGCAGCAGCGACGGAAGTTTTGCCCACACCGCCTTTACCAGTCATCAAAATTACACGCATAGATGCTTCTATCCTGCCTGAGGATTTTTGACATTTATTTACATTATCGACTGTTTAAGAAAATAAATGTTGTTTCAACATGTATAGGAATTATTATTATGAGTATTTACCCTAACTCATCCGTTGAGTTTTGCTGCAATAGCCGATCGAGTTTAGTTTCCAGTGCTGAAAGTTTTTTAAGAATTGTGGGGCGATCGCCATCAAGAGAAACCAGTAAATTGCTTATTCTCTCTTGTATGTTTGCTAATTGTGCGACTGCATTCTGAATTTGGAGCATTCCTTCTCGGAGTTCTTGGCGTTCCTGACGTGCTTCTGCCATTTCATCTAACATAGCTTGGACTGTTTTAGCATTACTCTCAAGTAGATGTTTGAGTTCTTTATCAGTCATTGCGATCGCGCTTTCGAGTTGAGTTTATTATTCACTCTAAAGTATTGGGGGATTTTGTTTCAATCC
This sequence comes from Nostoc sp., assembly GCF_036917575.1. Classification (GTDB taxonomy): domain Bacteria; phylum Cyanobacteriota; class Cyanobacteriia; order Cyanobacteriales; family Nostocaceae; genus Nostoc. The sequence goes on along the minus strand of NZ_JBALDC010000071.1, from coordinate 72,198 downwards.
CCCGTTGAGCAAACTGTGCTACCCTACACTATGGTTTTATTACCTAAAAATTGCGATCGGGGCTATTTACTGGCTCAACATGGCAAAAGCTTGCTCAACAAGCATCTTAGCTTTGTGCAAGTTCAACAGCTTTTCCTGTTCAAATCTATCTGGGTAAGCCATTTTCTTACCTTCAAGCGTTAGCCGAATCAGCGCTATTTGCTCATCTGTAGGTGAACTCATCTCATCTATCGCAGCGCCAATATACTGAAAAGTCGTGAAAGTGGGAGGCTTTAACCCTCTTCCCTCTTGCATCTGATGTAAAGCTAATTGCGGAAATACCATCAGAGAAGTGATGTAATGAAACTTTATATCCTGGGTTTCCTGTCGGCTTGATACTGTAGCGTCGGCATAAGTCGCGTAACTCTCGGATGGTTTTGATTAGTGTAATAACAATCATCTATTCAAATATATCAATTATTAACTTTTTCAAGAGAAAAATGCTGTTTCACCACATCTAAGCGCGAACAGTTCCAATAATCGATATGGGAGACAATCAAATTATCAGAGTTAAGACCTAATTCACTCCAACCAGGAATAGAGATTCGTGGCTTCCAGGGGAGAGGAGTATTCCAACTTAGTGTCCACTCAGTTTTTATTGTGTCTCCTAAACGTTGAATATTATGTAAGTCCATCTTGGGATTTATAAAGAAAGTTTCGATAAAATGAATCATTGCTTTGTAACGTTTAACACCACGAAATTTATTCAATGGATCTTGAAAATAAACTTCTGGGGTATAAATGCTGTAAGTTTGATTGACTGGGAATCTTTGATAGTCTTCTTTGAGGATTTCAATGATATCCATGATAGATAAATATATCTGTAAATTGGTTTAATATGAAAGCTGAAAAATGGAAATCAACCCTCATTCCATAAACGTTCTAACTGACGCCGCCAAGTACTTAGAACTTCTTCTCGCCCTTGTGAAGTTTGATCTATTTCGCCCATCATTCCTTCGGCGTAAAAGCGTTCTAAGCTTTGCATAGTAGCTTGCAGAGATTGTCCTTGCTGTTTTGCTGCCTGAATAATTTGTTGGATGCGGCTTTCAACTAGTTGATTAAAGACATTATCTAATCTAGCCTGATGGAGAGATAAAAGTCGGTTGATTGCATTAGACAAATCTGTACTCACTAAAGTTTCACTGTTATGTTGAAATACTCCCCAAATTACCCTTTCATACAAAGCGTAACGTACTTCCTGAGTGTCATCAAAGTTGGCTGTTAAGAACTGTTCTAAAAATGGTTGGGCTTCTTGGATGGGGAGAATCGGCAGTAACACTCGCAGCCAAGTATTATCTTCGGAAAGCAGCACCAACAGCCGAAAAGTAGGAGTGTCTACTTGCCACGATCCAGGAGCAGTGGTAGCAACAGCCGATGTGTCAAATAATTCTGTGAGCGTACCCGCAATTTCTTCAGGTGTCATAACCTTATATTTATATATATAGCCTCTAGATTACCGCAGAGGTGCATCAACTTATTCACCAGAATGCTTGCTTGTCCAGTCTGAAAACGCAGTGGGGGCGCACAGTTAGGTGTACGCCCCCACGAATGAATGTATTCCACTGAATTGAAATATCTGATTTAAATAAGCGAATTGCTCAAAAATACAATACCGATCGCACAAAAAGCGAAGCCAGCAAGGCTGATTTTCCAAGGTAAAATTCGGTTTATTTCTCCCATACCCATTGCAGCACCAATTTCTCTGGCACTCATGGCAACTGCAAACAGAGTTAAAGTGATACCTAGTATATAGGCAACTACTGGTATTATTCCTGCCGTAACAATAGATTCAGCATTAGCGTAACCCTGAAATAAACCAGCACTGATGCCCAGCAGAGCAAGCACCAAAAAGTTTAGTTGATTTGGCATCATCAGCATAGTACCAAAAACAATGGTGGAGATAGCGATGGCTGCGCCAACGCTTTCAGCGATCGCTATTTCTGTGCCTCCTAAATTTAGCTGAAATAAATGAATTACAATACCCAAAATTGTTGCAAAGACAAAACATCCAGCGATCGCAACGCCATGAACAAACACAGATGAGAGTAAGCCAATAGCAACAATACTAACTAAACAATTCAAGCTAATCACCGGATCTGCCAATCCCCAGAGAAAGGCTTCCCAGCCATTAGATATGCTATGGTCAACTGGTATACCACTCAATGAAGTGAGTAAACTAATTAAAATTAAAGCTGCGATCGCCCCAATATGGCGATCCATGAACTTTGAGGTATTAAGTTCCCCCCAAGTATGGGATTGTGATAATTTAGTCTTGAACATCGCTATATACCAAATTAGTTTTTAGGTAATTTATACTACCCGCCTACCCCAAAAAACTAACGTGGTAATTACGCTAGATCGTACTAACTTCATAAAGTTATGTAAAGCCGCAGTGGTAGAAAAAGTTCTCTCATCAGCAAGTAGGATCGGGCTATTGATATTGAGATTGAAGATGCGATCGCTCGCTAATCAAAAATCGACTCAAAATTATTGAGAATACAACAATAATTGCTCTTGATAAGCAAGTTGGCAAATGGAATCTAACCTTGCTAGATTTGGGAGTAATGGTTTGCAGGGCAAAAAATCTTCTTTGTAATGAATGATTGCACTCTTTCAGCAAAGTGCAATTATGTCCAAACGTAACGAAACTAAAATAAAAAATATTTTTCTAAAAGTGCTTCCATATTTGCGATCGCACTATATTAAAGTATATATATGTAGTACTATTTTTACTTTTTACTTTTCGTTAATTTATTCTGACTTCCGAATTATTTATAACAATATATTCAACTAATTTTTGAATCATTTGAGCATCTGTTTCACTTAAACTTTCCAACTCAATTCTATTATTTTCTTGTGGGGTACTAGAATCACTACTATATATACGACGACTCAAGCCTATAGGACTTTTATCATAAAATGCTGTATAGAATACACACCCTGCAATATACGATCCAATCGGACTAGGGTGGCTTTGATCTGAGGTGTAAAGGTTTAATTTCACATTCGCTTCTTGAATTTTTTGCCAAGCAATTCCCACAGGTGCAACCTTAGCATTGAGTTCTTTAGCAATGCTTATGTAAGCATCAGTCAATATCTGTTGCGTTTCTGGTTTATTTTGCTTTGCCCAAGTCAAGTAGAACACTGTTTGGGAATTAACTCGTTTAATTTCAGTATCAAACAGAGTAGCATACTTGTACATTTCCTTGGGATTGGTAATTGGTAAAGTACTTTGCTCTTGCAGTACTACGTAATCCCAGTGTTTCGCTTTCAAAAGCCTAAGTGCTTTACCACGTTTCCAGTGGTTTTTAAGTGTAGCTCCACCAACTACAATCATTTCGGTTTCTAATTTTTTAGATTCTTTCGCCGAAGCAGCCAACTGTTGTGTCAACCAAGGAAGATCGTTGAAATAGGTATAGCTGTTGCCAATAAATAAAACTCTGATTGCCTGCTGTTTGTCTACTGGCAATGAATTTGCTTGAATCTGCCTTCCTAACATCTTAAATAAGATAATTATGAGAAAGAGGAATAAACATATATATACTATTTTGGTATTGCTCATCATTACTAAAATCTTTACAGTATAACTTATTCTTGGACAGAATTTTTTATGAAATAGTTCTGGCTATTGATAAGTATATGAAATTTTTTGCAAGAGATTGCAAATTTTACCCAACCTAAAACTTTTCTTAACTGAACTGTATTAAGAAGAAGACTAATCTAAAAAGTACCTTCATTGGAGGAGACAATTTTAAAATAAATGGTGTTTTTTAAAAATAATATAAAATATCTACAAAAATATAAAAACGTTAATCATAGAAAATACTGATGTTTTTTAATTAATTATGAGCAAAAATATTATTTACTTCTTTACTAAAGATAATTCTATACATAATGTTTATTAATTCTCTCATCTCTGATAACTTACAACAGACTATCATTCGTCATCCACTCATTGTTAGCTCTGAGATTATGCTTCCAGACGTAATTGCACTAATTAATGAGGCATCTGGTAATCATGATAGCTTATCAATCAAAAATAGCAGTTTTTTGACTAACTCAGGTAAAGATATAGCTAGCAACACATCTCAAGCTACCAGTTGTGTTTTAGTTATAGAAAACTCACAGTTGATAGGAATAATTACGCAACGGGATTTAATTAAGCTGACAGCACAAGGTAAAAATATAGAGGGTATCAGTGTTGCCCAAGTAATGACCAAAGAGTTAATAACATTGAAGTTAAAAGATTTTAAAGATGTTTTTACTGCGTTACATTTGCTGAGGCTAAATCGGATTTGCCATCTGCCTATTATTGGGGATCGAGGAGAATTAATTGGATTAGTGACTCCTACCAGTCTGCTGGCAGTTTCTATTCTACAAGCCGAACTTTACAATCATACACGAGTCAAACTTGTAGAGCGCCAAAAAATCGAGGCAGAACTGCGATTGGAGCGTAATTTTGTTTCTACCGTTTTGAATCTAGCAGACGCTCTAGTTATAGTACTAGATTTTCAAGGGAAAATTGTTCGCTTTAATCATACTTGTGAGCAAGCTACGGGTTACGCGTTTGATGAAGTTAAAGGAAGATTTGTTTGGGATATACTGCTGTCATCTGAAATCACACAATGTATCAAAGATATTTTTCAAAATTTAGCTGAGAGAGAATTTCCTCAACGTTACGAAACTTCTTTAGTTACTAAAAATAGCGATCGCCGCTTAATTTCTTGGTCAAACAAAGTCTTACTTAATCGGAATAATCAAGTTGATTATATCGTCTGTACAGGTATTGATATTACTGAAAGCCGCAAAGCACAAGAGGAACTCCAGCAGACTCGTAACTTTTTACAGTCGATGATTAATAATCTGCCTGTAGCCGTCTTTGTTAAAGATGCCAAACCAGAAAGTTTTGGGACAGTCAAGTTATGGAATCATACCTGCGAAAATATTTTTGGTATTACAGCAGAGCAGGCTATTGGCAAAACAGATTACGAATTCTTCCCGAAAGAACAAGCAGACTTTTTCTGCCAAAAAGACCTAGAAAGTTTTGCTAGCGGTTTACCTCAAGATATTTCTGAAGAACTTATTGACAGTCCTAGTTTTGGTAGAAGAATTTTACACACGACTAAAATTCCTTTGTATGACAAAAACCAACAACCTGAATACCTATTGTGTATTTCTGAGGATATTACAGAATATAAACGAGCAGAAAAAAATCTGCAACAAGCAAAAGAGCAATTACAAACGGTTTTAGATGCAGTACCTGGGTTTGTTTCTTGGGTAAATGATGATGGATATTATTTAGGGGTTAATCGCCAATTAGCTGAAAGTTTTAACTTAACTCCTGATGCATTTGTTGGTCAAGAATTGGGCTTTATGGAAAACAGCCCGCAGTTTACAGAATTTATACATGAATTTTTAAATAGGCAAGATATAGCAGATTCTAAGGTTATTGATGTTAAAATTAATGGTAAAATATGTAATTATTTGCTTGTAGCTCAAAAATATCAACAAAATACAGCCACCGTTGTAATTGGAATAGATATTACAAAACGCAAACAAGCTGAAATAGCCTTACAAAGTTTGATAGAAAGTACAGCTTCTACGACTGGACGTGACTTTTTTCCAGCATTAGTTGAGCATATTTCTTCTACTTTAGATGTCCGTAACACCTTAGTAAGTGAGTTAATTGATGGGCAAGCTCACACTTTAGGATTTTGGTCTGATGGGCAGTTACAACCGAATATTTGCTATGACCCAAAATCAACTCTATGTGAAACTTTGCTTAAGCAAGGATTTTATCACTGTAGTTCAAGAATTCAGCAGTTATTTCCTAATGCCAAAAGATTAGCTGCTATGGAAGCTGAAAGTTCTATGGGAGTTATTTTAAGTGATGATTTTGGTCAACCAATTGGCTCATTATGCATAGTAGATGACAAACCCATACTCGATCAACATAAATTTGAAGGAATTCTGAAAGTATTTGCAGCCAGAGCATCTGCTGAACTGCAAAGGCAACGAGCACAAGAAGCTCTACAAAAACTCAATCAAGATTTAGAAGTTAGGGTTAAGCAACGCACCTTAGATTTACAACAAAGTGAGGCAGAACTTAGAGCTATTTTTAATCAAGCAGCTGTGGGAATTAAACTAGAAACTTTAGATGGTCATTTTCTTAAAGCTAATCAAAAATTGTGTGAAATTTTAGGCTATAGCCAAGAAGAAATACTAAAGAAAAACTTTAGAGATATTACACATCCAGAGGATATAGAAATTCATTTAAATCATCTGCAAAAATTAATAGCAGGAAAGGTAGAAACATTTTCTATTGAGAAGCGTTATTTACATAAAAATGCTGATGTAATTTGGATAAATATAACGGTTTCACTAATTCGAGATCCAATTGGTAAACCCATTTATGTAATCGGTGTAGTTAAAGATATACGCGAACGCAAACAAGCTGAAGAAAATATTTGTAAAGCTTTAGCAAAAGAAAAAGAACTCAGTGAGTTGAAATCTCGTTTCATTTCTATGACTTCCCACGAATTCCGAACTCCTTTAGCTGTGATTGCTTCTTCTGCTGGAATCTTAAAAAGTTTTAGCCATAAACTAGATGATCAACAAAAAAATAAACATCTCCAGTGCATTCAGACTTATGTTCAACACACTACTCAACTATTAGATGATATTTTGCTAATTAATAAGGCTGAAGCCGGAAAATTGGCATTTGAACCAACTTGCATTAATTTAATTAGTTTCTGTCGTTCATTGGTAGAGGAAATTCAACTCAGTTCTCCCAAACATACCTTAGCTTTTTCTCCCCATTACTTGGGTAATTCATCAACGGATGATTGTTTTATCGCTTGTATAGATAAGAAGCTTTTGCGACAAATACTGAGCAATTTGCTTTCAAACGCTGTCAAATACTCACCATATGGTAGCAATGTTAAAATTGATTTATTAGTACAAGATGAAAAGGCAGTTTTTCTAATTCAAGATGAAGGTATTGGTATTTTACTAGAGGATCAACAGAAATTATTTGAACCATTCTACCGAGCTAGTAATGTTGGTAATATGCCAGGAACTGGATTAGGTTTGGCAATAGTCAATAATTGTATAGACCTTCATAGAGGAAGAATTACCTTTGCTAGCCAGGTCAGAGTCGGTACGACATTTAGGGTAGAACTGCCACTAATTATAAGTGGCTTTCTGAATTAAAAATATCTCATGTGTTATTAATAAATAATTTTAGGGAACAATAAACTGTGGGATATTTTGAATTTAATGTAAATTCCCAAGTTTTAAGCTGAATAATTAGTTTTAGCAACTGCATTTCCTAGGTTTCTAGATATAGGACTCCGATTTGATTTCTGAAAATATACTGAGACTGAAAAGCCAGTTTTATCAAGGTTTTATCTGAAATCTTGTTCAGAAATCAGATGTGAGTCCTATATCACAAAAACTACAAGAGAGCCAACACTTAGCATAAATATGCAACAAGGTTTTACAAAAACTTTTACAAGACTGAGGCATACGCTTTCAAATATCAATATGACAATCTATATACTGAAAAAAGCTCAATTAGATGTTGAGTGCGATCGCTACTTGAGTATCTTACAACAAGAGTATGTTAAAAAAGTGGTCTTTTTGAATGAAATGAACAACTTACAAAGACTATTAACCCCAGAAAACACCAAAGTTTTACAAAATTTTAATTTGCTTAATCAGAGTAAATCTATTGAAATATTTCAGCGTTTGTACTTAGGGCAAAAATAGGATTATACAGTATTATTGACAATTAATTTTTATTGACCAAGGTAAGCTTTATGTGGATATAGCGTTTCCTAAGCAGCTGAAGTGTATTCAAATCTTGTTTACTAAGGTTAGTACCTTTAAAAAGGTATCTCACTAGGTCGAAAACTGCTATGGCATATTATGCTAAACCATTAAAACAAAACTAATATTTTTATTTTTACTAATTATAGATGAACACAATTTTAATTATAGAAGACGAACCCCAAGTAAGAGAGAACATTCAAGAAATTTTACAACTTTCTGATTTTGAAACTTTGATAGCTACAAACGGTAAGATTGGATTAGAAATTGCTCAATCAAAACTACCTGATTTAATTATTTGTGACATTATGATGCCCGAATTAGATGGCTATAGCGTGCTGTCTGCTTTACGTCAAAACGAAGCAACTATCAATATTCCTTTAATATTTGTTACTGCAAAATCAGAGCGTTCAGATTTTCGTCAGGGAATGGATTTTGGGGCTGATGATTATTTGACTAAACCATTTACTCCTGAAGAACTACTCAATGCGATCGCTTCTCGTCTTGATAAACACGCTTTGGTTGAGCGCCAAGCTCAAGCCAAACTAGACGAACTCAGAATGAATATTACTCACTCATTACCTCACGAACTGAATACGCCTTTAAATGGTATTATCGGTATGTCACAGTTATTAATAGAAAGTTGTGGCATCATACCTGACTCTGAAGAAGTCGAAATTGCCGAATTAATTTACAAATCCGCCAATCGTTTAAATGCACTCGTTCAAAGGTTTTTATTATATAGTAATCTGGAACTAATCATTAAAAGTCCTGAAAAAACTCGTCAAATTCAAGAAAAAAAAGATAGATGTTTGGCTGAAAAAATTATTAGTGAAGTTGCTCTCAAAAAAGCTACAGAAAACTGTAGACAAAAAGATTTAAAGCTAGATATCCAAGAATCTCCAGTACAATTACCACAAGAAAATTTGAGTATTCTTATTGAAGAATTACTTGAGAATTCTTTTAAATTTTCTTTACCAAACAGCGAAATTCAAGTTATGAGTAAGAAAGAAGGTAATAAATTTAATTTATATGTAATTGATAATGGTAAAGGAATGGCAATTGAAGAGATTAATAAAATCGGAGCTTTTATACAATTTAATCGAAAGTTATGGGAACAACAAGGCTCTGGCTTAGGATTAGCTATTGTTCAGCATATAGTTAAATTATACGGTGGTGAATTGACAATTGCTAGCATTCCTCAAAAAGGAACTACTGTAAGTGTTAGTTTGCCTTGCTAGGGGATGCTTACAAATATAATTATAGTAAAATAGAAATTTTCAAAATAGTAATTCAAAGGGTAAAAGGAATCTATCTTAATCTTTTAGGAGATGAGTTTATATTCCGTAATTTTAAGTATGCTTTTTCAACACCAAGTTTGCACAACATGACCCTTCAACTGTTGTCCTAACCAAGGTGTATTTTGTGAAAGTGTATAGAGACTTTTACGTTCGACTTTCCAGGTTTGCTGGGGATCGAATAAAGTGAGTTCTGCTGGTTGATGAGGTACGATCGCACTTACTTTTTGCCCCAAACACTTAGCTGGATTGCTACTCAATGCCCGCCATAATTCTAAAGCTGTAAATTCCTTAGTTTCAACGAGATATTGCCACAGCAAAGGTAATGCTAGCTCTAAACCAATTGCCCCAGCAGGTGCTTCGGCAAAGGCTTGGACTTTTTCTTCGTAGCTGTAGGGTGTGTGATCGATTGCGATCGCATCGATTACACCTGCACGTACCCCTGCACGCAATGCCGCCACATCACTGGGATTACCCAAAGGCGGATTTAAATGCAAGCTGGTGTGATAACTCTTAACTGCTTTGGTATCAAGTAAAAGGTGCATCCAGGTGGTGCTGGCGGTGATGGGTAAACCAGTCGCTTTCCCTGAAGCAATTAATTCCACGCTGCGAGCTGTAGAGACACGCATGATATGGACTGGTGTGCCGATGGTTGCAACCAATTCAAGTATTGCTGCAATCGCGGTAGTTTCAGCGCTGGCGGGTATTGGGGGTAAACCAAAACGCAGAGCATCTGTTCCTTCTCTCATGACACCATTGGCTGTTAACTGTCGATCGCTAGGCCAAAATGCTACTGGTTTATCCAATGGCTGGAGATACTCTAACACTCTCTGCACCAGTGCCAAATTTTCTAAGGGTTTACCATCAGTAAAACCAACAACTCCAGCAGACGCTAAATCTGCCAATTCTGTCATCTGCTTTCCAGCAATATCTACGGTGATAGCACCCCAGAGATGGAGCAGGGGGAGAGAAGAAGCAGGGGAAGCAGGGGGAGTCAAATTAATTTTTTCCTTCTCTGTTATCTCCCTGCGTCTCTTGTGCTGCAACTGTGCCACAAGTGCAGGGTTATCAATAACTGGGGATGTATCGGGTAAAATGCTAACTCTAGTAAAGCCGCCAGCAGCAGCAGCCTGTAAGAAAGACAAGAGGGTTTCCCGTTCTTCAAAGCCAGGTTCACCAGAGTGGCTGTACAAATCCACTAATCCAGGGCCGAGAACTAATCCCTGACAATCTTTGATTTGAGTATCGGAACTGATATCAGAAATGTGCGAAGCCACTTCTCGGATATAACCATCAGCAATCAGCACATCAGAAAGTTCATCGATTTTAGAAACTGGGTCAATCATTCGTACTTTTTGCAGCAGTTCAGTCATAAAAGTTTTTAGTTATGAGTTAACGCAATGTGCGACTTTTTTTATTCTTGTGGGATGGACATCTTGTCTGTCCATTGTGGGGTAGGCATCTTGCCTGCCCACAATGGAATCAAGGTTTAACAAAATTAAGTTGCACACGGCGTGAGTTAAGAGTTTAAGTAGGTAGGCATAATTAAACTTGCTTCTAACTTTATTCCTCACTCCTAATTCCTAACTCAGCACTCACAATGCCCCTGCTGCTGTTTTATCTAGTACACCTCCACTCAAGTGAGTGGTGATGTTCATCGCTTGCAGTATTGGTAAACCATCGATGCCAGCAGTGTAGTCGATAACACTAACTGCACCATTACCCTGGCGAAAACTCCAGAAATTTTCCAGCGATAAACCCAGAATGTGACAAAGCAAGGTTTTGTTAGTAGCATCATGAGCTACTACTAATACAGTTTTGAATTGATTATTTGATGCTGCTTGCACAATTGATTGCCAAGCTGCAACGCTGCGCTCCCACACCTGTTGCAAATTCTCCCCTTCAGGCATTTGCACTTGCATTGGTATTGTCCGCCATCGCTGCAATTCTCCCGGAAACTCTAGCTCTATCTCTGTTTCTAATTTTCCTTCCCAGAGACCATGACTGATTTCTCTTAAACCATCTTGCAATTCTAACTTTACATTAGGATGTTGTTTTAAGATAATCTCTGCTGTTTCTTTAGGGCGCAGCATTGTGCTACTGTAAGCTTTACCAATTGCTACTTCTTGGAGAAATTCGCCTGCTTTTTGCGACTGTTGTCTCCCGTTATCGTTGAGAGGGACATCAATTTGTCCTTGAAACCTGGTTTGGCGATTCCAGTCGGTTTCGCCGTGACGCACTAGTAACAATCGTACTCCTTGATGATCCGGTCGCAATGAAGGTAGAGTTTCTCCAGTATGTTGCGTCTGATTTAAGGATTCTAGCTGGACTGGTTCGCCCAATCCGCCAGCAAAATTTAATACACTGATGCCACAGTTAGATTGCTGTATTGAGTGGTAGCGACTGGGAGAGATTCCTAGCGCTGTGCTAATCAGGGCGCGATTAATTCCGTTATGTCCGACGATGAGAATAGTTTCGCTTTGATGTTGGGACAAAATTTCTTGCCAAAACTGCCGTGCTTGTTCGTATAAAGCAAGAACGGGAAAATGTTCTCTTGTCCCCTCTGCATTATTAAGCAGCATCCGCAGTTCGTCAGGATGTTGATGCCAAGTACGGTAATCTTCAGCAAATTTTTGCTTGACTTCACCAGTTAGCAGTCCTTCCCATAAAGGCAGGTCGATTTCTAGCAGCAAATCAGAAACTTGGAGCAGAGCAGATTGTTCAGTATGAGCAGCTAACTCACTATAAATAATATCTGCTGTGTGTTTCGCTCGTCGCAAGGGACTACTGTAAATCGTATTAAACAAGATATTGCTAAGGGCTTTGCCTAATTTACTGGCATCTTTACGACCTTTTTCGGTTAATGTTGACGCATCAGTGCGTCCTTGGATACGCCGCTCAGTGTTATAACTGCTTTGACCGTGGCGCACAATGATGACACGAGTCATCTCAAAGCCCTCCTCTGATCTTGACGATTAATTTTACTGCAAAACGATTGCATAATTATCGACTCAGGAAGGCGGATTGAGTTGGGTGTAAAACTTTATTCTGCTAGAGGAGGCAGGACGAGCAGCAAAAACTGCTGTTGTCTGAACGATGTTTTCTGATAAAGCTGTTTTGATTTAAGCAAAAATAGTCAGAGTGAAAATGATCTAGGCACAATTTCAAAATTGTGCCTAGTACAATGTCTAACCTAGTAATGAAAAGTTCGTAGTAAACACTTTAGTGCTGAGAAGATAAAAGACTAAAGTCCTTACTACGAACTTGTTGACCTTACTAATTTCAACTTAACAGAATATTAGCAAGGATTTTGGAAAACGCAAAAATAATTAAAACTACAGCACCAGCCTTTAGAGGATGTTTTAAAAGTCCTATGGCCGGTAGCAAAACGTTTTAGATACTCCTAAATCTCCTTTCAAAAGGGGGACTTTGATTTTGATTCTCCTTTTTTAAAGGGGGTTAGGGGAAATCAACAAGTGCCTAAAATTACAGCCAATCACTTTTAAAACATTCTCTTATACCTGATTATTCTCTCCTTATATCTAACTGTACTTGCAGTCCATCATTGTCATTCCCTGACTGAGCCGGTGTTAAGAAAACCGAACTGTCTGGTTGTGATAATGATTGATTAAAGCGGATTTGGGTTGGAGCTTTATTGTCTCTTCTATTATTGTTGGAAATACTTGCTGGATTTGTTTGCTCAAAAAAACTTATAAAGTCATCTTGGGCTGTTTTCCGATCAATTCCAACTAGAGAATCACCACTCAATCTGTATTGTCCGGGATTTAAGTTTGATACTGGCGACTGAGCGTATACTTGGCTTCCTAAGCTTGCAAAGGCTGCCGTCATCCCTAAGAAAGCAAGAGTTTTAGGGTTCATTTGTTTTATCAAAAATATATTTAGTATTACTTGTCTATTATTCTGTGGGAAAAATACTTTGATTAACTCTATCGTTAGGTCAAACTATAATAGTTTTATTGCGTATATACTTAATATGTTAATGATTTTTGCTGTTTTAGGCATTACCAAGCTATAACGAATGGCATTTCTTTGGAAGTTGGATTATCTGCTTCAGTTTTTTTGCGATCGCAGTTAAGTTCGTTGAGATATGCCAGCATTAAAATTAATAGTATTTAACACTGGCAGTGAAGCGATGCCAAGGGCGGGCTACGCCAACGCCCTGACATTGGCGATCGCTTGGGTGAAGCTAATACATTAATAGCAATCGGCGATGTCTTGCAGTTCCTCAAACGCAGCAGTGAAGCCTTAGAGGGCTACGAAGCAGCATTGGCATTCTACCGCGAGATTGGCGATCGCTTGGGTGAAGCTAATACATTACAAGCAATTGGCATCTTGCAAGAAAATTTAACTTTGGGTTTAGAGTATTGTCAAGCAGCGTTAGAACTGTATACCCAAATTGGTGACAAGTATAGCCAAAGTCGTAATTTGATTTACTTCACATCTAAAATTCTTTTAAAACTGAGACGGCAAAAAGAGGCTGTAGATACGCTCAATCGCGCTATTAAACTTGCTAGAGAGATTCCATATCAAATCTTTGTAGAAGATGCCACAGCTAAACTCCGAGAAATCCAACCAAAAAAATCATGGTTTTCATTAATAAAATCATAGTTTTCATTAACAAAATTATGAGTTTCATTCACAAAATCACAAGTTTCATTGACAAAATCACAATTTTCATTAACAAACTCACGAGTTTCATTGACAAACTCACGAGTTTCGTTAACAAAATCACGATTTTTGCGCTAAATACTTAATCAATCATTATATTAAATACTATTTTTTGAGGATATTACTGAACTAAAATCCAGCTTTAATGAGGCAAACTAGCTCTAAAGCAGATAAAAAGGATATATTTATGTCTCGTCAAAAACGTACATACCGCGTTCTAGAAAAAGCTGAATTCAGAACGGCGGGACTTAAAGCCATTGATCCGACTATGGATTTTGGGGATGGGCGCAACTTAGAAAGCATGACACAATTAATTGAGCAATACCGTACCAAGATAGATACTTATAATACTGCTCTAGCTGTGATTGACTCTTCTAAAACAGAGATGGACGAATTGGACAGAACTTTAAGCAATCTAAGTGAGAAAATGCTCATTGGAGTTGCTTTTAAATACGGCAAAGATAGCCGTGAATATGAGATGGCGGGTGGGGTTCGCAAAAGCGATCGCATCCGTAAAAGCACAGCAACACGCTTGAAAGCGACTTTAGAGGAAGCAACTACTAAGGATGCTAAAACTGCATAAAAGCGCTTCAGACTGAAGTCTGCACTATTGAAACAAAGCTTGTTTTTAGCAGGTTTTTAGGTACGAACAATAATTATGCAAAGTAGAACAATAACTGCTAATCGCTGTCCTGCTTGAATTTTAGATTGTTCTGTTATCTAAAACAGCAAAGAAGGTAAAACTTGCATTTTACTTGAGTCATCAGAAACTTTACGTAACTCCATTAATATAACTATAAGTAAAGTCGGTAAAATTCGTGAGGTTTAACAGATAGAAACTAACTAAAATTAGTTTTAAATAAAAGTCAATATCTGTTAAACCAAATAAATTTGTAATAACTGCTCGATTGTTTATAAACCAATACAGTTCAGCTAAGAAAAATTGGAGGTTGGGTTAAGCAAAGCGCAACCTAACAAAGCTCAGTAAATGTTGGGTTTCGTTCCTCAACCAACCTACATAGTTTAAAGTTTTTGGCACTAATCCAAGCGTATTGATTTATAAGTAATTATTGCTTAATATCACTTTATATACTGATGAGCGACTTGAATAACCAAAGACTCAAACTTAAACTTCATCAGTTGCGTTTAGTTCCATATCTAGCAATTGGTTCTCTGATTTTTTATTTTAATTCCAATCTAGATTTAAACTATCTAATCAAAGGATATTTAGTCTTAATGGAGTCTCAAGTATGTATAGTAATTATTTATTTCTTGACAACAAAAGCCACTAGTAAACCATATAAATAATAAATGACGACAAAAGTATTGCTTGTATTATATACCAATCAATATTTATTATAGTTAATTAAAGAAGGAAATATCATGAAGACTAAATCTACAGCAATTCTGCTTTGCTTTTTTGGCGGAGGGCTGGGAATTCACAAATTTTATTTAGGAGAAAATGTAGCAGGTATTTTGTACTTATTGTTTTGCTGGACTTTTATTCCAGCTTTAATAGCGTTTGTTGAGTTCTTCGGGCTAATTGTCATGTCAGATACAGAATTCAATACAAAATATAATAAAGGTCTACCAAGCGCAAATGGGGCAATATCTGCAAAAGATGCAACCAGTGCCTTAGCTGATTTAAAAACTCTTTTTGATTCTGGGATAATTACCGCAGAAGAGTATGAAGAAAAGCGGCAAAAACTTCTGAAATCTTTATGAAAAGGAGTCAGAAGTCAGAATTCAGGAGTCAGAATACCCCGTGTCTGAAGTCAGGGGTTTCAAGCAAGGAATACTTTTTTTCTCCTCCACGACTGAAATTGGGGGCTTTAGACCATGATTCATCCACCAGTCGCACAGAATTAAATTCTTAATTCTGGCTCCTGACTCTTGAATTCTTCTTCGGTAAATAAAAATTATCAGCTGATTTATTGTGTCACAATCTAAATCTTGGTTTCAACAAACTCCTGCTTGGGTGTGGTTATCATTAATTCCGACATTGGGGGGATTTGCGATTGTCTATGCAGGTTATAAATCCAAGACTAAAACTTTGGTTGTCATCGGGATTAGCATCTCTACTTTAGCTTTAGCTTTATCAGCAAGTAATTTAGCCTTTGCAATCTGGATGGCTCAAATTGGTATTGCTTTTTATCTCAAAAAATCTTATTTAGTCAAAACTTATCCAAAGAATTTACCTATTCCTGAAGAACAAGAGTTAGCAAAGTTAGTTGCGAGTTCTCGTGATAAAGTAGATATTAATGAATGCTCAAAGCATGAACTAGTTAACTATTTAGGGCTACCGATAGTTTATGCAAATAACATCGAATCCTTAATGAATGAGGGATATGTTTTCACTCATGTAGAAGAGTTAATCGAAATAGCCGGAATTCCCGAAAAGCAGGTAACTCGAATTACACCACTGATTACTTTTAGCTACAACTATAAGAAAGAAGCTGATTTTTCTTGGAAACGATTAAACACATACTCAACTCATGAATTGATTACCTGTGGATTAGATGGAGCGATCGCAGAACAAATTGTAGCAGAAAGGCAGCAACGAGGTGAGTATAAATCCTTGATTGATGTCAAGCAGCGCACTGGATTACCGTTTAATACTTATCGTCACATAGCTTAGTACAGCCCGTCATAAAAAAAGGTCAAAAAGAAGAGAAGATAATTCTTTGTGAGAAAACACAAAGAATAAATCTGTTAGAAATAATTAACATGAGTAGATTGCAGAAATTTGGCTATTGGACTTATGTCTTCTTAACTATTGCTATAAGTCTACTTGCACTCCGAGTTAATTTTTGCCTGTTAACAGTGTCAGCCAAAGATTATGCACCTGAACAACTTAGTCCTGATGCACTAATGCAATTAAAGAACATCAAACGACGGTTAAATGCAGGTGAAGGAAAAACGATGCAAGCGTTTTTCCCAGAAGGATGGTTTTTTAGCCATATAATTTATGGTTACAGTTGGGTAAATGTTGCTTTGTCTTCCAAGTCCGAACCTCTTCGCCAACAAGCAATTAAAGAGGTGCGTTGGGTTTTATCTCAAATAGATACACCCGAAGGACGCGCACCTTTTACAGCAGATACCCAAGTTGCCAATGGTGTATTTTATTTAGGTTGGAGTAATCGGTTGTTGGGTGGACTATTAAAAATTCAGTCACCAAAAGAGCGATCGCTCCAAGATATTACTCGATTTCGTGCCCAATCTCAAGAGTTAGCCCAGGCGTTTACAAAAAGTTCCACTGTAACCATTGATGCTTATCCCAGACAAGCTTGGCCTTGTGACCAAACCGTAGCTTTAGCATCTTTAGCTTTGCACGATGAATTGTTTGATAGTAATTATCAACCAGTAATTCAGCGTTGGGTTAGCTATACTCGCCAGCATCTTGACCGACAAACAAATTTAATTCCTCACAAAATTGACGCTGTGACTGGTGAAATTAAGATTGGCGCACGAGGTACCAGTCAAGTCTATCTTTTGCCGTTTCTCCTAGAATTAGATTCAAACTTTGCAAAACAGCAGTATGCTCAGTTTCGCAAACAGTTTGTTTCCTCAGTCTTAGGCTTTTTCCCCGTGAGGGAGTATCCCGTCAACGCTGATGGCCACGCAGATGTTGATTCTGGGCCAATTATCTTTGGCATTGGCCCAACCAGTACAATTGTCAGCATTGCTCCAGCACATGCTTATCAAGATACTCAGTTGTTTGAAAGTACGCTCGCTATCACTGAAATTTTGGGATTACCGCTAGTATGGCGTGAAGAAAAGTCCTATGCTTTGGGGTCATTCCTAGTAATTGATGATTTTTTGGTTTGGGGCAAAACTTTAGTACCCTGGACGCAGATTAATAATTCCGTCTACACCGAACAAAGACTTACAAACAACATTCAGCTCTTGATTTTAGGTTTTGGAGTTGTATTACTTGTGCTTTGGAGTCCAATTGTTGCTAAGAGGATGTTTGAAAAGTCATGATTGATGTATCAAATATTTTTTACCCCTCCCTAACCCTCCCCTTTACAAGGGGAGGGAACTGGATTTTTCTTGTTTCCCCCCTTTATAAGGGGGGACTAAGGGGGGTAGCAACATTGAAATTTTCCTCCTTTTTATTGAGTATATAATCACACAAAAGATAGAGGTATTAAACGACTTAATTTCATTATTATCAACAATGCATAAAGAAAGATTATACAAAGGAGTCGGTTATTAGCATCCAACTACCACAGAATGTCGTCATTCCGAAATGGCATGATTCCAACATTACTCTGGATCTCAAACGTGCCACAGAAATTGCTGATTATTGTGCAAATAATGCCAGTGTAATAGATTACAATGGTGCTTTTCCTAAGCACGAGTTTGAGTTAATTGCTAAGGCTGGGTTGTTGGCTGCACCATTGGCGAAAGAATTAGGTGGATGGGGTGCAGGAATAGATGCTAATGTTACCTACGAGCTTCTAAAACTATTAAAACAGATAGGGCATGGCAATCTAGCAGTTGGGCGAATTTATGAAGGACATATCAACGCTCTGCAACTGATTCAGACCTTTGGTACTGGAGAACAAATCACCAGATATGCTCGTGATGCCCGCGAGGATCATAAAATATTTGGCGTTTGGAATGCCGAAGCCTCAGATGGTGTGAAGGTAATTCCTTGTGAAAATGGACGTTATCGGTTGGAAGGTTCTAAAACCTTTTGTACTGGTGCAGGTTATGTGGAACGTCCTTTCGTGAATGGAGTATTGCCAGACGGCGGTTGGCAAATATGCATTGTGCCGATGGAGGAAGTGACAACAGTTAGCGATGCATCTTGGTGGCAACCTTCTGGGATGCGAGCTACTGCTAGTTATAAAGTAGATTTTAGCGGTGTAGAGTTGGATGGGAGCGCTTTAATCGGACAGTCAGGAGATTACTATCGACAACCTTGGTTATCTGTTGGGGTGATTCGGTTTGCGGCTGTGCAACTAGGTGGTGCAGAAGCACTGTTTAACCTGACTCGCCAGTATCTTCAGGACTTGCAATATACGAACGATCCCTATCAAAAAGAACGGCTGGGGAGAATGGCGATCGCTATTGAAAGTGGTAATCTCTGGCTGCGGGGGGCTGCGGATAAGGTCGCAGCCTATGCACCTATATTTGGTGGCTATCCCACAGTTCCCCATCCGCAAGCAGACCAACTCGTAGCCTATGCAAACATGGTGAGGACAGCAATCGAACAAATTTGCATTGATGTAATGCAGTTGTGCGAACGTTCTGTTGGGACTCGTGGCTTAATGCCACCAAATCCGATGGAACGCATCATCCGAGATTTGACTCTGTATCTGCGTCAACCTGCTTTTGATGCATCCTTGGCGAATGTAGGACAGTATGTCTTGGGTAAAAGTAATCCTGCTGATTTGCTTTGGAATAATGAATAAATCTAGCTTGATTGGACTACCACTAAACAATCCGGGTATTTTGCCTTGGCGTTCAGTTAAAGAGATCGCTTGTAGTTCCGCGCTAATTGTCGCACCCCATCCTGATGATGAGACATTAGGTTGTGGAGGTGCGATCGCGCTGTTACGGTCTTTAAATTGCCGTGTGCAAATATTAGTTGTCAGTGATGGTACACTTTCACACCCTCATTCCCAGAAATATCCCGCAGATAAGCTCCGGGGATTGCGGGAGGCGGAAACGCAATCAGCAATGAAATTACTAAATGTAGAAGCGAATGCTGTCAGCTTTTTGAGAATGCAAGATGGGTCAATTACAACACAGTATGAAAGTGCAGTAGCTAGCTGTCGTGCATATATCACAGAAGTCGCCCCAGAAATTATCTTTTTACCGTGGCGATATGACCCGCACGCAGACCATCGAGCAACATGGAAGTTAATTAAAGCAGCGCTGGCTGATTTGCCTTTATCCCCGCGATTGATTGAATATCCTATTTGGGATTGGGACTGGGAGCAACGCGGGATTTTGCCAGCATCTCTGGAAGTGACAACCTGGCGACTAGATATTAGCACGGTAGTGGAATTGAAACAACAAGCGATCGCTGCTTATCGTTCCCAAATTACAGACTTAATTGACGATGATCCAGAAGGCTTTCGCTTGAGTGCCGAAATGTTAGCGAACTTCACTCATCCTTGGGAAGTTTATATAGAGGAAAACCTATGAACCCGTTACAATCCGACTCTTTACCACCCAGCTACTTCGATAAACTCTACAGCGAAAACATCGACCCGTGGAGATTTGAGACAAGCGAATACGAAGCTAACAAATATGCTGCCACAATCGCAGCTTTACCTAAAGAGCGCTATCGGTCTGCCTTTGAAATGGGCGGTTCCATTGGCGTTTTAACTGAGAAACTGCAAAAACGTTGCGATTCACTCCTCTCGATTGATGTATCAACAATAGCTCAAGATAAAGCAATAAAGCGCTGTCAGCATCTCTCTAATGTCAAGTTCCAAATTATGCGTGTCCCAGAGCAATATCCTGACGAAATGTTTGATTTGACCTTGATTTCGGAAGTTGGCTATTACTTAAGCTGGGAAGACCTGAAAAAATCACAACAGTACATTTTAGAACACCTAGAACCTGGAGGACATTTACTTTTAGTTCATTGGACACTTTATGCTCGTGATTATCCGTTGAGTGGAGATGAAGTTCATAACTCGTTTTTTGAGTTGACCCCAAATAAATTGCGGCATTTAAAAGGTCAACGCGAGGAAGAATATCGACTTGATTTATTCGAGCGAGTCTGAGAGGGTGTTTATCCATTTTTTCCCAACGCGATCGCTTAAACTGAAACTTTTATAGGACAGTAGTTTTACTTTTTTAACTTCATCGCTAATCTGTGATGTGGAAAAAGTATTTGCCAAAAAGCTAGGGTTTTTGCTGGATAAAGAAAATCGGCGTTGCTCAATCAAGGGATGATTTTTGTGGGGTGGGCATCCTGCCCGCCTAGAAATACAAGGGACGGGCAAGATGCCCATCCCACAATTATGCAACGCCAGAAAACCCCCGAAAGTAGGGTAACGCTTTCCCTTAGCAATTACTGACGCAAACTCTCAAGACGTAAGCGCAAATCCCCAATTGCTTGTTTGATATCCACGTATTTCCAGCGCGAAGCCCAAGTTTGTTCTTCTTGCTGGCGTTCTTCGACTAGTTCAAACAACTGACCAAAGGAATAAGGTTGCGTTAATTTCTCGACAAGCCATTGGGCTGAAATTCCCAGCATCTCTGCCAAAGACGTGACACTGGGATAACATGGCTGATAGCCATTGAGAGCGCACCACCACATCAGTCGTAATTGGCGACGTGCAACAAAACGAGTTTCGATAGCAGCTGCTGGCTCGACTACAAATGCTTGCTGTTGCCGTCCCATTTCTATCCATTCATTTAGTTGATTTGCTAAACCGACATTAGTACGTCCGACTTGTCTTGCCGAAGTCACTACCCGCACTAGCAAACTGTGGCGGAAACGGGCATTTACCCGTACCAAAGCACGGTAAAAAGCCACATCTTCAGGAGTCCGCACTGGCGGTAAGCCTCCTGCCAATGCATACATTTCTGCTGTTACTGCTAAACTTGCTCCATAGTGTTGATAGTGGCGGGGAAAGCTGTCGTAGGGGTCGGGATCGAGATAATTTTCTAATTCGGTAATTAAATAGCGGTAGCCCACTTCACGCAGAAAGCAAGCTCTGGCGTAAGGGTCTAAAGCCGCACGACCAGCACCCTCAGTGATAATTCGCCCACCGACAGCATCAGCACCACAGTTAATTTCGTACAGGTTGGCAGCAATCCAAGTTGGGCTTACTTGCGAGTCTCCATCAGTTGAAGCAATTACCCCCCTTGTACGTCCTAAACTAAACAAACGGTGATATGCTTCATCCATCAAAATCTGCCGCACTCGACCAATATAGGCTTGTGCAGGTGGCAGAGTTTTTTCAACTATATGCAGTGCTATATCTGGATGTTGTCTTGCGAAACTCCGGGCTATAGCTGCTGAATCATCGCTACAATTATTTGCCAACAAAATTATTTCGTAGCGTTTGGGATCTAAAAGCTGTCCTTCTAGATCAACTTGATGTATTAAGGCAGTAAGGGTTGCTACCAATGTCTGAGCTTCATTGCAAACTGGAACAATTACACAAACTTCACAATGCGGTGAAGGCAGTACTTGCACTAAAGTTTGAGAAGAGTCTTTATCAAGTTGTACAGATGGAAAGTCAGCAACGAGGAGTGAGCGCTTACTTTCCATAAAAACCATTTTTCCATCTCCAGGAACAGCGACACAGGATATTCATTTACAATCAGAAATTATTAGTGTTTGTAATAGTATTTTGAATGTTCTTTGATTTACTTGAAATCTACCTACAGTAATACCAATTCAAAATTCAAAATTCAAAATTCAAAATTCAAAAAGCCAGACACAACAAAGGTTTGGGTATAGTCAACTACTTTTAAAACAACCTCTAAGGTTACTCCAAAAATTAAATTACTCAATTCCTTCATCTAAAACGACTATTCAGATATTTTCTTGCCATGCTCAAGAACAGCTTAACAACAGCTTACTTGATAATTAATTATTTTTTATGTGGAAGTCCCTAACTCCTCATTCTCCCGCCTTTTTCCAAGGAAGCTTGACAGTAAATCGACTACCTTTACCTAACTGACTTTCGGCGTGGACAGTCCCACTATGCAACTCGACAATTTTTTGCACTACTACTAATCCTAAACCCGTACCTGGAGAACGAGGGTTAGAGGCATTTTCAACTTGCACAAAAGGTTGAAATAATTTAAAAAGGTCATCGGAAAGCATCCCAATGCCCGTATCTACGACGCTGATAAAGATATATTCATTGGTAGAACTTGGCTGGACTTCAATCCAAACTTCGCCTCCTTCTCTAGTAAACTTGATTGCGTTAGTCAATAAGTTGATAAATACTTGGCGGATGCGGGGTTCATCAACTTGGATGGGTTCAAGTTCTTCAGGTACTTGTGTTCTCAGTCGAATATTTTTTTGGAACGCCAGATGTTTGACAAAACTTAGGCTGGAATCACATAATCCCTGAATCGAAGTAGCATCTAGTTGCAACTCTATCTTCCTGGATTCAGTGTCGGTAAAGTCAAGGATTTGGTTGATTAATTCTAGTAAGTTGTTACCATTAGATTCGAGTATATTTAGAGACTTACGTTGTTCTTCACTCACCAGGTCGTACATTTGCTCTTTGAGTACCTTTGTGATTCCCAAAATTGAATTTAAAGGAGTCCTCAGATCGTGGTTGATGTTTCCTAAAAAGGTGCTTTTGGCACGATTTGCCACGTCGGCGGCTTCTTTAGCCTCACATAGAGCGGATTCTGCACGTTTGCGATCGCATACTTCTAAAGTTAGGGCGACAATTTCCGCGATTGAGCTAACAAAGTTTTGCTCGCTCAGTTTCCATTTTCGGGGAATATCAACCTGCTCGTACAATACTGTTCCCACCATTTTGCCCCCAACCCAAAGACTGGTATCAATTAAAGAGACAATATTATTTGGTTCGAGCAATTTATCCGATAATTCTTGTACTCGTGGATCGGTGCGAGTGTCAGAAACAGCAATGGTACGAGAAACAACCAGAGCTTTAAAGTAGATTAAATAATCTGCAAGGTTGCGTTCTAAACCTGCCGAATGTCTCTGATTGCTGCGTTCGTAAAGACTTATACATTGTAGTTTAGTGTTATCACTATTGAATAACCACACACTCACTCGCTCTACTTCTAAGGCATTAGCCGCTTTTTCTGCGATCGCTTTGAATGCTATTTCTAAATTTCCTTCAAAAATTGCTTTGTGATTTGCCAGTTCTGCTAGTACTTGATTATACTGACCCAGTTTTTGCTCGCTGTCAATCCGTTCTTGAATCTCCTGTTGTAATTCTTGAGTTTGCTGCTTAACTTGCAGTTCTAAATCTTCATTTTTGGTAATCAGTGCAGTAAAGGTTTTGCGTAACTGCTGTGCTATCTCGTTGAAAGATCCACTTAGCACTTCTAATTCTTTAATGCCCTGTACTTTCACCACTAAGTCTTCGCCAATGGGAAAATCAGCGAAATTTTTCGTCACTGTGCTGAAATACAAAATTTGCTGATTTATCCACCGAGCAGTAACAATTGCCAATATAGTAGCTAATCCCAACGCTCCTAAACAGAGAAAAATTGTAGTTGGAATGTTGCGATTGATTTGCCCCATAAAGTCTGCTTCTGGGACAGCCACGATAATCAACCAGTTGACATTTGGTTCGCCCTCAAAGGGTCTAACTTCTAAAAATTGTCGTTTGCCATCTAAGGAAAAATTTAGTCGCTGTAAACGTTGAATTTGGTCAAAGTTATTAAATTTAGTTGCTAAATATTTAGCGGTTGCTTGAGTCAAAGAATTCCCGCTTTGGGAAGCTGCGAACCTAATGGGTTTGCCATTTTGTAAGCGGAATGGTTCTTCGGTGGAACTTGCAACTAATAGCCCCGATCGCTCGATAATAAAAATTTGCCCAGACTTGCCAACTTTGTCGTTTTGCAGTAAATCCCCAATTTGTGATATGTGAGTGAGAGTGCTATTAACTCCGAGTAATTCGCCTTGGGAGTTAAAAATGGGTTGAGATGCACTAATTAGGAGTGTTGGTTCAGTGCGGGGTGTAAAAATCTGACTAAAGCTGAATTTTTTGGTGGTAACTGCTGTTTGATAATCAGGACGCGATCGCGCATCATAGTTTTTGATTACTTCTGGTAGTTGAGTACGTTGACCTTGAGAGTCAATGATGTAGGTGTAGAGATCGTAGCCAGTTGACTTATCGGCTTTTCTGAGTAAAAATTGGCGATCGTTGAACTTCTCCACCGCTAGATATTCTTGCTGTTCATTGCTTGCCGTTAAGGCCAACGCATCTGGAAAAATTTTTAACTGCTCTATTAAATATGACTCCCAGGTTGCCAGATTCTCTATTTTCAGCAACCCCATATTGATAACATTTTGATTACTGCCTAGTACCTGACGTGGCGTTGACAGATAAGTTTGTAAATTCTGCTCAACTCGATTGGCAACTTCATGACGTAATTCGCTAGCTACCTGATTGACTGCTTTTTGCCCGTTCCCGATTGATAAGTATGCAGTCAATCCTACAGCTAGCAAGATTTGCAGCAGAAACAATGCTACCAAGATGCGACTTAGAGGTACGCCTCGAAACAGAGAAAAAACACTACCTAGCCCAGTATTTTTATTCATCTGCCCACTCCCCCTTCCTGTCCTGTAGTATTGAGTACAACACCTCTTTGCTGTCCTGTGGGCTTATGCATAGTTTGTACTCGGTCGGGTCAAGTGCCAATATAGCACTTCTGGTAAAAGAACAAAACGTTACTTAACTGCACCTGTAGATTTTACCAGTCAAAAATCATCCATCACAAAGACTTGCCTTAATCATAAATACCAAACAAATTGATGAAAAGCCGAATCAATTTGTAGTTAGTTGAGATTTATGAGTTATAACTGGCATTTTTAAATATATCTAACTATAGACAGATGAAATTTGAAACGCTACTCTTATCAGAAGCGTATTTTTTGGTGTTCAGACTGTCTTTTAATCTACGCGCCAAAGAAAAGGAGTTAATCACTTAAAGATTGCTCCTAATTTTACTGCATCCTAGCCACAGCCATCCTTAAGAGGTTTTATCACTCATGCTTAACGTATCCACTCACACTTCTCAACAAAATCAGCAATTAATTGACAATACTGACTGGAACGTTATTGAAACGGAGTTTAATCCGACGCAGTTACATCACAAAGAAACTGTCTTCACTCTTGGTAATGGGTTGTTAGGAGTGCGGGGTACGTTTGAGGAAGGGTATTCCCAAGATTTTCCAGCCACACTCATCCACGGTGTTTATGATGATGTGACAATTGCTCATACCGAATTGGTAAACTGTCCCAACTGGCTGCCATTGGTGGTAAAAGTTGCAGGCGAATCTCCTACGGAGACGCTACGCGAACGTTTTACTATGGACAGTGGTGAGATTCTTAACTACGAACGTCGGCTCGATTTACGTTTAGGCTTAGTTAGCCGTGATGTGCGGTGGCGTAGTCCTAATGGTCATACCCTAGATTTTCACTTCGAGCGTTTCACCAGTTTAGCAGACCAACACGTTTTGGCGATTCGCGCTCAAATCACATCGGTAGACTTTGAGGGTGAAATTACCGTTGAAGCCGGATTTGACAGCGAACCAGATACTCGAGGCATCAAACATTGGCGAACCATAAACCAAGGTGGCATAGAGCAGATTATCTGGTTAAACAGTACAACTCTCCACTCAGGTATTCAACTTGGGATGGCAGCTAAGTTAGTGGTAGATGGTGATGAGACTACACTTGTGAGCGTCGAAAATACTTCTAGTTCTCCCATTTTGACAACCACCTTAGAGTTATATCCCGGAAAAACGGTAACTGTAGAAAAGATTGTCACCGTGTTTACTTCACGAGAGACAGAAATCCCCATTGCCGCCGCCTTACAAAGACTCGCTGATGAACCTAGATATACTACTCTGTTGGCAGCTCACATTACTGCATGGGAGCAAGTGTGGCAAGACAGTGACATTATTATAGAAGGCGATCGCTTGGCTCAATTGAGCGTCCGTTACAATCTCTTCCAATTATTAGCTGTAACACCGCGTCACGATAGTCGGGTGAGCATTCCTCCCAAAACTCTTTCCGGTTTTGCCTATAGCGGACATATCTTTTGGGATACAGAAATATTCATCCTGCCCTTCCTCACCTTAACTCAACCAGCCCTAGCGCGTAACTTGCTCACCTACCGCTACCACACCCTACCAGGAGCGAGACGCAAAGCTCAAGAAGCAGGTTATCAAGGAGCCATGTTTGCTTGGGAAAGTGCCACTACTGGCGATGAAGTCACTCCGCGCTGGGTTCCGGCTCCCAATGGTGAATTAATCCGTATCTGGTGCGGTGACATTGAAGTGCATATCACTGCTGATATCGCTTATGCAATTTTGCATTACTGGCAGACTACTAATGATGATGACTGGATGCGCGATTATGGCGCGGAAATTATCCTTGATACGGCTGTGTTCTGGGAAAGTCGGGTGCAGTGGAACCAAGAGCGTCACAGCTATGACATCCTAGATGTAATTGGCCCGGATGAAAATCACGATCGCGTCGATAATAATGCCTTCACCAATCTCATGGTACAGTGGCATTTGCAGTCAGCTTTGCGACTGTGGGATTGGCTCAAACGAGCTTATCCGGAAATCTCAGCACAACTGGAGCAAAAACTCAATTTAACCACAGAACGTCTGCACCATTGGGCAGAAATCCAAGAGCGTCTATTTGTCAATGAAGATGCTCAAACGGGTTTAATTGAGCAATTTGAAGGTTTTTTCCAGCTAGAAGACGTTAACCTCGCTGATTACGAACCGCGCAGCAAATCTCTGCAAAGTTTGTTGGGAATTGAAGCTACCAGCCAAAAGCAGATTCTCAAGCAGCCAGATGTGTTGATGCTCTTGTATTTATTGCGCGATGTCTGGCGACAAGACGCAAAGCGTCTACGCTACGACTATAACACCCTCGCCACCAACTGGAACTATTACAACCAACGCACCGACCACAGTTATGGTTCTTCACTAGGCCCAGCCATTAACGCTATCTTAGCTTGCGACCTCAATCAACCAACTGAAGCATATACACACTTTCTGCGATCAGCCTTGGTAGACTTAGATGATGTCAGACTGAACGCAGCCGAAGGAATTCACGCTGCCAGTGCTGGAGGAGTATGGCAAGCAGTAGTTTTCGGGTTTGCCGGCATTCGCATGACTCAATTTGGACCCATTGCCTGTCCCAATCTACCACCTAACTGGACGCGTTTGAAATTTCGTCTGCAATGGCGTAACCAGTGGTATGACTTCGATTTACAAGCTGAAACAGAAGTTAAAATTCCCACCTTGGCAGAATACACGCTCGGAAATTAGTCAGGTTATCTTCGACTTGGATGAAGTTTTAACCGATAGCTAAGAGTTTACCTGCGATCGTCTTCGCGCAGCGTCTCGTAGAGAAGACGTTGGTGCAGCGATCGCTTTTACAAAAGAAACCTCTCCCTGGTTTTACTACGCAAAACCGTCCCTCTCCGACTCCCAGAGAAACTTGAACTTTAGTTCAAGGCAGGGAGAGGTTCTTCTACTGAAGGAGTGCTGCTTCAATCTTGTCACAGATATCCACCCAAGCTTTATTCTCTTGTGCTGAGTTCAGGCTGTCTAAAGGTTGATTGGGAGGGTGCGCTGACTGATACTTTTCAATTTTTGTTTTGTGATAGCTGCTAAAACTCAAAGGTATCCAAATAATCGTGAGTCCTTTAGCTTCAGCTGCATCCAACAATGGCGGTAACTCATTATCAGCAATAAAGTCTGATGCTAAAAAATCGGGGCTAACCAACAATACTGCCACTTTTGCTGCTGCTAAAGCATTTTCAATTTCTTTACGCCACTCAGCACCGGGTTGAATTTTGGTATCGTCCCACACAAGCATATTTTGATTACGAATCATTGGTTTGAGGTGTTTCTGGAGTTTGGTAAGCCACTCCCGATCTTGATGACTATAGCTGATGAAAATTTGATTTCTGGTTATGGGTTCAAACATAGGTATTTGCAGAGTTAGTGATGTCGGTAAAATATCGTCAATTAGTCTGCGGACATCTACCATATCACCGCTATCTTGGCACTGGATTTGGTCGCGATTATTTTCTCGGAATTTGTACAACACGTCTCGGCGGTAAAAATGAGGCGTTTGACTATTCTTACAGCTTTCACAGTTGCAGGGAACAAGTGTTTGATATTGCAGAGGTTCGTAAGAGTTATGAATTTTTTCTAGTTCATGGATGATAACTGCTAGCCGTTCTTTCTTGTCTTTTCCTGCTACGCGGACTTTAATTTCTCGTTGATTGTAGTGTTCAATCACTTCAGCACGGGTTTGGTCTTTAGCAAGAACAACGCCTGTTTTCCAAACTAGGGTTTGTTGTTCAATATCAGAGTGCATTTCGACTATAAAGCGGGTGAGAATACCTTTTGGCATGAAGTCATATTTATAGCGCAGGATTAGGTTATTGGATTCATCCCAATTGAAATCAGGTTGGTTGACAGAGAGTAATTGAGGTGCGATATAAGTGCCGGGACGACTAGGTATTTCGTAACACAGTTTAAATTTCATCATTAGCCGCAACAGTTCTGGTCGCATATTGGCATATTTGTTTTCGTGCCAAATATTTTTTAAATCATTGCGATCAAATTTACCCAGGTTTTGAATTACTTGGGGATTATCTAACACTTTGTAAACGGCATCTGTACCCCAAGTGGGCTTGAGAATTACGGTTTTTATTAAAAAGTCATCATCTTGGAAGTGAAGGCATACACCTAAATCATGCAAATAGTCACTGAGTTGGAGTTTATCCTCTTGTTTAGTAAAACCATGTTGATTACAGATGTTTAGATATTCTTCCAAGCTAATATATTCGCGAGAGTCACCTTCTAAAGCTTCTCGCACTTTGACCCAGGTTTTAGGGAGTTCTATTCCTACATGAGGTAGGTTAGTAATATAATGCTTAATTTTATTTAAGATTTCTGGCAGACCGCGATCAGTAGCCAGATTTGTAGTAAGTGTTTCCTTAAAATTGATGAATTCCTTTCGTAAGTCCTTCTCATTTATTTCCCGTTTGCGGTCGTGCTTTTCATTTTTGATAATGAGTAAAGGACTATCATCGCTCAACAACTTAATCACATTTAGCCAGTAGTAAAAATCTGTGTCTTCTTTGCGAGTATCAGCAACTATGACATAAAGAGAGCGTTTGGTGAGAAAAAATTGGTGGGTAGCATGATAAATCTCTTGGCCACCAAAGTCCCAAACGTTGACTTGAAATTCTTTACTCTTGAACGGGAACTTCCATTGAATAACATCAATGCCTTCAGTAGAACTTTCATCCTGTTGTAGCTTATAGTTTTCGTTTTGAATTTTTTTAGCTAGCGTAGTTTTACCTGCACCACCTTCTCCCACAATGAGTAATTTGGCTTCGTAGAGACGATCAGTTTCTTGTTCTAGTTGTTGCCTGCAAAAGTCAAGAATTGCTTTAACCCCTTTCGTGATAATTTCTGGTGGAGGTGATTCTAAAGGATTACTGCTGAGGTAGAGGGATTGCAGGTTGGTGAGTTGGCCAATTTCCGCTGGCAGACTGCTCAGTTGATTGTTGTAGAGGTTGAGGGATTGCAGGTTGGTGAGTTGGCCAATTTCCGCTGGCAGACTGCTCAGTTGATTGTTGTAGAGGTAGAGGGATTGCAGCTTGGTGAGTTGGTCAATTTCCACTGGCAGACTGCTCAGTTGATTACCACTGAGGTAGAGGGTTTGCAGGTTGGTGAGTTGGTCAAATTCCGGTGGCAGACTGCTGAGTTGATTGTTGTAGAGGTAGAAGGATTGCAGGTTGGTGAGTTGGCCAATTTCCGCTGGCAGAGTGCTCAGTTGATTACTGCTGAGGTCGAGGGTTTGCAGGTTGGTGAGTTGGCCAATTTCCGATGGCAGACTGCTCAGTTGATTACCGTTGAGGTTGAGGGTTTGCAGGTTGGTGAGTTGGCCAATTTCCGCTGACAGACTGCTCAGTTGATTACCGCTGAGGTTGAGGGTTTGCAGGTTGGTGAGTTGGCCAATTTCCGGTGGCAGACTGCTCAGTTGATTACCGCTAAGGTAGAGGGTTTGCAGGTTGGTGAGTTGGCCAATTTCTGCTGGCAGATTGCTCAGTTGATTGTTGTAGAGGTAGAGGGATTGCAGGTTGCTGAGTTGGCCAATTTCTGCTGGCAGACTGCTCAGTTGATTACTGCTGAGGTCGAGGGTTTGCAGGTTGCTGAGTTGGCCAATTTCCGCTGGCAGGGTTATTAAGCCTTTGCCAGAAAGGTTTAATTTTGTCAGCTTTTCTCTGGTAGTTTGTTTAATAATTTGCAGCAGTTCTTCGTTAGTCATTTTGGGTTTTACAGAGGCAATGCTTGACGACGAGTTGCTGCTTGGACGCGCAGCAGAGAAATCGAGCTAATTAATAATGTAGCCTGTATCAAGGATTGCATTGTAGCAATGTGCGTTAGCGTAGCTCGTCGTAAACATCGTAGGTTCCTACGCCTCTAGACTCGACCTCAAAACCTCACCATTCCACCTTTGAACACCAACTGTCGAGCAAAAACAGCGATCGCTCCATCTCTGAACACCAACTGTCGAGCAAAAAGGGCGATCGCTCCACCTTTGAACACCAACTGTAATAATTTATAAACTTTTCTGTTTCTTCTCTTGGCGCTCTTGGCGGCTTCTCTACGAGACGCTATGCGAAGGCGGTTCGATAATTTTCATAATTTGCTTCAGATAATAGGTGCGATCGCGGTGAAATATCTAACTTGTTGCATTTGATTTTAATATTGTTGTGTGTTGCTATGTAACTTGATGGCTATAGCTTTCCATATTGCCCAGCTTCGATCCCAGATTCCTATGTATAAATATGTTAAAAACTAAATCAAGTTCTCATACAGATACAAACACATCAACCAAAGCTGATACCTTAGCTGCATCTGTTGTCTCCTCTTCTGCTCCTCAGGATATCTACGATGTTGTAGTGGTTGGCGCTGGCCCAATTGGGTTAGCAACTGCTATTGGCTTACGTAAACGTGGTATTGAAAATGTCCTTGTCGTCGATCAAACTCGCGCCTTTCGTGAAGTTGGACAAATATTGGATCTTCACCCCAATGGATTACAAGCTCTCAAACATTTAGATTCTAACGCTTACGAAGAAGTCAAAAAAATTGGGCTTGGTTTATTGAGTCCCAAGCAGTCTAATGTCCAGAAAACTGTCGAAACTACTCAAGAGCAACAACCTCCAAAGACTTCACCCCAATGGGTTTCTAAAAATTTACAGGGGCAGATAATTCGGTCAACCTCGCTTAGTTTCGATGATTGGTTTAAAGATTATGGCGAGGGTCGAGTGTCAATTTCTTGGTACAATTTGCAGACAACCCTCAGACAGCTACTTCCCCAAGACCGAGTTAAAGCTAATCACCGTTGTATTAATGTTGTGAATGAGCCGCAAAAAGGTTGTGTTCGGATAGATTGTGTCGGTGACACAGGAATAGAAGCCAACCCCTATGCGTTTTGGACAGATGGCCAAAAACATGATGACACGCAGTCGCAAAACTCAGATGTTGCCCCCCAACAATTAGCAAGAAAATCGATTAGAGCTAAACTAATTGTTGCAGCAGACGGGATTAATTCTACAGTTCGGAGGCTACTTTACACAGATACTCAATACCATGATTTTGCCCAACCTGAATACTCTGGCTTTGCAGCTATATTTTGTATGGAAATAGCTGAGATAGGAAAGGAACTGTGGACGAAACTAGAAGAAGATTTCTTTCAAGACTCAACAATTGTAACAATCACTAATGATGAAATATCTGGAAATTCTGTTCGTATAAATAACATTAGGATAATTTTATTTCATAGACCAACTGGTGAACTAGGGTACATAATACATCTTGCTTTGCCTTTAGACTCGTTGCAAGGAAAGTCTGAAAGTTCTTTAATTGACTTAGCTCTCCAGGAGTTGGAGAAGGCAGGCTTTCCTGATGCACTTAAGCAATTAGTACGTATATCTCCTCCTGCCAAGATACAGCAGCGTCCATACTATATTCACCATGCTACCATTTCGGATTCTCTACAAGTTTCTAACCCAACAGACCTCAATACTGAAGCTAATGCTGCCAAAATTCCACCAGCCTGGAGTGTAGGGCGAATCGTATTAGTTGGCGATGCCGCACATGGAATGCCTCCCTTCATGGGTCAAGGAGCTAATCAAGGATTTGAAGATGCACTAGTAGTTACAACACTCATCGCTAAAATTGCTGAGAAGAATAACTGGGATGATCTGCAAGCTATAGCCAAAGCCTTTGAGAAATATGAGTGTCTTCGTCGCCCATTGATAGCATACGTCCAACAGGCAACATTAAAACGCTCACCCTACTCGTCAGACAAAGAGTGGCAAGAATACGGACAACAGGTGTATAGCCGCAATTTCGAGCAAATAATAAAGGCGCTGTAGTTTATCGGCTTTAATCTTCATCATTCAAGTTCTGAACTCGATCGATTAACCTGCGGACATCTACCATTTCATACTATTTTCGCACTCAATTTGGTAACGGCGATCGTTCAAGCGCTTAGAGCTATTGCGTAATTTTTCATGATTGTACAGGAAACAGAGTAATGTTAAAGGTTTTTGCTGACCGAGGTGGTACATTTACAGATATTGTTGCTGTTACTAATAATCAACCAATTATCGATAGACTTTCAAAATATCCCGAACGTTTTTTAATTGTAACTCTGCCTAATCAGCAATGGATTATAGTCTACAAAATCCTTTCAGAAAATCCCGAACAATATGAAGATGCAGCCATCCAAGGTATTCGAGATATCATGGGTATTGCTAGCAACGAATCCATTCCTACTGAGGCGATAGAAGTGGTAAAAATGGGGACAACAGTAGCAACAAATGCGCTATTAGAAAGAAAAGGAGATAGGGTTGTTCTTCTGATCACTAAAGGGTTTAAAGATGCGCTGCGAATTGGCTACCAAAACCGTCCTAACATCTTTGCGCGCCAGATAATTTTACCAACGATGCTTTATGAACAGGTGATTGAGATAGATGAACGCTATGATGCTAACGGAAATGAATTAATATCTATAAATATTGAACAAGTTAAAAGTGACTTACAAGCAGTTTACCATACAGGAATTCGGAGTTGTGCTATTGTTTTTATGCACAGCGATCGCTATCCCAAACACGAACAACAAATAGCCCAGCTTGCCCAAGAGATTGGCTTTACTCAAATATCTGTATCCCATCAAGTTAGTCCCTTAATGAAGTTGGTTAGCCGAGGAGATACAACAGTAGTCGATGCTTATTTAACTCCTATTCTGCGTCGCTACGTCAACCAAGTAGCAAGTCAGTTACCCAGCGTCAAATTAATGTTTATGAAATCTGATGGCGGTTTAGTCGCAGCCGAACAATTTCAAGGAAAAGATAGTATTTTAAGTGGACCGGCTGGCGGTATTGTTGGCGCAGTTCAAACTAGTAAACGGGCAGGTTTTGAGTTAGTTATTACCTTTGACATGGGAGGGACAAGTACAGATGTTGCCCACTTTCAAGGAGAGTATGAACGACAACTAGATTCAGAAATTGCTGGGGCGCGGATGCGAGTTCCTGTGTTAGCAATTAATACCATTGCGGCTGGAGGTGGTTCTGTTCTCTTTTTTGATGGTTCTAGTTATCGTGTTGGTCCTAAATCTGCTGGTTCAAATCCTGGGCCTGCTTGTTATCGACGTGGCGGGCCATTAGCGGTTACTGATGCCAATGTCATGTTAGGTAAAATTCACCCACAATATTTTCCCTCAGTTTTTGGCATTGATGGTAATTTACCCTTAGATAAAGATATTGTTATTCAAAAATTTACCCAATTAACTCAAGACATTCAAGCCGTTACGTTAAATCATTATACTCCTGAACAAGTAGCCGCAGGATTTATGGCGATCGCAGTAGAAAATATGGCGAACGCAATTAAAAAAATCAGTCTGCAACGCGGTTATGATATTACCCAATATGTGCTTTGTTGTTTTGGCGGTGCAGGTGGGCAAGTTGCTTGTTTAATTGCCGATACCTTGGGAATGAAAAAAATATTTTTACATCCTTATGCTGGCGTTCTCTCCGCTTATGGGATGGGATTAGCTGATGTCCGGGCAATTAGAGAAGGAGGAGTTGAGCAACCTTTAACTCAACCATTAATCTCTCAACTACAGCAGTTAATGGAATATTTAGAAACTCAAGCTAGAAGCGAAATAAATGAAGCACATAATCAATTAGAAGTAGTCCGAAAAGTTAACTTAAAATATCAGGGTACTAACTCTACCTTGACCGTTAACTTTGCTGATAACTTGGTATTGATGCAACAAAAATTTGAGAGAGAACACCAATCTCGCTATGGTTTTATTCAATTAGATAAAAGCTTAATTGTTGAATCTGCTTCAGTAGAAGTAATTCAAAAAATGGATACTCCCGAAGAACCTTTAATTATTCGGACTCGCTCTCTACATGAAGCACCCGTATCTGTCGAGACAGTAAAGATGTTTACTGCTGAGAGATGGCATGATGCTCCTATTTATCGACGAGAAGATTTACAACCAGAAGATAGTATTAATGGCCCTGCGATCGTTGTGGAAAAAATTAGCACAATTGTAGTTGAACCTAATTGGCAAGCGAAATTAACTGAACAAAACCATCTAATTTTAGAACGTGTTTAAAAAAGTGCTTAAGCGACTACTACACAATTTTTTTAAGGAATCAAAAATGTACACAACACCTCAACCTGATCCCGTCCGCTTAGAAATATTCAAAAATCTATATCAATTTATCGCCGAACAAATGGGAATTGTGTTACAAAATACGGCGACATCAGTGAATATCAAAGAGAGGCTGGATTTCTCCTGTGCTATTTTCGACTCATCGGGATTATTAGTAGCAAATGCTCCCCATATTCCTGTACATTTAGGCTCAATGAGTGAAAGTGTCCGCAGTTTAATTAATGATAAAGGCGACACTTTCAAACTGGGAAATGTCTATCTATCTAATAATCCCTATAACGGTGGAACACATCTTCCTGATGTCACTGCAATTACCCCTGTTTTTTTGGAAAGTAAAGAAAATTCTGCATCTACTCCCCTATTCTACGTCGCTTCTCGCGGACACCAAGCTGATATCGGTGGAATTACTCCCGGTTCTATGCCTCCACATAGTACCACAGTAGAAGAAGAAGGAATTCTCTTTGATAATTTCCTCTTGGTTGAAGAAGGGAATTTTCGAGAATCCGCAGTTAAACAGCACTTATTGAATCATATTTATCCTGCTCGTAACCCCGAACAAAATATAGCCGATTTCAAAGCACAAATTGCGGCAAATGAACGGGGAGTTCAAGAACTTTGTAAAATAGTTTTACAATACGGAATTGATACTGTTCAAGCTTATATGACATTTGTACAAGTTAATGCTGAGGAGGCTGTTAGACGTGCGATCGCAGTTCTCAAAGATGGCTCATTTACTTATAAAATGGATAATGACGCACAAATTCAAGTTAAAGTAACGATTCACTCAGAAAACCGCAGTGCTACTATTGATTTTACAGGAACTTCTCTACAACTAAATAGTAATTTTAATGCTCCTAAAGCCGTAACTCAAGCAGCAGTCTTATATGTCTTCCGTACTTTAGTTGATGATAATATTCCTCTCAATGCCGGGTGTCTTAATCCTCTAGAAATTATTATCCCAGTTGGCTGTATGCTCAACCCAACCTATCCAGCCGCAGTAGTCGCGGGTAATGTAGAAACTTCTCAAACTATTGTTGATGCTTTATATGGTGCTTTGGGTATTATGGCTGCTTCTCAAGGAACGATGAATAATTTTACTTTTGGTAATCAGCAATATCAATATTATGAAACTATTTGCGGCGGCTCTGGTGCAGGAATAGATTTTGCTGGCACTGATGGTGTACATTCCCACATGACTAACTCTCGCTTGACCGATCCAGAAGTTTTAGAAACCCGTTATCCTGTACTTTTAGAAAGCTTTAGTCTTCGCCCCGATAGTGGTGGCAAAGGAAAATATTCGGGTGGTAATGGAGTTGTCCGCCGTATTCGATTTCTAGAACCGATGACAGCTAATATTCTCTCAGGTCATCGGCTTGTTCCTCCCTTTGGATTAAATGGTGCAGAAGCAGGAAAAGTAGGACGCAACTGGATACAACGACAGAATGGAATTGAAGAAAATTTAGACAGCACAGCAACAGCAGAGATGAAAACTGGAGATATTTTTGTAATAGAAACTCCTGGTGGCGGTGGATTTGGCAAATTATCTTAATAATCAAAAATTGGTATAAGCTGGCTTCAACTTTCCCAAAAATTTGAGCATAGCTGAAACCACAGCATCCGGCGACTCAATCAAGAAGCCATGACCACCACGTTCGATGACTACAAGTTCAGCATTGGGAATACCTTGAGCAAGTTGTTGAGAAAACTTTAGTGGAGTCAAAATATCTTGTTTACCAACCAAAACTAAGGTAGGACAATGAATTTCTTGGAGGCGGTCTATTGTGTCACTGTTAAGAATGGCTTGACTGTGATGATAAAGTGAATGAGTTGCAGGTGGGAAAGGATATCTGATAGCAAATTCAATCAGACCTTCAATCATGTCAGGAATTGAGTAGAAGGCATCTGTAAATATCCAGGGCAATATGACTTTTTCATAAAGTTTTAGGTCTACATTACTAGGAAGTTCGCCCCAAGTCTCGATGATGCTATTGAATAATGCATCACCTTTTGCCAAAGATGAAAGTAGCATCAGACTTTTTACCTTTTCAGGGTGTGCTAACACTAGTTCTTGGGCTATCTGACTACCCATTGAATGACCTGCTAGATGCACCCGATCAATTCCGATGCGATCGAGCAATCCTGCAACGTCACTAGCCATCTGTTTGAGACTATAGGGGTTTTCGGGAGCAGAACTTCTTCCCATACCTCGGTTATCCAAGCGAATGACTTGATACTGCGAAACCAGTGATGGCATAATCAGCGACCAATAAGCATGATCGCAAAGATATCCAGCTATTAATAGCAAAGGCTCACCTGTTCCCTTAATGTCGTAGAACAAATCAATTCCGTTAATCTGAACCTTGGGCATAGTAAATAATTCTGCTAAACCTGATTTTTAAGTAGGATAGATTAAGCTATACTGCTACGTCTTGAATTTCTCGTCCACCGGAATTTGATAGCCGTTGGCGAGGCGATTAGTCATATTGGCTGTGGCTGCGATCGCCATTAGTTCCCCGAACATAGTATCATTCATACCCTTGGCACGTGCCGCCGCTGTGTGCGAAGCGATGCAATACTCACAACCATTCGTCACACTCACAGCAATATAAATCAGTTCGCGCATCAGTGGATCGATCTCACCAGGGCTAACCATTACTTCTTTTACTGCTTGCCATGTTCGTTGTAGAGTGGGAGGATGGTTAGCTATGGCTTTCCAAAAGTTATTAATGTATTCATTCTGACGTGTGGTGCGGATGTCATCATACACTGCACGTACTTCGTCGCTGGCTTCTTCGTATTCGATCAGCTTAGTCATGTTTTAATTCCATATAGTTTCCCCAGCGAGTGGGAACCCTTAGATTGTAATACTGAGTTGCAATTAAAGATAGTAATATCATGTTCCCTTGGCATCCATAGATGAAAATTCTACATCGTCTACAAATGACTTGGCATAGACTAGGATTTGTTGGGCGTTCTACTAGAACAGACTAAACAGGAAATTTACACTATCCTGTCAGAGAAATAGGTGGGATAGTCTATGAAAAAATTACTACAGCGTATTAAAGCATTACTCAAACGTATCCTCAAGAAGTTTACATCTAATTCTCAGCAACCATCGCCCCTAATAAATTCTCGATTAGAAACTTGTATTCCAACCGTTTATCCCCGATGGAAGTCTGGTTTGGTGCTTGTGTGTTCACAATGTGCAAACGAGCAGTCAGGCTCAACCGCTTCCGAAGATTTAGAGAATTGGTTGAAATCTCGTTTAAAATTTGAGGGATTATGGGGTGAATTTCGGGTCGTTAGCACCAGTTGTTTAGGGGTTTGTCCACGGATGGGTATTACTGTTGTTATTGTCAGTAATGGAAATCACGGTAAAAGTCCATGTTTAATTGTAAATCCTCAAAGCGATCGCGAACTTCTCTATTCATACATCAAACAAAATCAAGGCTGACTACAAAGGTTTGCTAAAATTTAAAATTCTTGAATTCAAAGCTGTATAAAAATATGACTAATAGATGTTCTTTTTGAGTGTAGAAAATTATCAACACTACGCTTCAATATCCAAGTTGTAAATTAAAAAGCGATTATTTCCTAGTAACGGAAACTAATGGCTAAAATCTAATTTTAACTTTTACACCAACCGCAGATAAGGACACTTCTGTAAAAATCCAGATGCCTTATTATGGGCATCTAAATTATGAGTATGCATTGGTGTAGGTCGAATAATGCCACCAAATAGGTCATCCAACCCGTAAGGTGTAAAAAATTGCCATTGTCCTTGAGCATCTAGTCGAACTCCCACAGCAGTAGCAGTGTGCAGCCAATCTGTAATGCCATCCTCTGTACTAGTGTAAGGTCTGCTACCAAGCCGCCAACGAGCAAAACTGGCTTGATTTTTGACATCAAACTCGTCATCAGGAAATTGTTCTGTGAGAGTCGCCTTTGCTGCTAGTTCTTGAGAACGATTTCCCTCTATATCAAAGAATGCAATATCAAAATCTTTAATACCTAACCCACAGTCATTACCAAAAATTGAAGACCAAGCGGTGTTTCGGACTGCACCTCCGGCTAACCACCAGCTAGGTAGATTTAGTTGAGCGATCGCTCTTAATACTGCATTAATACGTGTATCAGCTAAAATCATCTGTAGGCGAGTGTTACTATCCATATTAAATTCCAAAAATTGTCAGGAGATAAAAGCTGTGAATCTTCCATATACTGGAGGTTGTCAATGTGGACATATTCTTTATGAAATTCATGCTCAACCTTTAACTTTATACCTATGCCACTGCAAGGAATGTCAGAAACAATCTTCTAGTGCCTTTGGTATGTCTCTTACAGTATTACGAGATGCTGTTGTAATTGTTCAGGGAAAACCGAAAACTTGGACTCGAAAAAATGATAGTGGACGTGAAGTAAATAACTTGTTTTGTGGCGATTGCGGAACGCGATTGTTCCATGAACGGACTTACAAGCCAGATACTATCAATGTCAAAGCTGGAACCTTAGATGATACCAGTTGGTTACGCCCAGTGGGTAATATTTGGACACGCAGTGCCCAGTCATGGGTGATAATTTCAGACCAATTGCTCAACTATGACGGGCAACCAGAGGATAGGCAGGCTTTATGGGAGAAATGGAAACAACAACATCTATAAATGTATAAGTCCTGATATTTAAATCAAGCTTTTGGTTGTTAGCCTAACTAATGACTGTATCAAGGGAGATAATGATAATATTTTATCGGTAAAGTGTTTTAATGAACATATTAAATTATTTAAAAAAGTAATAAAAAACTAAAATTATAAGTTTAACTTGTGTATTATATATATTTCCACTTGTCTGTAAATCATTAATAAAGCTAACACACTATTGATATTTCACATGAAAACTTACTGGATATTTTCAATCAAGTAATTTAAGTGAAATTGGATAAGTAAGGCATTTTGGTTCATACTCAACACTTTTAACAGTTATTTCTAAACAAGCTTGATGAAAAACGATACACCGCAAGAATTGAACCAAGACCAAGAAATTGGGCGCTTGATTGATGAGGTAATGTCTTCATCTCTGACTGATGAACAGTACCGCAAAAAGATGCAGCGACGCAAAGAAGTGCAAGACAAGCGTATAGCAGAAGCTGTACCAGAAAAAGGGTTAATTATTGTAAATACTGGTAACGGTAAAGGTAAAACTACTGCGGCTTTGGGGATGGTGTTGCGATCGCTCGGTCATGGGTATAAAGTAGCGATCGTCCAATTCATCAAAGGTAGCTGGGAACCTTCTGAAAAAAGGGTTTTCAGCTCTTGGGAAGACCAGATAGAATTTCACGCAATGGGCGAAGGCTTTACCTGGGAAACTCAAGACCGCGATCGCGATCTTGACAAAGCTAGCGCCGCCTGGGAAAAATCATTAGAATACATCCGCAATCCAGACTTTCAACTGGTACTGTTAGACGAAATCAATATCGCCCTCAAAATGGCTTACTTACCGGTAGAAGACGTTTTAGCGGGTTTGGCGCAAAAACCCGCTAACAAGCACGTTATTCTCACAGGTAGAGGCGCACCACCTGCTTTGATTGAGCGTGCTGACTTAGTAACTGAAATGACCTTAGTTAAGCACCCTTTCCGCGATCAAGGTGTAAAAGCACAACCAGGAATTGAGTATTAAATCAGAACTTAGAATTCTGAATAGTGTTACCCACACAAACCATTGACACGATATCCCAGAATACTGAAGTGGTGTCAGTCACCAATAATATAGAGTTAACAACACCAGTAACTGACACAACATCACAAGATATTCCCCAAACAGTTACCCAGGTGGAACATTCCTTAGTCTCTACCTGGAAGGGGTTAAGCCTGAAAGCGATAGGTTGCAGCTAGTAGTCTGCTAACCCAAAGATGCGCTTTTTCGGGCTGGGGAAAGGGGAAAGGGAACTGGGTTTGGGATTTAAAACCTTTCCCCCTGCCCCTTATCCCCAGAGGGGGCCCCACCTTCCCCCTTACCCAATAAAGAGCTTTCGTCACGAAAGCGAACTACTAGTGACTCTTGCGATTGATCTAATAAACTAAAAGCACTGATCTTGCTCCATAAGTCGTTTGTATTCAATCACCTCCCGGATGGGTGCTAATACCTCTTCGCTCATGTCGTAGCTAGCCGAATGGTGTAGTGGATCGTCTAGCCCCGCTGTCAGCAGAGCTAAGTTAGCTCGTTGTTGAAGTGTTGTTTAGACTTCTGCCTGAAGACGGCAGCACGCAAAGCTTGGTGAGCCTCCCCAGCTTCCCAAGACTCAACAGCGCACGCAGTCAGACTGGGCATGAGTGCCATCAAAAAGTAACTTAAACAGCTTGTACAGATCCTTTTGACGCACACCCAACTGACTGGCACATTTTCCTAATTCTTAAGTTAATCACTACTGCTGTTCGCTCACATATACCAAATGACATAAACTGCTTTATCCTAATGGGACTCTTGTTAAGCTGAAAGCCTTGAAAAATAATGATTATAGGCTGTAAAGTCATTGAGCAGTGGTGTAAAATTCAGGCTATGTTAAAGTATTACGCTCGACTAGTTATTGAAGGGATAGAACAATCTGTAGAACAGGTGAGAGAATTACTCACTAGACTAACGAGCGATGAGCGTTGGGGTGTGATGCTGGAGTTCGAGTCGGTAAATCCAGACAGATTTGCTCAATTGGTCACAGATGCCCCCGATTGGGTATAGTTGAAGGCGATCGCACGGTTTTGTGGTTTTGTTTAGTTTTAAAAATCAATGATGCTCTGGCTATTGCTGATGGTGAGCCGTTTTGGAATGAATATTAAACTCAGCTCCCACACTCACCAGCCCCGCTGGTCTACAAAACCGTGCATAAAACTTTCGCTTTACACCGCTCCTCAATAACTTGACCCTTGTTATGGGTACTTCTCATTACCAAATCACT
The DNA here is from genome assembly GCF_036917575.1 of Nostoc sp. Classification (GTDB taxonomy): domain Bacteria; phylum Cyanobacteriota; class Cyanobacteriia; order Cyanobacteriales; family Nostocaceae; genus Nostoc. The sequence continues at coordinate 29,953 of NZ_JBALDC010000071.1, read as the reverse complement.
TTTGTTTGTATATCACTCTTGAATTGATTATAAGAGTTGTCATATCATGTCCGGTTAATTAATTATAATTCCCATAATCTATGCAGAAACTAGAAAACCCTCTTTCCCCCTGCCCCCTGCTAAGAACTGCGGTCTTAATGATAAGTCTTTAATCGGACACGATATCAGTGGTAGTTTTAACGTCGTGACAGTAACGACTTTGTAATTTTTCGCCTTTTCACCTGATTAAATGGCTGCAAAATCTTTTACTATGCAAAGCTGTAAAAGGAAAATGCTTTGTTAAACATTATCTATGAACATTCATAAAGTCTCAACTACTTCCTTTAGCGACCAAAAGCCCGGTACTTCTGGACTGCGGAAATCAGTTAAGGTTTTTCAGCAGCCCCATTACCTGGAAAATTTTATCCAATCTATCTTCGATTCTGTGGGGGACTTACGCTCTCAAACCTTAGTCTTAGGTGGTGATGGTCGTTATTACAATCGCCAAGCCATTCAAATCATTTTGAAAATGGCTGCGGCCAATGGCATTAGGCGCATTAAAGTTGGTCAACAGGGGATTTTGTCTACTCCTGCGACTTCTGCAATTATTCGCAAGTACCAAGCTCTTGGTGGCATCATCTTGTCTGCTAGCCATAATCCAGGTGGGCCAAATGGTGACTTTGGTGTGAAATATAACATTAGCAATGGTGGCCCAGCACCGGAAAAGGTGACTTTAGCTATCTACGAGCGCAGTAAAGTCATTGATAGCTACCAAATTCTGGAAGCACCAGATGTAGATTTAGAAACTTTGGGTGAGTCACATTTAGGAGAGACGCTTGTTGAGGTAATTGACTCCGTAGATGATTATCAAGAGTTAATGGAGTCCCTGTTTGATTTTGAACGGATTCACCAACTGTTAACAAGAGGAAATTTTCGCTTTGGCATCGATGCCTTACATGCAGTGGCTGGTCCTTATGCCCATGCCATTTTCGAGCAACGTTTGGGCGCACCAGTGGGAACTGTGCAAAATGGTACACCCCTGGAAGATTTTGGCGGCGGACACCCCGATCCAAATCTGGTTTATGCCCATGAGTTGGTGGATATTTTGTACGCAGAGAATGCGCCAGACTTTGGGGCAGCTTTTGATGGAGATGGCGATCGCAATATGATCTTAGGGCGTAAGTTCTTTGTCACTCCTAGCGATAGCCTTGCAGTTTTAGCCGCAAACGCCAAGCTAGTCCCTGGTTATAGTGCAGGTTTAGCCGGGGTAGCGCGATCAATGCCTACTAGCCAAGCAGTGGATCGAGTTGCTGCTCAGATTGGGATTGAATCTTATGAAACACCCACTGGTTGGAAGTTTTTCGGCAATCTCTTAGACGCGGGTAAAGCTACTCTCTGCGGTGAAGAAAGTTTTGGTACAGGTTCTAACCATATCCGCGAAAAGGATGGGTTATGGGCTGTGCTGTTTTGGCTGAATATTCTAGCAGTTCGGCAACAATCTGTTGAGCAGATTGTACGGGAACACTGGCAAACCTATGGACGCAATTATTACTCTCGTCATGACTATGAAGAGATAGAAACAGAGCAAGCAACCAACTTAATAGAAAGATTACGTTCTTTATTGCCAACTCTCAAAGGCAAGCAATTCGGTAACTATCAAGTTGAATACAGTGATGACTTTAGTTATACCGACCCTGTTGATGGCAGCGTTAGCGAGCAACAAGGTGTTCGCATTGGCTTTACCGATGGCTCTCGAATTGTGGTGCGACTTTCTGGTACGGGGACTCAAGGTGCAACCTTAAGAGTTTATCTAGAAAGCTACGAGCCAGATCCCGCAAAACATGACCTTGAGCCACAGCTTGCACTTGCTTCTTTAATTACTATTGTCCAGGAGATAGCCCAGATCCGCTCACTCACAGGACGAGAACAGCCAACTGTGATTACCTAGTATAGCAGGAGGCAGAGGGCAGGAGGCAGAGGGCAGTTCTTGCTGGAGGTAAAACTATTGTTAACTGTCTTCTTGCACCCCATCCTTATGTCCTAACCTATGTGACTACGGCTATACAAAGCTCTCGATAGTTTTGAGCTTTGTAGTCAGCACAAAGCGTACTTAGAAAATAACTACGCTTTGTACTTACTACAAACTTACTTACCATTGCCATTGGGCATCTGTAGAAAAAGTCTCCAAAGGTTAAGGGACAACAGCCGCGATCGCCTCTGTCTCTCCATGCACATTCTCTCCCTTGACTGATTTTGCGCCGGGAGCAACGCGATTTTGTGAGGTTGGGTGAAAAAAGTGCGATGCCTGCGGCGGGCTACGCCTACGCTAAAAACTTTCTTCAGTAATATAAATTATTAATTACATTAAGTCCCATATTAACACATAAATTATGAATAAATTTTAAGTTTTGATGCAGCACGTTTGACACTAAGAGATTGGGGAATAAATGTTAGTTTAAAACGAATCGAACGCCTGACTTACCTTTTTGGTAAAATTGGTATTAATCTTCGCCAATCAAAAATATTAAATCTGGAAATGGGGAACTTATGTAATAGTAATTTTTCTGATTCTATCTTCAATTCGTTTATCAAACACCAAACTTCCTGATAAATTTTATACTTTAATCGGGTACTTGAGTTAGTTTATGCCATAATTGATACTAAGTTTTAAAGACTGATTGCAGATATATTTGAAAATAATCGTCAAATAATTTATTAGCAATCTTTTTGAGATCTCTCATCAAGACGATTTATCGTGCAATTACATATATTAATTGCAAATGAAATTACTTCATACACAAATGTAAGTTTTAGCGTAGGCGTAGCCCGCCGCAGGCATCGCACTTTTTTACCTGACCTCACAAAATCGCGTTGCTTCCGAGAAACTCTGCAAATTCGGCAAATTTCGGGTCGATGTCTAGAAGCGTCACCCAGCGCCCTCGTCGATACCATTCGGCTGCAAGCCGAGGCGTACAAAGGCAGCAGGGATTCGCATATACATCCAGCGCGCACACCAGTACAGAAGCGGTTTGTTGTGTGAAGAAAAATTGGCTGAATGTGAAGTCAACCAGTCAATGGGGTGCACCTTAGACTCAAACCACGGCTGACCAGGACCGATTGCCATCCGCTCCGTCAAAACCCGCTTTAGTTGATCTTTGTCCATACATATACCTCTTGCAATATCTGCATAACCTCTCAAATCGGTGTGCGACTGCCGAGGTCTTTGATGCACCACTAGGATCTCGCATCAGTCCGTTGCATTGTAATTTTAAGCTTCTAAGTACCGATTGGGTAGAATGGATGGCATCAATTGTGGCGAGCAACCTTGGCAGCGCCAATTTGAGGGGTTCTGAAGCTGACCATGAAGCTTTCTTAAGAGCAATTATGCATTTAAGTAATATTTGCCGTATTCTGTAAACAGACTCTTTAGCAGTGCCAATATTTATACTTAAATCTGAAATTACATAAATATCACTGATGAAACTTAAAAATTTTTTACAGCAGTCCCAACAAATTACTAGATTATCAGAACAAAAAACTCCAGTTGTGTCACAACACGAGCCAACTAACACTTCTAGTGAATCAAACAATGCTTTTAAGGAAAGATTATCGCCTTTTTGGCTTCGGTATCTACTATTTATAGGATTGGGAGTGTTGTTTAGTGTAATTGCAGTTTATATAGCTAATTATGCTTATAAGCAATGGCAATATATGCAAAAATATCTAGAAACTGATAATGCTTATGTTAGCGCAGAGATTAGCCCTGTGATTAGTCGTGTATCAGGAATAGTCACTGAAATTACATTCAATGATAACCAAATGATATCTCCAGGCATGGTATTAGTGAAACTTGATAAAAGCAACTATCAATTATCTTTGGCACGGGCAAAAGCATCTTTAGAATTAGCTAAACAGCAAGCAGCATTGGCACAAGAGAAAATTCCCCAAATTACTATTGAGATTTTATCACCACAACCAGTTCCTGAAAATAAAAAGGATCAAATACAACAACAAGCTTTCAGAAAAAAAAGAACTTTACAACTACAAGTCCTAAATCAGCAAAAGAAGATAAATGAGCAACAATATAATGTAGCTAACGCTACTTTTGCTCAAAAGCAGATAGAGGTAATAAAAGCACAACTGGAGTTGAACTATACTAACATTGTGACTCCGATCGGTGGAGTAGTTGGGAATAAAAATGTACAGGTAGGACAGCAGGTGCTTCCAGGGCAAACTCTTTTATCAATAATACAGCCACGTCCTTGGATTATTGCTTATTTTCCCGAAAAGCAGTTAGAAAAAATACAGCCAGAGCAAAAGGTAAATATTACAGTTTCAGCCTTTGCTAATCGCCAGTTTCAAGGCAAGGTAGATAGTATCGCTTTTCTGCCACAAGATAATCTGACGAGCAATTCAGCTTCTAGTAATTCACTACATGAAATTCCCGTCAAGATTCTGTTTGATCGTTCAAGTATTCAAGGTTACGAATCTCGATTTACTCCGGGAATGTCAGCAGTTGTAAAAGTTGAAACCAAGTAAAACTTCTAAAGAATTTCTCAGTACACTCACGAGTGATCAGCACTGGGGTGTGGTGCTAGAGTTTGAGGACGTTAACGCACAGAAATTTGGTCAGTTGATTTCATCTGCGCCTGATTGCGTGGAGTGGATGGGGTGAGTTGTCTACTTTGTGCGATCGCCCTTGTGCTATTTTCTTTGCTAAAACGCTTTCGTCTTGTTAAAAAACAAGTAAATAGGCATTGCTGGATACAGATGCATTCCTAGCAATTCACAACAGCATACAGCCAGTAGTTATGGTAAGTAATACTTTTGAGGCATGAGAACGATAAAATAAAGACAGCTATTTTGGCAGCAAAGCAACTGGTTGGGCATCGATTCGAGTTCGGAACAGACTATAAGGTTTCTGGCGCAGGTCTTTTCCTTGGTGATATCTGGCTTGACGATGCAGCTGATTAGCTGTGAAATAAAGATAACCATCTTTTGCCACTGATAGAGTATCTGGCCAAAGAACACGCGGGTCATGAATCAGGGACTCAATCATCCCCTGCTGATTGCGGGGTTTTTCATGCTCTATCCCAGTCGGCTACGGAGTGCGCTCAACAGCTGTGGCGGTATCGTCCTGATGTGCCATCAGCACGTGTTGGTTGCGCCGCTTCCTCCCTTTAGTTATGCCGAAACCAATGTGCGGAGGATTAAACAAAAGATTCTTCAGACAAACGAGATGACTGCGTTTTTGATTCGCATTGACAGAGAAACGGAAAAGCATTCCTCTGTCTAGATAACCCGCAACTTGGGTTATTACTTCTTATTCCAAAGACTTAAAAATGCTTGAGAGATGGCTGGGGTAAGCTGACTTTGTAAGTGATTTAGTGCATCACGATGGTTTGTATTATTGTCATCATAATAAGTAAACACATTCGTCAGCTTGACAATCTCAGGATTTTGATCGTTTGTTCCCCTCCATTTGTTAGTAACTTTGTGTAAAACATCCTTGGGTAAATTTTGTTGTAAATTATTTAATGCTGCAATGTAAGAAGGATTTTGAGGATTCTTTTGGAATTGGAAACACAAATCTTTCAGCTTGACTTGTGACTGAGGCTTATCTGTTATAGTAGGTTGCTGTAAAATTTGACGCTGTTCAAAACTAGCAATCCCATTTTCAGTTAAACCCTGAGATTTCTGAAATTTTTTAACTGCTGTATAAGTAGCCGGCCCATAAAAAGGCAAGTCTTTTGGAATTTCAGCATTGGTTGCAAAACCGTGAAACTTCAATCTATTCTGAAGCCCTTTGACTGTATCTTCCATTACAGTTCGAGTATCTGCATCAGCGTTACCATTAACCGTAAGTTTTTGTGAGTACTGTTTTTGAAACTTTTTAATCGCTTCTTCAGTAGGATCATCTGTCAAAGAGTTGTTATTCCGCTTCCAGGGAGCAAATTTAGTCAGATCCGGCTTAGGATCGATCTCAGCAGCTAAATATCCCAATCCGATCAATATATGACGGATGACTTCAGGGCTACTAACGACCATGCTTTTTGGTTCCTTTGCAATTAAACTACCATTTAATGTATCTTGTTTGACAAAAATTAGGTAAGTAGAAATAAATAAATCTAACATTTTTTGTTTGCAAGGTGTTCCAAAAGTTAAGCGATGTGTGACGACAAGCTGCAACTCTTTGAGACGTTTGGCGTATACGACTACAGAGAGTGAAAAACAAAGAGATGCGATCGCTTATTTTCAACTATTAATGATACTACGTGTTCAGGGCGCACATCTGCGCGCCCTTACTGCTGTATCCACTACGAACTTATCAAACTTAATCTGATGGAGTATTAGCTGACTGACTCTCTGGCGTTAACAACGTATAAAAACTCATTTTCATTCTTAGGTAAGAAAACGAGTGCTTTTTCCCTAGCTGGCTGCTGCAATTGAGGAGGAAGTAAAGTATAAATATTTTGGAAATCAACTGTAATTTTCTTAGTAGTGCCATTAACTAAGAAACAAGATGGATTTTTACTTCCACTGCTATATTGATCGTACAGAGCATCAAGTACTTTTTTGCGTAATTCCTCAATAGGAGAAACGTAGATAAAATAACCTTGGGCATCTAGTTCTTTAGCTCTTTTAGATGCATCGTCTGAATCTAGAAAGAAATTTATCTGAGTGTCTTGAACTTCTAAAGGACATTGCGGCAAAGGTTTTCCAGATACTACACTATATAGTTTATCTCCCGAAGGAGCATTAACACTAAATAATTTATTACCACTACTTTCAGCTTCTCCTGCCTCCTGCCTTCTGCCTTCTGCCTCCCTTTCCAAACTGCGATCGCAAATGTCACCTACTATATCAACACCACAATTATTAGATGCTTTGGAATCTTTGCAAGAGCGTTCTTTAGTAGAGAATAACGCTAACCTTTTCTCCATAGCACCTATGACTAGAGAATATATAAATCACCAATTAATCCAAAATAAAATTAGATTCAACATTCAACAGCACCAGCATCCATCACAAAAATATCCCTCAATTACTACCAGAAAAAAAAGCCAACTCTCGTTTAATATTCCAGCGCTTTCCGTCGTGAAGCAGCAAGGTTAATTTGTCAGCAGTAAACTCAAAATGCAACTGCCGATTTTCAAATTCTGGCCAAGCAGCTTTAAAGTTCTGCTTCGTTAAATCCCGAAATGCAACCGTTAAATGGGGTGAAAAAGGGCGAGTTTTAGAAACCCGATCAACAATTCCCAAGTTGCTTTCTGTATGATCCATTAAATCAGCTTGCAAAGTTAAAAGTTCTTGACTTATGACAACATTAATGTATATCACACGAGGCACAAAAGCATTAAATCCTTTAAGTGTAATTGCCACTGGCTGTTGTTCACTGGCAAACTCCTTCAAGGATGCTTCTAACAATGGCAAGTTAGCATCTGCCCATTCAAAGGGTGGTTGCAGAGTAATATGAGGCGGAGACTTTAGCGCCCCCCTACTAGCATAGCGATCAGCAAAGTACTGCTTAATCTCGTTGGCGTAGTCTTGAATATCTTGCGGTGGTAGGAGGGCAACAAAAAAACGGCTCATATCTCTATATTAATTAGTAAATCACTGTAGTTCGTGTGGATTGCTACTCAAATGCTACTCAAAAATATTTACAAATAAAGCAGACTATCTGTTGTAACTGGAGTTAAGAAGCTAATGCCGTGGTTTGTAAAAATTGAAGAAGGCAAAGTCGATAAACCTACATTTGACCAATATGTACCTGCCCACAAAGCTTACATTCAGGACTTGATTGCTAAAGGACACAAAGCGCGAACAGGCTATTGGGCAGAGCAAAGAGGCGGGATGTTGCTGTTTGAGGCTGCCTCAAAGCAGGAAGCAGAAGTGATTGTAGCTGATGATCCCTTGGTGAAACACGGCTGCGTCAACTATCAGCTTTATGAATGGCGAATTGTCATGGAATAACACACACTTACTGAATTTTAATGTTATGCTTATATAAGACCTGGATCTATGCGATCGCAACACCCAAATCTTGTCAGAACCGGAAGGTAGCAGCAACACGGGAGGCTTGTGGTAGGCTTAGTCTCCGGGTCGCCCTATTTTTAGGAGCGGTTAGCAATAATGCCTGGTTTTGGAAATATTGTTCAAAAAGCTTTTTACCTCGGAGTTGGATTAGCTTCTTACGCGGGTGAGAAAGCAGGGGGAAAATTAGCCGAAGTGCGATCGCAAGTCCAAAAACTGGCAGATGAAATGGTGGCAAAGGGCGAAATGAACACAGAAGAAGCCCGCCGCTTCGTTGAAGATATGATGAAGCAAGCCCAACAAGCCCAACCATCTGGTGTAGCCTCACCAGAAACGTCCCCTTCTCAACCTCGCCGCATTGAAATTTTAGAGGAAGATGAAGAACCAACGGTGAAAGAGGCGTCAAATGATGAGAATGTAGATAAATTGCGCCAAGAAGTGCTAAATCTACAAGACGAGTTAAAACGATTGCAACGCGATCAATAAAAAGCATTGTTTGAGCAAAATATTATTAATAAGTGGCATTTTGACATGACACTTTGGATAAAACTTGATAAGATACATTGCTTAGTGTGTATTTTAGTGCTTCAAGCCAGATAACATAAAGCGTCCTGTTTATAGCCTGCAAAGGTGTCAAGTTTATGGAACAGTGGCAAAAAGATTTAGTAGAAATCGTCGAAGCAGTGGGTGATGAAGTAGAGCGCTTCTTCCTGGGAATGGGTGAAGTGGTAGACGCATTTTTTGAGCTAACGGAAGAAGTCAGCGAGCAAGTACACAATAATATTATTACTGAAGTCGATCAGTATCTACAGGATTTGGCTGAACCGATGTTAGAGGCTTACTGGGAATTGGAAGACATTGTAGCAGATGTCGATCCGGGTTTTCCTTATTCAGTTGAACCTACATCTGAAAAAAATCCTGCCTGTATCGGTTGTAGTCACTACCACGGTCAAGTTTATGGTGGTAATTTATTAGTTTGTGCTATGCATCCCCACGGTTGTGAAGATGAGAATTGTCCAGACTGGGAGAAGGAAGAGTATTAGGAGGCAGAGGGGCAGGGGGCAGGGGAAGTAAATGAAAAATTACAAATTACAACTAAAAACTAACAACTGAGAAATGACAACTGATAAATTATCTGAAAGTCCATCCCAAATCAGCCAAGAAATGAAGTATGGCGAACGCGACATTGCAGAAGGTAAATTAATTACCTTTCCGAATCCGCGTGTCGGGAGACGATATGACATTAACATTACTTTGCCAGAATTCACTTGTAAATGTCCGTTTTCCGGTTATCCTGACTTTGCGACAATTTATGTTAGCTATGTGCCCGATGAACGGGTAGTGGAATTGAAGGCGCTCAAACTTTATATTAATAGTTATCGCGATCGCTACATTTCTCACGAAGAATCTGCCAATCAAATTTTAGATGATTTTGTGGCGGCTTGCGATCCGTTGGAAGTGACGGTGAAAGCAGACTTCACGCCTCGCGGGAATGTACATACTGTGATTGAAGTGCGTCACCAAAAGTAACATTATCATTGATGGATGCAAATGGGATTAATCAGCTTCATTCAGCAATTTTCTTCACGGCAGATTGCACTTGAAGCACAACTTTTTTAGACAAAGGAATATATCCAAGTTCCAAACTGGATTTTTGCCCGTCAATCACAGCCCAATCGATAAAATTTTTCAGCGCTTGAGCTTTGACTCGGTTGGGATATTGGTGATAAGTTAAAAGCCAGCTGTAAGTGACGATGGGATAAGACTGGGCATCTGTGGGATCGGTGATAAAAGCAATTAAGTTATCATCTGGTAATTTCACTGCTTCTAAAGTTTGTGCTACTGATTTTGGTGTCGGTGTAATATAATAACCAGATTTATTTTCTAAAGCAGCCACAGGAAGCTTATTTTGTTTGGCGTAAATGTATTCTACATAGCCAATAGCTCCTGGTATCTGTTGAATCAGGGCGGTAACACCTTCGTTACCCTTTCCACCAATTCCCACTCGCCATGCTACAGATTTACCAGCCCCAATTTTGCTTTTCCATTCTGGACTTATAGTGCTTAAGTGTTGCGTTAACACGCTTGTAGTTCCACTACCATCTGTTCGGTGTACAACCTGAATCGGTAAATCAGGCAAATTTACACCGGGATTAGCTGCGGCTATCCTCGGATGATTCCAATTCGTAATTTTTCCAAGAAAGATATCTACGTAAACTTGGCGTGGTAGCCTGAGAGCAGTTGGCACATTGACTTGAGACGACTGTTGTGCAACTGGTTTGAGATTATAAGCTAGGACAATAGAACCAGCAGTTATGGGCAAAGCGATTACTCCGCGTTTTATCTTTGCTGCTTGTTCGCTTGTAATTCCGACATCACTAGCTGCAAAATCCACAGTACCTTCAATGAGCTGTTGCACTCCAGCACTGCTTCCTATAGCTTGATAGTTAATTTTTATATTGGGATTTAGCTGATTATAATCTGAAAGCCAACGCTCGTACAAAGGTGCGGGAAAACTTGCCCCAGTTCCAATAAGAGAAATATGCTTGATATTTTTCTGCTCGGCAGCGCAAGAAGCAATACTTAACAAGATAGCGATTAAAGGTAGAAGGCAAACCCGTCCCTGAGATGGAAGCTTGGCAGATATAGAAATCTTTTGTTTCAATGTTTAATAAATATCTCTAGTAATTTCCTAATTTGTAGCTATGTAGGCGTAATTGATTGTAAATAACTTGAAAAAGCAAAAGTACGCAAAGTAATACCAATTTGAAAAAAGAATGCGACAGATACCGAACATACCTTTGTTCTGTCTGGCTTTCTTAATGCGTGAATTTTGTTAGCGCAGCGTTAGCGAGTCCGCGTTCGCGCAGCGTCTCGTAGAGAGCGTCATTTTGAATTTTGAATTGGTATAATCCTCTGCGTTCCTCTGCGATTTCCTTTGCCCCCTTTGCGTTTAAACTTCAATCGCCGTCTCTTTTTCCTCACCTTTTGGCTGTGAACTCAGCCGATCTAAAATCTCTAAAACCTCTTGTTCAAAAGCAACTTGAGCGCGATTAGTTTTGCCACCCACATACAAGCGATCGCCTTTTTGCAATGCCCAGATTTGCGAGTGGGAAAAGTAACTCATTACCACACCCAGCATCAGCAAGCCAAACCCTGTGTAAACAATTGGTATGCCTGGATCGGCTTTAATTTGTAAGCCTGTACTACCAATGACATCCAGAATTTTCAGCTTCACGCCATTAACTTCAGTGAACATCCCCGCGCGGACTGTATCAACAAGTTTGCCAGTGGCATCATAAATTAATACCATCCCTTGCAAGTCTTTCGCTAACAGAGAGACACCCTCACTCAAATCCGGTTTAGTTGGAACCCAAGTTCCCCAAATCCGCCCGTTACCGTTAGTGTTCAATTGCGCCATCGGTAGCTGAAAAATCGGACTGTTGTTAAATTGGACGCGAACACCTGCAATTCCCCAATCAGTTTGATAGAAAGTTATGCCATGATAGCGTAGAGGCTCGTTGACAAAAATCTTCTTGTGGTCAACTTCCTTTCCCTGATTATCCAAGACAGACATATCCGAATAAAATTGATCGATGCCGCCAGATGGTGTGTAGTCAATCCAAAAACGATTGACGCGCACAGACCAATCTCTCGAAATTTTGGCGGCTATTGGGCCAGCATCGACAATATTTGTCACTTGAAATGTATTGCCACTAGCAACCATTTCCTGAGCGAGAAACCCAGTCATCGCCCCCCAAATTCCTCCTAGCAAAATCGCAACTATGCCAATATGAACGATAATTGGGCCGATGCGTCCAACTATTCCTTTGCGGGCGTAAAGGAGATTTGCTTTTTCTGGATCTGGAAAAATTTTATAGCGGTGTTTCTGTAATATTTCGCTAAGAAAATTCAGGGAACCAGTATCTAGTTCTGTACTCAAAGCTAACTTTTGAAATTGTCGTGGTTCTTCGTAATATTTCCAGCGCTGGGCAGCTTTTAAGGCTGGTAACTGCCGGGTAAATGAACAAGCAGTTAAGCTAGTACCGAACAAGATGAGTAATGCTAGAAACCACCAGGTACGATATACATGGTCTAACCCAACTACTTGAATTACCTTCCAAGTTAAGAAACCAAATAAAGCTGGATGTTCTGGATAGTTAGCTTGGTAAAATGCGGGTGATTGACCTTGTTCGATTACAGTACCTGTGGAACTAAAGATTGCAATCAATAGCAGTAGTGCGATCGCTAATCGTAAGTCAGTCAGTACAGGCAAAAGCTCTTGGCGTAAGAACTGCCCAGGTATCGCCCACCATTTTAATTCTTTGGACGCTGAATCATCTATTGTCATTATGTCTAAAATCTAACAAATGTATTGATATTAAAAACTGCCGAGGGGAATCCGAGAAATTAAGGAAAATACACCGAATCCTACCAACAGCGCCCCACTAACTGGGTTAATCCAACCAGACCAGCGACGCAATTCCAGTAATTTTTTAATTGAAGCTGTAAAAGTACCTGCCAAAATCAATGGCGCTACATAACCTGCCGTATAAGAAAGTAACAAAACAGCACCTAAAATTAAGTCTTGTGTATTAGCAATCCAACTCAGTAAGCTGGCTAAAACAGGTGTGCTACAAGGGGATGCTACTAAGCCGAAAGTCAGTCCCAGCAAATAGGAACGCAACCCTGCTGGCAAATCCGGCGAAATCCAATTCGTTTCACCCAAGGATGGAAATTGCAGAGGCAATGCTTCTAATAAGTTCAGCCCCATGAGAATGGCAATAATGCTGACGATAATCGGCAAACCAATTCCCACTTGACCGTAGACTTTTCCGACAATACCTGCTACAATACCCAGCCCTGCCAGTGTAGTTGCTAAACCTAAAGCAAACCAAGTTGATTGAGCAGCTGCTTGCAGACGGCTTTTGGCTTCATAACCGCCAATGTAACCAATGGTAATTGGCAGCATGGAAAGCATACAGGGTGTGAGACTGGTGAGCAAACCAGCTGCAAAGATGATACCAATACTCACCACGCTTAAGTGTGTTAGTTGGTTAGAAACCAGGCTGTTGGCAAATTGTTCTAGTTGGTAAATTTGGGTTTGCAAGTTATCAAACATGGGGAGTTATTGAGCGGGAAATGCTTACTCTGCTTGAATTTTAGCTTACTTTTGGTTTTGAAGTCAGCAGAAATTGGCTATATCCCTCTTCTGTCATTTTCCGAAAGGCGATCGCGTTATTAACGATATAGCCAAACACGTAACAGCGACAGTAATTGTTCAGTATCTACGGGTTTAGTAATGTAGTCTGATGCGCCGGCTTCAATACACTTCTCGCGATCGCCTAGCATGGCTTTAGCAGTCAGTGCAATAATCGGCAAAGATTTAAATCGATCATTTTGGCGGATTGTACGTGTTGTTTCGTAACCATCCATTTCTGGCATCATTACGTCCATCAAAACGACATCAATATCTGGTGTATTTTCTAACAGGGTAATTCCCTCTCTGCCATTTTCCGCATATATAACCTCTATTTGATAACGCTCTAACATACTGGTGAGGGCGAAGATATTCCGCATATCGTCGTCTACAATTAGCGCTTTTTTGCCAGTGAGTAAGTAATCTTGTGAATGCAGTTGTTCGAGTATTTCGCGTTTTGGTGTCGGTAAATTTGCTTGAACTCGGTGTAAAAATAATGCTGTTTCATCAAGAAGACGTTCAGGCGATCGCACATCTTTAATGATAATTGTCTCGGCAATTCGTCTGAGTTCTGTTTCTTGAGCTTTGCTAATTTCTCTACCTGTATAGACAATAATTGGTAAAGTTTTGCCGTGAGGTAAAAGCTTTATCTGCTCAATTAGTTCAAACCCGGTCATGTCGGGTAGCCCTAAATCGAGAACCATACAATCAAAATGCTGGGTGCGAATCGCTTCTAGAGCTGCTGCACCGTTAGCCACAGCAGTGGTCAAAACATCGCTGTTACCAATCAACTCAACAATACTCAACCGTTGAGTATCATCATCTTCGACTACCAATAAATTTTTCACCTGACGCTCAACAAAACCTTTAATTTTGGTCAACGCCTCGGATATTGTTTCGCTGGTTAAGGGCTTTTGCAGATATGCGATCGCACCTAGTTGTAAACCGCGCTGTTTTCCTTCTTCAACTGTCATGATATGTACGGGAATGTGACGGGTATTTGGGTCATGTTTGAGACGATCCAATACCGTCCAACCATCCATTTCTGGCAGCCGGATATCTAGCAAAATGGCTGAAGGTAAGAATTGCTGCGCTAGCATCAAACCTGTACTACCAGTTTGGGCAGCGATCGCTTTGAATCCCTGCTGTTGCGCCATCTCTAGCAGGATACGCGCAAAATTAACGTCATCTTCGACAATTAATAACACCCGATCGCCTATGCCAATAGTAGTGCGATCGTCATTAATCAGTGCTGTTAGCGGATAGCTAAGGTTTAGCCCGTGCTGAGTGGGGAGAAGCCACTGCGTTGCGGAGGTTCCCTCCGTTGTAGCAAGTGGCGTTGCTGAGTGAGGAGTGGGGAGTATCGATGTCAACTCAGGACTCAGCGTTCGTGACTCAGCACTAACTTGTGGTAGGTAGAATGTAAAGGTGCTACCTTTACCAGGTTGACTGATTAGTTTAATTTCACCACCGAAGAGACGGGCGATTTCGCGGCTAATTGATAAACCTAATCCAGTGCCGCCGTATCTCCGACTGGTAGTGCCATCGGCTTGCTGGAATGCTTCAAAAATCACTTTCTGTTTTTCAGGGGCAATGCCAATGCCTGTATCGCTGACTGAGAAAGCAATCACAAGCTGGGCCCGATTTAAAGTTTCGTTGTCTTTGCTCCACCCTAGCTTGGCCACCGCAATCCGTAAGCGTACCTCCCCTTGCTCTGTAAATTTAAAAGCATTGGAGAGGAGGTTTTTTAACACCTGTTGTATGCGTTTGATATCTGTATAGATGCTGTTGGGCAATTCGGGAGTAAATTCAATTGCGAAATTAAGTCGTTTGCTCTGAGCGATTTGTCGGAAGGTGCGCTCAATCTGTTCGCCCAAGTCTGTCAATGGCATTTGGGTCATGTCAATGGACATGGTTCCAGATTCAATTTTAGCGAGATCCAGAATGTCATTGATTAAGGTTAACAAGTCATTACCGGCTGAATAAATTGTCTGGCTGTATTCGACTTGCTTGGCGGTGAGGTTGCGATCGATATTATCTGTTAATAATTTCGCCAAAATTAACAAGCTGTTTAGCGGTGTCCGCAGTTCATGGGACATATTGGCAAGAAATTCTGATTTGTATTTTGAGGAAAGGGCCAATTGTTCGGCTTTATCTTCTAAAGACAGTCTCGCTTGTTCAATTTCTTGATTTTTGCGCTCGACTTCTTTCTTCTGCATCGCCAACAACTCTGCCTTTTCTTCTAATTCGGCGTTGGTTTGTTGCAGTTCCTCTTGCTGTCCTTTGAGTAAATCCTCAGAGGTTTTGAGTGATTGGGCTTGTTGTTCTAAACGCTTGTTAGTTTCGCGGAGTTCGCTTTGCTGGACTTGTAGTTCTTCAGCCAAAGATTGCGATTGCTTGAGTAATTCTTCAGTTCGCATCGATGCGGCGATCGTGTTAAGAACGATCGCAATACTTTCGGTAAGCTGGTCGAAGAATGTCAGATGAATTTCGCTAAAGCGGCGGAAGGATGCTAATTCAATCACTGCTGTCACCTGTCCTTCAAAAAGTACAGGTAACACCACAGCATTCAGAGGCGTGGCTTCTCCTAACCCAGAGGAAATTCTGATATAATCGCTGGGCACTTCCGTCAATAGAATTCGCTCTTTTTCTAAAGCGCATTGTCCTACCAAACCTTCACCCAACTGGAAGCGGTTAGCTAGATGTCTGCGTTCGCGGTAAGCGTAGCTACTGATTAGTTTCAAACACGGTGTATGTTCAACAAAGTCCATCAGGAAAAATACGCCGTGTTGCGCTCCTACCAGAGGTGCGAGTTCTGAGAGAATCAGTTTAGATACGGTTTCCAAGTCTCGCTGACCTTGCAGCATTCTGGTAAACTTGGCTAAGTTAGTTTTCAACCAATCTTGTTCGGTGTTTTTCTGCGTTGTCTCCCGCAGGTTGGCAATCATCTGGTTGATATTGTCTTTGAGTATTGCTACTTCGCCTAGTGTTTCGACGGCAATTGAACGAGTTAAATCACCTTTAGTTACAGCTGTAGCAACTTCGGCGATCGCTCGCAACTGAGTTGTCAGTGTCGCAGCAAGTTCATTTACATTATCCGTTAAATCTTTCCAAGTTCCAGCCGCCCCAGGTACTCTAGCTTGTCCGCCTAACTTCCCTTCAATTCCCACTTCCCGCGCTACTGTAGTTACTTGATTGGCAAATGTCGCTAGAGTATCAATCATCTCGTTGATTGTCTCTGCCAAAGTTTCGATTTCTCCTTTGGCATCTAACATCAGTTTCCGTTTCAAGTCACCGTTAGCAACGGCGGTTACAACTCTAGCGATCCCGCGTACTTGTGCCGTTAAGTTCCCCGCCATCGAGTTAACGTTATCTGTCAAATCTTTCCAAGTCCCTGCAACACCTTGGACTTGCGCTTGTCCGCCCAACTTCCCTTCAGTTCCCACTTCCCGCGCCACTCGTGTTACTTCACTTGCAAAGGAACTAAGTTGATCTACCATCGTGTTGGTGGTGTTCTTCAAATCCAAAATTTCGCCTCTGGCATCGACGGTAATTTTCTTAGATAAGTCGCCATTAGCTACCGCCTTGGTAACTTCCGCGATGTTGCGAACTTGTCCGGTGAGGTTCTCCGCCATTGAGTTAACATTGTCTGTTAAATCTTTCCAAGTTCCAGCCACTCCTCTGACGTAAGCTTGCACGCCCAATTTACCTTCCGTTCCCACCTCACGCGCAACCCTGGTAACTTCCGATGCAAAGGAATTTAGCTGATCCACCATTGTATTAATGGTGTTTTTAAGTTCTAGAATTTCACCTTTGACATCGACGGTGATTTTCTTAGATAAGTCGCCGTTTGCTACTGCTGTGGTAACTTCGGCAATGTTCCGCACCTGTGCCGTCAAACTTCCCGCCATGAAATTTACACTGTCGGTGAGATCCTTCCAAGTTCCAGCTACACCTTTAACTTCTGCTTGTACGCCCAGTTTACCTTCAGTTCCCACCTCACGGGCAACCCGCGTTACTTCCGATGCAAAGGAATTGAGTTGATCCACCATCGTGTTGACGGTGTTTTTCAACTCTAAAATTTCACCTTTGACATCAACGGAGATTTTTTTAGATAAGTCGCCATTAGCTACGGCGGTGGTGACGGCGGCAATGTTTCGCACCTGTGCCGTTAAGCTTCCCGCCATGAAGTTTACGCTGTCTGTTAAATCTTTCCAAGTGCCAGCCACGCCGCGCACATCTGCTTGTACGCCTAATTTACCCTCACTTCCCACTTCACGAGCAACTCTTGTGACTTCACTAGCAAAGGAGTTGAGTTGATCCACCATGATATTGATGGTATTTTTGAGTTCTAAAATTTCGCCTTTGACAGCAACAGTAATTTTCTTGGATAAGTCACCATTAGCGATCGCAGTTGTCACTTCAGCGATGTTCCGCACTTGCGCCGTCAAGCTTCCCGCCATGAAGTTCACGCTGTCAGTTAAATCTTTCCAAGTACCAGCAACGTCTTTGACTTCTGCTTGTACGCCCAATTTCCCTTCAGTTCCCACCTCACGCGCGACTCGCGTCACTTCCGATGCAAAGGAACTGAGTTGATCCACCATTGTATTAATAGTATTTTTCAACTCCAAAATTTCACCTTTGACATCAACGGTGATTTTCTTGGATAAATCGCCTGTTGCAACCGCCGTAGTTACTTCCGCAATATTCCGCACCTGCGCCGTCAAACTTCCCGCCATGAAGTTCACGCTGTCAGTTAAATCTTTCCAAGTGCCAGCCACACCGCGTACTTCTGCTTGTACGCCCAGTTTACCCTCACTTCCTACCTCACGGGCAACCCTTGTAACTTCACTTGCAAAAGAATTGAGTTGATCCACCATTGTGTTAATGGTATTTTTGAGTTCTAAAATTTCACCTCTGACATCGACGGTGATTTTCTTGGATAAGTCGCCTGTTGCAACCGCCGTAGTTACTTCGGCAATATTCCGCACCTGTGCCGTTAAACTTCCGGCCATGAAGTTTACGCTATCAGTTAAATCTTTCCAAGTTCCAGCCACACCCTTGACATCGGCTTGCACGCCCAGTTTACCTTCACTGCCTACTTCACGCGCAACCCTTGTGACTTCACTGGCAAAAGAACTGAGTTGATCCACCATGATATTGATGGTATTCTTCAGTTCAAAAATTTCACCTTTGACATCGACAGTAATTTTTTTAGATAAATCGCCATTGGCGATCGCAGTCGCAACTTCAGCAATATTTCGCACCTGTCCGGTGAGATTACCCGCCATTAAATTAACGTTATCAGTTAAATCTTTCCAAGTACCCGCTACTCCTCGGACTTCTGCTTGTACGCCCAACTTTCCTTCAGTTCCCACTTCCCGCGCAACTCTTGTGACTTCCGATGCAAAGGAATTCAGTTGATCTACCATTGTGTTGATGGTGTTTTTCAACTCCAGAATTTCGCCTTTGACATCGACAGTGATTTTTTTAGATAAGTCGCCAGTTGCCACCGCCGTTGTCACTTCCGCAATATTCCGTACTTGTGCCGTCAAGCTACCTGCCATGAAATTCACACTATCGGTCAAGTCTTTCCACGTCCCCGCTACCCCGCGCACTTCTGCTTGACCGCCTAATTTTCCTTCTGCACCCACCTCACGCGCAACTCTTGTTACTTCTGAGGCAAAGGAATTCAGTTGATCCACCATGATGTTGACGGTGTTTTTCAACTCTAAAATCTCGCCTTTGACATCAACAGTAATTTTCTTAGAAAGGTCGCCATTCGCTACCGCCGTTGTTACTTCCGCAATGTTACGGACTTGGGCGGTCAAATTTCCTGCCATCAAGTTAACGTTATCAGTTAAATCCTTCCAAGTTCCTGCGACACCTTTAACTTCTGCTTGTACGCCCAACTTCCCTTCAGTTCCCACTTCACGGGCAACTCGCGTGACTTCCGATGCAAAAGAATTAAGCTGATCCACCATCGTGTTGACGGTGTTTTTGAGTTCGAGAATTTCGCCTTTCACATTAACAGTGATTTTTTTCGATAAGTCACCATTTGCGATCGCAGTTGCAACTTCAGCGATGTTACGAACTTGTCCGGTGAGATTACCCGCCATCAAGTTAACATTATCAGTCAAATCCTTCCAAGTGCCAGCCACACCTTGCACTTCGGCTTGGACACCCAATTTACCCTCAGTTCCTACTTCACGCGCAACTCTTGTCACTTCCGATGCAAAAGAACCAAGCCGATCCACCATCGTGTTGACAATATTAGCAGTTTGGAGAAACTCACCTTGCAGACGTCTGCCATCAATTTCTGTAGCGATCGTTTGCGATAAGTCACCATTGGCGACTGACCGAATTACCCGCGTAGTTTCAGCTGTTGGTTGAACTAAATCTGTAATTAAAGTATTGACAGAAGTAACACAATCTGACCAAGAACCACGAACATCTCCGAGAGAGGCGCGATCGGCAATTTTGCCTTCTTTACCGACAACGTTACCAATCCGTTGTAGTTCTGCCGCCATCCGCTGATTTTGATTGATAATACCATTGAGCGTATCAGCGATTTTTCCTGCTACACCAGTATGGTCTATGGGCATCCGAGCCGAGAAGTCACCCTGTTTAACAGCATTCAGCGTTCTTAACAGCTGATTTAAATCGAGATTGTCGCTGTCTCTAGTTAACTGTTCGGTTGCCATAACCTTATCCTTAATCTTGATTCTTGAAAAACTTTTTGTATTTTTTGCACCCCGTATCTATTTAGAGTACTTTTAGCTAATGCGTATCACAATAGAGAGCGGGAATAAAAAGTGGATCGAACTAATTTTTATGGGTGCGAGTGTAAGCAGCTGACAAAGGCTGCTAACTAAATGGTATTGCCATCAATCTATCTGGCATCCCATTTAGCTAATGATAGCTACTTCGCCTCTGTTGTGCAGCATCAATTGTCGGCGATGCCTAACTTGAGCGAGTACAGCATGGCACAGTAGAACACACGATGACAATTAACATTACGTTTTATGATTTTTGGAATTTCAGGAAAGCAGCAAATCAAGAAATGTTAACTGATAACTGAGGTTTGCTAAAGTCAAAAGTATCCGGCAACTCTAGTAGTTCGCTTTCGTGACGAAAGCTCTTTATTGGGTAAGGGGGAAGGTGGGGCCCCCTCTGGGGATAAGGGGCAGGGGGAAAGGTTTTAAATCCCAAACCCAGTTCCCTTTCCCCTTTCCCCAGCCCGAAAAAGCGCATCTTTGGGTTGGCAGACTACTAGGGATTGGCAAATGGTTAGAGAGTACCCACACCAGAGACATCTGCCTTTGCTTGAAAGTGGCGATCGCCTAACTCGCCCTGAATTTGAACTAACTTGGTTAGGAGTCTACCAATCACTTACTCCTGGCGTTGATTTAAGTGATGCCGCAACAGTCAGACTAGACAGATCAGCAGTAGAAATGCTGCAACAATGTAGCTTTGTTAGCTAGCTAATATATGTAATTATATCATACTATAAGTATTACAAATTACTTAAAACATTTATTAGCTCGTGATCTAGATCAGTGCTAAAAGCTTAAGATGCTTCCCACAATAGATAATGGCAAAGTCTAATTCTGTGGTTACTTTGCTTCATAACCTCTAAGCAAGCATACGTCAATAGTTATATATATTTAAACATTAGTATTGATTTTATGAGAGAAGTCATCCTAGAAGAAAAGACATATTTAGAGCTTTCCGAAGCTAGTGGAAGCTCTCACAAGTTTTATGAAGTAATAGTTCAAGATAACCAATTAACTATACGTTATGGTCGTATTGGCGACTGTGGGCAAACTCAAACAAAAGCTTATCCAACTTCTGATAAAGCGAAAGCAGAAGCTAGTAAAAAAATTAAAGAAAAGCTTAACAAAGGTTACGAGATAGCTGTCATGGGTGTTCGCCAGAAGCGCCCGGTGACACGCCGCCAAGTCAGCAGCACCATTTCCAACGCTAAACAAGCTCCGATTATTTGGAAGTTTGCTTCATCTTCAGCTGCTTTTGGAATTTTCATTGATGCCGAACGTTGCTGGGTTGGGAATCAAGCAGGTCAAGTATTTGCTTTGAATCATCAAGGTCAAGCGATCAATCGGTTTAAGCTTCCTGATGGCGTTAAATGTTTAGTGGCCGATGATATTTGGATTTATGCTGGTTGTGATGACGGCAATGTTTACGACTTGACCGGCAAGCTACCACGTTTGAGCTATAAAATTGATGAAAATGTCGATATTTTTTGGTTAGATATCAAAGATGGACTCTTAGCCGTCTCTGATGCCAATGGTGGCGTAACAACAATCGATCATGATGATGAATCACAATGGACTCGTCTGAGTCAAGGCGATTGTGGCTGGATGGTACGCTGTGACCAATCTGGAGTTTATCACGGTCATAGCAAAGGCGTGACTATGTATGATCGCCAACAAGGTCGGATGTTATGGCATCAAAAAACTCAAGGCAGCGTACTGTTTGGTTGGCAAGAGGCATCAACAGTCTATGCCGGAACAAGCGACCATAAAGTTCACTGCTTTCATAAAAATGGGGAAGTTGGCTCCGTTTTTAAATGTGATGCGTCAGTTTACTCTTGCGCTACCGCACTTAACGGTCAGTATGTATTTGCCGGAGATAATAGTTCTTCCATTTACTGCTTTGATCAGCTAGGAAAGCGTCTTTGGAAGCTTTCTACAGGGTGTGGCTCGGCTTTATCTATGCAGTTTTTCAACAACCATATTTATATTGTTACAACAGATGGTTATTTGGCTTGCATTGATGCCAATGAAACTGCAATTCTTTCTGCTCAAACGGGTACAGTTCCCCAAGCAGTAGTTATTAAAGCACCATTAGGTGAAGGAGCCGCACCCTCATCTGTTTTAGAAACTACTACAAATACAAGCTCTGGGGTTATTGTTGAATGCTTTCGAGAAGGAAGTAAATTGAGAGTTCGTGTTGTTTGTGATGGTTACAACCACAACTGGAAAGTGCAGTTTCCTAAGGATATTCGGATCGAAGGTGCGCGTTACCTTGTTCAAGAAATACGTGAATCAGCCAGTGGCGGATTTTACCGTGCCTATGGTGATATTCAAAAATTAGTTTAACTAGATAAAGCGTGAACATTTGTTGTATTCGAGCGATCGCTGTTTTTTCAAGTTGCATATCGTTGATTCTGGCTCTAATGGCAAGCATGATTCAGTACCAAATTCGGTATACATCTCTAGCTTCACTAGTCAGCATCAACAGAGCTTTCGGCAATCACTCGTGAGAATCGATTGCTCTTAAGCGATTGACTGCCCCGCCTAGATATGTCTACGACGGGATGGGCTGTGACGCTCCTGCATCTTTAACCCTACGCTATCGGTGTCGCTTACTTGTTCTATCCCCAGATTCTCTCTCATCAGTACATCATGCCAGCAATGATGTACTATGCCCCGTACTTGGTTCATCTGGCAGCGATCGCAGCATATAAGCGATAGACTTCAATTCACCACGGTTTTATGCCAAGCTATATAGTTTTTATCGTCCTGTTTCACCTATCTGATCTGCATCATCTGCTACTCCATTGCGAAAGCGTACTTCCAAGCCGTGTTCTGGCTCCCAGTCACACTCAGCTATCAACTTAAAGGTAGCAATATGCAGGTCATACTCAACGTGGGGCGGCACATAGATATATGAGAAAGTGACCTGATCCCAGACCTGAATGGGATTAGCCAATAGCGGCATTTCCTGATCTCCAATCATGTCACGATATACATCATAATTTTGCAGCACAACAGGAGCAGTGATGCCTAACACATCGGGTGGCAAAGCTAGAGCTTGCCGAATAGCTTCACGCTGAAGCGATGAAAGTTCCCCAATCTGCTCCTGTTCAAAATCCACACAAATCGGTACATGGCGATCGCCTAAAACAGCACATTGTGCTAAAGTCCAGTGGTTATCTTCGTTTCTTATCTGTCCAAACTCAGTATCGTAGTAACTTGTTGGGGGTTTCATCATTCTGGACTAATATAGCAGGAGGCAGGAGGCAGGAGGCAGAGGGCAGGAGGCAGGAGGTAAAACTATTGCTAACTCTCTTCTTTCACCCCATCCTTATCTCCTAACTTGTGTGACTACGGCTATAGCTATTTAAGTGACACCATCTGAGTCAGCATCTAAACTGCGGAGTAATTTTTCAGTACGTAAATTCCAGAATTTTATTGTATCATCTCTACCTCCACTAATCAGGGTTTGCCCATTTGGGCTAATCACAACTGCTCGAACACCAAAAGTCACTTTTTTATGTCCAGTCAGTGTATGAACAAGTTGAATCTGTGTTTGGGACTGAGTAGCTTTACTCTGATTGCCATTAAAGAATATTGCTGCACAGGTAGCCGTTGTAATAATTTCTGCATCATTCATCTCCCGACGGCAATCTTCATCATGTGCAAACGCCAAGAGGAACATGAATTCCAAGCGGCACATCAGGCGTTTTTGCAGGCTCAGTATGGGATTGAACCAGATAGACCGTCATCTAATGTTCCGTCCATATTCCCCAATAATGGAAATGGAGATCAGAGGAAATCAAATCATACTTCTGTCTGATCTCTTCTGCTTCAAATTTTCCTTATATAGAGTTATATAGTCTATATCTAAGTAATTGCTTAAAAGTATGACTCTTTGTTTTCTGCATTTCTTCCTCTGCTCCAATTTGAGATTATCTTCTTTCAACGTTGTGTGAATTGGATAGGCACTTACAACGCTGCAAAACAACCAATATTTTCTAGACGACAAGTCTAAAAAATAAATGTTTATTGATGTCTTAACTTATACATTTAATCATTATGAGACAGCACTCTATGCAGAATCCATCCAACGATCTTAACCCTTCAGAGCAAAAGTTACGGGAGGCACTCGAACAGGTAAAAGTGAGCGATGCCTCCGGCGGGCTACGCCTACGCATATCGCCCCAGCCTGAATGGATGGGGACTCACTCAGTCAAAACTCCATTGGTCAGACCTTCTCAGATTCCAATAAACACTGACATCAAGGCAGAAGCATTGTCAGCACAAATTTCTGAAGATGTGACGATCATGCAAGTCGCAAGTCCTTTTCCAAAAGTAGAAGCAGGGAATGACAAGACCATTTTGCAAAGACTACCGAACCTAAGCCCCCAGGTCAATCATGTATCTCTCTCACCTCAAAAACCTGGAATGGTAGAACAGATCGGGTCTTCATCCCAACCTACGCAAACTGTTGAGGCAGTAAGCCTTACGTCAAATCCCATTGCTAAATTTTCTTTAGAGAATGATTCTAAAAATCTTAATGCTACTAGTAGTTCGCCAAGTGAACTTGGCGGGGTAAAGGGTAAGGGGGAAGGGGGAAAGGTTTTAAATCCCTTACCCTTTTCCCTTTCCCCTTTCCCCAGCCCTCACCCAGCATCTTTGGGTTGGCAGACTACTAGCGTTGCTGTAGTTCAAAACTGTGACAACACCACTGTTCAATATTCAGATTCGGTCATTCAAAACCTAACAAATCAGACTATTGTCCAATACTCGGACTCAGCTATTCATAATCCAGCAGATCGAACGGTTTATCAAGCAATACGGCCATTGTCTACAGAACTGGATCAAACGGTTTTGCAATCGAGGATGCCACAATCTTCAGTGTTGATGCCTGCGGAGAATGTACCAAAAAATCGGGCACATATTCAACTATTCCATCCAAGTATTTTTCGGGATATCTTTCGGACATCAGGCTCGTTTACCTCGCGCTTTATAAGTCTTACAAGACAATTTTTTGATTCAATCTGGAGGAAGATTAACCTAAAGCAACTACAATCTCGTTTTCATTTAGGCAGGGAGCAAGCTGTATTGAAGACTTTAGAACAGCCATCTTCTAGCCGCATCAATCGTTCTACTCATAACGTGATGGTTTCAGAAGAGCCGCCTAGCCCAGAACAGTATCAGAAAAAACTGCGGGAGTTGGATCATTGTCGACTTTCTTTTGCCAAAGAGCTGGCTAGAAATGGTAAATTTCGCGATGCGCGAGCTATGGCTAAACAAATTTCTGAGACAAGCCACTTTTTTAAGGATGCCCAGATGCTGATTCAAAGTTGGAAGTAATTTTAAAGAACTGCCTTTTGGGATTTGAAACCCGACTTTTGTCTGTTTTCATGCTTCATTACCCACTCTATTATAAGCTTACCCACCGACTTACGCACATTCATAGCGTAGCGGTCGTCTTAGGAAGTTAACGCTCATCAATGATTCGGTGATGTCCATGCCCCAAAATAGTCATACAAACTTAACTGACACAAATTTTGAGTATAAGCATCTGGTACAGTCAGCGCAACAATATCTCAACAATCCGATGCTAATGCATCAATTATGCGATCGCGTTTACGAACGACTCAACGCAGATATCAAAATTCAAAAAGAAAGAATCGGTAACTCTAGTACAGGAAGACAATAAAATGGCTGCACCAAAACTTAGTAATTCAAGTAGTAAAAAACCTAGTAATTCAAGTAGTAAAAAATCCAATTCTAACGTTGAGAACTACGTCACAACCAATAGATTTTATATAGAAATTGAAGAAAATACAGTTGCCTCATTCTCGGAATGTTCGGGTATCAGTATTGACGTAGAAAAAGAGGTATATCAAGAGGGTGGCGTAAACGATCAGCAAAGAATTAGCTTAGGACACACTCGTTTTTCAGATATCACACTAAAGCGGGGTACAACTGACGACAATACCTTTTCACAGTGGTTAAGCGAATTATTTGAGCAAAAAACGCAACGACGCAACGTTAATATTGTGACCTATAACCAAGCTGGGGATATCATGAAGAGCTGGTGCCTAATTGGTGCCATTCCAGTGGGGTGGAAACTCCCTAGTTTAGAGGCTAATGGCAATACGGTTGCAGTTGAAGAATTAACTTTAGCCTTTGAGGGTTTAAAAATTACTAAGCAGTCTGCTGGTGGCGATGCAGTCTCTAGGGATGCGAAGGGATATTTTGCTGAGAGCGCCTGGGAATGAACGCAAATTGGAAGTTTAATCATGAGTGAGTTGAAGGGGCTTCCAGAGAATAAATTAATCAATTTATTTAAATGATATTCGTAAGAATTCAGGAGTTAGAAGACATCCGTCTGAATAGTTAAAGAATCAGAATCAGATTTTGTAAATGAATATCCTAGTTCTACTAAACTTCTTATAAATTCTGACTTCTGACTCCTGAGTGCTGAATTCTTCTTTCTCCCCCCTGCTTACACAGTGATTGATTATTTTTTTAATTGGAAGTCCCTTAACTCCTCTATTAAGTTTAAATTGTCAAAACGATCTAACGGCGCTTCTGATAATGGTGTTGATGACCTATTGCGGCAGATCAATCGGAGTAATGCAGCGAAGACATCAACCCATTGATCGACACAACAGTTTAGTATTCGAGAGTTACTGGCTTATGACAAATGATCGCCATGACCAACGTGCTAAAGCTCCGTCGCAAACTCAAGACTCGACCCAGCAGGAAGGTAAGCTTCCACCAGGTACTTTTGCACCCCAAAACCCCAAAGTTGAGGAAGTCCTAACTCCAACCGTCAATACTATTGAGCAAGCAGCAAAAGATTTAGAATTACTTGCACAGATTGTTTGCGATCGCATCAGTCCGCATCTAAATTCTCAGATGGAACGTAGAGGCTTCCATCAAAGCAACCGAATCTTTTCACACCAAACAATTGCAACCGATAAGATTTCCTCAAAATCTGAACAGGCAGCAGATGTACTAGAACGGCTGATCCAGGAAATCGAGCAGCTTTTGCACCACCGTCTAATCTATGAGCGCGAGCGATGGGGACGGTCTGGAGGCTGTTTACCCTGGTAATTTTAATACATTTAAAAGGTTGATAAAAACGCAATGCAACTTGTAAAAGCAAAGCTGATGGTGCATAGCGACCCCAGCGGGCAGGCCAAAGATATTGAGTTCATGTTTAATCCGTCAGAACTTGATTTCACTCGTCAAGTAATTTGGCATAGTGATATAGGTCAGCGGGGAAGCACGTTATTGCCAAAAGTTAATTTTTCTGGAGTAGAACCCTATTCGTTTACATTACAAAATTTGTTATTTGATACTTACGAAAAAAAGACATCTGTTCTTAAGGAATATATTGACAATATAAAAAAGGGTGCAACGGCTCGTAGCACTGCTCTTACTCGTCCGCCAGTCTATATTTTGACCTGGCAAGATAGCTATTTTCACTGTGTTATGACGAGTTTGAACTATCGACTCACTTTATTTTTAGCTGATGGTACCCCGGTTAAAGCGATCGTTAATATTTCGCTCCGAGAAGTCGATCCTGAAGATATGTCGGGGGGCAAATCACCTGGGTCAAAAAAACCACCTGGGTCGAAAAATCCACCCTCGTCGAAGCCAAGGCCGAAGCGGTAAAAGACTTCACTAAATTTTAAAACTTGCTGAAGGTTATATCAATCCAGGAATCTATTCTACCTATTAAGAGAACAAACTCTAAATTACCTAACAACACTGAGAGTATTTGCCAATGCCTGCCAAACCTAACTCTGCCAAAACTAGGTCTGCCAAACCTAACTCTGCCAAAAATAATAGTGAAAACCTTTATTTAAACAAGCCTATACTTAAACTGGGTGGAGCGTCGGCACCAAAGGAACTAGTAGATGACATTCTGGAAATTGTTGTGGATGAAAGCTTACATTTGCCAAGTATGTTTGTCATGAAAATCCATAATGTGTATGTTGCTGCAAGCGAGAACAGCAAGCCTTGGAAAAACGAAAATTACTTTAATATTGGCGATCAAATTACGATTGGATTTGGGGCTGGTACGACAGAAGATATTGAATTTGATGTGGTTGAAATAGAGGAGCGGTTAATTGAGGGCGAAATTACAGGTATTGAAGTCAAATTTGTCGCTCCATCTACAGCCCATATTATTGTGCGCGGCTATGACGTTTCCCATCGACTGCATCGGGGTCGCTACAACCGATCTTTCTTAAATTGTACGGATACTGATATTGTACGAAAGGTTGCTCAAGAAGCGAAGATTAAAATTGGTCAATTGGATGCCAGTGGTGTCTCCCATGATTATGTTTTTCAAGAAAATCAAACCAATATGGAGTTTCTGCGAGAGCGAGCCGCAAGAATAGGGTTTGAACTCTTTGTTCAAGACAATAAGATTCACTTTCGCAAGCCCAAACGTGAAGGCTCTATCAACTTAGAGTGGCTTCATAATCTTATGAGCTTTGATGTAAGAGTTACCAGTGCTGAACAAGTTAGTTCGGTTCAGGTTAATAGCTGGGATTATAGTAATAAAAAGTTGATCACAGGAACCGCCTCAAAGGAACAGTTGGTTACGGTGACGGGAAATGGTGAGGGGAGCAGCATCAGTAATAAGTTTAAAATGCAACAACCTCCTAAAATGATTGTGGTAGACCAACCTGTAGATACTCTAAAAGAAGCAGAACAGATGGCTCAGGCTCTTTGTAATGAGCTAGGCGGAGAGTTTGTGACTGCTGATGCCAAAGCTATGGGAAACCCTTTAGTTCGACCGGGCAAAGTGGTTACACTTAAAAATATGGGAACTCGCTACAGTGGTGATTACTATGTAACAGAAACTTGTCACCACTACATACAGGGGAATTATACAACTGATTTTACAGTTCGAGGGCTAAGAGAAGGTAGCTTACTTTCTACATTGCCTCCCAAGACTCATCTGCAACCTGGTCAAACTCTATTGGTAGGTTTGGTGACTAAGAATAACGATCCAAAAGGTTTGGGTCGCGTTAAAGTAAAATTCCCCACTTTGACTATGGGTCATGAAAGCAATTGGGCTAGGGTAGTAGGTTTAGGGGCAGCTAATCAAAGAGGATTTTATTGCTTACCAGAAATTAATGATGAAGTGCTTGTCGGTTTTGAACACGGTGATATTCATCGGCCCTATATAGTAGGGGGCGTGTGGAATGGCAAGGACAAAACGGTTGAAACAGTTGCTAATACTATTAAGAACCGCAAAGTGAGAGTACGCACCATTAAAACCCGTACAGGACATACGATTCAATTTGTTGAGGAAGATGATAAGAGGTCCAAAGCAGGAATCTATATTAAAACTAGCGGCGGACATCGTATCGACATCAACGACAGTCAGAAATTTATAGAAATTAAAACTGCTGGTAGGCATAGCATCCGTATGGACGACAAACCCATGTCAAAAAAGATCGAAATTAAAACGTCAGGTAGAAATCAAGTGATTTTAAATGATACAAGATCTCTTGTTAGCGTTAGAACTAGAATGGGACAACAGCTAACCTTTCTTGACACTGGAATGACGGTTATGCTTAGAACCACAGGAACGATTAATGTAAATGCTGGTCCCTTGATCAATGTCAATGCAGTGGGCGCAATTTCATTAAAAGGTGCATCAATTAATATGATGGCACCTGCAATCACTATGGTAGGAACTGTGACAACAACAGGACCTTTTACAGTTGTTGGACCTGCGACAATGGGACCTGCTGTTACGATGACTGGGGCAGTCACTGCTAACAGCGCACCGGTTATGGTTGTACCAGTATAAGAAGACTATTGCCTGCAATCTAAGATCCTAGAATTGTATGAAACATCGTAAGGATTCAGGTCTAATATTGGAGAAGTAAAGAAGGACGAGACAGACTATTATTAGAGTCAGCAATTAGAGCTTGTGCAAAAAAATCAATGA
>NZ_JBALDC010000070.1:0-220889 GCF_036917575.1 Nostoc sp. | reverse complement strand
TTTTAATGACAGTAATCTGCTGTCAGACTGGCTTAGTTATGTACGGACTGATTACCGCGATTCACTAAGCAACGAATCGCACTCTACGATTAGATTCTTGAACAAGTTGTTTAGAAATGTTGTGATTCAACCATTCTTGGAACCTCCGTTCTCGAAGAGAAAGCCTTCTCAAAAGTCGCCTAGACGACCGAGTGCGTTTGGATTGAACATTAGCCCTGACCTGACTGTAACAGTCACGAACCGATTGAATCTGTTTACCACTCCACGATTCACCCGTAGAAGTGGTAGCAATATCCCTTCTACCGAGATCGACTCCAATTACTTTGGGAGTCTTGCCAGTAGGTTGAGTTGGGATATCGACAACGAAATTGATAAAGTAATCTCCGCATTTAGTTTTATTGAGAGTTGCACTGGTTGGGGTTTGATCCCTAAGCAATGCAATCTGGTAGCCACCAATGGACAACTTAAATTCAACTCGTCCACACATCAAAGTCACCCCTACAGATTGGGTTTCTTCCTTATAAACAAAGGTGCGAACATCCAAACTGACAGAAGTGGGTCTAAATTTGTGGATTTGTTTAACTGCTTTTGCATTACCAATAACTCGTCGGATGGCTTGACAAACGTGGTTAGCCTTAAGTCCGGTAGCAACCCTTATTGGTTTGTAAACCAAGTGGTGAAGTTTGGTGGTATTCCAGCAATTCTCACGTTTAGCTACTTCCAATATCTGATTACAAGCATCTGCAAAACCCTCCATCGTGCGGTCAATTTCGCCACTAAAGTTAGGGAGTACTATAAGCTTGCATTTAACAGAGATGGGCTGAGTCATGATGCTATTGTAACTCATCCAAAGTTAGAAAATTTGACTGCGATTAAAATCGCATGAGCCGCTTCCCTCTCAGCCCTAAAGGGACTGAGTTTCCCGCATCCCACGTATTTCTATGACTAATGACTAATGACCGAAAACGCTTTCGTATACAAGCCCTTGAATTTATTTATGGGGACTATTAATTTTGAATTTTGTTAGCGTAGCGTTAGCGAGTCCGCGTTCGCTTTTAGCGTCTTGTAGAGAGCGTCATTTTGACTTTTGAATTCCCCCAAGGGGTTGACATCCGTCCATTATCACAGCAAATTAAGTTCGGTTATCCCGCTAGTTTTGGCAACAGAAGAGGGATTTTTAGCGTCACTATAGATGTAGTCAGCAATTTCGAGGAAGTTTAAATTTTTTTTATATAACGGCTGCTTTTAAATTATAATGATAGGTTTTATCTTAAGATAGATTACTATTTGCCTGATTTATCGTATCATAAATTAAGTAGAACTCATACCGACTTTGGTTTTGCCAATCGGTGTCAGTAATCGTCTAAGAGAAGGATCTCAAAAATAACCAGTGTGCTTATAAAAAATTGAAAATTTAGGGAAGTAGAGGAACCTATCATTGGGGGCTTACCGTCTTAACAACGGCTGTATCAATTAATTGTTTTTGGTCGCTCCCAATATTTCGAGATAGATGTACTACTTTTCCCATCCATTTTAGTAATAAAACATACATTATCTTTACGAAGTAGAGGACATCGCACCAATGCCTACTGTCAATACCCAAACAGAAAACCTTAACACCAAATTCACGGCTGATATGGTGCGAACCTATCTGCGAGAAATTGGTCGTGTACCACTGCTAACCCGCGAACAAGAAATTATCTTTGGGAAGCAAGTGCAACAAATGATGACGTTCATTGACGCCAAGGAAGTTTTGGCGAAGAAGTTGCAACGCGAACCGGATATTTCAGAGTGGGCGGATCACGTTAAACAATCGGAAACCGATGTGCAACAAACAGTGGCGCAAGGTAAGCGAGCAAAACAAAAAATGATCGAAGCGAATTTGCGCTTGGTCGTTGCTATTGCCAAAAAATACCAAAAGCGAAATATGGAGTTTCTGGATTTAATCCAGGAAGGAACACTAGGATTAGAGCGGGGTGTGGAGAAATTTGACCCAATGAGGGGTTACAAGTTCTCGACTTACGCTTACTGGTGGATTCGCCAAGCAATTACTCGGGCGATCGCTCAACAAGGTCGTACTATTCGCTTACCGATCCACATTACCGAGAAACTGAACAAAATCAAAAAAGTGCAGCGCGAGTTGGCTCAAACCTTGGGGCGATCGCCGACTCCAGCTGAAATTGCCAAAGAACTAGAATTAGAACCAACTCAGATTCGCGAGTATCTGAATATGGCTCGTCAACCAGTGTCTTTGGATGTGCGAGTTGGTGAGAACCAGGATACTGAGTTGCAAGAAATGCTCGAAGATGATGGCCCATCGCCAGAGTATTACACCAACCAGGAATTCTTACGCCAAGACTTGAACAATCTGCTAGCAGAACTAACCCCGCAACAGCGAGAAGTTGTAGGTTTACGCTTTGGTTTAGAAGATGGTAATGAAATGTCATTGGCAAAAGTCGGTGAGAGATTAAATCTCAGTCGCGAACGCGTCCGTCAGTTAGAGCATCAAGCTTTGGCTCATCTGCGTCGCCGTCGTGCCAATGTCAAAGAATACATTGCTAGCTAAAAATAGAGACGCGGAATTTCGCGTCTCTATACCACTTTGGTGATGCGCCTCCTGAATTCAGGGGGCGATTTTTTTATACTGAAAACCAGAAAAATGTGTGCTTGCTTCTCCGTAGGCGAATTTTTTATTGCTCAATTTTTATCAGTTTAAAGGTCAAAACGCTTTGAATTTGAAACCCCCATTCCCTACTAGTGAATGGGGGTTAGGTTTTTGAGGCTCAGATGTTAGCAATAATACTTTACAAAGAACCTCTTAAGAGAATTAGAGTGATCAAACTTTTTTCTACAATTGGAATGCTCCACTCGCAAGTGGATTTTTAACCTCCTTGGTTGTAGATACAAGAGTGTAAATTCAGATAAATAAAGCTGAGGAGCGAGCTAAAATTGCGTTGCTCTAAAGTCATAAAAGATTTGTAACTGTAGAGTTATTTCCCAACTGTAGTAGGACTAGACAAAGGTAAAATAATAGCTGGTTAACTGTACATTAGTCTGATCTTGAACTACTGCTAACAAGTCACCATCATTCTGATATATGAGTGTATCAAGGTCACTAGTTCCCTCATAATTTGCAGTACCAAGATAAAAAGAACTTGCACTTCCTTTCAGTTGGATATAGTCATTCGCAGGATTGTAGTCTTGTATCGTAGCGTAGCCAGATCCCTGATAATAGTTTCCATCATAGGATGTACCTAAAACAAACCTATCAAAGCCATCGCCACCATTTAAGATATCATATTCATAACTGTTGTAGGCAGTTGAGCTAGAACCGTATAAAGTATCGCTACCAGCTCCGCCATATAAGTTGTCACTACCAGAGCCTCCGTATAAGACGTCGTTACCTGTGTAACCATATAGGTAGTCATTGCCACTATCACCATAGAGGTAATCGTCGTTAGTATTGCCATAGATGGTATCATTTCCCTCATAACCATAAGCAAAATAACTTTCTGAACCAGTGTAGTTTTGATAATCATTTCCACTTGTACCGAAGTAGTAATCAGCCATGTCTTTGCCCTCAATAATTTGGTTACATTCTCGATCGCTCTGATCGTTAGATAGATTCTAAAGGGCTAGTATCAAGTTTGTCGGTCGGAAAAGGTCGGGAAAAGGTCGGGTTCTTTTTCGTAGATTTACGTAAACTTTTTACAAAAAATCAAGTTTATGGTGTGAATATTGTAGTGAGACTGTATTATTACCGAAAGAAATGACGGTTGAAGAAGCGATCGCAATAGTCGAGCAATTATTGGAACGTGGACGCTTAACGAGAGCGCAAGAGATTGTATTTCGCTACGCTTGGGAAGGGAAAACTTATCTAGAAATGGCGCGAGCAGTCACTTATGACCCCGGTCACATCAAAGACGTTGGCTCGGAATTATGGCGATCGCTCTCTCAAGCTTTGGGCGAAAAAGTTACCAAAAATAACCTGCAAGGAGTGCTGAAGCGAATCGCACAGCGACAACAGGACATAAACACTTCCTCAACCTTAGACTTTCAACCCTTTACGAACTATACAAATTGGGGGGAAGCAATCGACGTTTCCCAGTTCTATGGACGTACTACAGAATTAGAAACCCTCAGCCAATGGATTGTGAGAGATCGCGCTCGTGTAGTCACACTATTAGGTATGGGTGGTATGGGCAAAACCGCGCTCTCGGTGAAGTTAGCAGAACAATTGCAGGGAGAATTTGAATATGTGATTTGGCGATCGCTCCGACACGCACCTTTTTTTCACGACAAGATGAAGGAGTGCATCAAAATCCTTTCTGATCAACAACTTACCATATTGCCTGCTTCCCCCTATGAGCAAATTACTTGTTTAATCGATTATCTCCGCAAATATCGATGCTTGCTGATTCTGGATAATTTCGACACATTATTGGAGCAAGGTAAAGGGACAGGCTGTTACCGTGAGGGCTATAAACCCTACGGCGAACTTCTGTGGCGATTAGGAGAAACTGGGCATCAAAGCTCTGTCCTGCTCACCAGCCGGGAAAAACCTACTGAAGTCGCTGCCTTGGAAGGTGATGGTTTGCCAGTCCGTACCCTTGCTTTATCAGGATTAGAAGTCGCAGCCGGGCAAACAATTCTGAAACTCAAAGGGCTATCAGGCTCTGAGGACGAAACCCACCAACTGGTTGAGTGTTACGGTGGTAATCCCCTAGCTTTGAAAATTGCCGCCACTTCCATTCGGGACTTACATGAAGGTAACATCGTCTGCTTCTTTGCCGAAGGCACAACCGTATGTCAGGGCATTGGCAATCTTCTAGAACAACAATTCAAAAGACTCTCCACGTCTGAGCAGTTAGTGATGTACTGGCTGGCAATTAATCGGGGTAAGCTTTCCTCCACAGAATTGCAAACAGCTTTCACACCAATATTACCTAAGCCTAAGTTAATGTCAGTCCTTGAATCTTTACGCTGGCGTAGCTTGATAGAAAGCAATACTGGAGGATTCACACAGCAACCTGTGGTGATGGAATATGTGACAAAGTGCTTGATTGAGCAAGTCTGCGAGGAAATCATAACAGAATCACCGCAATATCTGCTGACTTATGCTTCGATGCAAGCCCAAGCAAAAGACTACATCCACAATAGTCAAATTCATCTGATTGTAAGACCTATCCTAAATCAACTACGAATAACCCTTGGCTCTGCTGATCAGCTTGAGGATAAACTTGACAGACTAGTTAGAAAGCTCCAAAATGAAAAACCCCATCCACAAGGGGATGAAGTTTTTAGGCATGGGGAATGGGATAAGGAGATAAGAGGGGGCGGGAACAAGGCAGACTCAAACCATGTTTGGGCAGTTGCGGTGCAGTCCAGATTGTCAACAAACGTTGAGACCAGCCCGCACTTATGAAGGCATGATTATTACTAGGGTGACAGGGTTGACTGAAGCAGAGGTAGTAACTTTAAAAACTTTAGGAGCGCTAGAAGTGGATTGATACAGCAGAATTCAGAATTGAGAATTCAGGAGTGTGTACTTACCAACTTGAAATCTGCTGTATATGTCCCAGTCCCTAATCCCCAGTTACCAGTTCATATCATGTTCGCTAGATTACTTATTAAACCTGAAGAACCCCACCCCGCCAAAGCTATACTTTGTCTCCCCTCCCGAAGAGCGGGGAGGGGCTGGGGGGTGGGGTGCAATGACTGTGAAAATCATAACTAATTATACGGACATGATATCACTTAGTTGAAAAACGTTTCAAATCTTGTAAAACTGCGGTGGCTGATTGATAGCGATCGCTAAAATGATAGCAAACCATTTTATCTAAAATTATTGCTAATTCTTCGCTGACTTGTACCGTTTGTCGCCACATCACATTCCCTGTTTCTGGATCTGGGTGGAGTTCTTGCGGTGGTATACCAGTTATGGCTTGAATGGCAATCATTCCTAAAGCATAAATGTCACTGCATAAGCGAGGATGACCGGCAAATTGTTCTGGAGGTGCATAACCCCGCGTCCCGATGGCTACTGTCGCTAATTCTGTTTGCTCGCTACTCGGCGGTTGCATCAATTTCACAGCACCAAAGTCAATCAATACCAGCCGATTATTTTGAGCGCATCTAATAATATTAGCTGGTTTGAGATCGCGATGAATCACTCGATGTTGATGAATAAATTCTAGAACTTCTAAAACTTGTTTGAGCATCTCAATCGCGAATGATTCGTTTTGCACATTTTGTACAGGTGGTAATTCTTCGCTTAAGGTATGTCCCTCAATATATTGTTGAATTAAATAGAATTCTTGGTTATCTTCAAAATAAGCAAGTAGTTCGGGAATCTGATGATGTTTACCCAAAGTTTCTAAAATTTCAGCTTCACTATGAAACAACCTGCGAGCCACTTGCAAAAATCGTGTATCTTGACGGGCTGGCATTAACTTTTTAACTACACAAGTAGGATTACCCGGTCGTTGACTATCCTGTGCTAAATAAGTCCGACCAAATCCACCTGCACCAAGAGTTTGAGAGATTTTGTAACGTCCACTCAAAAGCAAATCACCTGATTTTATTTCTGGTGAATCAACTGCGGAAAGAAAGTCAACAGAGGAATCGGGAAGTGCTGTTTTATCTTCTAAGAGTACATTTAATTGGGCGATCGCTTCTTGTTGTTTTTCAACTTGTAGAACAATCACCTGAGTTTGTCGTTGATTTTGGTAGCTAGTATAAGCAATTACACAGATACTACTAATTACCAAAGCAAGAGCAGAGGGAATTAATGGTATCCATCCAGCTTGCAAAAACAAAGCAATGCAGATTACTACTAAGCCAAGTAGAGTTGTTGCTTCCATCACTAGCAAAAGCAGCGGATTTTGCCACCGCCATGCTAAAAAACTACCTAATAGCGACCACCCCCACACCCAAATAAGTTCTGCCCAGTCGGGCCAATACCAAATCAAGGGTCGCCCATCCAACACTGTGCTGATGAGTTGACTTGCTATCTGTGCATGAAGAAACAGAGCAGACATTCTAGCTGGTTGATCTGGCAAAACGCTGTAGGGCGTATAAAAGCCACTTGGAGGAATATTAGCTGCCGTAGTGCCAATAATTACCAAACGGTCTTTGAATAAGTTGGAGTTGACTCGACCATTAAGAACATCTGTAAGGGTTACTTGGTCGGCGAAGCTGTTGGGGTGACGGTAATTTAATAATATTTGATAGCCCTGTGCATCCAAATGTTGGTAGCTACCAGAATTAGGTTGTAAACGCAAAAACAGGGTTTTACCTAATAGAAAATCTCCCTTTTTAGTGAAATCGTATTTAATACCTTGTTTTTCCAGATAATTAATTGCAATTAATGCACCAAATGCAAATGATGTTGTACATTTCTTGTCTGTAGAGTTGGCAAATAATAAACTGCGACGAAGAATTTGATCGTTTTCATTGTCAGCAACCACATCGCTAAATCCAACATTATCTATAGGGACATTCGGCGGCGGTGGAATTTCATCTCTACCCAAGCTGCTGAATAAACAGGTAGTGACAATGTTATCTTGATTTTGAAAATTAGCTGCCAAATTATTATCTTCTGGTCGGAAAAGATATAAACCAACAATTCGCGGTTGATAAGACTCTATTTTTTTTAATAGCTGATTGATTGTTTGATCTGATAGAGGCCATTTCTCTTGTTTGAGATCCTTATCAGTAATTGTTACTAGCAAAATCCGCCGATCGGGTGCTTGTGCGGGACGCGATCGCAACATTTGGTCATAAACTCTTAACTCCCAAGGCTCTAACCATTTGAGTTCCCGAACTCCCCAGATAAAAGCGGTGACTCCTACACTGGTAACAAAAATAATTTGCCGCCAGCTTTTGCTCTTAGAAGATTCACGGGAATCCTGAACTTTGACAAAAGGTACACGGAGTTTTTCTAATAGTCCACTAATCACGGCGTTGAGGCGGTAGCCTGAATTGGGTAGATGTTGCAAACGCAGAAGTTAATTTTCGGAATTTAGGTTAAAAGCTAGTTAACCTGAAGCTTTTATTAATGTAGCAATTTACTCGCTAGTTAAAGACTTTGATGTATTCCTACTTTTAACGCCTAGCCTGAACCATAGAATAAGACAAGCACTAATCATCTGTTTGAGATGTTTGAACATCTTCAACAGGACTGGTAATTGGGAAAGAAATCGGATTAGTAGATGGAGTTAGTGAATCTAACTGTGGTTGTTCAAGTGATGCTTCAATGCTTGAATCAGCAAAATAGGAGCCGACAATTTTATCATAGTTAGAAGCAACAGCTAAAAAAGCGCCACCCAAAATATAGATAGGTAATGGCAAATTAAATTCTTGCAACCAGTCAAACAGTTCCGCCAAGGCAAACAACACCAAAAAGCAGGCAAGCCAAACTTTCATATTCTTATCCCCTGAATTGAAACAATTCTATTACTAGCTTAAATAGCTTGCATGATAGTTGATGTAATACATAATCACCAACTTACAAAAAAGCAGACAGGCAAAGGAGAAAATAATTTTTGCTACAAACCCCACCCTTCGTAGACAATCTTCTTGATAACCTCTCTAACCTTAGATGGTTGCAGTTAGAGCTATAGCATCTGTTATATTGCATTAGAAAAATAAAAATATATTTAAATTGAGCTTATGCAAGTCGGTACGATAAAACCAAACTATTTGAAGAAAAGTTAACTAGACTAAAACCCTCTTTCCTCTTCCCTCCTGCCTCCTGCCTCCTGCCTCATCCTAACTACAAATATTTACGCCGTTCTAATTATTACAGCAGATGAGAGAACCCGATGAATCGCTTTTAGCCAAATACTTTTAAAATGAGTGAGAACCTGAAAGCTCAAGAGGTTATTGAATTGCAGCAATATTTGAGCGAACAGCAAGCTGCACTGCGCGATAGTGAAGCACGTTACCGTTCACTGGCAGAGGCAAGCGCATCAATTGTCTGGAGGGCAGCACCTTGGGGCAATGTTGTTGCTGATATTCCAACTTGGCAGGCGTTCACAGGGCAAAGTCCCGAACAATATAAAGGATGGGGTTGGGTTGGGGCAGTGCACCCAGAAGATCGTGCCTCGATCGCAGAAATTTGGAAACAGGCATTTCCTACACGCAGCGTTGCAGTTGCCGAGTATCGAGTTCTGCGGCATGACGGCGAATACCGTTATATGAATATACGCGGTGTGCCGATACTTGACGAAACAGGCGAAATCCGCGAATGGGTAGGAATGTGCGTCGATATTACCGAACACAAACAAGCTGAGGCCAAATTGCGCGAAAGTGAAGCGCGTTTTCGGCTGCTGGCTGAGAATTCAACTGATATTATTTCCCGCCATACAGTCGATGGAATTCTTCTCTACGTTTCACCAGCTTGCTACACAGTGCTGGGATATCAACCAGAGGAATTAGTCGGTCATCCTAGCCATGAGTTAATTCACCCTGACGATTTGGTAGAGATTGCCAGGAATTACCCAGTCAATGGCGATTTACTAGATATTTATACCATTACTCACCGTGCGCGTCACAAAGACGGACATTATATCTGGTTGGAAGCAACTATTCGAGCGATTCGCGATCGCCAAACTCAAAAAATTTTAGAGATGCAAGCGTCTTCACGAAATATTACTAAGCGCAAGCAGGTGGAAGAAGAACAGCGTTTTCTGGCTGAGGCTAGTGAAATTTTGGCTGCATCATTGGATTACGAGACAACCTTAGCAGGTTTAGTGCGTTTGGCTGTGCCGGAAATCGCTGATTGGTGCTTAGTTGATATTATTAGTGACAATCAATTACTCTGTCGGGTTGCAGCAGCCCATGCCAATCCAGAGAAACAAGAATTAGTAGAACAGTTACAAGATTATCCGCCTGATTTGACCGAAACAGCAGGTATTGCGAAGGTAATACAGACAGGCAAATCACACATTACTCATTTTATTTCTGAGGAACAGATCCAAGGGTTAACCCACAACGCTAGTCACTTGAAAATATTGCAAGAATTAAATCCGACATCTGGTATGAGTGTACCGCTAATCCTTCGGGGACGGGTGTTGGGAGTTATGACTTTGGTATCTTCTTCAAATCGTCGCTACGACACCAAAAGCCTGATGTTAGCTGAGGAGTTAGCTGGACGGGCAGCGATCGCAGTTGATAATGCCCGACTATACAGAGAAGCACAGCAATCTCAACAGGCGGCTTTACTCGCAACATCTCGCATTGCCCGTCTGCAAGCGATTACTGCTACCCTTGCTGAATCTTTAACTCCAACACAAGTCGCTGAAGTAATTGTAAAGCAAGGTATGGCAGTCGGAGCTAGTTCTGTTTTTGTCGCACTATTGACTGAAAGCGGCACTGAATTAGAAATTGTCCGAACTGTTGGCGATCAACAAGAAATAATCGATTCATCGCGTCGATTCTCGATTAATGCATCCGCGCCAGTGGCAGAAGCAGTCAGAACTAAGCAACCTATTTGGCAACAGCCAACCGAAACAAGGCTAGCTCGTTACTCAAATCTAGCTCAGGAATACGCCCAGTACAACTACGACGCTTGGATTTCGATTCCATTGATCATTGAGGGACGAGCTATCGGGGGAATGTCTTTAGCTTTTACCGAAATTCAGAAATTTAATCAAGATGATCGAGCCTTTATGCTGGCACTAGCACAGCAGTGCGCTCAAGCGATGGAACGTGCCCGTTTATATGAGGCAGAGCAAACTGCCCGGAAGTCAGCAGAAAACGCCAACCGCATAAAAGACGAGTTTCTGGCAGTACTTTCTCATGAATTGCGATCGCCACTCAACCCAATTTTAGGTTGGTCAAAGCTACTCCAAACCAAAAAACTTGATGAAAAGACAATTCCTCAAGCGCTGAAGACTATTGAGCGAAATGCGAAATTACAGGCTAAACTGATTGAAGACTTACTGGATATCTCCCGGATTTTACAAGGTAAAATCAGCTTGAATATCTACCCAGTCGATCTAGCATCTGTGATTTCGGCAGCAATGGAGACAGTGCGGCTATCGGCAGAAGCTAAGTCAATTGAGATGCACATCAGCTTGGAACCAAATTTGGGACAAGTTTTGGGAGACTCCAGCCGATTGCAGCAAATCGTTTGGAACCTGCTCTCAAATGCGGTTAAGTTTACACCAGAGGGCGGACAAGTTGATATTCGATTATCATCATGTTCTAAGTCAAATTCCAACTCAGCAATCATTCAAGTCAGCGACACAGGGAAAGGTATCGACCCCAATTTTCTGCCTTACGTGTTTGAATATTTTCGCCAAGAGAACAGCAGCACCACCAGAAAATTTGGTGGATTGGGGTTAGGATTAGCGATTGTCCATCACTTAGTCGAACTGCATGGTGGGACAGTCCAGGTAGAAAGCGAAGGCGAAGAGCGGGGGGCAACTTTTACTGTCAGATTACCGTTAATCCAAAATAAATTAGAGATTAAACAAGACAGTAGCAATTCTGAGCCATCCTCAAATTTGAATGGTGTGAAAATTTTAGTAGTGGATGATGATACAGATACGCGAGAATTTATTACCTTCTTACTAGAAGAGTATGGGGCAAATGTGACAGCAGTAACATCAGCCAATGAAGCTCTAGCGACTTTAGCCCAATCCTTGCCAGATATACTTTTAAGCGATATCGGGATGCCAGAAGTGGATGGCTGTATGTTCATGCGGCAGTTGAGAACACTGCCACCAGAGCAGGGAGGGCAAATTCGAGCGATCGCACTTACTGCCTATGCTGGAGAAATGAACGCCCAACAGGTGTTAAGAGCCGGATTTAACAAGCATATTGCCAAACCAGTAGAGCCAAGCGAGTTGGTAGATGCGATCGCTACCTTAATCGCTGAATAAACCTGCTACCTGTTCACCGTTACTTGATACGTTGAGTGGAACATTTTAGTCCCAAATCATATTTGTAAAAAGATTTGCGATCGCTTGTTCCTTCCTTGGTTTTTACTTAACCAGACAATAGGCTTAACAAGTTAGTTAAACAACTTGTTAAGCCCCTTGTTGAAGTTAGGCAAACTTCCGCTACAGTGTAATAGCTAGCCAAGTTAATAGCTGAATAAACCTACTACTTGTTTACCGTTACTTGATATTATCAGGAATGATTGCTTTATATGTTATATCAGAAAGAATCCCTTGTTTGATATCAATCTTACGCGAGATGACTTTTTCTGCAAAATAGAAATCAGCAACGCCCTGCTGTTCGGCAATGATCGCAGGTGTAATTTTTCTCAATTTATAAGTACGACGGCTTGCCACCTTTAGTGCAACTGCTGGATCTAATTTCTGTTCATCAGCTAAAATTTTGGCGTAATCGCTTGGGTCTTTTTCAGCCGCTTCTCCTACCTTCTCTGCTTCCTCTAAAAATACTCGCACCAATTGCGGATTTTGGGTGACAAATGCACGCCTGCCAATATAAAACCCGTTGAGAGTGTTAATTCCTTTTGCATTTCTCAGATTCCGAATCGGGGTAGTCTTTTCTACAGCAGCTAAAAGGGGATCGCCACCCACCCAGGCGTCAGCCTTATCTTGAATGAAGGCATCACGAGCATCAGTCGGAGTCAAAGCAACGATTTGAATATCGCTAATTTTTAACCCTACCTCTTGCAACGCTTTTGCTAGTAAATATTGTGCATTCGACCCTACCTGAAAAGCAATTTTCTTACCTTTAAGATCCGCTACTTTCTTAATGGGAGAATTAGCTTTCACCACAATACCTTGGTTTGTACCATCGGTGGGCGTGCGTCCAGTAAGATAGACAACTTCAGGGATCAGGCCTGGGCGTGCAGCTTGGTCAAATATTGGAGGTGTCTCTCCCACAGTACCGATATCCACCTTACCTTCATCCAGCGCTTTTATCAATTGCGGCCCTGCTGCAAATGGTCCAACCCAATTCACGGTTATACCCAATGCTTTGAAACGTGGCTCAACAGTTTTTTTGGACTTGACAATATCACCAGAAGCTTGATATGCCAAGTTAATTACTTTGGCTGTCTGCGCTTGGGTGCTTTGCACAAGGCTACCCACCAAAGAAGATGATAAAGTAAACAGTCCCAATGCTGAATATTGGACAATACGCTTTAAAACTGTACGGCGTTGTGGTTGAAATGGCTTGTTCATCAGTTGTGATTTTCCTTGTAAGTTTTAACTTTTACGTTGTCAGTCTTACTTTCTTTCAGCAAGTAAGATAATAGGAAGTTGCTATTTAAACCTCCTAAAACACCAATTTATGAAGAAAATTTGAGATTATGCTAATTTAAAAAATCTGCTTTTTCATCTAGTAAATTGGTATTCTAGTTTGTTTAAAAAAACAAACTTCATATCTAACTATTCTCTACTTTTCACTTATCAGTGTTGGTGGAGTAATAGCTGCATATTCTTGAGGCGTGAGCAATGCTTCTTTAACATCAATCTTTTTTGGTAATATTTTTTCGTTATAGAACAAATCAGCAACACTCTGTTGAGATTGCATTAGTTCTGAAGTAATTCCTCTTAAGCGATAAGTAGCACGGCTAGAAATTACTTCTTGAATAGGTAAATCAATTTTGAGTACAGGTGCTATGAGTTTGGCTGCTTCTTTACGATTCGCTTCTGCCCATTGACCATTTTTATCAATTTCTTCTAGAATGATCCGAACTAAGTCGGGATTTTCTTTAGTAAACTCACGTGTTCCAATGTAATATCCGCCTGGAGTGCCAATATTTGTAGCATCTCGCAATACACGCGCACCATAGAGTTTTTCTACCAAAGCTAAATGAGGATCGCCAGTTACCCAAACTGGAATAGTCCCTTGAATAAATGCACCACGGGCTTCAACATTGGGCATACTCAGAACTTTTATATCACTATATTTTAGATTTACCTCTTCTAAGGCTTTGATAATAAAATAGTGAGAAGCCGAACCTTTTTGAAAGACTACTTTTTGACCTTTAATTTCAGCTAAAGTTTTAATTGGAGAATTTTTAGGAACTGCGATCGCACTACCTTTACCAGAATTAGGGCCAAGTCTTCTACCAGCCAAATAGATAATTTTTGCACCCGCAGCTTGGGCAAAGATTGGAGGCGTTTCGCCAACTGAGCCAATATCAATTTTGCCCACATTCATCGCTTCCATAAGTTGTGGCCCTTGAGCAAATTGTGACCACTGGACTTTCAAGCCCAAAGGCTCCAAACGTTTTTCTAAAACTCCTCTGACTCTAACTAAATCACCAGAGCTTTGATACCCTATTCGCAGTAACTTTGTTTTCAAAGTTATAGTTTTAGCCCCTGCTGGTTCTGCTTTCGGTTCAGTTCCTGTATTTGTGTTAGATACAGTTGGCGTACAACTGATTAAAGTAGTAGATACTATAAAACTAGGTATTGTAAACAAGGCAAGTTTACTGATGACTGTTGTCTTATTCACGAAAAATTTAAACATTTTTTCACCTCAAGTTTTGATGGAATACTGCTATAGAACCATCATTTAATAATTGAAAATATTCAATTGTTTCAAGTTAATTACAATGATTTACTTATTAGATTTAATTGAATCAGGTGTGAATGCTG
Organism: Nostoc sp.; assembly: GCF_036917575.1. Classification (GTDB taxonomy): domain Bacteria; phylum Cyanobacteriota; class Cyanobacteriia; order Cyanobacteriales; family Nostocaceae; genus Nostoc. Next base: position 206,298 of record NZ_JBALDC010000070.1, on the reverse strand, counting down.
CATATTCTTTTGGAGTAAGTACTCCATCTTTGACATTAACTTTTTTTGGTAGAAGTCTTTGTGCATACCACAAATCAGCTATTTGTTGTTGTTTTTTGATAACTTCATCGGTGATTGGTAGCAAACCATAAGCTGCTTTACTATGAATTGTTTTGAGAGTAGGTACATCAATACCAACGTCACCAGTCTCAAGTTCTGCTAACTTATCAATATTTTTCTGCGACCAATCTTCAGCTTTGGTAAACTCATCTAGAAAAACTTTAAGAATATCAGGATGCTCTTTGGCAAATTTACGTGAGGTAGTATAAAAGCTACCAAGATCCTGAAGCCCTTGTCCATCTATTAATACACGACCAAGATTTTTTTGGACATTTCTGGTAATGTAAGGTTCCCAAACTACCCAAACATCAATTCCTCCTTGACTAAAAGCTACATTTGCATCTGGAGGTGGGAGATAAAGAGATTTTATATCACTTAATTTTAGTCCCTCTTTTTGTAATGCTTTTAGTAAAACATAGTGGGCGATAGAGGCTTTTTGATAGGAGATTTTTTTGCCCTTAAAATCAGCAACACTTTTAATCGGAGAGTTTTTTGGTACTAAAAAAGAAACTGCTCTACCATTAAATCTAGTTGTTGCAATATACACAAGAGGTGTACCTGCGGCTTGAGCAAATATCGGTGGTGATTCAGCTGTAGCTGCGATGTCAAGGGAACCAGCATTTAACGCTTCTAAAGCTTGCGGCCCAGCAGCAAATTCTAGCCACTTTACAGTAAAATTCTTTGCTGCCAAACTTTTTTCTAGAGTTCCTTGCTTTCTCATCACTGCAAGAGAACCAAGCTTAGAAGAAACAACTCGTAGTTCTTGTTTTTGGGGAGTATTAGAAACTGTTTGACTTTGAGATTGTGTACTAATTGAGGATAGTTCGTTTTGATTAGTTTTAGTTTCTTGGCTACAACCAACCATGCTCATTGGTATGGTAAGAGTGCAAGCAGCCATTAATATAGATATATGTTTAGGCTCAATTTTATATTTGGCTTCTATAGGTTTAGTATTTAGACTATACTCACATACCGTATTAGTATTTTTTATTTTTGATTGTAGTAGCTCTTTATTGCCAAACAAATTTAGCCTTTGCAAAAAACTCAAAAGCATCATAATATTTCTTATAGTTAAATTTTATAATTATTGTAGTTGCGTTTTGAATGAGTGCTAGCAACTATCAATTTCAGTCTAAAGTGTATCAAGTTTAGCTTGAGAATAAAGTGTTAATAAACACTTGTTTTGAAACAAAAAATATTTTTTTACTATTTTTAATTTACAAGCATAAAGTATGATTTTCAGACAACTTTTATTGGTCAATAGTCCAGAATCACTCTTGACTATTGACCAATAAAATGTATATTTAAATGCCTATTAGCTTAATCTTCTGAGTTATAAATCCTAAAAGGGACGACTACCTGCAAGGCTAACCCGCTTTAATACTCGTCGCTCATTGGGATTGAATGCTTGGCGGTAATGTAAGGTAGCTTGATTATCCCAGTAGACAATATCGCCTACAGACCATTTGTGTTGGTAGTAGAATTTGGGTTGATTTAGATGTTGCCTTAACTGTTCAATCAGTTTAGCTCCTTCTTCTGGCTCTAAGCCGACAATTTCCACTTCTGTAGCAGCATCTAAGTAAAGATGCTTTTTACCACTCTCTGGATGTGTTCTAACTAAAGGATGGGGAAAAACAGGACTGATTAAAGGAATATTCTTATCCAAACGATACAAAGGGCGCGGTGCATTCCGGTCTTGTAAGAATGGGTTGTAGGTAATTAGCTGTAAATCTGCAATCCGTTCTTTGGTGGCTTCATCTAATGCCTGATATGCCAAATTGGTATTTAACCAATAAGTATCTCCACCTTGAGAAGGTATTTCCAAAGCATAAAGAAGCGAACCGCTAGATGGGGTAGGAGTCCATTTGTGGTCAGAATGGAAAGTCAGTTCTCCAGTACCGGTATAGCCGCCATCGACGTTGGAAATGGGAATCACCACTGGGGTTTCTCCCGGTTTAGAAGCTAAGACTGGAGTTTCATCAGATGGTACAAACAGTGCGCCAAAGTAGAGAGCGAAGTTCAAAAGCTGTTTATCAGAGAGCTTTTGGTCTTTGAATATTAAAATGTGGCGATCGCGCAGTGCTTGCTTCAGTTGTAATATAACTTCAGGTGCGATCGCTTGATTGGCATCAAAATCGGTAACTATAGCTCCCAAAGGGGCATCAATAGCACTAATTTTAACCTTTGTCAAAGTCGAGGTAGGCATAATACTCTCCTGTGCTTTAATTTTTTATTCAGATAATTACTTATTCGCTAGAACATCAGAGGGAGTAATTTTGGCGTACTCTTCAGGCGTTAAAAAGCCATCTTTAACATTTACCTTTTTGGGGATAAGTCCGAGGCTGTACCACTTATCTGCAACTTCCTGTTGCTTGATAATAGTTTTCTCGGTAATTGGTACTAGCCCATAATCATATTTCTTATGCATTGTTTCTAAAGTTGGCGGATCTAGCTGGGTTACAGGAGCAAGCAGTTGTGCTACTTCTTTGGGATGATCCTTAGTCCAGATTTCTTTCTTTTCTAGCTCCTCTAAAAAAACTTTGATGACATCAGGATGAGCCTGATAAAATTGGCGTGAGGTTGAGTAAAAGTTACCCGTATCCCTCAACTTTCCGCCATCTGCTAAAACACGAGCGATTTTATTTTGTACATTTCTAGTAGCAAATGGCTCCCAAATATACCAAGCATCCACTTTATTCTGACTGAATGCCGCATTTGCATCTGCCGGTGGTAAAAAAACTGATTTGACATCGCTCAGTTTCAACCCTGCATCTTCTAATGCTTTAACTAATAAATAGTGACCAATGGAAGCTTTCTGAAAAGCTACTTTTTTACCCTTCAAATCGCTAACAGTTTTAATCGGAGAGTTTGCAGGAACTAAAAGTGAAATAGATTTACCACTAGGGTGTGTAGTAGCTAGATAAACAATAGGCACTCCTGCTGCTTGGGAAAATACAGGAGGCGATTCGGCTGTAGATGCAATATCCAATCCATTTGCATTTAGGGCTTCTAGCTGTTGTGGCCCAGCCGCAAACTCAGTCCACTGCACTTTAAAACCTAGAGGCTCTAATCGCTTTTCTAAGGAACCTTCTTTTTCTAAAACTGCTAAAGGGGTAAGTTGTTTTGAACGTACAATCCGCACTACTTGTACTTGTTTATCAGTTGACTTCTCTGTAGTGCTAGAAACTACAGATTCAGGAGAAACTGTTGACTGTTGAGCATTATTTTTGGCTTCACCACAACTTGATAGAGTCGTAGATAGCATTAAGCAGTAGCCCAAAGCAAATAATAAAGAACGACGTGTTGTTCTTGGGCTTTTTCTGAATTCAAACTTTCCTTTTAAAGCTGGCATGGGTTGTTTTATTGATTTTCCTCTAGGTGGTTAAAACAGTGATGATTAATTGCAATATCAAAAAACAAAAAATCTTTTTTATTAAGTTATTTCTAAATTAAAATAAATAATTTTTAAATTTTATCTATGAAATTAAGAAAGAGAGTGGGTAGAACCCACCCTGAAACGACTCGAGGAACTGAGAATTTAATAGTTAGGAGGCAAAAATGTAGGAAGTGGAGTGAGAAAGACTCACTCCGATGTTGTGCTAGTGGAAGATTGAAATTTGTGAATAGAACTCTGTTTTATTTGCGTGCTATTTTACTAGTGCTTCCAAGCGACTAGGATTGTAGCTTTGAGTTCTTCTATAAAATGTCCAGACGGCTCAACTGCTAGTAGTGCTTCTCTAAGATCCTTTTCAAATGCTGGAGCGTTATCGCCGTAGAAAATTTTCAGAGAGAAAGCTGTAGTATATAAGTAGCCAAGATAGCTATCGACAGTCCAAGATTTTTCAAATAGCACTTCATAGGTTTCTTGACGAGCAAAAGCAGAATTGCCAATTACGACTTCATGGGGAGGATCGACTGGCTTACGAATGCCTTGTCCTCGTAAGCCAGTTCGGCGTTCTTCACCTAACCATTTTTTCACTACTCCAACAGCAGCTTGTTTCCAAGGTAGATTACTTTCCCAAGGATTATCACTAGTTTGAAGCAGTGCTAATCCACCATCATCAGCAAGCAATTCATAAAGGCTCTCAAGCACTAGTTCGCGTTCCATCCAGTGGAAGGCTCTACCAATGGTGGCTAACTTAAATTTCCCTAAACTAGAGTCGATGAATTCGGCTCCTTGTTCTAACCAAGTAATATTATCCGCTCCGACTGCTGCTGCTTGCTGTTTGGCTTCTGCAATCATATCGGGATCAGGATCGATCGCCACAACTTCCTCAAATCTGGTTCGCAGACCAATTGAAATTAATCCTGGCCCAGTACCTAAATCAAGGAGTCGTCCTTCACCATTGAGATGAAATATTTCGGTCAGTTTGTCGAATACAACTGATGGGTATTTGGTTCTATATTGAGCGTAGCCCTCTGCGGCTCCCTCAAATAAACTTGGGTCATAGGTAGGAAGTGTTTTTAGTTGAGTCATATCAATTTTGGATTTTAGGTTGGTAAAAGGGAGTAGGCGCAGAGGATAATGACAAATGACCAATGCCCTAAGAATATTGGGTGATAACGGGTAGCTGCTCGTTAAGTACCCAATCGCCGATCGCTTTCAATTTGTAGTCCACAGGATCGTGCAGGGTAAAGGTTCGTAAATCTCGCCAGTAACGATCAAATCCATATTTAGTTCCAGTAGCACGAGTTCCGGTAACTTCAAAGATACGGTTGGTAATATCTATACCTACACGGGTCGCTAACGCTTTGGCTGCGGAAACTGCGATCGCTACTTCTCCCCTTTCTTGATGAGTCAGGTCTACATCCTTGTCCCATGCTGCTTGCACCTTCTCGGCTGCTTGGTCAGCTAGAGCGATCGCAGCTTGAATTTCCACCCAAAAGTCCCCGTAATGATGCAGAATATATGGGTCTTGAGTAGCACTATCTACTCCTGATGTAATCCACGGTTTAGTAGTAGTTTTAGTATATTCACGAGCGGCGGCGAAGGCTCCTTTAGTAATTCCCAGATAAACGTTGGTTTTTGTTAACTGGGCAATAATACCAAGAAAAGTTGAGAATGCATTATCAGGAGGATTGGGTGGCCCTAGAATCTCATCTTTTTTTACTAAGACATTGTTGAATGTATAACTACTGCTATCAGTGCGACGTTGCCCAACGTTGTCCCAATCTTGATTGGAAACTAACCCTTCCCTTTCTTTGGGAATTATGAATATGAAGGGCAATTCTACGCCATCTTCCAAAGCGGAGAATACCCGATAATCTGCAACAGAAATACCTGTACCAAAGCTTTTAACACCATTAACCCGAAAGTTCTCACCTTCTGGACTAATTTTCAGCCTAGTGTCTTTTGTATTGATGGCATTTGCCCAAAATAAGTTATTTTTAGCAGTTTCTCTATAATATTTTTCCTTTTGGGACGGCGTACCGGAAACATGACCTAAAGCTGTTAAATTGAGATGATTACCATATAATTGACCAATTGATCCATCTGCTTTTGATAGCTTTCTAACAATTTTTAAGCCATCAATCCAAGTTGCTCCAATGCCACCATATTGCTTGGGTACAATCAGCGGTAACAAACCACTCTCACGCAGTCTATTAATTTCCTCTTCTGGAACTCCAGCTTTGGCATCCCGTTCAACTGCGGATTGAGCAAGTTCTTTGGATAAAGAAGCTGCTAAGTCAATGTAGTCTTTTGGTTTTGTAATATCTAGCACCATAATCAAATCATCCTTATAATTCGTAATTAGGGCAAACACAGAAAAATGTTTATTAATAGAACTTAGGAATTTTCCAAAAATCAATCAAAATAAACGAACCATAGAGACGCAGAGAACACAGAGAGAACTTTTGCGTCAGTTTTAGAATATTTTTTAAGCTTTGATTTTTCTCTGTCTTCTGCTGTAGCCTGCGGTAAGTGTCTATAAGTTCTTTTTGTGAAATTGGCATTAGATGCAGAATTTAGGAGAAATGCAGAGTGGGTAAGACCCACCCCACAAGTGAACAGAGGAAATGGAACATGGAACGTTGTAAAAAATTGTCCTTTGTCATTAGTCATTTGTCCTTTGCAAGTGACTAATGACAGATATTCGTTTCTTGGAAAATTTGAAATTTTTCTTTACATATAATGTGGCGTGATTAGTAAAAATAAAATATCGAAAACTAGCTTTACTGATAATTCCTTTCTCCATAAATTCTCTCTGTTTTCTCTATGCCTCTGTGGTAGCCTGCGGCAAGCCGCTTTGCGTCTACGTTAAAAAAATTTAATCAACAAGACAAATAAAATTAACGCGATTGTTCATTAACAGCCCAATCTGTTAATTTAAAGTCCGACTTTGCTAAACCCTGCGAGACTAAAAATTTCTTTGTCCCCTCTAAAAGTTTCACACCATCTGCTGGTAATGGTTCTTCTGATACCTGTTTGAGTGGTAACGATACTTTGATAATATCGATGGGATATTTAGTAATTTGGGCGTGATACTGATAATATTCTTCAGAATTAGCTTTTAAATCTTTGGCTGCTTCTGTGAGAATTGCATTAAATTTCTGGGGAAAATCAGGCTGTTTTGCCAGAAAGCTTTCAGTTGCGACAACTAATGATGTCCCTGACAAACCTTGATGATTCGCCGAAGAATCAATCACTGGAAACCCTTGCGATTTCAAATAAGGCCCCAAATCGCTTGAGGTTGCATAAGCTGCTACATCACCACGTTCTAAAGCCGCTTTTGCCTCAGTAGTCATCAAGTGAACAATTTTTACATCCTTGGCAATTTTAGCTTCAGCTAATAGACCCAGGAGGTATCGATGCATATAAGAACCTTTTTGGGTAGCTATTTTTTGACCTTTAAGTTCAGCAAGCGATCGCGGCCCATTCTTTTTCGCTACTAACCAGGCGGTTGTATTAAATTGACTGATCCGCAGCAGTCGGGTTTCCACACCCCTAGCTCTCAAAACTATGGCTGGTGTATCGCCTAAAGAACCAACATCTAATTGTCCGGCAACAAGCGCCTCATTGAGATCCGGCCCGTTAGGAAATCTGGCAAAAGTAATGTTTTTAAATCCTACTTTTTGCAACTCACGCTCTAATATTCCCTTTTTCTTTGCCCAACCAAGTGCTCCTGTAGGTTCTGAACTACCTACATAACCTATTCGTAGGGTAGAAATGTTATTGGAATCAGTGTTATTGACATTAACAGCTTCAATGGATTGAGCAGATTTAGTTTCGCCTTGGCTACATCCTGTAATTATTAGTAGTAGGACACAAGCCACTGAAGTTGATAATCTGGAAGTAAATTTATTTTTACTGATAGAACCTGTTCCTACTTTGAACGACAGCATGACTATTTTCTCCGTCGCACTATTTAATCTGCTTCAAAATTTGGAATGTTTCATCGGCTTTTGCTGTTGAAGTGCGTTTATGTCCCCAACCAACCTTTTCCCGATAACTACCCAGTAGCCCAACTTCTGCCAATTCTGCTTCGTTAACTGAAGTCGTTACATCGCTCTCTGGTGCAACGTAAAGCGCATCAACTGGACAGTACAATTCGCACATATAACAGGTTTGACAGTCACTCTGTCGGGCAATAGTTGGCGGCGCATCAGGTACTCTGTCAAATACGTTAGTTGGACAAATATTTACGCAGATATTACATTTTATGCACCGCGACTCGCTGACCAACTCAATCACACTGCTGCTCCTATTTTAGATAAAGGCTTTTCTGTAATATTTAGCGGCTGACTCTTCACCCAGACTCGATCTAATCCGCCACTAATTAAGTGATGTTGCTGATTCGCATCTTGTTCTGGATAGTCTTGATGTTTGTGCATACCACGAGTTTCTTTACGTTCAATGGCACTGCTGTACATCCATCGCGCTGTGGCTACCATCGCCGCAGCTTCTCGTTTCCGGATTAGCTCTTTACCTGATGTTACGTGGCTACTGCGAAGTTCTTGCCAAAGATGATTGAGTTTACCCAAAGACTCGGTTAAGCCTTGTTCTGTACGGAAATAGTTCTTTTCGTAGGGAAATACTTCAGCTTGCACTGCCTGAATTACTTCATCAGTGGCTAAAGAGCGATCGCTCCCACTCTGTAATCCTACTTCTCCAACACCCTTAACTTGTCGTTGAGTTTTGTATTCTCTGAGAGTGCGACTATATTCAGCAGCCGATTTCCCTGACCAATAGCCAGAAGATATCGCCCAAGCAGCATTATGACTACCACCGCCAGTAAATCCGCCACAAATCAGTTCCCGTGTGGCGGCATCTCCAGCTGCATAGAGTCCTCGTACAGAACTGGCACAAGTCTCATCGACAATCCGAATTCCCCCCGTACCGCGTACAGTTCCTTCTAGGCGTAGAGTCACAGGGAAACGTTGAGTAAATGGATCGATACCTGCACGGTCAAAGGGTAAAAAGAAGTTGGGCTGTGCTAAACGCATAGATGGCCGCATCGATTCTGCCGCTTTGTCTATGATGGCGTAAACTGGCTGTTGCAGTAATGTCTGGGCAATTACTGACCGTTTATGAGAACTTGCCCCCGGAATTACATTACCGTCTTCGTAGGTGAAAGTTGCCCAATTATAAAACAGGGTTTTGGTAACTGAAGAAAAGGCGGGAGAGATGCCATAAGCATTAGAAAATTCCATACCCGACATCTCGGCTCCTGCTTCTGCCGCCATCAGATAACCATCCCCTGTCAGGACGTTGCATCCTAACGCTTTACTGAGAAACGCACAGCCACCAGTTGCGATAATTGTGGAATGCGATCGCACTATCCATTTCTCACCAGTCTGACGATTTACACCCGTTGCACCAGCAACAACACCATCCTCATCAACCAGTAATTCTAAGGCAGGGCTGTTGTCTAAAATCTTGACTCCAGCGCGTTGAATTTGCCGCCGCATCAGCCGCATATACTCCGGCCCTTGTAGCGATCGCCGATAGGGTTTGCCTTCATCGTCAGTAGGAAAGGGATAACCCCACTCTGCTAACTGATTAACGTTGATATACGTCTGATTCAGTACTCGATCCATCCAATTGCGATCGGCTAAAAACCCACCCAACGATTCCCGACTCGCCTTTGCTGTTTCCCGTGCTTCTGGATCGGGTGGCACATACCACACACCATTTCCAGATGCAGCAGCGCATCCAGTTGTGCCGCAATACCCTTTATCTACAAGGATCGCCTTAGCTCCATTTGATGCAGCACTCCATGCCGCCCAAGTTCCAGCTGGCCCACCTCCAATTACAAGCACATCTGCTTCTAAGTCGAGGTCAAAATCGTTTGTTAACGTCTTCAGCATCTACCATTTCCCCCCAATTTATAAAGTCTTAAGCGTCAAGTCTTCACGCCATCCTGCAAAATAAATATTTAAAAATCTATAAATTGCGATCCCTTAATACAAATTTTCACCAACTTGATAATTTAATTTACATTATCTTGATCGATAAACCGTAGTTTTAGCATAATAGAGTTTTTCACAGTTTTCGACAAAAAGCAAGCATTTTACTAAACAACTTCAAAGATAAATTTATGTAAAATCAACTTTGTTGGAGTGAGGCTGGAGGCATGGGTGTCAACTTCAGCTAAAACTCCTTTTCAAACCTCGTTTCCAGCTAGAGGTTGGAAATGCTTGTCATTGCTGTGCCGCGAGTCAGAGAGTGGAAACTAGACAAAAAGATAATCTCTTAAAGCTATGTATAGACTGGTTTTTACATTAAGTTGACACCACTGGGCAGGAGGCATAAACGGTTTTGTTTGGATAAGTAGAGACGCGAAATTGGATTGGGCTTTGTCTTTAATCGCTTTCTTAAGACTCAAGAATCCCCGGACTTTTAATTAAACAAATGTAAAAATTTTTATTCAGTCCGGGGAGTGCTATTCGGTTAAAATCTAAAGACAGTACGAACCCAAGCAAATAAACTATCAGGATTGCTGGAATCCGAATCAGGTGCAGTAATCCAGATCAAACCAGGTGTAACCTCAATATTATCTCCGATTTTGTATTGGTAGAATGCCTCAACGTGCAGGGAAGTATCTCTGTCCGCTTGTCCTAGACCTTTTCCCAAATTTACACTATTACTAAGACTGATGAGTTTTGGCTCCATACCAACTAAAATTCCCCCTAGAGCACCTTCACTAAAAAGATCCGGGAATGCCAGTCCTACTGCCCAATCCATAACTTCAGCATCTCCGCGCCCCAAATAACGGTGCACCCCATAACTTACCCACCCATTGATTGCCAACTTGGAATTAAGTTGATAGAACGCTTGTAGTCCATAAAGGTTGGCTAGAGTTGCTGTTCCATCCACGGTGCTGTTTGCCAGGTTACTCCCGACTGCTGGGCCGAAATTTGTCCCACTAAAACCTATTGTCCTTGGTGGGCTATAGGTATTAACGTAAGTTGCAGCCACCCGAAAATTCCTATTACCAGAGTAGTATATTAACTGTGCTAAAGCTAAATATCTGCCTGTAAATAAGCCGTTATTAGGTGTGGGATTACCACCGTTTGCTGCGCTGTACGCTATCCCGAATTGAAGTTGTTTGCCTAATCCCTGGAGTATGGCAATTCCGGGACCGGTATCTCCATAGTTATAGACCAAAGACCGCCGTGAAAATCGTGAAATCCCATTAGCACCAGTTACAGAAGACGATTCAAAATATGGGTTAACCGGACCAGAAAGACCTATCTCACTAGCTCCGTCAGACAAGGGAAAAATGTTAACTTGAGTATTTGGAAAAGGTAGAAACCGATAGCGAACACCACTGAGAATAATAGTATTGCGTTGAAAAGTAATACTGGAGTTATCAGCACTTCTCCCCTCATAAGTTCCTAATAATGAAGTTGCAACTTTTGTTTGTCCCAATGATTCAATATTTCCACCTCCTATGGTTATACCTAGTGAATCTTTACCGTTAAAACTGGTGTTGAACCGTAAAGAAGTTGAGCCTTGAAGTGTGGGATTGTGAGGTGCTGGTCTCTTAGTGACGACATTATTACCCGCTATAAGATCGCCAAGAACAATCTGAGATCGACCTATAAGTTTGGTTGTGGTCGTAAACTGAGTTGATTCTAACTTCGCATTTCGTACTTCCAAGCTATCTAAGCGTCCCCGAAGTTGAGCGAGTTCTGGAGAAAATTCTTGTTGTAGTTTTTTGATGGTATCCAAGTCTTCGCGTTTGACTAAATCTGTTGTCGAAGTCGCTATTAGTTCATTGAGGCGATCTAAAGCTGCATTCAATCCAGCTGCAAATTCATAGCGCGTTAAGGAGCGATCGCCTTTAAATGTACCATCTGTATATCCTGCAATTACACCGTAGCGCTCAACTAGAGACTGTAATGCTTGAAATGCCCAATCTGTCGGCTTAATATCTGATAGTTGCGAGACGGATGTCACTTGTCCTGCTGCATTATTTGGAGCTTTTTTGTTAGCTGGCGGTGCAACTTGCAACAATTGCGAGACAGGTGTGACTCGGTCTTGAATCTCGTTTGGGGCTTTTTTACGAGTGACTGGTGTAATTGAAGTGTCTGCTGTTTGATTGACAACTGCTTCTGGCGCTTTGTTTTGTTCTACTTCAGTCGGAGATACATCAGATTTAGGCAGTTCAGCCTGACTTTTGGCTGGAGAAAAAACCAGGATAGCTAGAATATCTAGCAACAAAACCAGGAACACTATGGATCTATAATTCCAGCGAAAATTAGACATGACTCCTTAACTCCTCAACCTTAAAGATGAATAAATTAACTCTTATTAGATAGAAAAACCATTAATAATCTTGCTCTAATCTTATTTGGAAACGATTAGAACACGGATTTAGCAAAGGTTTCGCTGCTGATAAAAGCACAAGCTTCTAATAAATATCGAAGTTGGTACTAAGTCGTTGAATGCGCAATCCAAAATTCGCCAAAAACTAGTAGTTCTGACGCTTGAATGAGACAGTCACTACCTTAGTAAAGACTTCTATCCTTTTAAGGAAAACTCAACCACACGCTATCTAAACTGATACTTCTGAAACATACTAATGCCGTTTTTTTGGGTTATGCTGTACAAAGTTAATCAATGGCTACTGACATTGACTAAAGCTTGATTTGGATGCAAGTGATTATTTGCCAATTAACATTAATTGAAAACACTATTTTGTAATCAACTGTATTTTGACAGCATCAATTGTTATTTAAGTACGATAGTTCTATCGATTTACCGTACTTTAGCACAATTATCTTTGCATAGAGCTTGGTACAATGCAAGACCTAGTACTTTTTCATGAGGGGAAAATATGTAAAAATTCTTAGTTAAGTCAATTCCAACAACTGCGTCACCGATAGCGTAGCGTTAGCGTTAGAGAAGCGGTAGCGAGTACTCGATCGTCCGCAAAAGCGTCACAGCCCGTCGTAGACATCGCCAGAAATAGCTCAGTGGTAAAAACGAATCAAAAGCAGCAAATATTCTTACCTCTACTGTTCCACCAAGAACTGCCCTCTGCCTTTGTTAGGTTAATACTTGTCTAAATTTTGAATAGTAGGATCTTCTAAATTATCTGGTTTGTCAGAATTATTGGTTGAGTTAGAAGACTTGCGATAGAAACCACCTACCTCCGCCAAAGTATAGAGGGGCCTAGCTTTAACTTCTTCATAAATCCGCCCTATATATTCGCCTAAGATACCAACACTGACTAACTGCACAGATCCGAGGAAGAAAATTGCCATCAAAATAATCGTAAACCCGGTTAAAGGTGAATGGGGGACAAAAAGACGCCAATACAAGACTAATAAAGCCATGAAGATGGCCGCCGCCGCCGCTACTAACCCTAAGTAAGTTGATAACCGCAGTGGCACTATTGAAAAGGACACTAGACCATTAATGGCAAGGGCTAAAGATTTGCTAAAAGTGTATTTAACTTCCCCAGCAAAGCGGGGGTTGCGCTCAAACCGAATTGCTATTTGCTGAAAGCCAACCCAAGAACGCAGACCACGAATATAGCGGTTGCGTTCTGGCATAGAATTGAGAATATCTACAATCTCCCGATCCATTAGACAAAAATCACCAGTATCAGTAGGAATCTCTACATCTGCCAGCTTTTTGAGGATGCGATAAAAGAAATAGGCAGTAAAACGCTTAAACCATCCTTCTTTAAGACGTTGAGTGCGTTGAGCGTAAACAACCTGATAGCCCTGCCGCCATTTTTCAACCATATCAGGAATTAGTTCTGGTGGATCTTGTAGGTCAGCATCAAGGATGACGATAACTTGACCCTTAACAAAATTGAGACCAGCAGTAACTGCAATTTGATGACCAAAGTTACGAGCAAAACTCAGATAGCAAATGCGTGGGTCCTTTTGATGAAGCTCTCGTAGTAATTGTAGGGAGCGATCGCGGCTACCATCATTGATTAAAATTAATTCGACAAGCCCATCCATCCGATTCATGACTGCACTCAGTCTGCGGTATAGTTCTGGAATAATTTCTTCTTCGTTATAAATTGGAACAATGAATGAATACTTTGGTAGCATCTAAAAATATGGTTTAATTTTTGAACAGCCAAGCGAAAAGACTGCTGGCGATCGTCAAGGTTTAGTTGTCAGTATACCTAGCAACACTCAAGTTTCATTCTCATAATTTATTTATTCTTCGGATTTTATGTTATCTGAAGAGTCTGATTTTTTAAGTTTTTCTACAGCTTTTTTGGGAAAAGTCCGACGATGGCGATACCAAGTAGACCCTGCTACCAGCATTCCAGTTAAGCCTAATGCTAGTACTAGCGGCAAAAAATCGCCTGTATTCACTGCCTTCAGACCAGAACTACCCAATAGTACAAAAGGTAAGACGCTGGGAACAGTACCAAGTGTTGTACCGAGAACATAATCTTTAAAACCGATCGAAGTCAGTCCAGCAACAAAGTTAACCAAACCATAGGGCATGATCGGTACTAATCGGATGGCAAACATATAAAAAAGCCCTCCACGTTGCACCTCAGCATCCATAGCTTGCCAGCGTCCTGCTAATCGTCTTGCAACTGTTTGGCGTCCAATAGTCCGAGTAAAAACAAAGGCAATTATTGCTGCAATGACTGCTGCCACACTAGTCCAGACAGTACCCAGCCAAGGGCCAAAAATTGCACCTCCAGTCAAATTTAGCACCGTTGAGGGCAAAACCAACATAGTTGCCAGAACGTACAAAGCAATATAAATAATAGGTGCCCAGATCCCAGAAGATTTCAGCAATGCTTGGATTTGTGCTGGTTCGATGCCGCCAAGGAGATATACTGCTATACCAGTTGCAATTATGCAACTTAGTGTGAGTAGCAAGATACCAGCTTTCAAGTTCCACACTAGAATACTCCTACTTTTTTTGTAACCCAACCCATCTTTCTTAAACTTCCCCTTTAATTAATTCTTGAAAACTTTGGTTCTGGAAACTAGTACTGTGACACATCAATTTTGATAAATTCGTAGTGTGACCACATTGTACTAGAGGAAATACAGCAGTTTTCAACTAGATTCAGACATAAAGAGTTTCTACCTCCTGCCTTCTGCCTGCAAGCTAGCAAGGCTTCTGTCGATGAAAGCAGAAGTGAACACTTCCAAGTCGCAAAAATGTTGGGTAATTGACACAAAACTTGTATTCTTCACGACAGCTATTGTTGCAACAAAAGTGTCATGATTGTGAGGATTGTGCGTAAAAACATCAATTTTATCGGTAGTTTTCTTTATGAATCATTAATCTATACTGGCGTTTTAAATAATTTCCTGTAAAATACTGACTATAAACTACGGCAATTCGGTCGAGCTACCGTATATATTAATCTTGTACCCTGCCTAACACAAATGGAAATTCTTTGGTTTATTCCTACTGGATCTCATGACGGACGCTATTTAGGCACAGATATTGGCTCTCGTGTTGTCACACCTGATTATTTACAACAAATTGCCCAAGCTGTAGATAGTTTAGGTTACACGGGCGCATTGTTACCCACTGGAAGTTCTTGTGAAGATGCTTGGATAACTGCTGCTGCTTTCATATCTGTCACCAAGCAGATGAAATTTCTTGTGGCAATTCGTCCGGGAATTACTTCCCCAGGTGCTGCTGCACGGATGGCAGCAACATTTGACCGAATTTCTAAAGGAAGATTGTTAATTAATGTGGTAACAGGTGGAGATCCTGTGCAACTGGCTGGGGATGGCTTGCATCTTAGTCATGACGATCGCTATGATCTAACCGATGAATTTCTCACAGTTTGGCGGGGTATCGTTAGCGGGGAAACAGTCGATTTTAAAGGAAACTACCTGGATATAAAAGGTGGTAAGCTTTTATTCCCACCAATTCAACAACCCTATCCACCTTTGTGGTTTGGTGGTTCATCTACTGCTGCCAAGCGAGTTGCTGCTAAACATATAGATGTTTACCTGACTTGGGGCGAACCTCCACAACAAGTGGCCCAAAAGATTGCTGAAGTTAGGAAATTGGCGGCTGAACAAGGCAGAACAATCCGTTTTGGGATTCGTTTACACGTAATTGTGCGAGAAACCGAGTCTGCTGCTTGGGATGCTGCCAATGAGCTAATTAAATATGTCAATGACGATGCGATCGCTAAAGCTCAGAAAGACCTTGCTAATTCTGATTCTGAAGGACAGCGGCGCATGAGTCAACTACATAGTGGTAATCGAGAAGCCTTAGAGATTAGCCCCAACCTGTGGACAGGAATTGGATTGGTGCGGGGTGGTGCTGGTACAGCCTTAGTTGGAGATCCTGACACCGTTGCCGCTAGGATGCTGGAATATCGCAATTTGGGCATAGAAACATTCGTTTTCTCTGGATATCCTCATTTAGAAGAAGCGTATCGTACTGCTGAATTATTATTTCCACGTCTACCTTTACAGAACGAACCTACACCTTTAACGCCACCAATATTGAGTCCTATCGGCGAAATCGTCACTAATGAAAAATTTGCGAAACAACTCACAAGTGCTTCATAACTAATTCGTAGTTCGTAATTAAAAAGTAAATTACGAATTATGTTGACTAAACTTCTAGATTCATCCTTTGGAACAATCTAAAATCCCAAATCCATGACTATTACCCTTAAACACACCAAAAGTAAAAATAATATATCACTGAGCCAGGTATTAGAAAACCCGCAAATCGAAAAAATAGTTCCCTGGATTGTGCCTGTTTTAGTTCTAGTACTTTGGGAACTTGCTTCCAAAACAGGTTTACTCTCAACCAGAATTTTACCAGCCCCTAGTGGCGTAATCGCTACAGCTATTAAACTAGCCTCCACCGGAGAATTGTTCCAAAATATAGGCATTAGTGCTGGGCGGGCGATATCTGGTTTTATAATTGGTGGCAGTATTGGTTTCGGTTTGGGATTGCTCAATGGCTTTTCCCGTGTGGCAGAAAAGTTATTGGATAGTTCCTTGCAAATGCTCCGCACTATCCCTAATTTGGCATTAATTCCCCTGGTAATTCTCTGGTTTGGTATTGGTGATCAAGCTAGATTATTTTTAGTATCTATGGGTGTATTTTTTCCCTTATATCTCAATACATTTCATGGCATTCGCAGTGTTGATCCTGGACTGATTGAGATGGGAAAAGTATATGGATTAAAAACACCACAACTTCTGTGGCAAATTATTTTTCCAGGAGCTTTGTCTTCGATTCTTGTTGGTGTTCGTTTTTCTCTAGGGATTATGTGGCTAACACTAATTGTGGCAGAAACGATCGCAGCAGATTCCGGTCTTGGTTATATGGCAATGAATGCCCGTGAATTTATGCAAACTGATGTTGTGGTTTTGAGTATTGTAATCTATGCACTACTAGGTAAATTAGCAGATTCTATTGCTAGAGGATTAGAAAAAAAATTCTTGGCTTGGAACCCTAATTATCAAAAGCGATAAATGCTAAATTCACCAGAATTAAATGTGGTTTGCTTTCTTGAACATCTCATCAAATAATTAAATTCCAGTTGTTCTTAAAAAGGAGATTTTGCAAATGAGTTCAAATGTACAGGGTACACAATTAAGTATTTTGGATTTGACGAAGGTTTTTGGCAAGAAAACTGTTTTAAACTCCCTGAATTTAGAAGTTGAAGCGGGTGAGTTTGTCGCTATTGTCGGACGAAGTGGTTGTGGTAAGAGTACCTTATTGCGTCTGGTGTCAGGATTAGATAGAGTAACTTCAGGTGGAATACTACTGGATGGAGAACCACTGCATAAACTCAGCCGCTTCGTAACAATGATGTTTCAAGATTCCCGTTTGCTGCCGTGGAAGCGCGTTGATCAGAATGTGGGGTTGGGCTTAGAAGGTAATTGGCGTGAAAAAGCTTTGTGGGCACTTAATAAAGTTGGACTCAAAGATAGAGCTGATGAGTGGCCTTCTGTTTTGTCTGGAGGACAACGGCAACGGGTATCATTGGCGAGAGCCTTAGTCAGTCAGCCCCGTTTGTTGTTGCTAGATGAACCTTTGGGAGCATTGGATGCTTTAACTCGGTTAGAGATGCAGGCCTTGATTGAAAACTTATGGCAAGAACGAAGATTTACTGCATTTTTGGTTACTCACGATGTGGAAGAGGCTGTGGCGTTGGCAGACCGAGTGATAGTGATTGAGCAAGGAAAGATTTCTATGGATTTTCCTGTGAGACTTTCACGCCCACGGGATAGAAGTAGCGAAATGTTTATCAATATCAGAGAAGCAATTCTCAAGCAAGTAATGAGCAATGAAAGTACTCAGCCAACTAATCAATTGTTACAGTTGAGTAATTAAGATTTAGCTTTCGTTAGTTGATTAATATCATGCTTGAGGTAGCTGTGGTAAAATAGGCTACTTCGAGATAAAAACTTCTTCAAAAGCAGCTGTAAGAATCGAAAATTATTTATGAATACTTAAAACAACTCTCAATTCTCCTCTCTGCGGTTCTGAGTGATTTTTTCTGTATTCACAAACTAGACAAAGTAAAATACAATAATTGTTAACTTATATAGCTTTAGATTTTCCATAACTGTTATGCTAAATCTTTAGTTAAGCATCAGAACTTGACTTTAAAATCCAGGTTATAAGCCTAAATTTTGTGCATAAATATAAAATATTAATAATAACTGCTATTGATGCCTAGTAAAGGTTTTATGCTTTCTATAATATCGATTTAATATACTGAGTAATAAATATCCATAGCTTTATTAAAAATAAACATCAATATTTATTATTTATATTTAATTTAATGATAATTAGAAAATTAACAAAGTATGATGCAGAAGATTATAGACAGATCAGATTAGAGGCTTTATATAAAAATCCAGATTCCTTTGGCACATCGTATTCTGAAGAAAAAATTAAGACTATAGAACAATTTCAGGATAGAATACCAGAAAATAACAATAACTTTATTTTGGGCTGCTTTGAGGATAAAAAGCTAATTGGAATAGTTGCGTTTCACCAAGAATCAAGAATAAAACTCAGGCATAAAGCATATATTAGTAGTATGTATGTTCAACAAGAATATCGAAGAAAAGGTATAGGTAAATTATTACTAAATGAATTAATTGAAAGAGCAAAAGCTATTAACGAGGTAGAACTATTATTACTTGATATTGTTAAAAATAATTTTTTTGCCAAACAACTTTATTTGTTATTGGGATTTCAAATATATGGAGTAGAGGAAATGGCATATAAGTTTAATCATGAATATTTTGATTTAGAATTTATGCGTTTAAAAATTAAATAAAACTATCTTGTTTTTTAGTAAATATTTAGAATAAAAAAAGGCATTTGATTTATTTAATTAGACAGAGACAATTTCTAAAGATAGCCCTGTAAATAAAGAAGAGGTAATCTACAATGAAGCTGATTTTACCGCTCGATCTCATTGCTGACATTGAGCCTCATCTACCACCTGATACAGAAGTTGTCACGGTAGATGTTGAAGGAAATTTAGACGGCGATGCTAGCGATGCTGAAGTTTATTTCAGTTGGTTTTTATCCAGAAGTCCGACGCTGCATAAAGTACTAGAAGCAGCACCTGCACTACGTTGGCATCATGCACCAAATGCAGGGGTGAATCACATCCTGACACCAACTTATTTAAAAAGAGATATTATCCTCACAAATGGGGCAGGAGTGCATGGGATTCCGATCGCAGAATTTGTTATTACTTACATACTAGCTCATGCCAAACATCTTCCAGAATTATATGCTTTACAAGCAGAACATCACTGGAAAAGAGGCTTTGCCGTCCAAGAGTTGACAGATGCGACCTTGCTAATTATTGGCGCTGGTGGTATTGGTCAAGAAATTGCCGCCCGTGCTAAACCCTTCGGCTTAAGAATTATTGGCAGTCGCCGTCATCCCCAAGAGTTACCAAATTTTGATAAAGTAGTGGGTGCTGATGAATGGCGATCGCTCCTGCCAGGAGTTGATTATGTAGTTATTGCAACACCCCTAACTTCAGAAACCAAAGAAT
The DNA here is from genome assembly GCF_036917575.1 of Nostoc sp. Lineage (GTDB taxonomy): Bacteria > Cyanobacteriota > Cyanobacteriia > Cyanobacteriales > Nostocaceae > Nostoc. The sequence continues at coordinate 186,739 of NZ_JBALDC010000070.1, read as the reverse complement.
TTATTGATGAATCCGTATTGCGATCGCTCCCAAAACATGCCTATCTAATTAATATTGCTCGCGGTGGCGTAGTCGATGAATCGGCATTAATAAAAGCGCTTACAGAAGGTTGGATTGCAGGTGCAGCATTAGACACAGTTAACTCAGAACCGTTACCACCAGAAAGTCCTTTGTGGTCACTTCCTAATATCTTTATCACACCTCATACTTCCGCCCATTCACCCAAAAGTAAACAGCGTTCAATAGCTCTATTTATCGACAATCTAAAGCGTTACCAAGCTGGTCAGCCGTTACGAAATGTAGTAGATAAAAAAGCAGGATACTAAACGATTAAAAATGAAGAGGTGCTGCCAATTGGGTTGCACAATCCAAAATGAAATTAGGGAGTAGCAAATTGTGAAATTAATTTTACCCGATCATCTCATTGCAGATATAGAGCCACATCTACCATCTAATATAGATGTCGTGGAGGTGGATAGTGAAGGTAATCTTGATGCTGATGCCAGTGATGCAGAGATTTATGTCAATGGATTTTATCTGAAAACCTCTACTCTTGACAAAGTACTGACAGCAGCACCCGCACTGCGTTGGCAACAGTCACCAAGTGCTGGCGTGAATCACATCCTCACGCCAACTTTTTTGCAAAAGGACATTATCCTCACCAATGGCGCAGGGGTTCATGCAATTCCAATTTCGGAATTTGTACTGGCATTTATGCTCTATCACGCCAAGAATCTGCGGAAATTGCAAACTTTACAGAATGAACACACTTGGGTAAGAGGAGTGTTTCTTGAAGAGTTGGCAGATGCGACTTTATTAATTCTCGGCACAGGAAATATCGGTCAAGCGATTGCATCTCGTGCTAAAGCCTTTGGAGTAACAGTTTGGGGTAGTCGCCGCCATCCCGAACCCCTACCGAATTTTGACAAAGTTGTGGGTGCTGATGAGTGGCGATCGCTTCTCCCAGCAGCAGACTATGTAGTTATTGCTACACCGTTAACTCCAGAAACTAAAGGCTCGATTGATAAAGCCGCGTTGCGCTCTATGCGTCAGTCTGCTTACCTAATTAATATTGCTCGTGGTGCAATAGTAGATGAAGCCGCATTGCTAACCGCGCTACGTGAGGGATGGATTGCGGGTGCTGGATTAGATACGGTTGCAACCGAACCTCTGCCGCCGGAAAGCCCTTTGTGGTCGTTGCCTAACGCCTTTATCACACCCCATTGTTCAGCTTTGTCGCCACGCCTGAAAGAGCGTATAACACAACTGTTTATCGACAATCTCAAACGCTATCAAACCGGTCAGCCCTTGCGGAATGTCGTAGATAAGCAAGCAGGATACTGAGCAATTCAAAATTCCCAAAAATTAATTATTGCTCCTATAACGATGCGATCGCACGTAATATTGAAGCAGTACGATGTATGCGCAGGGATTTAGGCAATCTCATAACCCAAAAATCAACAAGCTAGTTTTAAAGGGAGTGAACTATTGCAGCAACGTAGTCTAGAAGTTTCAATTAAAAGCATTTGCTTCGTCATGTCGCTTGAATAAAAATAAATGATAGAGTATATAGCGATCGCTATGCGAAAAATGTAAATAAGATATGGCTGACCAAAAAGATAAAGCTCAAGAAAAAAACCGCCTTGAACAGCTTCAAGAAGAACAAGGCAACACAGATTCTAAACACTCAGGGGGTGCTGGCGCTTCTGGCGGCAACTCAGGTGCAGGCAAATCTGGTACATCAAAAATTTCTGCCACTGGTACACCTGAGGATATCGAAAAAATTGATCAGGAGTAAAGCTGACTTTGACAACGAGTCAAGGTTTAACTACCTTAATTAGTAACTCAACTCAACAAAGTCTTGATTGTTTTAAGGAAACTCAGCATTGAGTATGGAGAAGATTCCTTTCTCCTGCTCACTGCTCTTTGTCCCTAATCCCTAGTATTTATAGCCGTAGTCATATAGGTTAGGACATAATGACAAGCGCGAATGTCAGGAAGAGTAATGTTTTTACCCCCTGCCTCCAGCAAGAACTGCCTCCTGCTATGATCACTTGACTTTCAGTACAGACTTACCTAATGACTGGCAAATAACATCATTCTGTGGTGTATGTATACGGCTACACAGAACGTCACGGTAGTGACGCTCTAAAGGATTCCTTTTTAATAAACCAGGATTACCAGTTAGTTCTAAGGCAATCTCCACAGCCCGAATCGAGTTGGTTGTAGTGAGGTATTTAACAGCCTGTGCCTGTAATCCAACTTTAGGCTCATATTCGCCCTTATCAATATCTTCAGCCAAACTATAAATCAATCTATTATTAGCAAATAGCAGTGCTTCTATCTCACCCACGGCAGTTTGGAAGCGTGGCAGAGTTGCTAGTGGCTCTTGGAGATTAGAAGGCGATCGCTCCCAAAGATATTTAGCAAGCCAGTCTCGCGCACTAGTAGCAACACCGAGATATAAAGCACTTACTGTCAAACTGCCCCAAGTGGAAATTAGCGGATCAAAAGATGGTGCAGCAGATATAGGGTTGATACTTAGAGCATACTCCAAAGGAATTAATACATTCTCTAAAATGAGATCGTGGCTACCTGTAGCTCTCATTCCCAGATGATCCCAGGTTTCGACAATTCGCAAACCTGGCAGATCGCGCGGAACTAGAAAATTCCCAACTTGTGGTTCATCTTCGGTTGTCCGTGCCCAAACAACAAAATAGCTCAGGATGGGGCTGCCTGTAGTGTATTGCTTATGTCCTGTTAAACGCCAGCCCTCTGCTGTTCGTTCGGCAATTGTTGCAGGCAATCCGCCTCTAGCTGGCGTTCCTAACTCTGGTTCAACACGGGCGGCATTCAGCAGAGCAATGCCTTCAATTGATTCACGACACAGCCGCTTATAGACTTCTGGATGCCACCGACGGCTATGGGCTGCATGAGCATGTTGAAGATAGTGCATTGTCAGTACTAAGGCGGTCGAAGCATCGCCACGTGCGATTCCTTCAATTACTCGGCAGATAGCTTCCAACCCCAAATCCTGACCACCAAATTCACGTGGAATGGTGAGGTTGAGTAATCCTGCCTGATGCAAAGCTGTAAAATTCTCGAAGGGAAAGGAAGCATCTTTATCGTGTGCCCCTGCACGGGTGGCAAAATCTTTGGCCAGAGCCTCAACTCGGTCGAAAATATTGGGGAGAGTTTCTAAGCCTTTGGCTACAAAGGTTTCTGGTACTGCTTGCTTTAACTGTGACATAAATACTCCTTCACAATTCACTGTACTACTAAACCAGAGATATTTTTCAATATGCAAGCATCTTTGGTTTACAAGAACATCAATTTTTTGCACGCCGTCAGTCTTCCCTCAATCTCCAATCCTCATTGCCCTAACTATATGACTTCTAGCGCTCATGAAAATACTACTTAAAATCGACCGATATTTAGTAATTTCTGTAAGTATGACACAAACTACTTTCATAAAGCAAGCCAAGCAGAGAATTCAGCGATCGCCCTACAACTTATATCATGTCTGATTAAAGACTTATCGTTAAGATCACTTCAGGTGCACAAGGGAGGGGTTTTTGAGCTTTATGCATGGAGAAAAGGAATTATAACGTGCGATTCGTTGAGCGGTGAATCATAGTGCTCAGTCCGTAAATAGCCTGTCTAACTCACAAAAGTTGAACTCTCAGATAAATGTAGGTTTGAGTCTTTTTCAAACCTCTGCTCGAGCGGCAAAGCTAAAAATCTTTGTTTTGAACCAAGCACGGAGAAACAAGCCTTTAAATATTCTGTACTGAGAGAAATATAATTCTCCCTGCATAACAGAGGGATAATTTTCTCATCAAGTAGATTTTCCAATGGATAAATATGCAGCAACAGCATTGCCTGATCGCAACCAAGGTGATATTTGTTGCTTTGATAGCAGTTTCTCTACTACTGAGGTACAACTAGACTTGATATATAAATTTTTTAACTTTGAGGATATACCTCATCTGATTGAGAACTGCTATAGATGATTTCCTATATTTTACCAAATCTAAAGTGTCACACTTTCGTTAGGGCACTGGTTCTATAACCACCATTTTTATCTATTTATTACTTTAGTCGATCACATCGTAATCTTCGCTTTTAAAAGACGAATTTGGGAATTATTGTCATTTTTTGAACTATAGGCACATTTAAACATGATGGTTATTTCTCAACTTATATCAAGCTATAATATGTATTATTGCTATGCCCTTGATGGATAAAAAAATGCTAAGATTACCGTAGTTAACTAGTGTGTGTGCTCGATCACAACATTAATGTGTTTTACCTCACAGCTAATTTAAACAACTTAAATATTACCTTTAAGCAAACAATAGTCGCCGTTAAGACTACCACCATGTTATGCCGCCTAGCTATTTAAAGATTTCATGTATAAATGGTTATAAAATATATTTTTTTTGTTAAAAATCATCTATTAAGTGACTTCTCAGAGAATTTACATTAAGAAACTTCTAAAATATCTAAATTTAATATCTAAGGAGTGTAAAATAATTATGTAAATATGATGTTTGTATGTAAGTATGATGATGTTCGCAAGTCTCTTTTAGTCACTTGCATTTATTACACTATAGGAGGTATAATACAAACGTTAAATAGCTTGTTAGATGTTCCCTTAAAGATACTAAGTAGTGCTGGAAAAAGATTCATCTTGGAATCTCCAAGCAAACTTAATCAATATTTGTTTAAATGGAGTTTTGCTGAATAGGGAAATACTACATTAAACAAAACTTGCGATGTGCTTTTATAGCTTTATAGTTTTCTGTTTCTTGTAGCCTACTCAAAACCCTCTTTTGAGCGAGGTTGCACGATAAGTATGAGGCTATCCCGGAGACTATCCCCCAGCCTTGCAAAGCACTAAATGAACATGCTGGGAGCTAATTGCACATTGCGTAAATTTCTGATTAACACTACAAGGCTAGTCAGATTTGTAGTTGTGGTTTTTTTGCTGTCAGGCTTTGCTCACACAACTGCAATAAATTACGTTTTCACATAATTTATGACTCAATGCATCTAACTACAATTATGTCACACCATTTAAGTCAAGACAAGGCTGTTAACAAGTTAGGAATGTCTGAAAACATTCTTTTAAAAATTCTTCCAAGTCAGGTTTTGTTCAAGAGCATGAAAGCTAACTTTCAGCCATAATATTGTCCCGAACTAGAAAAAACTTTGAGAGTTTGTGATTGATAAATGAAATACTTTGCATAGCTATTGCTACATTGAGCAAATTACGATCCGCAAATAGTTCCTCTTAATCATCACTTACAACCGTTGTTGATTGCCAAAAAGAGCAATCCATATTTCTCTGGAGTATGTCAACGCAGTTAATTGCTCTTGAAGCTAAATGTAGGTAAACAAAGCTCTAGCTCGATATTTTGGTATTTAAACTAGTTATTGCCACATCAATAATCGGCTGCAACAAGTAGGTTGTCCGCTTAATCAAAATACCTTAAATCTAAAAAGTAGATGCTTTTATCATCCTATTTTTCTCTAACTTTACTTTAGTAAAGCTGAGAGTTTCCTCAGTGAACATACGGGATTAAATAATATTTTTAATGAATTTTTGAATTGAATTCCGACTGATAACTAAATTTTTTTGTGGAGACTAGAAAATGCCACCAGTGCTTTCTGAGCAACATCTGGGTGAAAGACTTTTGTACACTTTGGATACAAAACTTTCAGAAAAAGAATTAGAGAATTTTTTGGCAGAAATGGAAATTGTGGAGCCACCATCAGCAAAGCAATTCTGGCAATCTGCACAGACGAATCCGGGTATATACATTATTCTTACAGGTAAAGTCAGACTGTTAGATAGCTCTGAGAATTTAATTACTACCTTTGGTGCGTGGTCTGTCTTTGGTGAATTGACTTTGTTTCCCGAAGCTAACTTTAGTCCTTATGTAGTTAGAGCTTCGACAAGCTTAAAACTTGGCTATTTCAGGCAAGAAGCATTGCAAAGGTTGATAGACAAGTATCCTAACATTCGCGATCGCCTATTTGCTCGTGCAGAACTTTGGGATTTGTTGTTGTTGTGTCGCCAAATATCACAATTTCCCCGCCATACATCACAAGTTTCAGGAATGCTCAAAGCCTTATCTTTGTTTGAGCGACACCAGTTAGACACTGGCTCTGTAAGTCCGCAAATATCCCAAGATTCACAGTTGTGGCTATTGTACAAAGGTCAACTGCGGCATTCTGAAGGTCATTCTTTGATACCAGGTACAATCTTTGCTCAACCAAAACAAGGAGATTGGCAAACAACCCAACCAACGATTGCTTACATTCTGAAAAACGACCAGATGCAAACAGCACTAGAATATTTCCCAGAGTTGGGGGAGTGGGCTTTTGCCATGAGCGTCAGCGAAACGGAATCGGAGACTGAGGACTCGGGACCGACTACTAGAGAAAAAACTTTCCAATCTCCAAAATCTAAATCTAAAATTATTCCTTTTCCCCAAAGAGAGCAGCCATCACAACCACAGCCAACAAAAAAATCAAGTTTTTACTTTCCCAGTCCGAAAGTACAAATGGGGCATTGGTGGAAACGTATCACCAAAAGCTATCCCTTCTATGCCCAACAAAGTGCAGCTGATTGTGGTTCTGCTTGCTTGGTGATGATTGGTAACTATTGGGGCAAACATTTTAGTATCAATCGCCTACGGGATATGACCAATGTCACTCGCAACGGTGCATCCCTAAAAGCTATGGCAGCAACAGCAGAATACCTGGGTTTTGCCACCCGTCCAGTGAAAGCTACTCTTGATAAATTAGCAGAACAACCTTTACCTGCAATTGCTCACTGGGAAGGTAAACACTTTATTGTTGTCTATGAAATTACTTCTAAGCGGGTGATTGTATGTGACCCGGCTCTTGGTCAACGCAGCCTGACAAAAGCTGAATTTCAAGCAGGTTGGACTGGTTATGCATTGTTACTGCAACCTACAGCTCTCCTAAAAAGTGCTAAGGACGAAAGTAGAAGCTTCTGGAAATTTTTTGAGTTAGTCAAACCTCACTATCGAACACTGGTAGAAATCTTTATAGCTTCGATAGTAATTCAATTATTTGGGTTAGTAACGCCAGTATTTACTCAGTTGTTGCTCGACAGAGTACTTGTGCAACGCAGCGTTCCAACCTTAAACGCCATTGGTTTGGGAATGATTGTTTTTGGATTGTTTGGTGTTGCTGTCAATGGTGTACGGCAATATCTCTTATTTCACACTGCTAACCGCATTAGTATCGCCTTACTCGTAGGCTTCATCAAACATACCTTCCGTTTACCCCTTGCTTATTTCGAGTCGCGTTTCGTTGGAGATATAATCTCGCGGGTCCAAGAAAACCAGAAAATTCAGCACTTTCTTACTGGTCAGACACTCTCCATTGTGTTGGATATGCTGACATTAGTGGTTTATCTGGCTTTGATGTTCTCCTATAGCTGGCGGATGGCATTATTCGTGCTGTGTACTGTACCGCCATTTTTTATCTTGGCGCTAGCCAGCACAAGTATTTTGCGCCGCATCTCCAGAGATATTTTTAATGCAGCTACCAAAGAACAAAGCTATCTCATAGAATCCCTAAGCGGAATTCGTACCGTCCGCTCATTAGCAATTGAACAGACAGTGCGTTGGCGTTGGGAGGAACTGCTGAATGATTTAATCAAAAAAGACTTTAATGCTCAAATAATTGGCAATCGCCTGCAAATTATCAGTGGCGTCATCCAAACCTTTGTAAATACTTCATTGCTGTGGTATGGAGCAACCCAGGTAATTAACAACGAACTAACTATTGGACAACTAGTTGCTTTCAATATGTTGGTGGGTAACGTCTTGAGTCCTTTCCAACGCCTAGCTTTGCTGTGGAATGAATTACAGGAAATCGTGATTTCTACCGAACGGATTAATGATGTGTTGGAGGCAGAACCAGAAGAAGACTTAGCAAATAAACCCCGCAAGTCGTTGGGTAAACTTCGTGGTAATATTTCTTTTCAGAATGTTACCTTTCGTTATCACTCAGAAAGTGACACTAACGTATTAGAAAATCTCAGCTTTGAAATTCGGCCGGAACAGATGGTTGCAGTCGTAGGGCGCAGCGGTTCTGGAAAAACAACTCTCAGTAAATTGATTTTAGGTTTATACCCACCGAAAGATGGCAAAATACTCATTGATGGTAGGGATATCACCAGTGTATCTATGCGATCGCTGCGTTCCCAAATCGGCGTTGTAGACCAAGATACTTTTCTGTTTGGTGGGACTGTTCGCGAAAACATTGCGATCGCTAATCCAAATGCTTCTTTAGAAGAAATTATCCAAGCAGCAAAATATGCCGGAGCCGATGAATTTATTCAAAAATTACCGCTGGGTTACGAATCCGAAATTGGTGAAAGCGGTGGAATGCTCTCTGGTGGACAGCGCCAACGCCTAGCAATTGCTCGTGCTTTGCTCGGAAATCCTCGGTTATTACTGTTTGATGAAGCCACTAGTCACTTAGATTCAGAATCAGAACGAATTATTCAAAACAACCTTAAAACAATTCTTAAAGGACGCACAAGTGTAATTATTGCCCACCGCCTTTCTACAGTCCGCAACGCGGACTTAATCCTGGTTTTGGATCAAGGTATTTTGGTAGAAAGCGGTACCCACGACGAATTAATCGCTAAAAAAGGTCATTATTACTACCTGAATCAACAACAGATGTCTCAAGTTAGTTGATGGACATTGGGTAGTCTTTTTTTTATCGACCAAACTCTGCGCATAATTGCTTCCCTATAAAGGTACAATTTTGAATTGATTTCTCCTGCACTCCCCATCTACTGTTATCGAAAATAAAACCATGCCACATCCCAATAGATCGTCCCCACTTCCCCAAGATGAGCAAGATGAATATCAAGGTTACAAACAGCAAGAGGAATCGGTATTTGACGAGCAGACAGAGGCAGAAAATGAAAGTCAAGATTTGTACTATGGTACAGAAAAACTACTCGATGCCTTACCTCGAATTTGGACTCGTGGTTTGTTGTATGTGTTAATTGGCTTTGCTGGTCTGTTCTTACCTTGGGCAATTCTTTCAAAAGTAGATGAAACTGGTAGCGCCAGAGGGCGTATAGAACCTAAAGGCGCAACTCAAAAATTAGACGCTCAAGCTAGTGGGAGTGTCAAAGCAGTTACAGTCAAAGAAGGAGATAGAGTTAGAGCCGGCCAGGTTTTACTGGAACTGGATGCTAATTTAATACAAACGGAACTGCAACAAGTCCAGAGCAAGTTGCAAGGGCTACAAAATCAGCAATCCCAACTGGAAATGCTGAAAAATCAACTCTTAATGTCAACGAGTCTTTTAGAACAACAAAATAAATCCCAAGAATTAGAAAAATTGGCTCAAGTTAACCAGGTGCAGCAAAACCTGGATGCCAAACTGAGTAGCTATAACCTCCAAAAGTTAGAAAAACAATCATTAGTTAAACAAGCAGAGGAGCAAATTTCCACCAGTCAAGACGATCGAGAATCGGCTCAAAAACTTTTGGGTATAGATTCTAAGCAAGTTGAAACTTATACAGGACTTGTTCAAAAGGGTGCAGTGGCTACAGCCCAAGTTGATCAACTCAAAAAACAAGAGGAAGAAAGCAAACGACTTTATAAAAAGTCTCTATCAGATATTAAACAATCTCAATTGCGTTTAGCCCAAGAGGTAAATAATTATCAAGTAACGATCAAAACGTTGGAGTCTGATATTAAACAAGCAAAACTCCGACTGCAAGAAGAACAAAGCAGTTATAAAAGTGCCACACAAGCCGGAGAACTAGCTGTCATGAAAAATCAGGAGCAGCTAAAAAATATACAGGCACAAATAACAGCAGCGCAATCAGAAATCGCTCAGACTAAAAGCCAGCTTCTATCTACAAAACTACAAATTCAGCAGCGCGTGGTGCGATCGCCAATTAATGGGGTAATTTTTGAATTACCCACCACTAAGCCAGGAGCGGTGGTACAAGTCGGTCAAAGGATTGCCCAAATTGCACCCACAAAAACAGACTTCGTACTCAGAGCAAATATGCCAAATCAGGATAGTGGTTTCTTGAAGGTCGGAATGCCAGTAAAAGTTAAGTTTGATGCCTATCCCTTCCAAGAGTATGGCATTGTACCAGGGAAAGTTACTTGGATCTCTCCTGACTCGAAAGTTAGCCAAACACCCCAAGGCAACATCGAAACCTATGAATTAGAAATCACCTTAGACCAGCAGTATGTCCAAAATGGCAACAAACGTATTCCATTAGGTGCCGGTCAGACAGCAAATGCTGAAGTGATCATTCGTCAACGGCGAGTAATTGACTTTGTTTTAGATCCGTTCAAGAAACTGAAAAAGGGCGGTTTAGAGATGTAGTTAAAGGTATCGCACTGGAATCAGGAAATAGGACAAGTCAGGCTGGAGGAATAATCAATGCTCGTGCCCCATGCCCAATTCCCAATCCACTTAATTATCGGAGATATCGTGTTATGCCCCACAATCTGAACATTTCCACTTCAGATATCATTCACAGTTTGAAACTCTCCTGTCAGATACCTGCTGTTGTGGAGGCGATCGCATCGCAAAGTATTATTGCCGAAGCAGCTCAAGCGGCAGGAATTACAGTTACCCCAGAAGAACTACAGCAAGAAGGAGACAACTTAAGGTTCGCCAAAAAGCTTGTCAAAGCTAAAGACACTTGGTCATGGCTAGAAAAACACCACCTCTCTGTGGATCAGTTTGAAGAATTAGCTTACAACAACATCCTTTGGCGGAAGCTAGCGAATCATCTGTTTTCCAATCAACTGGAAAAGCATTTTTACGAACATCAGCTAGATTATATCGCCGCCGTTACCTACGAAGTTGTCTTCGAGGATCGAGACTTGGCTTTAGAGCTTTTTTATGCCCTAGAAGAAGGCGAAATCAATTTTCCAGATATTGCTCGTCTATATATCTCAGAACCAGAAGCCCGTCGTGCTTATGGATACAAAGGAATCAGATACCGCAAAGATTTTCGTCCAGAGATTGCAGCCGCTGTCTTTGCTACTGCACCACCAGAAGCTCTAAAACCGATAACGACTCCCAAAGGAGTGTATTTAATTTGGGTAGAGGAAATCATTCAACCTCAATTAGATGAACAGTTACGCCAAAAAATCATTACAGAATCCTTTTCTGATTGGTTAAAGCAACAAATCACCACGATGAAAATAGTTACTCAAATAGACTTGGACGGTTCACAAGAGGAATTAATAGATATGTTATTCACCAAAAATAAATAGTTTAGGAGATTTCAAATGTTTTTGTGGCTAAATATCTCCTTTAATGGGTAAAGTTTTTGAGTATTCAAAAATGTTGCAGATATAAGTTTGATTTACTTCAAAACTTAATATGTTTTCTTTTTTAGGATTTTGTGAAAATATCTACAAAGTGCTGTTAATGCGTTATTTAAAAATTAAACTAAATAGCTATAACTCTTGCTATGCAGAAATAGTTAGAGTTTTTGATTAAACTTTTTATGCAATATTTCTGAATAAAAATAAAACTACATAGTAATGATTTTTAAACATAAATACATTAGTTTTTTTTATCATAAATTTTTAAAAAAAGCATTGACTTTTTTGAGAATTAAAGTATATTAGATGTATAGCCAAATAAAACAAATTGGTTATACCAAATATTCCCAACAACAGTTACAAAATTTAGGAGAAATCAAATGATCATTTCTGATCTTAACTACTTGGAAATTACCTCGGAAGAAATTATTGGTGGTACAACTAAGGCGCCAAAGCCACCTAAAATCAAATACGCCAACATTGCACAAGCAGATGCAGATGCTAAAGCAAGTGGCGGCGTCAACAACATCGCTATAACCTTTACTAACGCTACCACCACTCCTAATAGTGCTACTGCTTCGTCATCAAGCTATGCTTCTACTTTTTCCAGCTAGTAAGAAGTAGTAATAATTAAATTCTACTTGCAAAAGTTAATACTTTTGTAAGTAGAATTATGCTCAAAAGCTTAGTATATTGATAAATTACCGGAGGCTCTTTAGCTCATTTGAGCCTTCGGCTTTTACCCGAAATACATTATTTAGTCTTAAATAACTGTTTCCGCAATAAAATTTTGTAAATTTAATCTTCAATGCAGTTTGCAGTCTGCATTGTTTGTCCGCCCTGAATTAAAACTCTGGGCTAATAGTCATAAGAGGAATACTTTACCTAGTCTTAAGCTTCTCCTAGACCCTCGAAAGGTAGAGAAGAGTAAAATTCCTGTTAATTAAGTTTAGCAAGTAATCAAGTAGACATAATATCAATCGATATCAGTTATAAGTTTTAAAAGCTTGAGTTACTTGCAGAGATAGGAACAAAAAACATATTAAATAAAATTGATTGTATAAATTATGACTCATAAATAAAAGGATACAAGTTCCTAAGTTTGTTTATGGGGATTGTTAATTTTGAATTTGGAGCAAAGCGACGTGACGACAATTCCTGATGCTCTCCAACTTGCAAGTCAATATCACCAAGCCAAGCGCTTCATCCAAGCCGAAGAGATTTATCGTCAAATTATAGACGTAGATCCCCAGCAGTCAGAAGCATTATATGGATTAGGTCTGCTGGCACAGCAACGAGAACAATATCAAAATGCAGAACAGTTTTTTCAAGCAGCCTTGCAATTACAGCCAGAAGTAGGGGCAATACATAACAGCTTGGGGTTTAGTTTGCAACAACAGGGTAAGCTAGAAGAAGCGATCGCCTGTTATGAAAAAGCACTCTTCATTCTCCCTGACAGCATAGAAGTACAAATCAATATCAATAATATTCTCCACATTCAAGGCAAGCTCTCACCAGAAGAACAAGTCCACTACGCACAGTTGAATGAGCAGTTTGCTTTAGGTAAGCAACAAGTAGGCGATTTCAAGATAGCAGAATTATATTATCGCCAAGCTATTGCATTACAGCCAGATATGGCATCAGCTTATACTAATTTAGGAGAGGTACTCCAAAAACAAGGACGATTCAATGATGCGATCGATTCTTACCAACAAGCACTTGAAATTAAACCAGACTATCATTACGCCTATCACAACTTAGGGTATCTTTTCCAGGAAAAAGGGCAATTTGCAGAAGCAATAGAAGTTTATGAAAAAACTTTAAGCATTCAACCTGATTTTGCAATCACCTATAACAACTTGGGAAATATTCTCAGGGCACAAAATAAATTTGATGCCGCCATAGAATCTTATCAAAAAGCTATTAATATTCGACCTGATATTGATTACATATATTGCAACTTAGGAACAGTCTTGAGAGATGATAACCAAATAGAAGCAGCAGTCCAGGCATTTGAGCAAGCCGTCAAAGTGAACCCAAACTATGATCTGGCCAAATTTGGTGCTTGTATGAGCCAATTACCAGTTATCTATTCTAATGTTGATGAAATTGCATTCAGACGAAATCAGTATCAAGAGTATTTGCAAAATTTAGCTAAATATTATGAATTAACTAATCAGGAAGAACGGGTAAAAGCATCTGAGGCTGTGGGAACATTTCAACCTTTTTATTTGACATACCAAGGCTTAAATGATCGAGATTTACAGCAAACTTATGGGGAAATGATTTTCCAGATTATGTCGAGTCGCTATCCCCAAGATTGCCAGCCGCTTGTTCTGCCAAATTTAGATAAAAATCAAAAGGTTCGTATTGGTATTATTTCTGGGTTTTTATCTAGTCATTCCAATTGGAAAATCCCGATTAAAGGTTGGGTAGAAAATATAGATCGAAGTGAGTTTGAATTATTTGGTTATTACACCGGGGACAGAAAAGATTACTCAACAATAACTGCCACCAAGGCTTTTGATAAATTTGTCCAAGGTGTTCGCTCAACTGAACAATGGTGTGAGGTAATAACAAAGGATAAATTACATATCCTGATTTTTCCAGAATTTGGGATGGATTTAATGACGCTCAAGCTGGGTTGTTTGAGATTAGCACCAATTCAAATGACATCTTGGGGACACCCCGAAACTAGTGGACTCCCGACAATTGACTATTACTTGAGCAGTGACTTAATGGAACCAGAAAATGCTCAAGAACATTATACAGAAAAATTAGTGAGATTACCCAATCTCTCTATTCATTACATACCTTTAACAATTCAACCTGAAGAAATTAAGAAGCCAAATATAGGTTTAAAAGAAGATGATATTTTCTTCTGGTGTTGTCAGTCATTATATAAATATTTGCCCAATCATGATGACGTTTTCCCTTCTATTGCTAAAGAATTAGTAAATTCTAAGTTTGTGTTTATTAAAAGCAAAAGTGAAGAAATAACAGAAAGATTTCGCCAGCGTTTAGACTATGCTTTTGCAGCATTAGGGTTAAATTATCAAAATCATTGTTTGTTTTTGTCTTTCCTGAATGACAGGAAATTTGCCGGGACTACAGCTTTAGCAGATGTCTTCTTAGATAGTATTGGTTGGTCTGGATGTAACTCTACGCTCGAATCTATTGCTCATAATATTCCAGTTGTAACTTTACCAGGAGAATTGATGCGATCGCGGCATTCTCTGGCAATTTTGCAGATGATGGGTATAGAAGAGACGATCGCTTCAAATAAATCAGAATACGTCCAAATCGCCATCCGTCTAGGGAAAGATGCTAAATATCGCCAATATATTTCCCAGCAAGTTGCAGAAAATAAACATAAATTATACGGCGATTTAAAGCCAGTCAGAGCGCTGGAAGATTTTATTTTGCAACTGGTTAATAAACCAAGACAATTTAACGCCGAAGAAGTTGCTGAACTCTTTCAACTTGCACTTCAAGATCATCGAGCTAATCGCCTAGACACAGCCGAACAGCTATATCGTCAGGTGATTGAAAAACAACCAGACTATTCAGAAGCATTATACAATTTAGGGATGCTGACCCAGCAGAAAGGTGAGTTGCAAGAAGCTCAAAAGCATTTGAGTGCAGCTTCGCAAGTTCAGCCTAACTCTGTGAAAATTTGGTTTAGTTTAGGCAATTTGCTTCAAGGTCAAGGACAGTTACCAGAAGCTGAAGCAGCTTACCGAAAAGCTATTGCTTTGCGACCAGATGCAGGGACAATTTATAACAATTTGGGCTACACCTTGCAACAACAAGATAAGTGGGAGGAAGCAATTGCATCCTATCAAAAAGCTCTGGAATTTCAGCCCAACTGCATAGAAGCGAAAATCAATTTAGGGAATGCACTTTTTGCCCAAGGGAAGCTTTCGATAGAAAAACAAGCCTATTATGCTGAATTGAATCATCAGATGGGCATTGCCCACCAAGAAGCAGATGATTGGCAAACTGCTGTTGTTTACTATCGAGCTGCGATCGCAATACAGCCTGATTTAGTAGATGCCCATTATAACTTGGGGGTGATACTGCAAAAACAAGGAAAGTTAGAAGAAGTGTAAGCGTAGCCCGTCGTAGACATCGCTTGCTATCAAAAAGCTTTGGAGTTCAATCCCTAACACCAAAAAGCCAATATCAAATTAGGAGAGATTTACCAAACTTAGGAATAAAAAGTTACATAAATTGACTCACTAAAATTTTCTGGCTCAACTGGTTGTCTCACGCGATTGCCAATTGCCATTAATCTCAACTTAAACAAAAAATCCAATCACCATAACAACACAGCAAAAATTATGTCATTAACAATTTTTGAGAAAGTTAAAGAGTTCATCATCAGACTAGTTAAAGACGAAGCTTTTTACACCCAATTGATGAACGATAAAATTGACGAAGTGATAAAAGTTATGGAAGAAGGTGGCTATAATTTTTCTCAAGAAGAATTTGAAACAGCCTCTATTAAAATCTTGGAATTAAAAGAATTAGGTCAGTTTGACGACCTTAGTGAAGAGGAATTAGTAGGAGCCTTTGGTGGGCTTACAAACGCAGTTGCTCAACCATTGTATGGAGTTATAGTCTCACCTCTACCTGTCGATGATAAATGTGAAAAACCACCAATTAAATGTAAATGTAAATGGATTCCTAAACCAAATCCAAAGCCAAACCCACCTATACAACCACAACCATTATATGGAAAATTTATTAGTCAAACAGAAGTACAATAACTCGATAAAACGATGAAAAAATAGAATGCGTTAGTTTATTTTGAGGTTTGAGATTGAGAGTTAATCTATGACATATCACCGCAAAAGCTACGCAGTTTGGGAAATTACCTTAAAGTGCAATCTAGCTTGTAGTCACTGTGGTTCCCGTGCAGGACATGAGCGCGCCAAAGAACTTTCCCCAGAGGAAGCTTTGGATCTCGTCAAACAGATGGCAGAAGTTGGCATCAAAGAAGTTACTCTCATTGGTGGTGAAGCATTTCTGCGTCCAGACTGGCTGGAAATTGCCAAAGCAATCAACGAGGCAGGAATGTTATGTGGTATGACTACAGGCGGTTATGGCATTTCGTTAGAAACCGCCCAAAAAATGAAGGAAGCGGGAATTCGTAGCGTTTCTGTTTCTATTGATGGCTTGGAAGCAACTCATGACCGCCTGCGGGGAAAGAAAGGCTCTTGGAAATATGCATTTAAAACCATGAGTCATCTGCAAGAAGTGGGTATTTCTTTTGGTTGCAACACCCAAATTAACCGCCTGTCAGCGCCAGAGTTTCCCTGCATCTATGAGTGCATTCGTGATGCTGGTGCTCGTGCTTGGCAAATTCAGCTAACTGTACCAATGGGAAATGCAGCTGATAACGCAGATATCCTCCTCCAACCCCATGAACTGTTAGATATCTACCCCATGCTTGCCCGTGTGGCGCGTCGTGCTTACCAAGAAGGCGTGCAACTTCAGGCGGGAAATAACATTGGTTACTACGGCCCTTATGAACGACTGTTACGAGGACGGGGACAGGAGGATGACTTCTCATTTTGGCAAGGTTGCGGTGCAGGACTCTCCACTTTGGGAATTGAAGCTGACGGAGCGATTAAGGGTTGTCCCTCACTACCGACTACTGCCTATACAGGTGGTAATATTCGAGAACAGACTTTGCATGATATTATCGAAAGTACAGAAGAACTACGCTTCAATCTAGGAGCAGGAACACCTGAAGGCACAAAACACCTGTGGGGTTTCTGTAAAACTTGCGAATATGCTGAACTTTGTCGTGGGGGTTGCAGTTGGACTGCCCATGTTTTCTTTGATAAAAGAGGTAATAATCCTTACTGTCATCATCGCGCTCTTGTTCATGCCAAACAAGGTATGAGAGAGCGTGTAGTTCCCAAAGTAAAGGCGCAAGGATTGCCATTTGATAATGGCGAATTTGAGCTAATTGTCGAGCCTACAGATACTTTATTGCCAGCAAACGACCGATTACACTTTACTGCTGACAGCATTCAGTGGTCGGAAAGTTGGCAACAAGAACCTGAATTTCATTACTCTATTGTCAGATAGTAAATCATGGCAGAAAATTCAGAAAATACCACAATTTCAGAAAACAAAACTGACTTTGAGTCATTACCATCTCAAGAAGCAGAGAAAATCCCACTACTTCCACGTTCAGCTTGGAATAGTCAATTAAGCTATTTAAAAGTGCTGTTAAAAGCAAAGCAAGTCCTGGATAAAAGCTGACAGGATCATTAGGGATATCGAGAGATTTAGCTCGTAAATATTAGGAGAGAATTACTCTTTGAATATTTACGCGCAAATTTGTTAACTCACAAAATCAACACAGGTTTTTTATGGCATCAAGAGTAAGTCTAAGACTGACACCTCAAAAATTACTTTCTTTCAATGGTAGAGTTAATCTCAATAATAAGCCCGATCCCAAGCCCGATCCTAGTCCTAATTTTGTTAGCGCTCAAGGAGATGCTACTTTTTCTAACTATAGTGAAGGTACTGCAAGCATTTTAACGGCTACCCAGGCAGACACATTAGTTGAAGGTGGCATAACTGCTGCAATTGCTGAGGCTAAAGCAAGTTTTGACCCAACTTTTTCATCACTTTTCACTCAGGCTGCTGTCGTTGGATTAAGTGGTCAGTTTGAAGGTACTTCCGACAGCGAAGCAAAGGTACTTGCTAGTTTTGCGGTTGGCCGTAATCAAAGCTTCTCTTTTGATTTTTCAGCAGATTTAGAACTAACAGCTAAAGAAATTGAAAATCCTGACGTTGAATATAACAAGGGTCAGTCTACAACCACTTTTTTGGTATTAGATACCACAAATCCTAACAAGGCCAAAGTTTTAGATTATTTTGGCATTCAGGGTAAATTAATCTCCTCTGATCAGATTGGGGATTTAAAATTTGGTCGTAGTCGCAATGTCACAATCGACAGTCGTGATAAAGATTCTGATATTGATGGTGACAATGGTACTGACTTCTTAAATGGTAATGCTGTTGGTACTTATGAGCGGAATTTTAATCGCAATACCAATCTAACCATAGTCAAAATTAATACTAGTTCTGTTGAATTGGCAGGAGATACTTTAATCGGCAACCTGGGTACAGATGTTATCTATGGCACAATTCGCAAGGATAGTCTGAGGGGAACTACAGGGGATGATAAACTTTATGCTAGCTTGGGAGATGACAAGCTATCTGGAAACAGAGGTAATGATGTCCTCGACGCTGGCCAAGGTAATGATTTGCTAAATGGTGACGATGGCAATGATACACTTTATGGCGGTAAAGGCAATGATACTCTCAATGGTAATGGTGGTAATGATGTCTTAGTTGGTGGCGATGGTAATGATACATTTACTTTCAAACGTACCGATAGCTTGTTTAAAAAAGACTTTGATGTTATTCAAGATTTCCAGGTTGGTGTTGATAAACTTGTATTAGATGGCTGGGGAAGTCAAGGTAAAATAACAGATACCAAGGATGGCGCTCTTCTCACCTTAAATTCTTTGTCTTTGTCTTCGTCTAATAATCCTCAAGAAAGCATACTATTTTCAAACCTGAGTGCCAGTGACATCAGCTCGGTAATATAATTTGCTTAAGGCTAATTGCTTGTTTCATTCCCTAATAGACTCTGATTTACAAGCATCTCAGTTAAAACAGTTAGGTGAATAAAAAATCTGATTGTGCAAAACAAATGTCGATGCCTTTTCTGGGAGAGGTTTTGCCAAGAGTAACTCCTATATTGTACGCATTAAAATTACTTGAGATTGTAATTTTTAATTACTAATTTAAGGATTTTCTTATAGACTATACTGTTGACAAAATCTCTCTTTTATCTAGAATCTATAACATTAGTTTATACAAGCAAAAATAGATAAAATATTTTATGATCTAGTTATCACCTATCATTCTGAAGTTATAGTAATCTATAACAATCTAATATCAAATTAAATATAGTTATAAATACTACATAATTATGGATGCTACGAGTATTTCACAATCTAAAGTTAAATATCTTATTCAAATTGCAGTGCAAAAGCATCAGTCAGATGACAATGATGAAGCTGAATCAATAAATAAAACAGAAGTAGCTGAAATCCTTAAACTAGCAGTTTACCAGCAACAAGACAATCGTTTATTGGAGGCAGAACTGCTATATAGTCAAGTTCTGGAAAAACAACCTGATAACTTTGAAGCTTTGTATGGTTTAGGGATGTTGGCGCAGCAAATGGGGCAACCCCAAACTGCTGAACAGTGGCTAAATGCGGCTTCACAAGTTCAACCAAATTCTGTGAAAACGTGGTTCAGTTTAGGTAATTTGCATTTAGTTCAAGAACAGTTTCCCGAAGCAGAGAAAGCTTATCGACAAGCTTTAGTTTTATTACCTAACTCACTACCAATTTACAACAACTTGGGCTATACTCTGCAACAACAAGGATTATTTGAAGAAGCAGTTAATTATTATCAAAAAGCTTTAGAGTTAAAGCCAGACTTTATCGAAGCAGAGGCTAATCTGGGTAATGCGTTACACGCTCAAGGTAAGCTCTCTAGCAATCAAAAAATATACTATGCACAATTAAATAATCAATTGGGTGTTGCCCGGAAAAAAGCTCTTGATTTGAAAAATGCTGTTACTTGTTACAAACGAGCGATCGCACTACAACCAAATTTCTTAGAAGCTCATTATAACTTGGCTTTGGCGCTGCAAGAACAAGGGAAATTAGAAGAAGCGATCGCATCCTACCAAAAACTCTTAGAACTTAATCCCAGCGTTCGTTTATTGGAGGCAGAAAAACTATATAGTCAAGTTCTGGAAAAACAACCTGATAACCCTGAAGCTTTATATGGTTTAGGGATGTTGGCGCAGCAGATGGGGCAACTTCAAACTGCTGAACAGTGGTTAAGTGCGGCTTCACAAGTTCAACCAGATTCTGTGAAAACGTGGTTCAGTTTAGGTAATTTGTATTTAGTTCAAGAACAGTTTCCCGAAGCCGAGAAAGCTTATCGACAAGCTTTAGTTTTATTACCTAATTCACTACCAATTTACAACAACTTGGGCTATACTCTGCAACAACAAGGATTATTTGAAGAAGCAGTTAATTATTATCAAAAAGCTCTAAGGTTAAAACCAGACTTTATCGAGGCAGAGGCTAATTTGGGCAATGCGTTACACGCTCAAGGTAAGCTCTCTAGCAATCAACAAATCTACTATGCACAATTAAATAATCAATTGGGTGTTGCCCGGAAAAAAGCTTTTGATTTGAAAAATGCTGTTACTTGTTACAAGCAAGCGATCGCACTACAACCAAATTTTCTAGAAGCTCATTATAACTTGGCTTTGGCGCTGCAAGAACAAGGGAAATTAAAAGAGGCGATCGCATCCTACCAAAAACTCTTAGAACTTAATCCCAAGCATGGAGAAGCACACCTCAATTTAGGTAAAATTTACCAACAACTTAACCAAGACCAAAAAGCAGTTTTTGCCTATCGACAAGGGTTAAAGCTAATTAATCCCCACTATGCCAAAGCATTAGCAACTGATGAAGATGCTAAAATTCCTCAACAAGCACCAGTCACACCTTCAATTCTCCAAAAAGAGGTAATTGTAGGACAATACAGCTTTCCAACTATTCCAACCGTAGCAAATGATATAAGCAAGCGCCCTTTCTGGAGTGTAGTAATAACTGTATATAACCGCACAGATTATCTACTCGAATGCCTGGTCAGTGTGTTGGCTCAATGGCAAGGAGAACAGATGGAAATCATCGTCATGGACGATGCTAGTACAACCCCAGTATTTGAACTGGTGAATAGTATTGGACAAGGCATAATCAACTACTATCGCAATCCGCAAAATCTCGGTCTGCCAGGAAATTGGAATGCCGGAGTTGCTCTAACTCGCGGTCATTGGGTTCATTTACTGCACGATGATGATTATATTCTTCCAGGTTTTTATTCCCGGCTACAAGAAAGTCTAGAAGGGTGTTCAGATTCTGTAGGAGCCGCTTTTACAGGTTATGAAAATATTAACGAGAAAGGAGAAGTAATTTTTAGCCAACAAGTCTATGGAGATCAGCAAGGAATTGCTCAAAATTGGCTACAAATAATTGGAATTAGTAACTCATTGAATATGCCTGCGGTAGTAATTCGTCGAGAAGCGCATGAACAATTGGGCGTATATCATCCTGAACTGACCTATACAAGTGATTGGGAAGTTTATAAACGCATTGCTTCTGTTTACGATTGGTGGTATGAACCACAAATCTTAGCTCGTTACCGCCAACATGCTAATAATGTTACGAGTGAATTGTTACTCTCGGGGAAGCAGATGATATCTATCCGCCGTGCAATTGAAATTTCAAAGAGTTATTTTCCCACTGAATACTCGGCACAAATTACCGCCCAATCCCGGAGTCATTATTTTCTTTATTGTCTAGAATCGCTGATAATTCCCTTACAGGCTGGGAATATGGCTGGAGTTTGGCAAGGGTTAGAAGAGGCTTTAAAAATAGATCGTAGCCCAGAAGCAGTGGAAAAGTTATTCCGGTGGTTAACACAAGAAGAAGCAGCTCCTTTACGTGAAGAAATTGCCTCAAGATTTATCTCACTTCCTTTATAAAGACTTGTTTAGGAAAAAGCAAAAATTTTCTAGTTTTGGACTAAAAAACTATGTCAATTAATCAAGTTGAGCATCCTACTATAAATGCTTCATCTTTTGAGCCACAAAATCGACAAGATGGTATCAGCGGTCTAATGCGAGTTCGTAATGAAGAGGAGTTTTTGGCTCTAACAATCGAATCTTGGATTGATTATGTTGATGAATTGGTAATTGTGTTTCATCAGTGTACAGACAAAACTCCTCAAATAATAGAGGCATTTATACAAAAACATCCTCAGAAAATACGGGCTTTTCATTACTTACCTCACGTCTATTCATTTTGTACAAAAGAACAAGTTGAATTGGATGTAACCGACATTCATTCTTTCGTTTTTTATTCTAATTTTGGTCTCAGTCAGACGCAGTATAAAATTTGCGTTTATATCGATGGCGATTGTATAGGAATTCCGGAAAAATTAGAAATTATTTATAATTATTTGAAGCAAAATCATCTGCAAAATACAGCCTTATTTTTTTCAGGAGTAAACTTATATCAACGTCCAAACGATCCCAACTACTACACAAATTTAAAATGTCTTGCTTCTGGTGATGGAGATGTGGCATATTGGACAGTCTCACCGCAATATATTTTCGATAAAAATGCAAAAATTCCTTTTTGTGAAGCGATTCAATTTCAAGGAATCACACCTTATTACTTAGGCTTTATTTTCTGGCACACACATTGGTTAAAAAAGAACGCATTTTCGAGAAATGGCGGCAGAGAGTTAGATGGTGAGCTTTTAGAAAAATTGAACGATATTGAGATAAAAAATAGAGAAAAAGAATTAGTTTTATTATCTCAAAAATTTAAACAAGAAAATAAAGACTTTCAAAATATTCCTTACCAAAAGTTTATATTGTATTTCGATTTTGCTTCTCTGCCTAATGTTATAGCCCTAGAGTCGAAGCTAGTAGCAATATATAATAACTTGAGTTATACCTTGGAACAACAAGGCAAGTTTGATAAAGCAGTTACTTATTATCAAAAAGCCTTAGAACTTCAGCCCAACTGTGCTGAAACAAAAGTCAATTTAGGCAACGCCCTGAATGCGCAAGGTAAACTATCAAAAGCTCAACAAACGTACTACGCAAATTTGAATCAAAAATTGGCACTTTCTTGCACAATCGCAGGGGATTTCAAGAAAGCAATCAATTATTATCGTCAAGCGATCGCTCTTGACCCAAATTTGCCAGAGCTATACTATAGCTTAGGCAATAGCCTGCAAGAAGAAGCTCAATGGTCAGAAGCGATCGCCTCTTATGAACAAGCCCTGAAACTTAATCCCTTAAACTGGAAAATCTACATCCGTTTGAGTCAGGTTTACCAAGCTCAAAACAACAGAGCAGAAGCAATTTCTGTGTATCGTCAGGCATTAACTTTACTCAATCCTCACTATGCTAAAGCTGTATCTGCTTACTTTGATGCTGGCATCACTCAAGAAATGCTCGTTACTCCCCCTATTCCTCAAGATGAGGTTACTGTTGGCGACTATCAGTTTCCAGCAATTCCACCTGTAACAGACTCAGAGAAACCTCGACCATTTTGGACTGTAGTGATTCCGGTATATAACCGCACCGATTATCTTCTTGAATGTTTAGCTAGCGTCTTAGTGCAATGGCCTGGCGCAGAGCAGATGGAAATTCTGGTAATGGATAATGCCAGTACACCACCGTTGTTTGATCTCGTAAACAGTATTGGGGGAGGAGTAATCCGCTACTACCGCAATCAAGAAAATATTGGTGGAGCGAGAAATTATAACGCCGGGATTGCCCTGAGTCGCGGTCAATGGGTGCATGTTCTCCATGATGATGACTGTGTACTTCCAGGTTTTTATGAACGCCTCCAGCAAAGTCTTGCAACTTGCCCAGATACAGTCGGGGTTGGTTGTACAGGTTTTGAATATATTAACGAAAAAGGAGAAGCGATCAACACTGGAGAAGTAGTTTCGTTGTATGGAGAATACAGAGGCATCATGACAAATTGGCTGTCCCAGATTGGTGTCTGTGGTCTAGTAACCATACCTGCAATAGTCATTCGTCGAACTGCTTACGAACAATTAGGAGGGCATTACCCAGACTTAACTGAAATTTCTGATTGGGAAATCTTTAAACGCTATGCTGCTAATTACGATTGGTGGTACGAACCAGGAATTTTGGCACGTTATCGCGAACATACCCAAAAATTGACATCTACAAATTGGCTTTCTGGAAAAATGCCAAAAGCTATTCACCGTGCGATTGAAATTTCTGATACCTATTTTCCCATTGAGCAGCGCGCAAAGATTACCGCCGAAGCTCGCAGCCAAAATTTCAACTATTGTCTGACACGGGCAGGAATTCCTCTCCAGGTGGGCAATATCGCCGGAGCTTTGTCTATACTGCAAGAGTCCTTGAAAATAGATCGCTCTCCACAAGCAGTAGCAAAGTTATTTGCTTGCTTAACTCAAGATGAAGCCGCTCCCCTACGCGAAGAAATCATTGCTAAGTTGCTATCAGCACCTGTAGACAATATTCCTACTGAATTAAAACCCGGACAAATTGCGATCGCACCATAGGATATGAAAATACTTGTAACTGGAACTGAAGGTTATATTGGCTCGTTATTAGCTCCTCTGTTGATCCAAGAAGGTCATGAAGTTATTGGTTTAGATACTGGCTTCTATAAAGTAGGTTGGCTATATAACAGCACTAAGGTAACTGCCAAAACCCTCAACAAAGACATCCGCCACATTACAATAGAAGACCTGCAAGGTGTGGAAGCAATAGTTCACATGGCAGAACTCTCCAACGACCCTTTAGGTCAGTTAGCCCCTGATATCACCTACGATATCAACCATAAAGGCTCAGTACACTTAGCGAAGCTGGCGAAAGCAGCCAGAATCCAACGCTTCGTCTATACTTCATCATGCAGTGTCTATGGTTTTGCCACTGAAGACTACGTTAGCGAAGAGTCTACCATCAATCCCCAAACCGCTTATGCCAAATGCAAAGCACTTGTCGAACAGGATGTGAAACTCCTTGCTGATGATAGCTTTTCTCCCACCTTTCTCCGAAATGCTACAGCCTATGGCGCTTCTGGGAGAATGCGCTTTGATATTGTTTTAAACAATCTAGCAGGTTGGGCATGGACAATTAAAGAAATCAAGATGAACAGCGACGGTACACCTTGGCGTCCCCTAGTGCATTTATTGGATATCTGCAAAGCAATTATCTGTACCTTAGAAGCTCCGCGTGATGTAATTCACAACCAAATTTTCAATGTTGGCGATACAAATAGCAACTATCAAGTCAAACAAATTGCTCAAATAGTTGCAGAAGTTTTTACAGATTGTAAATTGAGCTTTGGTAAACACGATCCTGACAACCGCAGTTATCGGGTTTTATTTCATAAAATTAACCAAAATTTACCAGGATTCAAATGTGAATGGAATGCCCAACGCGGTGCTCAACAACTATATAATGTCTTCCAGCAAATTGATATGGATAAAGCAACATTTGAGTCTAGAGGCTTTACTCGCCTGAAACAACTAGAATACCTCATTCGCACTCAGCAAATCAATCAAGATTTCTTCTGGCAGACTGTTTAAAAATTTCATATAATAAATTATGAATTTACTACAGCCAACAAATAATCAATTAATAACTGGTAACTGTTTATTCTGTGGGACAGGGTTACACCATACCTTTGTAGATTTAGGTATGTCTCCTCCCTGCGAAAGTTATCGTACTCTCAAACAACTCAATGAAGTAGAGCCATTTTATCCTCTGCATGTCTATGTTTGTGATCAGTGTTTTTTAGTTCAACTCCAAGAATACATTAGTCCAGAAAATATTTTTAGCGATTACGCTTATTTCTCTTCATACTCTGATAGCTGGTTACAACACGCCAAAAAATATGTTGATTTAGTAGTAGAACGTTTCCAATTAAACCAGGAAAGTCAAGTAATAGAAATTGCTAGTAATGATGGCTATTTGCTGCAATACTTTGTTGCCAAAAGCATCCCGGCGCTGGGAATAGAGCCAGCAGCAAATGTTGCTGAGGTAGCAATTAAAAAAGGTATTCCTACAGTTGTCAAATTTTTTGGTCAGGAGACAGCAAAAGAACAAGTTGCTAAGGGCAAACAGGCAGATTTATTACTCGGAAATAACGTCCTTGCTCACACACCATATCTCAATGATTTTGTCAAAGGAATGAAAATTATCCTCAAACCGCATGGTGTAATTACTATGGAATTTCCCCACTTAATGCGGTTAATCGAGGAAAATCAGTTTGATACTATTTACCATGAGCATTTCTCTTATTTTTCCTTTCTTACCGTAGATAAGATTTTTGCTGCTCACGGTTTGACAATTTTTGATGTAGAAGAACTAACTACTCATGGTGGTTCTTTGAGAATTTATGCACGCCATAATGAAGATTTTTCTAAACCTATTAGTGACCAAGTATCAGAACTAAAAAATAGAGAAGAGGCGGGTGGTTTTACACAATTACAATATTATTTTTCCTTTGGAGAACAAGTTAAAGAAACTAAACGCAACTTATTAGATTTTTTGATCGAAGTTAAGCGGGAGGGAAAATCGATTGTTGGTTACGGTGCTCCAGGTAAGGGAAATACTCTCTTAAACTATTGCGGTATCCGCACAGATTTTATTGACTATACAGTAGACCGTAATCCTTATAAACAGGGTCAATTTTTACCAGGAACTCATATTCCGATTTTTCATCCAGACAAAATTGCCGAAACAAAGCCTGACTATATACTAATTTTGCCCTGGAATCTGAAAAATGAAATTATGACACAAATAGCTTACATTCGGGATTGGGGCGGTCAATTTGTTGTACCAATTCCTGAAGTTAATGTTTATTCTTAAGTATTTAATATTTTTATCGTCCAAAAGGGGTAATTAAGATGAAAGTAGTTTTATTTTGTGGTGGTTTAGGAGCCAGAATGAGAGAATATTCAGAAAGCATTCCTAAGCCAATGGTAAATATTGGTTATAGACCAATATTATGGCATGTCATGAAATACTATGCTCACTATGGACACAAAGATTTTATTTTATGTCTTGGTTACAAGTCTGACCTAATCAAAAGCTATTTTTTGAATTACAATGAATGGCTTTCAAATAACTTTACCCTTTCCAACGGTAGCCAAATTCAGTTGTTTAATCGAGATATTCAAGATTGGAATATTACATTTGTAGATACAGGCTTAACTGCCAATATTGGTGAAAGATTCAAAGCAGTAGAAAAATATTTAGAAGGAGAAGAAGTATTTTTAGCTAATTATAGTGATGGTTTGACAGACTTACATTTACCAACGTATATTAATAATTTTTATCAACGTGATAAAATCGGTAGTTTTTTGTGTGTTAGACCAAGCCAAAGTTTTCACCTAGTTGATATGAACGAGGATGGCTTGGTAGAAAATATCCAAGAGGTAAAACAACGTGATATTTGGATTAATGGAGGATATTTTATCTTTAAAAAAGAGATTTTTAATTATATAAATTATGGTGAAGAACTTGTTCTTGAACCTTTTCAAAGATTGATTGCCAAAGAAGAGCTTTTTGCATATAAATACACTGGCTTTTTCGGAGTAATGGATACATTTAAAGAGAAACAACAGTTGGATGATATGTATGCTCAAGGCAAAAGACCTTGGGAAGTTTGGGGAGATCAACAATTAGAAGTTGACCATGTATGATCCAACTTAAGTTGAATAAGACAGAAGAATCTGAGTACAAAATTCTTTGTCTCGGTTCTCATTGTGATGATATCGAGATTGGTTGTGGAGGCACAATCTTAAAGCTGATAGAAAATTATCAACATGTTGTTATCTATTGGGTTGTCTTTAGTTCCAATGAGCAAAGAGCAGAGGAAGCAACTGCAAGTGCTAGTCTCTTCTTAAAAGAAATCCCAGTCAAGAAAATTATCATTAAAAATTTTCGAGATGGCTTTCTACCTTTTCAAGGGATAGAGGTTAAGGAATGCTTTGAACAGTTGAAGCAAGAATTTTCCCCAGATATAATCTTTACTCATCATCGAGACGATCGCCATCAAGATCATCGCTTAATTTCTGACTTGACTTGGAATACCTTTAGAAATCATTTAATTTTAGAATATGAAATACCCAAATATGATGGTGATTTGGGTATTCCTAATTTCTTTGTCCATTTAAATGAAACACTCTGCTGTCGAAAAATTCAATATATTTTGGATGCGTTTGCTACCCAGAATAATAAGCAGTGGTTTACAGAAGAGACTTTTCGTTCAATTCTCAGAATTCGCGGGATTGAATCAAATTCACCAAGTAAATATGCAGAAGCATTTTATTGTCGCAAAATATTTTTCTAAGAAATTAGAATTTGAATTTAATCTCAAGTTTGTAAATTTATGATATTCACTGAAACTAAAATAAAAGAAGCATTTATTGTTGATTTAGAGTTGCAGCGAGATGTTCGTGGTTTTTTTGCTCGGAGTTTCTGCACTCAGGAGTTTCAAGCTCGTGGTTTAAAACCTACTATCGCCCAATGCAATTTATCTTTTAACTATAAAAAAGGAACATTGCGGGGTATGCATTATCAAATGCCTCCTTCTCAGGAAACAAAATTGGTGCGTTGTATCAAGGGAGCTATTTATGATGTAATTATCGATTTACGTCCAGATTCTCCTAGCTATTTATCTCATATTGGTATAGAGTTAACTGCTGAAAATCGTCTTGCTCTCTATATCCCAGATAGGTGTGCTCACGGTTTTCAAACTCTGAGCGATGAGACGGAGGTAATGTATCAAATGGGTGACTTTTATGCACCAGAATATGCTAGCGGGTATCGCTATGATGACCCAGTTTTTGATATTGAATGGCCTCTATCTGTGACTGAAATTTCAGATAAAGATCGGGCTTGGAATTTATTTGAATCGAAAAAAATTGTAACGCATACAATGATGTAAGACTTTTAAGATCAATTTAAAATATAGCAATTATTGCAGGAGTTGTGAAAAATATAGATAAGGAAACAAACCGCCAACTCTTGGAGAGGCTCCGCCAACGCACAGCTTCTTGTTAAAGAAGGACGCAAAGGGAAGAAAAAACAAAGAGATATATAATTTTCACAAATGATTTAAGACTGCTATATATAGTTGCTGAGTAAATATTAGGATTAGGATCGTACAGAGGTGCACAGACACGGAAAATCAAAATTTGAAAAATTCAATTTTGAGTTTCATACTTAACACTGTGTTCAAACTTTGTTACAGCAAATGAGAGGCGAAGTGAATACAATTTATTTTGATTCGATTTTTAGTGATGAAATCAGACGCAAGCATCTTTATAATGGACAAGTGTTTGTCTTTTCTCCTTGCACCAGTGCGATCGCTTTATGTGATTTTGCTCGCAGTCTGGTTGAAGAAGCGTTTGCTCCTTTAGATCCAAGAGAAGCACAACATAGCTTGTCTGTAGAAAAATACGTTGAGATTTTAGCACAACTAAAGCCAGCTTTTATCCATCACCCTGAATCTAAACAACTCATTCAAGGCATCTTGAAAGAAAGTGGATGTGACTTGAATAAAACCTATTTCGATGTACCTCGCCTGAGAACAGCAACCAGCGATCGCTATCTGACTGCTGGTATTGCTTACGCTTTTCATCCTCATCGTGACACCTGGTACTCTGCTCCTCAATGCCAAATCAACTGGTGGATTCCTGTCTACGATATTACCCCAGAGAATGCGATGGCATTCCATCCGCGCTACTGGAGTCAACCAGTTAAGAATAGCTCAAGAGATTATGACTACGCTCAGTGGATTAAAGAAAGTCGCAAAAATGCGGCACAGCACATTAAAACAGATACGCGCGAGCAACCCCATGCCCAAGAAACTTTAGAAATGGAGCCGCAATTGCAGTTAATTACACAAGTCGGTGGTATGATTCTCTTTTCAGGAGCGCAGATGCACTCCACTATTCCCAATACATCAGGCTATACCCGTTTCAGTATTGACTTTAGAACTGTACATTTTGATGATGTCATAGCTAAAAAGGGTGCGCCAAATATTGATTCAGCTTGTACAGGAACTTCTTTAGGCGACTTCTTACGAGGCACTGACTTCTGCCCGATTACTGACACATTGTTGATGTCTACAACAAACAATCTCCTGTAAAATAACTTTTGTTTTCCAAACTCCAGTATGTGAGCAATAAATAGTGAACTATGTTGAAAACTTGTCTGGACAAACAATACTGATTACAGGTGCTAGCGGATTTCTCGGATCTCATTTAATCCGTCATTTATGCCACAATGGTGCAGAAGTACATGCTGTTTCTCGCAGTTTTCATACTTCTGATATCAGCTGCTTGCGATGGTGGCACGGTGACATGGAAGACATTAAGTTTGTTCAAAATCTTTTCTACAACATTAAACCTGACGTAATCTTTCATTTATCCGGTCTTGTGACAGCAGTTCCTAATCTAGAATTCATATTGCCTACCTTTTACAGTTTACTGACTAGTACTATTAACTTATTGACGATAGCTGCTGAAATTGGCTGTAGTCGCATTGTGTTAATAGCTTCTTTAGAAGAACCAGAACAAGATCGTCCGGAAGTAGTTCCTTCTTCTCCTTATGCTATTGCTAAATTTGCTAGTAGTACTTATGGTCGGATGTTCCATCGACTTTATCAAACACCTGTAGTTCTTGTTAGACCCTTTATGACCTACGGGCCAGGGCAAAATGTGTATAAGATTGTTCCTTCTGTTATTCTTTCCTTGTTGCAAGAGCAAGCTCCAAAACTTAGTAGTGGAAAGCGTCTAGTTGATTGGATTTATATCGATGATGTGATTGCAGGACTTCTCGCTGCAATACAAGTTCCTAGTGTAGAAGGTTGTACATTCGACTTAGGTTCGGGAGAACTAGTACCCATTCATGCAGTTGTGTCCCAGCTTGTTAATCTGGTCAACCCTCAGATCCAGCCACTATTTGGTGCTTTACCTGAGCGACCGATGGAAAGAATAAGAGTAGCTGATACGGCTTATACATACGATAAACTGGGTTGGCAACCTTCAATTCCTTTAAAGAAGGGTTTAGAATTGACTGTAAATTGGTATACAAAACATCAAGAAAAGATTGAATACACCAGTTAATATCATGTTCGGTTAAAGACTTATCATTGAGGCAGCAGAGGAGCAGAGGGGAAGGTTTTTTGGGTTTCTGAATAGATTTGGGAATCATAACTAATTGGCTGGACATGATATAACAAGGATTATACTTATGGTTGCAGATAAACTTCAAAATATTAATTTAGTTGAGCTAAAAAATTCTTTTAACTTAAAAGATATCAGTCGAGAAATTTACCAACTAATTTCTGATTTATATCCCATTTGTCGTAGTATTACAGGTAATGGTTTTAGAGAAACTTTAAAAATTCTCCAGCAGTATATTCCTTTGTCAAGTCATGAAGTGCCGACAGGAACAGAAGTA
The DNA here is from genome assembly GCF_036917575.1 of Nostoc sp. GTDB lineage: Bacteria > Cyanobacteriota > Cyanobacteriia > Cyanobacteriales > Nostocaceae > Nostoc. The sequence goes on along the minus strand of NZ_JBALDC010000070.1, from coordinate 155,182 downwards.
TTTGATTGGACAGTTCCTAATGAATGGAATATTAAAGATGCCTATATTAAAAACTATCAAGGTGAAAAAGTTGTAGATTTTACTAATTCAAATTTGCACGTTGTTAACTATAGTATTCCCATACATCAAAAATTATCTCTTCAAGAACTTAAATCACATCTATTTACACTTGCCGATTATCCTAATTGGATTCCTTACCGAACTTCATATTACAAAGAAAGTTGGGGTTTTTGCCTCACTCACAACCAGTATTTGCAACTAAAAGATGAGGAATATGAAGTATGTATTGATTCTTCCCTAAAACCAGGTTATTTGACTTATGGCGAGTATTATATTCCAGGGGACAGTACTGATGAAGTCTTGATTTCATGCCATGCCTGTCATCCTTCACTGTGTAATGATAATCTTTCGGGAATTGCGATCGCTACTTTTATCGCTAAATATTTAAGTCAAACTACACCAAGATATTCCTATCGATTCCTTTGGATTCCCGGAACCATTGGTTCAATTACATGGTTGGCTCTCAATGAAGCTAAAGTCAATAATATTAAACATGGCTTGGTATTAACTTGTTTAGGAGATTCAGGCAACTTTACCTACAAAAAAAGCCGTAGAGGTGACACTGAAATTGATAAAGTTGCCGCTTATGTACTCAAAAACTCAAAACAAGATCACAAAATTATAGATTTTTTCCCCTATGGCTATGATGAGCGACAATATTGCTCACCTGGATTTAATTTAGCAGTAGGTTGCTTCATGCGATCGCCTCATGGTAGTTTTCCTGAATACCACACCTCAGCAGATGATTTAAATTTCGTTCAACCCCAATATCTAGGTGAGTCATTCTTTCAATGTCATTCGATGTTGCATATCCTCAACAATAACGAAATCTACTACAACCAAAATCCCAAATGTGAGCCACAGTTAGGTAAAAGAGGAATATATCGGGCAGTTGGTGGTAACAAAGATAGCGGGCTAAATGAAATGGCAATCCTGTGGGTTTTAAATTTATCTGACGGTCAGCATACTCTATTAGATATTGCAGAAAAGTCGGGAATGTCATTTGATGTAATTAAATCTGCTGCCGATACATTGTCAACACATGACTTATTAACAATTAAAACTAACTAAGTTTGAATAAATATTGGGAAACTGAAATTCGCTACGACACAATTGTAGGCAAGTCCTTCTTATCAAGTCGCTAAAAGCGAACAAGTCGGGAAACCCCAAGGACACAGTGGCTCCCCAACCTACACAGTTTAAGGTTTTTGACCCTAACTGCACTGTATTGGTTTAAAACCCCTGGAGGTGGGTTTGGTGTCTGTAGCAGCGAATTCTATTTGCTAGGGCTGCCAAATTTTTCTATATTATTATCCTCAATTATTCTGTGAAAATACTTATTGTGTATTGATATATTTAATATTATTTTTACATTATATTTATAATTACTGCCTGGAAAAGAGCTTAACTTTATAATCTAGAATATACTTCATCTCTTCACTATTGCTTAGAAAAATACCCTATTTAACTTCATGATTACTTGAACTAAATGTCCTTACTTATACCATTGTAAGAGCAGTTTAGATGATTGATATTAGAGAAGTAGTTTAAAAACATACGTTGTCTAGTACATGAATAAGAAATGGGCTGTTAAACGACTTACAATCAATCTCACATCAGGTGAGGCACAGAAGCTTGAACAATACTGTTCAACAACGGGTAGACCAGCAACTGATGTAATTCGGGAGTTAATTCGCTCTCTTTATCCTAAAGATGAAAAAGCATCTGAAACCTCGTGAATCAGACTGCAAAAAAATCAAACAGGATAAATACATCTTAATTTATCAGTGAAATATGCTGCTTAACAGTTATCAGCTAACAGTGAATCACGATAACTAAAGTTAGGGAATTTAAATAAGAATACTCTCTTACAAAGTTCAGAGCCGGGGAAATCTTCGCTCTGACTTTTGCTTTGAATATAGTGCAATCATCTTGATACACCTGCATAATTAAGAATATGAAAGTAATTGAAAAAAGGTATAATTCTGAATCAAGATGCTCTTGCTATAGCAATCCTAAATGAGATTGTGAAAGTTTTTGTTATAGTCGTCCTTGGCCATTATCACCTTATTATACCAATTCGTAATTCGTAATTAAGAAAGCTAGACTATATCTGAGTTTAGGGGTTTGAATGAGTTGCCTCATTTTAGAGAATTGGTATTCAGGGTTCAAAATTATTCAGTTTTGGGCAACCTAAAATACAAGGTATAAATAAAGGCTTGACAATGACAATGACCTCTGTTTGCTTGGGTCTATGCAGTAGAATAGTGCCGTTGATAGTAATGCCACTTTGGTGCGGCTTTGCCAACGCCCAAGTAACTCCCGATGGCAGCTTGAATACTACCGTCTCCCAAAGCGGTAAAAACTTCACCATTACTAACGGTAGTGCCGCCAACAGTAACTTATTTCACAGTTTCCAGCAGTTTACTGTTCCCACAAACACTTCAGCCATTTTTGATTTAGTCAACACACCTAATATATCTACTATATTCAGTCGGGTTACAGGAAATAGTATTTCTCACATTGATGGCGTGATTCAAACCATCAACGGCAACAACCCTGTTAGCTTATTTTTGATCAATCCTAGTGGCATTGTCTTTGGCCCCAATGCCCAACTGAATATTGGTGGATCGTTTGTTGGTACTACTGCAAATAGCATTAAGTTTGCTGATGGGATAGAGTTTAGTGCCAGCAACACTACAGCAGCCCCTCTGTTGACGATCAATGTACCAGTTGGCTTGCAGTTTGGGCAAAACTCAGGCGCGTTGGCGCAGCCTGCCGTAGGCATCGCTCTACAAAACTCGAGCAATGGTATCGTTAAAAATCCATTAGGCTTACAAGTGAGTTCTGGAAAGACCCTTGCTCTGTTAGGAAATAATATTGATATAGCAGGTGGCGTTCTCAATACCGTCAATGGCTCCATCGAACTCGGTAGTGTCCAATCAGGGGAAGTTCGCCTCAGTCCCACCAGTCAGGGATGGACATTTGATTATTCTAATGTTGGCGAACTAAGCGATATTCAATTGACTCAGCAGGCACAAATATCTGGCTTTGGGCTTGGAAGTAGTGCCATTCAAATGCAAGGAAAAAATATCAGCCTTTCGGAAGGTTCGGTTGTTAGCACTCTAAATCAAGGTGTCCTCTCATCGGATCGAATTACAATAAATGCCACAGGGTTGTTCACCCTTGCAGGAACAAATCAAGCGGGAACTGCAAGCACCCAATTGGCAAGCAGTACAGTTGGGAGCGGACAGGGTGGAAACATTACCATTTCAACTAAGCAATTGCTGCTGCGGGATGGAGGGCAAATCAAGTCTCAAAATTTTAGTTCGGGTCAAGGTGGAAATATTGTAGTCAAGGCTTCTGAGTCCATTTCAGGCATTGGATTTAACTCTGTCAATCCTTTTACAACTACATCAATTCAGGCAGTTTCAGCAGGTTTTGGAAAAGGGGGAAATCTTACTCTTTCGACGCAAAAACTGACACTTACTAACGGCGCTGGTATTGGGTCTGTTGCTTTGAGAACTAGCGATGGTGGTAATGTCCAAATTGATGCCTCAGACTCGATAGACGTTTCTGGAATTAATAACCTCACATTGCTCCCTAGCACTCTGGCATCATCAACAGTAGGATCTGGAAATGCTGGTAATCTGACCATTACAACCGCGCGACTTAGAGTACAAAATGGCAGCATTGTTAGCTCATCAACTGGCGCAATCGGAAATGCTGGCAATGTGAAGATTGTGGCTTCAGACTTCATTGAGGTCAGTGGCGCATCACTAAATGGCACTGTGAGTAGCAGTATTGGATCTAATGCACTACGCCTCAATCCTGTTACCCGTACAATTTATCAACTACCTGAATCTCCCAGTGGTAATGCAGGAGGAGTAATATTAATGACACCTCAATTGCGCGTTATGGATCGAGGCGACGTAGGAGTAAAAAATGAGGGTACGGGTAATGCAGGTAATTTTGAGGTTTATGCAGACTCGATTCTCCTGACTAATCGCGGAACGATTTCCGCAGCGACACAATCCGGCAACGGAGGAAACCTAATGCTCAATGCTCAACGACTATTGCTCATGCGCGGTAATAGCAAAATTTCTGTTGAAGCTAAGGAAGCAGGCGATGGTGGTAATATCACGCTCAATACTCCCATCGTTGTAGGTTTAGAAAACAGTGACATTATTGCTAGTGCTATAAAAGGTCGGGGGGGCAATATCCAAATCAGCACCCAAGGGCTTTTCGGACTGAAGTTTCGTCCCCAACTGACACCAGAGAATGACATCACCGCCAGTTCCCAATTTGGGGTTAGCGGTACAGTTCAAGTTAATACCATCGGTGTCGATCCAAATTCAGGTTTAGTAGAACTACCAGCAAATGTTATCGATCCATCACAGCAGATTGCCACAGGTTGTTCGGGTAGTGAACGCAGTCGCTTTGTGGCAACGGGACGAGGTGGTGTGCCCGAAAATCCCAATCAACAACTGACGAGCGATCGCCCTTGGGACGATGTGCGAGATTTGTCTGCCTACCACAAAACGGGTGAGCTAAATGCCAAAATTCCAGCATCACCGCAAGTTTTAGTTGAAGCCACTTCTTGGCAGCGCAACGCTAACGGCAAAGTTGAGTTAATTGCAGCACAATCTTCTGCACATATACAGCCGCTTTTAACTTGTGCAGCTGTTCCAAAAAGTTAATTTGCCCAAAAATTCTGTAACCAAGTCCATTAACTAAAAATAATATATACAGATTTCTAAAAATTATATCGGTAATTACTTATGATTTTTTCAATTATTAAACAACGTCGTTGGCTATATATTAGTCTGAGTATTTTGAGCTTGTGTTTGGCAGTAAGCATTACACCTGCTAGAGCATCTGTGCAAATACCAACAACTTCTACCCTGAATGTATCAGTATCCACTTCTTCGCAGCCGAGCAATTGGCTAGAACAGGGACGCAACCTTTACCGTTCGGGACGCTTTCCAGAAGCAGTGACGATTTGGCAAACGGCAGCACAACAGTACCATGCCCAAGGCGATCGCCTGAACGAAGCTCTAAGTTTAAGTTACCTCTCGCTGACACAACAAGAACTTAATCAATGGCAAGCAGCCCAACAATCTATTGAGCAAAGTCTGAAACTATTGCAAACCTCTATTCCCTCTGCTGATGCAATTCTTTGGGCACAAGTACTCAATACCCAAGCAAATTTGCAATTGCACACTGGCAAAGCCGAAACCGCGCTTGAAAGTTGGCAACAAGCTCAAAAATTTTATGAGCAAGCAGGCGATAAAATGGGAAGCCTGGGTAGTCAAATCAACCAGGCACAAGCTTTACAAACTTTGGGATTTTACCGCCGTTCTAAACAACAGTTAGAGGTACTGACTGAAAAACTCCAAGGAATGCCAGATAATGAAATCAAAGTTAGTGGACTGCGATCGCTTGGTTTAGCTTTGCAAATAATCGGTGACTCTAGTAAAAGTCAACAGATTTTAGAGCAAAGTTTAGCGATCGCTCGCCAAATTTCAGCCCAACCCCAGTTAAGTTCTATTCTGATCGGCTTGGGCCAAACTGCCGTTGACTTGCAAGATCCAAAAGCCGCATTAGATTACTTTGAACAGGCTCAACTCTTAACAACTAACCCAAGCGATCGGTTACAAGCGCGTTTAGCTCAGTTCAAACTTTTCCTCAATTACAACAAACTAGAGTTTGTTAACTCACTCGCACCTCAACTACTCCAAGAACTCCGGGAACTGCCCCCCAGTCACACCTCACTCTACGCAGCGATCAATTTTGTTGCTACCATCAACCGCCAGTCAAATTCTCACCCAATCCTACCGCTAAAAGATTTGGCGCAACTGATGGCAATCACAGTCAAATCTGCACAGCAAATCCAGGATACTCAAGCCGAAGCTCACGCACTAAATCAATGGGGAAAACTCTATCTTCGTACACAGCAGTTATCCCAAGCACAGGAGTTAACCCAGAAATCCCTCAACATTGCCCGTCAACTCCAAGCTAACGATATCATTGCTCAATCTGCGCGGCAGGTGGGACAGTTGTATAAACAACAAGGCGATCGCTCAAAAGCAATTACCACTTATACGGAAGCAGTTAATGCCTTAAAGGCACTGCGGGGAGATTTGGTAGCTATTAACCCTGATGTCCAGTTCTCTTTTCGCACCAGTGTGGAGCCGGTCTACCGGGAACTGGTTGATTTACTTTTAGAGGATCAACCGAGTCAAGCAGAACTAATAGAAGCTCGTGAATTGATTGAGGCATTACAAATTGCAGAACTCGATAACTTTTTTCGGGAAGCCTGTTTAGATAGAACCCAACAGATTGATCAAGTTGATCCTACTGCAACCGTTATTTATCCGATTATTCTGCCAGATCGTTTAACAGTAATTCTCTCCAAAGCAGGGCAACCACTCCGTTCCTATGTTACTCATAAATCTCAAGCTGAAATTGAGCAGACTCTAGACAATTTTTTGGTTGCTCTTAACCCTGTCTCAGATTCCAAAGACCGAGATCGATTGTCCCAACAGATTTATGATTGGTTAATTCGCCCAGAAGAAGCAGAGCAAGCATTCATTAATACCAAGACATTGGTGTTTGTTTTAGATGGTCGATTGCGGAACATTCCCATAGCAGCTCTTTTTGATGGTAAGCAATATCTGATTGAGAAATATGCTGTAGCGCTCTCACCAGGATTGCAACTGATGGCGACGCGATCGCATCATCAAAATCACATCAGTGCGATCGTCGGTGGCATTAGCCAATCTCGCGCTGGCTTTAGTGCTTTACCCGCCGTGGAATCAGAAGTGAAACAAATCTCCAAGGCAGTATCTTCCTCTGTGTTGCTGAATCAAGAATTCACCAGTCAAGCCCTTGCCAAACGTGTGAAATCTAGTAGTAAAAGTATTGTTCACCTCGCAACCCACGGACAGTTTAGTTCTCGCCTCGAAGACACCTTCTTGCTCACTTGGGATGGAGAAATCAATGTTAAAGAGTTATCTGAACTCCTGAAAAATCGGGGTAGCGATCCATCAAAAGCCATCGAACTGCTGGTACTAAGTGCCTGCGATACAGCAGCAGGAGACGATCGCGCCGTCCTGGGACTAGCAGGCTTGGCTGTCAAATCCGGCGCTCGCTCAACTATCGCTACTTTATGGCCCGTCAAAGATCGGGCAGCTGCGATGCTCATGACTCGCTTTTATGACCAACTACGACAACCCAAAATTACTAAAGCCGAAGCATTAAGACAAGCACAAATTAGCCTAATTCGCCAAACTGATTTCCACGAACCGTTCTTTTGGTCTGGTTTTGTTTTGATCGGCAACTGGATTTAGCTAAGTAATATAACTGAGATTTTTATAAATAATTTAAAGTATTTTTTACAATAGTCCACTTTAAACTTGCTTATAATGCTAGTAGAAGTTCTCTGACTTTACTATTACCTAGACTTATTCTATGAGCTTCTGACCATAGTTTAAAAAACATATTTTGTTTGTATCATATTTCAATGACATAGGGAAAAACATCATGAAACGTCAATATTTAGCTAGTACATTGAGTGTTATCGCTCTGATCGCTAGCAATGCATGGACAAGTGCTCATGCTGTTACATTTACCCCACCCGCCAACAGTGGCTCTCCCAGACAAGCAACTGGAGGAGCTTCTCGCGGTAGTATTTTTACACCTACTGTCGGTAAAGGTGCGCCCAGACAAGCAACTGGAGGAGCTTCTCGCGGCAACCTCTTTACCCCTGCTGTCGGCAAAGGTACGCCCAGACAGGCAACTGGAGGAGCTTCTCGCGGCAACCTCTTTACCCCTGCTGTCGGCAAAGGCGCTCCCCAACAAGCAAGTGCGGGGGCTTCTCGCGTTGGTACTTACTACTTGAATCCAGCGACTACAAGTACAGCGCAACCAGCAGCGCTAATCGCCCTCTTGCCTCAAAACTTCTATGGCACAACAGTATCAGAACGTCCCACAATATTAGTATATCTCCCGGCTTCCAATGCCCAGGAAGCAGTATTCAGCCTCAAGGATGAAGCTGGCAATATGCAATATCAGATGAACATTTCAGTTGCAGGGAGAACTGGGGTAATCGCGATCAAATTACCAGCTAATGCGCCCGCTTTAGCTGTTGGGAAAAACTATCAATGGTTCCTAGCACTCAAAGTAGATGGGCAACTCAGTCCAAGTACCCCCTACGTCGATGGTTGGGTTCAGCGTATCCAGCCTAGTGCTGAGTTGGCAACAGCAATCCAAGAGCAAGATGCTTTGAAGCGGGCTACTGTTTTGGGTAAAAACGGTGTTTGGTATGACTGTGTGGCAACACTTGCATCGGTATACACCGCTCAACCTGACAATGCAACTCTTCGCAAACAATGGGAAGAACTTCTATCCTCAGTAAGTTTGAAGGAGATTGTAACAGCGAACTTATTAGCATCTACTAACTAATAGCAGTTTGGGCATTGGGATTGGGAATTCGGCAAACAGGGCAAACAAGGCATTAGGAAGAGACTTGGGGACTCTTGAGAATTGGAGACAAGGGGAAGGGAAAGACTTGTTGCAAGTTCTAACTTTAGTCACCTTGTCCCCCTTGCCTCCCCTGCTCCCCTCTTCTTTCTTCCATCCAGTCCCCATTACCCCTTATTTTCTAGAGGGAACGCCGAGTTCCCCAATCCCCATTTATATAGTACGAATATGTGGCGCAAATTCTGGGCTTTTGTCCAACGCACTCGCAGCGTTTTAATTATTACTCCTAGCGTTGCCTTGACGGTTATGGTTGGGCAATCGTTAGGACTTTTCAATTTACCAGAATGGAAAATTCGCGATGAATGGGTTCGTCAGCGATCGCGTGTGGCGATCGCTGATGAGATTGTGATTGTCACAATCGATGAGCGCGATATCCAATCGGTGCGTAAATGGCCAATTCCAGACTGGGCGCTAGCACGATTACTAGAAAAAATCCGAGCGCAGCAGCCTAGAGCCATTGGCTTGGATCTCTATCGAGATTTACCGGAAGGAAGCGGATACGAGCAACTTGTTCAAGTTTTTCGGAACACTCCCAATTTGATCGGAGTTGAGAAAATTACTGGTGAACGCGTCAATCCCCCGCCAGAATTGAAAAAACAGGATCGGGTAGGATTAGCAGATTTAGTGTTAGATGGCGATCGCTTTGTACGTCGCGCCCTTTTGACAGCTGAAGATGCTAAAGAGAAAAACACCATTAAAGCCGGACTAGCAACCCTTGTAGCCTTAAAGTACCTCGAAGCTGAAAAAATTAGCTTAGAAAGCATTGACCCTCAACAGCAAAAGTTTCAGTTGGGTAAAGAAATTTACTTACCACTACAAAATCAAGAAGCAGGTTATACCGATGCCGATATGGGAGGTTATCAAATTCTGCTCAATTGGCATGGAGCAGATGCCGCATTTCGGACAGTTGCGATGCGCGATGTGTTAGCAGGGAAAATTCCGGCAGATTTGATGCGCGATCGCATGGTATTTATTGGGTCAATTGCCTCCAGTACCAATGATTTCTTCAGCACACCCTTCTCTTCTTGGATATCTGCTCAAAAACCGACTCCGGGTGTGGTTGTTCATGCGAATATTGCTCATCAATTAGTACGAGGAGCAAAAACAGGAAAAGCCAGTCTGCACGGTTTTTCTGGCATTTATTTATCACTTTGGATTGTTTTGTGGTCTGTCATTGGTTCTACAGGCAGTTGGTTGTTATCCAGTAGCAAGCTGCGGATTCCCGGTGGCAAAATTCTTTGGGCAACTGTAGGCATCAGTGGAGCCTTTATATTGTGTGGCTATGGGATGTTTTTGTCTGGTGTTTTAATTCCGGTAACACCCGCCTTAGCGGCGTTTATCGGTAGTGTGATTGCAACAACCAATGCCTATAAACAACGGAAGTTAGAAGCAACAAATCGCCAACTGGAAATTGCCAACAGTCAACTATTAGATTATTCCAAAACCCTAGAAACGAAAGTCGAAGAACGAACTCATGAATTAGTTGAGGCAAAGCAAGCTGCCGATGCTGCCAATCAGTCCAAGAGTGAGTTTCTCGCCAATATGAGCCACGAACTACGTACACCTCTAAATGGCATCCTTGGTTTTGCCCAGCTACTAAAAGGATCGCCAAACATGACAGCTAAAAACCTAGAAGGAGTCAGCATTATTTCTCAATGCGGTTCACATCTTTTGATGCTGATCGATGACATTCTCGATCTCTCGAAGATAGAAGCGAGAAAATTGGATTTGGTTGTCACTAGCGTCCATCTGGCAAGTTTCTTACATGGTGTAACTGAAATTTGTGGTATCCGGGCTGAACAGAAAGGGATTGGATTTAATATCTTAATTAGCGATCGCCTACCACTTGCCATTGAAGTCGATGAAAAACGGCTGCGGCAAGTGTTAATTAATTTACTGGGCAACGCGATCAAATTTACAGATAACGGCAGCGTAATTTTCAAAGTAGAGTTATTAGAGACTGGGCAAGAGTCTTCCCAATCTCCAATCGCCAAGATTCGTTTTCAGATTGAAGATACTGGTATTGGAATGTCACCACACCAATTGGAGAAAATCTTTTTGCCCTTTGAGCAAGTTGGTGAAGCAGGACAGCGATCTGAAGGTACTGGCTTAGGATTGGCGATTAGCCAAAGAATTGCGGCATTGATGGAGAGCCAAATTCAAGTGCAGAGTCATCTGGGCGAAGGAAGTCTGTTTTGGCTAGATTTGACAGTACCAGTACCACTCGATCATGACTGGCATGGAAAAGCAATCGTCCCAACACCCCAGAAAATTACCGGGATTCACGGTAGTGCGCCTCAGATTCTCATTGTTGATGACGATCGCAACCACTGTTCTATGTTGACTAGTCTGCTGCAAGAAATTGGCTGTCGAACCCTAGAAGCAACCGATGGCAAACATGGGCTACAGGTGGCAATTGAACACAATCCAGATGTGATTCTGCTCGATTTAGCCATGCCCAATATGGATGGTTTTGAGTTAATGGTTCATCTGCAAGCGAATCCCCAAACTCGTTCTATTCCGATTATCGTCTCTAGTGCTAGCGTTTTTGAGGAAAATCGCCAACGGAGTTTAGAGGCAGGGGCAACAGCATTCCTACCCAAACCTCTCCAGATTGAGGAACTACTCAATAGACTGCGATCGCTGTTGGGAGTGGAATGGATGTATGCCGAATCTTCACCTCCCAAAGGTGAGCAGATTGGTGCTAGTGAATGGGTATTACCATCCCAAGATATTTTACAACAACTCTATCATTTGGCAATGATGGGAGATATCGCGGCGATTGAAGGAATGTTAAAAGAACTAATTGAGCAAAATAGTCAACTAGCTCCCTTTGCAGCAGAGTTAAGCAAACTCACTGCCAATTTCCAAACTGGAAAAATCCGTAAGTTACTCAAATCATTTGTCACAACGGAGTTACATCCATGATCGCTGTTCCGATCTCAAGACCCATACATATTCTATTAGTGGATGACAATCCCAACAATCTCAAGGTGTTATCTGAAGCGATTCAGAGGTGTGGCTGGAAAGCCCTGATGGCAACAGATGGAGAATCAGCGATCGAACAAACAGAATATGCTCATCCCGATCTGATTCTCTTAGATGTCATGATGACAGGTATTGATGGATTTGAAACTTGTCGCAGACTGAAAACCAATCCCATTACTCAGAATATTCCAGTAATTTTCATGACTGCCCTATCCGATTCTACAGACAAGGTGGCGGGACTGGAAATAGGTGCGGTTGACTATATTACCAAACCTTTCCAACAGGAAGAAGTTATTGCCCGTTTAAAGTTACACCTAAAAATTTCCCATCTCACCCGCACATTAGAAGAACGCGTGCAAGAACGCACCACAGAATTAACTCAATCTTTACAAAAGTTACAGCAAACCCAACTACAAATGATCCAGAGTGAGAAAATGTCCATTTTAGGGCAGATGGTTGCAGGTATTGGTCATGAGATTAATAATCCGGTTGGTTTTGTTAGCGGAAATTTATTCTATATTGAGGAATATGTAAATAATCTGCTTCGCCTGGTGAGCCTCCAACAGCAAAAGCTACCTCAGCCAGACCCGGAAATTGAAAAGCTTGTTGAAGAAATCGACTTGGAGTATCTAGCAGAGGATCTACCGAAATTACTGGCATCAATGCACCAGGGAATTACTCGTCTTCAAGAGATCAGTCTCTCTTTGAGAACTTTTACTCGCGCAGATATTTCATCTCAGGTGGAGTTTCAGATTCAGGAAGGAATTGATAGCACCTTAATGCTATTGAAACATCGACTCAAAGGCAATGGCGATCGCACTAAAATCCAGGTTGTCACACAATACGGTGAGTTACCTCCAATCAGTTGCTATCCCGGACAACTGAACCAGGTATTCATGAATATCATCGCCAATGCCATTGATGCATTTGATGAACTCCATCAAAACCATTCCGAGCGAGAGATTGCTGCTTGCCCGATGAACATCATCACCATTACCACATCGGTTAATCCCCAGCAACAAACCGTCACAATTTGCATCCAAGATAACGGCCCCGGTATGCTTACCGAAGTGCAATCTCGAATTTTTGAGCAATCTTTCACAACCAAACCCGTAGGTAAGGGAACCGGGCTGGGATTAGCAATCAGCTACCAAATTATTGTTGACAAACACAACGGACAAATCAACTGCTTGTCAGTACCTGGTGAGGGGACAAAATTTATTATTACTTTACCTATATGATATAATATATATTAGTTTCATCATGAATCCGCAACTCTACATAACTACACTCAATTTAGCCCATAACCTGAGTAAAACCAGATTCATTTATTTTTAAATTTTCTTTACGAATCAGCTCTAAAGGTTGCACCTGATTTTATTGATTATTTGGAAATTTACAACAAATCAATTATCCAATTTTGTTAGATGAACTGAAAAGCCCGCATTTGGCTACGGGTAGGCGAGATACCCACCCTAATTATGCAATTTCAATTTGGAATAGCTGATTTTAGAGCGCGGAACCATCAAACGCAGTTTTGTAAGCATCAGCAGTTTCTATACCAAAACCTCCTGCTTCGACATGACGAACTAGCGATTGAATAATGGGTGTAGCAATACTAATACCAAATAAAGCATTAAAGCCTGCAACAACGACTGGTGCTGACAAAATAACTGTAAATTCTGGAAATAAAGCTAACACAGCTACCAAAATCAAAAAAACAATTGGTGTCGCAATACCTGCTGCTTTTGCTGCTTCAAAAATTAGATTTTGATACTCTTCAACAGTAATGTCACCTCGATAAAGATCCAAAGAGTAGGAAATCGCCGTTACTACAACTTGAGTGAGAATAGCTGTTCCTGTTGCGGTAATCCCAAGTTTCGCGATTGTCCCAGAATTGCAGACAATTGAATCTACCGCATTATAAACCCGAATATAAAACTGTTCGCCAACAGTCATAACTTTGGCTCCTCGGCGGAGATTATCAACACCTACTTCCCAAAGGATATTATCAGCTGCATTCGAGCCACCTTGGGAACGTGGATTGATGTGGCTACCATGCTTATCTTTAAGAAATTGCCGAATTGTATATTCTTTACCTCCAAGCTTTGATGTGCCAGGAATTTTCTCAAAAAGCTTCATGACATCTGCATCAGAGCGAGGTAAGTCTCCCACGCGAACACCAGCACGATATCTCAGCCTATTTGCAATCTTCGGCATTTCTTGGGCTAATTCCGCAGCTGTCTTTGGTAAATTTTGCAATGCATCAGCCATAACCATGCTAGATGCAGCAACTCCAACAGCAGTCTGTTGAAATGTTTTACTAACATTTTGAACAGCTTGAAAACTTGATTGTGTTGTGGTGGTTGATAAACTTTGTAAATCATTAACTGCACGGATACTTGAAGTCGTTATATCGCTAGTAGTGTTCTTGATTCCATCAACTACTTCATTCATCCCGTTTACTACATTGTTGGCTGCTTCTTGAGCTTTATCTCTAACTGTATCTGCCAACTTCTGTGCTTGGTTGATAAAATCCATGTTTTAGTAACCTTTAATTTCTGCTATAGAGTATTTACTCCAGTTTCTCTTTTTCAAATCAATAAACACCTCAGCATTAATGACTAATTTATTTTCAAAAATATTAAATAGATAGTAATCAATTTGTATCGTTTGTATATCGTTGTTTCAAAAACTGAACTATCCGATTAGTTTAACCAGCAATTTTGGATTTTGGATTAAAAGAATTCTTACCAAAGTTAAAAATTTGTGGAGGTTGCTCTGTTCTATGATCCTACTCTGCTGAGAGATAGAACTTTCCTCAATGCGATGTCTACGACGGGCTACGCCTACGCAGTTAACGGCACTAAAAATACCCTTTTAAATTTATTAATTTAATTTTTTCAAGCTACAAAAATATTGTGGATACTCGAAACTTCGACTTTTGAACTCGAAACTTCGACTTTTGAACTCGAAACTTCGACCTCTGAACTCGAAACTTCGACCTTTGAACTGGGAACTTGAGCTTTAGAACTCGAAACTTGAGCTTTAGAACTCGAAACGTCAAATTCTACACTCAAACTCCGAGTTTCTCAGTTCTAACTTTTAATTTCTTAAGCACAATTGCAGAGAGATTTTCTCCACTATTAATGCTTAGGGCTGCACTTTTCCAGATTTACAGATGAAATTGCGCCTTCATCAATTTTTAATTTCTACCTTTGAAAGAGTTTAGCCATTCTTGAACTTGCTCTCGTGCAATATCGCGCCCTCCAAGACCAAAGGCTAGGGCAATAGCAACTGCGATCGCACCGAGTAAAAGTCCAAAGGCTAAATTTACAATATCACTGGCAACTCCAATCTGTTGTAGTGCCATTGCCGAGACTAAGCCAATGATGGCAATCCGCGCCACTTGTCCCAAAATCTGGGCTTGACGTTCGCCGGAACTGGTAATGATATTAAAAGCTAGATTTGCCAGGAATAAGCCAATGGCAAATATTATCAATCCTGCCAAAATCCGCCCGAATACGATCACAATCCCAGACACTAATGCCGTCAGGGCTGGAATATTCAAGATATTTACCGCCGCCACCGTTGCAAACAACATGATACCCACTAAGGCAACAATGCCTACAACTTCCGATGGCGTGCGGGTTGGAATCAGGGGAGTTGTTGATTCTGTAGAAATTACAACTCGTCTGCTGGGTGTTGTCAGACCGAGTATGCTGAAAATGTTATTAAACCCTAAATTGGTGAGAATACTTGTAACCAAATCCCCGATAAACCGCCCGACGAAATAGGCAACAATCAAAATTGCCACGGCTGTAAAGATGGCAGGTAGGGCGTTGAGAACCTGTTGCAGCATAGCGATCGCAGGCACAGATATCGCATCAATTCGCAAGGCATTCAGCGCTGCGATCGCTACAGGAATCAAAATCAAAACATAGACAATTGTGCCGATAATACTCGATAGAGGTTGCACCCCCGCAGTAGAAGATAATCCCAACCGACTACCTAAATGGTCAAGACCGGTTGTTGCCAGCAAGTTTGTTACAATCCGCCGCACCACATTAGCGATGAACCAGCCAACTACAGCAATCAAGATCGCCGCTAAAATGTTCGGCAGAATTAGCAGAACTTCTGTAATTAAAGCTTGTACTGGTTGTAGAGCCTGCTGTAGTCCGAGAGTATCCAAAATTGGAGCGAGAAACAGTAAAAATATAAACCAATACAGAGCGTTGCCAATCGTCTGACTCAAAGACAGCTGATTGAGGCTGGGTGCTGTGTCTGCTGGTTCTGGATTCAAACGCTCATCCAGGTTAAATGCCTGTAATGAGCGCACAGTGATAATCCTCACAATGGTCGCCAAAAACCAGGCTGCTACCAAAATGATTCCTGCACCAACCAGCTTTGGCAAAAAGCCAATAAGTTGATTGAGAAAATTATTCAAGGGTCGAGAGGCTATCTCCAGATCCAATGTCTGTAAAACAGCAACCGCCGTCAACAGGATAATGCTCCAAAAAACTAAGCTAGAGATTAATTTCTCCACTTGGGGAACATCTTGACGACCCGTTATCCCTGCGGCAATGCGGTTATCTATATTTGTGCGATTAAGGATTCCTCGCGTCACTGCTGCTGCGATCGCTGCAATCAGCCAACCTACTAGTAAGATTGCTACCGCCCCTAAAAGACGAGGCGTAAACAGAATCAACTGTTGAACAATATCTTGCACATCAGCAATTCCTTGATTCACTGCTGGTTGTATTGGTTGCAGGCTGGGTGATGATTGTGCCAAAAATTGCTGCACCCTCGTGGATAAACCAACTCCGTAGGCGTAGCCCGTCGTTGACATCACCTGGGTTATTTCTTGCCAAGTTGTGTTCATAGTTTTCGGGAATTATGCTTAAGTATTCGCCGCAAACACTGAGTCAGTGTTTTGCCTATCAATTTACCAGTAAAAACATACATATTTACTCATATTTGATTTAATATACGGGCATTGGGCATTGGGGATTAATTATTCTCCTCTACTCCCCAGCCTCCCCAGCCTCCCCAGCTCCCCAGCTCCCTCATCTCCCACTTTGCTGAATTTTGCGTTACTCTAATTGCAGCAACAGCACCAAAGATGTGGAATGTCCCAAGTTTTGGAACAATCGATTCAAATTAATGCTACAGCTACGGTGGTGGAGCGCTGTATTAGCGATTTAGCTCTCATGCACCGTTGGCTTAACCCTGTCCTGCGTTGCGAACCTGTAGGCGAAGCTTGGAGTACCGATGTCGGCAGTGAAAGTCGTTTTATCATTCAAATTCCTTTACTCAAACCCACGTTGAATAGCGTAGTTGTAGAACGACAACCGGGTTTGGTAGTCTGGGAATTTCAGGGTTTTTTTCAAGGGCGCGATCGCTGGGAATGTCAGCCAACAGAAAAGGGAACGCTCCTACTCAACCGCTTTGAGTACGATATCCCTAACCCTTTAATTAGTTGGGGTTTTAACACCTTTGCCGCGTCTTGGACAAAAGAAGATATGCAAGCCCAACTGCGCCGCCTCAAACGAGTTGCAGAAGAACAAGAATAATTCGATCATTTGTCATTTGGTATTGAGTTTTACCCAGTATTCGTGCCAAAAGCTGTCGGTGGCTAACTAGTACAACGAGCGCGTAAATAAACATACCATTCAAAATGACGCGAAAGCCTGGAATACAATACTTTTGACGACTTGTACTTTTACAAAGAAGCAAGCTAGCAAGAGCGTCTTTGACAGAGAAGCAACTGAGTTGTTGAGAATACTCCTTGATCATTATTTTAAGTATAAATACAGCTTCTAACCTCTAGTAGATGTGGTTACAAGCTTTTTAAAGCATGTATTTTTACCTTTTTTCCGCACATTAATAGCTTTATTTCTCAGTCAATTTTCTGTAGAATAGCTAAAAATGTTTTTACTCATTAGAAACACGTATTAGAAGTTGTTTAAAAAGTGGTTGGCTGTGATTTTAATCGAATTTTTACCCCCCTCTCAATCCCTCCTTGTAAAGGGGAGAAACTGGAAAATCTAGTTCCCTCACGCTACTTGCTTCAAGTCGGGCATTGCCCGCCCAACGCAGTGGCTCCCCAATACATACGGGGAGGGTTAGGGTGGGGTAAAAAACGTTAATACACCAATTATGACTTTTCAAACATCCTCTTAGGATTGAAGCGTTGAAGGCAGACAAAAAGATTCGTTTATAGGGTAAATAACGGAATGGCTAATGTAAATGTTTTGACAAAATTATCACTGTCTACAGTGGGAGCAGCAGTTATTACACTGGGAGCAGCAGGAACCGCACAAGCTACGACTTTTACTGAAGTGGGTGATGCAGGTCAGACTTTAAATACCGCCCAAAATCTTCCTGGTAGCACTAATGTCATCCAAGGAACTATCTCTTCTAGCGACGATGCTGACCTCTTTTCTTTCTCTTGGGGTGGTGGGCAATTCAACGCTACGACAGTCGGTGGTACACCCTTCACCTTCGATACCCTACTACAACTGTTTGATTCGTCAGGTACGCTAATCGCTGAGAACGACGATTATCAGTTGACGCCGCAATCCACTCTCAACCGGTTTGTAGATAGTGGTGAGTACTTGTTGGGAATATCATCCTTCGCCAACTTTGCCGAATCTGGTCCTACTTATGGTTCTATTGGTCCTGGTTTTTCTCCTGACAGTTACTCTATCAGCCTAAACCAGGAGACTGCTTCTGTTCCCGAACCCGCTTCTCTCATCGGTATCTTAGGCTTAGGTGCTTTCGGCATTACCTCTGTTCGCAAGCGTAAACAACAAGCCGCAGTTAAGGCATAAGCATCAATTTTTATTTAAGCTGTTTAATTTAATTAACCACTGCTGTGTCAATATGTTGCTGACACAGCATTTTTGATTTTGATACTTAAGTTGCAATCAAAGCTATTGTATCTTTCTCACCCAGTCCTTTTACTTGATTCAACGATTCTTACCCAATTCGGTAAGTAGCCGCCGAATCACAGATGCATCCTCGGCATCAGGAACTTTTGCTAAATAATTTTGTAAGTCGTCTATGGCTTGGGGGTAATAACCGAGTTGATAGTAGATCAAACCGCGATCGCGCAATTCTAAAGTTAAACCAGGAAACAGTAACAAAATTCGTTCAATCGCTGCCAGCGTTTTTTCTAACTCTTGCTGTTTGAGGTAAATAAATTTTAAATTTGTCAACATCCGGGCCAAAAATTGTCGATTACTAACTACAGCTAAAAATTCTGGTTGTAGGGTTACAGGTTGCTGATAAAGTTGAGACAGTCGGTCTTCGCAATCTTGGGCAAAGATTATTTCACCGCCATTGAAAGCATCCACAAAAATCTCTATATCGGGAATATCTGGGCGGATCAAGAAATGCCCTGGCATACCCACACCCACCATTGGGAAATCAATCCGTCTGGCAATCTCTAGGTAAACCAGCGCTAAGGTAATGGGAATCCCTAATCGGCGATCAATTACATCATTGAAAAAGCTGTTACGTGGATCATAATAGTCAATTTTATTACCAGAAAACTTTAAATCTTCGTAAATATATTGATTAATACTTTGAACTATCCGCAAAGGATATCGTGAGTCAGGCAGGCGTTCTTGAAGCTCCCACGCCATTGTATCAAGGGCATTGAGGTATTCCTCTGGGTCTAGGTTGGGATATTCTTCTAGTGCAATATACAAAGCTGCCTTTGCTAGGTCAATGTGCTCGTCAGACTGCTGAATCTCCTGGTAAAAATATTGTCGTGCTGACGATAAATTCATAAGCTATTACTCGGTGGAGGTGTGAAGATGAAGTGGGTAAACTTACACCAGTTTGTCGTAACTACATTTATTTTAGCGCTGCATTAACACCATTTAACAGCGGTAGTTCCAAACTTACGCAGCTTTGGACTTTTGATTTTAATCAAACCCTATGGGTACAAGAGTAGTATTAAGCTATTGAGTATTCCATCATTTGAGTAAATACTTAAATACTCCCCAGTCTAAGTAAGTTCGCCTTTGCGAATAACCAGACTCAGAATGTAAATTGCTCAGTGCAAAATACGTCGATTCCACAACAAACTGAAAAAGCGAATACCAGAAACCCTAACTAGACTAAAACCCAACGAGAAACTTAACTATAATCGCCTTGACAATATCAAAGTGAGGGCTTTTCTTTTGCAAAATAGCCAGTCAGGCGTCCCAGTGAAGCTAGTTTGTTCTTTAAAACAGGAAATTGCGAGGTTTTTACGTTTATAACTTTGTTTTGTCACTCTCGGAAAACAATAATCGAACGTGGACTCGCGATCGCAACGCTATCTATCGGCAATCCAAAATCCAAAATTGCTTGACTGACTTGAACAGTTTTACAAGCAAGCCTACTTTGGTTGCTCAGACACCAGTCTTAAGGATCAATTTAAGGCGAAGGTAGGGTCGTTCAGTGCTAATCTGAAAGGTGACATTGCTTAATTTTATGTCTTCTCCGATCTTAATCTGAAATCTAGCTTCACTCATTAGGCGCAGCATGGTAACAACCGCAGAAAAAACAAACATTGGTTACATTACCCAAATCATTGGCCCAGTTGTAGACGTTAAATTTCCCAGCGGGAAATTGCCACAAATCTACAACGCTTTGAAAATCGTTGGCACCAACGAAGCTGCACAGGAAATCAACATCACCGTTGAAGTACAGCAACTGCTGGGCGACAACCAGGTGCGAACTGTTGCGATGAGTTCTACCGAAGGCTTAG
The DNA here is from genome assembly GCF_036917575.1 of Nostoc sp. Taxonomy (GTDB): domain Bacteria; phylum Cyanobacteriota; class Cyanobacteriia; order Cyanobacteriales; family Nostocaceae; genus Nostoc. The sequence continues at coordinate 134,826 of NZ_JBALDC010000070.1, read as the reverse complement.
TCCGCGGTTTTGAAGTCACCGATACAGGCGCTCCCATCAACGTACCAGTTGGTAAAGCCACTTTGGGCCGGATTTTCAACGTCCTTGGCGAACCTGTGGACAACAGGGGCCCTGTAAATGCTGAGGCAAGTTTACCCATCCACCGCTCTGCTCCCAAATTCACCGACCTGGAAACCAAACCTTCCGTGTTTGAGACTGGGATTAAAGTTGTTGACCTTCTGACTCCCTATCGACGCGGCGGTAAGATTGGTCTATTTGGCGGTGCTGGTGTTGGTAAAACCGTGATCATGATGGAGTTGATCAACAACATCGCTACTCAGCACGGTGGAGTATCCGTTTTTGCTGGCGTGGGTGAACGCACCCGTGAAGGCAATGACCTTTACAACGAAATGATTGAGTCTGGGGTTATCAACAAAGACAACCTCAACGAATCAAAAATTGCTCTAGTTTACGGTCAAATGAACGAGCCACCCGGAGCCAGAATGCGGGTTGGTCTATCGGGATTGACAGTAGCAGAATACTTCCGGGATGTAAACAAGCAGGATGTGCTGCTGTTTATTGATAACATTTTCCGGTTTGTACAAGCAGGTTCAGAAGTATCGGCGCTGTTGGGTCGGATGCCTTCTGCGGTAGGATATCAGCCTACATTGGGAACCGACGTGGGTGAACTGCAAGAGCGGATTACCTCGACTACAGAGGGTTCAATTACCTCCATTCAAGCAGTGTACGTACCTGCGGATGACCTTACCGACCCCGCACCTGCTACCACCTTCGCCCACTTGGATGGGACAACTGTACTATCGCGCGGTTTGGCAGCTAAGGGAATTTATCCCGCAGTTGACCCCCTTGGTTCGACTTCCACCATGCTTCAACCCAACATTGTTGGTGATGAACACTATAATACGGCGCGGGCGGTGCAATCAACTCTGCAACGTTATAAAGAACTTCAAGACATTATCGCCATTCTTGGTTTAGATGAATTGTCTGAAGAAGACCGTCTGATCGTGGCACGGGCCCGAAAAGTTGAGCGTTTCTTGTCTCAGCCGTTCTTTGTAGCAGAAGTATTCACCGGTTCTCCTGGTAAGTACGTGAAGTTGGAAGACACCATTAAAGGGTTCCAAAAGATTCTGTCTGGTGAGTTAGATGCTCTGCCAGAACAGGCTTTCTACTTGGTTGGCGATATTAACGAAGCGATCGCTAAAGCTGACAAAATCAAAGGTTAGTCATTAGTCATTGGTCATTGGTCATTAGTCATTGGTCATTGGTCATTAGTCATTAGTTCAACTGCTAATGACTAATGGCAATTACGAAAGACAAAACGATAAATGACAAACAACAAAGGACAAATGACAAACAACAAAGGACAAAGGACAAATGACATTAACCGTTCGTGTAATTTCCCCAGATAAAACAGTCTGGGATGCGCCGGCTGAAGAGATAGTTTTGCCTAGCACTACTGGTCAACTAGGTATTTTAACCGGACACGCACCACTTTTGACAGCTCTAGATACAGGTGTGATGCGAGTTCGTGGCGCTAAAAATCAGAATTGGGAAGCGATCGCTCTTTTGGGTGGCTTTGCCGAAGTCGAAGAAAATGAAGTGACAATTCTGGTTAACGGCGCTGAACGTGGCGACAAAATTAACCTTGATGAAGCTCGTACTGCTTACAATCAAGCAGAAACACGTCTAAGTCAAGTTTCCGCAGACGATCGCCAAGCTCAAATTCAGGCAACTCAAGCCTTTAAACGCGCCCGCGCTCGGTTTCAAGCGGCTGGTGGTTCGGTCTAATTTAACTTTCTATTTCAACTTTGTAGGTTGGGGAATGCCCAACCTACAAATGATTTATTAAATTTTAAAAAAATTACATCAAGTTTAAGAAATTGAGCCAAGCCTTAGTGAAGTGTTAACTTAGCTAATTAGTTGCCCAGATGGGCACAAATTATGAAAAGGTTTTCATTTCTACTTAGTACTTGTAAACAAAATAAGGTAGCTCGTTTTGCAGCATCTGTCGTAGCAACTTTAGCGATCGCTGCGCCAGTGTCTTTGACGAACGTTGGAAGTATTCACTTTGCCAATGCGGCTCCTGTAAAAACTACTTCTGCATCAGTCCAGCTAAATCAGACCAAACCAAATATTTCCCAGTTACAAATTAGCAGGACTCAATATCAAGCTGCTGGAATTGATCCTTTTGTATTAATCCCCATCGTCCTTGTTGGGGGTTTAGTTATATTTGTCCCCCTATTCTTTGGTGGGCTTGTAGTAATTGGTGAGCGTGAAGTCGGTATTGTAGTTAGAAAATTTACCCTTTCCGGGCGGGGACTCCCGGCGGGGAGTTTGATTGCCCTCAACGGCGAAGCTGGCTTGCAAGCAGATACTTTAGCTCCTGGCTGGCATTGGGGCTATTGGCCTTGGCAGTATTCTGTAAAAAAAGAGCCGATAGTTGCCGTTCCCCAAGGGGAAATCGCTTTGATTGTGGCAGCAGATGGTCAACCCAACCCACCAGAGCGGATTTTGGGTAAAATTGTCAGTTGTGACAACTTCCAAGATGCTCGAAAATTCCTTGCCCAAGGTGGGGAAAAAGGACGCCAAATGGGTTTTCTTACAGCTGGTACGTACCGGATTAATACTGCCCTGTTTAAAGTCATCGTAGCAACAAATGCCAGCGCTCATGGTATGACTCCAGAACATTTGCAGGTGTACAGTCTGGCATCTGACAAAGTTGGCATTGTCACCACCTTAGATGGTTTACCAATCTCCGCCGGTGAACTTGCAGGGCCGATAATTGAGGGACACGACAACTTCCAAAATGGTCAAAAATTTATTGATGGCGGTGGACGGCGAGGTTTACAAGAACAGACTTTGCTTTCGGGTTCTTGGAACTTGAATCCTTGGTTTGTCCAGGTTGAGCAAGTACCGATGACAGAAATTCCGATTGGGTATGTGGGTGTGGTAATTTCTTTCGTGGGTAAAGCACATCAAGATGTTAGTGGTGCAGCTTTCACCCACGGTAACTTAGTGAATCCTGGACATAAGGGTGTGTGGGTCGAACCGCTATATCCTGGTAAGCACCCGATTAATTCCCGAATCATGAAGATGGAACTCGTGCCAACGACTAACATTGTATTAAATTGGTCAGATCGTACCGAACGTCACAGCTATGACGCTCAACTGGCTTCTTTAACAGTGCGATCGCGTGATGGGTTTGCCTTTGATTTGGAAGTAGCGCAAATTATCCATGTGGGTGCTTTAGATGCTCCGAAGGTAATATCTCGCGTTGGTGCAATGCAAAATTTGGTAGACCATGTATTAGAACCAACTATTGGTAATTATTTCCGTAACTCAGCCCAAGATTATACTGTACTAGACTTTCTCACCGCTCGCAGCGAACGACAATCTGAGGCTGCTGAGTATATTAAAACAGCATTACGGGCTTATGACGTGCAAGCGATCGACACTTTGATTGGTGATATTCAGCCACCAGCGTCATTAATGCAGACACAGACAGACCGGAAAATTGCCGAAGAAGAACGCAAGACTTATGAAGTCCAGCAGATGGCGCAAACCCAACGGCAGCAACTTGTCCGGGAAACGGCACTCGCTGATATCCAGCAAGAAATGGTAAAATCAGAGCAGAGTGTGCATATTGCTGACCTGAAAGCCCAAGCCCAAATCAAAGAGGCGAACGGTGAAGCCGAGGGGACGAAACTCCGGTCAATTGCTGAGGCTGAAGGTATTCGGGCCACAGGTAACGCCAAAGCTGAAACCTACCGCGCTGGTGTGGAAGCTTTGGGGTCACAAGGTTATACAGCAATGCAGCTGATGCAGATTATTGGCGATCGCAATGTCCGCTTGATTCCAGATGTCTTAGTTGGCAGTAATGGTAGCAATAATGGTTTAGTGGATGGGCTACTATCCTTGATTTTATGGAATCAAACTGGTAAGGGTGAATTGACACCAACACCTTTGCATCCACAACCAGTAGTTACCAAAGCACAACCAACCACAGAAAACGGTCATCCACCTATAGTTGTGAATTTTCCTGTAGATAAGTAACATCAGGAACATGAAGTAGGGGCATAACATTGTTGTGCCCTTACAAGAAACAAACGGCAATATCTTATTGTGAGCATTTTGCCCACCTTGTAGGTAGAGAAATTTTGCTTTTACAAGAACGTTATCGTTTAATCAAGCAGATTGGTAAAGGAGGATTCTGTAAAACCTTCCTCGCTGTAGACGAAGCTCAGTTTCCTCCAGTTCCTTGCGTCCTTCAAGAATTATCGCCAGAATACGAGACTTCTATTACTTTTCAGCAAAAGGCGCAACAGCTAGAAGAATTAGGAAAGCATCCGCAAATTCCTGCATTATTAAATTATTTTCAGCAGAACGGGCATTTTTATTTAGTGCAGGAGTTTATTGCAGGCACTAATTTAGCTCAGGTGGTTGAGGAAGAAGGCGCTTTTAATGAAACTCAGATTTGGCAACTTTTAGAAGATGTGTTGCCAGTTTTTCAGTTTCTTAGCGATCGCCACATCATCCACCGCGATATTAAACCCCAAAATATCATCCGTAGATCCCCAATTAGTAAAAAGGGAGATTTCGTCATAGTCGATTTTACGACTGCGAAAATCGTCACACAAATCGATTGGCTAACATCACAAACCAGTATCGGCAGTCCAGAATACGCTGCACCAGAACAAACCAAGGGGAAATCCGTTTTTGCTAGTGATTTATATAGCTTGGGTGTAACTTGTATTTACTTACTTACGCAGATTTCTCCCTTTGATTTATTTGATATTGCTAACGATTGTTGGGTTTGGCAACAATATCTTACTGCTAAGGTAGGCGATGTCTGGCGACAAGACTCAAAGAGTCTACGCTTGGCGCAAATTCTCGACAAGCTGCTGCAAAATGCTATTAACCGTCGCTTTCAATCAGCTGACGAAGTTATGCAAGCAATGGGTATGGAATATAAAACTCAAAATTTGAAATTACCAAATCCTCCTTGGCGATGCTTGCATACCTTAACTGAACATTCTGGGATATTGAGTAGTGTGAATGCTCTTGCCATTAGTCCTGACGGTTATACTTTAGCCAGTGCTAGCGATCGCAAAAACATCAAATTGTGGGATTTAAATACTAAAAAAGTTTTAGCTAGCTTATCAGGACATACCCAAGCTGTAAAATCAGTTACCTTCAGTCCAAATGGTCAAATTCTGGCAACTGCTAGCGATGATAAAACGATCAAATTGTGGCAAGTTGAGACATTAGAGCAAATCTGCACCCTCTTGGGACACGCACACGCTGTAAAATCAGTTGCTTTCAGTCCAGATGGGCAGATTCTCGCTAGTGGTAGCTGGGATAAGACAATCAAACTTTGGGATGTCAATACTGGCAAAGAAATTTGCACCATAGCTGCACACCAATTAAAGGTAAATTCAGTGGCATTTAGTCCCCAAGGACAGCTTTTAGCCAGCGCTAGTTATGACAGAACAATTCGTTTGTGGCAGATACCTGCATTAGGAAGAGGCAGGGGAGCAGAAAGTAGGGAGCAGGGGGATATAAATAGTGCTGAGTTAAAAGACCACTCACAAGGGGCAGAGGACATTCCCCCTTTCTCCTTGCCCCCTGCACCCTTGCCTCTTGTTCAAAACCGCCCATGCTATAGCTTGTTAAGCACCCTTTCAGGTCATACATGGGCGGTTTTGACAGTCGCTTTTAGTCCTGATGGTCAAATTTTAGCGACGGGTAGTGATGATAACACTATTAAATTGTGGGAAGTAAACACTGGTCAGCTAATTTGCACACTTGTAGGCCATTCTTGGTCTGTGGTCGCTGTGGCTTTTACTGCCGATGGCAAAACCCTCCTAAGTGCAAGTTGCGACAAAACAGTTAAACTTTGGAGAGTAAGCACAGCAGAAGAGATTGTTACTCTCTCTGGTCATGTAGACTCAGTATCTGCTGTTGCTGTAAGCAAAGTTACACAATTAATTGCAAGTGGTAGCCGGGACAAGACTATCAAACTGTGGCAGCTTGTAGAACAGGACAATAGCTAATTTTGTAATATCAAGCGCTACCTGTGAAGGCAACTTCTGGAAATTTCAACTGAGCTTCTGCCATTGGACGGTTTCTACCTTCCTCTTGCCAGTAGTTAATCACTTCTGTTGCTTTATTAAGCAACTCGACACGATCTACGTCAGTAATCCAATGTTTGGACTCTAATTCCTTTTTTAACTCTTCCCAGGCATCATTTCTGGGCCAAAAAAAGTACTTAGTCAAGGGACTTGTGCCTTTGCCGACAATTTGATCGACTGCTAGAGCAACGTTTTCGTCTAACCACAGAATTTTCAAAATAAACTTGGTCAATCACACCTCCGGGAATTTCCGGGCATTACTTAACTAGGATAGCGATCGCTTATTTTAACGCAATACCCTATCAAATGACCAAACAGTGATTGAGAATTGGCTACCATAAGGTTTAGTCGGCGCGAACTAAAGATGCTTATGACTGCCCAACTGCCGCAATCTCAAACAACATCTAGTTCAGATTTGTATAAGCAAGACTTTTATCTGTGGATTCAAATCACGGCAGAACTGCTTAAACAAGGTCGGCTTACAGAACTGGACTTAGAGAATTTGATTGATGAAATTGAAACAATCGGCAGGAGTGAAAAGAAAGCACTCAGAAGCAATTTGGAAGTAGTGCTAATGCATCTATTGAAGTATAAATATCAAGCCGAGAAGCGCTCTGGTAGTTGGCGAGCAACAATTCGCGAGCACCGCAAACGCCTCAGACAAGCTCTGGAAGAAAGTCCTAGCCTTAAACCCTATTTTGGTGAGGTTTTCGGGCAGTGTTATGACGATGCTAGACTCTTAGCTGCCGATGAAACTGAATTGGATGTGGCTATCTTCCCTGAACAATCTCCCTTCACGCCAGAGCAAGCCCTCAACCCGGATTTTTTACCTGAGTCATGATCTCACGTTTTATGATCGTGTAAACTCTTTTACTTTTTACCCCATGACTTTCCAAACTTCTAGAAAAGCGATCGTTGTTTTCGATATTGATGGCGTTGTGCGCGATGTTGGCGGTTCCTATCGCCGTGCGATCGCAGATACCGTAGAACATTTTACTACCCAAGCATATCGGCCAACACCACTAGATATTGACCAACTCAAGTCTGAAGGCGTGTGGAATAACGATTGGGAAGCATCGCAAGAATTAATTTACCGCTACTTTGAAACCCAAAAACAGAGCCGCGAACAACTGCAATTAGATTATGGTGCGATCGTTGCCTTTTTTCAATCGCGTTACCGCGGCCCAGACCCAAATAATTTTACTGGGTATATCTGTAATGAACCCTTATTATTACAACCTAGCTATCTAGAACAACTTACCCAAGCTGGCATTGCTTGGGGATTTTTTAGCGGTGCGACTCGTGGTTCAGCTAACTACATTTTGGAAAAGCGTTTGGGCTTAAAATCTCCAGTATTGATTGCGATGGAAGATGCGCCAGGTAAACCAGACCCCACTGGACTTTTTGCGACAGTTCGTGAATTAGAAAATGGAATTGAGCAAAAATCAGCGATCATGTATGTGGGAGATACGGTAGCAGATATGTATACCGTTGAGAAAGCGCGGCGTTTAGATTCTGCTCACCTTTGGATTGGAGTAGGGGTTTTACCGCCCCATGTACAGGAGACAGCAGCCCGTAGTGATGCTTATGGTGAGACACTAAAAGCAGCAGGAGCAGCAGTAGTTTTGCGGAATGTGCAAGAATTAACCCCAAGGCAGATTCAGGAAGTGATAAGTTCATCTGCCCAATCTGTAGTCTAAGATTAATCAAGCTGCGTGTGGATGAATGACTGGCTGATAACAATCTTGCTTTAATCATTGGGAGATTAATAGAAATGTCTGCACTTAAACTGCCTAACGGTCCTCAAACTCACCCTTGGGTACAAACATTTCAATGGCTAATTAACCCATTGGAATACATGGAAGCCTGTGCTAAACAGTATGGTGATATCTTTACCCTTCAGCTTGGACAAAATGTTCCTCCTCAAGTTTTCATTAGCAATCCCCAGGCGATTCAGCAGATTTTTACTACAGATCCAAAACAGTTAGATTCTGGTGAATCAGCAGGGATTAAATCGCCTTTATTAGGACGTCAATCACTACTAGCTCTAGAAGGTAAGCCTCATCAGCGCCAACGAAAGTTATTGACACCCCCTTTACATGGAGAAAGAATGCTAGCTTATGGTGATTTAATCCGCGACATTACTGAGCAAGTGACTAATCAGTGGCAGGTTGGAGAAACCTTTGCAGTTCTACCATCAATGCAAGCAATCTCTTTTGAAGTAATTTTGAAGGCTGTATTTGGTCTAGAAGATGGGGTACGTTACGAGAAACTTAATAAACTTTTAATTGCAATCCTAAATCCCAAAATTCCTATTTTAAGAACAATTCTGCTTCTTTTTCCATCAATGCGACAGGATTTAGGAGCGTGGAGTCCTTGGGGGAAATACTTGCGTTTACGGCAGCAAATCGATCAACTTATCTACGCCCAGATTCAAGAACGCAAAGCACAACCCGATCCATCTCGGACTGATATTCTATCTTTAATGATGGCTGCTCGTGATGAAGGGGGAAAGCCGATGACAGACTTGGAATTACGCGATGAGTTGATGACCCTATTAGTGGCGGGTCACGAAACTACTGCAACTACCTTATCATGGGCGCTGTACTGGATTCATCATCTGCCCCAAGTGCGGGAAAAACTGCTGCAAGAATTAGAGAAGTTGGGTGAACAACCAGATCCAAACGCTATTTTTCGATTGCCTTATTTGAATGCTGTCTGTTCTGAAACACTACGCCTTTACCCAGTGGCGATATCGGCACTAAATCGAGTCGTCAAATCACCGTTACAAATTGGGGAATACAAGTTTGAGCCTGGGACTGTGCTAATTCCCTCTATTTATTTGACCCATCATCGAGAAGATTTATATCCTCAGTCAAAGCAATTTAAGCCAGAGCGTTTTCTGGAACGGCAATTTTCTCCCTATGAATATTTACCCTTTGGTGGCGGGAACCGTCGCTGTATTGGAATGGCATTTGCCTTGTTTGAGATGAAATTGGTGTTGGCGACAGTGCTATCTCACTGGGACATGGAACTACCAGATAGCAAACCAGTGCAGGCAGTACGTAAGGGTTTGCTATTTAGCCCAGCAGGTGGTGTGAAGATGGTGGTAAAGGGGAAGCGTCTTCAAAATCAGCCCATTATCGAGACTAGCTTTAGTTTAACTTGAAGAGTTTTAGATACCTTATATCACTTACGTAAGGCATATAAGTTGTAAGTGTCGGAACCCTCTTTAAAGGGTTCTTGCTTCACTGTAACCTTGCTCAAACCGTATTTTTTAAGTAGCTCTGTAATTCTTTTAACTCGATTATCCAAATCGTGTACTTCTACAACGACTTGCTTAATCTTTGGCCAATCTTGCTCCTCAATACCTAAAAGCACATCTAACTCGCTTCGTTCCACATCTACTTTTAGCAAGTCAATTTTCTGAACATCATACTCACGGATCATTTGTGATACAGTTTTCAATTGACAAGTGACTTGTTCTACTTGAAAAGCTTTCTCCAATTTGTAATCGAGAATAAGCGATCGCAAAAACAACGGCAACCAACGAAGCCAACGGACTTGACTTGGTGCATCTTTGAGATTACGTAAAATAGCATTCTTAAACTTATCTCGTTGCTGTTTTGAACCATCAGGATAAGCGCTAGACAATGCTGTAGCGTTAGGATAGTAAGCAAACTTCATTGTTTTAGATTCCTGTGAAAGCCCACAGGGAAACACTTTAATTTTTTCTGGTTCAAAGCGTTGGGCATTAGCTTGTAAAACATCAAAAATGGCAGGAATAGGCTCAAATGCGTAAATATTCACATTTGTTTTACACAGATGAAATACCCATAATGTGAATAAACCAATATTTGCACCCACATCAAATACGGTGTCACCTTCATGTAACTCAATCCCGTATCGAAAATACTCCTGGATTTGCCTATAAATAATCGGTACTTCCTTTTTGCGGATGCAAAATATTTTCATGCCATTAGGAAGCGTATTTTCTGGAATTAAAGTTGCCATCAAATATATGACTCCTATTTGATTTTTGAAATCCACCTAGTGGCGTGGCAAGCTTAAAATGCTGAATTAAATTTTGCCAACACCCCGATGAATGTTGGGTTTCGTTCCTCAAACGCCACTTGCTTCTCCCCTTGGGAGAAGCTGCGCGTAGCTTGCTTCCCCGAAGGGGTACAAGCCGGGGAACCCGTCCAACGCAGTGGCTCCCCAACCTACATTTAATGCACTATTTTAACCTTGCAACGCCACTACAAGACTACTGAGATTTTTTCAAAAACAATTTTTACAATTCCTACATGTACAATATTTTATTACTGCTGTGTTTGAGCCAAGACAGGCTTGCCAGTAGAAATAACCTGCTCAATAATCTCAGCAGATCGACTTACCCCGCCAGCAGCGAGAGTAGCTGCTTGTAATCTCAGGGCATTCTGTTTATAAGATTCTTCTGTCAACACCCGCTTGATCGCATTTTTCAATCTAGGAACATTCAGTTTCTTGAGGGTGACAAGCTCACCCGCCCCTGTCCAAGCAATCCGCGCTGCTACTCCTGGCTGGTCATTGGCGACTGGAATTGCCACCATTGGCACTCCTTTTTTGAGACATTCCATTGTTGTATTCATTCCCGCATGAGTAATCATCAGGGTGGCTTTTTCCAGCACTTCTAATTGAGGTGCATATTCAACTACTAAAGGATTTCCTGCCAAGTTTGGTAGTGATTCTGGTTTAGCAGAACCTCCCAGAGAAATTACTAACTGAGCATCCAAATCTTCACAAGCTGAAGCAATAGTCTGAAAAACCCAAATCAGCCGATTTTGTAATGTTCCCATCGAAGCGTAAATTAACGGTTTCCCCGTCAATTTTTCATAAGGGAAAGAAACAGGTGCTCGATTGGCTGAAGTATGGAAACTTCCGGTGAAATGGAACCAAGGAGCTAATTCTTCCCTGGGAAATTCAAACTCAGCAGGTGCATTACTTATTTGAGCCAGTGGAGAGTAGCCATCTTTAAGATTAGAGTACAAGGGTAATTTCCACTCTCGACGATATTCATTTAGCAAATCTTCAAGTGGTTTGACGACGCTGTTAAGTAACGTGTAACCCATTTGGTTGCGTAAGCGTGCCCACGCAGCTGGGCTATAGTTCCAAGTTGTGAAAAAAGGAGGAACGCTAGGTTCTCGATTCAGTACTACAGCACTGCACACAGTGATGAAAGGAATTTTCAGAAACTCTGCAATTGTTCCTCCTTCTATAGAACTTTGGTTTATTAGCAACGCTTCTACACCTGCTGCTTTAATTAATGCTGGGGCATCTTGGAGCGTCACAGATGAAATACGCTTCAGCAAATCAATAGTGTACCGAAATGCAGCCAATCCCCTCAGTTGACCTAACTTGCCAAAGGTTTCTGCTGTTGAACCAGGGACAAAATCTTTTTCACCAATTGTTTGAAATTCTATTCCTGCTGCTAGTGCTTTCGGTTGAGTATCGAGTGTTCCGAAAAGGGTGACGCGATGCCCACGCCGTTGAAGTTCTTGCCCCAAGGGAAGCATAGTGTTGAGGGGGCCAGTTGCTGCACCAGGACAGATGATGCCAAAATGAGTCACAATCAATACCTCTACTTGATTTTCAAGAACTTATCTAAGGCTGATACCATACTGGGCGGCCAACGGCGGATATTTGTTACCCAGTTAATGTCCTTATAACGGCTATCTAGTCCGTAAGCTGCAACCCAGTTACTTTCGGCTTCGCCTTGTTCTCCATTTACCCAATATGCAGCTGTGAGAGCGGCACGTACATCAGCAAATTTAGAGTATTTACGGGCAATATTTCGCATTTCCCGGATTGCTTGCTCTTTTTGACCAGTTTCATAAAGAGCGAGGGCGTAGTTAGCACGAGCAAAAGCAAAATTCGGAGCAATCTCATTAGATTTCTTGTAGTCTGCGATCGCCAAATCCCATTTTCCCAAACCTGCTGTAGCATTACCACGATTGTTATACGCCATTGCATCGTTAGGATCGAGTTCTAGAACGCGATTGTAATCTGCGATCGCATCATCCCATTTTCCCATTCCTTCCAACGCCGCCCCCCGATTCAAGTAAGGATCGGTAACATTCGGCGCTAATTCTATAGCTTTGTTATAATCTGCGATCGCCTCTTGTAACTTATTCTGGCTCACCCGCGAATTTCCCCGGTTACTCCACGCCCCCGCATTTGTGGGAAATTGCTCAATAATCTTTGTCCAGTAAGTTTCAGCCGTCGCAAAATCACCTTGATTCGTCGCTGCAAACGCTTGATTTGCCCACTCATCACCTTGTCTTAACTGTTCTTGAGTAATGGGCGGCTGAGATTGTGCCATAACTGGTGTACCCCAGCCAAATACAAATAACAGACTGAGAAAAATACCAATCAACTTAATCATCTAGGTTTACCTAATTTGTCATTTGTCATTTGTCATTTGTCATTAAGAATGGAGCAAAGGAATGGAGTTCAAAGACTCATTAACGAGTTATCAATACCCAATGCCCCATGCCCTCCAAGAGTGCTGAGTGGGGCAGAGGGGGAGAATAACTCTTAACTCCTAACTCAGTACTCAGCACGGGCTAAACGCCCCGTTGACGCTAACAGCACTCAGCACTGTTTTGCCCAATGCCCATAATTACAATAATGACAACTGTTCATTAGGCGGCGTGAATCCCAAATGCTTATATGCTGCCTTTGTCGCCATCCTACCGCGATGAGTCCGAGTTAAATACCCAATCTGCATGAGGTAAGGTTCGTACACCTCTTCAATTGTTTGAGTATCTTCACCCGTTGCTGCTGCCATTGTTTCTAATCCCACTGGACCGCCGTTAAATTGTTCAATTATCACACTTAGCATCTGGCGGTCTGTCCAATCTAAACCGCAAGGATCTACTTGGAATAGTTGCAATGCTTCGGATGCAATGTTTTCATTAATATTACCAGATATTTTCACTTCCGCATAATCACGTACACGCTTCAGTAACCTATTAGCAATACGTGGTGTTCCGCGTGAACGACGGGCAATTTCTGTAGCGCCATCTTCTGTAATAGGGGTTTTGAGTAATTGAGCAGTTCGCAGTACAATTTTAGTCAGTTCGTCAACTTCGTAAAATCGGAGTTTTTGAATTAAACCAAAGCGATCGCGCAGTGGTGAAGTCAAAGCACCAACACGGGTTGTAGCCCCAACTAGGGTAAACTTTGATAGCGGCAAACTTCTAATCCGAGCGCTGGAACCCTTACCAATGGTAATATCTAAGCGATAATCTTCCATTGCCGGATAGAGAATTTCCTCCGTCATCCGCGAGAGGCGATGAATTTCATCTACAAATAAGATATCTCCAGGTTTCATGTTCACCAGTAGCCCGACAATATCTCGTGGACGTTCTAAGGCTGGCGCACTGGTAATTTTGTAATTTACCCCCATTTCGGATGCTAAAATCATTGCCATTGTGGTTTTGCCCAATCCTGGCGGCCCATACAGCAGCAAGTGATCCAGCACTTCACCACGAGACTTGGCTGCTTTAATGGCAATATCTAGAACATCCTTTAAATCTTTTTGCCCAATGTAATCAGCAAATCGGTGTGGTCGAATACCTTCTTCTTGCTGTTCTTGCTCATCAATAGCAGCTTCAGGCTTCAAAATATTTTCTGTGGATGGTGCTTTCGCCGACTCTTGACGCTGCTTTGGTTCTTTGTTAGGTTCTGGAGGCTGTTTTTTCGAGGAGATTATCGCCATAATTCAGCTATTTAATAAGGGGACTGGGGACTGGGGAGTTGGGACTGGGGAGTTGGGAGTGGAAAGACAAGGGGACAAGGGGACAAGGGAGAATTATGAACAAGTTTCTTTCTTGTCTTTTATCTCTTCGTCGTCTACCTTGTCTGTTCTCCATGCCTAATGCCCGTGAAAATTTTCGTTTGATAATACCCGCGCCAATTTAAAATTTAAATTCCGGTCAATTACCCAGAAGTACAAAAATTATTATGTTATCTAAAAGAATTTTACCGTGCTTAGATGTGAAGGCGGGACGGGTTGTAAAAGGAGTTAACTTTGTTAATCTCCAAGATGCAGGCGATCCGGTAGAACTGGCCAAGGTTTACAACGAAGCCGGTGCTGATGAGTTAGTATTTCTGGATATTACAGCTACTCATGAAGACCGAGCTACAATTTTAGATGTGGTCTACCGAACTGCTGAACAGGTCTTTATTCCATTGACTGTAGGTGGTGGCATTCAATCCTTAGAAAATGTTAAAGCTTTGTTACGAGCAGGCGCAGATAAGGTTAGTATTAATTCTGCGGCAGTGCGGGAACCAGACTTGATTAATCGGGCAAGCGATCGCTTTGGTAATCAGTGCATAGTTGTTGCTATTGATGCCAGACGCAGAAATAACCCGGAGAATCCAGGTTGGGATGTGTATGTGCGGGGTGGCAGAGAAAATACAGGCTTAGATGCCCTATTGTGGGCACAGGAAGTTGAAAAACGGGGGGCCGGAGAACTGCTAGTCACAAGTATGGATGCTGATGGAACCCAAGCTGGGTATGACATTGAAATCACACGGGCAATTGCCGATGCTGTGGAAATTCCAGTTATTGCTTCTGGTGGTGCAGGTAATTGTGAACATATCTACACTGCCCTAACTGAAGGCAAAGCTGAAGCCGCATTACTCGCCTCACTGTTACATTACGGACACTTAAGTGTAGCAGAAATTAAAAGTTACTTGCGCGATCGCAACGTGCCAGTCAGAACATTCTGTTGATCCACTATTTTCCATTTAATGACATCTATCTTAGGTTAGACACACTTACCAAAAAGGATGTTAAGATTATTTTACAAGTATTAACAAATATTAAGAAATATGTTGCTTCCTATTTTACTTTTTGATGTAGCCCTGGTAGCGTGGTCGCTGCACTTAATGGAAAAGGCTTATGAGAGTAAAGAATTTTCTCTAATGTTGGCTGGTACATTGGTTGCTTTGGCTGCTGCTGCCATGTTAGTAGTTTACTTTTTGATGGGGCATTGTATGACCTATTTGTTGCAAGTATCCTAGAAAGTGCTGAGTGCCAAAGGAGATATTTAAAATTTAGCTTTCAGAAAGAGTTTGACAAAGTAATAATTAATTAAGTAATTATACATAATTTATTTTAAAGGTTTATAGTGCAGGTGGTAACGCAACTGTACATTTACAAATTAGATGTCGCAATCGATTTCGGCGTTTGAGTAAGGATTATGAGTTTTAGACAGAGCTAAAGAGTTAAGTGAAGCAATGATTTATGGCTGATTGATTCCTCTGATGGTAAAGTAAATGGCATCTTAAACTTTTCTTAACAAATTAACTCTCAGGACAAATACGGCTAACCAAACCTTATTTATACATCACTTTTTGAGTTTTACTTTGTGAAGTAATTCATCTTTAATCCGGTTAAGAATTGAAGTTTCATCCAAGTTTGCCAAAATCCGATTAATCACTGCTTTTGGCCCATCAGGTCCCCAAGTTGCGCCATTGGCTAAATAAACTTTGGTAACTTGTCCAATCCCGTAAGAAGAAACACCAGCTACTCCTCCTTGGGTGATTGCTACCGATATATAAGGACCTAGCGCAATACCACCCGTAGCGGTTGCAGAGATTCCAAGTAAAGTTTTTAATCCACTCAAGCCTAAATTTGCTAACAATTCACTAGCACCGATGCCACCCATACTCAGGGCGATTTTTTGTAGCAATTGTATAGCCCCAGCTTCTGTCATAGAGAAGCCATAGAGTTTAGATAAACCCAAAATCAGAGCAATATCAATTACTACACTACTGAGAATATCTACCACAGTTACGGGATTAAGTGCGATCGCTAATGCCTTAGTCATTACAGCTTTCCAAATCAACTGATTGGCATTCCGTTCCCGAATCATCAGTTTTCGCTCTATCAACTGCTCATTTACAATATCGGCATAAAGCATAGTATTGAGGGCAACCAAGGCTTTACCCTCACGATGCAGAATTTCCAATATTTTCAGCTTCAGTTCCTCGACTTGGGCATTCCCTGTACGTAACTGTATGCCCCTCGTACCATCAGGGCGACGAATTGCCGTCTTCACCAATGGCGATGCCGCAGCCATAACAATTTCTAAAGGTGTGAGTAATTCCCGCACCCTTTCATCTCGGATTTTGTGATAAATTGCCATCCGGTCTGCTTCTGGATACTGGTCTACTTTGTTAAACACCAAAATGATTGGTTTACCTGCTTCCCGCAACTGAGAAAGGGCAGCGTATTCTAGCTTTGTCATATCACCAGATATCACAAACAGAATCAAATCCGCTTGTTTTGCAATCTGTTCAGCTAAGGCGGCGCGGGTTGCACCATCTACTTCATCTAACCCAGGAGTATCAATTAATTCCACCTGGGATTGACCTACACCAGGGAGAGTGACACGCAAAGTACGTTCACTTTCCCCAATCGCCTCCTCACTAATACTCCAATTAACTCTTTGTGCAGCACGGGTAACACCGTGCAGCGGCCCAGTTTCAAATACCGTTTGCCCAACCAAAGCATTGAGTAGCGAAGACTTACCACGTCCCACCATGCCAAAAGCCGCAATCTGCACCACCATGCGGTCTAACTTTCCCAGCATGATTTCCAAATCAGCAATTTCTGCCTCCAATCCGGTTTTTTCCTGGGGAGTAAGGTCGAGATTTGCTACCAAGTTTCGTAACGCTGTTTGTGCTTGTTTATAGTTTAATTCTGTCTGAATGTCTTCAAAACTGAAAATAGCACTATCCAATTCTTCCTCCCAGCTGAGAGAATTTGCGTCAGTATTAGCAGAATCGCTTTGATCAGGTTCAGGCACGGGCAATGTCGAAGTCATATAAATTTGAGATTTGAAATTTGGGATTTTTAAATTAGCCCTGTCTCTTATCCTAGTTATTTTTAACAGAGGTTTGTGAAGATGAGGGAGCAAAGACAAGGTGACAAGTTTTTCCTCCGAAGTTCTGAGCGCTGGCTTACAGCGCTCAGACTTCTCAAGAGTCTCCAATTTTCAAGAGTCCCCTTGTCCTCTTCCCCATGCCCAATTCCAAATTCCCAGTGAATAATGACTAACAAAAAGTCATAAACTGAAAAATGCATCTAAATAACTCGTTAGGATCTTGACTAAATTAACTGTGCGGAAAATCGTTATTGCCGGCAACTGGAAAATGTTCAAAACCCAGGCAGATACCCAGGAGTTTTTACAAGGATTTCTGCCTCACTTAGAGCAAACCCCCCAAGGGCGAGAAGTGATATTATGCCCTCCGTTCACTGATTTAAGTGTTCTGTCTAAGAGTTTGCACGGTAGCCTTATCCAACTGGGGGCACAAAATGTCCATTGGGAAGAATATGGAGCCTATACAGGTGAGATTTCTGGCCCAATGCTGACAGAACTTGGTGTACGCTTTGTGATTGTCGGTCATAGCGAACGACGGCAATACTTTTGTGAAACGGACGCCACCGTTAATCTACGCCTCCGAACTGCTCAAAGGTTTGGTTTGACCCCGATTCTCTGTGTTGGCGAAACTAAACAACAACGAGATGCGGGAGAAACTGAATCACTGATTTCTCTCCAACTTGACAAAGGCTTGGTAGATATTGATCAGGATAATTTGGTGATTGCATACGAACCGATTTGGGCGATTGGTACTGGTGATACTTGTGAAGTAACGGAGGCAAATCGGATAATTGGCTTAATTCGTAGCCAGTTGACAAATCCAAATGTATCAATTCAATATGGTGGCTCTGTTAAGCCGAATAATATTGATGAGATCATGGCTCAACCAGAAATTGATGGTGTTTTAGTCGGAGGAGCAAGTTTGGAAGCAGAGAGTTTCGCTCGAATTGTGAATTTTCAGTCACTATAATGTGCTTTCTTCTCGTTCCCATGCTCTGCATGGGAATGCCTAATGTAGATTTATGTTAAGGAACTTGATAATTCGGGGACGCTGTTTCGAGTGGGGACAGCGCACTTATTTAATGGGGATTTTGAATGTAACGCCCGATAGCTTTAGTGATGGGGGTGAGTTTAACACTACCTCTACCGCTTTAGTTCAGGCGCAAGCACTGGTAGCTGCTGGTGCTGACATCATCGATGTGGGCGGTCAATCAACTCGACCAGGGGCAAAGCAAATAACTCTGGCAGAGGAACTTGACCGGGTACTATCGGTATTACAGGTGCTAAGACCAGAAATTTCAGTCCCGATTTCTGTAGATACAACCCGTGCTGCTGTAGCCCAAGCATCTGTAGCAGCTGGAGCAGATATTATTAATGATATTTCTGGCGGCACTTTTGACTCAGAAATGTTGCCAATAGTCGCAGAATTAGGTGTGCCGATGATTTTAATGCACATCCGGGGAACACCACAAACAATGCAACAACAGACTGACTATCAAGATTTGCTCAGTGAGATTTATAGTTTTTTGGCTTGGCAAATTCAGGCAGCAACTACTGCGGGCATTGACCTGGATAAAATTATTATCGATCCTGGTATTGGTTTTGCTAAAAACTATGAGCAAAATTTAGAAATTTTTCGCGGCTTGCGATCGCTCGCACCACTCAACTGTCCTATCTTGGTAGGAGCATCTCGTAAAAATTTTATTGGTCGCATTTTAAATCAACCAGATCCCAAAGCACGAGTTTGGGGAACGGCAGCAGCTTGTTGTGCTGCTATTTTTAATGGCGCTGATATCCTCCGAGTTCACGATGTTCAAGAAATGCGTGATGTTTCACTAGTAGCTGATGCCCTATTGAGACAAGTTATACAGCATGACTCTTAAGGATTACCGTTCTCGAATTTTTTGCCGTTACCTTCTTGATTTCCTGACTCAGCTATCAACTCCTGAAACATTTCACTTGAGTTAGCTGGGTCTACAAAGACAATTTTGGCATTACTGCTCTCACCAAGTTTTTGGCTGGCATCTACGTAATCTTGAGCTACAAGATACCGCAGAATGTCCCTACTGTCGGGGTTGGAACGTAGAGCTTGAGAAATGATTTGCACTGAAGCCATAGTTCCTTCTGCTTTTTTAATCGCAGCTTCCTTTTCCCCTTCTGCTTCGGTAATCAGTGCCCGTTTTTTGATGACGGCGGCTTGTTCCTCTTCCCTAGACTTTCGCACACTCTCAGGTAGAGTAATTTTCTGAATATCTAACCGGAGTATATCAACTCCCCAATCTGCCGTTACACTATTCAACTGGTCTAAGATGGCTGAGTCCATCTCTGCTCTAGAGACGTTGGTCTGCTCTAAAGTATTCTGAGCAATGATTTCTCGCAGCGTGGTTGTGGTTATCTGTGTCAATGCCCCTTGCAGATCCTCAATCGCATAAAAGCTTTTTTCAATATCTCTGATGCGCCAATACACAATAGCGTCCACTTCCACGTAAATATTATCATAGGTGATCACATTCTGAGGTTTGATGTCTAAAATTTGCTCTCGTGTAGTATCTTCCATCACAATCCGATCGACCAAGGGAACAATAAAGTTCAGCCCCGGTTTAAGTTTTCGATGATACCGCCCTAAGCGTTCGACTAAAGCTTCATTTCCTTGATTAATCAGTTTTGCAGAACCTAATGCATAACCTATAAGGGCTAAAACTATAGCAATAATTGGCTCCATGTATGCTCCTATTCAGCTTTGGGGAGAATTTAATGTCAAAGATATGCTACTAGCTTGTCATATCTTTGAGTTTAATGTTTTGAGTCTGTAATTTTATCAACACCAGCAGCGATGTCGAGTCACTGCAAGTTTTGTACATATTCTGTAAGTGAGACTGCTTTGCAGAATACGTAGAAGCTCTGCTTCTTGTCGTCAGACATCGCTATTAAAGCACCTTGATAAAACCCTGGCAAGGACTAATTGATGTAATCAACATTACCGATAAGGGGAAAAGGGGTCTTGGGTTTGAGGTAAAGGGAAAGAATTAAAAACTTTTCCCTACGGGTATAAAGCCCCTCTTTTTAAAGATGGAGAGCAAAAAAGAAGATTTTTGAGATACGCAGTACGATAAAAATCAGCGTCCATACTTGAAACCCCTGCTTTGAAGTTGCTGGTTCCTTTTCCCCTTTCCCCTTTCCCCCTTCCCCCTCTTCTTCATTTGTACTGGCATTTTCAGACAGCCGGAATTTCTATTACGTATATTTACGTAGATTAAATTAATTACAGGTAAAATTTTGCATGATTTTAAAAACACCACTATAATCGGATAAAAATTGGCTTGGGCCATTAAAAATATCAAAATATTATGGGCAGGTTGTTAATCAAACTTATAGGTTTAATTCTACTTTTGACAGGATTGTACTTTTTTGGTCAAAACATCATATTTGTTAGCGGTTACTATTCATATTTTTATCGTAGCTTACCTGCTACAGCTTCAGTTTTGGCAACGATGATAGGTATATTTGCATTAGTCTTTTTTCAAAGAGAAACTGGTAACTTGGGATGGATTTTTCTTGGTATTGGCATAGTACTAGTTTTCTTAAGCGGTGGAGTTATTTTAATGCCAACTAGCTTATGGAATTTCATAATTGCTTTTACGGCATTAGCATCTGGATATAAATTACTAAATGAGGGCAGAATCAACTTCTAAAATCTGTTTTTATCATGTATCTTATTGAAACACTGAGAGAAAAACGCAAACGTAAGGCAGTGGCAGCTAGACGCACAAGACGTTCTAAATAAACCTATTTGATATAATATCGGCGTTGCTTGAGGTTATGGAAAACAAGCAATAGCAAAAGCGCCATTATTCTATACAAACATTAAGCAAAATCTGCCGCACCGCTAATTAGGGTGTAAATCAATTGCTTTTCCTATACGCAGAGCGCGTTAGAGGCTTTATCTTGGTTAAATAGAGTAAGCTAAAATCGCTGCCTATCAACCAAAATAAGCGCCTTTAAACATCGGTAGCTTTCTTTAATAAGCTGATACACTATTCATCCAGCCCTAAGATTCAGAATTATTAATGGTGCGGCTATTACAAACATTCATTGCCTTTTCTACTCCCTGTTTAAGACTTAGTTCAATACACTCAACTACGAACTTTAGTACAAGAGACATCTGCTGATTTTCGGCAGCAGAAAATCGCCCCAGCACATGAGAGATAGCACCGGAATCATCGTTATTAGCTGCATCTTTGGGTTTACCAATACCGATTCGTAAACGAGGAAAATTTTGGCTACTAAGATGTGCGATCGCACTTTTCATACCGTTATGTCCCCCAGCCGAACCAGATAAACGTAAACGAGTTTTTCCCAAGGGCAAATCCATATCGTCATAAATCACCAATACTGACTCAGCCGGCAATTTATACCAACTTGTCGCCGCTTGTATTGCTTGTCCTGAGCGATTCATATAAGTTAACGGCTTTAGCAAGCGAATCTTACCTCCACCTGGGGCGATACCCTCGCCATACTCACCTTGAAACTTGCGGTTTTCCGTTAAGGAAATGCGCCAAGAACGCGAGAGAGTTTCTAAAGCAGCAAAACCGATATTATGGCGTGTTTGATCATACTTAGCTTCTGGATTCCCTAACCCGACGATTAGTTGTGGAATTACCAAAGCTGGTTGCGTAACAGCTTCTGTCATTTTGTCTACAGTCAATTGATATTCATCACTCTTCTAGTACAATGTCTAAGCTAGTAATGAAGGGTTTGTAGTAAGCACTAAAGTGTTTAGAAAATAAAAACTAAAGTCCTTACTACGAATTTGACAGACTACTAGCTAGGTTGGGAAGAACTAGCGGTATCCTGCTCAGATTTAGCAGCGTGGATTTGCTTAGGTTCCAATTCAGCAGTAGTCTTTACAACTTCTTCTAACTGTTCTGCTTCTTTTTGAAACTCGTTTTGAAACTCCTTAGAAGCTTCTTGGAAACTACGAATTGTTTTGCCCACACTCCGACCAATTTCTGGCAGCTTCTTTGGGCCAAAGATTAATAGCGCCACTACCATAATTACAGCCATTTCCGGCAGACCGATACCAAATATATTCATTTTTTGTCTCCTGTAAACTATAAAACTACTACAGAAACTCACATATATAGTTAGTCTAGTAGGAAATCGCAACTCACAAAAAAACCCGGAAAAACCGGGTGTAACTTAACTTGTTATCCAAACTCGCTCGCTGTGTATGTATTAGCGTCCTAAACTGCGCCAATCGACAAATACATCCTGAACCAACAGTGATTTATTGTAAAGTTGCAGAATAATCAGCAGAAAAACAAAAAATAGCGCTATAAAAACAGCCATTACAGGGGTAGTACCCCAACCTGGAGCCACTTTCCCATACTCAGAGTTCAGTGGTTTCAGGATATCTCCCAACCTAGTCCTTTGTGCCATAGTTCACCTAAGATTACTTGCCAAAGCTTTTTTTAATCTTCTGTAATATTCTATAAGAATAGCACTCATCATCTATCTCTCAATTATGGAACCCGCAATAGTTCTTAGCATTTCTATGGCTGCCGTGGTAATTGCCATCACTGGAGTCTCGATTTATACCTCCTTTGGCCCTCCTAGCAAGGAATTGAACGATCCGTTCGATGACCACGAAGATTAAAAAAGTCATATCATGTCCGCAGCGTAAATTTTTGGTGCGATATCTACGATGGGCTAGGCCTACGTAGACAAGCATTGCTGTTGCTTGTCGGGGTTGCCTCTATGAGCAACTGGCGTGTGGGGTGAAATGATTATGGCAATCATAACTAATTACCCAGACATGATATTTGAAGTGCGTTACGGCTCAAGCCGTAACGCACACTACTTTGGATGTTTTTTAATCGAAAGTCCCTAATGGGTTGCCACTACCTCTCCTTCCAAGCGAACGAGTCGGTCTGCCAAAAGTTTCTCAAGGTCTTCTAGCGCCTTGGTGAAACCTTTAATACCTTCGTCTAGTTTGTCAGTTGCCATGCGGTCAGCAGCGTGCATCTTGTCATAGCTGGCTTTGTCAATGGATATCTTTTCGATTGACAAGTTTGCTACCTTCGCAGGGTCAAGTTTGCGTGGCAGTTCTCCAATGGTTGCTTGCAATTCAGCCAAAAGCGACGGTGAAATGGTCAGCAAATCACTACCTGCAAGTTCAGTAATTTCACCAAGGTTACGGAAACTAGCTCCCATAACTTCGGTTTTATAGCCAAATTTCTTGTAGTAGTTGTAGATTTTGGTGACAGACAAAACACCTGGATCTTCGGCTGCTGGGTAGCTATCGCGTCCGGTATCTTTTTTATGCCAGTCGAGAATCCGACCAACGAAAGGAGAAATTAGGGTAACACCAGCATCTGCACAGGCGATCGCTTGGTGAATACCAAATAACAAGGTAAGGTTACAGTGAATACCTTCTTTTTGCAGAATTTCTGCTGCGCGAATGCCTTCCCAGGTGCTGGCAATTTTAATTAAAACGCGATCGCGGCCAATCCCGGCAGCTTTATACTGGGCAATTAATTCCCGTGCTTTGGTAATGGTAGCTTCGGTATCGTAAGACAAGCGAGCATCCACTTCTGTAGATACGCGACCGGGAATGATTTGTAAAATCTTTAATCCAAAGGCAACTGCTAGACGGTCAAAAGCTAAAGAAACTATCTGTGTTTGGGTAGCTTTAGCTCCAGCATCTTTCTTTGCCTGGAGTAAAGTTTGATCGACAACTTCCTGATATTCTGGCATTTGCGCCGCAGCAGTAATCAGAGAAGGATTGGTGGTGGCATCTTGGGGTTTGAACTTTTCAATTGCCTGGATATCTCCCGTATCCGCAACCACTACAGTCATTTTCCGCAATTGTTCCAGTAAACTCTTGGACATAAAATACTCCGTGATGAATGTTACAGGATTTACTTAATTCCCCAGTTGTTTAAACTCTAGATTATTCCTTCAATTCTGATTTTGGCAATTTTTCGGAATCATTGCCCAATGCTTACTATTCACAGCCACAGCCCTATTCTAGGTGGGTTATGCCGAAATTGGCTGTCCAATGGAATGCACTTTGATTAAACTAGTTGTTCCTGATTTACCAATTGGAACACCAGAGGTAATTACCACCTTATCGCCCTTATTTGCTAGACCAATGTCTACAACTGTGTTCACCACATTGGTAAACATCTCTTCGGCATTGTGGACTGGTGGAATTAGCAAAGGTTCCACTCCCCAAGAAAGTGCTAGCTGGCGGTAAGCGGTGATGTCGGAGGTCAGGGCAATAATCGGAGAAGTCGGCCGATATTTAGACACCATTCTCGCCGTACTTCCTGATGTAGTGTTACAGAGAATTGCCCGTGAGCCTGTTTCATAGGCGATGCGACAGACGGATTCTGCCACAGATTCGGTAACACTAAGACTGCCTGCTTCATGACACCAGGCATGTTTGCTACCCTCATCTAAAGCCTGTTCTGTCCGCACGGCGATGTTGTGCATCATCTGGACGGCGGCGATGGGATATTGTCCGACAGCTGTTTCACCAGAAAGCATTACCGCGTCTGTTCCATCCAAAATAGAGTTAGCAACATCGGTTGCTTCGGCGCGAGTGGGATCGGGGGCGCTAATCATCGACTCTAGCATTTGGGTGGCTGTAATTACCGGCTTGCCAGCACGATTGCAACGGCGAATAATATCTTTTTGAATTAAAGGTACTTCGTGAATTGGCACTTCCACCCCTAAATCGCCACGGGCAATCATAATCGCGTCGGCAACTTTCAGAATGGAGTCAAAGTTTTCTACTGCCTCTGCTCTTTCGATTTTGGCAATTAAGCGGATCGAAGCGCCAGCAGCTTCAATCATTCGCTTGGCGGGTTCTAAGTCTTGTGGCGATCGCACGAAGGATACCGCTACCCAATCTACACCCAACTGAATCCCAAAACGCAGATCCAGTAAGTCTTTTTCGGTGATCGAACTTACAGGTAAAGGAGTTTGGGGCAGGTTTACTCCCTTATGGGTAGAAACTAAGCCACCATTTTTCACTTGTGCCCGAATGCGATCGGCATCGCGATCGGTAACTATCAATTTGACGCGACCATCATTAATCAAAATCGGTTCGCCTGGTCGCACCATTGCGAACAAAGTTGGCAATGGTAGGGGTAGTTCGTTAATACTGTCACCCTTTTCTTGCAAAACAAAGGTAACTTCAGTACCAGCTTCTAAATTTAAGCCTTCCGGTGGTAAAGTTCCCAAGCGAATTTTGGGGCCACACAGGTCTTGCATAATTGCGATCGGCTTTTGCTGCTCAGTACTAATCTGCCTGAGATAGTGAGCAGTTTGGGCGTGGAATTCATAAGCTCCATGAGAGAAATTCAGCCGTGCCACGTTCATTCCAGCTTCTACCAAGCCTTGCAGCCTTTCAGGTGCAGATGTAGCAGGTCCAACAGTACAAATAATTTTGGTTCGACGCATAGGGATTGGGGGTTGAGGAGTAAACTGCAAATTTGGATGCTTCGAGCGTAGGCGTAGCCCGTCGTAGACATCGCACAAAACATCCAAATTCACACGTGCTTCATATCACTGGTTTGCTAAATAAAAATACTAGATTCCGTTTTATTTTCGGAGTATTTACCATTTCACCCACATCCCAAAAGTCCCTAGTCAAGAGTCAGCAGTCAAAAGCTAATGACTAATGACTAATGACTAATGACTAATCAAACCACAGCTGCTGTCGGTGCGAGTTTTTCCTTCTGTGACATAGATAACATCAGGTCTATCACGCGATTTGAGTAGCCCCACTCGTTGTCATACCAGGCAATTACCTTGAAGAAGTTGGAATTCAACTCAATCCCAGCACCTGCGTCGAAGATGCTGGAATGAGTATCACCTTGAAAATCTGTAGAAACTACTTCTTCATCTGTGTAGCCCAAGATACCCTTTAGTGAACCTGCGGCGGCCTCCTTCATCGCAGCACAGATTTCCTGATAACTGGTGGCTTTGGCTGTTTTGAAAGTTAAATCAACTACAGAGACATCGGGAGTCGGAACTCGTAATGCCATCCCAGTTAACCTGCCCTTCAATTCTGGCAAAACCAGTGCTACGGCTTTCGCTGCGCCTGTTGAGGAGGGAATAATATTTTGGGATGCACCTCGACCACCCCGCCAGTCTTTCTTGCTGGGGCCGTCTACAGTTGGCTGAGTAGCAGTCATAGCATGGACTGTGGTCATTAACCCTTCAGTCACCCCAAAATTATCATTAATCACCTTAGCTATGGGAGCTAGACAGTTTGTAGTGCAGCTAGCATTGGAGACAATGATATCCTTGCCAGGGTTAAATAGGTGATGATTGACACCCATTAACAGGGTAGTAACTCTATCTGGATCTTTGGTGGGGGCAGAAATTACCACTCGCTTTGCACCTGCCTTTAGGTGGTTTGCGGCTCCTTCGTAGTCAGTGAATAGTCCGGTAGCTTCCACGACATAATCTGCACCTAATTTTCCCCAAGGTAACTCTGCTGGATTCCTCACCGACACACAAGGAATGAAATGTCCGTCAATCAGGATACCGTCTTCCTTGGCTTCAACCTTGTGCTTTAATTGACCGTGGGTTGAGTCGTACTTTAATAGGTAAGCGAGGTTATCTGGTGGTACTAGATCGTTAATGCCCACAAACTCAATATTGGGATTATCGATGCCAGCGCGAAGTACAAGTCGCCCGATTCGACCGAAGCCATTGATACCAACTTTCAATTTAGTCAAGATTAAACCTCCCGTTGTGGAAGTTGAACAAAAGGAGAAAGTTAAAAGTCAAAATAGATTGCCTTTTACTCTTTACTCTTTGATCCTGACAGTCTCAGTCAGCTAAGGCATATTTACTTGGCATATTTTAAGGATTGGAGGATTGGGGATTGGGGATTGGGGATTGGGGATTGGGGATTGGGGATTGGGCATCTATTATTCTCCCCTTGTCCCCTTGTCTCCCCTGCTTCTTCCCCAGTCCCCAATTCAACTCAATTAGTAGTAGGCTGGACAAATCGCTTAATGTCACCACAGGCAATATAAGATTTGCCATCTGGTGAGGTTTTGACTTCATCAACCACGTAAAGCATTCCCTCCTCGCGAACCGATCGCGGAAAACGCATATTCCAATCCGGTTCATATCCGTCGGAAACCACTCTAGCGCGCAGCTTGCTGCCATCTTTGACACACTGAATTAAAATACTGTCCCCCACACTGTCAGTTGTGGGAAGATCGGCAGCACTGGCAGGGCCTTTAGAAGCTTTACCTGTGTTAGCTGGATGCGATTGTCTAGAGGCAACAAAGATATCTGTTTCACCGGGTTGAGCAAAACGGGTGATATTACCACGTACCCGATAGAAAGTGCGTTCGCCCTTGGCGTTGGCGAAGCCATCGCTTGAAAGTTCCAGTCCTTCAACAACATAACGTGCCCCCTCGGCACGAATGGCGCGGGGAAACTGAATGTTTTTGGTTAAATCGTAGCCTTCGGACATGACTTTAACCCGCAGTTTACCCCCTTCACGAACGCAGTGCAATTCAACACCGGAACCGACTTCATTCACAATTGGCATGGCGTACACTTCATCGCCAGTAGTGACACCGCGGCCCACCAAATCGCTGCGATTGCGCGTCATCGTCTGGTAAGTCTGATCTCGCATCTCTTTCCGTCCGGCATTGCCTAAAGCTTTTTGAGCGATCCGACTGGCGAAATATTCAAGCTGATCGATTTCTTCAGCAATTTCAAAATTCTCGTTTAACCCTTTATCCCGCAAATCTTTTACAAGCGATCGCAGGGTTTGTTCAGCTTCCTGATGCTTGCCATGTTCAGCGAGATTAAGGCCAGTCTCTTTAGCCTTAGCAATGGTAAGGCGACTCAGTTCTAAAATGATATGGCTTGTAGCAGCAAAAGCTGCTTCCTCAACAGTGCCAACTTTGGCGACGATATCTATAGTACCTGACACGCTTTGAATGCGGTCATTTTGCACAACATCAGCGCTGTAATGCAGTTTCATCACAGGTAACTCACCAACTTGAGCGCTTGCTATCCCCAGACTCAAACCGAGAAGTTTGTCTTCGCCCTCGTAAAGCTCTCCCAAGGTAATGACAGCTTGACTGGCGTCATTCTGGCTAACTTTAGCCAGACTTAAGGTATCAACCAGGCTGACACCATCAGCCAATTCCAGTGTTACCTTGAGGTTCTGTCCCACTACTGCTCGGAGACTGTCTAGCTCAATACTAAACACTTCGGTTGCTTCGTCGATGCTCTGAATAAAGTAAAAGTTGCCCGTAGCGGCTCTTGCCATACCAATCAGCAAGTCTTCATTGAAACCCTGAGCAAAGCCTAACGTAGTTGTGATAATGCCTTCTTCAGCTTTTTGTCCCGATGTCGCCGTCAGTATTTTAGGGTCTTGAATGCCCATATTGGCGTGACCATCAGTAAGCAGGAGAACACGGTTGATTTTTTGGGGATCGAGTCGCGTTTTCACGTGTTCGCAGCCTTTGAGCCATCCCCCTGATAAGTTGGTAATACCGCCTGCTCTCACCTTGCGGATGGAATTTTTGAGTGCGGCTTTGTTAGTCACAGACTGTGGTGGTATAACACTATCCACTTCATCGTCGTAAACAACTACTGAGAGAATGTCATCTGGCTCAAGTTGCTCTACCACAGACTCAGCAGCTTTGAGTGCGTGATGCAAGGGAGCGCCTGCCATAGAGCCGGAACGATCAATTACAAGCGAAAGGTTAAGGTTACGTCGAGGAGATTTAGCTATGTCAGCACCAAAACGTAGCAGAATATTAGTCTTTAATGTAGATCCTGCGGCGAGGATAGACTGGTCAAATTCGTAACTTGTCTTAATCATTTTTTATATCCTTCATCATTGTTTACTATCAGCTACAAGTCTTGTGATGCACAGACAGTAAGTGCTTTATTTAGTTTACCCAAAAATATTTTTTTCAGTAAAAAACATTATATTTAATGTAATATTTTATAGTTAAAATTTTTAGCTAGCTTAGACAAAACTCGTCATAGACATCCGGTACTCAAAGGCGATCGCACACACTGGTCAACTTCTTCCCTACAGACGCTGCGCGTAGCAGGGGTACGAAAAAGTCAAAAGTCACGCATTCAAAAGTCAAAAATTTACCAAGCCCATAAATAAATTTACTTACTCTGTACGTTTTTCTTTCTCGTCACAATTGCGGGAAACTAAAAGCAGATATATTCAAAAAGGAGAACCTAATGAGTTGGACTAAAGTTTTTGCAGTTGAAGCACTTTCCCCAGGTGCATTCGCTGTGCATTACAAGCTATGTGCAGCAGTAACTACAGGACAATGGTGACATAGAAAAAATCGCGAGTGTCTACAACAAGAGTGAGCGAATGGTCTAGAGTAAGCGGATTCAAATGCACTTGGCAAATAAAGATAAATTATAAAAATTTGCCTGTCTTTTCAATGTTTATTCATCATTGAAGGTGCAGGTTCAAAACTACATTTTTACTTAAATTGACCAAAAGAGTTTATAGCATTTAGTTAATTTTAAATGCTTCAACTTTTACAGCTTTTTAATTAAACTATAAACTTACTTTATTCACTTCAATAACTCCATGAGTGTTGCTATATATCTATTTATATCATTCTCATCAAATTCCTAAATAAAGCTTAATTGTAATAAATTTATAATTAACAATATTGCAGTAAGCCTTAACCTAAATTTGTACTAACTTTAACTCAACCTTTGCTTACACTGTATGTCTTAGTAAGAAAATTGTGTAGTAACTATCTTAAAATACTGTATGCCAATCGGGTTTAAGACGTATTGTTACTATTAATCCAGAGATAAAAGTCAAATTGGAGGTTCTTACGAGTTGCTGTTTGCTGCATTAAGTATTGGAGATTCATAAAACTGCAACTAACCCAATTACATATACTCTGAACCAAATTAACCGGAGCGTAGACACATGAGATGCACAGATGCTGCTTGAATAACGGAAAACTAATACAGTTCGGCGTACATAAACCACCCATTCAAAATCAATGAAACGCTTGCGCTGTATTAATTTTGAATTTTGAATTTTGAATTCTGCCTTGCGGTACTAAGTGTCTACGCCACAGCATGACATTTACATATTTTCTGTGGTGTTTTTTTAACTATTCTTGAGGAGTACAAATGCTTGAGGCTATCGCTGTTGCTTGGTTATTACTGTTTTTTGGCGATTTTTTATCTACATTCTTTTACCATGTACCTGAGCACGTTTTTGGTAGCCTTCATTTAAAAACGCACCACTCCTGGAAAAAGGACTTCCGCCACTATGCTATTTTGACTCTTAATTCCCAGGTTCTTTTAGATGGTATTTTAGGAGCTTTACCTTATATAGTTATAGCAGTAGTTTTATGGTCTTTCTCTCCCATTGGCGTTATCTCTGGATTACTGCTTGGTCAGTTTCATGTATGGTGGAGACATATAAGTGTACTTGGTTGGCAAACTCCAAAGCCTGTAAATATCTTATGTCAAATTCTATTTATTACCACTCCTGAGAGACACTGGTTACATCATTACAAAACTAATTTAGGTTTCGGCGATATTTTCACCTTCTTTGAACAACCTGCACAAATGTGGTTGCGCTGGCTGCGATTACTCAGACTTCGTTTTCGTGACTCTCGGATATAACTAAAATTAGCGCTTACCTAAATACTTTTTAAAATTACCAAAAGCAGCTGCGATCGCAGCTGCTTTTGGTATCTTCAAGTCGATTATTCTACTCTTATAAATGCGTTCACTTGTATACTCAAAAGCTAATTCTTAATTATATGAGGAGTAGCAACAAAAGATATTAGCTTACCATAGACTTAAACCTATGCTTTGCTCTAATTAATAATTTTTTACTTATAGATTTTTTATAACTTCTCAAACAGTAAGCAAGTTATAAGAACGGAAGAATGTCTCTGGTAAAGAGTTTAAAGGTATTAGCTACGGCCCGACTTCGCTGTTATATCGCTAAGGTTTTTGGGAAAACTAGTTTTAATTAGTAAACTATTATATCCCTAGGTTTTTATGACAATTCCTCTGTTTTCGGGAGATGCTAGGCCTAGCTTGCTTATGCAAAGGAGTACAGATAGCTACGGCGAAGGTAGCAGGAGGTTGAAATACAGTGTAGGTTTCTCTTTGACACACTACTCCAACGAACCAACACTGATTGTGAGAAATTTGCAACCTACTCTAGATGAGGTGTTTCATGCCCGCAGTTAGCCTCAGAAAGATGCTTAACAAAAAAGAGTTGCCATCTCTGCTTCATAACTTAGTCTACCAGTTCAACATCGCGATTGATGTTGAACTGGTAGACGGCACAAAACTGATTAGCATTGGGAAGCAAACTGTAGAAAACCGTTATCCAATCGAGGTTTCAGGAGAAATCATCGGTTGGGTTGTTGGAGAAGAACAGGCAACTATACTTGCAAATTTGCTCTCATTTCTGGCAAAGCAGGAAGCTGAGAAGAAAGTACTTGCTAAAGAATTGCTGGAGCGATATCAGGAAATTGATTTGTTTGACGATATCTCGACTCAACTGACAACAAGTTTAGATACGCGACAGATTGCCCAACTTGTGCTTCAAGAATTGAGTCAATTAATTGAATCATCTGCGGGGATGATTCTGCTTTTGAGTTCAGATGCAACCACGTTTGAAATCATTGCTGAATTTGGAGTGTTTTTTGATCGCAGTCAGCCGGAACCAGGTAAGGGAATTATTGGCAACATTGTGCAATTCAACCGAGCAGAACTCGTCAATGATGTGCAAGCCGATCCGCGTTTAGAGGGGCAAAAAAACGTTAATGCCATGATTTGTGTACCGTTGCGAGCTAAAGAGCGGGTACTGGGAGCGATCGCTATTGGAACGACCAAAACTGACTCATACAAGGCTGAACACTTGAAACTTGTGAGTATCTTTGCCTCTCAAACTGCGATCGCTATTGAAAAAGCACAGCTTTACGAGCAAAGCACTCAAGCAGCCGTCCAGGCGAAAGCTCAGACACAAAGGCTTCAGCAAGCTCTCCATGAGTTGCAATTGGCCCAAACTCAATTAATCCAAAGCGAAAAAATGTCAAGTTTAGGGCAACTCATTGCCGGAGTTGCCCATGAAATCAACAACCCGGTTAACTTTATTTGCGGCAATTTAAAGTATGTTGCCGAATACGCCCAAGACTTGTTACATCTGTTGGAAAAGTATCAGAAATTCCTACCTGTTGCTCCTCCAGAACTGGAATCAGAGTTAGACAATATAGACCTAGAATTTATCATGCAGGATTTCCCCAAACTGCTAGATTCGATGAAACTGGGCACAGGTCGCATCGTCGAAATTGTCCAATCCCTAAAAAACTTCTCCCGCCATGATGAAGCTGAAATGAAAACCGTGAACATCCACGATGGCATCGATGGAACGCTAATGATTCTTCATCATCGCCTGAAAGCAGATGCTCATCGTCCGGCAATTGAAATCGTTAAAGACTATGCAAAACTTCCCCTGATTGAATGCTATCCCGGACAGTTGAATCAGGTGTTTATGAACATCCTGGCAAATGCCATTGATGCTTTGGAAGAAAGTATGGAAAATTGGGGAGTCAAAAATAATTCTCATTACCCCTTATCCCCAGAGGGGGCCCCACCTTCCCCAACCCCCAATGCCCAAATCACTATTCGTACCAAAGTCTTAGACCAACAGTGGGTTGTAATTCGCATTGCTGACAACGGTCCAGGCATGAAGGAGGAGGTAATTCGCCGCATTTACGATCCCTTCTTCACCACCAAAGATGTTGGCAAGGGAACGGGGTTAGGCATGGCAATCAGCTACCAAATTATTGTAGACAAACATGGGGGAATGCTTAAGTGTCGTTCTCAACCAAGTGAAGGGACAGAATTTTGGATTCAGATCCCAGTAAATTGTGCATTGACAAATGCTGCTGAAGAACAAAATAGCACCTCTGCCTTGCCAACTCCCACAACAGAATTATCTCCTACTCCTGATACCGACGGCTTCATTTCATCAACAGTTCCAATACTTAAACCAACGGAGCTGCTGATCCGCCATACTCAACTGATTGAGCGACTTTCACAGCACAATCCAGATGTGGAAATAGCATCACCCGATCAAATTTACCAGATGTTTCAACGCCAGCCAATTTCCTTAAAGCTTTACGCCACTTTGTTGTCTTGGTTCTGTTGTTTTAATTCTACCCAAATACGCCACTAAAGAAACCTTAACCATGTTTAAGCAACTTGATGAATACAACACTCAGCTATTTGAACAATGTCCTGTTGGGCTAGTACTATGCCGAACAGATGGGACACTAATTAACATCAACCCCGCCTATGCTGCTATTTTAGGGCGTACTGTTTCAGAAACCCTAAATCTCAGCTACTGGCAAATTACTCCAGAAAATTATGCCGCCAAACAAGCCCTGTTAGAGAACCTAGAACGGACTGGTCGCTACGGACCCGATGAGAAAGAGTTCATCCATAAAGACGGGCATCTCGTTCCGGTTAGGGTTTCCGGACTCATGATTGACAAAGATGGAGAGCGCCTAATCTGGTCAAGTGTAGAAGATATTAGCGACCTCAGGCGTGTCCAGCAGGAACGTCAACACTCCGAAAAAATCTTGAAAAAGAGCGAAGCACGATACCGCTCTCTGGTCAAAACT
This sequence comes from Nostoc sp., assembly GCF_036917575.1. Taxonomy (GTDB): domain Bacteria; phylum Cyanobacteriota; class Cyanobacteriia; order Cyanobacteriales; family Nostocaceae; genus Nostoc. The sequence goes on along the minus strand of NZ_JBALDC010000070.1, from coordinate 101,052 downwards.
AACACGCAAATTATCTGGGTCAGCACACCAGAAGGAATTTGCTTTGAATTGACAGACTGGATCGCCTACACAGGTCAAAGTTTAGCTGAAGCTGAAAATGGGGGCTGGATTGATGCTGTACATCCCGACGATCGCCCCTACACTGGAGAAGCCTGGGGTGTTGCTGTAGCAAACCTGAGTATGTATCAAGTTGAATACCGAATTAGAGGTAAGGATGGCAACTATCGCTACTTTTGGGTCTGGGGTGCCCCTGTGATCGAAGATGATGGTAGCGTTCAAGAGTGGATTGGTACCTGCACCGATATTCACGATCGCAAGCAGGCAGAAGCCGAAAATCAGCGTCTTAAAGAACGATATCGCTCGTTAGTAACTGCTACTTCACAAATTGTCTGGGGAGGTACCGCAAAAGGAATGGCAGTAAGCAGTGAAATGCTCACCTGGATAGCCTATACGGGGCAGAGCGAAGCTGAGGTGGAGGGTTTGGGCTGGATTGATCCAATTCACCCCGATGACCGTGCCGGCTCCACAGAAGTTTGGAATGCTGCTATGGCGAACCGAAGTATCTACCAAACCGAATATCGGCTGCGTGGCAAGGATGGTACATACCGCTACTTCTCTGTTTGTGGTACCCCCGTCCTGGAAGAAGACGGCAGCATTCGGGAATGGATTGGCACTTGTACTGATATTCACGATCGCAAGCAGGCAGAAGCTGAAAATCAACGTTTATTGGATATGTTGAATCATTCCAGCGATGCGATCATCGTCCGCGATATGAGCGAGAAAATCTTGTACTGGAATCACGGTGCCGAAACTCTCTACGGTTGGACACGTGAGGAAGTAAAAGGCCAATACATTCACGCATTTATTAAAAAAACTTTTCCAAAACCAAAACAAGAGATCGTAGCAGACTTATTACAGCAAGGCAATTGGGAAGGAGAAGTGCAACACCAGACTCATGAGGGCAAACTGATTACCGTGCAAAGCCGATGGACGTTGCAACGGGACATCTCTGGCCAGCCCTGCGCGGTGCTGGAAATTAATACTGACATCACTGGCCGCAAACAAGCAGAAATCGCTCTGCGGCAACTCAATCAAGAACTGGAAGCCAGAATTGCGGAGCGGACGGCTGCTATGCAAAATACCCTAGCAGAAGCACAGGGATTAAATGCCATTTTAGATAACTTAGCAGATGGTTTGTTAGTAGCAGACACCGCAGGACAAATTACCCACTTCAATCCTGCCTTTTTAGCCATGTATGGATTGACAGCTACCGCTCTCAATGGTCACTACCGAGAATTGCCGATATCTGGTTTAGCAGACTTGGTTGCACGAACTCAGTCCCATCCCCAAGAGGTTTTCTCTGCGGAAGTTGCACTGACCAAAGAACGCATTGGTCAAGCAGTGGCAACCGCCATTTTCAAAAAGACAGCAGACTCAGAACCCTCTGCCTGCTTCAGTTCAGCACTGTTGATTCGAGATGTGACGGCAGAAAAGGAAATCGACCAGATGAAGACCGATTTCATCTCAACAGTTTCTCATGAACTGCGGACGCCACTGACTTCTGTCCTCGGTTTTGCGTCCATCATTCAAGAAAAGCTGCAAACCGATGTGTTCCCAATGATTTCTACCGAAGACCGCAAGCTTCAAAAAACGATTAAGCGGGTGGCTAACAATCTCAACATTATTGTCTCGGAAGCAGAACGGCTCACGTCTTTGATTAACGATGTCCTGGACATCGCTAAGATGGAAGCAGGTAAAGTGGAATGGCAGATGCAGCCGATTGATCCCAGCGAATTATTGGATTGGGCAAGCAATTCTACTGCCGGGTTATTTGAAACCAATGGCTTGCAATTGGTGTGCGAGATTGAACCTGGACTGCCTCAAATAGTAGGCGATCGCAACCGTTTGCTGCAAGTTTTAATCAACCTGATTTCCAATGCCGTTAAGTTTACCGAATCTGGTTGTGTCACCTGCCGCGTCAAACAAGGAAACGACGGTGTTTGCTTCAGCGTCATTGACACAGGCATTGGAATCGCGCCTGAAGACCAGCCGAAAGTATTCGAGAAATTCCGCCAAGTTGGCGACACTCTCACCGACAAACCTAAAGGCACAGGATTAGGACTGCCCATCTGTAAACAAATCGTCGATCATCACGCAGGTAGAATCTGGGTTGAGAGTGAACCAGGTAAAGGCAGCATATTCTCGTTTATCATTCCCACCTACACCAGCGATCAAAAAAATACTGCTAATCTGAATTTAGATACACTAGTCAAACAACTTAAAGAACACGTCATCACCAAAAATGCTGTGCCCAACCAAAACCGTAAAACTATTTTGGTTGTAGATGATGACGCTAACATTCGGGAACTGCTCCGTCAACAACTGGAAAACGAAGGCTATAATGTTCACGAAGGAAAGGACGGCATGGATGCAATTCATCAAATCAAAATATCCCACCCTGATCTCATCCTCTTGGACGTGATGATGCCCCAAATCAACGGCTTCGATGTGGCAGCCGTTCTCAAAAACGATCCTCAAACCGCAGATATTCCGATTATTATTCTGTCAATTATTGAAAACAAAGAACGGGGCTATCATATTGGCATTGATCGCTATCTCACCAAGCCCATTGACACAGAAAAACTCCTTAACGAAATTGGCTCACTGCTTTACCAAGGCACTTCTAGTAAAAAGGTATTGGTTGTAGATAAAAATGCATCAGCCTTAAAAACCCTATCAGATGTGCTGCAAACTCAAGGATACAACGTGATTGAAGCTTCCGATCCGCAAGAATGCATTTATAAAGCCCTGTCAGCCAAACCTGACATGATTATCATTGATTCTATCTTTTCTCAAGAAGCCGATTTGGTAAAAACTCTACGGTTCGAGAAGGAGTTGCAAAATGTATTTTTTATTATGCTGTCTGAACAGTAATTGCTAGGGAGTGGGGATTGGAGACTGGGGACTGGGAAGGAATTATTCTAATCCTCAATCCTTAATTTTCAATGCCCAATACCCAATACCCAATACCCAATACCCAATACCCAATACCCAATACCCAATACCCAATACCCAATCCCTATGACCCAGAAAATTCTAATTGTTGACGATGAACCTAATATCTTGATTTTGATGGAACAAGCCTTAGAAGCATTAGAAGATGAGGGTGTTGAACTTCTAACTGCTAGAAATGGAGAAGAAGCTCTCGAAACTATCAAAACTGAAAAACCAAACCTGGTTTTTCTTGATGTGATGATGCCGAAAATGAATGGTCTGCAAGTCTGCCATATTGTCAAAAACGATCTGCAAATGGCTGACATCTACATTGTCATCTTGACAGCTAAAGGACAGGAATTTGATAAACAAAAAGGAATTGAGGTTGGTGCAGACTTATATTTAACTAAACCATTTCGTCCCAAAGAAGTACTTGAAAAATCAATGCAAGTGTTGGGTTTTTGAGAAAAGTTACGAAGGCTTTTCATCTGCGATCGCAGTACTTAGAACAATCTGACTTTTCACGGTATTTGGAAAACCTCTGTTCTTCATCTCTCTTTTAGAAGGCTATCCATTAGTCACATCTTTCTTTACAATCTTGAAACGCTTGTTTTAAGATTTACTGACTGTTTAACACAAGTATCTACAGAATTACCAAACGAAACTTTATGAAGTTAATTTAAAAAGCCAATACCGTGCAACTTCCTTGTTCTGTCGAGGTGGCGATCGCAATTAGACGATCGCAAGCGGCATTACAGGGAGAATAAGCCATCACCGAGCGAGATAAAGTTAACAACATTGGCTTTCTCAACTTTTGATCTGGCTTCCTTGTGCCAACTAAAGTAAGAAATTAAGTCAAGCCTACCCATAAGAGGCTCCGCTGCTTGTTCAATCAGAAGGTAATTCTGGGAAACCTTAATTTGTGAGAGTGAGAGGCTTTTGCCAGAAGGAACTAGAATTAGGAAACACCTAGCTGGGTTCTTCTGAGTTTTGAAATTAGGAGTGCATGTGTGCCAAAATTCCCTAAATATTTGCTGATTGGATCGACCGAGACTTACAGCGGTAAATCTGCAACTGTTCTGGGTTTGTCTCATCAGCTACAGCAAAAAGGTCTGGATATTAGCTACGGTAAACCACTCGGTACGTCTTTCAATTCGTCTAGTGGAACCGTAATTGAGGAAGATGTCCAGTTCATCGCTCTTAGCCTCAATTTGCCGGAAAACCGCGTTGTACCTACAATGCTGGCTTTGGATGAACCAAATGTGCAAAAGCGCTTGCGAGGGGAAGACAAAACCGATTATCAGCAGTCCCTAATACAGCAATATTTGCATAAGTCTCAAGGAGATTTAGTGTTACTGGAGGGGCCTGGTAATTTGTCCGAAGGCAATTTGTTTGACTTGTCTTTGCTGCAAATGGCTGAAGTATTGGATGCTGGCGTGCTGTTAGTAAGCCGCTATAAATCCTTACTTTCAGTTGAGGCGCTATTGGCTGCAAAACAGCGTCTGGGCGATCGCTTGATTGGAGTTGTCATCAATGATATCCCTGTTACTCAACTAGAAGCGGTTGACACTCTCTTGCGTCCATTTTTGGAACAGCAGGAGATTCCGGTGCTAGGAATGCTGCCGAATAGCGATTTGCTCCGTAGTGTGAGTGTTGGCGAACTAGTCAAGCAGTTAAAAGCTGATGTTCTCTGTCGCAATGATCGCATGGATTTGTTGGTGGAAAGTCTGGCAATTGGAGCGATGAATGTCAATTCAGCTGTGAAATATTTCCGCAAACGCCAGAATATGGCAGTGGTGACAGGAGGCGATCGCGTGGAAATTCAGCAAGCGGCTTTGGAAACTTCTACCCAATGTTTAATTCTCACCGGACAACTACCACCCCCACCGTTCATTCTCAGTCGCGCTGAAGAACTAGAAATCCCCATTTTGTCTGTTGACTTAGACACCCTCACCACTGTAGAAATTGTTGACCGCACTTTTGGTCAAGTCCGTGTCCACGAGCCGATTAAGGTTCTGTATATTCGCCAGTTGATGTCCCAGCATTTTGACATTGACCGCTTGTTATCTAAACTAGATTTAACTCCGGCAGAGGCATTGTCTTAGATTCATCGACTCAAACTATTAAGAGCATCAATGCTCAGTTATCAGTTAGGAGGCTGTATATCTGGTGAGGGTACAGCTGGTTCGCCGTCACCTCCTAGACGACGGCGTGCTGTTTCCTTGTGCCCCATAGCTGGTACGTGCTTAGTTGCAGCAGCTAATCCAAATACAGGCATATTTCCGTAAATTGCCTCATATTTTCCCGGTTCTATTAAATAAGTTTCGTGCCAAATGCCGACACTGCCATCAGCACCAATATTTTGATTAAACCTTTGCCAAGGTTTTAGATGTGCATCGGCTGGATTTCTGGCAAAACGCTCCAAATCCTCGAACGATCGCCAATACTGAATCAATCCTACCCCTCGCTAGTAAACAAAAGTTTCTCCACCTAAAAACCCTTTTTCGGGATTCTGGTAAAGGCTTCGTAACATGGGCGACATCGCTGTTGCAGTTGGAATCCACTTGGAAAAAGCAAATAATTTATTAATTCGCATCCCAATCAGAAACACAACGAAGGGTTGATCAATTTCGGCTGTAAATCGTCCCGGTATGACTTGAGGCATATACCACTCCTTGTTCTCAAGTTAGTATGCAACTAATTGCATATTAATTATCTTATGCAATTAGTTGCATAAGTCAAGTAGTGAATTTAAAATTATGGCATTAGCGCAGGCAATATTAGCGGCTCTGGTTGACGCACCCTGTAGTGGATATGATTTAGCAAAAAAATTCGATGGCTCTGTAGGTTTTTTCTGGTCAGCAAGTCACCAGCAGATTTATCGGGAGTTGGCGAAGCTAAAAGATCAAGGATGGATTAGTTTCGAGTCGATTCTTCAAGCAGGACGGCCAGATAAAAGGCTCTACAGTGTTACAGATATAGGAGAACAGCACCTTAAAGAGTGGATTGCTCAATCTTGTGAACCCACACCGATGAAAGATGATTTACTGGTAAAAATTTTTGCTAGTCATATTGTTCCTAAGCAAATTATCTTGGCAGAGCTAGAAAATCACCAAAAAGCCCATCAACAAAGATTGTCTACGTATAAGGATTTAGAACAACGTTACTTTCAGAATCCACAAGAACTGTCAGAATCAGGCAAATTTCGGTATTTTACTCTCTTAAATGGTATTAGTTACGAAACACATTGGCTAGCTTGGTGTAAGCAAGTAATGGAGTTACTGAGCTAAACAATCGAAAATTAGTAGCAATGTTTCACTCAAGTTTTCCTCGTATCTACACGCTGTTTGGTAGAATATCTGGGTCGTTTAATCTGATTTTCTTTATCTTTGAGCCAATCAACAGACCTTATTAACCTAGATACATTAGCGCAAGAACTAGCGACAATCCAGCAAACGGGTTCTAAAAGAATTGCCTTGCTGGGTTCTCGTCACGTCCCGATTACGCATCAGAATCTTATTGAAATGATGACTTATGCCCTAGTTTTATCGGGTAATCGAATCATCACTTCTGGTGCTACAGGTACAAATTCAGCTGCTATTAAGGGAGCAATGCGGGCTGATGCAAATTTGTTGACAGTGATTCTACCCCAAAGCCTGGAACGCCAGCCTTTGGAATCGCGCCAGCAACTAGAACAGGTAATGCATCTAGTCGAAAATCCCAGTAATGATAATCTGTCTCTTGCGGAAGCTAGTTACTTGTGCAACAAGGAGATTGTCTCCCGTTGCCAGCAACTAATTTGCTTTGCATTTCACGACAGTGGCACTCTGTTACAAACTTGTCAGGATGCCGAAGAACAAAGAAAAGTGGTGACGCTTTTCTACTTTGATTAGTCATTTGTCATTTGTCTTTCGTCTTCTCTTACAAAGTTCCGATGCCTACGGCAAGCTGCGCCAACGGATAGCGCAGCCTCTTCGAGTCCGCGAGCGTCGGAAACCTCCGCTCAGACTTTGCGCTTTGTTCTTTGTATTAGACTAATGACCGATGACTGATGACTAATAAACAATAACTAATAAGTAATGATAATTTTTTTGTACTCGATCGCTGCTGCTGCCTTTCTAATTTATGTGCCATTTTTGGTAGTAGCTTATGCCCGTACGCGTCTTGGACCTGAAATGTTTTCTACTCCTCGCGCTCTATTTGATAAATTGCCACCTTATGCCCAACGAGCTACTTGGGCACATGAGAACACCTTTGAAGCGTTTATGGTGTTTGCAGCAGCCGCATTGATGGCTTATGTAACTGGTGTAAATTCAACTAAGGCACAAGTGGCTGCGATCGCATTTGTGGTCGCCCGTTTGCTATACTCGATTTTTTATATTTTGAATATACCCCTTTTGCGATCGCTGATGTTTGCCATTGGCATCTTTAGCTGTATCACTCTCTTTTTCTTGAGTATCATCCAAGCTACTAGTTAACTGGGGTATGGGGACTGGGGACTAGGAAAGAATTTTCCCAATCCAAAATTGTTCGACTGAGCGAAGTCGAAGTCCAAAATCTAAAATCCAAAATATTTTATGGCTTCTACTTTTTCTTTTGATATTGTGAGCGACTTTGACCGACAAGAGTTGGTTAACGCTGTCGATCAGGTTATACGAGACATCAAAGGTCGTTATGACCTTAAAGACACTGAAACTACTGTTGAGTTAGTCGAAGAAAGCATTAACGTTAGTACTGACAGCGAGTTTACCTTAGATTCTGTACACACCATTTTGCGAGAAAAAGCCGCCAAGCGTAACCTTTCCCAAAAAATCTTTGATTTTGGCAAGGTTGAATCAGCCAGTGGTAATCGCGTGCGTCAAGAAATCAAACTAAAAAAAGGCATTAGTCAGGAAATCGCCAAACAAATTTCTAAATTGATTCGGGATGAATTCAAAAAAGTACAAGCCTCAATTCAAGGGGATGCTGTACGGGTTTCTGCCAAATCTAAAGATGACTTACAAGTAGTCATGCAGCGCTTAAAACAAGAAGACTACCCAGTTGCTTTGCAATTTACAAATTATCGTTAAAAGATTCGTAATTCGTACTTACAAATTCAATTACGAATTACGAATTATTTTAAGTCAGTCCGCCAATACTTCTTTGAAATGCGGGACGCTCAGATAACTGCTTCATATAGTTCAATACTGCTGGATAGGGGCTGAGGTCTAGTTTCAGCATCATGGGAATGTAATTCAAAATAGACCCCACTGCCACATCAGCAACAGTGAACTGATCGCCAAGTAAAAAAGGTTGCTTACCGAAAATTTCATTTAACGGAGTCAACAAGCGGGGCATTTCCCGTTCCCGATTTGCTTCTACAAAAATCCCTGGACTAAGGGTAGCATTAGCAAACAACACCCATTGAGAAAATACAGCACGTTCCTCTAATGAAAGTGAAATTTTACTATACTTATCGGTAAGATACAGCAAAATTGCTCCAGATTCCCAAAGCTGAAAATCCCCATCAACAATTGCTGGAACTTTACCAAATGGGTTAATTGCCAAATATTCAGGCTTGAGATGTTCACCCGCCTGCATATCAAGCTTGACGAATTCGTAGGGAATTTCTAATTCTTCTAAATACCAGTGAACAATTGACGCTCGACTACGAGCGCCACCGTAAAGTTTTAGCATTATTAATTAAAGCACCTTGTGAGTGTGAGAATGCTGTTTAATATTATCTTCTTTGGTGACTACTCTGGCGGCGTTTAACACCCGTTTCCGCTCAGTGGAATACTTAAATTCAGTGTAGTTTGTACCTAATGGAATCAGGGATTTTGCAGATTCACGACGCTTGTATGTACGAGCTGCTGCAAATGCCCGTGGCACAAATTCCTCTCCAAACTGAGCCGACTCTGGGAAGCCATCTGGCAACAGTTGTGAATCGCCATCCAGCACAGATCCCAAAGTTGTGGCATGAGCTAGCTTATAGGAGGTAGGAATGCCCTTTAAAAGCGCTTCTAAAGCCGCAGAAGGAATCGGCTCGATAACTTCGATTTGATAAACTTCTCCATCTTCTTTGACGAAGCAGGTTGCCAAGCCAATCACAATGTAATCATCGGTTGTTAAATCAGGAGCATTGGGATAGGAAATTGCAGTTGTCATCGGAAAACTTCTCAAAACTTAAAAATTGAATTTAGGGAATGGGGCATTGGGGATTGGGGATTGGGGATTGGGGATTAGGGATTGGGGATTAGATTAATTATTCTCCCCTGCTCACCTGCTCCTTTGCTCCCTTGCTTCCTCATCTCTTCTTTAACGAACGGCTTGTTGGCATTTTACCAATTTGCTGCTCTTACTATTGAACTCCAGTCAATAATCTAAACCATATAGGTATTTTCAATCAGGTGAGGTACGAGTATGCAAATAGATTTAACCCCCTAACCTTCTTTCCAAAGCAGGAAGGAGAAACAATTCAAAGCCTCTCTCCTAAAAAAAAGAGGTTTGGAGAAAAGTCAAAATTGCACCTCACTGTGTCGAGAATCGCTATATACAGCAGATTGCAAGTAAGTAAAGTACAAAATCCAGGACTGATTTATCAAATATAAAGAGTTTCTACCTCTTCCCTCCTGCCTCCTGCCTTCTGCCTTCTGCCTCAAAACTCAAAACTTTGTACTTCATGCAAATGAAAACTGCTGTATTGATAACTGATTATTGGTCTTTACCAAATTGCAATTGATAAACTATTTCTTCTTTTTCCGTCTTAATTTTCAAATCAGAAAGAGGTTTGGCAACACAAAGCAATACGTAACCTTGCTTTTGCAAATCTGGACTAACACCCATACCATCAGTTTGATCCACAGTTCCATCGCTTATTTGACCGGCGCAAGTCGTGCAAACACCTGCATTACAAGAACTCGGCAGTTCCAAACCAGCAGCATCGGCAACAGATAAGATCGTTTCATTTTCAGGAACTTGCAAGGTATGAATTTTGCCTTGGTGATCAATTTCTACGGTGTAAGTTTTGGGCATATACAAAACAAGCGTGATGCAACGGACAAACGTATTAGTTTATCTGAATTAGTTAAAAATATCTAGATGTTACTATAAAAAATTAGGTAAAAAGTTAACTATTATAGCAACTAATTTTGAACATTTTGTAAATTAGTAATATTATTTACTATACAATACACAAATAAATTAACTAAATTTGCTTATTATAAAGAAACGCGATCGCGTTTCTTTAGAGACTGTATCTGTAAGTCTGCCTTTTGGCATTGGTTCGATGTCTTGGAAAGTTGACACCACACAAAAGAAGGCGGCTTGGTCGCTTTATGTGGAATTGGTGACGCGCATTGCTGTGCAACCATTAGAACTTGACCAGGGTTTGGTACGAGAAGCGATGAACTCTCTTTATAGTTTATTTGGTACAACCTGCGAAGTTCTCAAAGCAGCAGGGCCAGATGTGGGTGCTGCTCGTGATTCAGTAGGGGCAATTGCGATCGCAGTGTTGAATAATGGGTTAAGGCCGTTTATTGGCTAATAGAAACAAATTTTGGTTATTCTGAAAGCAAATTCAAAAGCTATATCAGAAATTGGTACGTGATTACTCGTATTAAAAAATATACCAAAACTTAATTATTATTTTTAACTTTTGCCTTTCCCAACGGGGCTGCTTGCCATAATGCACTCACCAGCAAACTTTGGTCATTAATATTACAAGGTTGACTCTTAAGGTTACAACATTAAGCCTTAAAGTTAAAGCGATCGCTCATAGTGCTTCTCAATTGCATGGAATATAGATTATTTGTAGGGGCAAAGCAATGCTCATAAGTGTCAATTTCAGATGAAATGCTTACTCAGTATACGTTTTGCCGTACTTTTAATCCTTCCCTTTACCAAGCAACAGTGTACACAAAAGTCGAATTACCCCCTTAATCACCCCTTATGTAGTTTTCGTGCAACTTAAACATGATATTATTTGCTGAAAATGCCTTTGGTGATTAAATTCCGAGAAATCAGGGGTATAGATAAAAATTTTTGCTAAAAAAAATGTGCTTTTTGCTGAACTAGAATACAGGTCAATTGAGACAAAATAGCTTTATAAAGCTTTTAAAGGTGTAAATTTATGTCTCGAAGAAAACGTAGTTCCCGGATTATAGAAAAAGCTGAGTTTAGAGTTGCCGGACTGAAAGCTATCGATCCAAATATCAATTTTGATGATACTTACAATATGCAAAACCTGAGTCAATTAATAGACAATTTTCACAATATGCTTGATGATTATAACGCTGCTATAGCTATGCTCGACTCTTCTATAAAAAAGCTGGATGAGATGGAAAAAAACTTAAGTCAGGTTTCAGACAAAATGCTGATGGGGGTTGGTTTCAAGTACGGCAAAAACAGCAATGAATATGAACTTGCAGGTGGCGTTCGAGACAGCGAACGTATTCGTAAAAGTAGATTGACACGCTTGAAATCTAACACAGATAAAACATCAGATGAAAATGTAATAACCACCGATTAGCGCTAGGCAAAAGTCAAAATTAAAAAGGCTTATATAATCTGCTTTTAACTTTTTTATAATGGTATCTGTGAAAATTCAGTATATCCAAATCCCTGACTTCTCAAAGAAGTCGGGGATTTCTTTTATAAATGATTCAGGACTGCTATATAATAAGACTTTGCATTAACCCAGAATTTCCAAAATCTTAAAATTGAATGACCCGGTTTATACATGATAAATTTGCCAAAGATTATCTAGAAGAATTATTAAAAAATTACGGATAAATCAAAGCATCAGAAAAAGTTGCAGGAGAGATTAAAGAAATAGATGTTTTATTCACTCCTGCCCGAAACAAAAGCTCTAATATACAAGTACTGGGTTTGCTAGGAAAATTTGCCGAACATCCTGCAATTATAGAACCATTCCGCAATCCAGCTTCTACCGATGAAATCTGCGACTGTATTCTCAAATTATTAGAAATAAAGGCTCTTTTGCGACGAGAATCTAAGGTCAATAAAATCAAACTTCAGTACTCAGAAATTCCCAAATTGTGGGTTCTTACCCCAACTATATCTGAAACTAGATTATCTAGCTTTGGAACTATACAAAAAACAGGTTGGTTATCGGGAGTGCATTTTCTGCCAGATGCGTTGCGGACAGCAATTGTAGCGATACACTAACTACCCCAAACACCGGAAACTTTATGGTTAAGGCTTTTAGGAAGGGGAAGTGTGCAGTCACAAGCAATTATCGAGTTGCAAGCGTTACCATTAGATTATCCATACCAAAAAGCAACTCTCGAATTAGTTTACAACTTGCGCGAAAACTTGAGAGTAAATCAAGAATTATCAGCAGATGATAAGGAGTTAATTATGCGATTAGAACCGCTTTATCAAAAAGACAGAGAACAAGCTATACAAGAAGGAAATAAACAAGGAGAACAACGTTTAGTTATACGCTTACTTAAGCGCCGTATTGGTGAGATTGATGCATCATTAATCGAGCGAGTTCAAAGTTTATCGATTGAACGATTAGAAAATTTAGGAGAAGCATTATTAGACTTTTCTAGCGTTGCTGATTTAGAAACTTGGTTCAACCAATAATAAGAATAAATCATTATAGCTTCTACTAATTAAATAAGTTAATCAAAGCAAGCTCCTTGCTTCCTCTTAGGGGTTGGGGGTGGAATTCTATACCTACTCAACTAATCACCGCAAATTTAGATTAATGAATTTTTAAGCAATTCGGATTTTACAGCAACCCTGTTTAGTATTGCTCGTGTTCTATCAAAGTGTAAAAATATTTGGTTGACGAAAACTAAACTTTCAGTAAAAAAAATTCAAACAACCGATTATCAATAAGGCTTTTAGTAATAAAAGTAAGCTAAACTTTTATAGCCAAGTCTTACCTAAAAATATTTCATAATTAAAGGTAGAACATTCCAATGGAGAACATAAAAATGCTGGAATCATATCGTAAACACGTTGCCGAAAGAGCAGCACTCGGTATTCCCCCTTTACCATTGGATGCGAAGCAAACCTCAGAATTATGTGAATTACTGAAAAATCCGCCAAAGGGTCAAGAGGAGATATTATTACATCTATTGAGCGATCGCGTTTCTCCTGGTGTCGATCCAGCAGCTTATGTCAAAGCCGGATTTCTCACCGCGATTGCTAAAAAGGAAATCACCAGTCCTTTGATTTCGCGTATAGAAGCGGTGCAATTATTAGGGACAATGGTAGGTGGTTACAACGTGCAAGCTTTAATCGAACTGCTGCAATGGCCTACTGTATCCGTCTCAGACTCATCTGAAACACCTCTAGTAATGGGTGGACAAGGAAAAGAACCCATCGCTGCTTACGCCGCCAACGCCTTAAGCAAAATCCTCTTAGTGTACGACGCTTACCACGATATTTTAGAGTTGTCTAAAACCAATCCTTTCGCCAAGCGGGTGATTGACTCTTGGGCGGAAGCTGAATGGTTTACTACTCGCCCCACAGTAAAACAAGCAATTACTGTCACTGTTTTTAAAGTTCCTGGCGAAACCAATACCGACGATTTATCGCCCGCCCAAAGCGCTACAACTCGCCCAGATATTCCCTTACACGCCTTAGTGATGTTAGAGTCACGGCAACCGGGAAGTTTAGCAACCATTACCGAACTGAAGAAAAAAGGGCATCCTGTAGCTTACGTAGGGGATGTAGTTGGTACAGGTTCCTCGCGTAAATCTGCCATCAACTCGGTATTGTGGCACATGGGAAATGATATACCTTTTGTACCAAACAAACGCGCTGGGGGTTATGTTTTAGGTGGTGCGATCGCGCCAATCTTCTTTAACACAGCAGAAGATGCCGGTGCTTTGCCTATTCAGTGCGATGTCACCAAACTAGAAACTGGCATGGTAATTACCATCCATCCCTACAAAGGCGAAATCACTAACGAAGCAGGCGAAGTCATTTCCACCTTTGCCCTCAAACCTGATACCATCCTCGATGAAGTCCGCGCAGGTGGACGCATCCCCCTACTTATCGGCCGTACCCTCACTGATAAAACTCGTCTTGCACTCGATTTAAAACCCAGCACCGTTTTTACCCGTCCTCAGCAAGCCATCGATACAGGTAAAGGCTACAGTTTAGCCCAGAAAATGGTAGGTAAAGCTTGCGGATTACCTGGGGTGCGTCCCGGCACATCCTGCGAACCAATCATCACTACTGTTGGTTCTCAAGATACCACAGGCCCGATGACCCGCGACGAATTGAAAGAACTCGCCTGTCTTGGTTTCAGTGCAGACTTAGTGATCCAAAGTTTCTGCCACACAGCAGCTTATCCTAAACCAGTAGACATCAAAACCCATCACGAACTGCCTGATTTCTTTGCTTCTCGTGGCGGTGTCGCCCTCCGCCCCGGTGATGGTATCATCCACTCTTGGTTAAATCGGATGCTGCTACCCGACACCGTGGGAACTGGCGGCGACTCTCACACCCGCTTCCCCTTGGGTATATCCTTCCCCGCCGGTTCTGGGTTGGTAGCCTTTGCAGCCGCCTTGGGTGTCATGCCTTTAGATATGCCAGAGTCAGTATTGGTAAGATTCAAAGGTGAATTGCAACCAGGTATCACCCTGCGCGATGTCGTGAATGCCATACCCTACGTAGCAATTCAAAAAGGTTTGCTGACAGCAGAGAAGCAGAACAAGAAAAATGTCTTCTCTGGGCGAATTATGGAAATAGAAGGTTTGCCAGATTTAAAAGTTGAACAAGCCTTTGAACTCACCGATGCTAGCGCCGAACGTTCTTGTGCCGGATGCACTATTAAGCTGAGTGTAGAGACAATTTCTGAATATCTGCGTTCTAACGTGGCGCTGCTAAAAAATATGATCGCACGCGGTTATCACGATCCGCGTACCATGCTGCGGCGTGTAGCCAAGATGGAAGAATGGTTAGCAAATCCCGTGTTATTAGAAGGCGATGCCGATGCCGAATATGCGGAAATAATTGAAATTGATTTGAACGAAATCAAAGAACCAATTGTTGCTGCTCCCAATGACCCGGATAATGTGAAATTATTATCGGAAGTTGCTAATGATCCAGTGCAAGAAGTATTCGTCGGTTCTTGTATGACAAATATCGGTCATTATCGGGCAACAGCTAAAGTTTTAGAAGGCGCAGGTGAAGTGAAAACTCGTCTTTGGATAGCACCACCAACCCGCATGGATGAACACCAATTAAAAGAAGAAGGTGTATACAGCGTTTTTGAGGCTGCGGCTGCGCGGACAGAAATACCAGGATGTAGTTTGTGCATGGGTAATCAGGCGCGAGTTGCTGATGGCACAACAGTATTTTCTACCTCTACCCGCAATTTTAATAATCGCATGGGTAAAGATGCACGAGTGTATCTTGGTTCAGCAGAATTAGCCGCAGTTTGTGCGCTGCTAGGACGGCTTCCCACAGTGCAAGAGTATTTGGATATTGTGGCGAGAAGAATTCATCCTTTTGCAGATGATTTGTATCGGTATTTGAACTTCGATCAAATTGTCGGTTTTGAGGATGAAGGGCGCGTGATTGCGTTGGAAGATATGCCGAAGCTTGAGGATATGGGTGTACCAGCTAGTAGTTTGCGTTAGTAAAGAATTAAAGTAGGGTGGGCACTGCCCACCTGACACCACAATTTAAATAGGTGAACATCAATGGACTTTTACACAGTAGTACTCAAGCAAAGCGTTGGTTATTGGGTTGCGTTGTGTTTAGAAAATGGAATTGTAGGACAGGGCACTATTCAAGAAGATGCTATTAGTAAGCTAAAAGAGGCTATTGAATCTTTTGAAAATCTTTATGAGTCTGAAAGTAATATTTATAAATCTCCGGTTTCAATAGATGAATTACATGAATTTTTATTTATTGAAGAACAGGAACAAAATTCAGAGATATATGAATTAAGAAAGGTTTATGCCTAAAAATATACCTTCCCTGAAACCAAAGGAGTTAATTAAGCTTTTAGAACAAGCAGGTTGCATATTCCATAGAGAAGGAAAAGGCGACCATTGTTTATATACTCGTGAAGTTGATGGTAAAAGGAGAGTAGTTCCTATAGATATGGGTGCAAGAGAAATGTCTCCTGCTTATGTTTTGCGTATTTTTCGGCAGTTTGGTTTTACTGATGAGGAAATTGAAAGTCTTTTAAAATAGATGTTAAGTATTTTTACTGTGAAACATATTATAGAAATACAATAATCTATATACAAATTATTGTATTTAAAAATTTTCATGCCCTACTTAAAATCAAAACATTTAACAACCAACTTGAAGAAACGAAATGAGGAGTCAGGCAAAGCGAATCGTAAATTAATTTACATTGGTGGAGAAATTCACTTTCAGTCTGAACAAGATTTAGAAGATTATATTGAAGCTTATTTTGACATAATATTTCCAGAATTGGTTTTAATTAAACGTCAGCATAGTCTCAAAATGCAGCGTTGTGATTTACTATGCTGTAACAAACTAAATAAACAAGCAGTCATTATTGAATTAAAAAATGAAGAAGATAGAGGATTGGTATCTCAACTATTGAGATATCGAAAAAATATTCTGCAAAATCAATCTTTAGCTGACCAACTCGATTACTCATTACCGATAAAATTAATCGCTATTGCTCCTAGTTTTCATGGCGACAACTACACAGATAAAGAAGCATCAAAATTTGAAAATGATATATTTTTTTTAAAATTTCATGTTGAATATCAGACGACAGGTGCTAAATTCCAATTAGAAGGTAAGAACTATGATATTCTTTACCCTGTATTTGGCTTACCTGGTAGTTTGCAAAATGAAGACTTACAAAATACAGTCTTACCAGCTTTTACTCATAACTTTAAAAGTAACTTACCTGTAGATACTCATCAAAACTTTAGAATCATCAGAGAGCTTTTTATCGCTCAACCAAAGATAAAGGAAATGGTTAGCCCTACTTATAGAAAAATATTATATGGTACTGGCGAAGGAGAAAATCATAAGAAACTAGCTGAAATAACTAATACAAGTAAAGGAATATGGTTATTTCTTTGGTTGCCAACTAAGGTGAAAACTAAAATTAAAATTCCAGTAGCACGATTTGGTCTTGTATTAGCTGCAAATAACAGCCATTTTGCTCAAGATTCTGTCGTCGAATGGTTGGTGTGTACTAAGACTACCGTTAATATTGAAGAAAAATCTAATAATCATTTTTGTTACTCATTTAACAGGCATGGTATGACAAAATGGACAAATGCAAATATGTATTTATGTCAAGCGTCCAGTGATATAAATATAAACACTTTAGATTTATTCATCTATCTCCTGAAAGGTGCTACCCGTCCTTTTGATGATTCTATTTGGGAATGGTGGAGGTCACAGGAAAGAAATACTCCTACTAATTTGGGATGGTATATTGATTTAGCCATTCAGACTTGGAACTATAGGATTAAGTAAACAACATAAAATAAACAATTTATTGATTTTATAAATGTCATTTTCAGTCAAGCTTTAGGAGTTAAAAATAACAATGTTTTAATCTAATTGACCATTATATCAGCGCGATCGCACCTGGTAAATTAGGGATGCGTAGGCGTAGCCCGTCGTAGACATCGCTGTAAACTGTTAAAGTATAATTCGTCTGAGATTACCACCTTGTTCGATGAAATTTTGCAACGAATGCGGGATAAAGTTTCTTCTCGTCAGTATTTAATGACGCTACATGCTGAAGAAGAAATGAGCGATGACAATCTAACAATCTATGACATTGAACAAGGTATCCTCACAGGGGAAATACTGGAACGTCAAAAGGATAAAGTGACAGCAGAATTTAAATATCGCATTAGAGGTTTAACTCTTGATGCAGGGGAAGTCGAAATAATTGCCAAGCTAAGTCCAACTGGAAAACTTGTTATCATTAGTGTATACATACCCTAATACCAGGAAAGCGGCAAATGCTGTGTGATATTTGTGGAAGCGAAGGTGTAAAAATCCGCCAAATTACTAGAACCTATGGTAAGGGTAAAGACCTGCTAGTAATAGAAAACATTCCAGTGATAACCTGTACTCATTGCGGCGAAAGTTATTTAACTGCTGAAACTCTTCACAAAATTGAACAGATCAAAACTAACCGTAAAAAATTAGCTGTTGAACGTCCTGTAGAAGTAGCTAGCTTTGAATCATAAATAATTGCCAAAACCAAATATTGCTTCAGCTGTTCTCTCACTAATACACATTTATGGACTTTTACACAACAATTTTGCGAAATAGTGCGGGTTATTAGGTTACTTTATACTTAGAAAATGACTGGTAGGGCAAGGGATAAATCAAGAAGCAGCGATCAAACAAATTAATGAAGCGATCGCCTCTTTTTTGAAAGTCTATAAAATAGAACTTAATATTTACCATGCTTCACTCACCATAGAAGAATTACATGAGATTTTGGCAGTGGAAGACACTGAATAAGAATGCTAATTACGAATTCCGCCCTGCGGTACTAATCTCCAGTGCTATGTCCTGAACTTTGAGTTTTAGCTTCTGATGGATCAGGCTGAGGTTTTTGATATTTACCTGGATATTTGTGCTGAAAATAAGCTTCTAGTACTTGTAAAACCATCGGGCCGCAAATAGTACCGCCATGTTCGCCAGTATTTTCCCCAAAAGCCACAACCACAATTTCTGGCTTATTACTGGGCGCATAAGCACCAAACCATGTATGATTTGGGCGACCAACACCAGCTTCAGCTGTGCCACTTTTCCCGGATGCTGGGGCAATTGTCGGCACGTCCAAGCGCTTACCAGTGCCTTCACTCACCACCTTCCGCAGTCCTTCGCGGAGAACTTTGATAGTTGTCGGCTTCATATTTAAGGATTCTCGCCAACTTTTTGCTTCTTCGTTATCTTTAAGCAAATGCGGCTGAACTCGATACCCGCCATTAGCAGGAACAGAAAACATAATCGCCGATTGCAGAGGTGTCACTTGCAAAGCGCCTTGACCAATTGACATATTAATGGTGTCACCAACACTCCAAGGCGTTTTCAAAACTTTCTGCTTCCATGTTTCATCTGGAACCAAACCTATTGATTCTTCATCACGAAATTCAATACCAGTTCTTTGACCAAATCCGTATTTGCGACTCCATTTGATTAAAGTTGGGCCGCCAACTTTCCTGCCAACTTGATAGAAGAAAGTATCGCTACTCATAGCGATCGCTCTTGGAAATCCTAATGGCCCAAATCCAGCGTGGTTCCACTCACCAAATGTCACCCCACCCACGGTCAGAGAACCAAAGGTTTGTAGTATTGAGTCAGGAGAAAACTTACCTGATTCAAGTCCAGCTGTTGTAGTGACAATTTTGAAAGTACTGGCGGGCGGAAAGGCACTTAGGGCACGATTAACCAAAGGATGATCTTTACCTTGCAAGCTTTCCCAATCTTTCTGGGAGAGTTTTTGTTTAGAGAAGATATTCGGGTCAAAGGTGGGATAAGATACCAGCGCTAAAACAGCACCATTATTCGGATCGATTGCTGCGATCGCACCTCGGTGATTTCCCAAAGCTTTTTGGGCTGCTTTTTGCACATCTAAATCTATAGTTAGGTGCAAATCGTTACCAGCCTTTGCCTGTTTCTCTCCGATAACCCGGATTGGTCTACCTGCACCATCCACTTCTACCTGCTGACCGCCCCATTCGCCCCGTAGAGCTTTCTCATAAGCCTTTTCCACGCCCATCTGACCGATTACATCTCCCAGTCGGTAGCCTTCCTCCTTCTTGCCCTTTAACTGCTCGGCAGTCAATTCCCGCGTATAACCTAGTACGTGCGCTAATTCCTTGCCGTGGGGATAATAACGTACAGAATCTGTATTTATTTCCACTTCTGGAAGTTCATTTTTATACTCCTTTAATGCCGTAATTTCTGCTTCATTTAAATCGCGAGCAACCCGGATGAGCGAAGAAGAATTAGCACCTGCTTGTTCTAATTTCTTTTCCATCTCATCTTGAGGAATGTTGAGAATTTGTGCTAGACGCGGGCCGACTACAGACCAAGAAGGCTTAGTATGTGCCATTGGCCACAAATATACTGAGCTAGGATAGCGAGTACTGGCTAAAAGTTTGCCATTCCGGTCAAAAATATTGCCTCGTTCTGGTTGTTTGGCAATCATCCGAATTCGGTTTGCTTCGGCTCGTTCCCGGAGTTTTGGCCCATCAACTATTTGCAAGTAGGCTAAACGAACCTCAATCCCAGTGATCGTTAATAGGGTAAATACGATTAAAAATATTGATTGGAAACCACGTCCAACTGTACGTGTATCTTTTTTGTTGCCAAGTGATGGGAATAAAGACATAAGTATCAATTCAAAATTCAAAATTCAAAATGAATAAATGCAATTTTAGCCTGCCTTTCAGCAATTGCTAATATGCAATTTTAAGACTTTTTAACTTAATTACAGATCATCTAAATGAGTAAGCTAGTATATAAAATTACCATACCAGTATTTTGTTACTGAGTATAAAAGAATTGAGCAAGTATATTCTTGAACAATTGTTTTTGGCGGATACAATAAACCAAAGTGTCAAATATAGTCTGCCCAAAAGACTAAATCAATTGACATAACGTAAGATCGTGGCATTCTACTGAGGATTATGGCTCAAATTGTCATGCAAAATCAGAGGGGGATAACAAATTCTCAACCACTTGATGTTGAACTGCGTAACGTCTTCAAGTTTTTTAACCAAGAACCAGCAGTAAATGGCATTAATTTGGATGTCAGACAAGGAGAATTTTTTAGTATTTTAGGCCCCTCCGGTTGTGGTAAAACAACAACACTACGCTTAATTGCTGGGTTTGAAATTGCTGACGCTGGTAAGGTATTTATTCAGGGTCAGTCCATGACTAATGTGCCCTCTTACCGCCGACCCGTCAATACTGTATTTCAAAGTTACGCTCTATTTAACCATCTGAATGTCTGGAATAACATCGCCTTTGGACTGCGGTTAAAAAAAATACCCAAATCGAAAATTGAAGCTAGAGTCGAAGAAGCTTTAAAACTCGTGAAAATGGAAAGTTTGCGATCGCGTTTTCCCAATCAACTTTCTGGTGGTCAACAGCAGCGAGTCGCTTTAGCAAGGGCTTTAGTCAACCGTCCCACCGTCGTCCTACTGGATGAACCTTTAGGGGCGTTAGATTTAAAACTACGTAAGGAAATGCAGGTTGAGTTATCAAATTTACACAAAGAGTTAGGGTTAACCTTTGTGATGGTGACACACGACCAAGAAGAAGCATTGTCTTTGAGCGATCGCATTGCCGTGATGAATCAAGGCAAAATTGAACAAGTTGGCACTCCTAGCCAAATTTACGAACGTCCCTGCACATCGTTTGTTGCTGATTTTATTGGTGATACTAATTTATTCAGTGGTGAAATTGTCGCGGTAGACTCCTCTAATATTAAAATCTCAACAAAAATGGGACTCTCAATTGTTATTAACCGCGCTGAAGATACACCAACTGAATTATCACAAGCTGTAGTAGTGAGTGTGCGTCCAGAAAAAATACAGCTTTCGCTTTATCCACCCAATTTGCCAGCTAACTGCTTTGAAGGACGGCTTGTTGACGTGATGTATTTGGGCACACACATTAATTATGTTATGGAATTAACAAATGGCATTAGTATTAATGTGCTGCAACCTAATACTTTTGGTACTTTACCAGACCGTGACACACCTATTTACGCCTGGTGGGCAGAAACTGATTGTTTAGCTATTAGTCAATAGTCAAGCACTGTTTATTTCCGTACTGGAATTGCAATCACAAACTCTGTACCTTTTCCTGTGGAAGAGTTGCAGTGTATTGAACCTCCGTGTTTTTCCACAACAATTTGACGGGCGATCGCCAACCCCAATCCTGTCCCTTTTCCCACAGATTTTGTCGTAAACAAATGGTCAAATATCTTTTGTTTGACTGCTTCATTCATGCCATTAGCATTATCAGCAATGATTATTTGAACCTGATTATCTTTCAATGAGGTTTGAATTGTAATCTTGTGAGGATTTTCTTGGATTTCTGCAAAATTACGCTCAGTATTTGACTCATCCAAGGCATCAATGGCATTAGCGAGGATATTCATAAATACTTGGTTTAATTGTCCAGGAAAACATTCAACTTGGGGCAACCTACCATAATCAGTTATTACTTCAATTGCTGGACGTTGCTCATTGGCTTTGAGGCGATGTTTGAGAATTAAAATTGTACTTTCAATACCTTCATGAATTTGAAATGGTACTTTGTAATCTTTATCAGCACGGGAGAAAGTTCTTAAACTAGTGCTGATATTTTTGAGGCGATCGCACGCCATCACCATTGAATCTATTATCTTGGGTAAATCTTCTAAACTATAATCTAAGTCGATTTCTTCTGCATGAGCGATAATTTCAACACCCGCATTAGGTAAACTTTCTTGATAAAGTTTCAAGTGTTGCACAACATCAGCAATAGTAGGTTTAGCTTGTTTAAGACTTGCATAAATAAAGCCCAAAGGATTATTCATTTCATGGGCTACCCCAGCAACTAAATTACCCAGTGCTGACATTTTCTCATTTTGAACAATTTGTAATTGGGCTTGTTGTAAATCTTCTAAGGCTGTTCCGAGTGCTTGAGATTTTTCTGTAACCGCTGATTCAGCTTGTTTGCGATCGCTAATATTAATAGTCGTCCCGACTATGCGATAAACTTTGCCCGTCTCATCTTTTAATGGACTGAGTGTGGTTAACCACCAAGTTTTCTGGTGATTAAATGTTAGACATTCTTCATAGGTGACGGGTATTCCGGTTTGGAAACAATGCAGATATTTTTGCTCCATTGCTGCACCTTCATCAGCACCTATTACTTCTTGCGGAGTTTTACCCAGCACTTGAAAAGCAGATATACCAGCCGCTAATTCGCACGATTTACTCCATCCTGTGTACTCAAACCTACCATT
The DNA here is from genome assembly GCF_036917575.1 of Nostoc sp. Taxonomy (GTDB): domain Bacteria; phylum Cyanobacteriota; class Cyanobacteriia; order Cyanobacteriales; family Nostocaceae; genus Nostoc. The sequence continues at coordinate 78,092 of NZ_JBALDC010000070.1, read as the reverse complement.
ATCTCGTATATCACTCACAAAGATTAAACAGCCAACACCTTCATAAATACTGCTAAGGAACTTTCCTCGCTCTTGAAGATGATTATATAATTGGGCATTTTCCAAAGAAATTGCTGCTTGAGTGCAGAGGAAATTTATAATAGAAAGGCGATCGCTAGTAAATACCCCTTGCGTCAGTTTATTTTCTAGGTAAAGAATCCCGACTAAATGCCCTTGATTAATAATTGGGGTACATAATACACTTTGGGGTTGTGTTCGCTGCATATATTCCCCGATCAACCCAATAATATCTGTTTTGCAATTGTCTATAATAACTGTTTGTTGAGTATTTCTAACGTAATGAAGAATTTTTACAGGAATATCTTGACAAGTGTCGATTGATTGTGGTTCAAGAATAGTTTGGATATTAATCTGGGAATTTGCTTTATGATTGATAAAAGTAATTGCCCTAACTTGCCAAATATCATCTTGGGGAAGAATTAATACAGCTTTTTTCGCACCAGAGTTTTCTAGAATAATCTGGCTCAAGCTGACAATGAGTCGATCTAATTCTAGAGTACTGGAGATAGCTTGAGCAGCTTTGAGGACAGAGGTAAAATCTAGTGCATCGGAAATACTAGTGTTGCTAGTGGTAGAAGTGCGAGTAGATGAAGAAGTGCTACGAAAGCTAATAGTTTCTAGGGGGTTGAAGTTGATTCGTTGCTGTTGCAGAATGGATTGGAGTAGTTGGGGATAACGTTTTTCTAAATCTTCTATTTTGGCTTTTGCGCCCCAATGAGCGTAACAGTAGTATGCTTCTTGCATATATGCTTGGGCAACTTTTTCTTTACCCCAATCGAGATAAAATTTGGCTATTAGTTCATTACTAAGTGCTTCTTCTTGGATGTAGCCATTGGCTTTGGCTAGAGTTATGGCGCGATCGTAATTTTCAAGTGCTTCTGCTTTATTGCCCAAAACTCTTTGTTTTTCAGCCTCAACTAAATGCCATTTATGCAGATGATTTGTGGGAGCATTTTGCGCCGATTGGTACAGAGTGGTTTGATGGATTTCTACCTGGGCAATAATTACAGAAAGTTCAATTTCTGAGTGGGTGGAAAATAGGGCTAAGTACGTCAAGGCTGCATAGAAATGGTAAATCGGAATAAAAATCAATCCTGATACCGCAAGTAAATACTTCTCCCCTTCGTCAATATAAGCGATCGCAGCTTTGTAATCACCAAAAGAATAGGCAAGCAACAGTTTGTAGATATACAACTCAGCCATCACCGTGAGTTCATTAGCCTGACGATGCTTGGGAATCATCACCGTTTCATCGTAGATACTACCGCTCAAACAATCCGGCTGAATGCAAGTTTCCCTGAAGTTCTGTGCTGCCTGCCGCATAATACTTACATAAGTCTGCGCAGAATGTTGCTTCGCCTGAGTTAAAGCGGCGTTATAACTTGTTATATCTAATTCCAAATTGCTGAGTTCAGAGCCACTCCAAAAGACTGCATAGCTGTAACAACATACGTTATAGCCAGCGTGTAAAAAATCGCCAGTTTCCATACCAGAATTAAAACCAGCTTTCAACAACGGTATCGTTGCCGAGAGTGCTTCTTGGTGATGCTGAATAAAGCCACCAAACAACATGGAAATTGTCGATTTGAATTCCCGCGCATTGAACCGATCTAGCAAATTCAATGCCAATTGCCCAAAACCGTAACCTCCTTCAACCTCTCCCAAAAATGCACACAGCACCATTCCGTGCAGCCCATATCCCGCCGTGGAGGCAGGCGTATTCCCAAACTGAAGCGATAGGCTGACCATTGTGGAGCTAATTAGGGGCAATAAACCCGGCATTCCTTGGAAAACGGGTGCAAACAACATTCCTAACAGTTGCATGGCAGCCTGTGCTTGGGGATCGATCATCACTGGTAAGTCAGCTAGTTCCTCAATTCGTTTGCCTGCAAGTTGACTAGCAAGAACTTGTAAAGCTTTACCAATCTCAGCATTGTTTGGCTCGATGGGTAGTTCAACTCCCAATTGTTTTAAAGCATCTCTGCCAACTGCGATCGCTTCTAATAGTCTGCTCTGGGCAGTCTCAGCAGCAATTTTAATTTCGTAAATTTTAACTTTGTCTAAAATCGTCTGGGCTGATTGCAACACCTGTACCGCTATCTGTTCCATACCATCAAAGTCAGCATTTAAGTAGGCGGCTTCGGTGGCGGCAACATAGAGACTCAGGGTCAATTCATATTGATCTTGCCAGCAGTTCACTGTGAGTAGCTCAATCCCAGTTTGCAAATAGGCTCTAGCCGCAGCATAAGCAGTAGAATTTTTGGCTTTACCTCCAGCTGCTAAGTTAAGTCGAGCCAAAGCTTCTCGCTCGTTTGATTGAGCGATCAACTCTTGCCCTAAATTCAAATGTCCGACAATATCAAATAGTTTTTCTTCTTGTTCTATTTGAGAGGAATTTTGTAGAAGTAATTGACCAATTTTAAGATGAGTTGCTTGTTTCTGGTTATCAGGAATTAGAGTATAGGCAGCTTGTTGTACTCTGTCATGCAAAAATTTATAATTAGCTGTCCTTTGTCCTTTCTCCTTTGTCATTCGTTCGCTCTCTTCTAATGACATAGGCGCTTCTCTACCAGACGCTACGCGAACGCCTTCCCACCGGGTATGACCAATGACTAATGACGAATCTTGATAAAATTTATAAACATCACTAATTGGTAAAATTAACCCTTCTTGTAAAGCCTTCCATAAACTAGCAGCTGTTTCAATTTCTGATGATTCCAAAACGATCGCCAAAGTTGTTAAATCAAATTGATTGCCAATACAAGCGGCTAGTTGTAATACATTTTGAGTTGATTTAGGTAGTCTTTGTAATTGAAACACCATGAACTTAACAACATCATCTGTCACCGCTTGCTGATTTATTTTTGTGATGTCACATTGCCAATAACCTGATTTAAAGTTAAATTCAATTAATCCATCTTGATGTAATGCTTTGAGAAACTGTATAGCAAAAAACGGATTACCTTGAGTTTTCTGAAATATCAATTTAGAAACAGGTAATGCCAAATTTTTTATACATTTTAGTGTATCAGCAACTAATTGATTCACTTGCAATTGACTCAGAGGCGCTAAAGTAATCGTATTAATAGTGGCTGCTGTTTTTTTTATATCATGTAAAGTCAACATTAATGGATGTGCTGAATTGACTTCGTTATCACGATAAGCACCAATTAAGAAAAAATGTTTTGTATCAGCAATTAATAACTGGATTAACATTAATGATGCTGAATCTGCCCATTGCAAATCATCTAAAAACATCACTAATGGATGTTTTTCACTGGTAAAGACTTGGGTAAATTTCTGAAATAATAAATTAAACCGATTTTGGGCGGCAGTTCCTGATAATTCTGTAGCAGGTGGTTGTTGACCAATAATTCTTTCTAATTCGGGGATGACTTCAATAATTACCTGTCCATTATCACCTACAGCCGCTAAAATCTTGGTTTTAAATTGCTGGATTTTAGCATCGCTTTCTGTTAATAATTGCTTCATTAAATCGCGGAAGGCTTGTACAAAAGCACTAAAGGGAATATTTCGTTGAAATTGGTCATATTTCCCTTTGATAAAATAACCGCGTTTTTTGACAATTGGTTTATGAACTTCGTTAACTACAACGGTTTTACCAATACCCGAAAAACCAGCTACCAGCATCATTTCTGTCGCACCTGTACTAACGCGCTCAAATGCTTGCAGTAGAGTTTCTACTTCTGTTTCTCGTCCATAAAGTTTATCAGGAATAATAAAGCGATCGCACAGATCCCGTTGCGCAATTGGGAAATGCTTAATTTCACCAGTTTCTTGGAGTTGAGATAAACAAATTTCTAAATCAAATTTTAGTCCCAATGCACTCTGATAGCGGTCTTCAGCATTTTTTGCCATCAATTTCATTACAATGTCACAGAGAACTTGGGGAATCTTTTCCCTATCCCCTAAAAGTGGTGGAAGTTTTGCTAAATGACAATGTACCAACTCCATCGGGTCGTTTGATTGAAACGGTAACTCACCCGTAAGTAGTTCATAAAAAGTCACACCTAAAGAATAAAAGTCAGTCCGGTAGTCAATCCCTCGATTCATTCTTCCTGTTTGTTCGGGAGAAATATAACCAAGTGTGCCTTCCAAGACATTGGGATTCATCAGTGTTTGAGTTTCCCGTGGTAGTAGAGATGCAATACTAAAGTCAATTAATTTGACTTGTTTGGTTTGTGGATTAATTAAGACATTGGCGGGTTTGATATCTTTATGAATAATGCGATCGCGATACAATATATCTAAGGTGTCGCACAGTGCGATCGCTATTTCTAAAAACTCCATCAAAGATTCTAGGTTTTGCCTAACTTTCCACTCCCCACTCCCTAATCCCCAATCCTTGAGAGAAATCCCCCCAAAATCTTCCATTACTAACGCATAACCATTTTGATACGGTTCTAGGCTATAGGTTTGGATAATTAGAGGTGAATTGAGATTTTTAGCGATGGTGTACTGATTCCGAAACGACAAGAGTTCGTTGAAACTCGGATAAGGATTTTTCAGCAGTTTGATCGCTACAGGTAATGAGTCAGTCTCTCGATACCCTCGATATACAATGGTTCTAGAACCATTGTAGAGTTCTTCACTAACCTTGTATCCGGGAATATTAACTCTCGTACTAACCATACTGCTAAATCTTTAAGACTTCCAGATATAGTGTTCCCAGATATACAGCAAACCCGTCGCTGCACGACTTTAAATTTTGAAGATTTAGAGGCGCTAATCCTATCCCTCGTCTACGAGACCCTAGCACGAACAAGAAGTATCCGGGATTTATACCGAAATTTCAATCCTAAATTCTGTACCCTGACCCAGAACCGAGTTAAAACTCAATTTTATCTCGTGGATTTCTTAAAAAATTTGACGAAGGTTCGTGAGTTTCAGAACTATACTTTTACCGACACCTTTCATCGTAAATAAGTGGTCAAAAATCTTTTGTTTTACCTCTTTATACATTCCCTTACTATTGTCAGTAATGGTAATTTTTACGCCTTAATTTCTAGTGAAGTTTTAATTTGTATACGGTTAGAATTAATTTTTTCCTATAATCTTAGACGATATGTGAGAAGTTAAAAATGTCATACTGAATGAAGCAATAACCAAGTGTTGCATCTCATAAACCCACAGGAAATTGCGATTCTTCTCTTCGAGACGCTACGCGAATCCTCCACTTCCTTAGGCTCAGAATGACAAATTATACCTTTCGCACACTTTGTAAATATCCTCTTAGATTAAGAACTATTTGGAATACGTTCAATTTCAGCATATCCACTGAAAATAAGTTTTTGACCTTCAGTTTCTAATCGGTTGAGCCGCATTTTCACTCCATCGAGGTCAAAACGATCGAGATCAACCATATTATCTAAAATTTCTGCCAGTGCCACGCTCAAGGTTTGCGAAATCTCCCGTTGTGCTTCTGGTACTTGGTCAAGTTCGATTTTTGGATCTTTGAAAGAAACTCGCCGCCGCCTTTCAATGCTTATAGCTAGGATCATGCTTAAAGGTACAAGTTCGCCATTGTTTAAATCTGCTTTTGCTACAAGTTGTAAGTGATTTTCTGGTAATAGCTTTACCTGAACTTCCGTAAAGGAGACTGGTTCACCGCCAGATAATGCTGTCAGTGATGGTATGGTGAGGTCAAGTAGGCGCTTTTTCACCAGTTCTGCATTAAAGGCTTGGTTTATGCCTGCTTCTGATAAAATTACTTGAGCGATCGCTTGAGTGGGTTGCTTAAGACTAAGTTTGCCCTTTAAAACCGAGCCGAAGTCAATCGCCACCGCATCGGTTTCAAAAGACATCTCCTCTACCGCGAAATCTTTCCGAATCACCAAGCCACGACCGCTCATTTTGAAGCTATCAATGCTGCCTTGTAAGAGCTTGCTGGAGGGGTAACAGCGCACAAAGACTTCTACTGACTCGCTCATGCTAAACAGGTGGCGAATCGTTTGGCTGGCGACTGTGTTGAGCATCCGCTCTCCCCAATCTGTGCCTTTAGGATCTTGTAAACCAGTAAGTCCGCCGAACATGTGGTTTTGGGTCTCTAGAAGTTCTTTGTACTTTTGTAACAAATGATGAAGAATACAGCAAGCGATCCCATGATTAATTGTGCTGATGGGTAGGTATAGAATAGCTGATGGTTCATAAAATAATGTATTAAATATTACTAATAACCGAGGTATAAAGGAACGTATTATGAATATAAACGGAAAATGCAGCAGAAGTATAGTATTTCAAGCAATGAAAAATGAGTCAAATGTTGACATTAATATAGAACTTCTGCAAAGAAAATTATGAATATTGCGTATGAGAATCTACCAATTTGTATTGAGGTGATATATAACCAGCATTAAAAGATTGTCATAAAGCTGTTGAAATATATAAATTTTAAGGTGAAATAATTAAATTACAGAAAGTACAAATTATATTGAAAAGCTTATGTGAACTATAGCTTGTTTGAGAACTCATATTTTGCTGTTAATAATTTTTTGTATTTATCTGGATTAAAATTAAAGGTAATTTTTCCAGTTATCCTTATCATATTCCGCATGGTTGAGGATATTTCAAACAAATCCAGTCGCCTTCTACTTGAGCGATCGCGCCACCAGGAAATGGATCGGTTTGCGATCGGTTGGGCGCTATAATTAAAGCCGTTAATTTTTCGATGTGTTCAAAACTGGGCGCATCAGTCAGTATTTGCTGCAATACCTGACGCATCACCCGACGTTGCAACGCCAGTGGTGCTTTCTGCAATACCCGACGATTTAACCTTAAAGGAAGACAAGGAGTAAGAAAATCTTTTTCATGCCCTATCCCCAAGGCTCCATCTCGCAACTTCTGGGCAGCTTTTTCCAAATATTCCACTTCTGCTTGTAAAAGTTCTGCTGTTTGGGCTAAGGCTGATTCTACTTGAGGGTTGAAATTATCTCGCAAATATGGTAATAGTTCTTGGCGAATACGGTTGCGGGCATATTGCAAATCTTGATTGGTGGAATCTTCCCAAATTGGTAATTTGAATTCTTGACAAAATTGCTCTGTTTGTATTCGAGTAATTTCTAAAAGTGGACGCACTAATATAATGCCTGTAGTTAGAGGGCGTTGCCAAGTTAGGGCTTGTAAACCATCAGCACCAGTACCGCGAATTAAATTATAGAGGAGAGTTTCGGCGCGATCGCTGGCAGTGTGTCCTGTAACTATATATTGATAATTATTTACCTGAGCGATCGCACTTAAAGCTTGATAGCGCCAATCGCGTGCAGCAGCTTCACTATTTATCGGCTTGTTCGCTGTTTCTAAATAAAAAGATATATCCCAAGTTTTAGCTAAGTTTTCGACATGGTTAGCGTTAGCTTCGGAGTCAGAACGCCAGCGATGATCGCAGTGAGCGATACCTAAATCCCATCCCCATTTGGATTGTAAATCTAAAAGTAATTTGATTAAACATAAAGAATCTTGTCCGCCGGAAACAGCGACTAATAGCCGTTGGTTACGCTCAAATAAATGGCGCGATCGAATTGTGCGATGTATTTTTGCATGTAGGGGAGTCCATACCATTTTATTTTTTTAGCGTACACAGATACAGATAATTTTCTCTTATATCTGTGTATATAAGTTTGGGTGTTAGTTTTTACCTTCTTTGAGTTGCTGCTGAAGGTCGTCAAGGGGAGAGTTTTCTTATTTAATATCTAATCGATTATCTTCGATTTGAAGATCGGGCGATAGAGATAATTTACTTACAAAAAAGTGTGTAAATTCAAACTTAATATATATTTGTTACCCAAGGGTGGATGATATTATACATCATAAATTTTTCTTGTGATTAGTGCAGGATAGAGCTAGCGTAAAGTGGACAATTTGACAATCTTTAATACTCAAACTACTTGGCGTATAGTCATAGTCTGTCCGCACGCAAGACACTTGATATATGGTTCAGAATCTCGAAAGAACACGCCAGAGTGCAAGGTTTCCCGAAACTGCATCGGCTGCTAATCCCGTATTTTTTAGAACCTATAGCCGCCGGACAAAGGCGGGACTTAGGGAAACTTGGGATGAAGTGTGCGATCGCACTCTACTCGGCTTAGTCGAATTGGGAAAGTTAACTCAACAAGAAGCTGTCATATTGGATAAGATGCAGCGCAACTTGAAAGCTATGCCCAGTGGGCGCTGGCTCTGGGTTGGTGGTGTGTGATTCGTTGAGTCGAAACTGGCTACAGAGAGGCTTTTAGCCAATCCTTAGCCTTGAGATGACTCACTTGGTTCTTAAAAATCCGTTACAAAACCCAAACGGATCACCGAATAAGTAATGTACGGATAGCCGAACCTTGATAACTGTATAACCTTATAGGTGATGTGATAATCCATCACAAAGTCCTATCCTCCAAGCGTGAGAGTGAAAGCATTTCCCCTACCTAGTGACTGGTTATCAAAGGGTAAAGCGGGGAAAAACGCTGGTAAAACCAAACCATGAGGTGAATCCCAGCAAGCAAGAATGCATGGACAACGAAAGTGAAGGTACGTCTGAACAGTCGTAACCCAATAAGCAGCGAAAAAAATGGTTGATACGCTGCGCTCAAAAGACACTGAGACACATAGGAACCTGAAAGTACCGCCATAAAGGTCACGCTTTCCTGTCTCCGGCTGAGTAGTACCGTCCTAAACATTCAAACAAAAGGTTATATGGAACGAAGTAATCCTGTCTGTGGCTCTCTAAGAGGTCGATATTAGAGTAGGAACCAATCCACAAGCCCTAACAGGAAGAGATGGAATCAAAAGCAAAATGCCTACCTGTAATGGGTATGGATAAGCTGACAGATTCCCGATGATTTGGAAGATAGAGTTTCAACAAAAGCAATGAAAATGACTAAAACACGGGAAAAACCGATGGTGGTATGGACACAAGTGAACTGGCGAAAGCTAGAACGCACGGTGTACAAGTTGCAAAAGAGAATCTATCAAGCCTCTCAAAGGGGAGATGTCAAAGCAGTGCGTAAATTGCAAAAGACTCTTCTAAATTCCTGGTCTGCCAAAATGCTTGCCGTCCGTAAAGTGACACAAGATAACCAAGGAAAGAATACTGCGGGAGTAGATGGGAAAAAGGCTCTAACGCCTAAAGCCCGATTTGAGCTAGTGAAAACACTAGAACTAAACCACAAATCTACCCCCACTCGCAGAGTATGGATTCCCAAGCCTGGGAAAACAGAAAAAAGACCTTTGGGTATACCCACTATTGCAGAACGGGCAAAACAAGCACTGGTGAAATTAGCCTTGGAACCCGAATGGGAAGCCAAGTTTGAGCCTAACAGCTACGGATTCCGACCTGGTAGAAGTTGTATGGATGCTATTGAGGGTATCAAAGTAGCAATTAAGCAAAAGAGCAAATATATTCTAGATGCCGATATTGCAAAATGTTTTGACAAAATTGACCATAAGAAACTTTTGAACAAAATCAATACGTTTCCAAAACTTCGCAGACAGATTAAAGCATGGCTTAAGTCTGGTGTTTATGATAGCGGAGCATGGTTTCCAACCGATGAAGGAACCCCTCAAGGTGGTGTAATTTCACCACTATTAGCAAACATCGCTTTACACGGAATGGAAAAGATTGTCAAGGAATTTGCCCGAACCCTTCCAGGGAAAAAAGACAATAACGAGAAGGAAATCACCTTAGTCAGATATGCCGATGATTTTGTCATCCTACATCCCAAGTTGGATGTACTTATGAGGGCTAAAGCACTAATTGAGGAATTCCTTAATGATACTGGTTTAGAACTTAGACCAGAAAAAACTCGCATCACCCACACCTTGGAAAACATGGGTGAAGAAACCCCTGGTTTTGATTTCCTTGGCTTTAATATCCGCCAGTACCCAGTAGGGAAGTACGCAACAGGCAAAAACACACACGGAAAACCGCTAGGATACAAGACATACATTAAGCCAAGCAAAGAGGCTGTTAAAGCTCACTATCAAAGGTTAGCTAATGAAATTGATAAGTTAAAATCTTGTCAATCTCAAGTCGAACTAATCAAGCGACTAAATCCAATCATCACTGGATGGAGCAACTATTACTCCAAAGTTAACAGTGCTGAAATCTTTTCAGAGCTTGACCATTTACTAACACTGAAGTTAATTGCTTGGATTAAGGCTAGACACCTACACAAATCTATAAAACGGTGGATTAGGAAATATTTCGGCTCCAAAGGCGGGTCAAACTGGATATTCCGCGCTATTACCGAAGGTAAAACACTCTATCTTACCTACCACGGTGATTTCCATATCCAGAAATTTGTCAAAGTCAAAGGAGAAGTCAGCCCCTACAACGGCGATTTCATCTACTGGGCTACCCGCATGGGCAAAAGTGTCGAATTACCTACTAGAGTCTCCAAACTGCTGAAAAAGCAGAATGGAAAATGCACAGAATGCAATATGTACTTCAGAGATGGAGATGTAATGGAAGTAGACCATGTTATTCCTCGAACCAAAGGGGGAAAAGACAGCTACGAAAATTACCAACTATTACATAGACACTGCCACGACATCAAAACCAAAAGAGACGGTACTCATGACAAGAGCCAAATCATTGAGGAGCCGTGTGATGCGAAAGTATCACGCACGGTTCTGAAGCCGAGTCACATTGGCGACAATGTGGCTTAGGGTAATACAGACTGGATAACCAAGCCAAAGAACTTTTCTGGGGCTTATAATTGCACCTCTACCAATCTCGAAGACTGGAGTGCCTTCGGCTTAATGATGGATCTGGCAATGATGGGCTGTGGAACTGGAGCCGTCTTAGAACCACAATTTATTAACCAGTTGCCCCTCATTCGGAATCAACTCAAAGTCACTGTCCAAGGCGAAATTGGCAGCACTCCTGTCCAACAGAGGCGTGAATATACTGAAACTCATATAGAAGGCAATAACGTCATTATTCACGTTGGAGATAGCCGTGAAGGTTGGGTTGAATCATATCAAGCCTTATTAGAACTCTCTACTGATGAACAATTTTCAGCAGAAGTTGAAGTATTAGTTGATATCAGCGATGTCCGCAAATCAGGAGAAACTCTCAACGGCTTTGGAGGAGTTGCTAATCCTGTAAAATTACCCGGACTTTATCAGAGTTGTGCATCTATTTTGAATAAAGCTGTAGGACGACAATTAAATTCAGTTGAATGCTGTCTATTAATCGATCAAGCTGCTGTCACAATTGTTGCTGGTAATATTAGACGATCAGCTGGCATGAGGCAAGGTTCAAGCGTTGATAGTTTGTTCGCCGATGCCAAAGATAACTTATGGCAGCAAGATGAAAATGGTAACTGGCGAATCGATCCAGAGCGTGATGCACTACGTATGGCAAATCATACCAGAGTTTTTCACCGCAAGCCAACTTTAGAAGAATGTATCGGTGCTGTCGGCAAACAATATTATAGTGGCGAGGGAGCAATTCAATGGGCTGGTGAAGCCGTGGCGCGATCAAACATTGATTTGCTGCCAACACAGGCTGTGAAAGCTAGTTTTTTGCAAGCTTATGAACAAGGAACAGCAAAACAATGGTTAAAAGAACGTTATCCAAATCTGGATGCTAATGAATTAGAACATCGTTTAGCTCGCTATGGTTTAAATCCGTGTGGTAATTGATTTTGCCTCACGTTAAAAACCTCGCAAAAACGGGGAAAGCTGAGATGCTAATCCCGTGGTAATCAAAGGAAGTAAAAAGCCTTTGACACCGTACAGCGTAGAGAGTGAAACTAGATTACATCGAAAATTGGTATCTAGAATATAATCTCTCCAAGAGTGCGGGGGCGGATGTGAAAAACACTTTTATTATCTGAAGTCACATCTGCAAAATGTACGCGGAGCTACTGCAAATAATCAAGCTGTAGAACTAGGGGATAAAAAGCCTCTAGGATAACAAAGAAAGGAAATCATCGGCTCTAATTTCCACTGTAATTTGTCAGAGGTTCACCTCAATCAAATTGACCCACATAACTACAAGGAACAAGAGGAGGCTTTCACTGCTGGGGCGTTATCTGTAGCAGCACTTTTAAATCACAAATTCTTGGAACCACGCTATCAATACAGCCGTGAATTAGACCCGATTGTGGGAGTTTCTTTTACAGGTTTATTTGATTTCTTTGTCCATGCTTTTGGTGTTGATTGGCTGCGCTGGTGGGAAGAAGGAAGACCGGCAACTCCACAAGGATTAGCTTTCAAGCGTGAGGAAGAGAAATACCTCAGTTCTTGGAGAGATATTGTACATCGGGTGGTTTGGGATTATTGCGATCGCCACAATCTCAAGCGCCCAAATCGTTGCACCACAGTCCAACCCAGTGGCACTAAAGCTTTATTAACTAATGCTAGTTCAGGGTGGCATCCTCCCAAAGCCCAAAGATTCATTCGTCGAATCACCTTCGGCAAAGATGACCCAGTAGCCTTAGCTTGTATTGACTATGGTTACAATGTCATTCCCTCTCAGTCAGACAAAGATGAACAAGGCAATTTGCTTAACGATCCCTTTGATCAAAGGGTGAGTGAATGGCTAGTAGAAATCCCTGTTTCTGTGACTTGGGCTGATTTACCGGGGGCTGATGAAATTGATGTTTCTAAATTTTCAGTCTTAGCCCAATTTGATTTTGTCCTCCAGGTTCAACGTTGGTACGTGACTCACAACACATCAGCCACTTTGGAACTTCGCTCTGATGAAATCGAGCCTTTGGGAGAACGTATTTACGAAACCATCCAGAATGATGAGGGATATATTTCAGCAGCTCTTTTAGCACGTTTTGACGATTTGCAATCATTCCCACGTTTGCCATTTGAACCAATAAATAAATCAACTTACGATCGCTTAACTCAAGAGGTGAAAGCGCGGCGCAAAACAGATGATTTCTGTGCAGTACTAAGCCGCTACGATTTCGGCGAAATGACAGAGGCTGGCCCTAGTGGTTGTGATTCTGACAAGTGTATGTTTCCCGATCAGCAACCAAGCTCATAACGCCAAATGACGGGGGATTAAGGGTGAGAGAGGAGGGGAGCAAAGGAGCAGGGGGAATTATTGAACAAATCTCTTCCTTGTCTCCTCCCTCTTCCTTGTCTATCTTGTCTGTTCTCCATGCCCCATGCCCAATGCTTAATCCTTTAACACGTTACGATCAATTAAGAAGTAATAATTTTTTACGGCAGTGCCAGGAGTCTTTTTATGTTCATTGATGAATTGTCACCTATATTCAGAGAATTTACTCGCCATCCAGTCTCATTTGTGGGTGGGTTTTTCTCTGGTGTACTTCGACTCAATCTTGCAGACGATCCAGTAAAAAGCTGGCTAGATAAACAGACTCGCTCAAATGGTTACACCAGCATCACCATAACGGATGCATATAACGGCAAAGCCACTGGCCCTCAGCAGATTTCGATTGACTAAAAACTCCAACATGACGTAGTTAAATTTACTACAAAATAGGGAGTTAGAGCTGCCGTAGGCAACACTGACTCCCTACTTTCTACAATAATGATTTTTACTTCGGGGATTGAAATGGTAACGAGTAAACATATCATTAATTGGAATGGGTGATTTATTTGAACCGTGCTGGATTATACAAATTTGAAAAAAGAATGCGACAGATACATACGGACATACCTTTGTTCTGTCTGGCTTTCTTAATGCGTGAATTTTGAATTGGTATTAGTTGGTTGTTCACCTATTAAGAGATACTAAAGGCAGGTACATAGGCAAGAAAATATGGAATCCCTAACCTCTCGTATGCAGGCGGTACAGTCGCCAATTATTCCTGTGGTTGGGGAACTGATTAAAAACTCTCCTGGAACTATCTCTTTAGGACAAGGTGTTGTTTTTTACAACCCACCAGATGAAGCTATAGGATTTTTAAGCAAATTCTTGACCGAACCCACAAATAATTTATACAAATCAGTTGAGGGAATTCCGCCTTTACTGATAGCACTTGCAGCAAAATTGCAAACATTCAACGGCATTGAAATCAGCGAGAAAAACTGTATCGTTGTGACAGCAGGGAGCAATATGGGATTTATGAATGCCATTCTTGCTATCACTAACCCAGGCGACGAAATTATTTTGAATACGCCCTACTATTTCAATCACGAAATGGCGATCGCAATGGCTGGTTGTCGTCCGATATTAGTGGCGACAGATGAAAATTACCAACTGCGTCCAGATGCGATCGCTCAAGCAATTACTCCTAAAACAAAGGCTGTGGTGACAATTTCCCCAAATAATCCAACTGGAGTTGTCTATTCTAAAGCCGCATTGCGCCAAGTAAATCAAATTTGTGGCACTCGCAGTATTTACCACATCAGCGATGAAGCTTATGAATACTTTACTTATAACGGGGTAAAACACATTTCACCTGGTGCATTTGATCATAGTAGCGAGTACACCATTTCTCTCTATAGCCTTTCCAAAGCATACGGTTTTGCCAGTTGGCGCATTGGCTACATGGTGATTCCCAAACACTTACTTGTGGCTGTTAAAAAAGTCCAGGATACAATTTTGATTTGTCCGCCAGTCATTTCTCAATATGCAGCTTTAGGGGCATTGCAGGCAAAAGATGATTATTTGAAGAGTAATATAGGAGCGTTGGCGCAGCCTGCCGTAGGCATCGCTCAAGTACGCCAACTAGTATTAGACTCCCTTAACCGTTTACAAAGCTTATGTAGCATTATTCCCGCCAATGGCGCTTTCTATTTTTTCCTCAAAGTTCATACCCAGATGGATGCTTTTGAGTTAGTCAAAAGACTGATTCAGGAACATAAAGTAGCAGTTATTCCCGGTACAACCTTTGGCATGGATGACGGATGCTACCTACGCGTTGCTTATGGGGCGCTGCAAAAAGAGACGGTAAAAGAAGGTATAGAGAGATTAGTGCAAGGTTTGGAAACTATAGTCAGGAGTTAAGAGTCATCCAATTCCTGCCTCCTGCCTCCTTCACGTACCTCGTCTGTAATCCAAAATAGAAAATTCAACAGATGTCAATTATTAATAAGTTAATTGAAATTGAAACTAAGCCAAAAATTAATATTCATAATATTACTCCCCAAATTCAAGATTTTATTGCCTCAACATCAATTAAAAATGGACAAGCTTTAGTATTTTCTCGACATACGACAACAGCATTAGCTATCAACGAAAATGAAGTCAGATTATTAGAAGATATAAAAGTATTCTTGCAAAAATTAGCACCTGAGTCAGATAGCTATTTACATAATGATTTGCATTTAAGAGATGTTCCGGAAGATGAACCAATTAATGCTCATTCTCATTTGATGGCAATGATGCTGACTACAAGTGAGATAATTCCCATTGTAGATGGTAAATTAGCTCTGGGAACCTGGCAATCTGTGTTGTTTTTTGAGTTGGATGGCCCGCGAAAAAGAACAGTATTTGTCCAAATCTCTGGCGAATAATGCAACCTCACATCCGCAGTTATCCCAAAATAACCTAAATCTGAGAAAATTACGAACACGAACAATAAATGTATCAGTTGAATTTATCTACAGTAATTTAAAACCTAAAAGAATGTTTTCTAACATTACCTTCCCTACCACAAACCAGGACTTTCGTTGTGTCAAAGGCAGACACCATTAAGTTATGAAAAATAATGATAATTTTGTATTACGTAATACTTGGTATTATGCTTTGCCCAGCAATCAAATCAAGCCGGGTATGATGATCAGCCGCATTTTCTTAGGAGAACCGGTGTTGTTAGTTCGTAGCCAGGATGGCAAAGTCTCTGCAATGACGGACATTTGTCCTCATCGTGGTGTGCCCTTGAGTTGTGGGAGATTCAATGGGGAAGAAGTTGAATGCTGTTATCACGGTTGGCGCTTTAACTCGGCTGGGCGCTGTACTGCGATACCTTCTCTTATAGAGGAGCAGCAAATGGATTTGAGTCGCTTTGATGTGCAGTCATATAGTGTTCGTGAAGCCCAAGGGAATATCTGGATATATATGCCCGATCGCGATAACCCTCAATCAGCTTCGGAGATTGAGATTCCGGTAATTCCAGGGTTTGACGATCGCTCGCACCAGTTTGTAGAGGTGGTAAAATTCCCTTGTTTTATAGATCATGCGGTAGTAGGTCTGATGGATCCTGCCCATTCACCTTATGTTCATCGTGCTTGGTGGTGGCGAAATGAGCAATTGCATGAAGAAGTAAAGCAATTCGATGCTTCGCCCTACGGCTTTACGATGCGACGACACCGATTACCTGCGAATGGGGGTCGATTATACTGGCTAATTGGCGGTGGTGTCCCAGAAACGGAGATTTCCTTTCGTTTACCTGGAGTTAGAATTGAAGAAACCACTATTGGTAATAATCGAGTCGTTAATTTAACCGCAGTTACACCAATTTCAGACACAGAAACAGAGGTAACTTTTGCTCTTTACTGGACACTTCCTTGGGTGGGATTTTTTAAGCCACTGTTACACTTGCTGGCGCGGACTTTTATTGACCAAGACCGAACGGTTGTAGAAAAACAGCAAATTGGTTTGAAATATAATCCTGTGCTCCGGCTGATTAAGGACTCAGATATGCAGGCGCAGTGGTACTATCAGTTAAAGCGGGAGTATGCTCGGTCTGTGGCTGAAAGACGAGAATTTGTGAATCCTGTCAAGGGTCAAATACTTCGGTGGCGTGCTTAAAATTGAGATTTACAGCGTTGCATATTTGCGGGATGATTTAGCAACTAAGGCTAATCTTTGCCCCAACCTTCTCTGCTTGCCCAAATTAATCCCACTGTTGTGCAACGCCAGATTTACTTCTCTTGCCATGTCGTAAACATCACCTAAAAACCAAAACTGAGAATTTAGCCTCAAATAGACATTTGAACCCACTACAAAATATTTCGTTTTGTTAAGAATACTTAGTGAACTATCACTCTAGTGAATAGAGGTAGGGCAAACAGCAATATTATGCCAAATCCACGGCTGAGAACATGATCCAGCTATTTGGGGAAGCCTACTTTGTCTGATCTTTTCCTTATTTACCCAGACTCTTAGCCGCACTCAACCTTAAATTATGTACACAATACTAAATAGCTATGCATATCCCTAAGTTCTCAGAATTACCGCATTATTCAATTTAGAAGTACGAATTATGGAACACAACAAAAGGGCAGAAATAACATCTCAACCCGGTTTTTCGGGACAAGTAATGACTGCTGGTGGAACAGCTATAGCCACTCCCTCATCACTCAATCAGGCAACGATAGCAAAAGAGGCTAGCCAAAGTAACCCTGGTGAGATGAACGTGAAACTTACTGTTAACGGTGAGCAGCAAATTCTCGACCTTGAGCCGCGTGTCACACTCTTAGATGCGCTGCGCGATCGCCTGGGGCTAGTGGGTAGCAAAAAGGGATGCGATCACGGACAGTGTGGGGCTTGTACTGTTTTAATCGATGGTGAGCGAGTTTATTCTTGCCTGAGTTTGGCAGTGATGCAGGAAGACAAGGCGATCGTCACTATTGAAGGGCTGGCAATGGGCGATACTCTCCATCCAGTGCAGGCAGCATTCATTGATAACGATGGCTTTCAATGCGGCTATTGTACCCCAGGTCAGATTTGTGCTTCTGTTGCCTTACTTGATGAAGTCAAACGCGGCTGTGCCAGCGTTGTCACGCCAGATTTGACTCTTCCCCCACAGTTAGCTGAACTCTCTGAAGCTGAAATCAAGGAGCGACTGAGTGGTAATCTCTGTCGATGTAGCGCTTACAACGGCATTGTGGCAGCAGTCCAGCAGGTAACGGGACAAAAACCGCCTTCTCCGGCCGCAGATGTGATGGTCAATGAACCCCAGGAGATGCTTAGATGAACAACTTCACTTACACCCGCGCTACTTCTGTGAAAGATGCGGTTCAACGGGCAACGAATGACCAAAATGCGATATTGATTGCGGGCGGTACGAATTTGGTTGACCGTCTGAAAGTTTTCCTAGATGAGCCATCGCAACTTATCGACATCTCTCGATTAGAGATGAAGCGCATTGAACGCACAAGTGAGGGTGGTCTGAGCCTCGGAGCGCTGGTAACTAATACAGCAGTGGCAGACCATCCTGATGTTCGCCGCGATTATCCAATTTTGTCCCGGGCGATTCTTTCTGGTGCGTCTCAGCAAATCCGCAATATGGCAACCGTAGGGGGCAACCTACTGCAACGCACTCGCTGTCCCTACTACTACGATACAGCCTTCCCTTGCAACAAACGGCAACCGGGAAGCGGCTGTCCGGCAGCAACGGGGATCAACCGGATGCACGCCATCCTTGGGGCCAGTGACCAATGCGTGGCAGTTCAACCCTCAGATATGTGTGTTTCTCTTGCGGCTCTGGATGCTGTTGTTGTTGTGGAAGGCCCCAAAGGTAAGCGGGAGATACCATTGACAGACTTTCACCGACTACCAGGGAACACACCCCAGCAAGATACAAACTTAGAGCCAGGTGAGTTGATTAGCTCTGTAGTTCTGCCCCCAGTGCCGTTTGCCAAATCAGGGGTTTACCTAAAGTTACGCGATCGCACTTCCTATGCCTTTGCATTAGTCTCTGTGGCAGCTGCGGTTGATTTAGCGGGTGGGCAGATTCAGAATGTGCGCTTGGCAATGGGTGGCGTAGCCCATAAACCTTGGCGCTCAAAGGAAGCAGAAAAGTTTTTGCTCGGCAAGAGTGCGGATACTGCAACGTTTCAACAAGCGGCAGAAATTGCACTTCAAGAAGCTAAACCATTAACTTATAACAGTTTCAAAGTTGACTTGGCAAAGCGGGCAATTCGTCGCGCACTCGCGGTATCAGCCAAAGGAGGAGGCGTAGTATGAACAAAGTAATTGGGACTGCCATCAACCGTAAGGATGGACGAGCAAAGGTTATGGGCACGGCAACTTACGCCGCAGAACATCAAATTCCAGGTCTGGTTCACGGTTATCTTGTCACCGCCAGTATTGCCAATGGGCAAATTAAAAGCATCGACATTAGTGCGGCAGAAAAAGCAGTAGGTGTGATAGATGTTTTCACGCATAAAAACTCGCCGAAAGTGTTTACGCCAGCCAACGACTTTATGACCTCGAAAATCTACGAGGCTCGTCTGCCGTTGTCGGATGACAAAATTTACTATGCAGGGCAAATTATCGGTTTGATAGTAGCAGACACCTTCGAGCGGGCGCGTGATGCGGCGAATTTGGTCAAGGTAGAATACACAAGTCAAAAGCCAGTCGTGGAAGCTGCGAAAGCCACCTTTAAGGAGGCACCACCGCAGATGGGTCAAGAGCTAAAGTTTGAAAAGGGGAATTTCGCGGCAGGGGTGGCAAGTGCAACAACGAAACTTACAGCCACCTACAAGACAGCCATCGAACTGCACGCGCCGATGGAACCCCATGCGACCATTGCCCACTGGCAAGATGCAAATTCTCTCACTGTTTACGAGCCGTCTCAGTGGGTGTTGGGAAGCCAGCGCACCTATGCACAACTCTTTGGAGTGCCAACTGAACAGGTTCGTATCGTCACACCTTTTTTGGGTGGAGGTTTCGGCTCCAAAGCCTTTCCCTGGCCCCACGCTATTCTCTGTGCTGCGGCTGCCCGTGAACTTCAGCGTCCTCTCAGAGTTGTCCTCAGCCGACGGCAAATGACAGCGAACGCCGGACACCGCTCCGAAACCGAGCAAACTATGCACTTGGGAGCAACTGCTGATGGTAGTTTAACTGCGATCGCCCATGAGGTTAAATCCTGTACCTCGCCTGTGGATGTGTTTACAGAACCCTGTACCTCGGTCACGCCAGTTATGTACACAGCGCCGAATTTGCAACTGAAGCAGGAACTAGGAGTGCTGAACATCGGTACACCAACATTCATGCGCGGGCCAGGAGAGAATCCTGGGATGTGGGCGATAGAGTCAGTGATGGACGAACTGGCCTGGATGCTAAAGATTGACCCGGTAGAACTGCGCCTGAAAAATGAAACTAAAGAACACCAACGCGAAGGTCAGCCATTCTCAGCCAAACATTTTGCTGAGTGTTTGCGGGTTGGTGCAGAACAATTTGGTTGGAAAGACAGACCAAAACAGCCGCGTTCTTTGACATCTGATGGCAAACTCGTTGGTTGGGGGATGGCGGCAGCAACCTACCCTGGCAGACGGGGGAAAGCATCAGTCAAGGTACGGCTGCTAGCAGATGGTACTGCCCATGTTCTCACCGCAGCCAATGACATGGGCACTGGCGCATATACCGTTGTTGCGGCCACAGCAGCAGACGCATTGGGGCTACCCGTCGAACAGATACAAGTAGAGTTGGGCGACTCCTTGCTACCAGATGGAGGCATGGCGGGTGGTTCCATGATGACAGCATCTTTGGTTCCGGCGGTCATGTCAGCTTGTGAGCAAGTTCTGAAAACTGCTAATGCTAAGACTGCACAAGAGGCGTTTGCAACTCTTTCTCAGTCCGGCCAAGCAGCAATTGAGGCCACAGCATCTTCTGCTCCTGGCGATGAAACCAAGAAATGGGCGTTCCAATCTTGGGGGGCACATTTTTGCGAAGTCAGCGTGGATGAAGAAATCGGGCGTTTGCGGGTGACGCGCTGGGTGTCAGTGATGAATATCGGGCGAGTCATCAACTCTAAGACAGTCGCCAGTCAAGTCCGTGGTGGCGTGATCATGGGTATTGGGCAAGCCTTAATGGAGGAGTGCCAGGTTGATCCAAACATCGGCTACCCCGTGGTTTATGACCTTGCTACCTATCACTTCCCAGCCCATGCAGATATTCCTCGCATTCAGGTGGCCTTCGTCGGAGAACCTGATTTCAACTTCAATCCAGCAGGTGTACGAGGTGTAGGCGAAATTGCGATCACAGGTGTTTCAGCTGCGATCGCCAATGCAGTTTACCATGCCACAGGTAAGCGCATCCGTGATTTACCCATTACACCTGACAAGTTGATCTAAAAGGCATTGGGCATTGAGAAGAAGTTTTAGGGGTACTAACCCAAACTAAATTCTGCAAATTCTCTTTGCCCAAACAGCATATTTCGGTCTACGGCTGACAAGATTTTATTATTGGCGCGATCGCTATTTAAACTGCGACCAACCAACTGCGCGACATCTGCACGATTGATGCTACCAATAATGTGCGGATCTTCAGTCAAAACGCCATTACCCGTTCCTGGTTCTGACTTTAGTCCACCAGGACGGATGATTGTATAAGTGAGTCCACTGGCAATTAAGTGTTGTTCAGCTTTGTCTTTCTCAGCTAAAACTTTTCCCAGTACCTCTAAAACTTGGGGTGAGGCAGCAACAACACTATTGCCAGCACCTATGGAAGATACAAGAATAAACTTTTGTACCCCAGCTTTAACTGCTGCATCGATCAGATTTCTATTACCAAGGTAATCCGGCCTTTCTACATCTGATGGTAAACCGCCAATTGTACTGATAACGGTGTGAATAGGTGCATCTGTTACCATTGCGCGTTCTATATCGCCAAGATTCAAGGCATCTCCCTGAACTACTTCAATACCCATTGCTTCTAGTTCACTAGCAACTGCTGCTGTTCTCAAGAGTGCTTTGACTTTTAGCTGTTGTGCTGTGAGATATTGAGCAATTTCTCGACCAACACCGCGACTTGCACCAGCTAGAAAAATATAAGATGCACTTGTCATAATAAACTTAACTATTTACGCTCTAAGGATTTTATCAGAGGATTGGCAGGAGTTAATAATTGCTCAAGCTCCTAGCAATCCCAATCTAGCGATCGGAAATAACTGAGTAACTATAATTACAAAAATATAACCCAATTGTAGGAAGTATTTTAGTAAACGATTGTGTCAATCTAGCAAATAACTTTCAATGGATTTAGTCATGGCTAAAAAATCTCAACCCAATCTAGAACAATACCAAGATGTCAGATTATCTGCCACCACAAGAATTTGGGTAATTACAGTAGCTATTCTCGGAGTTTGCGTTCCGTTATCAGCCGTTACTAGAAGCGGTGCTATTCTTCCTTTGGTTGCTATTGGTGGCGCAGCTGTTGGTACAGTTGCTATTTGGCGTTCTGATGAGCAAAAATCAAAAACTAACTATTTGCAACAGCAGCAAATAGAACTGCTAGAGCAGAGATTAGCGAACTTAGAAACAATTGTTAGCAGTGATGACTTAAACTTGCAAATGAAAATTAAACAAATTGAAGCAAGGGATACTTTCGGCGACTCCTCTGATGTAAGTACTACACCCAAACAACCAAAACGCAAAGGTTAAAATTAGCCAATCTTCACCATTTATATCGATTTCAGATGATATTTACGATAATTATCATTACTAGGTTATTTTTATGTAGCTATTTGCTGACTTAACGTGACTATAATCTTTTCAATCCGTCTCAAATTCAACTTTGCTTTACAGCTAGAAGTGTCTCTAGGGAAACAGTATCTCGTTCTCTATCTCCGTTATAATTGACTGATATCATCTAATTCTATATACTGCAATTGCATTAGTTCATGAAATGTCTAAGTGCTATCCATCTATTTCTTTCCCGGAAACATTTGTCAATGGTTGTATTTGATTTGACTGTTAATATTACTGAATTTTTAATGAACTAAGGTAATAAACTTGAGTAATTGCATTTGTATAGCTTACCGTAGGTATGCAATAGTTTGCCGTAGGAATGCAGATGGATTGGATTAGCTTACTCAAAGCTCAACAAACTGACTTCCTTCAACGTGTGAAAAAACCTAAAACTTATGACTTATCTTTGCTGGAAAGTCAAGTTAAAGGTTGTCACACTGAAGTTATAGCCTTTTGGGGTGAGCCATTGGCTAGACTCCAAGAACTTTCTCGTCAACAAGCAGAAGTTCTCGCCAAAAATCCGCCGCCGACACCGCCGGAATATCCTGAGCCTCCTGACTGGACGATACCTTTTCCCAAATACTTCCAGCAACAAGCCCAAAATTATCTTTTACGAGAGCATATTGTTGACAGGGTAATAAATGAGCGCTTGGATAAGTTAGTAAAAAAGGTGTCACAAGATACTTTGCAAAACATGATTTTAGATGATGAGGGAAATTTGTGTGGCGAAAGTAAATTTTCTTATCTACTCAAAGATTATCCTCAGCACAGTGTGCAAGTTTACGTTGCTGATGGAGAAAGTTTTAATGGTATTAAGAAAGACAAAATTAAGTGGTCGGTTACTCAAGAAGATTTAAAAAATCATCAAGTATTAATTTTTCTGTGTTTGTTTTATCCATCTAATGGTGATTTAGGTTATGAAAAGCAAAGCATAATAACAGGCTTTTTACCTACAAATCAACTTGAATTTAGCGAACCAAAACTGTATGTGACTCCGAGTAATTTGTTGTATGCAGGGGGATTGAGTTGGTATTTAGAATCACTGATGGGCAAAAAAGACACGTCGCCAGTAATTAACTCAAGAGCGATCGCACATACAATACAGACTCTACCATCAGAGCATCGCCTTAAGGATATAGTCGGTGAGTGGGAATGCTGGCAGACTTTGCAAGGACACACTAGAGGCATTAATTGCCTAGCTTTCAGTTCTAGATGTAACAATGGCAAAGCCTTACCGATATTGGCAAGTGGTAGTCGGGGAGAGACGAAACTCTGGGATTTAAGCAAGGGTGAATTAATAGAGACATTATCAGAGTATCCTTGGGTAATATCTGGGCTGGTAGATGAAGTGAATTCCCTAGCTTTTAGTTCAGATGGACAGACTTTAGTCAGTTGTGGTGCAGATTCGACAATTAAGCTTTGGCACGTAGGCGCTTTAGACTTGATAGATATTTTGCACAAACACAATGGAGTAGTGCGGTGTGCTGCCTTCACCCCAGATGGCAGAATGTTAGCGACTGGCGGAGATGACAGAAAAATTCTCTTTTGGGATTTGATGCAACGTCAGGTAGCGATCGCACTTTCTTTAGATGATACAGCAGCTCATTCCCTAGTTTTAAGTCGAGACGGCGAAACTCTAGTTACAGGTAGCTACCGCAAAATCAAAGTTTGGCGCACCTCACCCCAAACGGGAATTAAAAGTTTAAAAGATGCAGAACCACTGCATACCCTCATGGGTCATTCTCACATCGTTTGTTCCTTAGCAATCAGTGCAGATGGTAAAATCCTCGTGAGTGGTAGCTGGGATCAAACGATTAAAGTTTGGCAATTGGAGACTGGAAAATTACTTCATACCCTGAAAGGGCATCAAGATAGAGTATATGCGATCGCTTTAAGTCCGGATGGGCAAATTATTGCTAGCGGTAGTGCTGATAAAACTATCAAGTTGTGGCATTTACAAACCGGGGAATTGCTGGGTACGTTTACAGGTCATACTCATATAGTTACAGCATTAGCCTTCACAGCTTCCGGCGAGATGTTGGTTAGCGGGAGTTTGGATAAGACTATTAAAATTTGGCAACGTAGTTAGTAGAGACGCGATTAATCGCGTCTGTTCATCCATTTTGAACTCCGTTGACAAGTATTTGAACTGGATGAATCCACCTTTTATCTCCGTTGACGAGTCTTTGATACTCCTAGACAACAAACTTTAAAAACTCTCTGCGCCAACAGAGGTTAATGATAGGGCGTTCGCTATTCGGCTTTAGTCCCTTTTTGCAATTGTACGCTCTATGGCAGTGTCTTCATGGGTGCGATCGCAGCCTTTACCTTTGGTTACAGTTTGATGAGCTTTTTCTCTTGAGTGCTAACTGGTGAATTAGCGTTACAAATTAGAATCAAGGGTAAATGTTTTGCGATCGCAATCTTGTTAATGTTACTATCTGAGCTTCAAGAAAGAGGTATCTGGCTGATTTTCAACGTGTAAGCTGGTGATTTTTTCTTTACACACGTATCCGGTAACGTCACAAATAAATTCTGTCCGTACTGTTGCCACTCAAGTTTACCTTTTGCTCCTAGCATTGTAATCTTTGCATTTTTCGGCAGAATTAGCCCTGGGATTGTCAGCGTCTGATTCATCGGAGTATCAAGTAAGACAGCATACAAATTACCTTTATTTGTGGTGTAGCGTACTCGGATGCCTTGAGTGGATACATCTTCTGAGCGTATCCAATAGCGCGAACCAAAGATGGCTTCACCATTTATATCTAGCCACTTGCCTAAGCCGAGCAACCGTTCAATTTGCAGTTTGGAGATTGAACCATCGGCATTTGGGCCAATGTTGAGTAGTAAGTTGCCGTTTTTACTAACAATGTCAACGAATGAGTCAACTAGTTCATCTACTGAAATCATGTTCAAGTCGGTATCATTTTGGTTGTAACCGAACGAGTAACCTAAACCCCTTGTACTTTCCCATTTCTTTGGTTCGATTTGTTTGAGTTGATTGTATTCAGGTGTAGAGAAGTCGAAGTGTAAACCGAATTGCCCATTTAAATCAAAGCGGTCATTAACGACACCGTTAGATACATGATTGTAAAAGTAAGCCATAATCTCGTTCGCTTCACCAACAGGGTAGCCAAGGTCATTCCATAAGATAGACGGCTGATAGCGGTCAATGAGTTCGTGCCAGTGAGCGTTAGCATATTCAGCGTAAGCTTTATCTTGGATAATGGCTGCGACCAACGTGTTAAAGTCTGTCACTGTTGTATCTTGTTGTGACCAATCAATACCGCCAGAGTAGTACAGACCCATACGCATACCTTGTTTACGAACGGCTTGTGTCAGTTCGCCCACAAGATCCCGCGCCGCCACTCGTCCTGACTGGTTTGTGGTTTTGCTAGGCCATAACAAAAAGCCATCATGATGTTTGGTCGTCAGCACAACGTACCGCGCACCTACTTGAGAAAACAGTTTTGCCCATTCCGATGGATTCCACTTTGTGATGGCTGCGTTGAAGGTGGGGATGAAGTCGTCATAAGTGAAATTTTCACCGTAGGTTGCACGGTGATAGTTATAAGTGTCGCTGCCCTCAAGTTTCATGGAGTTGTAGTACCATTCAGCATAAGGGTTGTGCTGAAACCAATATTCCCAACCGCGTTCTGCAACTACCTTGTTCAGTTCACCAGTCAGTGGTGCCCAACCAGGTACGGAGTACACGCCCCAGTGAATGAAAATTCCGAGTTTAGCATCTTTGAACCACTCTGGAACTTCATGCTTTGATAGCGACTCAGTTGTTGGTTCATATATCTGTTGTGCAAAGGCAGTAGAGGCTGTCAGATTCAAACAGCTACTTAGAACTGCTGTAATAATTACTATGGGTAGTAGATGCCTAAACATTACAATACTCTTGACTAGAGGATATGTAATTTTACAACTGTATCTCGTCAGTGCAGAATGGGGAGTAGAGAAGTAATTAGTAGTAGCAGTAGGGTGTGTTATGCCGTTCGCTTTTAGCGTTCCCGGAGGGTAGCGTAACGCACCCTGAGTTTTTGATGGTGCGTTACGAAGACAGCGATAGCACCCTAATGGCTAACAGCATTTACCGCGTAGCAACTACAGCGATCGCTCTTTGGTACTGCAAGTAAAGATTGATTGAGTTTATCAAAAAATATGAGACTTCAAATTCGATTATTTCGACTCATTGTTTCTGTACTATCAACGATAGGAATTCTTGGACTAAATTTGATCTTGCTTAAGTCAAGTGGAGATTTAATAAGCTATGCGAAGACGAGCTCTCCTACTACTTATTTCTTTTATCTAGCTAGATATATTTTGAAAGTTTTTGGAGTAACTATAGTTGAAGTGGCTTTCCTATGGTTATTAGTAATTTTAAATCCTCTATCTATACGATCCGGTTTAATTATTACTTTGGTTCTGCTTATCTTAAATGGAATTTATATTTTACTGATTAGTATTTAAACTATATTCTGCTTCCAGCGGGCGCTTTGCGAGTTCGCCCATAATTAAACCATCCCCTCTATTTCACTCACTTATGACTATTGCCAGTCAACCCCAACTAACTTTAGACGAATTCCTCAAACTGCCGGAAACTGAACCAGCATCAGATTTTATCAACGGGGAAATCATTCAAAAACCAATGCCTCAAGGTGAACATAGCTTACTCCAAACTACTCTTTGCGAAACAATTAACGGCATAGCTAAAAGCCAAAAAATTGCTTACGCTTTTCCAGAACTACGCTGCACTTTTGGCGGTGCTTCTATTGTCCCTGATGTCTCTGTGTTTCGCTGGGATAGAATTCCTAAAACTTCATCTGGCAGAATTGTTAATCGCTTTGAAATTCATCCGGACTGGGCAATTGAAATTCTTTCCCCAGACCAAAAGTTAAAAAAAGTATTGAGTAAATTATTGCATTGTTCGCGCAATGGTACTGAACTAGGCTGGTTAATTAACCCAGAAGACGAAAGTGTGCTAGGGATTTTTCCTGGACAGCGATTGGAATTATACGAAGGTGCTGATAAATTACCCATTCTTGAGGGTATCGAGTTGGAACTGACTGTTGAACAAGTTTTTGGCTGGTTGAGTTTGACGTAAAAAAGCGTTCCGTAAAGTAGCTGGATTCTGACTTTTCAGGTCATCTGGAAAGGCCCACGAAAAACCTAACCCCCTTCCCGTTGTAGTCAGGGAAAAATTCAAAGTTTCTGACGATGGATGAGGCTTGGCAATACAAATCCATACAGTGGTGAGTCAAGGAGGTAGTAATCTCTCTGGCGGATAGCGACAACGGCTGTTGATTGCGAGGGCATTGGTGTTCAAACCCAGGATTTTACTATTTGATGAAGCAACTATAGCAATCTGATTTGATTCCTAAATTACTCGTAGAGACTGGGGACTAGGGACTGGGGACTGGGAAAAAGGAATAAAGGTGTACTGAGTTTTTTCACGCAATCAAATATGAGTCCTATAGTACCTTAGATAATAGAACCCAGCCAATTGACACAATTAGCAAAGAATACTTTCAAGATAGTAACAATTGTCTTAACTAAAAGGTGCGTTATGGCGTTAAGCCTAACGCACCCTACTGGTTTGTGTTTACCAGCAAACCCAGACTAACAGTAAGTATGCTACCAGCGATCGCGCTAGGTTCTGGCAATGATTTCAATATCAAGTTAATAGATGTAATAAAAATCTATTTTCTAGATTTAATTTGAGAGTTGGATGAATATAAAATCCGATATCTATGTTGTTTCTTGGTTGTTTATTGCTAGATATTATATTCATTTTTCTAAAGCCAACTAATTAGGTATGCTTAAACAAATTTAAATAGAACTTAGACTAAACTTCATCAGCAGTTTATATAAAATTTAAGCCTAATTGATATTATTAAATATCTATCCTTTAGTGTGTAAGTTAGAACTCGGCTAGATAACTCCAGCTGATACACCGTTAATTAATAAAAATAATGATTATTTCACAACGTGGCATTATCACTTATGCTTACGGAGCATCTTACTATCTAGAAATGGCAAAGTCATTGGCGCGTTCTCTGCGCCTTCATTCACCAGATATTTCGCGTGCTATTGTTACTGACAATCAAAACGATCAAGAGTTACTTGAACTTTATGATTACGTTATAGACCTTAGACAGCAATACGGATCTAACGTCAAACAAAAGCTTCATGTCTATGATTATTCTCCATTTGAATGTACACTTTGTATTGATAGTGATTGCATAGCAGTAAGGGATATTAACTTTATTTTTAATGATTTTCAAGGCAGAAGTTTTAGTGTGGCAGGTAATGTATATCTTCAAGCAGGCGATAAAGATAAGTTCATTGATGTAGATGACACACTCAAACGATTTAATCTCACAAAACTACCTAGATTTAATGGAGGTCTCTATTATTTTGAAAAAAACAATACTACTAAGGCATTTTTTGAAACAGCACTAGAATTTTCAAGAGATTGGAGAAAACTAGGTATTAGTGAATTTCGTGGTGATGGCCCTAATGATGAACGTATTTTTAGTCTAGCGATGATGCTACACAATCAAAGTATGTTTGAAGATAATGGTCAAATGATGCGAACACCTATCGGTCTTCGTGGTTCTTTTAATATAGATGCGATTAAAGGTCAATCGACTTTTAAAAAATACAATCATGTGGTGTCACCTGCTCTTGTACACTTTGCCTGCGTTTGGGGAGAGCATCCCGTATATCATCGTGAAGTATCAAAGTTAAAAAACCTAGAGAAAGGTTTAGATAACCAAATAAAATATAATATGCTTTCTGCAATTAAATATAAGTTTGGTTATCAGATTGCTTTCTTAAAGTATATAGCTAAACGTGTACCTAAAAATCATAAATATATTCAAGTTAGAGTGAAAAAATTTTTGATAGAATTTGCTGAGTTGCTCAAAGCCAAATATAGAATTGAGCTAGTTCGGAGCAAATAAAGTTTGCTAAAACTGTGCATTTATTTGTGCTTAGTTTAAATTACTCAAAGGCTGCTTTGATTACTTTCTGTATAGTTCTAATAGTGTATAATGTGCTGTCTGTGCTTCAGGCAGCACTCACCAAGTTGATTAGCGATCGCGCCTCATATCGAATTGCGTTCAAAAATATTAGTTTTGCCAGGCTGTTCTTGAGCAGGGAAAGCAAGGGAGGCAAGGGGAGAAATACTACATATAATTGCAAATTGGTATCACATCCTTCGCTTCAGGTACTCAAAATTATATTTTTGTGAATTTACAAGGATTGTATTTGTGGGTTTATTGTAGAAAATAGACGGTACAGCGCAAATTTGTGCGTACCACAAAAATTTGTATTGCTGTACTCTTATGGAAAATCAACTAGGATTAATTCTGAAACTGCTTTTACTCTCGGCTTTGTTATCAGTATTGATTAAGTATGCAGGGCCAAGTCTACTAATTCCGGCAACAGCAAGCAATGCGCTGATTATAGTATTATTGCCGATTGCGCTTGTCGCGATCGCTCTACTGTGGCGATTTCAAGCACAAAAACAAAATTAACTCAAAATTAACTCAAACCATTTACGCACAAGTTACTAAAATCAGCTAACCTAGCTTAATTACAATAAAATTGCATCTCGCCAACCTTTGGGAGTTAGCCTGTGAACCTGGGTCAATGGATCGGCTTAATCGCCATACTTCTTTGTTTATACATCCTGTGGCAAATTCGGGAAGTGCTTTTGTTGATGTTTGCCGCAGTTGTGTTAGCCACCACCTTAAATCGGCTAGCGAAACGCTTTCAACGGTTTGGGATCAAGCGCGGATTTGCCGTCCTCATAGCAGTAGCTATCTTTTTCGCAGGTGTTGTAGGCTTTTTCTGGCTAATTGTGCCGCCATTTGCCCAGCAGTTTCAAGAACTAACCTATCAAGTTCCTAAAGGGTTTGGACGCTTTAATAGTTGGCTTGATGCCCTGAGAACTCGTATTCCTGACCAGTTAATTCCTTACATCCCAGATATCAATAGCCTCATTCAACAAATACAGCCTTTTGCCAATCGGCTACTGGGAAACTCCTTTGCCTTTGTATCTGGTTCTTTAGAAGTCGTCCTCAAAATTTTGCTAGTATTGGTTTTAACAGGAATGATGTTAGCCGACCCCGTGGCTTACCGCAAAGTATTTGTGCGGCTTTTCCCTTCATTTTATCGGCGGCGGGTAGATGGAATTTTAGATAAATGCGAAGTTTCTTTAGAGGGATGGATTACAGGCGCTTTCATTGCCATCTGTGTAGTAGGGGTGATGAGTCTGATTGGCTTATCAATTTTACATGTCAAGGCAGCACTAGCTTTAGCAGTTTTAGCAGGATTTTTTAACTTAATTCCCAATCTGGGGCCAACGATGAGTGTAATCCCAGCAATGGCGATCGCCTTCTTGGATGAACCTTGGAAAGCGATCGCTGTTTTAATTCTCTACTTTTTCATTCAACAGATTGAGAGTAATTTCATCACGCCCGTTGTCATGGCGCATCAAGTATCATTGCTGCCAGCCATAACCTTAATTGCCCAGCTATTTTTCGTAACTTTCTTTGGCTTTTTAGGACTATTTTTAGCGCTACCTCTAACTGTTGTCGCTAAAATTTGGTTGCAAGAAGTGTTAATTAAAGATGTTTTAGATGAATGGGAAAATAACAATAGAAAAGAGACTGAGTTTGTGATAGTTTCTGAATCTCCTGAAACAGATGATAATTTGATGTCAAAAAATCCAGATATAAATGAAAATCCCTCGATTGATGATGATATCTTGAAAAAATAATAGTCTTAGTTACTCCATTTCAAAAGCTAATAGCAGCAAAAAAAGAACCGTTTGTACAAGCCATTTTGGATCTGGGTGTGCCCCAAATGACTTTTGATCGCATTGCCTTAGTAGGGGATGCAGCAATTCATCCTCCGCCCGCACACCGCAGCTAGTACCTCAAAAGCCAGCAAACGCGATCGCCCTTGTTGATGCCCTGATGGCTGATCATGATATTTCAGAACCACTCTTTGCTTGGGAAGGCGATCAGATGGCGCTGGGAAGGAGAGCAATGAAGTCATTAAGTAGGTGGGCGTAAATTTTTGTCGTTAAGATAAGGCAGGAGGCAGGAGGGAAGAGGGTTTTATTCTGCTGACCTACTTAATGAGCCGGAATCGGTTTGAGACATTTAGCGATGGCGTGTTTGCATATTGCACTGCATCTGTAATTTGTAGCGAATTAAATTTTGCAAGACTCTGCAATCCTAATACATTGGCTTGCATTGTTAATGCGTCGGCTTGCATTCAAAACGCTACGCTTTTACGCAAAGCTTTACTAGGTGAACTCTATAGTCTCAACAAACTTTAAAATACTCTCCTTGATGTCTTCGGCTTCTTCTTCAAGGGAATTGGGAGTTTCGCCGTTAATAAAGCTGTGCTGACTACTAACTATATATAAAAATTCCCCACTAATAAAGGTGAGCAACCCCCGGTATGCATCTAATCTAATTGCAGTTCCATTATTTTCCTGCTTAGAAATTGTGGAACCTTTGGGCATATCGATTAACACGTAGTAAGCGCCTCGCAAAGTATCTTTCAGATATTCGGTATACTCCACAGAAGCATCTGGTACATTAGCAAAAATCGCTTGGGGTACATACTTGTCTACTAAAATTGTTTGTAAATATTCTTCTTGGCCAACAGACTCCAGTTCCTCCAATTGTTCTAGGGGGAAAGGATAATAATCGATTCTCAGCAAAGTACCGATGTCATCAGAAAAGCCAACTACTCCTTCCTGACTTTGAATTCTACCGCCCTGCTGCGGATCGACCGGAATCGGCACGGTAAAATTACCTAATGGGGATTGATATGCCTGTTCGCTAAAATCTTCGATGACCACTGTTTCATCATCATCGTCGTCTGCATATTCTTCATCTTCTGCTTCTTTAAAAGCTGCAATTACCTCTTTGATGATTTCCTCTGCTTCTTCATCCTCCAGTTCTAAGGCTGCTTGTAACTTTTTGAGGTAGGCTTGTTTTGGTTTGGGAATGGCTAGTTCATCGTCTAAAAGCACTATTACCCCAGCAGCAAAACCATCTAGCACTAATTCATCTGAGAGAGATACTTTGGCGGTATTAAACAAAGGCCCAATTCCCTCTTCTTCTGCAATGAAAATGAGTCTATCAACAATTTCTACAATTTCATCTTCTGAGTATTCCTCGAAAACCTCGAATTCCCAGAGGATACCCGCTAAACTTTCTGCATCTACATCTTCAACCAATGAATCTGCGATCGCAGTCACAGTTGCGATCGCCGCCACTGCTTCCTCTGGACTTAGTGATTCCTCTGATGTCTTTGGTGAGTTAAAAACCTTGTCATATTTGGTCATAAATGCTACCTAAATTAATTCCTTGATAGTAATAACAGATTGAAAGTGACAATGGTCAGTTTACCAATGGAGCGAATCTTCTAGAGAAAAAGTTGGACTATACGTGGTTAACTCAGTAGCGAGTAGATGTAACAAAAGCTTGTTTACAACTAATTTTCCAGGAGTTAAGGTCTGATAAAATCTGTTCTCGAATATACACTTAAACAGCAGTTAGGCTCAATATTTACCGCAAGTCAATTTAATTAAATATTGTAAATTTTTGTGATCGAGCAATTATCGTAATTAACTGCTATATCCCTTTATTTTTATCCTCCAGCAGATGAATTATATCTATCGATAGAATTATAAACTAGCTAGCGATAGATACATACACCATAGGCAGGATGTCACAATACCAAAATTTGTAGTAACACACAATACTCGAAACGTTGTACTGTTGGTTCTACAAGTGTGAATTACATGAAATTTTGAATTTTTTATGGTACAAACTCCACCATCCCAGTTTTCACCAGATCAATATAAAGTAGATCCGGCAAAGGAAAATATAGAAGCTCTTATACAAGAACCGCAGTTAGATATTGAAATTGCTTTAGAGTTCCTTTACACCAGAGATATTGAATTTCGTCAGGAAACAATTTATTTTCTCGTAGTCGATCGCTTTTATGATGGTGATCCAGAAAACAGCGAAGGTGCAAACTCAGAATTGCACGATCCGGATAGACAAGATTGGGGTAAGTACTGGGGTGGCGACTTACAAGGTGTCATCGATAAATTAGATTATCTCAAAAATATGGGAGTGACTGCCATTTGGTTGACTCCACTGTTCGAGCAGGTTGAAGAGTTATTTGTTGGCAATGCAGCAATACATGGCTATTGGACAAAAGACTTTAAACGGCTCAATCCTCGATACATTGCTGACGGAGAAAACCCTTCTTTAAACGCCACTCAAGAAGAAAAAAATACAACCTTCGATCGGTTAATTACAGAACTGCACAAGCGCAATATGAAGCTAGTGCTGGATATTGTCTGCAACCATAGCACACCTGATACTAGCGGTAGCAAAGGTGAATTGTATGATGATGGTGTTAAAATTGCTGACTTCAATGATGATGAGAAGAATTGGTATCACCACTATGGCCAAGTGCAAAACTGGGAAGACGAATGGCAAGTACAGAACTGTGAATTATCTGGTCTAGCAACCTTCAATGAGAACAATACTGAATATCGGGAGTATATCAAATCAGCAATTAAGCAATGGCTAGATCGGGGTGTAGATGCATTGCGGGTAGATACTGTCAAGCACATGCCGATTTGGTTTTGGCAAGAATTCACTGGCGAGATGACGAATCACAAACCAGATGTATTCATTTTTGGTGAATGGATTTACAGTAATCCTAATGACGAACTATCAGTGGAATTTGTTAACCACTCAGGCATGACACTTCTAGACTTTGGGTTGTGTGTGGCAATTCGAGCTGCACTAGGGCAAGGTTCAGAAATGGGATTCCAAACAATTCAATATATTTTCGATCAAGATTATCGCTATAAAGGGGCAACAGAGCTAATTACCTTCATCGATAACCATGACATGTCCCGCTTCCAATCGCTGAACCCCGATCCAGCGATGCTAAAGGTGGCGATCGCTTTAATTATGACCTGTCGCGGTATTCCTTGCATTTACTACGGCACAGAACAATATCTGCATAACGATACTGATGGCGGTAACGACCCGTATAACCGCCCAATGATGGAAAATTGGGATAGTGAGAGTGAGATTTATCGTTGTGTCAGGCTGCTGTCTGGCTTACGGCGACTAAATCCAGCCGTATCAATGGGTAGCCATTGGCAAAAATACTTGACATCTGATGTTTACTGCTATGTACGCCGTTATCGTGACTCTGTGTGTTTTATCGCTTTAAACCGGGGAGGAGAAGTTACTTTACCAGAAGTAGAAACAGAATTGCCCGATGGAGAACATACCTGCGTGGTGACTCGCAACAAGTATGAGGTAAAAGATAGCAAGATTTATGACTTAGTACTAGAAGAAAAGGGAGTGATTGTTTTCAGTCACGTTGGCGAACGGATAAAAGCACAAACAATTGTCCGCGTTCAACTCAATGGCGTAGAAACCCAACCAGGTGAAATTATTGTAGTCACAGGAGATTGCCCAGAGTTAGGTAACTGGGATATAGGCAAAGCCTATCCCTTAGAGTACATCAACACCAATACTTGGTTTGCTGAGATTCCCTTTGATGAAAGTGCTGGTCAGCTGATTGCTTATAAATATGCCATGTGGCGGGAAGGGCGATCGCCTCTACGCGAAAATCTCGTAAATCGCCGTTGGGTAATTGCCAAAGAAGGTACTGTTAAATGGCGTGATACCTGGGCATCGGGAAGAGAATCTTAGAAATATAAGATGATGTATGAAGAGTGAAGGATTCAAATTTTGATTCTTCACTCTTCATTATTTGTGAATTAAAAGTTACAAAAAATACACAACTCAGGGTATTTAATCGTAGTGTACGCCATAGTGTACATTGAGCGAAAATATGAGAAATGTCGCCAAAAGCAGAGAGGTAACTGTTGATGAGTAAAACGACACTCTACAATTAATGATAATATCTATCCACCTCTGACTTTTTATTGCGATAATTCCCAAGGGGGACGCGCTCTCCACTGGTTAGTCAAAGGGGGATAGATGACACTCAAGCGGTTGGTTTTATTTTTTGTGATGACGCCAATAGCAGTTCTATTGGCAGTTTCGGCTTTATTTGGCAGTTGGCAAGAACCTCAATTTCAAAGTCGTTTGGAACTATACCAAACAAATATTGCTTTACAAGCCCAAGCTTGGCAATCAGAAGATAGCGGTGATGACAAACTCCAAGGAATTCGGGAAGCAATACTTGGTGAGCAACCCCTAGAAAGCGCTACAAAGCAGTATCAGGAGGCGCGTCAATCAGTTCAAGCTAATTTAGACAAAGTTAACAACAAACTTGCACAATTACGCTCTCAAGCTGAAATAACTCCCACACCTCCGAAACCTCTACCAGATACTCCTCCCACTATTAAAACCTCAAAACAGGGACAGCAACAGTTACAGCAGTCTTTTAAAGAATTACAAAAATTATTGGCTGAATTAGACCTGCGCTTGGGAATTTTACAAGCACAGCAAGGACAGACAGATACAGCCTTCAAGACTTGGAGTGAATTACAACAACGCTCAGATATTAATCCAGGGTTTGGGGAAACCGGCGCTGTTTTGACTGGACTGTGGAGCAATCCTCCGCGTATCCTCCCAAATGCTCAAGAACCAATTCAAAAGAATTTAGAAGGTTGGTTTCGCTCTACTGCTTTGGTTAAGTTATACCAACTCCAGCAACGACAAGAGGCGTTATCAGCAGTAAAAGCTGCACAACAAGAATCTTCTGCTCAAGCAGTGTTGAAATTGGCGATTATTGGCACTATTCCCACTTTGGCAGCTTTAATCGGTTTAATACTGCTGATTTTATTATTTGCTCAACGGTTGTTGAAAGGAAAAGCTTCGTTATTAGCTCAAAATGCTGATATCCCTTGGTCAACACCTTGGGGTGGTGAAACGGTTTTGCAGGTTTTTATCATCGGCTTTTTCTTTATGGGGCAAATTCTTGTGCCCTTAGTAATATCGCTGCTACCCATCCCGCGTCCTATTGTGGATGTGCGACTTCAGGCGTTTTCTGTGTTGGTTAGTTACTTATTGGTAGCATTAGGTGCGCTCTCCGTGCTGTATTTCTCTCTCAAGCGCTTTTTTCCACTACCAGAATTCTGGTTTCGCTTCCGTTTTCAAGATAACTGGTTTTTGTGGGGACTGGGAGGCTATTGCACGGCTTTACCTGTAGTTGTGCTGGTATCTTTGATTAATCAACAGCTGTGGCAAGGACAGGGTGGGAGTAATCCTTTGTTACAACTAGCGCTAGAAAGCCAAGATGGTGTAGCACTCGGCATATTTTTCTCTACAGCTGCGATCGCCGCTCCATTTTTTGAAGAAATCCTATTTCGCGGTTTTTTGTTACCCTCTCTAACTCGTTACTTACCCGTGTGGGGAGCGATTTTGATCAGTAGTTTGTTGTTTGCGATCGCTCACCTTAGCTTATCGGAAATTCTCCCCCTAACCGCATTGGGCATTGTGTTGGGAGTAGTTTACACGCGATCGCGCAATCTCCTCGCTCCTATGCTCCTTCACAGCCTTTGGAATAGTGGTACACTATTAAGCTTGTTCGTTTTGGGTAGTAATTAATACATTTAGTTTGCTGTTGCTAAAAACAGGAATATCTGTTTTTATCTGCATAGATAGAGACAATTTACTAATAATAATTGGTTATAAGCATAAATACTAGCTGAAAATCCAATTAAGATAATGGCAAAAACAAATTAAAGAATGCTATTAACAATAGATAACAAACTATCTAATTAAGCATTTATTCTCATTCGGGTAGATTTTAGCCATTTTCGAGATGTTAATTGTCTTCTTGAACCGTTTTTAGCTGTCATAAATTGGAATGCAATTCCAGTTTGCGCTCATGTAAGTAGGAATGGGTAACTAAAAAGTGGTTAGTAAAGATATGGAAGATGCCTTTTGCGCTTCTAGATTCCCACTAGCCACCTAATTGTCTTGTCTATTGATGCAATGGCGTTTCACATCCGATCGCAAAACGATCCGGAAATAATACTGATGAACTTGTAAAAAGTAGTGTAAATAGCAGCTTTTGCTCAAGATAAACTTCTGAGCTAAAAATCTGCCAAACTGTTGCACTAGGGTTTGCGATCGTCAAATCCAGTAAAAGTCATCAAGAAGCGCCAGATCGGCCTATACCGCAAGACATCTTGGTGTTTCCTGTGGAATAGAAGCTGATTTTAATTATTCATCTTGGATTTTTTTGTACTGAAAAAATTAAAAATCTATTTATTAAGCAAGTAAATGTATCTGCTTCCATTACCATAAAGACTTTATTTTTATACTCACTTATCAAGGAGCAGCACTGATATGGCAAATCTCAACCCTAGCCACCCTACTAAACAACTTCTAGCTGGTTACTGTGGCATTATCCTGGGAGCGTTTGGGGTTCATAAGTTTATTCTAGGATACGCTTCGGAAGGCTTTATTATGTTAGTGATTTCTGTAGTTGGGGGTTCTTTCACCTACGGAGTTGCCTTGTTAATTATGCAACTTGTAGGTTTGATTGAAGGCATGATTTACTTAAATAAATCCCCTGAAGGATTTGTAAATACCTATTTTGAAAAGAAGCAAGGCTGGTTTTAGTACAAGAATAGCCTCTTACTGGAAGCAGAAGGTAATACCAATTCAAAATTCAAAATTCACACATTAAGAAAGCCAGACAGAACAAAGCTATGTGCGTATGTATTTGTTGCATTCTTTTTTCAGATTGGTATAACACAGGTTTCCAAGTGTAGGATTGCAGCAAAAGCGCAGGGATAAAGGGCAGTGAGCAACAAAAGCAGCATCCTTTTTCCCTTGTGCTTCACCCTTTAGCTTTAGTAGAAGTTATACAGCACTTCTACCTCCTATATTTATTTTTATTGATATGTTCGTTCTCAAACCTAAACAGCTTAACTGGGCAATGTTCTTCTTGTTAGGCTTAGGATATTTTAGTGTTATGTCTCATTTGGAAATCAACTATTTCTTAAAAAACTTGATTGCGATCGCACCAATACAGGTGGCAGCTATTATTTATGTCACTTATCGACGTTGGAACTGTCAGCTACCTATGGAGGAATTAAAAACTCCAAATCAACAAAGTTCAGATCCGCCACCAAATTTATAAGCGCTGCAAACCGACGCTCAGAGTCAAGGGAAGCCGCCGTTCCAAAATTTCAATAGGAACGTTGTTTTGCTTGGTATAGCAGGAGGCAGGAGGCAGAGGGCAGTTCTTGCTGGAGGTAAAACTATTGCTAACTCTCTTCTTTCACTCTTTCCAAGTGTCCTAACCTGTGTGACTACGGCTATATTAACGTAAATATCGTCGTCTAGCCATTCATTAAGAAAGTATCTTTTAATACATTCATTGACCTTGCTACTATTCATATCTGGATTCAAAAAATCTTATTAGGGACTTCCAGAGAATAAATTAACCAATTTATTTAGATGATAGTTTTCTTTCTCCCCCAGCTAAGAGTCCCCCTGCCTACACAACGATTGATTATTTTTTTAATTGGAAGTCCCTTAGTGGGATAGGTTCAGATAAATCTGGGAATCAGGAACATTGAATTAGAGTGCAGCCATAGTCATTGATCTTCAGCAAGATACGATAAATTAATAAATTTAATAGGGTTGACATACAGTCGTAGTTCCATATTTCGCCTACGCTCAAATTAGAGACGCTTTTAGTCAGGCGTTGAATTTCTGTAGCGAATCTAAACACAAGCCATGCAACTTGTCCCAAAAACTAAGCCAGCCGTAGAACTTGACCCAATCCTAGAGAAGATTATTCTAGATGTTGGGGGTATGAAGTGTGCTGGGTGTGTGAACGCAGTAGAGCGACAGCTGATCCAACATCCAGGAGTCAAGAGTGCCTGTGTGAACCTAGCCACAGAGGTAGCAGTTGTAGAATCAGAAGTTGGTGCAATAGATGCAGATGCACTGGCACAGCGATTAACATCTGTTGGATTCCCGACTCAACCTCGAAAAGCTAATGGCATAGCAGGCGAAATATCAACCTTACCAGATCCAGCAGAACGACAACGCCGAGAAATGCGTTCTTCTCTATGGCAGTTGGCGATCGCTGCGGTGTTGCTGATATTGTCGGGAAGTGGACATTTTGGTAATCTTGGTAGCTCTGTGCTGCCAGTGCTAAATAATATCTGGTTTCACTGTGGACTAGCGACAGTAGCGCTGTTAATACCCGGTCGCCCGATTATAGTAGATGGCTGGCTGGGGTGGCGGCGAAATGCGCCTAACATGAATACCCTGGTGGGATTAGGAACGCTGACAGCCTACATTGCTAGTTTAGTAGCACTGCTTTTTCCCCAATTGGGTTGGGAATGCTTCTTTGACGAACCAGTAATGATGCTGGGCTTCATTCTCTTAGGAAGGACATTAGAGCAACAAGCTAGAGGTCGCGCGGCGGCTGCATTTAGGAAATTATTAGCACTCCAGCCACTCTTAGCGCGATTGATTGCCAACCCAGAGAAAGCCGGAATAGGTTCTTTTAGTGTTGAGATTCCCGCTGAACAGGTGCGTGTCGGTGAATGCTTACAAGTGCTGCCAGGTGATAAAATCCCCGTTGATGGTGAAGTAGTGGTTGGTCAAACAACGGTTGATGAATCAATGCTAACTGGGGAAGCAGTGCCAGTAATCAAGAAACCAGGAGATACGGTGACAGGAGGGACGCTAAACCAGTCAGGAGCGATCGCTATTCAGGCAACCCGTACTGGAAGTGATACAACTCTAGCTCAAATTGTTGCCCTGGTAGAAGCTGCCCAAACTCGGAAAGCTCCAGTACAGAAATTGGCAGATACAGTAGCTGGTTACTTTACATACGGAGTACTGACAGCATCTGTCTTAACATTTGTTTTTTGGTACTTTTTCGGCACTCATATTTGGACTGATATTACCATGTCTGGTGGCATGGAAATGATCGGGCACGCTGATCACTCCGTAGAGACGCGATTAATCGCGTCTCTACCAACCCCCTACTCCCCCCTATTAATCAGCTTAAAACTAGCGATCGCAGTTATGGTAGTCGCTTGTCCCTGTGCTTTAGGACTTGCCACACCAACAGCCATTCTGGTTGGAACTGCTATGGGCGCAGAACAAGGTTTGTTAATTAAAGGTGGCGATGTTTTAGAAAGAGTACACCAGTTAGACACCGTAGTATTTGATAAAACTGGCACTCTCACCACAGGTAATCCCATCGTCACAGATTGTCTGTTAATTGAGGAAATGGGTAATGTGGACTGGGGACTGGGGAAGAATAACAATGCTCAATCCCTAATCCAACTAGCAGCAGCTGTAGAAAGCGGTACTCACCATCCCCTAGCAAAAGCGATTCAGCAAGAAGCACAGCAGCAACAGTTATCTATTCCAAAGGCTGTAGACTTTCACACGGAACCAGGGCTAGGGGTATCTGCTGTAGTAGAGGATAAAGTTGTATTGTTGGGTAACTGGGAATGGTTGAGTTGGCACGGCATTGCCATTAACGAAACTGCACAACAGGTAGCACAGGATTTGGCAACAGATGGTAAAACAGTCGTTTGCGTCGCAATTGGGGGAACTTTAGTCGGACTAATTGGTGTTTCTGATACCCTCAGATCGGATGCCCGATCGACTGTAGACAAGTTGCGTCAGATGGGCTTACGGGTAATGTTACTCAGTGGCGATCGCCAAGAAGCAGCTAGCGCCATAGCCAAACAATTAGGATTAGATAGCGCTGATGTAATCGCAGGTGTTCCCCCAGCTAAAAAAGCAGCAGCAATACAGTTTCTACAGAAAGAGGGACTGGGGGCTAGGGATTGGGGACTAGGAAAAATTCTTCCCAATCCTCAATCTCCGTTACCCCTTATCCCCAGAGGGGGCCCCACCTTCCCCAAGCCCCAATCTGTTGTGGCAATGGTGGGAGATGGAATCAATGATGCTCCAGCTTTATCTCAAGCTGATGTCGGAATTACCTTACACTCCGGGACAGATGTGGCGATGGAAACTGCTGAAATTATCCTAATGCGCGATCGCCTAAACGATGTCGTCGAATCTATTCAGCTTAGTCGCGCCACCTTCAACAAAATCCGCCAAAATTTATTCTGGGCTTTTGCATATAATACACTTGGCATTCCTTTAGCAGCAGGTGTTTTATTCCCTAGTTTGGGTTTTGTGCTTAACCCATCTGGTGCTGCTGCATTAATGGCTTTTAGCTCAGTTAGCGTCGTCACCAACTCAATATTATTACGGCGATTCGCTCATCGTCTGTAGAATACTTTTTTACGCATCCAATTTGCCACCACAAATTTTAGTTATCAAAACAAAATTCAGGAGTCAGTCGTCAGAATACCCTTGTTGTATTCTGAGCAAAAAAGCAGCAGAGGGATATAGCAGTTACCAACGTGGTGAGGTACATTTTCAAACCTACTAACCTTGGTAAACAAGATTTGGGTGTATTTCAGTTGCTTAAGAAACGCTATAACCGAATTTAAGACACCCACCAAACTGAAAATTTGGTGGTTATCCACTGATTGATTCAGAATTCACAATTCTGAATCAATCCCATATATAGCAAACTTCTCGGTAGTTAGGACATTGTTGATTGCTCAAAACCTTGAAACAACTGGATTTTTTCTCAGCACGGGCTAAACCTTAGCTATCCGCTAACAGCACTCTGCTATAAAGTTAAACTGAGTCGGTATTCAAGTTTTATCAGTGCACAAAGCTTTTTAAGACACTTACCAAAGCTATCATAGCTACTGGAGTAGAACGATCATGTTCTACTCTTTCAAGGTATTATGCAATTTTAAAGCTTATTTAGATTAGCACTACAGACTGATGGTGCGCGAAAATGGCAAGATACGATACAAAACAAATTTTAATCAATACAGTTCCACCGATTTGTCAATGGCAGCAGAAACCAATGAAAACCATCTACTGATTATTGAAGACGATCAAGGTCGCAAAGAATTTTCTCTGGAGGACCCCGTCTACTCTATTGGTAGAGACCGCGAATGTAATATCCGTTTGATGTCGCAGTTTGTCTCCCGCCGCCATGCCACATTAGTGAGATTGCCACGAGAGCATAATAGTCATAGCTACTATTACCGGATTGTAGATGGCGATGCCAAAGGTAAACCTAGTTCCAACGGTTTGATGATTAACGGACGCAAGATACCAGCTCACGATCTGAAAAATGAAGACGAGATCGTTTTTGGCCCTCAAGTACGTGCCATTTATTACCTTTTAAGAAATACTCAGCGTTTAGGACAAACGGATTCGAGCGAGTACGATATTACACTAATAAACCCCGGTATGGCAGAGGATTTAGAGGAATAAAAGAATGAATTATAACTACCAATCACAGTCTGATACTCCCACCGACTAAAGCCGGGGAGTATAAATTCAATCGCCAAAGCTATCCTGCAATACTTTCAATCAAATGCCAATGGCGGCTACTTTCAATAGCTTGCTTGATTAACTCAAACATTTGTCGGCAGTAATTATCTAGGTGAATTGGTAGTTCTTCATTTTTAATTACAATACTCATCCGAGTTTCTGTTTCAGTAGATTTTGATTTATCAATCAGTACTTCTACTGTTGTTAATTTAGGAAAAGGAACATTTCCAGGAACCTCACGACCGATAATATATTCGGCTGTGTGATATTGAATATCCAACTGACAGTCCTGTAG
The DNA here is from genome assembly GCF_036917575.1 of Nostoc sp. GTDB lineage: Bacteria > Cyanobacteriota > Cyanobacteriia > Cyanobacteriales > Nostocaceae > Nostoc. Next base: position 34,910 of record NZ_JBALDC010000070.1, on the reverse strand, counting down.
AAGTTCTACAAGTAACGGCAACAGATGGTCACTCTTGACAGAAACAATAAATGAACAGGTATAGCGAGCCATAATAGCCCCACGCCTTGCAACACTGCGTCCATCCTATAATACCGAAGTATCTAAATATAAAGATTATTAAAAAATCAAAGTTTTTGAGAGCAGGTACTCCCAGATATCCAGTCAACGAAGAGGCAGATCGCGCAGCGTGTCGTAAACAAGGCAGGAGGTAAACCCCATAAATAAATTTAGGCGTTCTGTGAGTGTCAGCTGAACGGGGTTTCAATAAGGACGCAGTGTTTTTTGTGGCGCTTTCCGCTCGAAATACATATTTTATTCTTTCTTGTCTAAGATACGCTCCACGAACATAAATAAATTTACTCGATCTTGAAGAAAGTGGCAGAGGGCAAAAAATAAATATATTTTCTTCCACCTGCCTCCTGCCTCCTGCCACCTGCCTTCTTTGGTAAGCTGAAAGTTTGATCAAACTTTACAATAAAGGTTTGGCTGAGGTAGAAAATGAAAGTCGCAATTACTGGAGCAACAGGATTTGTTGGTAGTCGCTTGATACAACGATTACACGGAGAAGGTCATAAAATAGTAGTATTAACTCGGAATACCACTTTTGCTCAAAAGGTTTTTCCATCTGAGTCTTTCCCCAATGTAGAAATTATTGCCTATACACCAAATGCATCTGGTTCTTGGCAAAATATCATCACTAGTTGTGATGGCGTAGTTAATTTGGCAGGAGAACCTATTGGTGAAGGACGCTGGACACCAGAACGGAAACAAGAAATTTTCAATAGTCGGAAGTTAGGTACACAAAAAATAGTTGAAGCAATAGCCAACGTTAATCCTAAAACGGCAGTCGCTACAACGGGCAGCCACCCCCTTGCGGAGGTTCCCTCCGTTGGGGGGAGTGGCGTGGGAACCCCTGCAACGCGCAGCCTCCCCTCTGTGTTAATTAACGCTTCGGCGATTGGCTACTACGGCACTAGTGAAACGGCAACTTTTGATGAAACCAGTCTATCTGGTAACGATTTTCTTGCCCAAGTCTGCCAAGCTTGGGAAGCTGAGGCGAGAAAAGTAAAAGATGCTGGTGTACGACTGGTAATTTTGCGTTTTGGGATTGTCTTGGGCAATGGTGGTGCTTTAGGTAAAATGATTCCACCTTTCAAACTCTTCGCTGGTGGTCCTATTGGCAGTGGTCGGCAGTGGTTCTCATGGATTCATGTAGACGATTTAGTTAACCTGATTTTGCAAGCTTTAACTAAACCGGAAATAGAAGATGTATATAATGCCACTGCCCCTAACCCAGTCCGAATGGCAGATTTAAGCCAAACTTTGGGACAAGTGATGAATCGACCTTCCTGGTTGCCTGTTCCTGCTTTTGCGATCGAAGCTCTTTTAGGAGACGGGGCGATAGTAGTTTTAGAAGGTCAGCAAGTTATCCCAAAACGCACCGTGCAAACAGGCTTTGAATACAAATATCCTAATTTGCAATCGGCGTTAACACAAATTCTTAAATAGATTCAAAGGCACTGGGTACTGGGTAATGGGATTGGGGGCAAAGAGGCAAAGAAAAAAGACTTACTGCAACTTCCTTCTCCTCTGCTTCCCTGCTTTTTTCCAGTCCCCAGTCCCCAGTCCCTTGACTATTGACTAGAAATAAATTTTTTGGAAACCCAACTGATAATACCGCTGAGAATGGCACCACCCATGAGGATGCCAATTGCGGGGTTAAACAAGGGTTGCCACAGTTGATGCCATAAATCCAAACCCAGGTTTACTCCTGCGGCATCACCGATCGCAGCGATCGCTAACCAGCCAAAGCCAAACAAAACCAAAAAAACATCGGCGACTAAAACCATGTTTAGCCAATTTAACAATTTATCTTTCATGATTGGATTGGGGATTGGGGAAGGTGGGGCCCCCTCTGGGGATAAGGGGTAATGGGGATTGGGTACTGGGGATTGGGAATGGTGGGGCCCCCTCTGGGGATAAGGGGTAATGGGGATTGGGGATTGGGAACAGACAACTTAGAGACTTACTTGAATAAATTCCCCCTTGTCCCTCTTGTCCTCCTGGTTCTCAGTCCCCAGTCCCCATCCTCTACTTTTCAAACAGCCAATTTTTAACTTTTGTTAAACTCTGCCAATCTGGTTTTCTACTTAAACCGTCCTCAATACTATTTTTTATTTCATCACTCCATTCTTCGTTGACAAAAATCAACTGCTGTGCTATATCAATATGTTCCCGCAAACCTTTTTGCTTTGTTTCTAGCATTGCTAAGGCGAGATTGATTCTAGCCTGGGGATCTTGTGGATTTAACTTGACTGCCTTCTGTGCAGCTTTGTAAGCCAAATTGGGTTTGTTATCGAGTAGATACAACCACGATAAACAAACCCAAGCTGCACTAGTTTTAGGAGCGCGATCGCACACTTCTTTAAACACAGGGATTAAAGATTCTGCTGATTCTCCTGCTTTATAGCGTTCTAAACCTGTATCAAACAGGGATTCAACTGTTTGAGTCATATTAAATTAATCATGAGTCATTAGTCATTGAGCGTTTGTCATTTGTCTTTCGTCCAATAACCAGGGACGACAAATGACAACTGACAATATTACACCCCAAATGACTTACCGCAACCACAAGTTTGATTAGCATTGGGGTTAGTGAATTGGAAACCACCGCCAATCATGGCATCGCTGTAATCGAGCATTAAACCGTAGAGATATAACAGACTTTTGCGATCGCTGACAATTTTGAAGCCATCGTAGTCAAAAACTTCATCATGAGGGGCGATCTTACTAGTGTCTTCAAAGTCCATCATGTAAGACATCCCAGAACACCCACCCTGACGCACTCCTACCCGTAAGCACAAGTCTGTGCCTTGCTTGTCCCGGAGGGATTTTACTTGGTGCAATGCAGCTTCGCTCAACAGAATTCCGCGTTGTTGAGCCTCAATTGCTTGTGTCATCTGCTTTTTCAACTCCTTAATTAGTATAAGCTTTACCCTATGTCGGCTTGTTAATGCTTCTGGGTTGCTCGTTGGGTGTTTTTGTATTCATTCTAGCGGCTTAGATGTTGCAAGATGCCAAATTGTAAACACTCCGTCAAAAGTAGCCAAAGATTTTTATTCTAGAATTGAGAGACTCAATGTGTTTATACATTCGGTATTCTTAAAATTCAAGCCTTGCGGCAGCAACAGAAGCAACCACCCTTCAGGTGCAGCCATAAAAATTTAATCCGAGGCTAGTTAGCCCCCAAAGTTTACTTCCAAATTGCTTCTTTTGATCTCTATGACAAGTTTTAATCGCTCTACCAGTCGTCGGTTGAAGAAATTAACTCAAATTCCTTCTGTATGGGAGGGCGATCGCCGTCCGTTGTCATCACCAAACCAGCAGTCAGATTCAGAGGCAAAGGGAGAATGCATTCTTTGGGTAGATTACTCCCAAGGTGTTGTTCGAGGAATGGACGTAGTAGCTTCAGATATCGGCCCAGAAGCAATAGTTCGCACTTTAATGCAAGCAATGGAGCATCCTCAGAGTCCAGCAAGACCTGCTAGACCTCAAAGAATTGTAGTCAAAGACCGCGAGATCCAATTTTACCTGCGGGGAGTGCTGCAAGATTTAGATATCGCCATTGACTACGCGCCAGAACTGCCTTTAATTGACGAACTATTTCGGGGATTCGCCGATATCCTCGATAGTCAAACCCCTGACTTACCTCCACAGTACGCGCAAATATTGCGAGAGAAAGCATTTGCAATTTGGCAAGCAGCACCTTGGGAATTTTTGGAAGAACAGCAAATTTTGTCAATCGAGATTAATAAGTGGGATGTTGGCACACTCTACGCCTCAATTATGGGAATGCTAGGAATGGAGTATGGGATTTTGTTTTATCGCTCACAAGAGTCTTTAAAACAGTTTCGTGCCGCAGTTCTAACAGATGAAGAATCAACAGAGCATCTAGAAGAAGCGTTCCTCAAGCAAGATTGCCTGTTTCTCACTTTTGAAAGCGTTGATGAAACTGATGAAGATGACGATAAAGAAGATGATTTGGCGGATCTGCCACTATCAGAAATTGACCCTACTTTTGGTAATATTCACCCCTTAGAAGGACTCCGGTCTGTTTTGTATGACGAAGAAGCATTGGTAATCTTGGTTGCGATCGAAAGCCTGAGTCGCTTTATTCGCGATCACCGTCGCCAACTTCATGAAGATATCTTCTCTACCCTCAGCCGTCGCTATCGCATTTCTCTGCCGCAGTCAGAAGAATCAACTAAATCTGTAGCTGTGACAGTCTCTACCATGCCGCAATTAGCAGCAGAATTAGAGGATATGACAGGCTTTGGTATTGACGATCAGGAGATTGACAATCTTGATTTCCAATCATTGCAAGATGACTTGATACCAGAAGATTCCTTCCTCAGCTTAGGTGTAGTGTCCTGGGAAATGCTGGATTCTCTACGAAAAGGGGTCAGCTACCACCAGGCTAGTGAAATCAAACAAGTGGGTGATGGTTTGCCGGTGATTTTAATTCAAACTTCCCGGCCTAAGGCGAAGACTGTAATTGAAAGAATTGAAGCAGCAGGTGGATTGAAAGCAATTTGCTTTAATCCAGGTGCCGATCCTTTTGATGGCGATCGCTACGACCTGGGTTTATTGCAAACTCAAAATGGCGAATTGTTCCTATTCGGTGAATTTTTAGATGAAGATCCGATTCATGTCGAAGCCCGAAAAAAATGGAATCAACGGTGTAAAAATACTAAGGGCTACTGTGGTTTAATCATTGCCAAAGGACTAACTGGAGCCTCCCGTGGTAATCCTCAGTTACGAGATATGATGGCTTTGTTTGAAGGGCGATCGCTTTCACCAAAAGATTTAGGTATTGGTACTCTCCAACTTATGCCCCAACTCAAATTTGATTAATTGCATGAATTACTGCAATCCTGAATCTAAAATTATCAGTATGAGAAATTAAGTTGATGTGTATTTGATTGACATATTGACTGAAACTGCATTTAAGAGAGGAAAAGGGTAAGGCTTTGTCTGTGTGTTAACGTTTACCCCTTCCATCTTTCCTATGCAGTCTTTTAACCGATGGCAGAGCGTTTCTGGTTACACTCAGTCTTCGTCATCCGTGTACCCATCACGGCGTGGCATTTTGTAATGAATATTCATGTATATGTCAATACTAATAGGCCTACCAATCTTAAAAGCAAACTTTATCTAAATTTCATGAAGTACCTGTATTTTTATAGTTTTTTAGTCTTTTTAGGCTTACCCTCTTCAGTATAAATAACTACAAGATCATCAAACATTGTCTACAAAGACTGCTTAAATCAAATTTGACTGATGCACTTAGATATTGGAATCTTTTTTTTAACAATTTTTTGAGTTTAGCATCCTGTTATATATCAATATCATTAAGCAAAAGTTCAGATATATATCTTTTTCTTTGTAATTTTTTTATAAAGGAGAAAAAATAGCTTTGGTAGTGTCTAAATGAAGATTATTTAAAGCGCGTAAATAATAGCTATAATAAACACACTGCCGAAAAAACTAAAATATACAATTGTTTTTATAGGTATACTTACCAAACAAAAATAGTTGTAATTACAATTTTATTGACAGTATTTTATATCTTAGCTTAGGTACCAAAAGAAAATTTTATGGCAAAATTATAGTGCCTTAATTGGCTAAAAATGATTCACATAACTTCCAGATAGATGAATAAGAAAAATCGCAAAAGCTTGCTGAGTTTCAAGCAAGTTATATCGCTGTAAGGAAAATGAAATATGCAAAAGTTTATTGCATTGTGACGATAAGTTATTATAAAAATATGAAATAAAACTAAAATATTAGTATCGACAACAGTCAAGTGACATCATATTGCAAGTGATTAATTTGTCTGTGTAAAATTACAGATATTGCTGTCAAAATTTAATAAATTGCTTGGCAATTTACCCTCAGTAGACTGAGTTTTGTCGTCTTTTTTGTAGCTACTATATTGGTACTAAAAAGCAATCAGCTTGATCGAGGTAAGCCAAATTCATAACAGATCAAGTAGCTCTTAACTGCTTGGTTATAGATGGGTGTTTATTTGAAAGCGATCGCTTATTTGCCTACTTTCTAAATTACTTTCACGTTGTGTATATACCACTCTAACCCACCTGTAATACCAGCATTTCAGCATGACAATGATTCTGAAGCTTTATTTTTTTGTGTTCTAGCAGATATTCTTTCCAAGCGGGTTTGACAAACTTGAGAGAAGAGAGAAGGTCAAATGCTTTCAATGAAGAATAACTTTGGAAATCTTCATTGAGTCAATAGTAGGTGTCTCGAATTCATTTAGAAAACTTCATTGTCAGACTTTGCTCATGCTGTTAGTAGGGTTATTATCTTCAAAAGCAACTATGTGTTATTTATGCTGTCACAATAGTAACAAATAAAGTGTAGTACTTTAATTTTTTTAGAAAATAATCAATCCTTTGACAAAACAAACATTTTTAATATTAATGGTATTACTTGATTTCCAGATACAAACTCTGATAACCTTATCGGTTCCCTCTTTAATTTAGACTCTTTCGATCATCTAAATATACAGCAGATAGCATGATAATGACAAATAAAAAATGGGCAGTTAAACGCATAACAGTTAATCTCGCAACGCAGGAAGCGGAAAAACTAGAAAAATATTGTCAACAAACAGGTAGACCTGCAACTGATGTGATTCGTGAACTGATTAGAAGTTTGCCTGTCTCCGATGACAGCAAAGATGCAAACAACTAAGAAGTTACTTTCACAACTTATCCAAAAAACTGCTTTGCCATCAAAAAAATATCTATGAGACTTTTGAGAGTCCACCGCTATGGACAAAAGTTTGTCTAGATGATACAGACGCGTTTTTATCGCGTCTGGTCATTTACCGGGGCTAAAAAAAGTAATCAAAGAGGTTTTAGTATTGATATTGGCAAGCCTTAATATGCTGCTGGAGTTGATATTAAGTAGCAAATTCCGACACCAACCCAGTTACAATCTGTAAAGAAACTGAAAAGGAACGACGGAATGCGTGTTGCAATTGTAGGTGCGGGACTGGCTGGGCTAGCAACCGCAGTAGATTTAGCTGATGCTGGTTGTGAAGTAGAGATTTTTGAATCTCGTCCTTTTGTTGGTGGTAAAGTTGGCAGTTGGGTTGATGGAAATGGCAACCATCTAGAAATGGGGTTACATGTATTTTTCGGGTGCTACTACCAACTATTTGACTTAATGAAAAAAGTGGGGGTGTTAGAAAACTTACGCCTCAAAGAACATACCCACACTTTTATTAATAAAGGGGGGCGCACTGGTGCTTTAGATTTTCGCTTTCTTACAGGTGCGCCTTTCAATGGCTTAAAGGCATTTTTCACTACTTCTCAACTATCGTTGCAGGATAAATTGCAAAATGCGATCGCTTTGGGTACTAGTCCGATAGTTCGCGGATTGGTAGACTTTAATGGGGCGATGAAAACTATCCGCAATTTAGATAAAGTTAGCTTTGCCGATTGGTTTCGCAGTCATGGTGGAAGTAATGGCAGCATCAAGCGTATGTGGAACCCCATTGCCTACGCATTGGGATTTATTGATTGCGAAAATATGTCTGCCCGTTGTATGTTAACCATATTCCAGCTATTTGCAGTTAGAACTGAAGCTTCAGTTTTGCGAATGCTGGAAGGTTCTCCATCTGAATATTTACACAAACCAATTCTGGAATATCTGGAAGCTAGAGGCACCAAAGTTTATACGCGCCGACAAGTTCGGGAAATTCAGTTTACTGAGTCAGATAAACAAACCCGTGTCACTGGTATAGTAGTTGCCCAAGGAGATGCAGTAGAAACGATCGCAGCTGATGCTTATGTTTTTGCCTGTGATGTTCCAGGAATTCAACGCATCCTACCCCAGGAGTGGCGTAAGTGGTCAGAATTTGACAATATCTACAAACTGGATGCCGTGCCAGTGGCCACAGTACAGTTACGCTTTGATGGTTGGGTAACAGAACTGAACGATGGAAAGCAACGCAAACAGCTAAACCATGCGGCTGGAATCGATAATTTACTTTACACAGCCGATGCTGACTTTTCTTGTTTTGCCGATTTAGCGTTGACTAGCCCTGCTGATTATTATCGCCCAGGACAGGGATCTTTGTTACAGCTAGTGCTGACACCAGGAGATCCGTTTATTGCCCAAAGTAATGAAGCGATCGCACACCATGTCCTCAAGCAAGTCCATGAACTGTTTCCTTCGTCGCGGGAGCTAAATATGACTTGGTACAGCGTGGTAAAACTTGCTCAATCTCTCTACCGGGAAGCGCCAGGGATGGATGCGTACCGTCCCAACCAAAAAACACCAGTAGATAATTTCTTCCTTGCAGGGAGTTATACTCAGCAAGACTACATCGATAGTATGGAAGGTGCTACTATTTCTGGACGGCGTGCAGCAAAAGTGATTTTGGAGAGTTTAAAGAAATAACGTAGACACGTAGTGGCTTGCCGCAGGCTACTCCAAAGGATGCAAAGAACGCAATCGCAACGCATCTCATAGAGAAGGAATAAAAGAAATGTCAGACTGGTTAGAGCATACTGTGCAGGTAGAAGTAGAGGTTCCCATAGATTTAGTATGGAGCCTCTGGTCTGATTTAGAGCAAATGCCTCGGTGGATGAAGTGGATTGATTCAGTGAAAATTCCGCCAGATAATCCAGATATATCTCTTTGGAAATTAAAAACTGGCAGTCTAGAATTTACTTGGCAATCTCGAATCCTCAAAGTTATTCCTAACCAAATTATCCAATGGGAATCGGTTGATGGTTTGCCGAATCAGGGAGCGATTCGCTTTTACGATCGCCAGAATAGTAGCATTGTCAAAATGACGATTTCCTACGCTATCCCCGGACTTATTGGCAAAATTATGGATAACTTATTTTTGGGGCGAATAGTTGAATCGACAATTCAAGCTGATTTGGAAAGGTTTAAAGAATACGCGTTGAATGTTAAAGCTAATTGATATAGATAGCAAAAACAGACCGTAGGAAACAATATGTATATGACACTTATTAGAAAAGGTCATAATCTTTTATGAGTTTATTGTAAATTTTGTGAGAATTGAATGCGTCACATTAATTTGAACGTCATCAATGAATCTGGTGAAGTAAAGACACTTTTTTCAAAAGGAGTACCTTGCTTTAAAGCTGATGCAGGAACTTACGATTTTTATATTGGTGGTAAATGCATAGTTTATCCACTCGGTAGGATTGCAACAATTCTGAAAGAGACTTCATCTCATGACGTTGTTGTTCAGTTTCATAATGGTGATATAGAAATTGTGAATTTGCACAATCTTTCTTTTTAGTGAAAGTCTTTTTGGTAGTTCAAATCCTTATAATCCAGCCTCATAAGATGGTTCTGGAAGTTGCTCGCCGACAGCTTCGTAAGCACTAATTAGAGACTCTAAGGCTTCAATTCCATTTGCCACAGCTAACTCGTAAGTATCCCCATGAGTCCGCCAGCGTTGTCCTGGAAAATCAGGGAATCCTACTAATAAACAATCATCTTCCTCAAACCACTTAATTACCATTTGGTATTTAAGCTTACTCATCTTGTTTATTTACCTTTACTTCCTCATTTGACATTTTAAATTTAGAGGGTTAAAAAACTACCAAGTTGGATCGCTAAACAAATTAATCGTCAATTCCTCGCGTGGCGGTACTGCGCTGATACAAGCGCGAATGATTTCTCCATCCTCTAATTCGACGGTGCAAGCGTGACAAGACCCCATCAGACAACCGGTGGGAATAAATACCCCAGCCCGGTCTGCTACATCTAAGAGGGCTTCTCCCACTTCGGCATCTACTGTAACGTCATCTGGTAAAAAGCGGACACGAACAATCATCAATGTTACGCATTTAATTTAGGGCGTGTCATTTGTCATTTGCAAATGACCAATGACCAATGACCAATGACTAATGACATTTCAACGCATTTTAGCTTAAGACAAAAACTGACTTAAGTCTAAATGGCTTTCAACTTCAATGGCTAGAGAGTCTAAAATCTGCTCTCGCTGTTCTCGGTAGTTAGCAACACCAGTGGGCAAAGATTTTAAACCCCGCTGTTGACGGAGGCGATTTAACCAAGCCCGTCGCCAAGGCCCATTGTCAAAAAGCCCGTGGAGGTAACTGCCCCACACTGATTGACAACTATCTACTAATCCTAAATTAATATCGTCAAACAGGGCATGGTATGATTGGGGATCTATGCCTTGCTGTTCGATGCGCGATCGCCCTTGATGGATTTCAAAGCCATTAACTGGCAAGCCTTGTTGTGGATAATTTGAGCTAACTTGGCGCTGGCGGGCGATTTTTTGTCCTGTAATTACAGTTCTAATTGGTAAGAGATTTAACCCTTGAAATCTGCCCGCTTGTCCCTCTATTCCTTCTGGATCGGCAATGATTTGACCGAGCATTTGATAGCCACCGCAGATACCTAAAACCGTTCCCCCAGATGCAGCGTAGTTTTGAATAGCTTCTGCCATACCACTTTTTTGCAACAGTAGCAAGTCAGCAATTGTAGTCTTTGTACCTGGAATAATCACGGCGTCAGGATGTCCCAAATCTTGCTTCGGACTTAAGTATTTAATTGAAACTGTACTTTCTGATTCTAGTGGGTCAAAGTCGGTAAAATTGGCAATTCTTGGTAAGCGGATGACGGCAATGTTGAGGTCAGTTTGGGCTTTATTCGATGACGATTGACGTTCTAGCAGGTCAAGGGAGTCTTCTGCGGGAAACATTTGTTGCAAGTAGGGTATAACACCGATAACGGGGATACCTGTGCGTTCTTCTAACCATTTTATCCCCGGATCTAAGAGCGATCGCTGTCCTCGGAATTTATTAATTACTACACCCTTAATTAAGGCGCGTTCATCTGGTTCCAATAATTCTAATGTGCCAACGACATGGGCAAAAGCACCACCCCGGTCAATATCAACTACCAATATGGTTGGTGCATTCAAATATTTTGCCACCCGCATATTAGTTAAGTCGCGGTGCTTGAGGTTAATCTCTGCTGGACTACCAGCACCTTCACAAACCAGCAGGTCAAATTCTGTTCCTAAATGCTGTAGCGATTCTTCAATTGTCCGCCACCCTAATTCAAAATATTGCTCGTAGTAATCTGAAGCACTTACTTTACCAACAGACCTACCTTTGATAATTACTTGCGAAGTCATATCCCCTTGGGGTTTGAGTAAAATTGGGTTCATTTCTACCCAAGGCACGACTCCCGCCGCCCAAGCTTGCACTGCTTGGGCATAGCCAATTTCTCCACCACTGGCGGTGACGTAAGCATTTAAAGCCATATTTTGACCTTTAAAGGGAGCCACTCGCCAACCACGCCGTGACAGAATGCGACAAATCGCTGTAGTTAAAAGTGATTTCCCTGCATGGGATGTTGTCCCCACTACCATAATTGATTTCATAATTGCTATCACTTAGTTTTTCAAGATACAGAGTTAATTTTTAGGAGCGAACAACAGGGAGCAGGGGAGCAGAGGAAAAAGTTGCAGTAAGTTTTCCCCTCTGCTCCTTTGCACCTTTAGCTTTTATGCCCAATGCCCAATGCCCCATGCCCTATACGTAATGCCCACTATAACCATCACAAATTGCAGTTGAATGGTTATGGTAAAGACTTCATAAATAGATGTGATGTTTCCGTATATATTGTTCCCTTTGATTCCCTAATCCTAACTCTTGGATTTTTTATTCTAAAAAGGTTTCCGTAACCAACGAATCAAAGCATCAGAGAAATGATCGCGCCATGAAGGAGTACGCCAATTTTTTCCGTGATACTGTTCTACTAACTGGCGTCCCAAGGGAGTGAGACGAAAACTATCCGTAATTCCCTGACCATCGACTTCTCGGCGCAATACACCTACTTCAATCAACCAGCCCAAAGCGTTATCACAGGCTAATTCTGATAAAGGGCGTTTAGTATAGCCCTGCTTGAGTCCATTTTCTAGAGCGATCGCAGCTAATGATACACTCTGGTGTGCCATCACTTCAAATAAAGATAAATTGAAGGATGAACACACTAGCGATCGCTCTGCTCTTTCTACTGTGCTTTGAGGATAGACAAAAATATTTGGGTTTTGGGAATCAACAGCAGCCATTGTGTATTGGTAAAAGTTTTTCTTCTCACAAAGATTAATTTAAGAATATATTTTTTCTTGTATCAAGCACCCCATTAAACCAAAATTAGTTACCGAAAGTATATTTCTACTATTTTTTAGTAATTATATTTAATCATTATAAATTAATGTAAAATTTCAAGTGCATCAACAATCTGAAACAGGAAAAGTTTATTATGCCTCTAGCAGTTGGTACGGATGCACCTGCATTTACCGCCAAAGATACAAACGGCAACACAGTCTCTTTATCTGATTTTGCCGGAAAGACGGTTGTTTTGTATTTTTACCCGAAAGATGATACTCCAGGCTGCACCAAACAAGCCTGTAGTTTCCGGGATGCCCAGTCTCAATATCAAGGTAAAGATATTGCAATCTTGGGAGTAAGTGCAGATGATGAAGTCTCCCATCAAGCATTCACCCAAAAATATAATTTGAATTTTCCCTTACTGGCTGACAGCGATAAATCCCTCATCAAAGCTTTCGATGTGGATGGCGGCGGTTATGCCAAGCGCGTCACTTACGTAATTGACCCCAGCGGCAAAATTACTCATGTTGACGCTAATGTAAATACCAGCAACCATGCTAGCGATATTTTATCTGCACTTGGATTGTAGTTTTTTACCCGATCATTCAAGATTTTTTAAATAGTCTTAACCCCAAGCTTTTACAGCTTGGGGTTCTTTGTTTGAATTCAGTTACCTGATGGTGGTGTCACTAATGGCGGCGTAACTGATGGTTGTGTAACCGTTGGCAAACTGAGGGTTGGTTGCTGTTGTTGACCTTGAATTAGTTTTTGTTGCCTTGCTTTAAAGGCTGCTGCTGCTGAGTTTAGTTCTTGGTTCTGTTGGTTAGAATCCCAGTTGAGAGTCCCGAAATTTGCCCGATGAATCAGATCAAACATATTGAAATTGTCTGAGTTGGAACGGGAGAAAGGATCGGTATTTTGGTCTGTTGTACTATTACTGGGGAAAGCATCCGTTGGGCTGCTGATTTGAGCGGAACTTGGTTGAGCCATGAGCAAGGAAGCAAAGCTAATTCCTGCTACCGTAGCTACAAAGAGTCTAGTAATTTGTAAAAATGGTTTTTTCATGGGGTTTTGACTCTAAAATTGATCTATTTTATTCTTTTTAAGCTAGAGTGCGCCGCAGTTGGGGTTGAATACTCACTAAGGCGACTAGGGCAAAGCCAAACAACACGAGCAATGCTCCCCCAAAGGTAACATTGCCCCAAGGAGCCTGCATAACTACACTACCTAGTCCCCAATTACTGTGGAAATAAAGATAGCGGATTGGTTCGATCGCATAGCTGAGAGGATTTAAGGTAGCCACAACCTGTAACCACTGAGGCATGAAGGATAGAGGTGCTAAAGCAGTACTAGCAAACAATAATGGTAGGTTAGTGACGAAAATCACTGCAATCAATTCAATGTGTCCCGGTAGAGCAAAAGCTAAACCGAGGGAAATGGCTGTTACACCCAAAGCTAACAGTAAGACAATTAAAGCGATCGCACTTAAACCTGCTACATCAGGTAGTCCAGCACCCAAAAATGCTGCTGCTGCAACGATTACGGCTGCTTGCAATAAACTTTGGCTGATGATGAAAATTGCCGAAGCAAAAACAATGGAAAACCGCGATGCTAACGGTGCTACCAGCAAACGATTCAAAAAGCCGAACTCGCGGTCAAACATCACGGGTAAACCAGCATTCAGTGCCCCAGCAAAGGCTGTAAACACAATGATGCCAGCCGCCAAAAATTGACCGTAATTTGTTGTATTGCCAAATATACCCTTGGGAGCATTTTGGAACAAAGCACCGAATAGCACTAACCACATTACTGGCTGAATAATTCCAGCAATCAAAGATGAAGGACGGCGTTGCAACTGAATAAACAAGCGACGAGTTAAAGCTAACGTCTCTTGTACCAATTCACCGAAAAAGTTAGGTGTAGTATTAGCATCTGCTTGCGGCGATGCTAGCGGCTGCCAATTGATATCAGATTTAGGAGTAACACTCATGATTGGGGATTGGGGATTGGGGATTGGGGATTGGGGATTGGGGATTGGGGATTGGGGATTGGGGATTGGGGATTGGGGATTGGGGATTGGGGATTAAGGATTAAGCATTGGCAAAACTCTTTCCCAGTTCCCAGTTCCCAGTCCCCAGTCCCCAGTCCCTATCTCATATTCTGCTTTTTCTCAGCTTTGGGATCGCGGGTGGCGACAGCTGCCAGTTCTGCATCCAATAAGGTGCGTCCTGTGGCGGCGAGATAAACGTCATCAAGGCTGGGGCGAGATTGGGCGATGCCAAATATGGGCAAGCCCGCAGTATTCAGCGCTTGCTGTATGTTAATCAAAACATCATTCTCAGGTGTGACTACCAAGTTGAGCGAATTACCTTGAGCGCTGTTGATGATGACTTCTTGAACAAAAGGCAAAGGTTTCAGGAGGTTTTTGGCTTTTTCAGCTTCCTCAATCGGGGAAAATTCGCGGATTCGCAAGGTAATGCGATCGCCCCCTACTCGATCTTTTAATTGTAATGGTGTATCACTGGCAATGACAACGCCGCGATCTATAATTGCCACGCGATCGGCTAAAGCGTCAATTTCTTCTAAGTAATGGCTGGTAATTACTACAGTCGTCCCAGAGGCGCGTAATTTTCTGAGGAAATCCCATACCACAAAACGGGTTTCTATGTCAAGTCCTACAGTTGGCTCGTCCAGCACCAAAACATCCGGTGCATGGAGCAATCCAGCAGCCAAGTCTAGGCGCTTGCGTAAACCACCAGAATAGGTTCCTGTCTTTTTGTTGGCGTATTCTTGCAAACCGAGTAAATCTAATACCGTTTCAATACGCTGTTTGGCTACTGCGCCTGGAAGGTGATAAAGTGCTGCTTGCAATTGCAGCAGTTCTTTTCCAGTCAACACCTTATCTATAGCGACTTCCTGAGCTACATAGCCTAGTAGTTGTCTTGCCACTTTCGGATTATCTAACACAGAGATGCCAGATACTTCGATTTTGCCAGCATCCGGTGTCGTCAGCGTACACAAAGCACGCAAGGTAGTAGTTTTCCCAGCACCGTTAGGGCCAAGTAAACCAAAGATTTCTCCTGGTTCTACCTGAAAGGAAACATCTTGGACGGCAACCACAGTACCGTAACGTTTTTGCAGATTTTGAATTAAAACGGCGGGAGCCATGACAGCCGATCCCCAACTATACAAATCTCAATAAAGTCTACCCTTATTGTAGAAGGTAGAGAGCAAGGAAATAGCGCATGAGCGAAAATCTGTAAATAAGTTCGCATCATGCGCTATGCTGCCAAAAATTTTTAATTATTCTAAACAAGTTGGTTGATTGCGTTTGTAGCGAAGCAAACCAAATACTACAGCAATTAATCCTAAACCTGGAAGATTTGCAGGTTCTGGAACCTTAGTATGTGTGGGAGGCTTCGGCGGATTGTAGTACTTAGTTGGGACATTTGGCAAATCGCCATTAAATAGATAGTTGTGAGATTCGCCATTTCCCGTCAAAGAAGCTACGACTACATTGCCGTTAACTTGACCGTTATTGAAATTGAAATTAGCCAAAGGCGCAAAAATACTACCTTGGATGCCAATTCCACTAGCAGTTAAGTTTGTTGCTTCATAAAAGTTGTAAATTACCTTTTGTTTATCTGCGCCAATGATATTAAACCCAAAGTTTTGCAGCGAGACATCCTTACCGCTGATATTGACAACGATGGTTGAATTTGCATCTCCCTTAATTTCAAAATAGTTTGTCTTGGAGACAGATGAGCCTGCAAGATTAAAAACATTGAAAGCAGTACCACTGCCACTAAGGTTAATAGCACCCCAAGGTTGAACCGTTGTATTACCAGTAGGAGTTAAAGTTGCCAAATATTCAGATAGTCCTCGCAGTTCTTTCCCTGCTTCATTGAAGTCAATGGGATTACCCTTGCTGAAAGTTCCTTGAGGAAATCCCACATTGCTGGCTACATTGGCGCTGCCTCCATAGACAGCATTACCGTGATAGACTTGACCGTTGCTCAGAGTTAAATTCTGTCCAGCGACTACTACGTTGCCGCCATTGTCAGAAAGTCTGCTTCCAAGTCCGCCGACGAAATTTATGTTACCACTAGCAGCAACTTTTCCTTCGATATCTGTATATTTTTGAGAGATATCTCCCAAAACAAATACATTGTAATCAGAGGCAGCACCTAACTCAACTGCATTCGCTCTTGCTGAAAAACCCAGCGCTAGAGTAACTACAATCGGAGCTGCTACTAGCCCCCAATTATAATAAGTTTTTGATTTCATTTTTTAGTTATTAAGCATCAACATTATCCTATGGGTATAAATTAAAGATTGCACTACTCTGCTAGCTATTTTTATTGAAGTTTTACATTGGTATAACGACTGTATATTTTTCTCTAAATCATCTGCTCAACCGCATATTTACTGTTGACTGCATAAATTAAATTTTTATCAACAGGTTCAGCTAGAGAAGAGGAACAAAAAAATCTTTCTCCTTTGCCCCTTTGCTTTTTATTGACAGGATTAGTAATTGAACAGAACTTAAAAATTATCTATTTAGAAATTAAATTTAACATTATACACCGATTTATTGATTAGGACGGATATATCCTTCTGCTTCCAATTTTTTTAAAGCTCTTTGGGCTGCTGCTATTCCATATCTTTTCCCAACATCATAAGATTCTTGATAAAGTTGGGGAAGAACGGTAATTGTTTTTTTTCCTAAAGGTGTCTGATAAAATATAATAAGTTGTTTGATTTCTTCATTAGTAAAGTATTTATTATAAATAGGAACAATTTCAGTTACAATATCATCTGATTTTATTTCAGCAGCAAAATTATCCCAAAACTTTTGAGGTACTTGAGGATAAGTAGACTTAAAATCATTTAATAATTGAGTGATGATTTGTCGAGAAATATCTTTGACACCAGTTATTTCAAACAACTTCTTGATATTATTAGTTTTTTCTATTTCTTGAGCATTACTACTTGGTGCAATAGTATTAGTTGGAGTTTGAGCAAAAGCAGCCCTATTGAAGGTTGTTACTAAGGAAAGTACAACTGCTACAAACAAAAAATTTATCTTCATTGATGTAAATTTATTTTTAAGAGAGGATTATTTAGGTAAGTTTGACAAATGAAGAACCATTGTGAGTAATAGTCTCAAATTATTATCCTTAAATTTACCATACAAGTCATTCTTTTACTACCTTTAGGGTGCGTAAACTATTATCAGTACAACCACTGATCAATCCTCCCATTGCCTGGATTTGTTGCAGATAGTCAAGGACGGGTTTGGTGATGACTTCTCCCGGCATTAACACAGGAATTCCTGGGGGATAGGGACAGACGATTTCTGCACAGATGCGTTTATTGGCCTTTGTCAAAGGTAGTATTTCACTAATAGCAAAAAAAGCTTCACGGGGAGAACAACATAAAGCATGACACTGTATAGTGAAAAGCTCGTGCCAAAGATGGCTTTTAACAATTAAGTTGGTTCGGCGATATTCTTTGGCAAGAGTGGTAAAAGCTTGCACTAATTGCTCAATATCAGCTGAGGTGTTGCCCAAACTGATGATAAAGGTAAGATGTTGTAGTGAGGCAAATTCAGCAGTGACAGCAAATTTTTCATCCAGAATTTCATCTGCTTCAAATCCGGTTAAACCTAAACCAGAAACAGTGACAGTTAGTCGCGTTTTATCTAAAGCTATAAAGCCGAAGGATTTTTCTAACTGAGGCATTTCCAAAACTGATAATCCAGGAATTTGACTGATTTTTGTTCTAGCTTCATCAGCAAGTTGCAAAGTGCGAGACATCAGCATTTTTCCGTAGAGTGCCATTTGCTGACGCGCTGCATCTAAAGAAGCTAAAAGCAAATAACTAGGACTGGTAGACTGTAAGAGTTGCAAAGCTTTAGTGATGCGATCGCAATCAATCCTGTTACCTCGAACGTGCAACATCGATGCCTGTGTCATCGCACCAAGTACCTTGTGGATGGATTGTACAGTTAAATCTGCACCTGCGGCTAAAGCTGGAGTGGGTAATTCGGGATGAAAGGCAAAGTGTGCGCCGTGTGCCTCGTCTACAAGTAGAGGGATATTATACTGATGTGTGATGTTAGCGATCGCCCTTAAATCTCCACAAACACCGTAATATGTTGGGTAGACTGTCAACACTGCTTTAGCGTCTGGATGCAGTTGAAGTGCAGATTGTAGGGTATTGGGCGTGATGCTATGGGCAATATCTAAAACTGGATCGTATTCAGGATTGAAAAAAATTGGTATAGCACCGGAGAGAATTAAACCAGCGATCGCAGATGAATGTACATTGCGAGGCAAAATGATTTTATCACCCGTGCCACAGGTAGCGAGAATTGCCGCTTCAATACCACAGGTAGAACCATTGACAAGGAACCATGTTTGCGAAGCGCCAAAAGCTGCTGCTGCTAGTTGTTGTGCTTCTTGAATAACGCCTTGGGGTGCAAAGAGATTATCTAAATCTGCTAATTCAGTTAAATCAGCGCGAAAGACGGCTTTACCAAGTAGATCAGCCAAAGGTTGAGAAATTCCCTCACCTAGTTTATGTCCTGGGGTGTAAAAAGGCGCATGAGGTCTTGCTGCATTGGCTTTTAAGGCATCTAATAAAGGTATTTGGTTTTGATTGAGCATTTAATAATTCGTAATTCAAACTACAAGAAAGGTAAGTTTATTAGTGTACAGAAATAAATTATTCCTGATGCACAGCATGAGGTAATAATTACGAATTATGAAATTATCAGATGAGACCCTATCATAAAATCCCAATTTTTGAGTGTGGTGAACCGCTAATCAAGATTCCTTTAGAATTGTTTGCGGTAGAATCTCCCCATCCTTATGAAAAGTTAGGTGCGCCTTATGGCGATAGCTCTCCTTATTATCTCCGTCAGAGCGTTATTGAAAACTTGCTGCAAGCCCAAAATTATCTTAATCTTCTGCATCCTAACTGGCATATCCAAATTTTTGATGCCTATCGCCCGATCGCAGTTCAGCAGTTTATGGTAGATTACAGCTTCGCGCAAGCAGTACAAAATAGAGGACTGACTGATGTAGAGTTATCATCAAACCAAAGCCAAGAAATTTGGGAAGCGGTTTATGCAATTTGGGCTACACCAAGTTTGGATGAAAGAACTCCGCCTCCTCACAGTACTGGTGGGGCGGTAGATGTAACGCTAGTAGATGATACAGGGCAAATAGTAAATATGGGTTCGCCAATTGATGAGATGTCAGAGCGATCGCATCCCGATTATTATGCCAATAGCGATCGCTCACAAGCGCAAAAGTATCATGTTCACCGTCAGTTATTGCATGATGTAATGTTAAAAGCCGGCTTTCAACGCAATCCTAGAGAGTGGTGGCATTTTTCTATCGGCGATCAAATGTGGGCTTGGCTGAATAATCAATCTAATCCAGCTAATCCTGTCACCGCACGTTATGGGCGTCTTTTATAAATACGTTATGCATCTTGAGGATTTAACTCTTTTAACTCGTCGGTGGTGTAAGTACCAATAGGAGTCCAAACTAAATAGGGAAGAAGTAACAGCGCCGCCATTAAAGAAATCGGCAAAACGCAGATTGCGAGAACAACGCCTGAAATCAAACCGATTAGCCCAAGGATTTCTCCAGCTTTGAGACTGCGAAACCTCAACATTATAGGTATGTAGGCAACGGTGATAATTTCCACCACGAGATATAAAGCCATTAATAGCCAAGTAATTAGGCTTCCGGGATTTTTTTGCCAGGCAATAGTAGCTGAAGCTGCACCACTGATAAAAATCACAGTCCAGATCACCGGAATTAGCGGCTCAAAAACTAGCCAGCGAGGGCGACTTAATCGTGCAAACCATTTCACATCACGCGGCGTAATCAAGAAACTACCAAAGGCGATGAAGAAAGTTACAGCCCCAATTATTATCCAAGATGGAATCATAATGCACTCAAGTTTTGTGTATTTTGTCAAGTCATACACTGCAAGTTTGACAATTTAGGCTAGATGTTTAATCATTCTCTGGTGCGATTCTTAGGCATCTTGAGGATTGAGACGGCTCATCTGCCAAGTGGTATAAGTACCAATAGGACTCCAGAGCAAATAAGGAACTAGTAATAGTGCTGCCCAACCAGAAAACCCTAAGACTGCAAGTATCAATAAAATATTAATAATCAAACCTGTGCCACCGAGAATTGTGCCCACTTTCAGACTGCGAAGCTTAAACATTACAGGCGTATAGGCGATGGTAACAATTTCTAATAGCAGATATAAACCCATGATTAACCAAGTTGAGGTGCTTCTTGGGTCTTTTTCCCAGACAATATAAGCTGACCAAGCACCGCAAATAAATATTACAGTCCAAATAATCGGAATTGCACCCTCAAAAGTTAGCCATCTTGGTCGTTGTAAACGCTTGAACCATTGGCGATCGCTAGGCGTAATCACGTTCGCTGCCAAAGCAACCAAGAAAGCCACGCCCCCAATCACCATCCAAGATTTAATCATACCCATTAGTCCTTTACAAGCGCTATCTATCGCTTAATATCACTCTTTATAGTGTAATTTTGTCAATTTAATTGCTAATTACTCATCATCCCTGAGTTTGATCCCTTCACACCGTTTGGCAGGAATTTAAATTATAGGTATTGGGAATGGAATGGGGTATTGGGCATCGCTACCGCTTTGGAGGTGTTGGCGTAGCCTGCCGTAGGCATAGCTTTATGCAACACTCTATTCTTTTTGTTGATGAAATCTAATCCCTAAAAAGATGTCGTAAACAAACTCAAAAAAGTCCTTTTTCTGCAACAACCCTGAAGTTTGATAACATCCTTTTTCATCTAACAAAGGCTTCATCAAATAATAGCTAGGTTGGTAATTATACCAAGGAATAGAAGGCCACAAATGATGAATTAAGTGGTAATTCTGTCCCATAATCAGGATATTAAGAATTGGGTTAGGATAGACGCGAGCATTTTTCCAGCGATCGCGCTCTGCAAAAGGACGATGGGGCAAATAGTCAAAAAATAATCCTAGTGCTATCCCCACCACAAAAGCCGGTATAAACCAAAAATTGAGAATGTAACCCAAAAAGTGATATTGCACTGAGATATAAACAATTACACCAACAATTAAGCGGCTAATAAACCACTCTAATAGCTCATATTTACGCCACAGTTGCCGTTGAAAGAAAAACACCTCGTGGTATAAAAACCGCACTGCAATCAGCCACAGCGGCCCACCCGTAGAGACATAATGATCTGGGTCGTCTTTAGGATGGTTAACATGACCATGATGCTGTAGATGCACCCGTGTAAATACTGGAAAAGCAAAAGCTAGCATCAACGCACTGCCATGCCCTAACATCGCATTCATCACCCGGTTGCGATGGGCTGATTGGTGACAGGCATCATGAATTACTGTTCCAGCACAATGCAAAGCAATCGTGTTAATGCAAAAGCATAGCCAGTGCGGCCATTCCCAAAGCCAGTAACCAAAGTTGGATAACACCAGGATGGCTACAGCTACAGAAAATAACAGTAGCGTCGGATTGAAATCACCAGGAGGCGCTAAAAATTCCTTGGGTGGGATTGTCAGTGGCTTTTGTGCCTCCGATGCGATCATCTTTAAGATTGACTCCTTCTTAAGCAGACATTACGAATATACGATAAATATTAGTGAATAATAAAGTTTTGCAAAGTTTTATATAGCAAGATTTATCCACAGCTTTGCATATTCGGCAGATGAATAACGCTATGATTCCAGACGAAGCCTAGTCTTTACTGATAAGTGGGGTATGACAATCGGCAAGAAGTTAATGGAATAAACCCCTTCGTGGGAAAGATGGATACAAGATTGATGTACTATATCTACTCTATCCTACAGCCCCCACTCTCCCATAAACCCTCTCTAACTGTTTATATCTTATTGATATAGCAGTGACTGAAAAGGAGATGCCACTTAAGTTACGATGACTTCCCAGATAGCTCCCTAACTTCAGCCCCTATGCAATTAAGAGATTCTCTGCGCCGGACAAAAATTGTCGCTACTATTGGCCCCGCCACTAGCAGTCCTGAAATGCTCAAGGCGATTATTGAAGCGGGAGCCACGACGCTGCGGCTAAACTTCTCCCACGGAACTCATGCCGACCATCAGCGTAGTATTCGCTTAATTCGGCAAACCGCTTTTGAACTAAATCAGCCAGTGGCTATTCTCCAAGACTTGCAGGGCCCAAAAATTCGCTTGGGAAAGTTTGACAACGGGTCTATAGTTTTGGCAAAAGGCGATCGCTTCACCTTGACAAATCGTCCAGTGATCGGTACGCAAGAAATTAGCTGTGTCACCTACGATTATTTAGCCGAAGAAGTCCCAGTTGGGGCAAAAATCCTCCTTGATGACGGACGAGTAGAAATGCTGGTGGAGGAAATTAACCGGGACAAAGGTGATTTGCATTGTCGCATCACCGTGCCTGGTAAACTTTCTAACAATAAAGGCGTAAACTTTCCCGGTGTTTACCTGTCAATCAAGGCAATGACCGACAAAGACCGAGAGGATCTAATGTTTGGTCTAGATCAGGGTGTCGATTGGGTGGCACTTTCCTTTGTCCGTAATCCCCAGGACATGATCGAAATTAAAGAACTAATTTCCAGTACAGGCAAGCAAGTGCCAGTGATTGCCAAAATTGAAAAGCATGAAGCCATTGAACAAATGGAAGCGGTTCTGGCTTTGTGTGATGGCGTGATGGTTGCTAGAGGCGACTTAGGGGTGGAATTGCCAGCAGAAGATGTTCCGGTACTGCAAAAACGGCTAATTGCCACAGCAAATCGCTTGGGGATTCCGATCATCACCGCTACTCAGATGTTAGATAGCATGGTGAGCAATCCCCGTCCCACTCGCGCTGAAGTATCGGATGTGGCAAACGCGATTTTAGACGGCACGGACGCGGTGATGCTCTCCAATGAAACCGCCGTGGGTAGCTTCCCTGTAGAAGCAGTAGCGACGATGGCGCGAATTGCCGAGCGTATGGAGCAGGAAGAAGCCCAAAACCTAAACTTGCGTTCTTTGAGAGATGCCCGACGCTCGATTCCCAATGCAATTAGTCAAGCTGTTGGTCAAATTGCCGAACAACTAGGCGCAGCCGCAATCATGACCTTAACCCAAACAGGGGCAACAGCTCGCAATGTCTCTAAGTTTCGTCCTCGCACACCGATTTTGGCTGTAACACCCCATGTAAATGTGGCGCGGCAGCTACAGATGGTCTGGGGAGTCAAACCGCTGTTAGTGCTAGGATTACCTTCCACCGGTCAGACATTTCAAGCTGCGATTAACGTGGCTCAAGAACTTCAGTTACTGTCCCAAGGAGATTTAGTAGTAATGACTGCTGGCACACTCCAGGGAATTTCTGGCTCCACAGATTTGATTAAGGTAGAGGTAGTAACGGCAGTACTAGGTCACGGAATTGGACTAGGACAAGGTTCAGTGAGTGGTCGCGCACGGGTGGCAAGTACTGGTATGGATGTGAGTAACTTTAATCCCGGAGACATATTGGTTGCACCCCGCACTAGTGCAGATTTTGTGGAGGCAATTCGGAAATCTGCCGGGATTATTACTGAAGAAGAAAGTCTCACAAGTCACGCAGCAGTGATTGGCTTACGTCTCGGTGTACCAGTGATTGTGGGCGTGAAGCAGGCAACGCAGGTGATTCGAGATGGGGCGATTATAACGCTGGATCTGCAACGGGGTTTGATTTACTCTGGGGCGCTGAGAACGGCTTAGGACTGGGGACTGGGGACTGGGGACTGGGGAGGCAGGGGAGCAGAGGAGAAGTTCAGTAAGTTTTCCCCTCTGCCCAATGCCCAATGCCCCATGCCCCTTTACTAAACAGTTGCGATCGCAGCCCCAAGCCAGCCAGCAAAGTTTTGCTGCTGTTTGGAGTTAGGATGCTCAACAGGCTTTACTTGATATTTAGTTGGATGTGGTGATGCCAGGGTGATGGAATAAGTACGGAGTTCGTCTTGGTGGAAAACTGCGACTTGGATGGTATCGTTTGGTTGGTAATCTTTCAAGCGATCGCTTAAGCCACTCGCCGTTACCTTAATCCGATCAATTGCTAACAACTCATCACCTGCATCAATTCCCCCTACTTGTGCAGGTGAACCAATTTCCACAAACTTAACCATCTCCCGCCCATTTTCTGTATTTATTCTCACGCCCAGGTAAGGTTCTTCTTGCTGTTCAGCTACCAACTGCAAGCCAAAGGGTTCTAAATACTGATTGAAAGGCAAATCATCAGTACTATCAATGTAGCGTTTAAAGAAATCAGTCAAATCAATTCCGGCGACAGATTCAATAACTTCCTGCAACTGTACTGGGCTATAGCCAATTTCATCTTTCCCAAATTGCTGCCACATTTTCAGCATCACGTCATCGAGGGAGCGCTGATTGTTGTGAGTAGAGCGAATCAGTAAATCTAGCAACAACGATACCATTTCTCCCTTTAAATAGTAGGAAATTTGGGAATTACCGCTATTGGCATCCGGGCGATAGAGTTTTATCCAGGCATCAAAACTCGACTCAGAAACGGGTTGTACCTTGCGCCCCGGTGTCATTTCATATCTGGTAATTTCCTTGCCTAAATTATTCAAATACGACTTAACATCATAAATTCCCGCCCGCAAAGGAATTAATAAGTCGTAGTAACTAGTAGTGCCCTCACAAAACCACAATGATGGTGTATAGTTTTCTTGGTCGTAATCAAAAACCTCTAATGCTTTTGGGCGAATTCGCTTGACATTCCACAAGTGAAAGAACTCGTGTGCAACTAATTGAAGAAAGCGATGGTACTTATCCTGAGCGCGAAATCCAAAACGTTGGTAAATTAAGGAGCAAGAGTCTTTATGCTCCAAACCGCCAAAAGCTTGGCTAAATAAATGTAGCAAAAACACATATCGTTCATAAGGCAAACCGCCGAACATCTGCGCTTCTACTTGAACAATTTTTTGGATATCAGCAATCAGCTGCTGAACTTGGTAATTACCTTGCCCCCAGATTGCCAATTCATGGGGTTTTCCTAATATCTCAAATTTATACGATTGGTGGCAACCAATTTCAAAGGGAGTATCAACCACAGTATCAAAATCGCTAGCCAAGAAAGTATTTGTTTCTTCACCAATGGGTGGTAAGGCAGTAGTTACTTGCCATTCCGGCTGTGGCGGTACGATGGTAATGCGAATGGGTTGCTTATCCCAGCCAGGTATCCTAAAAAATAGTGCCGCACCATTGAAATAACCGTGGGTAGCATCTAAGTGATTTGTCCGTACCGATAGCTCATTGGCAAAAATCCGGTAACGTACAGTTAATTCTGAAATACCTATTTTCTCTATCTGCCAATGATTTTTACCGATCTTCCGCCAATTTAAAGGCTTATTCTCTGCAAAAGCCTCAAAATCCTGTAAATTCTTGGCGTATTCCCGGACTAAATAGGAACCAGGTGTCCATACTGGCAGTTTTAAATCAAGAATTGGTGAGGAATAATCCACAAGGTGTAAAGTAATCTCAAACAGATGGGTTTCTGGTTGGGACATTGCCACCAAGTAATGAATTGTTGGCTCGGTTTCTTGGAGATAAGTGTTGGGGCGAGTTGCTGTTGCTTCAGTCATCTTGCGTGCTGAGTTAATAATCAACGGGTAGTTTTCCCCATCATGACAAATTTGCTTTTAACATCGCACACAAAATGTCTTTCGTTGATCGTCATTCAAAATCTTTGGCGTTAAACTCACAAAGAAGCAAGCTATGGAAAGCGTCTTGTAGAGAATCGCATAAAGCAATTACACTTTGCCAGCCAAGTTCATCAACTGTTTGAAGTTCACAAGATAAATGATATTATTGGCACTATCAATTTTTATCCACCCTTTTTCATGTAGTTTTTCCATGATTTTGGTGGTTTCTTCAACGCCGATTTCTGTCACCTCTGCTAAATCTTTAAAGGGAATGTTAAAAATTTCTCTTCCTAAGTCTGATTCCTGACCATAGCTTTCACCCAAAGTCACTAGGGTATGAGCGAGTTTGACGGCTGGTGGTGAAGACCGCATTTGTAAACGCAGGTTAATTTGCCGCAATCGCCGCACCATCAGTTGCAACATTCGGTGATGTAACTGTGGGTCTTTAAACAATATTTGAATAAACCGCTCTCTGGAGATACTAAGCAACTTCACCGGTGAAAGGGCAATGACATCAGTTGAGCGTGGAGATTCATCCAAAATTGCCATTTCTCCAAAAAAATCGCCACGCCCAAAAATTGCCAAAGCTACTGAATCTTCCCCGACGGTACGCCGGACTTTGACCCAACCAGAAACCACGAAGTAAACGGCATTACCCCAGGCATCTTCCATTACAACGGCTCGCCCAGATGGGTATTCATGTTCAATTGCAACGTTGAGTAGCCATTCCAATGTCTGTGGATTGGCTGTACTCATTAATGGGAAAAGTTCACTAAAAACCTCAGTTAGCATGAAATATTTGTAACAATAGGATTTAATAGCGGGAAACTAACTTTGCTACTATTCAGTTTGTTTAAACCGTAATCTTACTCAGAATACGATCGCAAAATTTGTATTATTTGAGATGAATCTCTAAGCTCTATTAGTCTAGGATTCCATTACAACATAACAATTATGTATGCGAACGAAATCAGCGTTTTCACTTACTGACGGATGATTTACTCTTTGTTAGTAGATTGCTATCTAGTGCCAGTATTTTGATCTGTTGGTCTAAATTTTTTACTAATTGATTCAGGGCAACTAGAGCTTCTAATTGCTGAGAATCAAAGCTAGAATTCAATAAAAGTCGTTCTTGTAGTTCATGTAACTTGATGCTTAGTTGCTGAGAAATTCCTAAAGCATCGCGGCCTAGACGTGTTAACTGCTGTTGTTGATAGAATTTTAATGCTGCTCCCCGCAATACTTGGAGTGTTGCCTCTTCGCCGTAGATTCCTGGCATGACTCGCAAGCGTAATAATAAGCGATCTTTTTGATATACGTATTCCTTTTCTACCTGTTTTGGTTCTGCAACCGTGGTTACAGGCAGGGAAGCAAACCGCTTTAATTCATTCAGTACTCCTTGGAAAACTGAGAGCGGCAGTTTGTCTAATACAGACTGCAAAACTCCATTGTCACTCCACAGTATTCTGCCTTCATAAGCTTGTCTTTCTAAGTACAGCCGACCGATTCCCCCAGCCAAGATTCGCCTTAGTAATTCTTCTAGTAATTTCTTGGGTGGTAGTGTTATTGGCAACTCAATTGAATCCAGTAGGTTAAAAGCTTGTGTGGGCAAAATAGATAAATTGTTTGATGATGCAATTTCAGAGGTTTCTTCCGGTTGAGTTTTGGAAGTAAGGTTAAAGAACGTTGTAATTTGAGATGATTGGTCTAGCTCTGAGATAGGAGGTAATACCTGTTGCCCAGGATGTTGATGATTTTGTGTCTGAAATACCGTCAATATTCGTTGCTGATTTGATTTTGAGTCGGCATTTAGGGAGGGAATAGGTGTGTCGGCAATCGTACTTACTCTATTTGTTGAAAAAGAGTCCGCTGTTAGCTGATGCAGCTGTACAGCATCTGGCTGAGATGTATTCTTATGGTTGAGGTAGGCTGATAGTATTCTGCGGTGGGCATCGGCTCTGATCGCCTCAATCACCATTGTGCAATTGATATAAGACAAAATGCGACTAACATAATCTAGGGCTTCGCTGTCTTCTGGATAAACCATACCTACCAAGAGGTTTTTGTCTTCTAATTCAAAGGGCAAAATCTGGTGGTAGAGGCAAGCTTCAATGCATAAAAGATGATCGATCAGGTGGAATATTTGTTCGCGATCGCCTCCTTCCTCCCACCTAGTTTGAGCGGCAGTTAGCATTTGCTGTCTATTTGCTGCGGTATCATTTAGTTCGCCCTTTGAAGACAACATAGATTTGATTTTTTAGTATTTACTTATATTTTGCCTTTAATTCAATAAGTAGTTAATAAAGATACTTTGTTAAATTGTTAAAATTCCAATTATATATACTTAAGTAAATGTAAGTAGAATATGAATTTTAGATTAAAAACTAGGGATAATACTGACTATTGAGCATTGGGTATTAATCATTCCCCCCTGCTCCCCTGTTTTTGATTCTCCATTTTCCACTACCGGCTACTCCTGGGTTCTCAAAGCTTGGGCTGCAAGATAGACTTTCGTCCATTCGCCTAGTACTTGATGGGTTTTAAGTTTTAACTGCTGGGCTATGACTT
This sequence comes from Nostoc sp., assembly GCF_036917575.1. Lineage (GTDB taxonomy): Bacteria > Cyanobacteriota > Cyanobacteriia > Cyanobacteriales > Nostocaceae > Nostoc. The sequence continues at coordinate 6,355 of NZ_JBALDC010000070.1, read as the reverse complement.
CTATTGAATTACCCGCTCTGCGCAAATCTAGAATTTGTCGTCCTAGAGTAGTCAATTTTTCATCAAGGTGTTGCCATTGGTTTTGAGTTAATCCCAAGTTATGTTCTTGCAAGGAAATTGAGAGCCAGTTGTCTACGAGTTCTGGATTACCTTTGAGGGCAAAAACACGTACAGCATGGTAGCTAATTTTTTCTCGCAGACGGTAGACTTCTTTTGTTGGCTTATTTAGTCTTTTGGAAATCTCTTCCTGGGACTTACCTTGCAGATACAGTCGTAGCCATTCCACTGCTTCTATACCGAGATTTTCTTGTAAATAATTTTCAAATTCTTTTTGTACTGATTGGCGCAGCCCTTGTTGTTCCTCTTGTTGTTGTGCTTCTTGATATTCTGCGATCGCCTGACTATCGACTAAGTTAACTCGATTGTCACTGTCCTCTGTAAGAACTTCTTCTGACACTAATCTAACCAAGTCACGACCAGGTACTTGGGTTAAACCACCGCGCTGAGTACGACGCAAATAATTCACAAATCGGTAAGCTAATAGGGGTTGATTCCGTACTGGCCGCAGACAATATTCTTCTACACTGGCAAATAATAGAGCATCCCCCAATCGTCTATCGGTTGTATATTTGGCAATATCAACCATTTGTTGTTGCATCTGAGTGTCGCTTTGAAGTAACTCTTGGAGTACTTCTTGTAATACATCGATTACACTACGTTGGCGATCGCGGCTGAGGGAAACCCAAGTCTGAATCTTATTCCGTAATGTTACTAAACTCCCCAATCGGGTTATCAAGTTGCGATATGCACGTTCTCGCCCCAGTCCCAAGTAACGTTGACGTAAAATCCTCCAGCGATATTCCATCGCTTGCCTGGCGATATCGAGTTCTTTGGGATCATACAGATCGAACCGTTTTGAGTCAGATCCCAACAGCCAGAGAATAATGCTTTGCCTCGCAGCTTCATTTTGGTCTGGACATTCCACGGCCAAGCGCTTTTGCCAATCTAGAGCCAGTTTTTCCACATCCATTGTCATAGTGAGATTGCATTCCTCGAAACTCAATTTTGAAGTTTGCATCACAACCCCCATTCGCCCCACCTAATTGTTTAACTGGCAGCTGCCTAGATTTCATGAGTTTCATGAAAATAGCTCAGTGATTCTACTTTTATTACGTTTAAATTCACTAACATTATGCAGAAATTTCTAACATTGATGTTTTGCTTGCAGTGAAAATTGTCCAAAACCAATGTATATCTAGCTTTCGGGAGCATTATATTAATTTAAACTTTTTGTAAAGTTATGTATTGTAGTTGAGAACAGAAATCTGCTTCAAGTTGGAAGATACCCATGCACGAAATGTATCGCAGAAATTTGACATTTTGTAACAGATTGAGGAACGAATCTAATTTAACTCAATGTTAGACGTTATTCCACCCGTATAAGTTTCAACTCTCTAAAACTCCTTACGTAGTAGAATACTTAGTTAAATCTAAATATCCTTGGTATTAATGAGATTTTGCCCTAGAAGATTTCCCAACCCTTCTGATAAATTGACTTAATTCCCTACTTTTTAAAGAGGATCGCGCCTTATCTGAATCGTATTAAGTCGTATTTTCTAATATTTGCTGGTTTTTTAAGTGTATATACGGTTCTTAGCGGTTTTAAAGGTTATTTATTTAGCAAGTAGGTGTATAAAATATTAGATAAATACTATCGTTATAGCGCATAATTAGTCTTAGTATCCTATGTGGCAATATCTACGACGATCTATGCCTACCTATTCTGGATAGTAGGGATTGATAGGCAAATTTATCTTTTTTAAACTAGCTTCAGTCACAACTAGATATTTAATATTGCTAAGTTCTTCTTAAAGCTTTTATATTTATAAAAATGAATAGTCAACAGTCAATATTGGTTTTGACTATTGACTTTGACTGTTGCTTTCCTTCTGCCTCAAAATTCAACTTATGCAAAATCTAAAAACAGAAAAGTTTGTAATCCTCTAAAGTTTTGATAATCAGAAGCCTGACAAGAAACTTCTGTTTTAATTCATTTATGGGAATTTTTTGTTTTGAATTCCCCTACAGGAGGTTAAATCTATCGATTGTTCGATCTACCAACAATGGGATTTTCTACAGATTCTCGATAGCTTTGGACTTGTTCTGTGTAAGCAATTGGCAGAACAGCTTCAACGTTTTCATGGGGACGAGGAATAATCACCCAGGATTCTAGAGTACCGCCAAAAACATTTTCTGCGGCTTCAATACCAGCAGCCATAGCTGTCTTTACTTCAGAAACATCGCCACGAATATTAACTGTAAAACGGGCGCTACCCACTCTGATATAACCAACAAGGGTAACTCGACCAGCTTTGAGCATAGCATCTGCTGCTGCTAGCACCGCAGGAAAACCTTTAGTTTCAAGTGCTCCAACTGCCTGTAATGACATTATTAATCTCCTGTATGAATAAACGATATGGGGGCTACAAGTTAATTGTACGAAGCTTCGCTACAGATAATGAATACCAAAATTGCTTAAAAGATGCGGAAAGGTTCTGATTCTTCAGTGAAATGGATTGGTAATATGGTTTCGACATTTTTCGGGGGATTGGGAACAATGTAGTGGGTAATTACTGCACCAACCTTTACTTGCTCTCCAGCCGCGATTCCGGCTTCAACAGCTCTTTTTACCTCAGCAACGCGTCCCCGGACGGCGACTAACAAACGAGCGCTTTCAGCTTGACCATAGTACACAATTGTGACTTCGCCAGCTTTAACCATTGCATCTGCCGCTGCTAAGACACTCGGAAAACCTAAAGTTTCAATTACGCCAACGGCCATTGGCATAGCATTAGCTCCTGGATTAAGGGATAGGCGATTTTAATTGTACGTGGCTTTAGTCCCAATTTTGACATTTTGGAAAACTTTCTTTTATGCCATAATTTTTGGAGGAGTAGAGACGCGATTCATCGCGTTTTTTGGGAGTTAGAATATTTTGATAGCCCACTGGTTTATATTTTATATATTACAAATAATACCTCAGCATCTTAGATTGTGTAAGTTTATTGTTTGACAAAATCAGTTATGCGTGGAAGCAAGCTAGTACAATAAACTGAAATTTATGTTTCCAAATTTTCTTCCTACAGCAGTTGAGCAACTAACAGAACCTACTTCGAGCGCACTAGCTCGGAGTATTCAAACAACTGCGTAGACGCGAAGCGGCTTGTCGTCAGACATCGCTACTCCTTTAACTAATCAAGCAGTTACCACAACATTTGTCAAGCAAGGGTGTGGTGGAACTCCGATTTTATTAATTCACGGCTTTGACAGTTCTGTATTAGAATTTCGGCGGCTTTTGCCATTACTTTCGGAAGATAATGAAACTTGGGCAGTGGATTTGTTGGGTTTTGGGTTTACAGATAGACTCTCAGGAATTGCCTATAGCCCAATTGCGATTAAAACCCATCTTTATTATTTCTGGAAAAGTCTAATTAACCAACCTGTAATTTTAGTGGGCGCTTCGATGGGGGGTGCGACGGCGATTGATTTTACGCTAGCTTACCCAGAAACAGTCAAAAAGCTGGTGTTAATTGACAGTGCAGGGTTAGCGGGTGGTTCGCCATTGAGCAAATTCATGTTTCCCCCATTAGATTATTTAGCAACTCAGTTTTTGAGTAATCTGAAGGTGCGCGATGTCTGACGACAAGCCGCTCCGCGTCTACGCGTTTCCCGCATTGGATATAAAAATCAAACTCTCGCCTCTGTTGATGCGTTATATTGTGGGGCATTACACTTACAAATGCCGAGCTGGCATCAAGCTCTAATTTCTTTCACTAAAAATGGTGGTTACAGTGCTTTTAGACTTGAGACTGTATCACAAATTGGGCAACAAACATTAATTTTATGGGGCGATTCTGATAAAATTTTGGGTACTGAAGATGCCATAAGATTTAAAAAGGCAATTCCACATAGTACTCTTACCTGGATTGAAGATTGTGGTCATCTCCCACACTTGGAACAACCACAAATCACCGCACAGCATATTTTAGACTTTCGAGTTTAAACATATCTCTAACCTCAATAAACTCCAAAGATTTAGACTTGCACTTGGTAATTTAGGTTTAATTCATCTCCTGTTGTTCCCCGGATACCCCAGTTATGTTTTGGGGTTTCTGTAATCATGATTTCTATATCTACAGGTGCAATTGCAACTTGTTCAGATAAACGAAAAAACAATAACCTAATTAGTTTTTTTTCGTTTCAATAGTGCGTCCCTCAAACATACTAATCTCAATGATGATGTATTTCTCTGAACGTCCTACGGGGTAGATGAAATCATCGGGTTCGAGAGGAAAGAACCGATGGATACGCTTGTCTTGAGGATATATTAAAGCTTCAACAACGCAAGAATGAATTGCGTCAGAAATGGCACTGCGAGAATGACGGATAAATGAAGCAGTGCCATAGATTTTGATTTGTACCATTAACCTTTACTTAACTGATTAACTGACTTTAGTCAAGTAACCACATCTCATTAGAACTATCAGGATACTCATTTGGTTGATTTTGAGGTTGATTTTGAGCTAGTGTTTCTGATGACCGATGTGATTTTTTGTAGGTGAGTGGATTGTAATGGTCTTTTACTGGTTTGATCGCGCTACTTTCTTTGACAACAAGTTTAGATTTCTCTTTTGCTTTTTGTTCTACTTGTTGTTTGAAAGTATTGATTTCTTCTATAAGCTGGGAATTTGATTCTGCAAGTTGCAGTGCTGTTTTTTTGGTTTCGTCAAGTTCTTTTGTTAGCTGTTCTAGTAATGATTTTTGTTCTGATGCAAAGGTTTTTTGTTTAGATAATTTTGATTGCAAATCAGTAATTTCTTTTGCAAGAGATGCTTCTTTTTCGTGGCTTGTTTCTAAATTATCCGTCAATTCTTTGACAGTTGCTTCTAAATCAGCTTTAGTAGGATTTGTACGCTTAGTAGAAGTTGACTCATGTATTTGTGCTGACGATTCTTCATCAGATGAAGCCTCTTCTGCGGCAATTTTTTCAGCAGTAACTTCGATCGCAGATTCACCTTCTGAGGGTGTAAATTTTTCTGCCTCTTCTTGTAGTAAGTCAGAGAGACTTTGTTTCCTAGCCATTATTATTTTCTCCAATCACGCTGTAATTCATCAGCTGCACGACGGTAGTCTAATTCCGCCTCCCGTGCGTTACCTCCTCGCCATTGAGTAATCGCTACACCTTCTAGTGCTGCTCGTTCATGAGCTTTATAGGCACGGATGAAGGTATTACAAGTAGGAATACCTAAGCGAGTTAGAGTGTTTTTTGCTTCTTGTGCTTCCCCCAGACTGCGCGTATCAACTTTGGTGAGCAATACCCGATGGGGGGTTCCCACTGGGATGACGGCTTCCTTAACTGTTTCCACGAGGATTGCTAAATCCATTGCGGCTGGGGGTGTAGGCAAAACTAGATAATCTGCGATCGCAACTACCGCCACTAATGCTTCAGAGCGTAGCGCGGGAGGTGTATCTACCACTACTAAATCGTAACCTGTTATCTTTGCTAAATCACCTAAAAGTGTGGGATCTGTTTCTTGAGATAAATCAAATCCCATTCCCTGCTGACTGCGCCCAAACCACCAACTGGCAGAACCTTGAATATCTGCATCAATCAGCAGCACCTTTTTTTTCTTCGCAAAGTTTGCAGCCAGATTGACTGCGGTAGTCGTTTTACCGACTCCTCCTTTACCGTTGAGAATAGAGATGATTTTTGGCACTGCTTGCTTCCGATGCTGCCTTTTGAGTGCTGAGTTAGGAGTGCTGAGTGCTGAGTTAAGAGTAGAGACGCGACGCCAGTCGCTACAACGGGGAGGCAGCGCGGTCTTGGGGGTTTCCCCCATGAGCGACTGCCGTGGGAACCCCCGCAACGCGCTGGCTCATTAATCGCGTCTGTACAAGAGTTATTATTATCCTCTTTGTTTTCTTTTTCAGTGCCCAGTTTCCAGTCTCTAGTCCCCAATCATGAATATACCGCTTTCTGTAACCCTAATTAACATGAAAAGTCGTAACAATAAAATTCAGAAGCCATCAACTCCACAAAATTTTATGACAACAACTTACAATCTGCCCGATGGGCCTCAAATGCCGCGCTGGTTATGGATGATCAAGTTTATTAGTCAGCCACTAAAATATGTGGATGATTTTGCCCAAACTTACGGTGACACTTTCACGATCAGGAGTAATCGCTCGGATAACCATCTAGTATCCCTCTTCTGTCACTTTCCGGTTATTCTAAATAAAAGGATTAGAAGAAAAAACTCTGCAAGGGAGGTAGGGCAATGGATGTAGAATTACA